>NZ_JAHQZT010000004.1 GCF_019061305.1 Marinobacterium weihaiense
GTCATCACAAAAGCCAGTATCTGATCACAAATGCCTTGGTGGAGGAAAGCTCAAAGACTGAACTGATTACTTTTTGTTCACGCTCTCGCCCTGCCACCCATGCTTTGTCTTTTAATGGCGTCATTTAAAACATTCGTTAGTTTTGGTTTGTATATATATCGCGACTATGTCGCCTTTTATTTATATTGACTGCAATGGCGTATATTTAAGCCGGCAATTCATTCAGCAGCGCCCGCCGAATTCGGTCCACGGCCTGCTCCAGCCGCGCGCGCGGGCAGCCGAAATTCAGCCGCATGAAACGGTCATCACTGAAGTCGCGGCCCGGTGACAGGCCAACCCCGGCCTGCTCGAAAAAGTGGGGCGGGTTATCCAGGCAGGCCGCGGAGACGTCGATCCAGGCCAGGTAGGTGGCTTCGATCGGGTCCAGCTTCAGTCCCGGGATGGCGTTGATCGCTTCCACCAGGTAATCGCGGTTGGTGCGCAGGTAGTTGAGCTGGGCGCGGTTCCATTCGTCACCGTCGCGGTAGGCGGCCAGGGCGGCGGTGTAGCCCAGCAGGTTGACGTCGGGCACGATGCCCTTGCGCACGCGCTGGAAGCGCTGGCGTAGTTCCGGGTTCTGGATCACCGCGAAGGAGCAGCCGAGGCCGGCGATGTTGTAGGTCTTGCTGGGCGCCATCAGGGTGATGGTGCGGGCGGCGATGGCGTCGCCCAGTGAGGCGATGGGGGTATGGGTCAGGCCCGGTTCCAGAATCAGGTCGCAGTGGATTTCATCGGAGCAGATGATCAGATCATGGCGGATGATGATCTCGGCCAGGGCTTGCAGTTCTTCACGGCGATAGAGGGTACCGCCCGGGTTGTGCGGGTTGCAGAACAGCAGCAGTTTCGCCTCGGGGGTGATTGCTGCTTCCAGCGCGTCCAGGTCGATCAGCGTGCGGCGGTCCTCGCCGCGTTTGAGCGGCACCTTGATCAGGCTGCGGTCGGACAGGCGCGGTGCCGACATGAACGGCGGGTACACCGGGGCCGGGGTGATCACCGCCGAGCCGCTCTCGCCCACCGTACGGCAGGCCAGGTTGAGGCCGCAGACCAGGCCGGGCAGCCAGACCAGATCGTTGGCCTCGATGTGCCAGTCATACAGCGCCTGCATGCGTTCGATCACCAGCCGGTTCAGCTCCGGCGGGGTGCAGGTGTAGCCGAACACGCCATGGTCGATGCGCTGGTGCAGGGCGTCGATCACCGGCTGCGGCGCCATGAAGTCGGTATCGGCCACCCACATCGGCAGGATTTCGCTGTCGGCGTATTTTTCCCATTTCTCGCTGGACGTGGCGCGGCGGTCGATCAGCTGGTCAAAACGGGTGGCATTCATGGTCCTGGCTCCTTGTCATGATGCGTGTTGGCAGTTGCAGCTTGGTGATACAATAAGCCTATCTTCAGCTGCCTTCCACCTGTGACCCCAAGGCAGACTTATCCACACCCGGACAGGAGCGGTCCGGGCCCGACGGGAGTAGTGAGCATGAGCCGCAATGATGACCGCGTAATTATCTTCGATACCACCCTGCGTGATGGCGAACAGAGCCCGGGCGCGTCCATGACCCGTGACGAGAAGCTGCGCATTGCCAAGCAGCTGGAAAAGCTGCGCGTAGACGTGATCGAAGCGGGCTTTGCCATTGCCAGCCCCGGTGATTTCGAGTCGGTGAAAACCATCGCCGATACCATCAAGGACAGCACCGTCTGCTCCCTGTCCCGTGCCCTGGATGCGGATATCGACCGCGCCGGCGAGGCCCTGCGCGGCGCCAACTCCGGCCGTATCCACACCTTTATCGCCACCTCGCCGATCCACATGCAGTACAAGCTGCAGATGGAGCCGGATCAGGTGGTTGAAAACGCGGTGCGGGCGGTTACGCGTGCGCGTAACCTGATCGACGACGTGGAGTTCTCGCTGGAAGACGCCAGCCGCTCCGAGCTGGATTTCATGTGCCGCATCATCGAGAAAGTGATCGATGCCGGTGCCCGCACCATCAACATCCCGGATACCGTGGGCTACGCGGTGCCCCAGGAATACGGCAACACCATCGCCCAGCTGATTCAGCGCATTCCCAACGCCGACAAGGCGGTGTTCTCCGTACACTGCCACAACGACCTGGGTCTGGCGGTGGCCAACTCGCTCGCGGCAGTAAGTGCCGGTGCCCGTCAGGTGGAATGTACCATCAACGGTCTGGGCGAGCGTGCCGGTAATGCTTCGCTGGAAGAGATCGTGATGGCGCTGCGTACCCGTCAGGACGTGCTGGGTCTGACCACCGGCATCGATACCACCCAGATCGTGCCGGCCTCGCGTCTGGTGTCCAGCGTCACCGGCTTCCCGGTGCAGCCGAACAAGGCGATCGTCGGTGCCAACGCCTTCGCGCACGAGTCCGGCATCCATCAGGACGGCGTACTCAAGCACCGCGAAACCTACGAGATCATGACCGCGGAAGATGTGGGCTGGAATACCAACCGCATGGTGCTGGGCAAGCTGTCCGGTCGCAACGCCTTCCGCACCCGCATGGAAGAGCTGGGCACCAGCTTCGCGTCCGATGCCGAGCTGAATACCGCCTTTGCCCGCTTCAAGGAGCTGGCCGACAAGAAGAGCGAGATCTTCGATGACGACCTGGTGGCGCTGGTCAGCGATGCTCGTGCCTCCGCCGGTCATGAAAAATACCGCCTGAGCAGTCTCAACGTCACCTCCCAGACCGGCGAAACCCCGGTGGCCAGCCTGGTGGTATCCGTGGATGGAGAAGAGCACTCTGTCGAATCTTCCGGCAGCGGCCCGGTCGATGCGGCCTTCAAGGCGCTGGAACAGGTGGCCCAGTCCGGCTCCAACCTGCAGCTGTACTCGGTGAATGCCATCACCAGCGGCACCGATTCCCAGGGCGAAGTGACCGTACGTCTGGAAAAGGCTGGTCGTATCGTCAATGGTCTGGGTGCCGACACCGATATCATCATCGCCTCGGCCAAGGCCTACATCCATGCGCTGAACATGCTGGATGCCAACATTCAGAAAGCACACCCGCAGGTATAAGAGGCGTTGATGTCGTTACAGGCTCAGGAGCAGCAGCGTCATCAGTGGCTGGAGGCGATTGGCATCGACAGCTGGTTGCCCCGGCAGCCGTTGCCTGGGGCCGCCACCTCGCCGGACTGGGTGGCCGGCTTTCATGCGGCCGAACACGTGGACGCGCCTGCAGCCGTCTCGACGCCTGCGTCACCGGTGGCGAAGTCGTCATCGGGCCCGCAGGCACGCTCCGCATCTCCGCGTTCGGCCGGCAGTGGCATTGATACGGCCACGCTGGTGGATGTGCCCGCGCCCAAACCAGCCGCTACGGCTGCACCGGTGGCCGCAGGGCCGCGGACGGTCGGGCCGCGTACGGTCGGGCCGCGTACGGCGCTGGAGCCGGCACCGCGCTTCAAGCTGGCGTACCTGGTGTGTGCGGATCTGCTGATCATCGATTCGTTGCCGCCGCACCATGCCGACGGCTTCAGTCGCCAGCACAAGCGACTGCTGCAGGGCATGACCCGTGCGCTGGGGTTGCCGGCGGAGCAGGCGTTGTCAGCGCCCTTCATGCTGCCCTGGCCCATGCTGGCCAGCAAGACGCTGGACCAGGGGCCGGAAGAAGCGCGCCGCGCCGCGCGGCACAAGCTGCAGCGTACCCTGGAGTTCAAGCCCGAGATCCGGCATGTTCTGCTGCTGGGCGAAGCCGCCCTGCAGTGGGTGGTGGATACCGAGCGGGTGCTGGACGAGTGCCAGGGTCAGTGGCTGCCGCTGGCCGAGGGGCGTCAGGCCCTGGTCACCCTCAGCCTCAGTGAACTGCTGCGTCTGCCCGAGCGTAAAGCCGAAGTGTGGCGCGATCTGCAGCCCTTGCGGCGCCTGCCCGGAGCCGCCGACGCATGCTGAGCCTGACACCGCTGCAACCGGCGGATCTGGACGCGGTGCAAGCGCTGGACCTTGAGTGCTTCGCCGGCGATGCCTTCGCCGTCCGCTGGTGGCACAAGGCGCTGGAGGGGCAGGGTGCGGCAGCCTGGCTGGCCCGGGAAGGCGATACCCTTCTGGGCTATTGCCTGTTCAGCCGGGTGCTGGACGAAGCTGAACTGCTGCGCATCGCCTGTGCGCCTGCCGCGCGCCAACGCGGCATTGCCCTGGCGTTGCTGAACCATGCGATGACGCAGCTGGAACAGCAGGGGACGCGTCAGCTGTTTCTGGAGGTTCGGGCCTCGAACCTTGCGGCGCAGCAGCTGTATCATCGGGCCGGCTGGCATGAAACCGGTCGGCGCAAGGACTATTACCCGCTGGAGGTTGGCCGTGAGGATGCCTTGCTGTTTGGTTGCGAGCGCCCGGGCGATGCGGGTCAACTGAACAGGTAGACACATGAGTCTGACTCAGGGACTGATCAGTGGCGGCTGGCTGTGGGCAGCGGCGCTGTTTTCGTTGTTGATGTTGTTGCTGGCACTGCGCTCGGCCCCGTGGCCGGTGCTCGCCGGCGAGCGGCGTCTGCAGCATCTGTTGTTCGGCGCCACTGTCAGCCTGATGCTGATGTGGACCATGCGGGCCGGCGTGTCGCCGGGGCTGGGCATTCATTTTCTGGGTATGACCACGCTGGCGCTGATGTTCGGCTGGGATCTGGCGATCCTGTCCGGCACCCTGGCCCTGTTGGGGATGACGGTGATCGGTCATGAAAGCTGGGACACCTTCAGTGTCAACGTGCTTTGTTCCGTGATTGTGCCGGCACTGGCCAGCATCGGTGTGCTGCGGCTGGTGGAAGCCAAACTGCCGCGCAACTTTTTTGTTTACCTGTTCATGTGTGCCTTTTTCGGCGCTGGCGTGGCGACGGCTGCGGCCGGCATGGTGATGGCGTTGCTGCTCTGGTTCGACGGCGTATACCCCTGGGGCAAGATCTATTTGGAGTATGTGCGCTTCCTGCCGCTGATCATGTTCCCGGAGGGATTGCTGAACGGCATCATCATGACCGCGATGATGGCCTTTCACCCGGACTGGATTCGCACGTTCGACGCCCGCCTGTACATCGACGAACAATGACACTTATCCACAGCTACTAACGCCGTACCGGGTGCTTGGACAGCTTGCGCTGCAGAGTGCGGCGGTGCATGCCCAGTGCCCGTGCCGTGGCCGAGATGTTGCCGTCATGTTCGTGCAGCACCTTGTGGATATGTTCCCATTCCAAGCGGTTGACCGACATTGGCTGCTCCGGAATCTCGGTCTCCTGGGTCGGCGTCTCCTGATCCACACCCAGGGCGCGCAGGATCTGGTCGGCATCCGCAGGCTTTGGCAGGTAGTTGTCGGCACCGGATTTGATCGCATCCACGGTGGTGGCGATGCTGGCATAGCCGGTCAGGACCAGGATCTTCATCTGCGGGTTCAGGGCCCGCAGCTCGGGCAACAGTGTTAGCCCCGAAGGGCCCTCCATTTTCAGATCCACCGTGGCCAGGTCGGGCGGTGTTGCCTGCGCCTTCTGCACAGCCTCCTCCACATGACGAGCCACGCAGACATCGTAGCCGCGCCGGGTCATGGCGCGGGCCAGAACACGGGTGAATGTAGGGTCATCATCGACGATCAGGAAGCGTTCCTGCATCATTCGGGCTCCTCTGATTCGGGCAGCAGCGGCAGGCAGACTTCGGTCAACGTACCGCCTTCCGGGTGATTATACAGACGGACTTCGCCCTGGTGGCGGGCCAGGGTCGAGGTGGTGAGAAACAGGCCGATGCCCAGGCCACGGCCCTTGGTGGTGACAAACGGCTGTCCCAGACGGTCGGCCTGTTCCAGCGGTAACCCGGGGCCGCGGTCATGGATGCGCAGCCGTGCCTGTAGAGGTGTCGGGCAGTCCAGCCGAATGTCGATGTCATCGGGCGCGGCGTCGGCGGCATTGTTGAGCAGATTCAGCAGTGCCTGGCGCAGTGCCGTGGATCCCTGTATGTGTGCCTGTATGGCCGGAGTGCTGTCGAACCGATAACTGACATCCGGGCGCATCAGGCTCCACTCTTCCAGGACTTCCGTGAGCAGATTATGGATCGGCACCGGTCCATCTCCCTGGCGGGCATCGCGTACCTTGTGACTCATCTGCTGCAGGCGCTGACTGCAGCGTTCGACCTGCTCCTGCAGCAATTGGATATCCTCCTGCAACTGCGCATCCTGCGGGTGATCCAGCGCCATCTCCCGCAGGGTCACCTGCATGGTGGCCAGTGGGGTACCCAGTTCATGGGCGGTCCCGGCAGCCATGGTGGCCAGCGACAGCAACTGCTGATCCTGCAACCGTTGATCGCGTGCCTGTTGCAGATGCTGACGCTGGGTCTGCAGCGAGGCCTGCATGCGGCTGATGAACCAGGTCACCAGCAGCACGGTAAACAGGAAGTTGATCCACATGCCGGTAATATGCAGATCAAACAGGTTCAGCAGGCGGTGCTGGTGGCTATCGCCGGGTGTAATCAGGGGTTCAAAATGGCGCAGCAGAATGCTGTACAGGCTGACAACCATCAGCGCCATCAGCAGGGTGAAACGCTTGGGCAGCGTGGCGGCCGTGATCAGCAGAGGCACCAGCAGAATAAAGATGAACGGGTTGGTGGCGCCACCGGCTTGATACAGCAGGCAGCCATACAGCACCACATCGGCGCAGAGCTGGCTGAACAGCTCCAGATCGGTCACCGGCAGTGGCGAGTGCAGACGGGCGAAAGTCATCAGGTTGAGCAGCAGCAGGCCGGCCAGGACCGAGCCCAGCAGCCAGCCATGCAGGCTCAGATGCAGCACGAAGGTGCCGAACAGCAGGGCGCAGCCCTGCATCAGGAGCACCAGAGTACGGATGTAGGTCAGCTGCAGCAGGGGTGCGTGAAAGCCGTTCAGGGCGGGACCTCCGGGCGGGTGGCAAATGAAGGCGTCAGTATAACGGTGTGCGGCGCGCGTTAAGGCTGCGACACAGTGTCGCAGGCCGGTTGTCGCGAATCAGCAACTTGCGAAAGTCGCACCTGATCCAACATACTGTTAGTAGAGCCGGTCGTCGACTGCCCCCCTGTAGTGCGCCGACCGGGTGTACACCGCACCCAACCTGAGGGAGACAGTCCATAATGGCTGATAATAAAGATCCTATGATCCCCGATGGCGATGTCAATCCTATCGATACGGATTATCAGATCGGTCAGGATAACATTGTTGTCAATGTGGGCCCGTTCGGGCTTGATATCCACAACCGCGTGTTTGCCATTTCCGGCCTGGCCGTGGTGGCTTTTGTCATTCTGACACTGGCCTTCCAGAATCAGGTCGAGCCGCTGTTTACCGGTCTGCGCAACTGGCTGACCGGCAATCTTGACTGGTTTTTCATCAGCGCCGCCAACATCTTCGTGGTGATCTGTCTGGTGTTGATCGTGACGCCGCTGGGACGTGTTCGTCTGGGCGGTACCGAGGCCCAGCCCGATTACGGTTATCTGGGCTGGTTTTCCATGCTGTTTGCGGCCGGCATGGGTATAGGTCTGATGTTCTTCGGGGTGTCAGAGCCCATGTCGCATGCGCTGAGCTCCTTCGGTGGTGTCAGCGTTGGTGAAGACGGTCTACGCACCGACTGGGCGCCGCTGGGGGCCGCCGGCAATGACCCCGAAGCCGCTCGCCAGCTGGGCATGGCGGCCACCATTTTCCACTGGGGGCTGCATCCTTGGGCGATTTACGCCGTCATGGCGCTGGGGCTGGCCCTGTTTTCGTTCAACAAGGGGTTGCCGCTGACCATTCGGTCGGTGTTCTATCCGCTGCTGGGTGAGCGTGTCTGGGGCTGGCCGGGCCATATCATCGACATTCTGGCCGTACTGGCGACTCTGTTCGGCCTGGCCACGTCGCTGGGTTACGGTGCCTCTCAGGCAACGTCCGGTCTGAACTATCTGTTCGGCATACCTATGGGCGATACCACGCAGATTCTGCTGGTCATCGGCATCACGGCCATTGCGCTGGTATCGGTGTTGGCAGGCCTGGACGCCGGCGTGAAGCGTCTGTCCGAAATCAACATGATTCTGGCGATCCTGTTGCTGGTGTTCGTGATCTTTGTGGGGCCGACGCTGCTGTTGATGACCGGCTTCTTCGATAACCTGGTGGCCTATCTGAGCTTCCTGCCCGAATTGTCCAATCCGGTCGGGCGTGAAGACGTCAACTTCGTTTCCGGCTGGACCGCCTTCTACTGGGCCTGGTGGATCTCCTGGTGCCCGTTCGTTGGCATGTTCATTGCGCGCGTTTCCCGCGGCCGTACCGTACGCGAGTTCCTGATCGCGGTGCTGCTGGTGCCGTCCACCGCGTGCGTGCTGTGGATGACGGTGTTCGGTGGTACTGCCATTGATCTGCACTTCAGCGAGGGCTATACCGCCATCAAGGATGCGGATCTGCCGCTGCGCCTGTTCACCATGCTGGATGCTCTGCCGCTGGCGGAGATCACTTCGTTCATAGCCATCGTGCTGGTGATGGTGTTCTTCGTGACCTCCTCGGATTCCGGCTCGCTGGTCATTGACGTAATCGCGGCCGGTGGCAAGGTCGATGCGCCAACGCCGCAGCGCGTGTTCTGGTGCACCTTTGAAGGCCTGGTGGCTATCGCCCTGATTCTGGGCGGCGGCCTGGCGGCCCTGCAAGCGATGGCTGTGTCGACCGGCCTGCCGTTTACGCTGGTGCTGCTGATGGCGGCCTTCTCGATGATCAAGGGGCTGGCTTCAGAGCCGCGGGCGTAACCACACGCCCCTTGCGCCACAGGCGGAGCTGACTCGCGTCACTCCGCCTGTTTTCGTTCAAGCACTGACAGGGTGGATGCCATGCACGCGGAACAGATAGAAATAGCCGAGTTCCTGGGGCGGCACCAGCCGTTCACGGAACTGTCGGACGAGCAGCTGCAGCAGGTGGCTGCACAGGTGGAAATTGCCTACTTCAAGGCAGGCAGCCAGGTGCTGGAGTTTGGCGAGGAAATTCACGACTGGTACGTCATCCGCAGCGGCGCGGTAGAGATCTACCGGCGCAACGGCGATCTGTACAACCGTCTCAGCGAGGGGGGGTTCTTCGGCGAGTTTGGCCTGTTGCGCAACGGGCGGGTGCGCTTTCCGATCATGGCGCTGGAAGATACCCTGGTATACATGATCCCGGAGGCGCTGTTTAACGAGCTGTTTGATGGTAATGAGGCCTTTGCCGACATTGTCGAAGTGGAGGACCGCACGCGCCTGCGCCAGGCCGTTGCCCGGCGCCGCGAGGATGCCAACGAACTGATGACGGCCAAGATCGAGACCCTGGTGATTCGGGATGCCGTCACCCTGCCGCGCACTGCCAGTGCCCGTGACGCGGCCATGCGCATGACCGAAGAGGGCGTGTCTTCGGTGCTGGTGTTGGACGAGACCGCCGAAGCACAGCCGGTGGTGGGCATCATCACCGACCGGGATCTGCGTAATCGCCTGATTACACCAGGACTGGCGTTCGAGACGCCGGTGACCGAGATCATGACCGCCGAGCTGATCGCGGTGGAACATGGCCAGTTCGTGTTCGAGGCGATGCTGCTGATGCTGCGCCATAACGTGCACCACCTGCCGGTGCTCAAGCGCCAGCAGCCGATGGGTGTGATCGCACTGTCGGACATCATCCGCTACGAGTCGCAAAACAGCCTGTTCGTGGTCAGCAGCATCTTCCGGGCCCAGAGCGTGGAGGAGCTGGTTGCCCTGCGTTCCGATGTCAGTGCCTGTTTCACGCGCATGGTCAATGAGGATGCCAACTCGCAGATGATCGGTACCGCGATGTCGGTCATCGGGCGCAGCTTTAAGCAGCGCCTGCTGGAGCTGGGTGAGGAAAAGCTGGGACCGCCGCCGGTGCCTTACTGTTTCCTGGCGCTGGGCTCCATGGCGCGAGAAGAACAGTTGATCGTGACCGACCAGGATAACGCCATGGTGCTGGATAACCGCTTTGACCCCAAACTGCACGATGACTATTTCAAAGCACTGGCCACCTTTGTCTGTGACGGACTGGATGCCTGCGGCTATACCTACTGTACCGGCAATATCATGGCGACCAACCAGAAATGGCGCCAGCCATTGCATGTATGGGAGCAGTATTTCAATGACTGGATTGAAAAACCGACGCCGGAGTCATTACTCAACAGTTCGATTTTCTTCGACCTGGAGGGGGTATGGGGCGAGGCGTATTGGGCCAACATGCTCAACGATTTGATCTGGCGCAAGGCGCGTCGCAACCCGCGCTTTTTGGCCTGCATGGCTCGCAACGCACTGAGGCGTACACCGCCGCTGGGCTTCTTCAAGGACTTCGTGATGGAAACCGATGGTCGCCATAGCAACTCGATCAATATGAAACGGCGGGGCACGGCGCCGTTGGCGGACTTGGTGCGGGTGCATGCGCTGGCGGTGGGATCCCGCGAGCGCAACACCTTTGACCGCCTCAAGGATATCATCGACGCCGAGCTGCTGCCGCGCGGCCGCGGGCCGGACCTGCGGGATGCTCTGGAGTTGATCGCCATGGTGCGCATTCGCCACCAGGCTCTGGATCTGGAGGCGGGCAATGCGCCGGACAATAACATCGAGCCGGAGAACCTGTCCGACTTCGAACGCAAGAATCTCAAGGATGCGTTTCAGATCCTGTCCAATGCGCAGAAGTTTCTCAAGTACCGCTATCAACCGGGGCGCAGCAACTGATGTTCTATCTGGACAAGAGCAAGCTGCAGAATGAGCCTTCGCTGGATGGCCAGGATACGGTCACGACCGATTGGGCCGAACGCTACCGCAGCTTGGCGACAACGGCCCGCCATCCGGCGCTTAAGGCCTTTTATGGGGCCGGGGTGGTAGCCCCCGAGACGCCGCTGTCCGACGTGCCGATGGTGGCGGTGGATTTTGAAACCACCGGACTGGACCCGCGCAAGAGCGGGATTGTTAGCATCGGTCTGGTGCCAATGAACAGCCGACGCATCTATTGCGGTCAGGCCCGTCACTGGGTCCTTAAGCCGCGGGCGACGCTGAGCAGCGAATCGGTGGTGGTACATGGCATCACCCATTCGGAGATCGAGGAAGCACCGGATTTGATGCGTATCCTGGATGAGTTGCTGGCCCAGCTGCAGGGCAAGGTGGTGGTGGTGCACCATCGCGGTATCGAACGGGCCTTCCTCAACTCGGCACTGAAAGCCCGCATTCGCGAGGGTATCGAGTTTCCGGTGATCGATACCATGGAGCTGGAGGCGCGCCTGTACCGGCGCAGGCGGGTAAGTTTCTGGGCCCGGTTATTCGGTCACAAGCCGATATCCATCCGGCTGGCGCAGAGCCGGGAGCGCTATCATTTGCCCTATTACCGCCCCCATCACGCCTTGACCGATGCCATCGCCTGCGGTGAGCTGCTGCTGGCACAGGTCGCGGATCGGTTCTCCCCCGAGACACCGGTATCCGAGTTGTGGAAGTAGGGCGGGTGCATTGTGTAACCTGGCCTGATCAGCGAAAATAGACGCCATTTCCGATTAACCTCGGGGCGTTTAGGCCCCGTGTCCAAGCAGAAGACCTATTTGATGCCCAGCACAGCGATCACGCAGGAAGTATCCAAACGCCGCACCTTTGCCATCATTTCTCACCCGGATGCCGGTAAGACCACCATCACCGAGAAGCTGTTGCTGCTCGGTCAGCTGATTCAGGTGGCCGGTACCGTCAAGGGGCGCGGCAGCGACCGTCATGCTACCTCGGACTGGATGAGTATGGAGCAGCAGCGCGGTATCTCCATCACCTCGTCGGTGATGCAGTTTCCGTACAAGGAGCGCGTGGTCAACCTGCTGGATACACCGGGGCACGAGGATTTCTCCGAGGATACCTATCGCACCCTGACCGCCGTGGATTCGGCCCTGATGGTGGTCGATGGCGCCAAGGGTGTCGAGGAGCGGACCATCAAGCTGATGGATGTCTGCCGCCTGCGCGACACGCCGATCTTCTCCTTCGTCAACAAGCTGGACCGCGACATTCGCGATCCGATCGAGCTGCTGGATGAGATCGAAGAAGTCCTCAAGATCGAGGCGGCACCGATCAACTGGCCCATAGGGTCGGGCAAGTGGTTCAAGGGCGTGTACAACCTGTATACCGATACTATTCATCTGTTCACCCCGGGACAGGGGCATACACTGCCGGAAGACAAGCGTATCCAGGGGCTGGACTCCGACGAGGCGCGGGCGTTGCTGGAGGACGAATATGATGATTTCGTGGACGAGATTGAGCTGGTCAAGGGCGCCTGTCACGAATGGGATCAGGCCGCCTACCTGGCCGGTCGGATGACACCGGTGTTTTTCGGTACGGCCCTGAGTAACTTCGGCGTCAAGGAGATGCTGGACGAGTTTGTCGAGTGGGCACCAGCGCCCCCGGCCCGCGCTACCGAGAGCCGCGACGTGGTGGCCGACGAGGAAGCCTTCAGCGGATTCGTTTTCAAAATCCAGGCCAACATGGACCCGAAACACCGTGACCGCATCGCCTTCATGCGCATCTGCTCCGGCTCTTACAGCCGTGGCATGAAAATGAAGCACGTGCGTACCGGCAAGGATGTGCGCATTGCGGACGCCGTGACCTTCATTGCCGGTGACCGCGAGAACGTGGAAGAAGCCTGGTCCGGTGACATCATCGGCTTGCACAACCATGGCACCATCCAGATCGGCGATACCTTCACCGCCGGCGAAAGTTTGAAGTTCACCGGGATTCCGCACTTCGCACCGGAGATGTTTCGCCGCGTCCGCCCGACCGATCCGCTGAAGATGAAGCAGTTGCAAAAGGGCTTGCAGCAGCTGTCGGAAGAGGGAGCCGTACAGCTGTTCCAGCCGCTGAAAAACAACGACCTGGTTCTGGGCGCGGTGGGTCAGCTGCAGTTCGAGGTAGTAGTGTTCCGCCTCAAGGACGAGTACAAGGTGGACTGCCTCTATGAACCGATCAGCGTGCAGACGGCCCGCTGGGTCGAGTGTGATGATCAGAAAATGCTGGATGAGTTTCGCCGCAAGGGCTACGACAATCTGGCAATCGACGGCGCCGGCCTGTTGACCTACCTGGCACCGACCCGGGTCAACCTGTCCCTGACCGAAGAGCGCTGGCCGGATATCCGCTTCCGCGCAACGCGTGAGCACTGAAGCGGTTGCACACCTTGCAAGGCAGCTGTGCCATGGTCCGTGTTGCTGCCTGCCTTGCTTACTCGCCGAGACGCCATGAATATATCCCTGTCGGTCGGCTTAGTGGTCAAGGCATGACGGTGGCAGGATGTCGCGGTGGCCGTGGTACTGTTGCCGGCTGACAGCCTGGCGCCATTGAAGGTGTCGGCGAGGCCGCGTGGACGGGGTGACGCCGTGTCAGAGGGCATGACATCGCTGGTTGATGAAGACATGTGCCATACTCTCCCCATGTTGATCGATACTCACTGCCATCTCGACTTTCCCGACCTGATGGCCAATCTTGATGCCGTGAAGGCCCGGGCGCAGGCGGCGGGTGTCGGGCAGATCGTTGTGCCATCCATTGCTGTGGATAACTTTCAGCGTGTGCTGAATCTGTGTGCGACGGTTCCCGGCTTGCATCCCGCGCTGGGGCTGCACCCCTGCTTTTCCCATGATGTCACGGCGGCGCTGGCACAACTGGCACAGGTGCTGAATGAGACTGAGGTGGTGGCGCTGGGCGAGATCGGGCTGGATTTTCGGCCGGGGCAGGCTGCGCCGGCGGTGCAGCTGCCTCTGTTTGAGCAGCAGCTGCAGCTGGCACGGCAGCACGACCTGCCGGTGTTGCTGCATGTGGTCAAGGCGCATGATCAGGTATTGAAACGGCTGCGGCAGGTGCACTTGCCGCGGGGAGGCATCGTGCATGCCTTTTCCGGCAGCGAACAGCAGGCACGGGCGTATGCCGGGCTGGGGTTCAAGCTGGGGTTTGGCGGGGCACTCAGCCATGCACGGGCGCGCAAGCTGCGGCGGTTGGCGACCGCGTTACCGCTGGAGTGGCTGGTGCTGGAAACCGATGCCCCTGACATGCCGCTGGCGGGGTATCCGGATCAGCCTAACGAACCCTCACGTGTGGCCGAGGTGGCGGCTCTGATTGCGCAATGGCGCGGGCTGTCGCAGGAGGCGGTCGCCGAGGCGACCAGCCGCACGGCGCAGCAGCTGCTGCGCCTGCCGGATCAGCGATAGATGCTGTCGTAGGCGCTGTCGAGGGTATTCCAGACGGTATCCGTGTGGCGGTTGATCGGAACGCGGATATAGCGACCATCGCTGCCCATGGCTTCGGTGGTGTAACTGCCGTCGGGCGGGTCGATGATCATGCGCGCCAGGTCGGTCGGGTAGTTGGGGCCCTGAACGGCCCGACCGTAGATATGCTCAATGGGACGCAGCTGAGCGCGGACTGAGACGATCGAAGTCAGGTCCTGGCAGTTCGGGGTCATGCCCCGACAAAAGCGATAGTAGCGCGTATCCAGTGTGTAGTAGGCGTCGGCGCCGGAATCATCCTTGAGGGCGCCGGACAGGTTGACGCAACCTCCCAGCGCCAGTGCGGCAGTGAGCAGACTCAAACGCTTCATGGCAACATCCTGTATGGGTCAGTGTTGGGCGCCACCCTATCCGGTGCGCCTTGGCCTTGGGACAGAAGACGGGTGCTCAGCACAGGTCCTTGTACGGGTTGTTCACTTTCAACGAGATCGGCTGTGCGTAGCCCGGCAGGCGAATCGCGTCGGCGCTGATCTGCAGGTCTTCACCGGTCAGCACATTGTAATCGTAGCGGTAGATCGGTCGAGCCAGACCGTTAATGGCCGAATGATTGTACGCCTCGGCCTGTTCACGCACCTGTTCGCGGCGCTGGCGCCAGGCGGTCATGGCGGTCTCGCCGTGGCGGCGTGTCAGCAGCTGTTCGGTCACGTGCGGTGCCAGCACTGCGGCACTGGCGTTGTTGCCGCCAAAACCCTTGGCGTTGATCAGCACCGAGTCCATACCATCAGCACCGGTTTCTAGGTGCTGCAACGGCAGGTTGAGGTGGCTGGCGTGAACATCATCGGCAATGGCCGGGGTGGTGGTCAGGCCGGGTACGATGCCGTGTTTCCAGACCCCGAGCGAGGCAAACAGCTGATCGCCACCGGCTGTGCCCTGAGAGTGTCCCAGGTATGCCTTAACCGCGCTCACGGTCCAGGCGGGAATATCGAACGCCTTGGCCGTTTCATTGATTACATGAGATTCGGTCACCCGGTTCTGCGGTGTGCTGGTACCGTGAGCCTGTACAAAACTGCGTTGGCGCAGTGACTCTTCGCCCAGCAGGTCGCCGACCAGTGATGCCGCCTTGCCCAGGGTCATATAGTTGCCGATACCCGGTGCCGAGATCGATTTCTTGTGGCCGTCGGCATGCACAAACACATCCGCAACGGCGCCGTGAATGTCAGCGCCCAGTTCCAGGGCCAGATCATCGCTCATCAGTACCAGGAACTGACTGGATTCACCCATGGTGAAGCCGCAGTTATTGCCGAAGGGGCGGCAGGCCTGACGGTAGTGTTGTTCGGCCAGCTCCGCCAGATCATCCAGTGCCATCAGTTGCTTGTCTTCAGCCAGTGCGCCCATGGCACGGAAACCTTCGATGATTTCCGGAGTGACCGGTGCATCACTGCCGCCGACCAGTACCAGTTTACAGCTGCCACTGCGGATCGCGTCCACGCCGCTGCGCAGGTTGTACAGGAAGGTAGCACAGGCACCCAGGGCGCCACCGGTAGTGCCGACATTGCCCAGCAGATAGGCATTGATGAAGTCGGCCGGCATCTGGGCATAGCCCAGCGGCATCTGTTTGGAGGTGGTGCGCTTGCCCAGTGCCGGGAACTTGGTCAGGCCGCCAAAGCCCAGGTCGTCCAGCTGACCGATGGAGTTACTGGCAAAGACGGCAATCTGGTCCGGTGCCAGGCGGTTGAGCAGGCTGTCGTAGTCGATGCCGACCGAACGCAGCGCATCGGAGGCGGCATAGACGGCCATCTGCAGGCCGCGCGGATGATTACGCGACTGATACAGCTTGCCCGGTTCGAAACCGGTCGGCAGCATGCCGGCGCTCTGTACCAGCGCGGTCTTGCTGTCAGGGAAAATCAGGTCGCAGCTGCCATCCACGCTGACTTCGGTCTGGCCGCCACCGAGGTCGGTCAGGGTCCAGTTGTCCGGGATCACCTGCGGCAGGTGACGGTTGCGCAGGCGAAAGCGTAGCGGACTCTCACCACTCTTGGCTGTGGCCGGGCGATTGAACATGACCGCATTGACGTCAAACCAGTCCGGGTGGATACGGCGGATCAGGGTGTTCTGGCACACCTGCTGTTCAATGGCGGCTGCCAGCGCATCACGGCTGAACAGGCTGTCATTCTGGCTCAGGCGGTACTGGCCATTGTCGTACTCGGCCAGCCCGCTCAGGGTGGCCAGATCAGTCAGGGTTTCCTGCCGGCTGTGCGTGTCCAGCTGATCCAGGATCAGGCGACGATAACCGTGATGAAAGGACGAACGACCAGCGGGGCTGATACCACCGAAACCGACAATGACAGGCAGCTGAGACAAAAGAAACTCCTCGGGGTGGTGACGCGGATGACAGTAAAGGATAACAGTGCATTTTATCGCCTGAAGTCGATGCTGACCAGCGCTGTGGAGCGGGTTTGTCTCGTGGGAGCGTCACTGATTTTCATGGCTCGTTCAGCTATGCTGGGATAAATAGACAGCGTTTGTGTCGGCACACAGCTGTGCCGGTAGCTGAATTCAGGAGGAAACATGAAAAAACTGATGCTGGCAACAGCGATGAGTGCCATGGTGCTGGGCGGTTGTACCACGCTGGATCCCTACACGCAGCAGTCCAAGACATCCAATGCCGCCAAGGGAGCCGGCCTGGGTGCGCTGGCCGGTGCCGTGATCGGCGCCGCTGCCAATGATGACGATCGTGGCAAGGGTGCGCTGGCAGGGGCAGCCATCGGTGGTGCCGTGGGTGGCGGTGTCGGTTACTACATGGACCGTCAGGAAATGCTGCTGCGTCAGGAGCTGGAAGGTACGGGCGTGCGCGTGGAGCGTGTCGGCGATGACATCCGCCTGATCATGCCGGGCAACATCACCTTTGCTACCGACAGTGACCGTGTCTCGCCGTCGTTCTATCCGGTTCTGGACTCGGTGGGCAAGGTCCTGATGAAATTCGACCGCACCCAGGTGGCGGTCGAGGGCTACACCGACTCGACCGGTTCGTTCGAGTACAACCAGCAGCTGTCCGAGCGTCGTGCCAACAGCGTGGCACGCTATTTATCATCGGTGGGCGTCAGCAACCTGCGCCTGGATGCGCGCGGACTGGGCGAGCGTTATCCCATCGCCAGCAACGAATCAGCCGGCGGGCGTGCCATGAACCGCCGTGTGGAAATCAAGATTCGCGGTACCCAGCGCTAAATCGCGCCGTGATCTACGCAAAAAGGGCACCCAAGGGTGCCCTTTTTGCTGCCCGGAGCAAGCCGATCAGAGGCTTTCACTGTCCTTCAGGCGATCGAACTTGCCCAGCACGCGCTGCAGGCTCTGTTCAGTCTGGGACTGTTCGTCTTCCAGCGCCTGTTTGGTCTGGCGCAGTTCGCTGACCTCGAGACGCAGCAGCTCGACCTCTTCGATCAGTCCTTCAATTTTGTTCTCCAGTTCGGTAAAGAGTCCGCTCTGCATGGTGTTTCACTCCTGTCACAGATGATCAAAGGGATCAAGACTAAGCGCGTCAATGCGCAATTACAATATCGTCCTGCTGAATGTTCAGCGTTTCACTTGCGGCATCCAGTGTGCCCCGTGCCTGAGTGGGTTGTACTCGGGTCAGCGTGAGGCTGTGTTCGGTATTGATCAGCTCGTATTCCGGCCGCATCTGGCTGTCATAGTGGGTCAGGCGGCGATAGACACTGAGGCGATCACCGGTTTTGAGGCCATCCAGGCTGCCGGCTCCAATCCAGACGGTCTTGTCACGGGTACGGGTGATGCGTGCGGTAAAGGGTTCGCATATCAGCTGTTGCTGAATGTCATTGCTGACCGTGCGAATCACCGCACGCAGCTGCTGGCCAAAGGGTTGCTGCCAGAAGCGCGGGGTGCCGAAACCGACCTTGTCGTGGCTATCGGCATTCCAGTCAGCGGTCATGTGGTAGCGTTGCTGGTGTACCAGGCTGCCGGTGAAGGCGTCGTGAATGAACAGGTCGAGCACGAAATCACGCTGATGGTAACCGTGCTCGGGGGCGTGTTGACGGTAGAGATCAACCAGCACATTGGGCTGCTGCGGGCCGGGTGCATGATGTGCCGCCAGGCTTCGGATGACACCGCTGACCAGATATTGCACCCGGTGCTGCTCGCTGTCATGTAGCAGGGTGGTGAGGGTCCCTTCCGGCAATAGCCGTACCGGGGCCTGGGTCGGGGTGCCGATGATATTCAGGTGGCCGGCATCAAGGGCGTTAAAAGTGCTGCTCTGGCGCAGCTGATAGGCAAGCAGCGTGGCCATGCCTTGCTGGATTTCATGCAAGGCGCCATCGTTGGCGTCGGCCGGTTGCTCCAGCGGGAAGTGGGTGAAGGCCAGTGATTTGCGGTAGGCGGTCTCGCGGCGGCTATCATGGCATTCGGCTCCTACATCCACGTCCGCCAGAATGGTGAGACTGATCTGGCCACCCTGGACCTTTTCGTCAATCACGCGCACATTGCTCACTTTGCCCATACTGCGTAACCTGACCGTGTCGATATCCAGCATGCCGTTCCGGGCCTGGCGCGTGCCACTGAGCCAGGAGGCGGCCTGGATCGACGCCTGCTCCATGGCCCGTTGCAGGGCCTGCTGGCGGGATAGCCCGGGGTCCTGTCGCGAGTAGGGTGCCTGACCGATAGCTTCGACGGTTATCGCGGCCGCGGTGGGCGGCAGCAGGATCAGCAGCAGGACATGTAACAGCAGGAAAAAGTATTTCATCGATCTATATCCACAGGCCTGTCGGGTATGTATCGATTGTAGCGGTGAGCGGCGAGGAAAAACACCGGATGGCAGTCAAGGCAAGTAGGTGGGCGGCATGGGCGGCGCAGGCTGCCCTGCTGATCCTACTGGGGTGGTCGCCAGTGTGGGGACAGTCGTCAGCACAGCACCAGCCAACGCTGCGTCAGCCAACGCTGCGTCAGCAGATGAATGCGGCCGATGCCCGGGTCGATGCGGCACAGCTGGCGATGATCTGGTCAGGGCTGGAGCAGCTGCCCACGGCACGGCTGTTGCAGTTGAGTCAGGCGGACAACACCTATTTCGAGCAGGGCTGGTTCGAACTGGCGCGCCAGGTGCGTCTGGCACGGCCGGCGCAGCGTGAGGCCGTGCTGCAGGTCTGGCGGCAACAGTGGTTTCACCATCCGGCGGTGCGCTGGCTGCCGCAGCTGGGCGCGGGATCCGCAGCCGCCCCGGTGTCATTGCCGGCGCGGATCGAGCGGATGGGGGTGCTGTTGCCTCTCAGCGGTACCTTGGCGACACAGGGACAGGAGGTGCTGGCAGGTATGCGGGCGGCCCTGGACTGGGATCGGCGCCAGGGGTATGCGGTACCAGAACTGCATGTGTATGACAGCACGCAACTGGCGACGGATATCAAGGTCTTTATTCGCGACCGGGCCCGCGAGGACCGGTTGGACCTGCTGGTGGGTCCCATGCGTCTACCCCTGAGTCAACAGCTCGATGGTTCGTTGCCGGTAGCGGTGCTGGCGCTGAACCGCACGCAGCCGGGGTTCAACGGGGTCCAGCTGGATCTGGCGTCCGATCAGGAACTGGAGCAGTTGCTGGCGTTGATGCAACGTGAAGGGCGGCGGCGGGTGCTGCTGTTGGCGCCGGCGGATGCACGCTGGGTCGAGCCGCTGCTGGCCCGCCTCGAGCAGCAGGCCGCGGCTGCGGCGTTGCACCTGCTGCCGCCCTTGCGTTACCGCCAGTCGCCGCATGCTCTGGATGCGCAGCTGGCCGAGTATCTCGGCGTGCGCGCCAGCGAGGCACGTGGCCAGCAGTTACAGGCGCGGCTGGGGGGCGAACTGGAACGGCGCCCGCGCCCGCGCCAGGATGCCGACGCGGTGCTGCTGATTGCGCGGCCGGCGGCCGGGCGGCTGGTGCAGCCGATGCTGGATTTCCACGGGCTGGAGGCGCTGCCGGTCTATGCCCTGTCCCACATCTACAGCGGTGAGCCGGATGCCCGGCGTGACCGTGATCTGGAAGGGGTGCGCTTCTGTGACATGCCTTGGCGACTGCGCAGTCGAGCGGGTCAGGGGGCATCGAGTCGCTTCTTTGCCCTGGGCATGGATGCCGGTTCGGTCTACCGTGCGCTGTCACAGCTGCAGGGGCGGCAGTCCGGCTACTTCGAGGGCGAGACCGGCAACCTGCGTCTGAGGGCGGGCCATCGGCTGTCACGGGAACTGGTGTGTGTACGTTTTCGGCACGGCGTGCCGGTCAGGCTGTCGGAGCGCTGAATCGCTCTAGCGCAACACGTCGCCTGCGGCCGGCACCTGGCGAGCACTGAGTACCAGTGCCAGACTGCCGGTTGGGGTAGCATCGATGATCATGGCCCAGCCGCCCGGCTGTTCCGGCTGACGGTAAAACTGCAGCAGGTGGCCCGGCTTCAGCCCGGCCGTGGTGCCTTGGTCTAGCACCAGTCGATAGCCGCCGGCATGCTCATACAGCGCCTTGAGAATACGTGCTTCCACCGGTCGCTGCGGATACGCGGGGGTCAAGGTTGTGTTGCCAGGTTGCAGGGGCAGCAGCAGAACCGAGGTGCTCATGTCAGCATGGTTTTCGGTGACTCTCAGGCGGGTCTTGTTGCCATGCTGCATGACCGGTTCGGCCCTGCCGATGCGGCTGAGTTCAACGAAACGGGGGCTACTGGGTTCCAGACTGCTGATGAATAGGCCGTATTCCTGAACCGGTTCGGCCATGGAGCTGCCCCGGTGTAGATATACATACTGCCCGTCCGCCTCTGAGCGCCAGGCGTATACGCGTGGCAGATTCGTCAGACGGGTACTGTCCAGCAGACGATAGTTGGCGCGCAGCCGTTTGATATGGCCGCTGCGGATAAGATCCAGGGCCATGGCCTGTGCTGCATCCGGGGCGGTTAGTGGGGCCGGTTGCCAGGAGCTGCTGTCAGCGGCGGGCACGGATTGCCGGCCGGGAAGCTGCAGCTGTTCACCAACCTCTAGTGCGGCCGGCCGACGTATCTGCGGGTTCAGAGACCAGATTTCACGCCAGCGTTCGGCATTGCCCAGCACCCGTGCGGCGATGGACGAGAGGCTGTCGCCGCGCTTGACCCTGTAGGTATCAGCGGCGTCCGCGGTTGCGGATGCCAGGGTCGTCAACCCCAGCAGCATGGCCGTGCAGAATGACTTCAGCATGCCCTTACTGTCTCCTCAAGGTCGGGCAGCCATGCTGCCACGGTATGGTCAGTAGCGCGGGGCAAACCCGGTATGGTGGTAAGCGGCTCCGGAGGGCAGGTGGCCGCCATTGGCGTGCCAGCGGCGCTCCTCTTCCATGATGCGACGCATCTGGCTACGACTGATCTTGAGAGACATGGTCGTGATTGCCATGCCGTCGCTTTCAAATTCCTGATTGGTGATCGTGGCACCCTGGACGAAACTGTTGATGTATGAACGCAGCCGGTCACGGTTGGCGACAAAGTCATCGACGCGCGTATCACCCATGATATGTAGGCCGGAAACCTGCTCCGCGATCTTGCGGTAAGCATCGAGTTCGGATGCACGCATGGCCATCAGGCGGCGCTGTGCCAGATTCTCGAAGGTCGACTTGGGAGCGCCGTACCCGTTGACGCTGATTACCAGCACATCATTGACACAGGCGGGTCCGCCACAGGTACGCGGTGTTTTGACAACCTGGTAGGTCGCAGGCGAGGTGACCGCATAGGTGTCAGAGTAGCCGCAGCAGGGGTTGTAGTGCTGTGCACAACCGCCGATTGCCAGTGCCAGGCCCGCAACGGCTGAAACCTTGAAAACTCTCTTCATAGCCGGGTTCTTCCTTAATCATGAAGCAGTGGGAAACTGGCACGACCAGTGTCCTGTTATTGTATCGGTGTCCAGAAGCAGTACTTTAACAAAAAATAACGTGTTGCCATAAGCTTACAGTTGTTTTTTTCAGGTTCCACGCGCCGGCTAGTGCATATGCTTATCCAGCTGCTGGCAGATGGCATTTTGCAGGCGCCGGCACAGCTCCGGGTCGCTGATGGGCTGATTGTCGCTGTCGGTGATAAAGAAAAAGTCTTCCACACGCTCACCGATACTGGAAATCTTGGCCTTGCGCACTGAAATATCATACTCGACAAAAATGCGGCCGATACGCGCCAGCAGGCCGGGGCGATCGGGCGTGATGACCTCCAGCACGGTCTGTTGTGCCACCGGATCATTGCTGAGTGTCAGGCGTGTCGGCGTGGTAAACAGCTTGAACTGGCGCGGTACCCGGCGCTGAATGATTTCAGGGTAGTCTTCGGGGTCGTCCAGCTCTTCGGTCAGGTGGCGCTGGATATGGGCCAGGTACTCCGGGTTTTCCGACAGCGGCTGGTTGTCCTCGGTCAGCACGGTGTAGGTGTTCAGGGTACGGCCGTGGTCGGTGAGGATGATGCGGGCATCCTGAATACTCAGGTTGAGCTGGTCCATGGCGGCCACGGTAGCCGGGAACAGGGTGGGCAAGTCTTCGCTGTAGATGAAGATCTCGGTGGCGCCCTCGAAGATTCGATAGGAGGTCTTGCGGATCAGCACCAGAGGGAGCGGGTTGTCGCCGTGCTCGAGGATGGCCTGGGTATGCCAAGCGATGTTGTGGGCATCCTCGCGCAGGAAGTAGTCATCACCGAGCAGCGCCCAGTAGTCCAGCACCTCGCGCTCCCCCAGTCCTTTGCGTGACAGCAGCAGCATCGCTTCGTGCTGCACCTGCTCGATACGGTCTTCCTTGTTGACCGGGTTTTCCAGACCGCGGCGCAGGGCGCGCTTGGTGTCCATGTACAGTTGGCGCAGCAGGGTTGCGCGCCAGCTGTTCCACAGAGTGTTGTTGGTGGCGTTGATATCGGCCACGGTCAGCACGTACAGGTAATCCAGATGCACCAAGTCACGCACTTCCATAGCGAAATCGTGGATGACTTCGGGGTCCGAAATATCGCGGCGCTGGGCAGTCATCGACATTTTCAGGTGGTTGCGTACCAGCCAGGCCACCAGATGTGTGTCCCACTTGCCCAGGTGATGACGACGGCAGAAGTCGACGACATCCTCGGCGCCCAGTTCGGAGTGGTCGCCGCCACGGCCCTTGCCGATATCGTGGTAGAGGCCGGCGATGTACAACAGTTCGATCTTGGGCAGTTGGTTGACAATACGGTGTGCAATGGAGAACTGCTCACGGTATTCATGGTGGCGGAACTGGCGCATCTTCTGGATCACTTTCAGCGTGTGTGCGTCCACGGTATAGATGTGAAACAGGTCATGCTGCATCTGGCCGACGATGCGGCCGAATTCGGGCAGATAGCGCCCCAGGATACCGTAGCGGTTCATGCGCTTGAGCTCGGTGGAGACGCCCTCCGGGGAGCGTAACAGCTCCATAAACAGCGAAGTGTTGCGAATATCGTGACGAAATTCATCATCGATCAGGTGGCGGTGGTCGCGTACCCGTCGGATGGTGGTGGCGCGCACCCCCTTGATGCCCGGGTTCTGAGCCATCAACACGAACAGCTCCATGATGGCGAAGGGGTGGTGCTCGAACACCTTGTCATAGACGGTTTCCAGGTAGTCGTTGCGCACCTGAAAGCGGTTATTCAGCGGGCGGATGCTCTGTTCGTCATCAATGCGCAGAATGGCCTCATCGAAGTGCTGCAGCAGCATGTCGTTGAACTCGGACATCGCCATGGCGACTCGGTAGTACTTGCTCATGAACTGTTCGACGGCAAGGCTGCCTTCCTGGTCCTCGTAGCCGAAATAGGCGGCCAGAGTACGCTGGTGGTCGAACAGCAGACGGTCCTCGCGGCGCTTGCTCAGCATGTGCAGGGCATAGCGGACCGTCCACAGGTAGAGTTCGCCCTTGTTTAGGGTGTCCAGCTCGGATTCGGTCACGAAGCCATGGTCGACCAGGTTGCGAATGTAGGTGGCGCCGAAGTGGCGCTTGGCGACCCAGCCCACGGTTTGGATATCGCGCAGGCCGCCGGGGGACGTCTTGAGGTTGGGCTCGAGGTTGTACTCGGTGTTATTGGTCTTCTCGTGGCGTTCCTTCTGCTCGGCCAGCTTGGCTTTGAAGAACTCCTGGTCGGTCCAGGCGCCTTCCGAGGTGACCCGGTCGTACATCTCCTGCTGCAGGGCCGGATCCCCGCAGATGGTGCGGGACTCGATCAGGTTGGTGGCAATGGTGATGTCATTGCGGGCTTCGTCGTAGCACTGCCCGATGGTGCGTACACTGGAGCCCAGGTCGAGGCTGATGTCCCACAGCAGGGTCAGAAAGCCGCTGATACTGTCCTGCCAGTCTTCGGGATCCACCTGGTCGAACAGCAGCAGGATGTCGACGTCCGAGAAGGGGTGCAGTTCGCCGCGGCCGTAACCGCCGACCGCAACCAGCGATGCCTGGTGGCTGGCCGGCCAGTCGAACTGCTCCCAGGCAATCTGCAGCAGGCTGTCCAGCACCCAGGCGCGGCCGTATACCAGCCGGCGAATATCCTCGCCCTGGCGAAAGGCCTCGTCCATGCGGGCCTGGGCTTCGCGCAGTGAGGTCTTGAGCACCTTCATGACCGAGTGTTCGCCGGTATCGAGGCGGGCCTGAACCTGATGGCTGTCGAACAGTTCAGGGGCGGCTGCTAGCGGTTGAGCGGTACGCGTCATGCCGGTGCTCTCATCGATTTCAGTTGGACATTTCTTCCTGGCGCAGGGTCAGGATCTCGTAACCGTCCGCCGTCACCAGTACTTCGTGTTCCCACTGGGCGGACAGGCGGCGGTCGGTGGTTTCAACGGTCCAGCCATCACGCTTGTTCAGCTTCACATGACGCTTGCCGGCATTGATCATCGGCTCGATGGTGAAAATCATGCCTTCCTTCAATTCTTCACCGGTACCGGCCTTGCCGTAGTGCAGCACCTGAGGATCTTCATGGAACTCGGCACCGATGCCGTGACCGCAGTATTCACGCACCACCGAGTAGTGATTGCTCTCGGCGTGCTGCTGGATAACGGCGGCGATATCGCCCAGGCGCGCGCCGGGGCGAACCTGTTCGATGCCCTTGAACATGCACTCGCGGGTGATCTCACACAGGCGCTTGGCGTGAGGCGCGACATCGCCAACATAGAACATCTTGCTGGTATCGCCATGATAGCCATCCTTGATGACGGTGATGTCGATGTTGATGATATCGCCGTTTTTCAGCTTCTTGTCATTGGGGATGCCGTGGCAGACCACCTGGTTGACGGAGGTGCAGATGGACTTGGGGAAACCGTGGTAATTGAGCGGTGCCGGCGTGCAGCCCTGCTCGTTGACGATGTAATCGTGGCAGATCTGGTTGAGCTCGTTGGTGGTGATGCCGGGCTTGACGTGAGGCTCAATCATTTCCAGCACCTCGGCGGCCAGGCGGCCTGCCACGCGCATCTTTTCGATTTCTTCCGGAGTCTTGATCTTGATGGTCATAGGTCTGTGCTTCTCGAAACTGGGTGAAAGGCGCGCATGTCAGACACCCGTGAGAGGGGTGCGCAGGGGCGGCCAGGATCCGTGCCCGCCATTGTACCGAAAGCGGCCTCTCGGGCCAAAGGATGCTTCAAAAACGATGGCTGCTATGATATAAATCGCGCTCCCGAAAGAGGCGCCTGATGCGGCTCTGAATTTATCAACCAAAACACACACGTATCGTCACATGCGTCCTGGGTGCCGCCTTGCGGTTGGGCGATGGGATATGTGGAGGTTATAACCCGTTAGAGGAAAGACCACAATGGCTAAAGTTTCAATGCGCGATCTGCTGAAAGCAGGTGTTCACTTCGGTCACCAGACCCGTTACTGGAACCCGAAGATGTCCAAGTTCATCTTTGGTGCGCGTAACAAAATCCATATCATCAACCTGGAGCACACCCTGCCGGCACTGAATAATGCCCTGGATGTGGTTCAGAACATGGCCAGCAACAAGAACAAGATCCTGTTCGTCGGCACCAAGCGCGCCGCCGCAAAAGTGATCAAAGAGGAAGCCGCTCGCGCTGGCATGCCTTACGTCAACCACCGCTGGTTGGGTGGTATGCTGACCAACTACAAGACCATCCGTCAGTCCATCCGTCGCCTGCGCGACCTGGAAGCTCAGTCTCAGGACGGTACGTTCGAAAAGCTGACCAAGAAAGAAGCCCTGATGCGCAGCCGTGAAATGGACAAGCTGGAACTGTCCATCGGTGGTATCAAGGACATGGGCGGCCTGCCGGATGCGCTGTTCGTCATCGACGTTGAGCACGAGCGCATCGCCATCAACGAAGCCAACAAGCTGGGCATCCCGGTGATCGGCGTGGTTGATACCAACAGCAACCCGGACGGCATTGACCATGTTATCCCGGGTAACGACGATGCTCTGCGTGCCATCCAGATCTACGTCAAGTCCGTTGCTGATGCCTGTGTCGAAGGCACTTCAGCCAAAGCGGGTGAGTTCGTAGAAGTTGACGCTGAAGAAGCGGCTCAGTAACTGCACTGACAACTGGCAAGCCTAGGCTTGTCTGGATTTGTGAAAGGGGGGCCTGGCTCCCCTTTTTTGAACTTGATTTTAAGCGATTAAACAAGAGGACCGCGACATGGCGAACATCTCTGCAGCGATGGTAAAAGAACTGCGTGAGCGCACCGGCCTGGGCATGATGGAGTGCAAGAAGGCACTGGTTGAAGCTGAAGGTGACATCGAGAAAGCGATCGATGATCTGCGCAAGTCTTCCGGCATGAAAGCCGCCAAGAAAGCCGACCGTACTGCGGCTGACGGCGTGGTGGCTGTCAAGGTTGCTGATGACAACAGCTACGCGCTGGCGGTTGAAGTCAACTCCGAAACCGACTTCGTAGCGCGTGACGACAACTTCCTGAGCTTCGTGAACACGGTTCTGGAAAAAGCGTTCGCTGACAAGGCGACCGACGTTGCCGCGCTGATGGAAGGCGAGCTGGAATCGGCCCGTGAAGCGCTGGTGCAGAAGATTGGCGAAAACATCTCCGTACGTCGCCTGATGCTGGTTGAAGGCGCCAACGTGGATGCCTATGTGCACAGCAACAACCGTCTGGCGGCTATTGTTGCCCTGAGCGGTGGTGAAGCAGAAGTGGCGCGTGACGTTGCCATGCACGTGACGGCTGTAAACCCGCGTGTTGCCCGTCCGGAAGACATGCCGGAAGAAGAACTGCAGCGCGAGAAAGACATCATCATGGCGCAGCCGGATATGGAAGGCAAGCCGCAGGAGATCAAGGAAAAGATGGCGGGTGGCCGCATCAAGAAGTTCCTGGCTGAAAACAGCCTGGTCGAGCAGGCGTTCGTCAAGAACCCCGAGCAGACCGTTGGCCAGATGGTCAAGGCAGCCGGTGCTGACGTTGTATCCTTTGTCCGCGTTGCCGTGGGTGAAGGTATCGAAGTTGAGCAGACCGACTTCGCTGCTGAAGTGGCTGCACAGCTGAAAGGCTGATCCGGCTACACCCCTTCGACTGGGCGCTTCCGCGCCCAGTCGCCTGTATTCCTGCTACACTTTTTGCCATTTCGTCTGCGCGGAGACAAATCATGCCAGCCCCTGAAAAACAGTCCAGATACAAGCGGCTCCTGCTGAAACTGAGCGGTGAAGCCCTGATGGGTGATGAAAACTTCGGGATCGATCCCAAGGTGTTGAATCGTATGGCGCTCGAGATCGGGCAGCTGGTGGGTATCGGTGTTCAGGTCGGAATGGTGATCGGCGGTGGCAACCTGTTTCGGGGCGCGGCGCTGAGCGCAGCGGGCCTGGACCGGGTCACCGGTGATCATATGGGCATGCTGGCGACGGTCATGAATGCCCTGGCCATGCGTGATGCCCTGGAACGTTGTAATATCGCCACCCGTGTGATGTCGGCCATTCCCATGAGCGGTGTGGTGGATCAGTATGACCGTCGCAACGCCATGCGTTATCTTAACCAGGGCGATGTGGTGATTTTTGCCGCCGGCACCGGCAATCCCTTCTTTACCACCGACTCGGCGGCGTGTCTGCGTGGCATCGAAATCGAAGCTGACGTGGTACTGAAGGCGACCAAGGTTGACGGCGTGTATACCGCGGACCCGATGAAGGATCCGGCGGCCACCCGCTACACGCACCTGAGTTTTGACGAGGTGCTGGACAAGCAGCTGGGTGTGATGGACATGACAGCGATCTGCCTGACCCGGGATCATGATATGCCGGTGCGCGTGTTCAACATGAACAAGCACGGTGCGCTGGTAAACCTGGTGGTCGGCGGTGACGAAGGAACCCTGATTGATAGCGGCGAGACAGCTGGAGAAAACGATGATTAATGATATTGCGAGCGATGCGGGCAGCCGCATGCAGAAAAGCATCGATGCCCTGGTCGAGAACTTCAAGAAAATTCGTACCGGGCGTGCCCATCCGAGCATCCTGGATTCGATCACGGTTTCCTACTATGGTTCTGATGTGCCGATCCAGCAGGTTGCCAACGTGTCCGTTGAAGACGCGCGTACGCTGACCATTATCCCCTGGGAAAAAAAGGTGGTCGGTGACATTGAAAAGGCAATCATGAAATCGGACCTGGGGCTCAACCCGAGCACCAATGGCGATGTGATCCGCGTGCCGATGCCGGCACTGACCGAAGAAACCCGCAAGGGCTACATCCGTCAGGCGCGTACCGAAGCCGAGAATGCGCGTGTTGCCATCCGCAACATCCGTCGTGACGCCAACGGTGACATCAAGGATCTGTTGAAGGAAAAAGAGATCACTGAAGATGACAGCCGTCGCGGTGAAGATCAGGTGCAGAAGCTGACTGACAAGTTTGTCGCCGAAGTCGACAGCCTGTTGGCTCAGAAAGAAACGGACCTGATGGAAATCTAAACTGATAAGCGGGGCCTGGGTCCCGCGACGGATCTGCATGGCTTCTGATCAGCAACTGACTATTCCGCCGGGACGTGACTTGCCGCGTCATATTGCGATCATCATGGATGGCAACAATCGCTGGGCCAAGGCGCGCAAGCTGCCGGGCCTGGCGGGGCACAAGGCCGGCGTCGACAGTGTGCGCGCGGTGATCGAGTGCTGTGTCGAGCAGGGGGTCGAGGCATTGACCCTCTTTGCTTTCAGCAGCGAGAACTGGAAGCGGCCGGCACTGGAAGTGAAAGGGCTGATGCAATTGTTCATGCATGCGCTGGAGCGCGAAGTGCGCAAGTTGGCGCGGCACAACATTCGCCTGCGGGTGATCGGTGATCTGAGTCGTTTCAGCCCGGCACTGCAGGCTCGCATTCGTGAGGCTGAGGCCAGCACGGCGGCCAATACCGGATTGGCTCTGAATATAGCGGCCAACTACGGTGGCCGCTGGGATATCGTCCAGGCAGCACAGGCGCTGGCACGGCGCTGTGCCGATGGTGACCTGGATCCGGCCGATATCGATGAAACCTTGTTCAACGAGCAGGTATCCCTGGCAGATCTGCCGCCGCCTGACCTGTGTATTCGCACCGGTGGCGAGCAACGGATCAGCAATTTTCTGATCTGGCAGTGTGCCTATACTGAATTCTATTTCGACGATTCCTTCTGGCCCGATTTCGGCAAGCCCGAAATGCTGGCCGCGATTCAATCGTTCCTGACGCGCGAGCGCCGCTTCGGACGTACCAGTGAACAGGTGGAGGCGGACAAAACGTGTTGAAACAACGAATCCTGACGGCGCTGCTGCTGGCGCCGCTGGCGCTGGCCGCGCTGTTTCTGCTGCCGCAGAACGCCTTTGAATGGGTGGCGGCGGCCATATTTCTGTATGGCAGCTGGGAGTGGGGCAACCTGTGTCGCCTTAAGGCGCCGAACCGTCTGCTTTATGTGTTGTCGATGGCTGGCGGCATGGCGCTGGTCGCCACCCTTGCACCGCTGCAACCCTGGGTGCTGGCCGCAGCACTGGTATTCTGGCTGCTAGCGCTGTTTCTGGTGCGCCACTACCCGCAGTCGGCGCGACACTGCGGGCCGCTATCCGGGCTGCTGATGGGCGGGCTGGTGCTGGTGCCATCCTGGCACGCGCTGGTAGCCCTGCGTGAGCTGGACCAGGGACTAATCTGGCTGTTGTTGCTGCTGGTGCTGGTATGGGGGGCCGATATCGGTGCCTACTTTGCAGGTAAGACCTGGGGGCGCAACAAGCTGATGCCGGCCGTCAGCCCCGGCAAGACCCGTGAGGGAGCGGTCGGTGGGCTGCTGGCCTGCGTGCTGGCGGGACTGGGCTTTTCGGTGGGGCTTGAACTTTCCCTGCCGCAGTCAGTCTATTTGGTACTGCTGTCCCTGTTGACCGGCCTGGTTTCGGTGCTTGGCGACCTGTTTGAAAGCCTGCTCAAGCGCGAACGTGGCATCAAGGACAGTGGCTCCCTGCTGCCGGGGCATGGCGGCGTTCTCGACCGTATTGACAGCCTGACCGCGGCCGCGCCCGTGTTTCTGGTCGGCCTTTATTTCCTCAACGGAGTCTGAACCCGCTTATGGAACTGCTGCAGACCTTGCTGGCGACGCTAGTTGCACTCGGAGTCCTGGTTACCATTCATGAATGGGGGCATTTCTGGGTGGCGCGGCGCTGTGGTGTCAAGGTGTTGCGGTTCTCGGTGGGGTTTGGCAAGCCGTTGTGGCTGCGTCGGGGACGTGATGGGACCGAGTATGCCGTCGCGGCTATTCCGCTGGGCGGTTATGTGCGCATGCTTGACGAGCGCGAGGGTGAGGTGCCGCCGGCACTGAAAGATCAGGCCTTCAATAACAAGCCGGTCTTGCAGCGCATCGCCATTGTGGCGGCAGGCCCTGTGGTCAATCTTGCCTTTGCCGTGCTGGCGTACTGGTTTCTGTTCATGTCCGGTATCAGCGTGGTCGTGCCGGTTGTGGGGGGCGTTACACCGGGGTCGCCGGCGGCCGGTGCGGGTGTCGACAGCGGCTATGAAGTGCTCGAGGTGGATGGTCACCCGGTGCGTTCCTGGAATGAGGTGAACCTGCGTTTGGCATCGCGCGTTGGCGAGAGCGGGCGCGTTGAGTTGCTCCTGGGGGAGCCGGCCCGTGGTCTTGCCCACAGTTATCAGGTGCCCATCAGTAATTGGTATGTGGATCTGGAGCGCCAGTCGCCGTTGAGTGCCCTGGGGCTTGAGCCCTGGCAGCCGGACTTTCCCGCACGCATCGGGCAGCTGCTGCCCGATGGTGCTGCGATGAGGGATGGCTTGCAAAGTGGTGATCGGGTGCTGAGCGTGGATGGTGAGCCTATTGACAGCTGGATGCATCTGGTGGAAAAGGTACAGGCGGCGCCGGGGCGTGCACTGGCCCTGGTGGTCGAACGGGAAGGGCGCGAGCAGGCGTTGACACTGACGCCAGGGCAGCGTGAAAACGCTGCCGGTGAGGTGCAGGGCTATATTGGTGCGGGTGTGGCACCGGTCAATGTGCCCGAATCCATGCAGCGCACCTTGAGTTATGGTCCCGTCGAAGCGCTGACCAACGGTGTGCACAAGACCGGGCAGATGATCGGTCTGACGCTGGATTCGATCGGCAAGATGATCGCCGGAGTGATCTCGGTAAAAAACTTGAGTGGCCCGATAACCATTGCTAAAGTGGCGGGGACTTCGGCGGCTTCCGGTCTGGAGTCGTTTATCAGTTTTCTGGCCTATCTCAGCATCAGCCTCGGCGTGCTCAATCTGTTGCCGATCCCGATGCTGGATGGAGGGCATCTGCTGTATTACATGGTTGAGCTGGTGCGCGGACGCCCGGTGAGTGAGCAAGTGCAGATGCTGGGGCTGCGAATTGGCATGGCCTTGCTATTCAGTTTAATGGCATTGGCGATCATCAATGACATAGTCCGGCTCTTTTGATCTGAGCCAGTTTTCCTATCAGTCGGCACACTAACGTAAGAAGTACTGCATGAAACGCAAGCTGGGTCTGTTTTTCGTATCGATGCTATGGACGGCGCAGGCGCAAGCTGCCTCGCTTCCCTTTGAGATCAACGATATTCGTCTGGAAGGATTGCAGCGGGTTGAACCCGGCATCGTGTTTCGCAACTTTCCGGTCGCCGCAGGTGACGAATTGCGGCGGAACCAGCTCTCCGATGCCGTGCGCGAGTTGTTCAGGTCCGGCTATTTTGCCGACATTCAGGCTGAGCGTGACGGTGATGTGCTGGTGCTTAAGCTCAAGGAGCGCCCTTCGGTTGCCTTGATTAACATCGAAGGCAATGATGTGATCAAGGAAGAGGATCTCCTCAACGGTCTCAAGCAATCCGGCTTGCAGGAAGGGGATGTCTTCCGCCGCGCCGCGCTCGACCAGATCAGCCTTGATCTGCTGCGTGTCTACACCTCCCAAGGGCGCTATGGTGCCAATATCAGTACCGATGTCGAGCCGTTGTCCGGCAACCGCGTACAGCTTAATATCAATATTCAGGAAGGTCAGGTCGCGACCATTCAGCACATCAATATCGTGGGCAACACGGTTTTCGATGATGCCGAACTGAAGGATCTGTTCTCGCTCAAGTTGCCCAACTTCTGGTCGTTCTATACCAAAAGTGACCGTTATGCCCGGGAAAAGCTGACCGGTGACCTTGAGCGTCTGCGCTCTTGGTATCTGGATCGCGGCTACATCAATTTCAATATTGATTCCGCCCAGGTATCGATCACGCCGGACAAGCAGCAGGTCTATATCACCATCGGCATCACCGAAGGTGAGCAGTACCGTGTGCGCGATGTCAGTGTCGCTGGCGACATGGTGCTGCCGGCTGATGTGCTGCAGCAGGAGGTCAATGTGGCCGAAGGCGAGGTGTTTTCTCGCAAGACCATGACGGCTAACCAGGAGCGTCTGGTGCGCCTGCTCGGTGACGAAGGTTACATGTTCGCCAATGTCAGCCCGGTACCGGAGCAGCATGATGACAATACCGTCTCGGTCAAGTATTTCATCGAGCCGGGCAAGCGCACTTATGTACGCCGCATCAATATCAAGGGCAATACCCGCACGGGCGACGAAGTGATTCGTCGCGAGCTGGAGCAGATGGAAGCGGGAATCGCTTCCAGCCAGGACATTGAACGCTCCAAGGTGCGCTTGGACAAGACCGGTTACTTCAAGTCGGTCAATGTGGAAACGCGCCCGGTACCGGGCACCGACGATCAGATTGATCTCGAGTATTCGGTCGAGGAGCAGCAGTCCGGTCAATTTACGGCCAGTGTTGGCTTCTCCCAGAACGACGGCCTGATTCTCGACCTCGGCGTGCAGCAGGACAACTTCCTCGGCAGCGGCAAGAAAGTCGGCTTCAATATTTCCAACAGCTCGACCCGTACTGAATACAGCTTCAACTACCTGGATCCCTACTACACCGTCGATGGTGTGAGCCGCGGCTTCAATGTCTATTACCGCGAGCGTGACTACGAGGAAGATGATATCAGTTCCTACACCGCTGACGAGGCGGGTGGTGGTGTCACCTTCGGTTATCCGATCGATGATTATCAGCGCCTGAGCTTCAGTGGTGATGTCGAGTTCATTCAGCTCAATACCTATGACAGCACGGCCGCCGAGGTGACCGAGTTCATCAAGGAAGAGGGTGACAGTTTCCTGAACTGGAAGCTGACAGCCGGCTGGAGCGACAACCGACTCAACCGCGGCTTTTTCCCGACCCGTGGCTATGCTCAGGGCGCCAGTATCGAAATGGCCGTGCCGGGCAGCGATTTGTCCTACATTCGTGCCCAGTACAACAACAAGTGGTATCAGCCGCTGAACGATGATGAAACCTGGGTCTTTAGCCTGCGCGGCCGAGCCGGGTACGGTGACAGCCTGGGGGATAACAACTATCCCTTCTTCAAGCACTTCTATGCCGGCGGTCTGAAAACCGTGCGCGGTTTCGCTAACAACTCGCTGGGTCCGCTGGACTCGGGCGACCCCCGTGAGCCGGGCGATGAAGGCGACCCCTTTGGCGGCAACCTGATGCTGACCGGCAGCGCCGAGCTGATTTTCCCGGTACCGTTTTTCGAGGACAAGAGCGCCTGGCGCAGCCTGGTGTTCCTGGATGCCGGCAATGTCTACTCCACCGATTGCTACAGCAGCCAGGCAAACTGTTCGGCAGATGTCGACCTCAGCGAGTTGCGTTACTCGGTGGGCATGGGCATCAGCTGGCTGACCCCGATCGGTCCATTGTCCATGTCACTGGGCATGCCGCTGAATGACAAGGAAAATGACGATACCGAAGTGTTCCAGTTTGCGCTCGGTCAGACCTTCTAAGGAGATATGATGAAACGTTTTACTCGCGCTGTTGCGCTGGGCGCCATGCTGTTCAGCACTCAGGCACTGGCCCAGAACGTGGCTGTGCTGGGCGTCGAAGAGGCGCTGTTGACATCCGATGCAGCCAAAAGCTTCCGTGAAGAGCTGAAAAAGGAGTTCGCCGACGACGAGAAACAGTTGGTTGAGCTGGAAAAGCAGGCGCGTGAACTGCGTGACAAGCTGCAGAAGAACGCGGGCCTGGCCTCGGAAGACGACATCAAGCAGATGCGCATGCAGTTCCAGAAAGCCTTTGCCGAGTACCAGCGTCGTGGTCAGGCGATGCAGCAGCAGCGCGCCGAGCGCGAACAGGCCTTTATCGCCGAAATGCGTCCGCGTCTGGACAAGGTGATTCGTCAGCTGATTGAAGACGAGAAATTTGATGTGGTCATTTCCAAGCAGGCGACGGTCTATACCGCCGACAGTGCCGATCTGACTGAACGCGTCACCCAGTTGCTCAACAAGCAGTAAACATTCATGACAAGCACCACCTGTTTTACACTGGCGGAGCTGGCCGGCGCCCTGGGTGGTGAGCTGCATGGCGAGGCGGAAGCGTCGGTCTGTTCACTGGCGACCCTGCAGTCGGCCGGTGAGGGCCAGCTGTCCTTCTTTGCCAATGGCCGTTACCTCAAGCAGCTGCGCGCCACGCGTGCGACCGCAGTATTGGTTTCCGCACGTCATCTTGATGAGTGCCCTGTGGCCGCAATTCTGGTTGAGGACCCCTATCTGGCGTTTGCCCGGGCCAGTCAGCTGTTCGACTGGCGTCCGGCCGTTGCCGCCGGCGTGCACCCCTCGGCCGTGATTGCCGAAGATGTGCAGGTGCCGACTGATGCTCAGATCGGTGCCCAGGCGGTCATCGAACCTGGGGTACGGTTGGCTTCCGGTGTGGTTATTGGCCCCGGCTGCGTCATCGGACGTGATTGCCATATCGGTCCTCGAACCCGCCTTGAAGCCAACGTAACCCTTTACCCGAATGTGCGCCTGGGCGCCGAAACGCTGATCCACAGTGCGGCGGTGCTGGGCAGCGATGGCTTCGGTTTTGCACCCACCCCCAACGGCTGGGAGAAAATCTGCCAGTTGGGGGGCGTGGTTGTGGGTGACCGGGTCGAGATCGGTGCCGGCGTGACCATTGATCGCGGTGCGTTGGATGACACCCGTATCGAAGACGGGGTCAAGCTGGACAACCAGATTCAGATTGCGCATAACGTCGTCATTGGGCGCGATAGCGCGATTGCGGGCTGTACCGCCGTGGCCGGAAGCACTAAAATTGGCCAGCGTTGTACGATAGCCGGGATGTCCGGGATTACCGGCCACCTCGAAATCGCTGATGATACCCATGTGACAGCCATGTCACTGGTCAGCAAGTCGATTGCCAATCCCGGTGTCTACTCTTCCGGCACCGGCCTGGAACCCCACCAGCAATGGAAGCGTAATGTGGTTCGTTTCCGTCAGCTCGATGAGCTGGCACGGCGGGTGCGTAAACTCGAACAGGCTGTCGAACTTTATTCTACAGAAGGTCAAACAGATGATGGACGTTAAAGAGATCCGGAAATACCTGCCCCACCGCTACCCGTTTTTGCTGGTGGACCGGGTCTTGGCTCTGGAACCTGGTGAATCGATCACCGCAATCAAGAATGTGACAGTGAATGAGCCTTTCTTTAACGGGCACTTTCCCGACCACCCGGTCATGCCGGGGGTTCTGATTGTCGAGGCGATGGCGCAAGCGGCAGGTATTCTGGGCTTCAAAACCATGAACAAGGGCCCCGAAGACGGTTCCATTTACTATTTTGTAGGGGCGGACAACCTGCGTTTCAAGCGTCCCGTGGTGCCGGGTGACCAGCTGCAGCTGGAAGCCAAGGTTATTTCCGAGCGTCGCGGTATCTGGAAATTTGATGTGCGCGCCAGCGTGGACGGTGATACCGTCAGCAGCGCAACCATTCTCTGTGCAGACAGAAAGGTGTGACATTGATTCACCCGCAAGCCATTGTTGATCCGTCGGCCCGCCTGGCCGACGACGTTGAAGTGGGCCCATGGACCCTGATCGGACCGGATGTTGAAATCGGTGCCGGCACGAAGATCGCCTCCCATGTGGTGATCAAGGGGCCCACACGTATTGGTGAAGGGAATCAGATCTTTCAGTTCGCCACCGTGGGTGAGGACTGCCAGGACAAGAAGTATGCCGGTGAGCCGACTCGTCTGGAGATCGGGGACCATAACGTTATCCGCGAAGGTTGCACCATCCACCGCGGTACGGTCCAGGACAACAGCCTGACCCGCATCGGTAGCCACAACCTGCTGATGGCGTACGCACATGTGGCGCATGACTGCATGGTCGGCGACCACATCATTCTGGCCAATAACACGGCGCTGGCCGGGCATGTACATGTCGGTGACCATGCCATCCTGGGTGGCTTTACCGCCGTGCACCAGTTCTGTCGCATCGGCGCGCACGTCATGTGCGGCGCCGGCACCGTTGTGCTCAAGGATATTCCCGCTTATGTCATGGCCACGGGCAACACGGCCAAGCCTCACGGCATCAATCTGGAAGGGTTGCGCCGGCGCGGCTTTGATGCCGATGCCCTGAGTGCCCTGCGTCGCGCCTACAAGGTCATCTACCGCCAGGGACTAACGGTGGAGCAGGCGCTGCAGGAGTTGCGTGACATGGCACGGCTCCAGCCGTCCGTACAGCTGCTGATTGACTCGCTCGAGACGTCGACACGCGGCATCATTCGCTGAGGTGGACATGCGACCTCTGCGTATCGGTATCGTGGCGGGCGAAGCGTCCGGCGACATTCTGGGAGCAGGCTTGATACAGGCCTTGCAGCAACGTTATCCACAGGCTGAATTCGAAGGCATTGCCGGCGAGCTGATGCAGGCCCAGGGGTGCACCGTGCTGTACCCACTGGAGCGCCTGTCGGTGATGGGACTGGTGGAAGTGCTGGGGCGCCTGCCCGAGTTGCTGCGCGCGCGCAAGCGCCTGGTGCGCCACTTCATTGATAATCCGCCCGACGTGTTCATCGGCATCGATGCCCCTGACTTCACCCTGGGCATGGAACGGGCACTCAAACAGGCCGGCATTCCCACCGTGCATTACGTCAGCCCGTCGGTCTGGGCATGGAAGCGTAAGCGCATCTTCAAGATCAAGCAGAGCACAGACCTGCTGTTGACCTTGTTCCCGTTCGAGGCCGAGGTGTACGCCCCGACGCAGCAGAACCTGCGCTTTGTTGGCCACCCGCTGGCCGACATCATTCCGGCGCAGCTGGACATGGCGGCTGTTCAGGCGCATCAGCGCCCGGCTGATGGCGCACCGCTGGTGGCTCTGCTGCCGGGCAGCCGCGGCAGCGAGATCAAGTATCTGGCGCGACCGTTTCTGCAGACGGCCCGCTGGCTGCAGCAGCAGCGCCCCGAGCTCGTGTTCATTCTGCCCGCTGCCAATGCCCGCCGCCATGCGCAGCTGGAAGCCCTGATTCGGGACGAGTTCGCCGATTTGAACCTGCGGCTGGTGCTGCAGCAGTCGCGCGAGGTCATGGCGGCGGCCGATGCCATCCTGATTGCCTCGGGCACCGCCACGCTGGAAGCCTGTCTGCTGCGCAAGCCGATGGTGGTGGCTTACCGCATGGCGGGTCTGACCTACCGCATCTATTCGCGCATGATCAAAAGCCGCTGGATCTCGCTGCCCAACGTGCTGGCCGATGAAGAAATGGTGCCTGAAGTGCTGCAGGACCGTGTCACGCCCGAAGTGATGGGACCGCTGGTACTGCGGGCACTGGAAGATCAAAGTTACCGTCGGCGTCTGCAGCGGGTATTCGGCATCATCGGCGAACAGCTGCGCCAGAATGCCAGTGAGCGGGCGGCTGAGGCGGTGCAGGAACTATTGGAGGCGCGCCGTGCAGGCAACTGAATTCGATTTTTGTCCCGATGGCCGTGTGGCCGGTGTCGACGAGGTCGGCCGCGGCCCGCTGATTGGCGACGTGGTGGCGGCGGCCGTTATTCTGGACCCCAACAACCCGATCGAAGGGCTGGGGGATTCCAAGGCGATCAGCGAGAAAAAGCGGGAGCAGCTGTATCCGCTGATCAAGGAGCGTGCGCTGGCCTGGTATGTGGCCTCTGCTTCTCCGGCCGAGATTGACGAGCTCAACATCCTGCATGCCACTATGCTGGCCATGCAGCGCGCTGTCGCCGGTCTGGGCGTGGCGCCCGATTATGCTCTGATCGACGGCAACCGTTGCCCCGCCTTGCCCTGTCCAGCCGAGCCGGTAGTCAAGGGGGATGCCCGGGTAGCAGCCATAGGGGCGGCATCGATCCTGGCCAAGGTCGAACGTGATCGACAGATGCTGGCACTGGACCGCGAATTTCCCGATTACGGTTTTGCCCGCCATAAGGGCTATCCGACGCCTGAACACCTGGCGGCACTGGACACACTGGGCCCCTTGCCTGAACACCGGCGCAGCTTTCGCCCGGTAAGAGAACGTCTGGCGCGAGAAGAAAATGTCTGATCCTGGTTTCATTCACCTGCGGGTGCACTCCGAATACTCCCTGTTCGATGGTCTGGTGAAAATCAAGCCGCTGGTGTCGACGGCGGCGGCCCAGCGGATGCCGGCCGTAGCGGTGACCGATCAGACCAACCTGTTTGCACTGGTCAAGTTTTACAAGGCGGCACTGAGCGCCGGGGTCAAGCCGATCTGCGGTGTTGACCTCTGGGTGCAGAACCCGGCCGACCCGGAAGGCGAGCCGTTCCGGCTGACTCTGCTGGTGCGCAACGGTCAGGGTTACCGCAACCTGATGGAACTGGTTTCGCGGGCCTATGCCGAAGGGCAGAACATCATCCCCGAGTGGGCGCTGGTGCAGAAGGAATGGGTCAAGGAAAAGTCCGAAGGTCTGATCGCGCTCTCGGGCGCGCGCCTGGGGGAAGTGGGACGCGCCCTGCTCAACGATGACAGTGCGCAGGCCGAGGCGGTACTGGCGGAATGGCAGCAGGTGTTTCCGGACAGTTTCTACCTCGAGATTCAGCGCACCGGGCGTGCCGGAGACGAGGCTCTGGTGCATGCCAGCGTGGATCTGGCGGCGCGGACCGGCTGTCCGCTGGTGGCCACCAATGAGGTGATGTTCCTCAAGCAGGAGGACTTCGAGGCGCACGAGGCACGTGTCTGCATCAACCTCGGTCGCACGCTCGAAGATCCGCAGCGCCCGCGCAACTACTCTGACCAGCAGTATTTCCGTACGGCGGAGGAGATGGCGGAGCTGTTCAGCGATATTCCCAGTGCACTGGAAAACAGTGTCGAGATCGCCCGCCGCTGCAACATCGACATCGAACTGGGCACCTACTACCTGCCGCGCTTCCCGGTACCCGAAGGCATGCTGATGGACGACTTCTTCCGGCAGGTGTCCTGGGAAGGCTTGGAAGAGCGTCTCGACTTCCTGCTCGACAAGGATGCGCCGGACTATCAGGACAAGCGCAAGCCCTATGAAGAACGCTTGGTATTCGAGCTGGATATCATCATCCAGATGGGCTTCCCCGGCTACTTCCTGATCGTGATGGACTTCATCAAGTGGGCCAAGGACAACGGCATCCCGGTGGGGCCGGGGCGTGGTTCCGGTGCCGGCTCGCTGGTGGCCTATGCACTGAAGATCACCGACCTGGACCCGCTCGAATACGATCTGCTGTTCGAACGCTTCCTCAACCCGGAACGTGTTTCCATGCCCGACTTCGATATCGACTTCTGCATGGACAACCGTGACCAGGTGATCGACTACGTGGCACAGAAATACGGGCGCGATGCGGTATCGCAGATCATCACTTACGGTACCATGGCCGCCAAGGCGGTGGTGCGCGACGTGGCGCGTGTACAGGGCAAGCCGTTCGGTCTGGCCGATCGCCTGTCGAAGCTGATCCCGTTCGAGGTCGGCATGACTCTGAACAAGGCCTGGGAGCAGGAAGAGGGGTTGCGTGATTTCGTCAACGGCAGCGAAGAAGCCGAAGAAATCATGGAGATGGCCTACAAGCTGGAAGGAATCACCCGTAACGTTGGCAAGCACGCCGGCGGGGTGGTGATCGCACCGACCAAGCTAACCGACTTTGCCGCGACCTACTGTGACGAGGAAGGGCAGGGGCTGGTGACCCAGTTCGACAAGAACGATGTCGAAGAAGCCGGGCTGGTGAAGTTCGACTTTTTGGGGCTGCGCACCCTGACCATCATCGATTGGGCGCTGGATACCATCAATCACAAGCGTGCCAAGCAGGGCGAAGGTCCACTTGAGATCGAAACGATCGACCTTGAAGACCCCGCGACCTTCAAGCTGCTGCAAAGCGCCCAGACCACTGCCGTGTTCCAGCTGGAATCCAGCGGCATGAAGGACCTGATCCGCAGGTTGCTGCCGAACCGCTTCGAGGACATCGTTGCGCTGGTGGCCCTGTTCCGTCCGGGGCCGCTGCAGTCGGGCATGGTGGACGACTTCATCAACCGCAAGCACGGTCGGGCCCCGCTGGCCTGGCCGCACCCGGATTATCAGCTCGACAGCCTGCAGCCGGTACTGGAGCCCACCTACGGGATCATCCTGTACCAGGAGCAGGTGATGCAGATCGCTCAGGTAATGGCGGGCTACACCCTGGGCGGCGCGGACATGCTGCGTCGTGCCATGGGTAAGAAAAAACCCGAAGAGATGGCCAAACAGCGGGCCATCTTCCTGGAAGGCTGCGCCAACCAGGGGATCGACAAGGATCTGGCCGGCAACATCTTTGACCTGGTGGAAAAGTTTGCCGGTTACGGCTTCAACAAGTCGCACTCGGCCGCTTATGCGCTGGTGTCTTACCAGACGGCTTGGCTGAAGCAGCACTACCCGGCGGCCTTCATGGCGGCGGTGCTGTCGTCGGACATGCAGAACACCGACAAGGTGGTGATCTTCATTGAAGAGTGCCGCCAGATGGGCCTCACCGTACGTCTGCCCAACGTCAATGACAGTGACTACATGTTCACCGTCAATGATGCTGATGAGGTAGTTTACGGTCTGGGGGCGGTCAAGGGGGTGGGCGAAGGCCCGGTCGGCGCTATCATGGAGGCGCGCAAGGAGGGCGGCCCGTTCAAGGATCTGTTCGATTTCTGCGAGCGCGTCGGTGCCGGACGTCTTAACAAGCGTGTGTTGGAAGCACTGGTGCGCTGCGGTGCCGTCGACAGTCTCGGCCCCTCCCGGGCCGTGCTCTGGGAAGCCATCGGCTCCGCGCTCAAGGCGGCGGACCAGAGTGCCCGCAATGCCGATGCCGGCATGATGGACATGTTCGGCGCGGTGGAGGCCGATACGCCTGCGGACCCCTATGCCGAATTCGGCAAGGCCCGCGAATGGACCGACAAGGAGCGGCTGCAGGGCGAGAAGGACACCCTGGGGCTGTATGTGACCGGGCATCCCATTGATGAATACGAGTCGGAGCTTAAGCATCTGGTCAGCCGCAAGCTGGTAGAGTTGCAGCCCAGCCGTGGCAGCAGCCAGAAAATGGCCGGGCTGGTGGTGGACATGCGCCTCAAGAAGACCAAAAAGGGAGACAACCTCTGTTTCCTGACTCTGGATGACCGCAGCGCGCGCATGGAGGTTACCCTGTTTGGCGATACCTACGAGGCGGCGCGCAGCCTGATCAACAAGGATGCCGTGCTGGTCGTCGAGGGCGAGGTGGCCCAGGACGATTACAACGGCGGCCTGAAGGTACGCTGCAGCAAGGTGTCCAGCATGGCCCAGGTGCGTGCCCAGTCGGCCCGGTGTGTCGAGATCCGCTGCAACCAGCACCAACTGGGGCCGCGGCAGCGCCGTCAGCTGGAAGACACCCTGAAGCAGCACCGCAGTCCGCTGGTCAGCCTGGCGGTGGCGCTGTGTTACCGCCGTGAGGACGCCCAGGCCCGCCTGTGGCTGGATCCGCAGTGGGCAACGGCGCCCACCGATGACCTGCTGCTGCAGCTCAAGGAACAGTTCGGCAACGACGCCGTCCGCCTCTGTTACGACTGAACAGGGTGGTGATCCGCGCCTGCAGACGGTAGAATCGTCGCATATTTTTTCGTGCCTTTGGGCCCCATGTTACTGAACAGAAGCAGACACGCATGAATCCGAACTATCTGGATTTCGAACAGCCGATCGCCGAGCTGGAAGCCAAAATCAGTGAGCTGCGCCATGTCAACGAGGACACGGCGGGGCTCAACCTGAGCGATGAACTGGAAAAGCTGCAGGAAAAAAGCCGCAGCCTGACCGAGTCGATCTTCAAGGATCTGTCCGCCTGGCAGATTTCGCAGATCGCGCGTCATCCGCAGCGCCCCTACACGCTGGACTACGTCAAGCACATCTTTGACGATTTCGATGAGATTCACGGCGACCGTCACTTTGCCGACGACGCCGCCATCGTGGGCGGTCTGGCCCGACTGGAAGGGCGTCCGGTAATGGTGATCGGTCACCAGAAAGGCCGTGAAGTGAAGGAAAAGGTACGTCGCAACTTCGGCATGCCGCGTCCGGAAGGCTACCGCAAGGCACTGCGCCTGATGGAAATGGCCGAACGTTTCAAGCTGCCGGTGCTGACCTTCATTGATACGCCGGGGGCCTATCCGGGCATCGACGCCGAAGAGCGAGGCCAGTCCGAGGCGATCGCCTTCAACCTGGCCAAGATGTCGCAGCTGAACACGCCAATCATCTCCACCGTCATCGGTGAGGGCGGTTCCGGTGGTGCACTGGCGATTGGTGTTTGTGACGAGCTGTTGATGCTGCAGTACGGCACCTACTCGGTGATCTCGCCGGAAGGCTGCGCCTCCATCCTGTGGAAAAGTGCCGAGCGCGCGTCCGATGCCGCCAAGGCGATGGGCATCACCTCCGACCGCCTGCATGAGCTGGGGCTGGTCGATCAGGTGGTCAGCGAGCCGCTGGGCGGCGCCCACCGCAACCCGGAACTGATGTCCGCTAACCTGAAAAAGCATCTGCTGGAAACCCTGGATCGTCTGTCCGAACTGGAAACGGAAGCCCTCATCGAGCGCCGCTACGAGCGCCTGATGTCCTACGGTGTCTTCGAAGACTGATCCTCTCCGGGCAGCGCCTTTGCTGCCCGATCTGCTTGCGGCGCTGGCGGCACGCCTTGCGGCCGAGCCCGATGTCCGTCGCTGGGTGATTGCCTTCAGCGGCGGCCTCGATTCATCCCTCCTGCTTGAACTTTGCGCGCGTCTGCAATTGCCGCAGCCGTTAATAGCCGTGCATGTTGACCATCAGCTGCAGCCCGCGTCTGCCGATTTTGCCGAACACTGCCGCCTGCATTGCCGACGCCTGGCCATTCCGTTGACCCAGGTGCAGGTCACGCCCGCTTCGGCCTCTGAAGCCAGTGCACGGGCCGCACGCTACCGGGCCTTTGAGCAGCTGCTTGAACCCGGTGACTGCCTTTTGCTGGCACAGCACGCCGATGACCAGGCGGAAACACTGCTGTTGCGCCTGCTGCGCGGTGCCGGTGTAGCAGGCTTGGCTGCGATGCCCGAAACCCGCCCTCTGGGGCAAGCGCGGTTGGTGCGCCCGCTGCTGGCACAGCCGCGGGCGCGGCTGGAACAGGTGGCGGCCGAGCTGGGGCTGCAGCCGGTGGAGGATCCGACCAACGCTCAGGATCATTATGATCGCAACTGGCTGCGGCTGCGGGTGCTGCCGCAGCTGTTGCAGCGCTGGCCGAGCCTGCATCAGCGCTGTCGGGATACCGCCGCACTGATGCAGGATGCTGATCTGCTGCTGCGCGAGCGTGCCGAGGAGGATCGACGCCATTGCCAGGTGGCGGCGGGGCAGCTCGATCTGGATGCGCTGCAGGCATTGTCGGCACCGCGTCAGCGCAACCTGATGCATCACTGGATTCATGCTGTCACCGGACTCAGGCTGAGCCGTACCCGTCTGCTGACGCTGGTGTCCGCTCTGATGTCGGCGGCGGCGGATGCGGATCCGGTGGAGCGTCTGCAGGGATACCAGCTGCGGCGGTATCGGCGGCGTGTGTATCTGTTGCCGGACCCGCTGCCGCCGTCGTTGAATCCTGCCGATGTGCGTGTAGGCGAGCCCCTGCAGCTGCCTCAGGGACGCTTGAGCTGGTTACCGGCGCCACGCGGGCTGGTGCCGGGCGACAGGCTCGCACTGGCCGGGCGCGCGGGTGGCGAGCGCCTGCGGCCACTGGGGCGGGGCGGCTCGGTGCGTCTCAAGCAGCTGCTGCAGGAAGCCGGCGTGCCGCCCTGGCAGCGTCCGTTGCAGCCGCTTTTATATCGGCAGCAGGAGATTGTGGCCGTGCCGGGCGTGTGCCTGTGCGAGGAAGGCTGGATCGAAAATGGATTGATGCCGCATTGGGACGCTTTTGGTTTGTCCTAGGGGGCGCTTTTTGCTAAGCTGCAACCCCATCTTGAGTACGTTTTCTCCTCCCCAACATCTCGATCTGACAGGTTCCGCATGACGCGTTATATTTTCGTCACAGGCGGTGTTGTGTCCTCTTTGGGCAAAGGCATCGCATCAGCTTCTCTGGCGGCTATTCTCGAGGCCCGTGGCCTCAAAGTTACAATGCTCAAGCTGGACCCGTATATCAACGTGGACCCGGGCACCATGAGCCCCTTCCAGCACGGTGAAGTTTTTGTAACTGATGATGGCGCCGAGACCGACCTCGACCTTGGTCACTACGAGCGCTTCATTCGCACCACCATGAGCAAGCGCAACAACTTCACCACCGGCCGCGTGTACCAGCACGTGCTGAGCAAGGAGCGTCGTGGCGACTATCTGGGCGGCACCGTGCAGGTGATTCCGCACATCACCAATGAAATCAAGCGCCGCGTAATCGAAGGTGCTGGTGATGCCGACGTGGCGCTGGTCGAGATCGGCGGTACCGTGGGCGATATCGAGTCGTTGCCGTTCCTGGAAGCTGTGCGTCAGCTGAAGGTGGAAGTGGGTGCGTCCCGCGCCATGTTCATGCACCTGACGCTGGTGCCGTATATTGCCACCGCCGGCGAGACCAAGACCAAGCCGACCCAGCACTCCGTCAAGGAACTGCGCTCCATCGGTATCCAGCCGGATATCCTTGTGTGCCGCTCCGAGCAGCCGCTGGACGAGTCTTCACGCAAGAAAGTGGCCATGTTTACCAACGTGGACGAGCGCGCGGTCATCTCGCTGCCGGATGCCGACACCATCTACAATATTCCGGCCATGCTGTGGGAACAGCACCTGGACGAGATTGTTGCCGAACGCTTCCGCATCAGTTGCAAGCCGGCCGATTTGAGCGAGTGGAACCGTGTGGCCGATGCCTTCCTCAACCCGGAAGGCGAAGTCACCATCGCCATGGTCGGCAAGTACATGGAACTGCTGGATGCCTACAAGTCCCTGATTGAAGCGATCTCCCACGCTGGCATTGCCCTGCGCCAGAAGGTGAAGATCGACTACATCGACTCCGAGCGTGTCGAGCGCGAAGGCAGCCAGATTCTGGAAGGCTACAGCGCCATTCTGGTACCGGGCGGCTTCGGCGAGCGCGGTGTCGAGGGCAAGATCGAAGCGGTGCGCTTCGCCCGTGAGAACAAGGTGCCCTACCTGGGCATCTGTTTGGGCATGCAGGTCGCGGTAATCGAATATGCCCGTCATGTGGCCGGCTTCGAAGGTGCCAACTCCACCGAATTCGACAAGCAGTCGGCGCACCCGGTCATCGGCCTGATCACCGAATGGACCGATCGCAGCGGCGAAGTGGAAGTGCGCGGCGAAAATTCCGATCTGGGCGGCACCATGCGTCTGGGCGCCCAGACCTGTCACCTGGCCGAGGGATCCAAGGTGGCCGAGGCCTATGGCAGCACCGAGGTGCGTGAGCGTCACCGTCACCGCTATGAAGTGAACAACAACTACGTACCGCTGTTGGAAGAGGCCGGCCTGAAAATCACTGGTCGTTCTGTTGATGGTGAGCTGGTGGAAGTGGTGGAAGCGCCGGATCACCCCTGGTTTGTGGCCTGTCAGTTCCACCCTGAATTCACCTCGACCCCGCGTGACGGTCACGGCCTGTTTACCGGATTTATCAAGGCCGCCCTGGCACGTCAGGCGCAGCAGTAACCTTTTTACGAGTTAACTGGAGACATAAGCACAATGGCTCAGATTGCGAATATCAAGGCACGCGAAGTTCTGGACTCCCGTGGCAACCCCACCGTCGAAGCCGACGTTATCCTGGAATCCGGCGTGATGGGCACAGCCTGCGCACCCTCGGGTGCGTCTACCGGTTCCCGTGAAGCGCTGGAACTGCGTGACGGCGACAAGGCCCGTTACCTGGGCAAGGGCGTTCAGCAGGCCGTTGCCGCCATCAATGGCCCGATTCGCGAAGCCCTGACCGGTCTGGACGCCACCGATCAGCGTGCACTGGATGACACCATGCTGGCGCTGGACGGTACCGAGAACAAGTCCAACCTGGGCGCCAATGCCATTCTGGCGGTCTCTTTGGCGGCAGCCAAGGCGGCTGCAACCGAGAAGGGCATTCCGCTGTACGCCCATATCGCCGAGATCAACGGTACGGCCGGTCAGTTCTCCATGCCGGTGCCGATGATGAACATCCTCAACGGTGGCGAGCATGCCGACAACAACGTCGACATCCAGGAGTTCATGGTTCAGCCGGTGAACTTCGACAACTTCCAGGATGCGCTGCGTTGTGGTGCCGAGATCTTCCACGCACTGAAAGCGGTCCTCAAGGCCCGTGGCCTGAACACGGCGGTCGGTGACGAGGGTGGTTTCGCGCCGAACCTGGGGTCCAACGAAGAAGCGTTGGTGGTGATCCAGGAAGCGATCGACAAGGCCGGCTACAAGCTGGGCACCGACGTGACCCTGGCGTTGGACTGTGCCTCTTCCGAGTTCTACAAGGACGACAAGTACGACCTGGCCGGTGAAGGCAAGGTGTTTGATGCCGAAGGTTTTGGCGACTACCTGGCGCAGCTGTGCGAAAACTACCCGATCGTCTCCATCGAAGACGGCATGGACGAATCCGACTGGGACGGCTGGGCCAGCCTGACCCGCAAGATCGGTGACAAGGTACAGCTGGTCGGTGACGACCTGTTCGTGACCAACACCAAGATTCTGAAGGAAGGTATCGACAAGTCCATCGCCAACTCCATCCTGATCAAATTCAACCAGATCGGCTCTCTGTCCGAGACGCTGGACGCGATCAAGATGGCCAAGGATGCCGGTTACACGGTGGTGATTTCGCACCGCTCCGGTGAAACCGAAGATACCACCATCGCTGATCTGGCGGTAGGTACTGCGGCTGGCCAGATCAAGACCGGCTCTCTGTGCCGTTCCGACCGTGTAGCCAAGTACAACCGCCTGCTGCGCATTGCCGAAGAGCTGGGCGCAGGTGCGGTCTACAACGGTCTGAAAGAGATCAAGGGTCAGGCCTGAGCCCTGACAGAGACCTGAGAAACGTAAAGTGCGGCCCGCAGACATGCGGGTGCATCCGCACCGGTCGAGGTGATCGGTGAGTTGCGAAGCCGTTTTTCGAGGTCTCTCTGAAAATGTGATAAAAAGGGGGCTCTGAGCCCCCTTTTTTGACTTTGGGGTGCCGCTGCAAGAGGTGAATGCGTGTATCGCTGGGTGTTGTTGATATTATTGGTCATGCTGGGCGGGTTACAGTACCGGTTGTGGCTGGGAGAGGCCAACCTGCGTCAGGTCTGGCAGTTGGAAGAACAGATCCAGGCACAGCAGCAGACCAATCAGCAGCTCACCGAACGCAACCGGCGCCTCGAGGCCGAAGTTCAGAACCTCAAGCAGGGACTCACCGCCCTGGAAGAGCGTGCCCGCAGTGAAATGGGCATGATTCGTGAAGGTGAGACCTTCTATCAGCTAATTGAACCCGAGCCGGAGACTCCCAGACGTTGAATCCAGATCTCGCCTGTAACTGGCTGTATGGCGAGCCACATTCCCGGGCACTGCTGCGTGCGACCCCGGACGATTTTCAGGTGTTCGAGCGCCTGCCCTTTGAGCCTGACGGCGAGGGCGAGCACCTGTTTCTATATATTCGCAAGACTGGTGAAAATACCGACTGGGTGGCCCGTCAGCTGGCCCGCTTTTGTCAGGTCAGTCCGCGCGATGTAGGCTATGCCGGTAAAAAGGATCGCCATGCCGTCACCGAACAGTGGTTCAGTGTGCGCCTGCCGATCGGACGTACGTTGAACTGGTCGCTGTTCGGCGGCGAGACCATCGAAGTGTTACGCACCGTGCGCCACGGTCGCAAGCTGCGCCTGGGAGCGTTGGCCGGCAACCGTTTCGTGATTCGCTTGCGCAAGCTCAGTCAGGCAGATGATTTTGCTGCGCGTCTGCAGCAGGTGCGCTCCGGCGTGCCCAACTATTTTGGCGAGCAGCGTTTCGGCATTGATGGTGGTAATCTGGTCAAGGGCCGGGCGCTGTTGGCAGGTACCCTGCACGAGCGTCAACGCCACAAGAAGGGGCTGTACATTTCTGCCCTGCGGTCTTGGCTGTTCAACCAGATCATCAGCGCCCGTATCAAGCAGGGTCATTGGGACAGCATACTGCCCGGGGATGTACTCATGCTGAACGGTCGCCAGAGCTGCTTCGTGGCCAATGACGAACCGGACCTTGGCGAGCGTTTGGCCAGAGGCGAACTGCATCTGACCGGTCCCATGTGGGGGCGCGGCGAGCTGATGACCGAGGCGCAGGCGCGGGACTTCGAACACGCGGTGCTGGCCCCTTGGGAATCCATGTGTGAAGGGCTGGCTGGCCTGGGGCTGAATCAGGAGCGGCGAGCCCTGCGTCTGTTACCGCAGGGTCTGCACGCTGAAGCGGAAGCCGAAGACCAGTGGTGTCTGAGTTTTGAACTGCCTGCCGGAGCCTTTGCCACCAGCGTGCTGCGTGAACTGTGCCAATGGACCCAGGCCGCCAACGAGTCGACATAACCAAGAAGAACCGACATGCAGATTCTGATATCCAATGATGACGGTGTATATGCACCGGGACTGGCAATCCTGGCCGAGCGACTGGCCGAAGATCATGCTACCTGTGTGGTTGCCCCCGACCGTAACCGCAGCGGTGCCAGCAACTCACTGACACTGGACCGCCCGCTAGAGGCCCATCACCACAGCAGCGGCTATTACGGTATCAACGGTACTCCGACCGATTGTGTCCACCTGGGCGGCTCGGGGCTGTTTACGGATGGCCGCAAGCCGGACATTGTGGTGTCCGGGATCAATGCCGGCGCCAACCTGGGGGATGACGTGCTTTATTCCGGCACGGTTGCTGCGGCCACCGAAGGACGTCACTGTCGTCTGCCGCCCATCGCCGTATCGATGCACAGTTTTCATCCGCAGCATTACGAAACGGCGGCTGAAGTCGTGGCGGTTTTGCTGCGCAAGCTGGACAGCCTGGTGGTGGCGCCGCGCACGGTACTGAACGTCAATGTGCCCGATCTGCCGCTGGAGCAAATCAAGGGCATTCATGTCACCCGCCTGGGACATCGTCATGGCGCCGAGCCGCCGGTCGAGGTGCAGGATCCCCGTGGCCGAACCCGCTACTGGATCGCCGGTGCAGGCGCGGCTGCGGATGACGAGCCCGGGACCGACTTTTATGCGGTGGAAAACGGCTTTGTATCGGTCACGCCGCTGCAGATCGATATGACTCATTATTCCGGCATGGACAACCTGGGCGAGTGGCTGGAGGATCTGATGTGATCGATATGGACCTGCAGGGGATCGGCATGACGTCTCGGCGCACCCGCGAGCGCCTGGCGCAGCGCTTGCGCGAACAGGGCATTCTCAACGAGGACGTGCTCAATACGCTGATCGACATACCCCGGCATATCTTTATCGACGAGGCACTGTCCCATCGTGCCTACGAAGACACCGCCCTGCCGATCGGCTACAACCAGACCATCTCTCAGCCCTATATCGTGGCGCGCATGACGGAACTGCTGCTGGAGGCGGGTCCGGTGAACAGCGTGCTTGAGGTGGGGACCGGGTCCGGTTATCAAACGGCCATATTGGCACGCCTGGCGGATCAAGTGTTCAGTGTCGAGCGCATCCGGCCGCTGCAGGAACGTGCCCGCAAGCGTCTGCAGCGGCTCAAGCTGCACAACATCATGTTGCGTCACACGGACGGTGGCATGGGGTGGCCGGACAAGGCGCCCTTTGATGGCATCCTGGTGACAGCGGCGCCGCGCGAGGTGCCGGATGAATTGCTGCAACAGTTGGCCGTGGGCGGGCGGCTGGTGATTCCCGTGGGGGATGAGCATCAGACCCTGAAACGCATTACCCGGACCAGCGAAGCCGGGTTCGAAACTGAAGTACTGGAAAGCGTGCGTTTTGTGCCCCTGCTGGGTGGCACGGTACGCTGATGGATGAGGATGCTGCGTGCGAAGTAAAAAGGACTATCTGCTGCTGGCCGGCAAAGGCATGATGATGGGAGCAGCGGATGCCGTACCCGGTGTGTCGGGCGGCACCATCGCCTTCATTACCGGTATTTACGAAGAGCTGATCGATACCCTGAAACAGTTCAACCCGGAAGCAATTCGGGTCCTGTTCAGTGAAGGGCTGCTATCCTGCTGGCGGTATGTGAATGGCAACTTTCTTCTGGCACTGTTCAGCGGCATTCTGCTTAGCCTGGTATCCATCTCGCATCTGGTACTCTACTTGCTGGACACCTACCCGATCTTGCTGTGGTCATTTTTCTTCGGGTTGATCCTGGCCTCGACCTGGAGTGTCCTGCGTCATGTCCGTGGCTGGAATACCAACCTGGTAGCTGCTTGCCTTGGCGGTACCCTGCTGGCTTTCGTCATCACCGAGCAGGCCCCGGGAATGGTTGAGGCGACGTCGTTGATGGTGTTCCTGGCCGGCATGATTGCCATTTGCGCCATGATTCTGCCGGGCATCTCCGGCAGCTTCATTCTGCTGCTGATGGGTATGTATGCGCCGATCATGGGAGCGATCAAAGGGTTGGAATGGTTCACGCTGCTGCTGTTTGCCGGCGGCTGCGTGGTCGGGCTGTTGAGTTTTTCACGAGTCTTGAGCTGGGCGTTCCACCATCAGCGCATGCTGACTCTGGCACTGCTGGGCGGTTTCATGCTGGGCTCGCTGAACAAGGTGTGGCCGTGGAAATATACTCGTTCCTACACCATCGACAGCCAGGGTGGTGAAGTGCCCCTGTTGCAGGATAACCTGCTGCCGGGGAGTTATGAAGTATTGACCGGCCTCAGTGCCTGGCTGTGGCCAGCACTGGCACTGATGCTGCTGGGAGCGCTGCTGGGAGTGGTTATGGATCGCCGGCAGGGCTGATAGTGGAGGGCAGGAGTGCCGAAAAGTCTGCTGCTTGTGCTGACCTGCCTGGTTTTGTTGCTGGGTGGCTGTTCGACCGGTTATGCGCCGGTTGACGAGCGCTCTCTGGGTGCGCGCGTCAAGGGGCCGGCACCCTCCAGTTACAAGGTTCGTCGCGGTGATACCTTATACTCCATCGCCTTCCGTTATGGCCTGAACTATCGTCAGGTTGCCCGCTGGAACGGTATCCGCAGCCAGGACTATATCTACCCGGGACAGCGACTGCGCTTGCGCCCCCCCGCCCGTTTGTCTTCCCGCCCATCCGCAACTGTCGGCCCCGACAAGCCCGTGGCAGCGATGCCGAAGCCAGCGTCACGGCCAGCTCCGCCACCGGCAGCCAAACCGCCCGGTCGTCCTTCTTCTACTTCCGGTGCGTCATCCAGCACGGCGGTACAGTGGCAATGGCCCTATCAGGGTCGGATTGTACAGGCCTTCGGTCGTGGTCAGCCGGCCAACAAGGGAATCGACATTGCCGGTCGCAAGGGGGATGCCGTCAAGGCTGCGGCGCCGGGCGACGTCGTGTACGCGGGCAATGGTCTACTCGGATACGGCAATCTGGTGATCATCAATCACAGCAAACGCTACCTGAGTGCCTATGCACATAACAGTCGCATTTTCGTGCGCGAGGGTGATAAGGTTAAAGCTGGTGAAAAAATAGCCGAAATAGGGAAGACCGGCGCCACCCGAACGATGCTGCATTTCGAGATTCGGCGTGACGGCAATCCGGTTGATCCGTTGGGCTACTTGCCGAAGCGGTAATAACAATAATAACCGGAGCGAAGCGGAGCAGAACCGTCTGTTCCGACTACCTGGGGGTGAAGATGATGGAAACCGTAGGTAAAGAGATTCGCTACTCTGCTCAGAGCAGCGAGTATGACGAGCAGCAAACGGAGGAGCTGCATTCTGCTGAACACCTTGAGGATGAAGAGGATACCGAGACTGACGCCAATGACGCGGACGAGGTGCCCGAATTCATCAATAGCGGGCGCGGTCGGGGGTCCATGGCTCACAAGGATCTGGTCAACGCGCGTTCGCTGGATGCCACCCAGCTGTACTTGAACGAGATCGGCTTCTCGCCACTGCTCAGTGCAGAAGAAGAAGTGTACTTCTCGCGCAAGGCGCTGCGGGGCGATGAAGCGGCGCGCAAGCGCATGATTGAAAGCAACCTGCGCCTGGTGGTGAAGATAGCAAGGCGCTATATCAATCGTGGTCTGACCCTGCTGGACTTGATCGAAGAGGGCAACCTAGGCCTGATTCGTGCGGTCGAGAAGTTTGACCCCGAGCGTGGCTTCCGCTTTTCCACTTACGCCACCTGGTGGATTCGTCAGACCATCGAACGGGCGATCATGAACCAGACCCGCACCATCCGCCTGCCGATCCATGTGGTCAAGGAACTCAACGTCTACCTGCGGGCATCCCGCGAGTTGGCGCAGAAGCTGGATCACGAACCCACGGCGGAAGAGATCGCGGCGCTGGTGGACAAGCCTGTAGCCAATGTCGAGCGCATGTTGGGGCTCAACGAGCGCGTCAGCTCGGTTGATGTGCCGGCGGGGCAGGGGGCGGACAAGCCCCTGCTGGAGACGATTGCCGATCAGGAGGCGGCCGACCCGGAAACTCTGCTGCAAAACAACAATATCAGCGGCAACCTGAATCGCTGGCTCGACATGCTGCCGGACAAGCATGCCGACGTGCTGTCACGTCGCTTTGGCCTGCGCGGCTACGAAATGAGTACCCTGGAACAGGTCGGTAAGGAGATCGGCCTGACCCGCGAGCGGGTCCGCCAGATACAGGTCGAAGCGCTGCGCAAGCTGCGTGAGATCGTCGAGAAGAACGGACTGACCGGCGAAGACCTGCTGCAATAGCAGGTCTGCACCCGTGCGGTGGCGTGCCGGTTTAGCGCTCCAGGTATTGGAGCTTGTCCGGCACGCCGTCCCATTTCTCGGCATCCGGCAGCGGTGCCTTGCGTTCGGTAATGTTGGGCCAGACCTCGGCCAGTTCCGCATTCAGGGCATAAAAGCGGTCCTGCTCGGGGCTCAGGTCGTCTTCATGCAGTATGGCCTCGGCGGGGCATTCAGGTTCGCACAGGCCGCAGTCGATGCACTCGTCCGGGTGAATCACCAGAAAGTTCGGTCCCTCGTAAAAACAGTCCACCGGGCAGACCTCGACACAGTCGGTGTACTTGCAGCGGATACAGTTGTCAGTGACGATGTAAGTCATCGTTCAGCCTCCCATTGGCGTCGGTCTGAGTGCAGTATAGTGCGCGCAACGGCCTTTGCGCGCGTTCATGTCAGCAGTGCCTTGAGGGCGTACAACTGCTCCAGAGCCTGGCGCGGACTCAGGTCATCCGGATTCAGTTCCTGCAGCTGGCGCTCGGCTGCCGACGGCTGATAGCTGACAAACAGGTCAGCCTGTTGAGGTGTCTCCGGTTCCTGGACTCGGGCTGGCTCGGGGTTGCGCGTGACCTTCTCGCCCTGATCGCGGCTATCCTGCTCCAGCAGCACCAGCTTGTCTCGTGCACTGCTGATCACGCCGGCCGGAATACCGGCCAGCTGGGCGACCTGCAGGCCGTAGCTCTGGCTGGCCGGCCCTTCCTGAACCTCATGCATGAACACGATGTGGTCGTTGTGCTCGACCGCGGTCAGGTGCACGTTGGCGACACCGTTTTCACGTTCTGGCAGGCTTGTCAGCTCGAAATAGTGAGTGGCGAACAGCGTGAAGGCCTTCACCTCGCGGGCCAGAAATTCGGCACAGGCCCAGGCCAGTGACAGACCGTCGAAGGTGCTGGTGCCGCGGCCGACTTCATCCATCAGTACCAGACTGCGTTCAGTGGCGTTATGCAGAATGTTGGCGGTTTCGGTCATCTCTACCATGAAGGTAGAGCGGCCGCCGGCTAGGTCATCGGAGGAGCCCATGCGGGTGAAAATGCGATCGACAATGCCAATGGTGGCCGCACGGGCCGGCACATAGCTGCCGATATGGGCCAGCAGCGTGATCAGCGCCGCCTGCCGCATGTAAGTGGATTTGCCGCCCATGTTGGGGCCGGTGATGACCAGCATGTGGCGGTCGCGATCCAGGGTCAGGTCGTTGGCCACGAAGGGACCGTCCAGCACCGCTTCTACCACCGGGTGACGACCGCCCTCGATATTCAGGCAAGGGGCATCCACCAGCTGGGGGCGCTGGTAATCCAGGCTCAGGGCGCGTTCGGCGAGGGTGTTGAGCACATCCAGCTCGGCCAGGGCGGCGGCGCTTTCCTGCAGCGGAGCCAGGTCGGCAGCCAATTGCTCCAGCAGCGCTTCGTACAGCTGCTTTTCGCGCGCCAGTGCCTTGCTCTTGGCACTCAGTGCCTTGTCTTCAAATGCCTTCAGCTCCGGGGTGATGAAGCGTTCGGCATTTTTCAGTGTCTGGCGACGGATATACTCAGCCGGCATGTCGATCGCCTGAGCCTTGCTGACTTCAATATAGTAGCCGTGCACCCGGTTGTAGCCCACCTTGAGGGTAGCAATGTCGGTGCGGCTGCGTTCACGAGCTTCCAGCTGCAGGAGGAAGTCGCCGGCGTTCTCGCTCAAGCCGCGTAGCTCATCCAGTTCGGCATCGTAGCCCGCTGCAATGACGCCACCGTCGCGGATCACCACCGGTGGGGCATCGATGATGGCGCGGGCGAGCAGGTCGGCCTGTTCGGGGAAAGTGGCGATGCCGGTGGCCAGTGCCTGGATGCGATCCGAGTCATTGCGGGCCAGCAACTGCTGCAGTGACGGCAGAATGGCCAGTGCATTGCGCAAGCGCTCCAGGTCGCGGGGTCGCGCTGACCGCAGGGCAACGCGGGACAGTATGCGTTCCATGTCGCCAATCGGTTTGAGCTGTTCAGCGATACCGTCGCTGCAGTCCGGGCGCAGCAGCCAGCGGATGGCATCCTGGCGGGCCTCCAGCGCAGCGCGATCACGCAGCGGGCGGTGCAGCCAGCGGCGCAGCAGGCGGCTGCCCATCGGGGTGCGGCACCGGTCCAGAACCGAGGCCAGAGTGTTGCTGCGACCGCCCGACAGGTTCAGGTCCAGTTCCAGATTGCGGCGAGTGGCGGCGTCGAGGATCACGGCCTCGTCGTGTTGTTCGACCTGCAAACGGCGGATGTGCGGCAGGCTGCTGCGCTGGGTGTCGCGGGCATACTGCAGCAGACAACCGGCGGCACAGATGGCCAGTTTCAGGTGGTCACAGCCGAAACCGTTCAGGTCACGGGTATTGAACTGCTCGCACAGCAGGCGCTCGGCGGTATCGGCCTCGAAGTCCCAGGGCGGGCGGGCATGGGCACCCGGGCGTTGGCACAAGGCATCCGGCATGGCGACATCGTCCGGATACAGCAGTTCAGCCGGGCGCAGGCGCTCCAGTTCAGCCAGCAGGGCGTCGTCGTTGTCCACCTCGAATAGGCTGAAGCGGCCGGAGCTGACGTCGATCATTGCCAGGCCGTAACGGTTACCCTGGCGAGCCACGCCCATCAGCAGGTTGTCCTGGTATTCATCCAGCAGCGCTTCATCACTGAGAGTGCCGGGCGTGACAATGCGCACCACTTCACGTGCAACCGGGCCCTTGCTGGTAGCGGGGTCGCCCACCTGTTCGCAGATCACTACCGACTCGCCCGCCTTGACGATGCGGGCGATGTAATTTTCGGCGGAGTGGTAGGGAATACCGGCCATGGGGATGGGTTCGCCGGCCGACTTGCCGCGTGCGGTCAGGGAAATATCCAGCAGAGCAGCGGCCTTCTTGGCATCGTCGTAAAACAGCTCATAGAAATCACCCATGCGGTAGAACAGCAGTTGCTCCGGGTGCTGGGCCTTGATGCGCAGATATTGTTGCATCATCGGGGTGTGCTGAGTGCTTTTGCTTGCTGAAGACATGTCGGGTGCAGTCATCCTGTTGCGAGGGATTGAATCGGGTCCGGCTCGGGGGTTTAATGGCAGGATTGTACGGCAAAGAGCACGGCCTGCGTAGTCGTGACACGGGAGCATCAAGATGATTAATTTGGCACAGAAAGTCGGTGAAGCCCTGTCGGCGCGGGGGCTGAAAGTGGCAACGGCGGAGTCCTGCACAGGCGGCTGGGTCGCGCAGGCTGTCACCTCCGTAGCCGGCAGCTCGGAGTGGTTCGAGTGCGGTTTCGTATCCTATTCCAACACGGCGAAGCAGCGCATGCTCGGCGTCGAAGCCGAGGTGCTCGAACGCAGCGGTGCCGTCAGCGAGCCGGTCGTGGCACAAATGGCAGAAGGGGCACTGCGTAACAGTGACGCCGATATTGCTGTGGCGATCAGCGGGATCGCCGGTCCCGGAGGCGGTAGCGAGGACAAGCCGGTGGGGACGGTCTGGCTGGCCTGGGCGATTGCGGGGCATCCTACGGTAACGTGTTTGAGCTTCTTCAGCGGTGATCGTGATGCCATTCGACAACAGGCAGTTGAGCAGGCGCTGGAAGGGGTGTTGGCCTACCTGCCACGGTGAGTCGCAAAGGTTGCATTTTGATCAGGCTGTGAAATAATACTGTCCAGATATACAGTATTTTAACCCTCGGCAATGAAAGGTTTCCCGATGGACGCAAACAGAAAGAAAGCGTTGGATGCAGCACTGTCACAGATTGAACGTCAGTTCGGCAAGGGTGCCGTCATGCGCATGGGGGATCAGCCCCGTGAAGCCATCCCGTCCGTGTCGACCGGCTCGCTCGGGCTGGATATCGCACTGGGCATCGGCGGTCTGCCGTTCGGTCGTGTGGTTGAGATTTACGGCCCGGAATCCTCCGGTAAAACCACCCTGACCTTGCAGGTCATCGCTCAAGCGCAGAAGCAGGGCAAGACCTGTGCCTTCGTTGATGCCGAGCATGCGCTCGATCCGACCTACGCCGAGAAACTGGGCGTGGACGTGGACGCACTGCTGGTGTCACAGCCGGATACCGGTGAGCAGGCTCTGGAAATCACCGACATGCTGACCCGTTCTGGTGCGGTGGACGTGATCATCGTCGATTCTGTGGCGGCGCTGGTGCCCAAGGCCGAGATCGAAGGCGAAATGGGTGACTCTCATGTCGGTCTGCAGGCCCGTCTGATGTCCCAGGCACTGCGCAAGCTGACCGGTAGCGTCAAGCAGTCCAACTGTATGCTGGTATTCATCAACCAGATCCGTATGAAGATCGGTGTTATGTTCGGCAACCCGGAAACCACCACCGGTGGTAACGCGCTCAAGTTCTATGCGTCCGTACGTCTGGATATTCGTCGTACCGGTGCGGTGAAACAGGGCGATGAGGTGGTAGGTAACGAAACCCGCGTCAAGGTGGTGAAAAATAAGGTATCGCCGCCGTTCCGTCAGGCCGAATTCCAGATCCTGTACGGCCAGGGTATTTATCACATGGGTGAGGTGGTCGATCTGGGCGTGCAGCAGGGGCTGGTGGACAAGTCCGGAGCCTGGTATGCCTACAAGGGTGACAAGATCGGTCAGGGCAAGGCCAATGCCGCCAAATACCTGGAAGATCATCCCGAAGTGGCGGAGGAAATCGAAAACGAAATCCGCGCGCGCCTGCTTAACCTGCCCAAACCGAAAGAAGTGGCTGAAGGTGCCGAGGAAGCCGGTCAGCTGGATCTTTAATCTGACCGCAGGTTTGTACATGCAGGGGCCCTTGTGGCCCCTGTTTCGTTTGGGAGTCATCAATGGCCAAGCCACTGGAAACTGAAGCGGATATCCGCAATGCCGCCGTCGCGCTGCTGGCGCGGCGGGAATACAGCCGTGCCGAGCTGCAGCGCAAGCTCGGCGGGCGGGTCGAGGATGATGCCATGCTGGTGAGGGTGCTCGATCAGTTGGAAGAGAACGGATACCAGAGCGATGCGCGTTTCGCCGAGGTGTTTGTCCGCAGTCGCTTGAGCTCGGGTTACGGGCAGATGCGCATTCGTCAGGAGTTGCAGCGCAAGGGGATCGCGCGCGAACGGATCGCGGCGGTACTGGACGCTCAGGAAACGGACAGCCGTGCACTGGCACGCGACTGTCATCAGCGCCGCTTTGGGGATCGCCCGGTGCAAGATCAGAAAGACTACGGCAAGCGCATGCGCTTTCTGGTCAACCGCGGTTTCTCGTTTGAAGACGCCCGTCACGCCATCAGGTGCCAAGGGGAAGAAACAGACTGAATTCAACGGGTCCGGGGCGCAAAGCGGGTACAAAAGCTATCGTACATTTTTTGCCCGCGTTATATACTTGTCGGCTAATTTTTGCGTACAAACGACCGCTTTTTGTCCGCCAGAAAGCGGTCCTGTCGTGCCAACCAGTACAGACGCAACGGACCTTATATGAACTACATGACAAGTGCGGAAATCCGCCAGGCATTTCTCGACTACTTCAACCAGCAGGGGCATGAAATCATCGCCTCCAGCCCGCTGATTCCGGGTAACGATCCGACGCTGCTGTTCACCAATGCGGGGATGGTACAGTTCAAAGACGTGTTCCTCGGGTCCGACAAGCGTCCCTACAGCCGCGCCACCAGTTCCCAGCGCTGCGTCCGTGCCGGTGGCAAGCACAATGACCTGGAAAACGTCGGCTACACCGCCCGTCACCATACCTTTTTCGAAATGCTGGGCAACTTCAGTTTCGGCGATTACTTCAAACGTGAAGCGATCAAGTTTGCCTGGGGGTTCCTGACCCAGCGTTTGGGGCTGCCTGAAGAGCGCCTTTGGGTGACCGTGCATCACACCGATGACGAAGCGGAGAAAATCTGGAAAGATGAGATGGGTATCAACCCGGAGCGTTTCTCCAAACTGGGTGAGGACAATTTCTGGGCCATGGGCGATACCGGTCCCTGCGGCCCTTGTACCGAGATTTTCTTTGACCACGGTCCCGATGTGGCTGGTGGCCCTCCGGGCAGCCCGGATGAAGACGGTGACCGTTACATCGAAATCTGGAACCTGGTGTTCATGCAGTACAACCGTTCGGCCGACGGCACCATGGAGCCGCTGGCCGCGCCGAGCATCGACACCGGCATGGGCCTGGAGCGCGTAGCGGCCGTGATGCAGGGGGTTCACAGCAACTATGAAATCGACCTGTTCCAGAACCTGCTCAAGGCTACTGCGGCCGTCCTGGGGCTGGACAGCCTTGACAGCAAGTCGCTGCGGGTCATCGCCGACCACATCCGATCCTGTGCCTTCCTGATCACCGATGGTGTGCTGCCGTCCAATGAAGGTCGCGGTTATGTGCTGCGTCGCATCATGCGTCGTGCCATCCGCCACGGCAACAAGCTGGGTGCAACTGAGCCGTTCTTCCACAAGCTGGTGGCGCCGCTGGTCAAGGAGATGGGCGATGCCTATCCGGAACTGGCAAAAATGCAGGCTCAGGTGGAGCGTATCCTGCTGAAGGAAGAACAGCAGTTTGCCAAGACACTGGATCACGGCATGCAGCTGCTGACCCAGGCGATTGCCGAGTTGGATGGCAAAGTCATTCCGGGCGAGACCGTCTTCCGCCTGTACGACACCTATGGTTTCCCGGTCGATCTGACCGCCGACGTGGCCCGTGAACACGAGCTGACCCTGGATATGGACGGCTTTGAACAGGCAATGGAAGCCCAGCGCCAGCGCGCCCGCGCTTCCGGCCAGTTCTCGGTTGACTACAATGACCAGATCAAGCTGGACGGCAGCACCGCGTTCACCGGATATGACCGCCTGGAAGATCGTTCCGAAGTGGTGGCGCTGTACCGTGATGGCGAGCAGGTCAACCAGCTGTCGGCCGGCGAGACCGGGGTTGTGGTGCTGAAGAATACCGCCTTCTACGCCGAGTCCGGCGGTCAGGCCGGGGACCAGGGCGTGCTGCGCTGGGATCGCGGTCAGTTCGACGTGACCGACTGTACCAAGGAAAGCGGTCACCACCTGCACCACGGTACCCTGGCGGAGGGCGTGCTGCAGACCGGCGACCAGGTCGTGACCGAGGTGGATATGGCCAAGCGTCAGGCAACGGCCCTGAACCACTCGGCGACGCACCTGTTGCATGCCGCGCTGCGCACCGTGCTGGGTGATCACGTGCAGCAGAAAGGTTCACTGGTCAATGCTGAGCGCTTGCGTTTTGACTTTGCGCATTTCGAAGCGATGACCGATGTCGAAGTGGCCGAAGTTGAAGCCCTGGTGAATGCCCAGATCCGTGCCAACTCGGCGGTGGAAACCGAGCTGATGGCGCTGGAAGATGCCAAGGCCAAAGGGGCCATGGCCCTGTTCGGTGAAAAGTATGATGACGAAGTGCGCGTGCTGAGCATGGGCGGTGACTTCTCGGTTGAGCTCTGTGGCGGTACGCATGCCAAGCGAACCGGTGATATCGGTCTGCTGAAGGTCGTGGCGGAAAGCGGCATTGCGTCGGGCGTGCGTCGTATTGAAGCGGTGACCGGTGCAGGGGCTCTGGCCTGGATCAACGACAGCGAACGTGCCCTGAACGATGTGGCCGCGCTGGTAAAAGGTTCGCGCGAGACGGCGCTGGAAAAGGTACGGAGTCTGAACGAACGCAGTCGCCAGCTGGAGAAGGAAATCGAGCGTCTGACCGCCAAGCTGGCCAGTGCCCAGAGCGGCGATCTGCTCAGCCAGGTGCAGGATGTACAGGGAGTCAAGGTACTGGCCGCCAAGCTGGAGGGCATCGAACCCAAGGCGCTGCGCGATACGCTGGACCAGCTCAAGAACAAGTTGGGCAGCGGCGTGGTGGTACTGATCACGGCACAGAACGACAAGGTTAGCCTGATCGCCGGTGTCACCAAGGACCTGACCGGCCAGATCAAGGCGGGCGATCTGGTGCGCGAACTGGCTTCGCGCCTGGGTGGCAAGGGGGGCGGGCGGCCCGATATGGCGCAGGGTGGCGGTACTGATGCCAGTGCTGTTCCGGCTGCGCTGGACGCGGTGCCCGAACTGGTAGCGGCAAGCCTGTAAGCAGACAGGCGCTGCCGGTCCGCTGGGGCCGGCAGCCGAATGGAAACGGTAAAATGGCGTTATACGTACAGAAATACGGCGGCACCTCGGTGGGCTCGGTCGAGCGCATCCAGGCCGTAGCCGAAAAGGTAAAGGGCTTCCGTCAGCAGGGGCATGATGTGGTGGTGGTGGTATCCGCCATGAGCGGCGAAACCAACCGTCTGATCGCGCTGGCGAACGAGATGCAGGCTCGTCCAGACCCCCGTGAAATGGATACTCTGGTCGCCACTGGCGAGCAGGTCACCATTGCATTGTTGTGCATGGCGCTCAAGCAGAAGGGTGTTGACGCGCGTTCCTACACCGGATCGCAGGTGCGCATCCTGACCGATGGCTATCACACCAAGGCACGCATTCAGGATATTGAAACCGACCGCATGCGTGCCGATCTGGAGCAGGGGCGCGTGGTTGTCGTTGCCGGTTTCCAGGGGGTCGATGACAGCGGCAATATCACCACGCTGGGGCGTGGTGGCTCCGACACCACCGGCGTGGCACTGGCTGCGGCACTGAAGGCCGACGAGTGCCAGATCTACACCGACGTTGATGGTGTCTACACGACCGATCCTCGTGTGGTGGAAGGGGCTCAGCGATTGGAAAAGATTACCTTTGAAGAGATGCTGGAAATGGCCAGCCTCGGCTCCAAGGTGTTGCAGATCCGAGCCGTGGAATTTGCGGGCAAGTACAAGGTGCCGCTGCGGGTACTGTCCAGTTTCGAGGACGGTCCGGGCACACTGATTACGATAGAGGATGATGAGACTGTGGAAAAGCCGGTTATCTCGGGTATAGCGTTCAACCGTGACGAAGCCAAACTGACCGTGGTTGGCGTGCCGGATATTCCCGGTGTGGCTTCGCGTATTCTGGGCCCGGTCAGCCGTGCCAATATCGAAGTCGACATGATCGTGCAGAATATTGCTGCGGATCAGACCACTGACTTCACGTTCACGGTGCACAGAAACGACTATGATAAAGCTCAGCAGGTCCTTGAGCAGGTCGTGAAAGAGCTGGGTGCACGTGAGGCGGTCGGGAACAACAAGATCGCCAAAGTGTCCATTGTGGGTGTTGGCATGCGCTCTCACGCGGGTGTGGCCAGCAAGATGTTTGATGCCCTGGCGGCAGAGAATATCAACATCCAGATGATCTCCACTTCTGAAATCAAGGTATCAGTAGTGATAGCAGAGAAGTATCTGGAACTGGCTGTTCGTGCCTTGCACTCTGCATTCGATCTGGATGCTGCTGATACAGTCAGCGAGTAACGACAGTATCAGATGACGGAAGGCCTACATCTGTTCTATAGTACGGATGCAGGCCCCCGCTAGCGGCTTGAAGCAGCCCGCACTCGCATATACCTGGAAGGTCGAAGGACGTAGGGGTGGTGGGTGTAATCTGTTTCGGCAATCAAGAATTCAGCGCCCAACAGGACAATTTAAGGAGAGCCACAAATGCTGATTCTAACCCGCCGTGTTGGCGAAACTCTCATGGTTGGTGACGACGTCACTGTGACAGTACTCGGTGTCAAGGGTAACCAAGTCCGCATCGGTGTGAATGCGCCCAAGGATGTCTCTGTTCATCGTGAAGAGATCTATCAGCGCATTCAGCGTGAAAAAACGCAAGACGGCGATCAAGAGTAAGTTTTTTTAAATTAACACTTTCTTTTTGAAAATCAGTCTTGTACTATATGCGCCGTGTTGACGAGGTGAGTTGGCCGAGTGGCTGAAGGCGCGCCCCTGCTAAGGGCGTATACCGCAAGGTATCGAGGGTTCGAATCCCTCACTCACCGCCATTTTGATGTGCGCCCGTAGCTCAGCTGGATAGAGTACCTGGCTACGAACCAGGCGGTCAGAGGTTCGAATCCTCTCGGGCGCGCCATCTCAATGAAAAAGTCTTCATACGTGAAAAACATGTGTGCGCCCGTAGCTCAGCTGGATAGAGTACCTGGCTACGAACCAGGCGGTCAGAGGTTCGAATCCTCTCGGGCGCGCCATCTTTTCTTCACTTTTGGGTAAGCGCCCGTAGCTCAGCTGGATAGAGTACCTGGCTACGAACCAGGCGGTCAGAGGTTCGAATCCTCTCGGGCGCGCCATCCCTTCCCCCTCCGAATTATCAATCACTGCAGTCCGGACATCCTGTCTGATCCTCATTACCCCGGAACGACCATGAAATTCATTGCCAAACTGTTTCCTGAAATTACGATTAAAAGTCGTCCTGTGCGTCGTCGTTTGATCCAGCGCCTGCAAAGCAACCTGCAGATTCTGCTTAAACGCATCGACAGTAACATCAAGGTTAGCGGTTTCTGGGACAAGGTTGAGGTCAATATTGCGGGACAGGACGCTGACCTGTGCGCCCGGATTATCAATGTGATGCAGCGCGTGCCGGGTATCCAAAGCTTTCTGGAAGTTCAGGAGTATCCGCTGGGCGATTTCGACAACGCCTTTCAGTTGACCCGCGACGCCTATAGCGAACGCCTGCATGGCAAAACCTTCAAGGTCCGCGTTAAGCGTACTGGTGACCATGATTTCACCTCGGTCGAGCTGGAACGCTACATCGGTGGTGGTCTGCGTCAGCATACTGAAGCAGCGGGCGTCGATGTTCGCAACCCGGACGTTTGGGTCGATCTGGAAATCCGTGACAACAAGCTGTTTGTCGTTACCGCCATTCACCAGGGGCAGGGCGGCTATCCGCTGGGTACCCAGGAAGACGTGCTGTCACTGATTTCCGGCGGTTTCGATTCTGTTGTGGCATCCTACATGACCATGCGTCGCGGCAGTAAAACCCACTTCCTGTTTTTTAATCTGGGTGGCCATGCACACGAGATCGGTGTCAAACAGGTGGCCCTGTACCTGTGGAAGCAGTACGGTGCCTCTGCGCGGGTCAAGTTCATCACTGTTCCCTTTGAAGAGGTGGTAGGTGAAATCCTGCAGTCGGTGCATCACTCCCACATGGGCGTCATCCTCAAGCGGATGATGATGCGTGCAGCCGATAAAGTGGCGGATCGCATGAAGCTGAATGCCATCGTGACCGGCGAAAGCGTGGCTCAGGTATCCAGCCAGACCCTGCCCAACCTGCGCCTGATCGACGAAAGCTGTGACCACCTGGTACTGCGTCCGTTGATCACCATGGATAAGCCCGAGATCATTGATCTGTCGCGCCGTATCGGTGCCTTCGAGTTTGCCAGCGCGATGCCGGAATACTGTGGCGTGATCTCCGACAAGCCGACCACGCACGCCCGTCGCGAGCGGGTAGAAGGCGAGGAGTCCCATTTTGACTTCGAGGTGCTGGAACGAGCATTGGAGCAGGCTGAGGTGATCAGCATTGATGATATTGTCGAAAATCGTGACATCAATGCCGAAATCGAAGCCATGACCCGCGTCGAAGCTAATCAGACGCTGGTCGATATTCGTCCGCCGCGCGAGCAGGAGCGCAAGCCGCTCAACATGCCCGGCTGTGAGACCCGCGTCATCCCTTTCTACAAGCTGGAAACCGAGTTCCCCCTGTTGCCGCAGGAGCGCGAGTATCTGCTGTACTGCGACAAGGGCGTGATGTCACAGATGCATGCCCAGCATCTGCATGAGCTGGGTTACCCCAACGTAAAAGTTTTCCGTCCAGCCACTCAATCCTGAGTGGCTTTTTTTTGCCTGCTATTTGTAAATTAGCCAAAAGGCTAATGCATAATTGTTGTTTATATCGAACCCTTGTGTGCTAATGTCGACATTATTGTCGCGCAAGACGTCTCCTGTTGGGCAAAATGTAAAAAAATTACAGATTGTCGACAATCTTGCAATTGCCCCCTGAGTTTGCGTTAGAATAGATTTGATTATGTGAGTCTCGTTGATAGCGTAAACCAGCTGGGCAACATAGTCTCAACATCAGCTCATCGTTCCGGCTCTGTACCAGAAGAGTCGAGTGCGGCCAAAAGCCGCCGGTGGGTCCAAGGGTTTCGAACAACAACAGGAGCACCCATAGATGGATAATCTGTTCTCGGAAGGCCTGACATTGATGGCCTTCGGCATGGGTTTCGTCTTCGTCTTTTTGACGTTGCTGGTGTTTGCTACCGGCATCATGTCGCGATTGGCGACCCGTTTCCTGCCGGAACCGGTTGCCAAAGCGCCCACGCCTCGCCCCCAACCGGCTGCTGCCGGTGCCGCCACTCACAATGACGAGCTGGTTGCTGTCATCTCGGCGGCGGTACACAAATACCGTTCCAAGTAACGCGGGTAGATAACAAGAACTTCTGCTAAAAAGGCTAACTCATGTCCGACGTAAAAAAACCGCTTGGCATTACCGACGTCGTCCTGCGTGATGCGCACCAGTCTCTGTTTGCCACACGCCTGCGACTCGATGATATGCTTCCGATTGCCGAGAAGCTGGACAAGGTCGGTTACTGGTCCCTGGAAAGCTGGGGCGGCGCCACCTTCGATTCCTGCATCCGCTATCTGGGTGAAGATCCCTGGACCCGTATTCGTGAACTGAAGGCGGTGATGCCCAACACCAAGCAGCAGATGCTGCTGCGTGGCCAGAACCTGCTGGGCTATCGCCATTATGCTGATGATGTTGTCGACAAATTTGTCGAGCGTGCGGCGACCAACGGCGTGGATGTGTTCCGTATCTTCGATGCGATGAACGACCCGCGCAACTTGGACCGTGCCATCAAGGCCGTCAAAAACTGCGGCAAACACGCTCAGGGCACCATTTCCTATACCACCAGCCCGGTGCACACCATCGAGACTTGGGTCGATTATGCCAAGACTCTGGAAGACCTGGGCGCGGATTCCATCGCCATCAAGGATATGTCCGGCATTTTGACGCCGTATAATGCCTTTGATCTGATCTCCCGTCTGAAGGCTCAGACCGGTCTGGAAGTTCAGTTCCATGCCCACGCCACCGCGGGTCTGTCGGATATGACCATCCTGAAAGCCGTTGAAGCCGGCGTGGACCGTGTCGACACGGCCATCTCTTCCATGTCCATGACCTACGGTCATACGGCCACTGAATCCGTGGTGGCGGCGCTGGCCGGTACCGATCGGGATACAGGGCTGGATCTGCTGGCGCTGGAAGAAATTGCAGCTTATTTCCGCGAGGTGCGGAAAAAATACGCCAAGTTTGAAGGCTCACTGCGCGGTACCGACTCCCGCATCCTGGTCGCTCAGGTACCGGGCGGTATGCTGACCAACATGGAAAGCCAGCTCAAGGAGCAGGGGGCAGCCGACAAGTTCGACGATGTTCTCGCCGAAATTCCGCGTGTGCGTGAAGATCTGGGTTACATCCCGCTGGTCACACCGACATCGCAGATTGTCGGCACTCAGGCCGTGATCAACGTCCTGATGGGCGAGCGTTACAAGACCATCTCCAAGGAAGTACAGGGCATCCTTAAGGGCGAATACGGTGCTGCACCGGCGCCGTACAATGCTGAGCTTCAGGCCCGTGTGCTGGATGGCAAGGAACCGCTGACCTGCCGTCCGGCCGATCAGCTGCAGCCGGAAGTCGAGAAACTGACCGCCGAGCTGAAGCAGACCGCCAGCGAGAAGGGCATCAAGTTGGAGCAGGGCGAGAACGAGATCGATGACGTTCTGACTTATGCGCTATTCCCGCAGATCGGCCTTAAATTCCTGGAAAACCGCGGTAATCCTGACGCTTTTGAACCTGTACCGACTCTTGAGGACGCAAAACCCATGGCAGCCAACAAAAACAACGGACCGGAAGTTTACACCATCAACGTCAACGGCCAGAACTACGTGGTTCAGGTGACCGAAGGCGGCGACGTTTCCTCCATCCAGTCAGCTCCAGCAGCTGCTCCGGCGGCGCCGGCAGCGGGTTCCGGCGAACCAGTACCGGCACCGCTGGCCGGCAACATCTGGAAGGTTCAGGTAGCCGCCGGTCAGGCTGTTCAGGAAGGCGATGTGCTGGTGATTCTGGAAGCGATGAAGATGGAAACCGAAGTGCGTGCGGCTCGTGCCGGCACCATCGTGTCTGTTGATGTCAAAGAGGGCGACGCCGTACAGGTGGGCGACTCTCTGGTGACCCTGGCCTAAGGTAACCCCCATGGATAAGTTGATGGACCTGTGGCTGGCGTCGGGGATTTACAACATCTCCTTCGGTCAGCTGACCATGATGATTATCGGTCTGGTGCTGCTCTTTCTTGCCATCCGCAAGAACTTTGAGCCGCTTCTGCTGGTTCCGATCGGCTTCGGCGGTATTCTGGCGAATATCCCTGAGGCGGGTCTGGCAATGTCTGCCGTTGAAAACGCGATCCATTTTGCAAAGCCGGAAGTGCTGCAGAGTCTGGCTGGTGTGTTGGGCACAAACAGCACCGATGTGGCTGAACTGGCGAAGGTATATCATAGTTCCAATGCCAGTACTCATGCAGCGGCCTCCTTGGTGGCGCAGGATGCCGGTTATAGCAACGGCATGCTGTATAACTTCTACACGATTGCCATTGCTTCGGGCGCGGCGCCTTTGCTGATTTTCATGGGCGTGGGGGCGATGACCGACTTCGGACCGCTGCTGGCCAACCCCAAGACTTTGTTCTTGGGGGCAGCGGCTCAGTTCGGTATCTTTGCGACCGTGCTGGGTGCTGTGGCGCTGAGCACCTTCGGTATTCTGGACTTTAGTATCCAGGACGCGGCCGCCATCGGTATCATCGGTGGCGCAGACGGCCCGACCGCGATCTATGTGGCCAGCCTGCTGTCACCACACCTGCTGGGTGCCATTGCCGTGGCAGCTTACTCCTACATGGCGCTGGTGCCGCTGATTCAGCCGCCGATCATGCGTGCCCTGACCACCGAGTCCGAGCGCAAGATCAGCATGAGCCAGCTGCGTCACGTGTCCAAGGTCGAAAAGATCATGTTCCCGATCCTGCTGCTGATCTTGGTGGCTATGCTGCTGCCGGATGCGGCACCGCTGCTGGGCATGTTCTGCTTCGGTAACCTGATGCGTGAATGTGGCGTAGTTGACCGTCTGAGTGATACCGCCCAGAATGCGCTGATCAACATCGTCACCATCTTCCTGGGGCTGTCTGTGGGCTCCAAGCTGTCTGCCGACAAGTTCCTGGATGTGCAGACACTGGGCATCCTGGTACTGGGCATTGTGGCTTTCGGTATCGGTACCGCCTGCGGCGTGCTGATGGGCAAGATGATGAACAAGCTTCAGGGTGGCAATGCCATCAATCCACTGATCGGCTCTGCCGGGGTATCAGCGGTGCCAATGGCCGCGCGCGTATCCAACAAACTGGGTCTGGAAGCCAACCCGCAGAACTTCCTGCTGATGCACGCCATGGGGCCGAACGTGGCCGGCGTTATCGGCTCGGCGGTTGCGGCCGGTGTGATGATCAAGTTCGTTGGCTGATACAGCCAGGCGCACGATCGATTAAGAACGGAGCCTGATGGCTCCGTTTTTTTATGTCTGTAGCAAGCGCCTGATGGAGTTCAGGCTGTACTCGATCGCTTGCCGGGCCTCCTGAACGCGGGCAACGGTGAGCAGGCCCTCATACAGTGGCAGCAGCATCTGAGCATATTCAGGCTCAAAGCCTTCCTCCTTCAGCAAGCGCGCCAGAAATGTCTGCATCCACGCCATGTGCTCGGCGGCTAAAGCACGGACTGCCGGATTGGAATACATGAACTCGGCGGCGGCATTGTTGAACAGGCAGCCATTGAAGTCCGGCTCCTCGCACAGGGTGTAGAGCTCCTCGAAAAGGGTCAAAATACGTGCGACTCCTTGTCCCTGGAGTTGGTCGGTGCGTGCTTCCAATCCTGCCTTGACCCTGCTGCTGGAGCGCTCCAGTACGGCCAGAATCAGTTCATCCTTGGATTTGAAATGCTTGTACAGGGTGGTTTTAGCCACGCCGGACTGTGCCTGAATCAGATCTATGCCGGTGGCGTGAAAGCCTTCGCGATAGAACAGCTGCTCGGCTGTATCCAGCAACCGTTCGCGTCGGGGTGTGGACATGGTGGTGTGATTCCGCTGATTGATGTGGTGCACATGGTAGCAGGTTGTGAAATGCGTTGACGCTACAGATCTGTACATTTATGATGCAAGGGGTGTACAGATCTGTTTCTTTTTGAATCTAGCTGAGGGTTAAAGATGTCACGTATGCCGATGTTGTGTCCTGAAACCGCGTGTGAACAAGGCGCGCCCACACTGAAAGCCATCCGCGGACAACTGGGGATGCTGCCCAATTTCTTTGCCGGCTTGGCCAATCATGGTGCGGCCCTGAACGGATATCTGGCGTTTGAAGAAAGTCTATCCGAGCACAGCCGCTTGACGGCGGCGCAGCGGGAGATGATTTCGTTGGCGATAGCCAATGCCAACGGTTGCCATTATTGTGTCAGCGGACATACGCTGTCGGCCAAGCATGTAGGGGTTGATGCCGAGGCTGCACGTCAGGCACAGCAAGGGCAGGCAACCGATCCAGTGGATCAGGCGATATTGGATTTTGCGTTGGATGTGTTGGAGCAGCGCGGGCATCTGCCTGATGAAAGCCTCAACGCCGCACGTCAGATGGGGCTGGACGATGCTGCCCTGGTCGAAATCACCAGCTGGGTGGGGCTGAACAGTTACAGCAACTGGGTCAACAATCTGATACAACCGAAAATCGACTTCCCGGAAGTGCCGCTGATCGACTGAGCCGGAAGTTCAGAAGCCGGCCAGCACTTCCAGGTGAGCCTGTACACAGAAGGCGAGAGGAACCGGATTATAACCGCCTTCCAGTACGGAAATGATACGGCCGCCGCAGTGTTGGTCGGCAAACTGTTTGATGACCTGGGTCACCTGGCGGAAATCGTCTTCTTCCAGGTTGAGGTCAGCCATCGGATCTTCGCGATGAGCGTCGAACCCGGCAGAGATGAAAATGATGTCCGGGCGGTGTTCGGCCAAGGCCGGCAGCCAGCGCTGCTGAATGGCATCATGGAACATGTCCGGTGCGGTATGAGCGGCGATCGGACAGTTGATAATGTTGGGCCGGTCGATCTCGTGGTAGCGCTCGGGGTAGTAGGGATGCTGGAAAGTGGAGCAGACCAGCACTTCCGGACGATCCTTGAAAATATCCACAGTACCGTTGCAATGGTGCACGTCGAAATCAAGAATGGCCACGCGCTCGATGCCAGGCTGTTCCAGTGCATGGGCGGCACCGATGGCGACATTATTGTAGAAACAGAAGCCCATGGCGAGGTTGTATTCGGCATGGTGACCTGGCGGACGCACGGCACAGAAGGCGTTCTCGGCCTTGCCTGCCAAGACCCGGTTGGTGGCCAGCACCACCGCACCGGCTGACAGGCTGGCGGCGTGAAGGGTATCGGGGCACATGGCAGTGTCGTCGTCCGTGTACACGATGCCGGACTCGGGCAGCTTGGCTTCCAGGCGCTTGCGGTGCAAGCGGTGATGCGCCAGCGCAATCTGCTCATCGGTTACCGGGACTGCCGTGACCTGATCGAGATGGTCGATCAGGCCGGTGCGCTCCAGCACCTTGTTGATCGCAGCAAGCCGCATCGGGGTGTCCGGATGTTCCGGTCCCATATTGTGCAGCATGCAATCCTTGTGGGTAATAAATGCCGTGGTCATAGCGCTAGCATACTCCTCTACTGTCGACATTCTAGAGCAAAACAGCATGACAGAGGCTTAGGCGATGGTCTTAGTCGATAACAACCTTGTCAAACGCGTGGATACTTGACCCGGGTCATGCGACAGAGCCGTGAGCTGTCCTATAGTCATTTCACAGCATAGAACTGTCTTCGTCACCGAGTGTTGACACCCCGCGCTCGGTGTTTTTTTATTGGCGTACCTCCCCTTGCTTCTGGCATCCAACTTCCCTCTGTATACTGTTTCTTCTTTTTCCGAACCATGGCACTGATGCAGGGTGGATTGGCCGCAGTGGGTTTTCGCAGCATTGATTATTCCAACAAAAGCGTTCTGTTGATCGACAGCAGCGGTAACCTGCGCTCGACTATCTATTACATGCTGCGAGAGCTGGGGGTTCGCAACCTCAAGGCGGTCACGGTCAATGAAAAGGTTCTGGGCCTGATCCGTGACGAGCCGTTCGACATTATCCTGCTGGGACATAACAGCAGTGACGCCGTGACTGGCATGCAACTGCTGGAAGAGGCGCGTTTTCGTGGTTTCATGCGGCCGACATCCGGTTGGATCTTCATGACCAGCGATGCCTCCCAGGAGGTTGTGCTGCATGCCATTGACAGCCGTCCGGATGATCTGTTGACGCGCCCCTTTTCCATTGAAGAGCTCAAGCATCGTCTGGACCAGCTGGTAAGGCGCAAGGATAGCTTGCGCGCTGTTGAGCAGGCCGTGGAAGCCGGGGACCTAGAAGGGGCTGTCCTGGCCTGCGATGATATTCCGAGGCAGGACCCCAACAGTGACTACGCCCGCCGGCTCAAAGCCAGCCTTTTGCTGCAGCTGGGGCGGGCGGATGAGGCCTATGCCGTACTGGAAGCGGTATTCTGGCAGGCGCCCGACAAGGAGGTGGGGCTGTGCATGGCGCAGTCTCTGGTGGCGATGCATCGCCTGGCGGAAGCCCAGGATCTGCTGGAAAGCCTGATTGAAAGTTATCCACTATTGATTGCGGCCTATGACCTGCTGGCGCAGGTACATGAGCAAAGCGGGGACCTTGAGGGAGCCTGTGACATCCTGCGCTCAGCGACGGCCAAGGCGCCGTTGGGCATTCCGCGGCAGATGGAACTGGGGCGGGTAGCCACTCAGACTCGAATACTGTCACTGGCGGAAGGCGCCTATCGCAAGTCGATCGCTCTGGGGCGGCGCAGTTGCTATCGTTCGCCTGAACCCTACCTGCGCCTGGCCAATATCCGCCGTCTGGAGTTGCAGAGTGCGGAGCCTCGGCGTCGCATCGAGCTGCACAATGATCTGGACAGTCTGCTTAACAATGCGGAATTCAACTTTCCCCGCGATACCGAGCTCAAGGTGCGCACGGCCCTGTTGCGCGCTGAAGTGTGTCAGGATCTGCATGAAGTGGATGAAGCACGCAAGCATCGCGAAGAAGCGGAACGCCACAACGCGCAGCTGGAACAGCCGCTGCTGCTGGAACGCGAGCGCCTGATTCTGTCAGGCGACGCAGTGCCCGTGCTGGAGCCGGAAGCGCTGCCGCAGGCGTTGGAGCCGGCGACCGGTAAGCCGCGCGACGAAGGCATGAGCGATAAGGTCAATCGCCTCGGGGTGAAGCACTACCTGGCAGGCAAGACAACACAGGCGATCCGTTATTTTGGTCTGGCCATCGAGTATGACCCCGGCAATGCTGCGGCCCTGCTCAACCTGGCTCAGTTGTTCATGGAGGCAGCCCGTGATCATGCCGGCAAGCGTGAGGCGCGGTTGAAAATGGTGGATCGTTACCTGCGCCTGACCGAGCGGATCCCGCTGGATGCAGCCAAACGGCTGCGCAAGAATCAGCTCATCGAGCATCGTCAGACATCGCTTGACGAGCTGCCGGCAGGGAGTCTAGGCGTACTGCTGCGCTGACGCTCAGTCCAGCTGCTCGAGAAAGATGCGCGCACTCTCTTCGATCTGCTGGCGCTGTGTATCCGACATCCGTTCCAGGTTGCGATAGGCTAACCCCAGGCGCGGGTTGCGGCGTAGCTGAGCGGCGTTGCGCTGCAGAAAATCCCAGTACAGATAGTTGAACGGACAGGCCCGATCGCCGTGTTTCTGCTTGACGTTGTAATGGCACTGGCGGCAGTAATCCGACATGCGGTTGATATAGGCACCACCGGCCGCATAGGGTTTGCTGGCCAGTACACCGCCATCGGCGAACAGCACCATGCCGTGTACGTTGGGCAGTTCGACCCACTCATAGGCATCGGCGTACACCAACAGATACCACTCGTTGACCTCATCCGGATTCAGCCCGGCCAGCAGAGCGAAGTTGCCCAGCACCATCAACCGCTGAATATGATGCGCATACGCATGTTGGCGCGTATCTTCCACACACTGATGAAGGCAGTTCATGGGCGTATCGGCATCCCAATAAAAGCGGGGTAGCGGTCGCGTGGCGTGAAGAAAATTGCGACTGCGGTACTCCGGCATCTTCAGCCAGTAAAGCCCACGCACATACTCGCGCCAACCCAAAATCTGGCGAATGAAACCTTCCACGGCATTCAGCGGCGCCAGGCCACGGTAAAGGGCCTGTTCGGCGGCCTCGATGGCTGCCCGTGGGTCCAGCAGCCCGAGGTTGATATAGAAGCTAAGGTGGGAGTGATAGAGCCAAGGGTCGCCTTGGCGCATGGCATCCTGATAGTCACCGAACAGCGGCAGCCGCTGCTCAACAAAGTCATCCAGCACCTGCTGCGCCTGCTCGGCGGTGACGGCCAGGTCAAAGTTTTCCAGAACACCGAAGTGATCATCGAAGTGCTGTTCCACCAGTGTCATCACGTCGCGGGTAATGGCGTCCGGCGTGAAACGCGTCGGGGCAGGGGGCTGGCGGTCAGCGGGCAGTGGCTGGCGATTATCATGATCGAGATTCCATTTCCCGCCCAGTGGCTGGTCTTCTTCCAGCAGGATGCCGTAACGCCGGCGCATCTCGCGATAGAAGTACTCCATGCGCAGCTGCTTGCGGCCTTTGGCCCAGCGCTGAAAATCGGCGTGGCTGCACAGGAAGCGATCGTCCTCGCGCATTTCCAAGGTGTATTCGGGATGCTCAGTCTGCCAGTGTTCGAACTGCTGGCGCAGTCGGTATTCACCCGGTTCGGTCAGGATGCAGCGCCGACAGCCGGATTGCTGCAGCACTTTCTCGATCTCGGTGGTAAAACTGCCGGAATTGTCGGCCTCGTCGAGCCGGCGGTAACGGACCCTGAAACTGCGGGCCTGCAAGGCCTTGGCAAAGTGGCGCATGGCGGACAGAACCAGGACCAGCTTTTTCTTGTGGTGACGCACGTACTGCGCTTCGGCGCGCAGTTCACACATCAGGATGAGATCCCGATCGGGATCGGCATCCCGCAGGCTGGACAGATCGAATCCGAGCTGGTCGCCCAGAATCAGGCGTAACGACGGGGATACAGACACGGCAACTTCTCCACAGGGTGTGTCGTCGTTTACGCATCGAAAGTGGAGTCGGATTGCGTTGCCGTGCCCTGGCCACTGTAGTGCAAGCATAAAAAAACCCGCAAGGAAAACCTTGCGGGTCTAAACAACAAACAACAGATCAGGTATCAACACCCTGAGGGCGTCAGGCAGTCGTAACCGACTCCATGTGACGAGTCACATGGGCACCGATACGGTGACCGCTGACAGCAATCTCGCCCTTCCAGCGCATCCAGGTCAGCAAGTCGCCAGCCTGTTTGAGCAGTCGGGCCAAAGCACCGGGGCCTTGCTCCCGAGAGCAATCGGTATAGCCCATGGCCACCAGCTCCTGGTGGATACGCTGATCCTCGTACGGAATTCCGGTGTAGTGCTTCATGTTCATAACAACACTCCCCAATATGTGTGTTAGACCTTAGTATTATATCGCTCTGTGCCAGCCATTTCAACGGTCTCAAGGCTTTCGAATGGCAAAACCTCTACACTTAGACCGAGATGGCCAGACCCGGGAGGTGCCACGTGTCCGTCACTGTCTTGACTCATCCCGTTACGCTGTTGCTGTTGGTTGGGGTGGCACTGGGGCTGTTGTTGCTTGGCCTGCGTCCGCGTGTTTTCTCGGCATCGTTGCAGAGGCCGGTGGGAACAGCGGCATTGTTGGCGCGGGCGCTCTGGCAGCAACGGTTGCAGGCCGAGCTCAGTCGGAGCGGACGCTACGGCAGCACACTGAGCGTGATGCTGCTGGATATCGATCATTTTCGGCGTATCAACGATTGCCATGGTCGACGGACCGGTGATGGAGTGATTGAAGCCGTCGCCCTGTGGTTGCACGAGCGCCTGCGGGATAGTGACTGTCTGGGCGAATATCGCGAGGGCGCTTTTGCCATTCTGCTGCCGGAAACCAGTCAACTGCAGGCAGAGCACCTGGGCCAGCGTCTGCAGCAGTCTCTGGCCGGAGAGTCGGTTGTGCCGGGGGAATTCGGTGACATAACGCTGAGCATTGGCATTGCCAGCAGCAGCGGGGGAGTGCCGGACATGCCGGTACTGCTGGCTGGGGCCGAAGCCGCGCTGGATCGTGCCAAGTCGCAGGGGCGCAACCGGGTGTGCACATGATGCAGTTGGAAAAATAAATCAGCAGGCACAAAAAAAGCGGCTACCTTTCGGTTCCGCTTACTTTCTAAGTCCTTGATATAAAGACTTTTAATGTGCTTCTTCAATGATTTGAAGAGGTGGTACCAGTGGCCGGACTCGAACCGGCACGCCCGTTAAGGCAACGGATTTTGAATCCGTCGTGTCTACCAATTTCACCACACTGGCACTGCGATGAGCTGCTTGGGTCACAAGCAAGGCGCATATTATAGTCGACCAGTGGCAATCGTCAATCAACACTGAAAAAAAGCTGTTATTGAGGTAGGATTACGGCTTTACACAATCGGTTTTGATGACGTCCCATGCAGGTAAAAGACTTCCACTTCGAGCTGCCCGAAGAGCTAATCGCTCGTTATCCGCTGGAGCAGCGCAGTGCCAGCCGGCTGCTCTGTGTTGACGGCAACAGCGGCGCGCGCGTGCATCGCCAGTTTGCCGATCTGCCTTCCTTGCTGCAGCCCGGCGATTTGCTGGTGTTCAATGACACCCGCGTGATTCCGGCCCGTCTGTTCGGCCAGAAGGCCAGCGGCGGCAAGATCGAGATGTTGATCGAACGCGTGACCTCTGACAGCGAAGCGCTGGCGCATATCCGTTCCAGCCGTGCTCCCAAACCGGGCACTGCATTGACGCTGGAAGGTGGGCTTGAGGCTGAAGTCACCGGTCGTCAGCAGAATCTGTTCGAGGTGCGTTTCACCAATCTGGACGGTCATTTGGTCAGCGCACTGGAAGAGCATGGCCATATGCCGCTGCCGCCGTATATGAACCGTGAAGATCAGTTGTCGGACCGTGAGCGCTATCAGACGGTCTATAACCGTAAGCCCGGTGCTGTGGCGGCGCCGACAGCCGGTCTGCATTTTGATGAGCCGCTGCTGGAACAGCTCAAGGCGATGGGCGTGGAGCAGGCGTTTGTGACCCTGCATGTGGGCGCCGGTACGTTTCAGCCGGTGAAGGTGGATAACATCCACGAGCATCACATGCATGCCGAGTATATCGAGGTGTCCGAGGAAACCTGTGCGGCGGTCAAGGCAGCTCAAGCACGGGGCAACCGGGTGATTGCCGTGGGGACGACCAGCGTACGTTGTCTGGAAACCGCCAGTCAGACCGGCGAGATCCAGCCGTTTTACGGCGATACCGATATCTTCATTTACCCCGGCTATCGCTACCGCACGGTGGACGCGCTGATCACCAATTTCCACTTGCCGGAGTCCACCCTGCTGATGCTGGTCAGCGCCTTTTCCGGCTACCGGGCGATCATGGATGCCTACGCCGAGGCCGTGGCCGAACGTTACCGTTTCTTCAGTTATGGCGATGCCATGTTTCTGACCCGTCGCGAGGCGACGGACGAGGAGTCCCTGTGAGAAAAGAATGCTTCATGAAATTCGAAACCACCACCACCGAAGGCAAGGCCCGTCGCGGCCGTCTGACCTTCCCGCGTGGGGTGGTGGAAACCCCGGCGTTCATGCCGGTGGGCACTTATGGCACCGTCAAGGGGATGACACCGCGCGACATCGAGGCCACCGGCGCCCAAATCATTCTCGGCAACACCTTTCACCTGATGCTGCGCCCAGGGACCGACATCGTGCAGCAACATGGCGACCTGCATGACTTCATGAACTGGAGGGGGCCGATCCTGACCGACTCCGGCGGCTTTCAGGTGTTCAGCCTGGGCAAGATGCGCAAGATCACCGAAGAAGGCGTGACCTTCCAGTCGCCGGTCAACGGCAACAAGGTGTTAATGACCCCGGAAAGCTCCATGCAGGTGCAGCGCGAGCTGGGCTCCGACATCGTGATGATCTTTGACGAGTGCACGCCGTATCCGGCCACGCACAAAGAGGCAGCGGACTCCATGCGCATGTCGTTGCGTTGGGCGCAGCGATCCAAGGATGCCCACGGTGACAGCCCCTCGGCACTGTTCGGCATTATACAGGGCGGCATGTACGAAGATTTGCGTGACGAGTCCTTGGCAGGCCTGACGTCGATCGGCTTTGATGGCTACGCCATCGGCGGCTTGTCCGTGGGCGAGCCCAAGGAGGATATGAAGCGGGTGCTGGACCACTTGGCGTGGAAAATGCCGGAAGACAAGCCGCGCTATCTGATGGGAGTGGGCAAGCCGGAAGACCTGGTGGAAGGGGTGCGTCGTGGCGTCGACATGTTCGACTGCGTGATGCCGACCCGCAATGCCCGCAACGGTTTTCTATTCACCCGCAACGGCATCGTCAAGATCCGCAATTCGGCCAACAAGACCAATACCGCACCGGTGGATGAAACCTGCAGCTGTTATACCTGTCAGAACTTCAGTCGTGCTTATTTGCACCACTTGGACAAGTGCCGCGAAATTCTGGGTGCACAGCTCAATACCATCCACAACCTGCACTATTACCAGGAGCTGATGGCTGGTTTGCGCAACGCTATTGAACAGGGTAAATTGAGCGACTTTGTAGACGAATTCTATCGTCAGCGCGGCCAGGAAACGCCGCCGCTGAGTGCATAACACGTACATTATCGACTGTAATCGGGAGTATAACCTGAATGAGTTTTCTGATTTCTCCGGCCCTGGCCGCCGACGCCCCTGCGGCTGCCCCGGATGCGGGCATGTTCAACATCATCTTTCTGGTCGGCTTCGGTCTGATTTTCTACTTCTTCATGTGGCGCCCCCAGGCCAAGCGTGCCAAGGAGCACAAAAACCTGATCGCAGGCCTGGCCAAAGGTGACGAAGTGATCACCGCTGGCGGTATTATCGGCAAAGTCACGCGTCTGACTGACGATTATGTAGTGTTGGAGGTGTCCGAAGGCACCGAACTGAAGTTCCAGAAAGCCCACGTGGCGGCTGAGCTGCCCAAGGGTACGATCAAGGGCATTTGATCGCCCTGTCTGAGTGATCCGGCGCCACTGTTCAGGTGGCGCTTTCGTTTTTGGTGAGGATGGAGCACGATGCTCAACCGCTACCCCCTGTGGAAAAACCTGATGATCCTGCTGGTGCTGGCCATTGCCGGTCTCTATGCAGCCCCCAACCTGTACCCCGATGACTTTGCCGTTCAGGTGTCCGGCAGCCGCAATACGGCCGCCGTGGACCCGGCGACACTGACGCGCATCGAGACGGCCCTGAAGGCGTCTGGCATCGAGGTCAAGGCCACTGAAATGCAGCAGGATGGCGTCGGCCTGATCCGGCTGATCGGTTCTGATGCGCAGCTCAAGGCCAAGGAGGTGATCGCAGATCAACTGGGGAGTGGTTATGTCGTCGCGCTCAACCTGGCCCCAACGACACCCGACTGGCTGAGCAGTCTGGGTGCCGGACCAATGAAGCTGGGCCTTGACCTGCGCGGTGGCGTGCACTTCCTGCTTGAAGTGGACATGGCACAGGCCGTCGGCCAGCGTCTTGACGTGTATGTCAGCGAGATCAAGAGCAAGTTGCGTGACGAGAAACTACGCTACCGTGTAGTCGAGCACCTGGACGATGGCCGCCTGGCCATTCGCTTCGTCGATGCCGATACCCGTGATGCCGCCTCCAGCCTGCTGTTGCGCAGCTATCAGGAGTTTCTGGTGGACAGCCAAGACGTGGATGGTGACGCCTGGTTGTATGTCAACCTGACCGAGCAGACCATCCGCGAGATCGAAGATTACGCCATCAAGCAGAACCTGACGACGCTGCGCAACCGTGTCAACGAGCTGGGCGTGGCGGAGCCGCTGGTACAGCGCCAGGGCCGTAACCGTATCGTAGTGCAGCTGCCCGGCGTGCAGGATGCCGCGGCAGCCAAGCGCATCATCGGCAAGACTGCCAACCTGGAGTTCCGTCTGGAAGCGGGGCCGGATGCCGGCCGTGCCGATACCGAGGTATATCCGTTCCGCAATACGCCGGAGCGCAAGGCCACCCTGGAACGTGATGTGATCATTACCGGCTCCAGTGTTGCCAATGCCCAGGCGGCCTTTGACGAGAATGGAATGCCGCAGGTGTCCATTACTCTTGATGCCAAGGGCGGCCAGTTGATGAGCCGTGTCACGCGCAATGCCATTCAGCGCCGCATGGCGGTACTGTTCGTGGAGCACAAACAGCGCACGCTGGTGCAAACCATTGATGGCGAACGGGTCGAGAAACGCATTCCGTTTACCGAAAAAGGTATCATTTCCCTAGCGACCATTCAGAGCACGCTGGGCAACCAGTTCCGCATCACCGGTCTGGACAGCGCTCAGGAGTCCTCCGAACTGGCGCTGCTGCTGCGTGCCGGTGCTCTGGCAGCGCCGATCTACTTCGTGGAAGAGCGCACTGTTGGTCCGAGTCTTGGAGCCGAGAACATCGAGCTGGGTACGCTCTCGGTACAGATCGGTTTCGCACTGGTGCTGGTGTTCATGCTGGTGTATTACAAGGTGTTCGGTCTGCTGGCCAACGTGGCTCTGACGCTGAACCTGGTACTGCTGGTGGCGGTGATGTCGCTGCTTTCGGCCACGCTGACGTTGCCGGGCATTGCCGGTATCGTGCTCACGGTGGGCATGGCGGTGGACGCCAACGTGCTCATATTCGAGCGTATCAAGGAAGAGTTGCGTAACGGCCTGCCGGTACAGTCCGCGATCCACTCCGGCTTTGCGCGTGCCTTTACCACCATCCTGGATGCCAATATCACCACCTTGATTGCGGCGGTGATTCTGTTTGCCATGGGGACAGGCCCGGTCAAGGGCTTTGCCGTAACCCTGTCGGTTGGCATTCTAACCTCCATGTTCACTGCGCTGCTGGTGACCCGTGCCCTGGTTAACCTGGTGTACGGCGGCCGCACGCTGAAGAAAGTGATGATCTGAGGAGAGACCCATGGCTAATCCGAGCAAGATTTACAACTTCATGGGTGTACGTAAGCTGGCGCTGGCGTTCTCCCTGATTCTGATGCTGGTTTCGATCGGCTCGCTGGCGGTCAACGGCCTCAAGTTCGGTCTCGACTTTACCGGCGGCAGCCTGGTCGAGATCGGCTATGAGCGTGAAGCCGATCTGGAAGTGGTGCGTGACCAGCTGGAAACGGCCGGTTTCGAAGATGTTGTGGTGCAGACCTTCGGTTCGCCCCGTGACGTGCTGATCCGCTTGCAGGCTGATCATGACCCCAAGCTGGGTGATAAGGTGCTACAGGCGCTGCAGTCCGAATCCGACCAGTCACTGGAATTGCGCCGCAACGAGTTTGTCGGCTCCCAGGTGGGCGAAGAGCTGCGCGAGCAGGGCGGTCTGGGTATGCTGCTGGCCCTGTTCATGATCATGGTATACCTGGCATTCCGCTTTCAGTTCAAGTTCTCGCTTGGCGCGGTGCTGGCACTGGTGCATGATGTACTGGTGGTGCTCGGGTTTTTCTCGCTGTTGCAAGTGGAATTCGACCTGACCGTACTGGCTGCCGTACTGGCCGTGATCGGTTACTCGCTCAACGACACCATTGTGGTGTATGACCGCATTCGCGAGAATTTTCGTATCATGCGCAAGGGGGATGCCGTTGAGGTGATGAATGCCTCGCTGAGTCAGACGCTGAGCCGTACCCTGATGACCTCCATCACTACCTTGCTAGTGTTGGTGGCACTGTTCTATTTTGGTGGCGAAATGATTCACGGTTTCGCCATGGCCCTGCTGGTGGGCGTATTGATCGGTACCTATTCATCGATTTACGTGGCTGCCAATGCGCTGCTGGCGCTGAATGTGACCCGGGAAGATCTGTTGCCGCCGCAAAAGGAAGACGGCGAAGAAACCGAAGAGCTTCCCTGATCTCGTAAAGCCGGCATTGCCGGCTTTATTTTTTATGGATTGACCGACTATTCTGAGTGAATGGTCCACTCTGGCAGTCTAACCGCTGTTACAGATATTATTGGATGTTGAATGAGCAAGTATTGGAAAGACAAAGATCCCAACCTGCAGCAAGAAGCTGAAAAGTATGACCAGCCGGTCCCCAGCCGCGAGTTTTTGCTGAATTTTCTGGAAAAGTGGGGGGCGCCGATCAGTCATCCGCTGGTGTGTCGCGAGCTGGGTATCGAAGATGAAGATGGCATCGAGGGCGTGCGTCGCCGCTTGATCGCCATGTGCCGCGACGGCCAGTTGATTTCCAACCGCAAGGGCGAGTATGGCCTGATCCGCAAGATGGACCTGATTGCCGGACGCGTGATCGGCCACCGTGACGGCTTCGGTTTTCTCAAGCCGGATGAAGGCGGCGACGACCTTTTTCTGAGCCCGCGCAACATGCGTGAGGTGTTTGACGGTGACCGGGTGCTGGTACAGGCGGTAGGCATCGATCAGCGCGGCCGCCGTGAAGGCAAGATCGTAGAAGTGCTGGAACGTGGCACCCGCCGTTTGGTGGGCCGCTTTGACGGTCAGGGCGGCTTCGGTTCGCTGATCTGTGAAAACCAGCGTATCACCAATCAGGTGATGGTGATCCCGGACCCGACCACCGGACTGGAGTACGAGGACGGCCAGCTGGTGGTGGTGGAGATCATCCAGCACCCCACCCGCAAGCAGCCGGCCCGTGGCCGGGTGGTCGAAGTGTTGGGTGACCGCATGGCGCCAGGCATGGAGATCAAGGTTGCGATCCACAACCATGAAATTCCGGACGAGTTCCCCGATGATGTGCATCAGCAGATCGGTGATCTGGATCCGGAAGTACGGGAAGCGGACAAGCAGAACCGTTTTGACCTGCGTGACCTGCCATTCGTCACCATCGACGGCGAAGACGCCAAGGACTTTGATGATGCCGTCTACTGCGAAAAGAAGACCTTTGGCGGCTGGCGCCTTTGGGTCGCTATCGCCGATGTGTCCTACTACGTACAGCCGGATTCGCCGCTGGATATGGAAGCGGTCAAGCGCGGCAACTCGGTGTACTTCCCCGAGTTTGTCGTCCCCATGCTGCCCGAGCTGCTTTCCAACGGCCTGTGCTCCCTGAACCCACTCGTTGATCGCCTGGCTATGGTGTGCGAGATGACGGTCAGCCGTGCCGGCAAGCTGTCCGGTTACAAGTTCTACGAAGCGGTGATCAATTCCAAGGCACGCCTGACCTACAACAAGGTGGGAGCCATGGTGGATTCGGAGCATGAAGAACATGCCCGCTGGCGTGGCGAGTACGCTGAAGTCGTGCCGCATATCGATCAATTGCACGCCCTGTACCGTTCATTGCGCAAGGCACGTGACGAGCGTGGTGCCATCGACTTTGAAACCGTTGAAACCCGTATTGTGTTTGATCAGGTGCGCAAGATCGATGAGATTATTCCTGTGCACCGCAACGATGCGCACAAGATGATCGAGGAATGCATGCTCATCGCCAACGTGGCCACGGCGCGTTTCCTCGATAAGTACGGCAAGCCGGCATTGTACCGTATCCATGACGGTCCCAAGGCGGCGAAGCTGGAAAACCTGCGCGCCTTCCTCGGCGAACTGGGCTTGAACCTGCCCGGTGGAGACAGTCCCGAGCCCAAGGATTACCTGAAGCTGGCGGAAGCCATCGAAGGGCGTCCCGACCGCCACATCATCCAAACCATGATGCTGCGCTCCATGCAGCAGGCGGTGTACAGCCCGGACAACCACGGTCACTTTGGCCTGGCCTACAAGGCGTATACCCACTTTACCTCGCCGATCCGCCGTTATCCCGACCTGCTGGTGCACCGAGCGATTCGCAGCGCCATCCATGGTGAAGCCAAGGTCAAGGGTGTGGAGCGGCCCAAGCCGTTCACTCCCAATCCGGCTTTCAGCAAGGGCTATACCCTCGAGCAGATGGTAGCCCTGGGTGAGCATTGCTCGATGACGGAACGCCGGGCCGATGACGCGACCCGTGACGTGGTGGCCTGGCTCAAGTGTGAATACATGCAGGAGCAAACCGGCGAGATCTTCTCCGGTGTTGTTTCGGCGGTGGCGGGCTTCGGCGTATTTGTTGAGCTGGACGACCTGTACGTGGAAGGCCTGGTGCACATCACAGCACTGCCCAGTGATTATTACCATTTTGAAGCGGCCAAGCAGCGACTGGTGGGTGAGCGTACCCGCCGTGTTTTCAAACTCGGTGATCGTCTGGATGTGCGCGTGGTGCGGGTGGACCTGGATGAACGCAAGATCGACTTTGAAGTGGTTGTCGAGAATGCGCCGGCCAAGCCGAAAAAGCCCAGCCAGCGTGAAAAACTGGCCAAAGGGCAGGTCGACGACGGCCGACCGGGCAAGAAGCGCGGGAGTCGTCGCGGAAAAAAGCCTGAAGGGCACTCAGGTGCCCGCCAGGACAGTCCTGTAGCGCCCAAGCAGAAACGCAAAAAGGCACACAAGCCCAAGCATCCACCCAAGGCGCGTCAGAAGCGCAAGGGCTGAGAGCATCTACTCTGGCCCTGTCCGCCGGTATCATCCCAGATACAGCGCCGCCGCCGCCTGCAGGCGAGCGCCGCTGTACAGCATGGCGGTGCCCAGCAACAGCAGCAGCCAGGCCATGGATACCGGTCGAGGGGCAGGGTGGCGATACAGCCACAGTCGGTAGGCCGCCGCCGCCGCCAGACCTTCTGCGCAGCCGGCGATAACATCCAGTGGCCAGTGTACCCCCAGCACCGGGCGTGACAGCGCCACCAGCAGAATCAGTGGCGCCGCCAGCAGGTAGCCCAGGTGGCGCAGGCCATGGTGACGGTTATGTACCACCCAAGCCACGCTCATGCCGACCAGGGCCGAGATGCCGGCCGCATGCCCGCTGGGGTAACTGAAGGTTGTCAGTGCCGCTCCCGGCGGCCGGGGCTGTTCGAACAGCAGTTTGAGCAAAATATTCAGTCCCAACACCGTACCGACGCCGACCAAAACACCCCAGCCCTGTATTTGAGCATGCCGCCAGTGCCCGTAGCCGGCACTGAGTGCGGCCAGTGCCAGGCACAGTCCGGGGTCGCCCAGCAGGGTAATGGCCAGAGGCCATAGGCCCCAATGTGCGCCGGCCTGCTGCAGCGGCGGTAGCAGTTGCCGGTTGAGGCTGTGGCCCAAATCGCTCAGGCTGAGCAGGGTCATGACTATAAACAGCAGCAGAGCAAAGCCCAGCATCAGCACCGGGGCCGGCGGCCAGTCCTTGGGCAGGTGCTGGCGCAGGTAACGGTACAAACCGGCTTCGGGATGCAGTTGACGGTGTACCTGCTGCAACAGTAGTAGCATGAACACCAGTACCGCCAGGCTCCACAGCAGTGGCAGCAGCCGCGATGGCAGTGCGTGGGTGCCCTGACCGGTCAGATAGCCGGGCAGCAGATACAGGGGCGCCCAGCCCAGTGCCGACACCAGGTTGAAGGCAGTAAAGCGCCAGGGCGACATGCCGCAGCTACCGGCCACAAAGGGAATGATAGGGCGAATGGGACCAATGAAGCGTCCACTGACAATGCTCAGCCCGCCCCAGCGGTGAAAGAAGGCTTCGCCATGCTGCAACCATTCTGGATGCCGACGTACCTTGGGCCAGCGCTTGACCCAAGGGGCCGCCTTGCGGCCGAGCAGAAAGCTTAGGCCATCGCCGGTCACGGCACCGATAAACGCGGCCAGCAGACAGCCGGGCAGGGCAATATCAGCGGAGCCTGCTGCAAAGGCCAAGCCGAACAGCAGCGCCACGCCCGGCAGCAGCAGGCCAATGAAGGCCAGTGACTCCAGCATGGCCACCAGGGCAATCAGCAGCATGACAGAGGCGGCTGACAGGTTGAGTGATGCAAACAGGTTCTCGGCCACGGCTGGCATCCCGGTCAGTAATGAAGGGGCGACAATGCGGGGGCGGTATTCCCTCTGGTATAATCGCAGCCTGGAGCTGGCTTGGCCAGCGATGCCTCATTTAACGGAAGGGTGCGATGAACGAAATCATCCTGTTGACACTATCCGGTGACGACCGCCCGGGCGTAACCTCGGCCATTACCGGTATTCTCGCCCGCTACCATATCAACATTCTCGATATCGGCCAGGCAGTTATCCACAACACCCTGTCACTGGGTGTGCTGATTCAGGTTCCGACTGAGCTGGAGTCTTCTCCCTTGTTGCGTGACCTGCTGTTCAAGGCACATGAAATGAACATGCAGGTTCGGTTTGAACCGGTGGATGCCGGTGCCTATGAAAACTGGGTGGAAGGACAGGGTAAGTCGCGTCACATTATCACCCTGTTGGCGCGCCAGGTCAGTGCCGAACATATCGCGCGCGTCACGGCCATTGCTGCCGACCATGGCCTAAACATCGACAACATCAGCCGCCTGTCCGGGCGCATTTCCCTGCAAGCAGAAAACTGTCCCCGTACTCGGGCCTGTGTCGAGTTTTCCGTGCGCGGCATGCCAGCCGACGCGGCGGCGCTGCGGGAGGAGTTCCTTAAGGCCGCTAGTGATCTGGATGTGGATATCGCATTCCAGAAAGACGATATCTATCGCCGTAATCGTCGCCTAGTGGTCTTCGACATGGATTCCACCTTGATCGAGGCAGAGGTGATCGATGAGTTGGCCAAAGAAGCGGGTGTTGGCGATCAGGTGATCGAAATTACCGAGGCGGCCATGCGCGGCGAAATCGATTTCAATGAAAGCTTCCGGCGCCGTGTGGCGCTGCTTAAAGGGCTGGATGCAGCGGTACTGGAGCGTATTGCCGAGCGCCTGCCACTGACCGAAGGGGCGGCGGAGCTGGTGGGGCACCTCAAGGCGCTGGGCTTCAAGACCGCGATCCTCTCCGGTGGCTTCACCTATTTTGGTCGCTACCTGCAGGACAAGCTGGGCTTTGACTATGTCTATGCCAACGAACTGGACATTCAGGACGGCAAGGTTACCGGTGAGGTCACCGGCCAGATCGTCAATGGCGAGCGCAAGGCGCAATTGCTGCGCGAGATCGCCGAGCGAGAAGGGGTACGCCTGGAGCAGACCATCGCGGTGGGCGATGGCGCCAACGACCTGCCGATGTTGTCCATTGCCGGTCTGGGGATCGCCTTCCGTGCCAAGCCATTGGTGCGCAAAAGTGCCAAGCAGGCGATCTCTACGCTTGGTTTGGATGGCATTCTCTACTTGATCGGCTTTCGTGACCGCGACAGCCTGCTCTGAGCGTAGCAGGGCCCGTGTTCAGAGCGGGCCTTCACCGAAGAAGTCATAATCCATCTGCTCCCGGGGCTGTTGCAGGTAATAGCCTTGGATCAGGTGAACACCCGCCCCATAGAGCGTACTGATCACCCGGGTACTTTCCACCAGTGGTGCGATGATCAGCTTGTCGTGCTGCTGCAGTGGATGCAGGACTTCCAACAGCGTTTCCGGCTTGAGGCGGCGCTTTTCAAGATCCTGAATATAAGACCCGTCGAGTTTGATGTAGTCCGTTTCCAGCTCGCGCAGCACGTGCTCCGAGTTGGGCGAACTGCCGAAATGTTTGAGACAGACACGGCAGCCGAGCTGGCGCAGCTGTCGTGTAAAGCTGCGGGCTCCCATCAGATTCACGGCGGCATCGCTTTCGCTGATCTGAAAGATCAGCTGCTGTGGCGGAGTCGCATGTTCTGCCAGTCGTGCCTGTAGCCACGCCAACAGTCCAAGATGGCCCAGCGAGGCGCCGCACAGGTTGATCAATAGAAACACCGGGTGCTGTGCCCGTGTATGCTCGGCCAATTGGGTCAGCGCCGTGTTGATGACCCACTGGTCCATTTCCACCAGCACGTCTGCAGCGATGCCCTGTGCCACAAATGCGGTTGGCGACAGCGCACGTTCACTGTCACTGATCAGGCGCATCAGCACCTCATAATAAGGCTGTGGCGGCTCCAGGCACAGCGGGACCACAGGCTGGAACAACAGACGAAAGCGGTTCAGCCTAAGGGCATTGCGCAGGCGTTTGCCCATGCGCGCATCTTGCTCGGCTGGCAAGAGCGTGTTTTTGTGGTACAGGCTGACACCGTTGCCTGGCCGGTTGCCATGGTGCAGGTGCTCGGCAGCGGCTTGGGCACGCTGCAGCAGTGTCTGGGCATCCGGTGCGCTGTCATTGATCATGACAATACCAATCGACAGCGTGGTATGAATGGATGTTGAACCGACCTCGCAGATGTGTCGACTGACCGACTGGCACAGCCGTTCAGCCAGGGCTTCGGCCTGATCGGGGGCGGCGCAGTGCATCAGAACGGCAAAGCGGTCATCGTTCAGCTGGGCAATCAGGTGGGCAGGGCCGACTTCGCGCTTGAGCAGGGTAGCAATGTCGCCCAGGATCTGCCGGGTGCCATCCGGGCCGACCTCGTGCTGAATCACCTCTAGATGATCCAGGTTCAGCAACAGCAGGCTGCGGTCTTCACCACCGCGATGCGCGGTCTGGCAGGCACTGTCCAGTGCTTCCATCAGGCGCTGCTGGTCGTGCAAGCCGCTGACGGGGTGGCGGTGGCTGTTGGTGGCCTGCTCCGTGCCCGGCTCCGTTGTCACCGCGAGGTGGAAACCGCTAGCGTCCGGGAAGGTATCCGGCATGATGGTGAACAGTGCCTTGAAGCAGGTGCCATCCGGGCGCAGGGCGCTCAGGTGATGCTGTACGCTGGTTTGCTCCTGGGCGCAGCGGTACAGGCACTGCTCCAGATCCGGGCGCTGGTTTTCCGGGAACAGCCCGGCCAGCGAGTGGCCCTGCAGCTGCCCGTCTCGGCGGTAGCCGAACAGCCGGGTGAAGGGTGGGTTGGCGTAATGGACCCTGCCGTTGCGCACCAGGCAAGCGGCTTGGCTGGACGTCGCCATGAGCCGTTCACAGCGTTCCTGCAGTTGCTTGAGCTGTAACCGGGCAATGGCCAGCTCACGACGCGTGGTCAGCCCCTGAAAGGCCCGTTCCAGCGATAACAGCAGCAGGTGGCCGTTGTGTTCGGGTACCAGTGCGCGCACGCCTGAGGCAAACCATTCGGTGGGATAGGGGTAGTGATCGCCCGGCAGCAGCAGGATGACGGGCAGGTCCCGGTCCATGTGGTTCAGGCATTCCAGCACGGCGGTGGGCGACAGGTCGCTGGTTTGGTCGGGCTGCCAGCGCATGATTAAAATATCCCACGAGTGGCGGCTTAACAGTTGCTGCAGTTCGTTCAAGTTGTGAAAGGCCTGCCCGCGGGGGGCGTAATGAGCCGTGCGCAGCTGACCGAGAATATGATCGGTCTGGAGCGTATCACAGTTGGTGAACAGCAGGTTGAGAGTCGTACGTGTGTGGCCGGGGGCATCATGCTGAGCCAGTGCATGCAGGATTTCATCGCTGGAGCCGCTCATGTCGAGTCCCTGTGCTGAAGGCGTTGCAGAATATCTGCACACAGCTTAAGCCGTTAGGAGAGCGATGTCAGCTGGCAATAAGCCATGCAAAGAAAGTTATGTGCCAAGAAAGGAGGGAATTCAGAAGATGGCTGGGGTAGCAGGATTCGAACCTGCGCATGCTGGAATCAGAATCCAGTGCCTTACCGCTTGGCGATACCCCAGTATCAGAGATGGTGGCAATAGCGGGATTCGAACCTGCGACCCACGCATTATGAATGCGTTGCTCTAACCAGCTGAGCTATATTGCCACACATAAGTGGCTGGGGTAGCAGGATTCGAACCTGCGCATGACGGGATCAAAACCCGTTGCCTTACCGCTTGGCGATACCCCAGCAATCTTGAAAGTGGTGGCAATGGCGGGATTCGAACCTGCGACCCACGCATTATGAATGCGTTGCTCTAACCAACTGAGCTACATTGCCGTGTGCTTTCAAGGCCGCAGATTATTCCCTTTATTCGGTTTTCTGTCAACACCCTGAAAGCAAAGAAGTTTAAAAAAATTAAGGATGGTCATAATCGGGCGCAAACACGGGGGTCGATTGCCGTGTCTCGATGACATAATAGGTTCTACCAATGGTGTCTGCCAGCTACTCATCAGCGCATCGTATCGATGGTGCTCAGCCGCAGTGTTTGCCCCGGCGTTTCGCCCAAATAATCACGATAGGCCGTGGAAAAATTGCTGACATGGCTGTAGCCCACTGCATTTGCAACCACCTTGACCGGAGTCTCTTCCGGCTCGATCAATTCCCGTGCGTGCACTGCCGTCCTACACAACAGTAACTCGGGTCACCCTACGCTGGGGGCACCTGGGTGAATTTTCCCAAGAGTACAAACGCGTGTTCGGGCAGTGGCCACCGGAAACCCTCGCGCAACGCCCGGATTAACGCTTAGGGGCTGGCCTGGTTTGCGGATTTCCGATAGTGGGCCAACACCTGTTTGACGATGATCGAGGATTAACCTCCGGGCCAGCCATTGGGCCAGCAAGGGTTTACAGGGAGATACTCATGAACCAAGCCTATCGTGTTGCCTGGAATCAGGCGCTTCAGGTCTGGAGGGCGGTTGCCGAGATCAGCCGCCGCAAGGGAAACACCAAAGCCTCCGTCCTGCTCGGCGGCCTGCTGCTGCGAGCACCACCCGCCGGGGCGGTGGATGAAGCCTTTACCGGGGCTCCCGGGAACGGGTCGGTTGATGGCAACTGGGCGTACAATTCGGCGCTGGGCTCAGGCACGGACCTGCTGCTGAATTTCGACTACGACACGGGAAACGAGTCGAGCCACGATCTTGGTGCTCTGACACTGACCGGCACAAACACCTACACTGATGATACCGCCATCTCTAACGGCACCCTGAAGATCGGGGCGGGCGGCCCATGACCCGTTATGAGTCCATTATCGGAAAGAGTGGCAGCGGCGCGCGCGATGGCAGGAGAAAGGGATACTTGCGATGGGTGCCGGTGGAGACGCCCCCCCTGGAGGTCCACGATGGCGGTGAAGCGGATGCCGTTGGCTGGCTGGTTGTAGGCTAGCTCGGGTGCCACTGGTCAGAAAACGATGGGCGGCTTCTGTCAATGGGGGCGTTGACTGTGTTGTCGGGTGAGCTGCATGCCAGTGCCCGTGCTCAGCTGGCGACGTAGAACGACGGCATTCGCCTGGCGGCACTGGAGCGGCTGCAGTATGCACCCAAGGATGAGCGCAGTGGTCTATGGTTCGACATGCTGTACAGTGACGCTGAACCGAATAGCAAAACTGGCATCGCGACACTGGATAGCCAAAGCCGGGGGCTGTTGCTGGGCGTGGACCCCTTGCCGGTGCGTGTGCAGGGTTCTATCAGTTGGCGCCATGGAGGATATTGAAACGGTCAGTGAGCCCCGTTTCCTAGGCGGCGACAGCGGCTTCACGATCAAGGGCGCGCCGATTGCCTAAAACACGATTGTGCTGGACGCGGGGCTGGCTGTCCCGGTTTCGGAAAATACTGATATCAGCTTTGGCGACCGGGTCGAGCACTCGGACGAGAGTGAGGTGCAGGAGGGGGTATATTCATACGAGTGTACGCTTCTAGTTCGAGCATATCGATCATGGCAGGCGCAATATGCTGCAGCCTGCCATGACGGAGCCTGGCACTGGAGTCGGTGTCAGGCCCAGGGCTTATACGTTGAAGCGGAAGTGGACTACGTCGCCGTCTTTGACAATGTATTCCTTGCCTTCCAGGCGCCAGCGACCGGCGTCCTTGGCACCCTGTTCACCCTTGTACTCGATGAAGTCGTCATAGCTGATGACCTCGGCACGGATGAAGCCTTTCTCGAAATCGGTATGGATGACGCCGGCGGCCTGAGGTGCGGTAGCACCGATTTTGACGGTCCAGGCTCGGACTTCCTTCACACCGGCGGTGAAGTAGGTCTGCAGGCCCAGCAGGCTGTAACCGGCGCGAATGACGCGGTCCAGACCGGGTTCGTCCATGCCCATCTCCTGCAGGAACTCGACTTTCTCGTCGTCTTCCAGTTCGGCGATTTCGGATTCCAGCTTGTTGCAGATGGCCACCACTTCTGCACCCTCGGATGCCGCCAGCTCCTTCACCTTGTCCAGGTGAGGATTGTTTTCGAAGCCGTCTTCGGACACGTTGGCGATGTACATGGTCGGCTTGGTGGTGAGCAGGTGCAGACTCGGTACCAGCTTCTGCTCGGCCTCGTCCAGTGGCAGAGCGCGGACCGGCTGGCCTTCTTCCAGGTGCGGGATCAGTTTTTCCAGCAGCGCCTTGGTGGCAATGGCATCCTTGTCGCCGCCCTTGGCCGTGCGCTGAGCACGTTGCAGCTGCTTCTCACAGGAATCCAGATCCGCCAGTGCGAGCTCCAGGTTGATGGTCTCGATATCTTCCAGCGGGTGGATGCGGTTGGCAACGTGGATGACATTGTCGTCCTCGAAGCAGCGCACCACGTGCGCGATGGCATCGGTTTCGCGGATGTTGGCCAGGAACTTGTTACCCAGACCTTCACCCTTGGACGCGCCGGCAACCAGGCCAGCGATATCGACAAACTCCATGGTGGTCGGGAGCACCTTCTCGGGCTTCACGATCTCGGCCAGCGCATTCAGGCGCGGGTCCGGCATGGGCACGATGCCTGAGTTCGGCTCGATGGTGCAGAAAGGAAAGTTTTCGGCGTCGATGCCCGCTTTGGTCAGGGCATTGAAGAGCGTAGATTTGCCGACGTTAGGCAGGCCGACAATACCGCATTTGAAACCCATGCTTAGATCCTGTAGTTGGTGTTAGCCGTTGAAACTGTGCAGGCGGTTCATCGCCTTGGCCCAGTCGCCACTGATGGCGGTTGGCAGAACGTTGAGCGCTTCGTCGATCGCCGCCTGCGTTCTGTCGCGTTCGGACACGGGCGCCTTGCTCAGGACAAAACCGGAGACCTGAGCCGCGCTGCCGGGGTGGCCGATGCCAACACGCAGACGGTAGAAATTCTTGTCATTCCCCAGCTTGCTGATGATGTCGCGCAGACCGTTGTGGCCGCCATGGCCACCGCCCTGTTTCAGGCGCGCGGTACCGGGCTGGATATCCAGCTCATCGTGCACGACCAGGATGTCGCTGACGGGAATTTTGTAGAAGTTAGCAAGTGCCGCAACCGATTGACCGCTGCGATTCATGTAGGTAGTGGGAATCAGCAGATGGACGGGGCGGTGGTCGATAAGGACCTTGCCGTAGAGGCCGAAGAATTTTTTCTCCGGTTGTAACGCGGTGTGCTGGTGGGCAGCGAGCTGCTCCACCAGCTCGGCACCGGCATTGTGGCGGGTTTGGCTGTATTCTGTCCCGGGGTTGCCGAGACCGACGATCAGTTGAATCCGGTCCTTCATGCCAGTACCTGAGGTCAGCGCTTACTTGGCAGCGCGCGCGCCACGCGGAGCGTAGCAGTAACCGATACTCTGGTCGTGGTCTTCGCCGCGACGCAGGGCAACGATTTCAACACCTTCCGGCAGAGAGATGTCGGACAGGTGAGCGATCTGGCCCAGAGCGATTTCGGACAGGTCGACTTCCAGTGCTTCCGGCAGGTCCTTCGGCAGGCACAAGATTTCAACGGTAGCCGCTTCCTGAGCGAACTTGGCAGCGGCCTTGGCAGCAGCAGACTTTTCGAAGTTAACGAAGGTCAGCGGCACCTGAAGCTTGATCTTCTGGTTGTCGTCGATGCGCTGGAAATCGGCGTGCAGAACCAGCGGCTTGGACGGGTGACGCTGCAGGTCCTTGATGATGACCGGCTCGTCCTTGCCATCCAGGTTCAGCGTCAGGATAGTGGAGTAGAAGCCGTCTTCCAGCAGCATGCGGTACAGATCACGGGCAACAACAGAGATTGCCTTCGGCTCGGAAGAACCGTAGATGATGCCCGGCAGCAAGCCTTCACGACGCAGGCGGCGGCTCGCACCTTTTCCCTGATCGTCACGGGCAACAGCGTTTACAGTAAATTTAGTCATGTTGGATATACCTTATATATTAAAGCTGCATGCCTCCGCGACCAGAAACATGCAGCATGTGGTGGCTCCTCAGGAGCCGGACAGTTCACGGGGCACTCCCCCGTGGGTCAGCGCTCGGTTCGCTTAGCGGAACATCGCACTAATGGATTCTTCATTACAGACACGGCGCACGGCTTCCGCCAGCAGCGGTGACAGCGACAGCTGACGAATCTTGTCGCACTTCTGTGCCTGCTCGGACAGCGGAATGGTATCGGACACCACCATTTCATCCAGCTCAGACGCGATAATGTTATTGATAGCCGGGCCGGACAGGACCGGGTGAGTCACGTAGGACACCACGCGGGCCGCGCCTTTCTCCTTCAGTGCCTTAGCCGCCTTGCACAGGGTGCCGGCCGTATCACACATGTCGTCAACCAGGATGCAGGTACGACCGGACACATCACCGATGATGTTCATCACCTGGGATTCGTTGGCGCGCTCGCGACGCTTGTCGATGATCGCCAGGTCACAGTCGAGCTGCTTGGCCACGGCGCGGGCACGGACAACGCCACCCACGTCCGGGGACACTACGGTCACGTCGTCGTACTGCTGATCGACGATGTCATCGAGCAGGATCGGCGAGCCGTACACGTTATCAACCGGGATGTCGAAGAAGCCCTGGATCTGGTCGGCGTGCAGATCGACGGTCAAAACACGGTCGATGCCGACGTTGGCGAGCATGCTGGCCACAACCTTGGCGCTGATCGGCACACGCGCTGAGCGCGGGCGACGATCCTGGCGGGCATAGCCGAAATAGGGAATAACAGCCGTGATACGGGTAGCCGAGGCGCGACGCATGGCGTCTGCGAACACAATCAGCTCCATCAGGTTGTCATTGGTCGGTGCGCAAGTGGACTGAATGATGAAAACGTCTTTGCCGCGCACGTTTTCCTGGATTTCAACACTGACTTCGCCGTCACTGAAGCGGCCTACGTGTGCTTTGCCCATGGGAATATCGAGGCGTTCGACAACTTTCTGAGCCAGCTCCGGGTTTGCATTGCCGGTGAAGACCATCATTTTAGACACGGCGATTACCTTCTCGATTGCGTCGGAGTTTGATGTAGTAGAGAGGAAGTCAGTCATGGTAATTGGCTGGGGTAGCAGGATTCGAACCTGCGCATGCTGGAATCAGAATCCAGTGCCTTACCGCTTGGCGATACCCCAGTCGTCTCCTGTGGTGTGGACCACGCTCCAAGAAGGCGCATATTCTCTACAAGCCTTGGGGTAAAATCAACCCCTGAGCGGAAATTGTTGCCCGAAACGATCAAAGTTCTGTCCGGGTGGCCCATTCATTGATGATCACGATGATGCGCAGGTCGTCCCGGCGCAGGCGCAGCTTGGCCGGCAACACGCGACCGGCGGCTCGGGTCAGGCGAGGATATTCAATGTGCCAGCCGGCCTGCTTAAAACTGCGTACCGGCTGTTCGGTCAGCTGCTCGAAGCGGCTGTCGGGGGCGGGCAGGCCGCGAATCCAGTAGCGTGCCTGGGTTAATGGCAGGTGCCAGCCCAGCAGTTCCTGCATCAGGGCTTCGGGAGTGGCGGCGTGGTGAACGGTATTGTCGCCTGAACGTTTCAGGCTGACGCTGTTCGGTGTTCCGTCGATACGCAGCCCACCCTGACCCAGTGGGCCGGTCAGGCGGATGCGATACTGCGCATCCGCCTGGTGCCAATACAGATTGGCGCTCTGGCTGTCTTGGCTCCAGCGGATACCGATGCGCCCCTCGGCGCTCCACTGTTGCAATGCCTGGGCCTGTCGGGCATCGAATACCAGCGGGGCTTCAGGCTGTTGGCGCAGTTGGCTGCAGCCGCTTAGGGCAATGATCAGTGCCAGCATGCAGAGGAGGCGCAGCATCAGGGGGTCACTCCAATGGTACCGGCGGCTTCCAGCAGATGTTCGTTGTCGGGGTTGGTGGCCAGGCTGTCATTAAGCAGGCTGCGTGCCGCCTGTTTCTCTCCCAGTGTCCACAGGACCTGTATCAGGTGGCCGCCAACCTCTGGGTCGGGATAGGTGTCATAGGCGCGCTGGAGAAAATGCCGCGCCTCGCCATGCCGGCCCAGCTTGTGCAGCACCCAACCCATCGAATCCAGAGTGGCAGCATCGTCCGGCTGCTGTGCCAAGGCCTGGCTGATCAGCGTGTGGGCCTCGTCCAGCCGGTCGGTATATTCGGTCAGCGTGTAGCCCAGCGCATTCTGCAACATGGGATTGCCAGGGGCTAGTGACAGGGCAAGACGCAAGTCATCGATCATCTGTTGGGCGCGTTCGGCATTACCCAGCATGGCCCGGGTATACAGCAGGTTGACACTGTCGGGGGCGGTGGCCAGGGCCTGGTCGAGAACTTCGCGGGCGGTATCGGTCATGGTCTGCCGTTGCAGCCATTCCACCAGTAGAATGGTCAGCGATTCCCGCTCCTGAGGGTGCTGCTCGATGGCGGCATCGATCAGGGCCTCGACCTCAGGAGCCTGGCGGGCGTTATCGTACAGAGCCAGGGCGCGGGCGTGAGCCTGGATCAGGTTGGGGCCGTCTTCAACCAGCAGGTAGTGACGCAGGGCCTGTTGCGGCTGGTTGTTGGTCTGGGCAATCACGCCCAAATAAAAGTGTGGTGCGCTAGTATCGGGGTCCTGTTCCAGCAACTGTTCCAGCAGGGTTTGGCTCTCCTGCCAGCGTTCGTGTTCCAGCAGCAACAGTGCGAAATAGTAGCCCAGCTGCGGGTTATCCTGGCGGTTGAGCAGGGTGTTCATGGCGCGCCAGGCACGTCTGGGCTGGCCGCTGAGCAGCAGTAGCTGTGCCTGAGCGGCACGCAGGCGGTTGTTGTCCGGGTCCTTGCGCAGGGCGCGCTCGATCAGCACGAGGCCGCGGGCGGCTTCGTCCTGCTGCCGGTGCAATTCGGCGCGCTGCAGAGCCAGATCAGCCTGTTGCGGTGCCTGCTTCAGGCCCTGATCCAGGAGTTGCGCCGCCGCTTCAGGTTGGCCTTGCTGCTTCAGCAACAGGGCGCGGGTCAACAGCAGGTCGAGGCGCTGCGGGTCCTGCTGTTGCAGTTCGGTCAGCAGTCCATAGTAGTGTTCAGCAGTGGTGGTGCTCATCTCCTCGATGCGGCCGCCGATCAGGCTCAGGGCTTCGTCGCCCCCCTGTGTCAGCAGGCGCTGCAGCAGCGGCAGTGCGTCGTCAAAACGGCCTTCATGCAGCAGTATGTTGGCGTGAATATGCAGCGGCTCCAGCGCGGCCGGGTCATTCCGGCTCCACTGCTCGCTGGCGGCTTTGACGGCGTCTGGCTTGCGCAGGAACTGCGCGATGCGGGTGGCACGTTCGGCGATGCCGGCATCGCCGGTCAGCCGGGCTTCGCGCAGATAGTGTTCCAGCGCCAGGTCAAAGCGGCCCTGCTTGCCGGCCAACTCTGCACTCAGCAGCGCGAACAAACTGTCGGCATTGAGCTCGCCCGGCACATATACGGCGGGTGCGGGTGGAGAGGGCTCGGTGCTGGCGGCGGTCACGGGCGGGCGCATCTGACTGCTGCAGCCGCCGAGCAGTACGCCGGCCAGCAGGCTGATGATCAGAGGCTGTTTGCTGAGTCGGTACACGTTGGCAATCCTGCTGGGGGTTGAATGCTCACTATAGAGCAGGGTCCGACCGGCTGTCATGCCGGTTGGGGCTCTTACTTGATGTTGGTCTGCAATCGAAGCTGCAGGTTCCTTCGTACGTGATCGAGAAGCAAGTGGGTTAATCCTGCGCCAGCAAAGGTGTATGATTACGCGCTTGTCTGTAATGGGGTGATGCGAACCTTCTATGGCTTTGCTGGCGTTAGGTATCAACCACAAAACGGCTCCGGTGGAGGTGCGCGAACGCGTGGCGTTTGCGCCCGAAAAGCTGGCGGAGGCGCTGCACGAGGCGCGCCTTAAGGCCGAATTGTCCGAGGTGGCAATCTTGTCCACCTGCAACCGGACCGAACTCTACTGCTCGACCGAGCTGGCGGGCACCCGTGCCTTGCTGGAATGGCTGGGCCAGTACCACGGGCTGGAGGTGGAAGAGCTCAAGCGCTGCTCTTATGCCTACTGGGACGAGGATGCCGTGCGTCACGTGATGCGGGTGGCCTGTGGCCTGGATTCGCTGGTACTGGGCGAACCCCAGATTTTGGGGCAATTGAAATCAGCCTATTCTGTCTCACAAGAAGAAGGGTTGGCCAGTATTGAACTGGGGCGCCTGTTCCGCAGCACCTTCTCGGTGGCTAAGGAAGTGCGCACCCGTACGGCCATCGGCCAGAACCCGGTGTCCGTGGCCTATGCCGCGGTCAGCCTGGCGCAACATATTTTTGCCGACCTGGCGACCAGCCGTGCGCTGCTGATCGGCGCCGGTGAAACCATCGAATTGGTGGCGCGTCACCTCAAGCGTGCCGGAGTCCAGCAGATTACCGTTGCCAACCGCACGCTGGCGCGGGCGCTGGCCGTGGCGGAAGAGTTTGACGGTCACGCCATCGAACTGAGCCAGATTCCCGACGAACTGCCCCGGACCGATATCCTGATCGCCTCGACCGCCAGTCAGCTGCCGATTCTGGGCAAAGGGGCGGTGGAAGCAGCGCTTAAAAAGCGTAAGCACCGCCCGATCTTCATGGTCGATATCGCGGTTCCGCGCGATATCGAGCCCCAGGTCGGTGAGTTGGACGACGTCTATCTGTACACCGTGGATGACTTGCGCGAGGTGATTGAAGAAAACCAGCGCGAGCGTCAGAGTGCCGCCCAGGAGGCCGAGGCCATCATAGAAAATGGTCAGGCGGACTATATGCGCCAGCTGCGTGAGCTGGGCGCTGTGGGGACACTGACACGCTTGCGGTCCCAGGCCCATGACGTGGCCCAGCAGGAGCTGGCCAAGGCCCAACGTCAGTTGCGTAACGGCAAGCCGGCGGAAGAGGTGCTGCAGCGGCTGGCCCACGGCCTGACCAACAAACTGCTCCACCAGCCGACGGTTCAGCTGCGTCGGGCTTCGTCCGAAGGGCGCTCTGACCTGCTGCAGCTGGTGCAGGAACTTTATCAGCTGAACGACGCCGACCCCAAGGGCTGAGCGTCGCGGCACAGGAGCCCAGGCGGCTATGAAAGCATCGATCAAAACCAAACTGGAGAAACTGTGCGACCGTCACGAAGAGTTGGCGGCGCTGCTCAGTGAACCGGACGTGATTGCGGACCAGAACCGCTTTCGTGATTACTCGCGCGAGTATTCCGACCTTGAGGCGCTGACGCAGGCCTTTGGTCAGTGGCAGCAGGCACAGGATGATCTGGCCTCCGCCGAAGAGATGCTGCACGAAGATGATGCCGAGATGCGTGCCATGGCGCAGGATGAAATCGATACCGCGCGTGGCGAGATCGAACGGCTGGAGGCGGAACTGCAGATTTTGCTGCTGCCGCGCGATCCCAACGATCACCGCAATGTGTTCCTTGAAATTCGCGCCGGTACCGGCGGCGACGAGGCGGCGATCTTTTCTGGCGATCTGTTCCGCATGTACTCGCGCTATGCCGAGCAGCAGGGCTGGCGTATCGAGGTGATCAGCGCCAGCGATGGTGAGCATGGCGGCTACAAGGAGATCATCAGTCGGGTGGCCGGCGAGGATGTCTACGCTCAGCTCAAGTTCGAGTCCGGTGCCCACCGGGTGCAGCGGGTGCCGGAGACCGAGTCCCAGGGCCGGATCCACACTTCCGCCTGTACCGTGGCAGTGATGCCGGAGATGGATGCGTCCGCCGAGATCGAGATCAACAAGGCCGATCTGCGCGTGGATACCTATCGCGCGTCCGGGGCTGGCGGGCAGCACGTCAACAAGACCGACTCGGCGATCCGCATCACCCACCTGCCCACCGGGCTGGTGGTGGAGTGTCAGGAGGAGCGTTCCCAGCATAAGAACCGCGCCAAGGCGATGGCGCTGCTGGCCTCGCGCCTGCAGCAGGCCGAGCTCGACAAGCAGCAGGCCGAGCAGGCCAGCGCGCGCAAGAGTTTGGTCGGCTCCGGTGACCGCTCCGAACGCATCCGCACCTACAACTTTCCCCAGGGGCGGCTGACCGACCATCGGATCAACCTGACCCTGTACCGCCTGAACGAAGTCATGGCCGGCGATCTGGGTCAGGTGATCCAGCCACTGCGCAACGAATACCAGGCCGAGCAGCTCAGCAGTCTGGCCAATGACTGACGTGAGCGTGGCAGCGGCCCTGGCGCGCGCCGCCGAGCTGACTGGACTCAGCGACAGCCCGCGGGCCGATATCGAACTGCTGCTGTGCGAAGTGCTCGACCGGCCGCGCAGCTTTCTGTTTACCTGGCCGGATAAAACCCTCGATGCCGCGCAGCAGGCCCGTTTTGAACAGCTGCTGGCCCGGCGCAAGCAGGGCGAACCCGTGGCCCACCTGCTGGGCTACCGCGATTTCTGGACCCTGAGACTGAAGGTCAGTCCCGATACCCTGATTCCCCGCCCCGATACCGAAACCCTGGTGGAGCAGGCGCTGGAACGGTTGCCGGCTGGCCCGGCCCGAGTCGCCGATCTGGGCACCGGCACCGGTGCCGTCGCGCTGGCACTGGCCAGCGAGCGCCCGCAGTGGCAGCTCGTCGCCACCGACCTGCACCCCGGCGCCGTGGCGCTGGCACGGGACAATGCCCGGTCACATCAGTTGACCAATGTCGAAATACTGCAGGGCAGCTGGTGTGTGCCGCTGACGGGCCGGTTCGACATGATCGTCAGCAACCCACCCTACATCGATCCCGAAGATCCGCACCTGCAGCAGGGCGATGTGCGTTTTGAACCTCTGACGGCGTTGACGGCCGATGACAAGGGGCTGGCGGATATCCGCCAGATTGCCGAGCAGGCGCTCGACCACCTGTGTTGCGGCGGTTGGCTGCTGTTTGAGCACGGCTATGATCAAGGCGCGGCGGTGCGTGCGCTGCTGACCGGACTCGGCTATGCCCGGGTGCAGACGGTACAGGATCTGGGCGGCAATGACCGGGTGACGCTGGGCTGCCGGCCTGTGGATAAGGGAGACAACGATGCTGAATGACGAGCAACTGCTGCGCTACAGTCGCAGCATCATGCTGCCGGAAGTGGATATTGCCGGCCAGGCGGCCTGGTGCAACGCTCGGGTGCTGATTCTGGGCCTGGGAGGGCTGGGCGGTCCCGCGGCAGCCTATCTGGCGGCGGCCGGTGTCGGCGAACTGGTGCTGGCGGATGATGATCAGGTGGAGCTGAGCAACCTGCAGCGCCAGGTTATCCACAGCCAGAGTGCCTGCGGCGACGACAAGGTTGCCTCGGCGGCGGCCACACTCAAGTCGATCAATCCCGAGATCCGCATCACGCCGCTCGCCGAGCGTCTGTCCGGCGATGCCCTGCAGGCGCAGGTCGAGCAGGTGGATCTGGTGCTGGACTGCAGCGACAACTTCACTACCCGATTTGCCCTCAACCGGGCCTGCTTTGCCGCCGGCAAGCCGCTGGTATCCGGAGCCGCCATCCGTTTTGACGGCCAGATCAGCGTCTATGATCCGCGTCAGCCCGACTCGCCCTGCTACCAGTGTCTCTATGGCCGTGGCGGTGAAGACGAAGCCATGACCTGCAGTACGTCCGGCGTATTCCCGCCACTGGTGGGCATTATCGGCAGCATGCAGGCAATGGAAGCGCTTAAACTGCTGGCGGGCGTGGGCGAACCCCTGACCGGTCGTTTGCTGCTGCTGGATGGCAAGCGCATGCAGTGGCGCAGCCTGCGGCTGAGACCCGATCCCGAATGTTCAATCTGTAAAGGAAACACGCAGCATGCAGGATAACAACATAAAAGCACTGCTCGAGCGTAGTCACCGCATCGCCCTGGTGGGTGCCAGCGCCAAGTCTCACCGTGCCAGCTACCAGGTCATGTCCTACCTGCTCAACAGCGGCTATGAAGTGATCCCGGTGAACCCGGCACTGGCCGGGCAGGAGCTGATGGGCCAGCCGGTGGTGTCGTCACTGGCCGAGATCGACGGCCCCGTAGACATGGTGGATATCTTCCGCAATTCGGTGGATGCCGGTTACGTGGTGGATGAAGCGATCGAAACCGGCGCCAAGTCGGTATGGATGCAGCTGGGCGTGATCAACGAAGATGCCGCCGAGCGCGCCGAGGCCGCCGGGCTGGAAGTGGTCATGGACCGTTGCCCGGCGATCGAGATTCCGCGCCTGGGGGTTGAACCGCGGGCCTGAAACGGCCGGCTATCGCCCCATCATCAGCTGTCGAATGCGCTGGTCTTCCAGCACCTGCTTCAAGCGGGTGGCCAGCGCTGCGTCCTCAACGGCCTCCAGCCAGGTCTCGTCACACGCGGCACCGGACTGCAGCAGAAACTGCAGCAGTGCCTGATCACCAAGCGGCAGCAGCCGCTGCAACAGCGTCATCCCGTCGGCATTGCGGCGATTGAGGTCGGCACCATGCTGCACCAGGCGGCTCAGATGTAGCATCAGCCGCTCCGGCTCGCAATATTCCACGCACAGGTGAAGCAGCGGCTGGCCCCGGTGTTCCAGGTTGGCGTCCACCCCGGCCTGCAGCAGCAGCGTCAGCAGTGCCAGGCTGTGTTCCTGCTGCAGGGCCAAGCACACCAAGGGCGTGCCGCAGCGGGCATTCGGCAGGGGGCGGGCAGCTTTTTGCAGCAGCAGTTCCAGAATGCGTGGCTCGCCACATGCTAGAGCACATTCCAGGGCGTGCTCGCCCTCACGGCCAGGTGCTATCAGCAGCGCGGCGTCCAGTTTGCCCAGATGCGCGGCGACCTTATCGGTTTCGGTGGCGGCAATCGCCTTGAGCAGGCGCTCGTGACGGCTATCGAACAGTGATTTCAACATATCCGGTTTTACCCTCTCTTGCCCGACTCAGATCATGCCGATCAGGCGCAGCAGATAGATACCGGCGCTGAGGGTCAGCACCGAGCCCAGTGTGGTGGTCAGCACAATATTGGCCGCCAGCTGGTGGTTACCGCCCATGGCGCGCGCCATGACGAAACTGGCCGCGGCCGTGGGGCAGCCGAACAGCACCATCAGGATTGCCAGCGCCTCACCGTCAAAGCCGTACAGCCAGGCGCCGAAGGTCAGCACCAGCGGCAGGATGACCAGCTTGAGCGCCGTGGCCCAGAAGGCCTGGGCTGAGGTGTCATGCAGGCTCTTCAGGTTGAGAGAGGCGCCGATGGTCAGCAGGGCCAGCGGCAGGGTCAGGTTGGCAAAGTAGGTGCCGGTCTTGGCGACTACGTCCGGCAGTTTAACGCCGAACCAGGAAACCGGCAGGGCAAAAAGCACGGCCAGGATCAGCGGGTTTTTCAGTATTTCCACCAGGGTGCGGCTCAGCTTCATGTCGCTGCGGCGCATGGGCACGCTCAAGCAGATGATCGACAGGCTGTTGAACAGGGGGATAACCAGCGCCAGCAGCAGCGAGGCCTGGGCCAGGCCGGCTTCGCCGAACAGGTTGAAACTGACGGCCAGACCGATGATGCCGTAGTTACTGCGGAATGCGCCCTGGATGAATACGCCCAGATCTTCCGGTGCCTGGATGAAACGGGCGGCAAGCCACCAAATCAACCCGAAGCTGAGCAGAATGGCCACCAGCACGTAACCCAGCTGGTGCGGGTTGAATACGGCGTGAAAATCCATCCGCGAGATGGACATGAATACCAGGGTCGGCAGGGTAATCACGAACACCAGCTTGGAGCCGGTCGCGACAAAGGCATCGTCGATCAGCTTGAGCCGGCGCAGCAGGTAGCCCAGAAACAGGATGAAAAAGATCGGGGCCACAATGTCGGCGGTATAGCCGAGCGTTTGCAGGTAGAGGTTCACGGTTGGTCTCCGGCTGCGGTGAAAGAGTATGGCATTCTACCCCATGCGCCCCGGGTTGCGGGGTATGGGGCGTGGTCAGCGGCGGGCGGGCATCAGCCGGTGGCCGAAGAAAAACAGCGCCAGGCCGCTGACCACCAGCAGGCAGCCCTGCCACAGGCCCGGGGTCAGCGGCTCGTCATTGAGCAGGTGGCCCAGCATCAGCGCGAAAACCGGCGTGATCAGGGTTACCAGTGCCACCGTACTGGGCGGCAGGTGACGCAGCACGTGAAAGTAGCAGACAAAGCCCAGCAGCGAGCCGAACAGGGCCAGGTACAGAATGGCCCAGAAGGAGCGGCTGCCCGGGTCCACCTCCAGCGGCGCAGCGCCCATCAGCCACCAGGTCAGGGCAAAGCCGGGCAGGGACCAGAGCAGGGCACCGACGGTATGCGCCAGTGGGTTGACCTGGCTGCCGCAGCGCTTGACCAGCACGCCGCTGAGGCTGAACAGGCTGACCGCCAGCAGCAACAGCAGCAGTCCCGGCAGGCTTTGCGGCCCCAGTGCCACGTCATCGGTAAAAATCACCCCCAGGCCGCTGAACGCCAGCAGGCAGGCGACCCAGCGGTAGGCGCCAAAACGGGGCTCATCGAGCAGCCACTGGCCCATCACGGCCGACAGAATCGGCGCCAGCCCGAACATGATCGAGATCAGCCCGGAAGGCACGTAGCGCGAGGCAATATAGGTGCAGCACATGGCCCCGAACACCCCGATGGAGGCACTGGCATAGGTGCGCTGGGCCTGGCGGTGCAGCGGCAGGCGGATGCGCAGCATACGCAACAGCAGAATCCCGAGCACGGCGGCAATGGCCATGCGCAGGCCACCGGCCAGCACCGGATCGACCGATTCGCTGCTCCAGGCAATGGTCAGGGGCGTGGTCGACCAGACCAGCACCACGGCAAGATACGACAGGGGGACGGACATCACACTACTCCATGTCTCGGGCGTGCACTGCTCAACGCAAAAAGCCGCAGAACAATGCTGCGGCCTTGGAAAATGAATGAAAACGATCAGAGGCAGGGCAGCATCAGCGCGCAACGCATCACCGGCGGTGCACATCGAGTGTCCGCACGTCGGATGATGATGGGAGCGTTGAACGTCAGCTGCATGACAAATCCTTGATAACGAGCTTCTGATCATCCGGTATCCCGGCAAGCGCGTCAACCGTGAATAAAATGAAACCCAGCGGTGAAAAAATGTCGCCACAGAGCGTTGCGCAAACTGTCAAAATGGCAGCTTGAATCATTCTCCTGCCTGTTACGGATACCGCCCATGTTGCAGACCCTGTTGCTGACCACCCCCGTATTCATTCTGATGGCCATCGGCTATTTGGCCGTGCGGGCGGACTGGGTCAGTGAGTCAGCGCTACCATCGTTGGGCAGTTATGTCATCAAGCTGGCCCTGCCGGCTCTGCTGTTCCAGTCCATGGCCTCGCGCCCGGTGAGCGAGTCGCTGGATTTTGAATACCTGCGTGCCTATGCCCTGGGGTCGCTGGTGCTGCTGGTGGCCACGTTTGCCTTCAGCTGGCGCGGCCGGGGTCTGGGGCTTTGGCCATCCGCCTTTCAGGGCCTGGGGTCGACGCTGGCCAACAGTGCCTTCATCGGTCTGGCCGTGGCTGGCAAGATCTTCGGCAGTGCAGCGGCAGTGGCCGTGGCGCTGACCATGCTGGTGGACCTGCTGCTGCTGATTCCGCTGGGGTTGCTGCTGGCCGATTTCTTCAGCGGTCAGGGCGGCGCCCTGCGCAATACCCTGGGCATGCTGCGGCGCACCCTGACCAACCCGCTGGTGCTGGCCATTGCGGCCGGGCTGCTGGTCTCGGTGCTGGAGCTGCAGCTGCCGGAGGCATTGAATCAGGTGGTGGGCATGCTGGGACGTTCGGCCGCGGCCGTGGCCTTGTTCGTGATCGGGGGCAGTTTGGTCAGCACCTCGCTGCAGGGGCAGATCCGGGACATCGGCCAGATGACACTGTTCAAGCTGCTGTTGCACCCGGCGGCGGTGGCGCTGGCGATCTGGCTGCTGCCGGATTTTGACCCGACCATGCAGGCTATCGCCATCATCATGGCGGCGATGCCGATGGCCAGCGTGTTGTCACTGATCAGCCAGCGCTACGGCCAATCGGCACTCTGCGCACCGGCGCTGGTGATCGCCACCGGGCTGTCGTTTCTCAGCATCAACCTGGTGCTCTGGCTGCTGGGGCTGGCCAACCTGCTGCCGCTGTCAGGCTGAAGGCGTGTGCACGCCCAGCCCGGTGCGGCGGGCCAGCCAGTAATCCACGCTGGTAAAGCGACCGGCACCGGTGAAGAACAGGCTCAGCAGCATGACAAAATAGGTGGCGGCAAACTCGATGCCGTTGTTGAGAATGACCAGGCTGCCGCGTCCGGTCAGCCAATCGTAATGGCCGTGCGCCTGCAGCAGTGCACGGGCGCGTGCCAGCCGTTCAGCCGACTCCATCACCCGCTCATTGGCCAGCCAGCTGGACGGGTCGGCAATGGCCAGCCAGCCGTTGTCCAAGTGTACGCTGAGGGCGGCCACCAGCATGGTGATCATCAGCGGGATGCTGATCCAGCGTACCGCCAGACCAATCAACAGCAGCAGGCCGCCGAAAAACTCGGTGCCGGCGGCCAGCGCAGCCATCAGCTCGGGCAGCGGCAGACCCAGCCCCCATTCGGGGTTGCCGAACCAGGCCACCGTTTCCTCAAAATGACTCAGCTTGTTCCAGCCGGCCTGCAGCATCACCGGAGCCAGGTACAGACGCAGCAGCAGGGGCGCCAGGCCGTCCCCCCACTGCAGTTGCTGCAGAATTCCCTGCAGTGGACGGTAGGCAGTCGTCAGGCGGTTCATGGTCAACCTCCTCGCGGAATGCGGTCGGGATGAGTGGGCGGGACCGGTGTGGTACCCAGCAGGATGTCGTCCTGCCAGAACTGCTGCAGCAGGGCCAGGCCATGCTGCAGGACGGCTTCATCCGGCAGGTCGGGCTGTTCGGCGGCAAGCTGTTGCAGCGCCTCGAGCCCCGTCAGCACAGGCTGGACTTGCAGCAGGGCCAGCAGGCGCGCACTGAGCGCGTTCAGTTCCATGAAGCGGACCGCGTCGGCGCGGTTGCGGTAGACCAGCAGCCAGGTCGGTTGTGGCGGCGGAGTGTCGGGGCAGAAGTCCGGACTGATCTGGTGTACGGGCCAGTCATAGCGCAGTGGCCAGGCCAGCGGGGACAGGTGCGGATGTTCGTTCAGCAGTTGTGCGGCGCAGACGGGGTCTGCCGCACTGAAGGGGTCGTCCTCGGCGATATCCAGTGCCAGCTCGACCCATTCGTAATGCAGCAGTTCACCCAGGAACGGCGGGTCCTCCGGCTGCGGCGCCCGCAGGTTATCCACATACTGCCGATAGGCCAGCGCCAGGTCGCGAAACAGGGGACTTGAGGCAGCGTATTCCCGCATGAAGCGACGCACCTCAGCCTGCCAGATGGCATCCGTGCACAGGCTGCGGTACACGGGAAAGGCGCCCGCCAGAAAACCGCTGATGTTGTTGAAAAACAGCTCCACGTAGACGTGCATCCGGCGTGCGTCGATGCCCGCGGGCAGGGGCTGATCCGGGTTGCGGATCTGGTCGGCAAAGCGGCGCTGGCGCTGAATGAAGGCGGCTTCAGGCACGGTCTCAGGCTCGGCGGCGGTCATGCGTAACTCCTTGCTGCTGTGCCTGGCGAATGCGGCGCACCTCGTGCAGCAGCTGCGCCAGTGGGGGCAGGTTGAAATCCCGCTCCAGTACCGTGGCGACCGGTCCGGTACGGGCAAGGGTCTGGTCCAGCAGTGCCCATACCGGGTCTACGATATCGGCACCGTGGGTGTCGATCAGCAGGTCGTCCGCCTCCTGGTAATGGCCCGCCATGTGCAGGCAGACCACGCGGGTGGCGGGCATCTGCTGCAAAAAGTCGTGGGCGTCGTAGCGCTGGTTGATGCTGTTGACGTACAGGTTGTTGACGTCCAGCAGCAGGTCGCAGTCGGCTTCAGCTACCACGGCGTTGATGAATTCGGCTTCGCTCAGCTCGCCGGCGAGCGGGGTGTAGTAACTGACGTTTTCAACGGCGATGCGCCGCTGCAACCGGTCCTGCACCTGGCGAATGCGGGCCGCCACATGCCGGACCGCGTCAGCGGTAAAGGGAATCGGCATCAGGTCATACAGTTGGGCATGGTCGCTGCAGCTGCTCAGGTGTTCGCTGTACAGGCGGATGCCGTGTTGATCGAGGAATCGGCCGACCTGATCGACAAAATCCATGTCCAGCGGCTCTGGCCCGCCCAGCGACAGTGACAGGCCATGGGCGCTGAAGGCGTGGCGCTCGGTCAGGGCTCGCAAAGCCTTGCCCAGGCGTCCCCCCAGCTGCATCCAGTTTTCCGGCGCGACTTCAAAAAAGTCGAGGTCGCTCAGGTCGGTGTCCGGCAGCTCGGCCAGCATGGCGCGTCTGAGCCCGAGGCCGGTGCCCTGTAAGGCATGAGAGAAGTGTTGATGCATGGTGTGCTCCCGTGGCGGTGCCCGCGACCCGTGCATTGGGGCGCAGGCATTCAGGCTTATTGGCTGCCGCCACACTTGGCTTCACCGCATTTACCTTCTGTGTCAGCCTTGGGGGTGCCCTCGGCGCCACACTTGGCTTCACCGCACTTGCCTTCGGTATCCGCCTTGGGGCGTGTTTCGCCACCGCACTTGGCCTCGCCGCACTTGGCTTCAGCCAGTTGAGCATAGCCACCGGTCAGCGGCTGCGCCGCAAAGGGATTTTCGAAGGCCGGCGTCCCGGCGACCGGCGTCCCGGCGACCGATGCGGTGGTTGCCGTACTCAGGCCCAGCAGCAGGGCGGTGCCGACAGCGGCCAGGGCGGGTTTAGTGTGATTGGACATGATGTTCACCTCGTTGTTGTAATGACAGCACCCCGTGTCGACCTGCTGCTATTCACAGGTCGTTTTGATCGATGCTGTCAGTGAGTCGGTGAGTCGATGGATTCCTTACAGGGGAAATGCATTTTTTGTGGATTGAGGCCTGCAAACCCTCTGCAGAGGGTTTGCAGGTGTCTACTAACAGACAGACGTTGTGGTTGGCATGCGATCCTGGGCAGCCGCGTGCTGCTGCCGGTCCCAGGCGATCGGCCTGATTCAGGGTGATGGTGGGGGGCAGCCACTCCCTGTGGACGTGCACGACAGGGTCGTGGCCACAGGGAAAGGCTTACACATTTTTACTGTAGGTAAATGGCCTTGAAGCGGGCGCGAATTTTCTGCTCGGGGTTGTTCAGTTGCAGGGTCTCGCCTTCAATGGACCAGTCGACTTGTCCCTGCATCAGCTGCAGGAAGGGGCGCTCGTAGGTCATGCTCGGCACACAGGCACGCATGGTGCCGGCAATGGGACCGAAGCTGAGCTGTCCGTCCTGCTGGTCGAACTGCCCCATGAACTGGTTGCAGCCGGAGAAGCCCTGAACACGGTTGCCCTGCTTGAGAATCAGGTGCGGCTCGCGCTCGCCCTCGACAACCTGTACCGGTTCGCCGTTGAGGCTGATCAGCTTCCAATAGGTGTTCTGCAGCGTGGCGCGAGCTTGTTCGCGTGCCACGCGCTTCATCACCAGCATCAGCTGGGTATCGTCTTCACCGGCCAGGACCGGGTAGTGCTGGTCGGTGGTAAACAGCAGCTGGTCCTGGTTGTAGATGGCCGCACGAACGCTGTAGCGGTGGCCGGGTTCGATCTGCTCGGCGGGGATCGTGAAGCTGAAATCATACGGCGGTGCCGCCAGGTCACCGCGCGCCAGCGTGGCCAGTACTTCGGCCGGTGCATCGGCGCGGGAAACGTCCTGTACCTTCACTTCCAGATGGCTCTGTGGTGGCAGCATGATGCGTTCACGGTAGAGAGCCTGGCCGGAAACTTCGTGGCTGGCGGGGCCGCTCAGGGTGCTGCACCCGGACAGCAGCACCGTGGCTGCCAGTACCGAGGTAAGATAACCTGAACGTGAGTGGAATTTTGACATGGTGACTCTCCTTGAAAATGAACACAGCTTTGACTGAAAGGTCGGCACCAGGTTCCCCGGTCAACCAATCCATATTCACTGAGGAGTATAGCCATGAGCCGGGATAAGGGGCGCTGCTTCGTGGTGATCATTAACCATGCGGCGGGGGAGCGGCGAGATGCTGAACTGGAAGCACGGATTCGCGCCGGATTGCCGGCCGCGCAGCTGCTGGCGCTGGTGCGCTTGCAGCCGCGTCGTGACCTGCATGCCCAGATGCGCCAGCAGATCGAATTTTGTGCACGACAGGGCGCGATTCTGGTGGTGGCCGGTGGCGATGGCACTCTGAATGCGGCGGTGGGATTGCTGGCCGGAACCGATGTCCCCCTGGGCGTGATTCCCTGCGGCACCTTCAATTTTTTTGCGCGTGACCGCGGCATTCCGCTGGCGACGGATGCGGCGCTGGCGCTGCTCCGGGAAGGCAGTATCAGGCCCTGTGCGCTGGCGCGGGTTAACGGTTTGCCGTTCTGTGTCAGTGCCAGCATCGGGGTATACCCGCGTATTATCGCCGCGCGGGAAAAGGTCAGCGCCGTGACCGGGCGCAACCGCCTGGTCTCGCTGCTCAGCGGCATCTGGATCTTTCTGACGCGGGCGCGCGGACGGCGCTTGCTGCTGGAGCATGATGGCCAGCGCCGCGTGGAAACGGCGCCGATGCTGCTGGCCAGTGTCAGTCCGGCCCAGCTGGCCAATTTTGATCTGCCGGAAGTGGAACAGATTCGACAGGGCCGCATGCTCGTGTTCGTGATCCGTTCCAACAGTACCCGGGCACTGTGCCGTTACCTGTGGGCCACGCTGCGCGGTGAGCTGAAGCGACTGCAGGAGCTGGATGTCTTTGCCACCGAGCGCCTGCAGGTCAGTACCCGCCGTCGCCGACTGACACTGGCGGTGGACGGCGAACTGCACCGCTGCCCCTCGCCGCTGACCCTGGAGGTGGAAGCCGACGCCTATACCTGCGTACTGCCGGTGGAGGGCGACGAATGCGCCTGATTCAGCTGTCCGACCTGCATTTTGGCACCGAGCGGCCTGAAGTCGTGCGGGCCCTGATCGATCGCCTGCAGCGGCTGAAGCCGGATCTGCTGATGCTCAGCGGTGATATCACCCAGCGGGCGCGGCCGGGTCAGTTTGCCGCCTGCCGCCGCTTCCTGCAGCGGCTGCCGCCCGTTCCGATTCTGGCGGTGCCGGGCAATCACGACCTGCCGCTGTTCAACCTCTGGCAGCGTCTGCACAGTCCCTACCGTCATTTCAGGGGCTGCTTCGGACATGAACTGGCGCCGGTGTTCAAGGCGCCGGGGCTGCTGGTGCTGGGGGTTAACACCACCAGTCCGACCCGGCACGTGGATGGTCGCTTCAGTACCCGCATGGTACGGCAGGTGGCGGCTCGACTAAAGGCCAGCTCGGCGGCCGTCAAGATCGTGGTGGGACACCATCCGGTCGATGCCGTGCTGGCGTCGGACGAGGCCAATATCGCGGCCGGGGCCGAAAGCGCCATGCGCTGCTGGGCAGCGGCGGGGATGCAGCTGTACTTGGCCGGGCATATTCATTATCCCTTTTTTGCGCAGCTGTCGCAGCGCTACCCCGGTGTCCCCGAGCACTGCTGGACCGGCCAGGCGGGGACGGCCGTTTCGCATCGGGTACGGGACCACAAGGCCAACTCGTTCAACCTGGTTGAGTGGTCCCCCGGCCGCTCGCAGCTGGAGGTGTCACGCTGGGACTTCACGTCAACGGGGCCGGGGTTTCTGTGTGTGGAACAGCGTCAGTTGCCGCTGCGCCCGGGGGGTTCTTCATCCGGCCGTTCGGGCTGAGCCTGCACGGTATCATCTGGCTCTGACCCCGACTCAGGCTCGGCCACCGCCTCGGCCTCGGCCTGTGCCGGCATCAGTTCGCCTTCATTGCCGGCATCGACCGTTGCCGGGTCGGAATGAAACAGTTCCTCGATTGGTGTGTCCACGAATTCGTCATTACGCGGGTCGATATCGGAGATGGCATGCACATCCGGAATCGCCGGCACGAAGTGTTCCTGGGCCTCCACTGGCAGCGGTGGCACCTGATACTGGCGGTAGAGGGTATAGCCTGCCATCAAGACCAGTGCGGCTGCCAGGGTCTGGAACAGGGCGGCCGGGCCGAACTGTTCCATCAGCGTCGAGCTGAGCAGCGGCCCCACGACGCTGCCCACGCCGTAGCTGAGCAGCAGGCCGGAGCTGGCCGCGATGATCTGGCTGCTGTCCATCATGTCGTTGGTGATGGCCACGGCGATGGAGTACACGGTGGATGCCAGGCCCATGCACACGCACAGCGCCAGCAGGCGCCAGCGGAACTCCAGATCGATGACCAGCACGTTAGCGGCACAGGCGCCGCTGGCCAGTACCAGCACGATCAGCAGTACATAGCTGCGGCGGGCCCGATCACAGATCCAGCCAATGGGCCAGGCGACCAGCATGGCGGCCAGAATGGAGGCAAACATGTAAATCGAGACATCCTGGTTTTTCATGCCGGTCAGGTTGGCAAACAGCGGCACCAGGGCATAGAAGGAGCCCAGAAAGATACCGCCGGTGAACGCGGCCATGACGCCCAGCGGTGCCTGACGGACCAGTTGTCGCAACGACATGTGCTCGGTATGCTCCGGAATCTCCGGTGATTTCATGCGTGACAGCGACAGCGGAATGATGCCGGCAACGATGAACAGGGCCGCCAGCGAAAACAGGGCGTAGTTGATCGGGTTGCCGTTACCGATCAACAGCTGGCCGAGTGCGGCGGCGGAGTAGGCTGCAATCTGGTACAGCGAAAAAATGGTCGAACGGTTGCTGTTGGTGGCCACGGCACTGAACCAGCTTTCAATGGTAATGAACAGGGCCGCGATGCTCAGACCGCCGATGCCGCGCAGCAGCCCCCAGTGCCAGACGTTGTAGGTCATCGGATAGATCAGCGCCGCCATGCCGGCCAGCGCGGCAAATACGGCAAAGGCACGAATATGGCCGACGCGCCGCACCACCCGGTCGGCGTAGAGCGAGCCGAGCACGAAACCGGCCGAATAACACACCATCACCATGCCGATGGTGGAAGGATCGATACCCAGCAGGCTGAATCTCAGGCCCAGCAGGGTGATCAGGAAGGAGTTGCCGACAATCAGCAAAATCAGGCTGACAAAAAGAGCCAGCAGGGAGATGACCAGTAAGCGCATGTGAGTCGTCCATTAACCGCCAAGATAAGCCTTACGAACACTGTCATCGTTGAGCAGGGCATCGCCGCTGCCACTCATCACGATACGGCCATTCTCCAGTACATATCCGCGGTCGGCAATCCTTAACGCCTGATGGGCATTCTGTTCCACCAGAAATACGGTGACACCCTCGTCGCGCAGCCGCTCGATGATCTCAAAAATCTGTTGAATGATGATCGGTGCCAGCCCCAGCGAGGGTTCATCCAGCAGCAGCAGGCGCGGTTGGCTCATCAGCGCCCGACCGATGGCCAGCATCTGCTGCTCGCCGCCGGACATGGTGCCGCCACGCTGATGAAAACGTTCTCTCAGCCGTGGGAACAGGGTCAGCACATGGTCCAGTTGGACCGATGCCTCGCTTCTGCTGCGGAAAAAACTGCCCATGAACAGGTTTTCTTCCACCGTCATGCCGGCAAAGATGCGCCGCCCTTCGGGCACCACCGCCAGGCCCTGTCGCATGATGTCGGCGGTGCTCAGCTGCTGGATCGGCCGGCCGTCAAACGCGATATGACCGCTTTGGGCGCGCGGATCGCCGCAGATGGTCATCATCAGCGTGGTCTTGCCCGCGCCGTTGGCGCCGATCAGGGTCAGGATCTCGCCTTGGTTGACCTCCAATGAGACGTTATGCAGCGCCTGAATCTTGCCGTAAAAGGTCGAGACGTTATCCAGCTTCAGCATCAGCTCTCTCCCAAATAGGCTTTGATCACAGCCGGGTTGGCGCGAATCTGCTCCGGGGTGCCCTCGGCCAGGGGCGCGCCCTGGTTGATCACGGTGATATGGTCGGAAATGCCCATCACCAGCCCCATGTCATGTTCGATCAGCAGCACCGAGATGTCCTGTTCTTCGCGCAGGCGCAGGATCAACTGATCCAGCTCCGAGGTTTCCCTGGGGTTGAGCCCGGCGGCGGGTTCATCCAGCATCAGCAGCCCCGGTTCCGTAACCATGCAGCGGGCGATCTCCAGCCGCCGTTGCTGACCGTAGGAGAGATTGCCCGCCTCGCGGTTGGCAAATTCCAGCAGATCCACCTGCTGCAGCCAGTGCGCCGCTCGGTCCATCGCCTCGCGCTGGCGGCGGCGGTAAGAGGGCGACTTGACCAGCCCGGCAAAATAGTTGGTATTCAGATGGCGGTGCTGGGCGACCAGCAGGTTTTCGATCACCGTCATATTGGCGAACAGGCGCACATGCTGGAAGGTGCGCACCAGACCGAGCAACGAGATACGATGGCCGGTCATGCCCTGGATCGCCTTGCCACGGTAGCGGATCTCGCCCCCCGTCGGCTTGTAAAAACCGCTGATGCAGTTGAATACCGTGGTCTTGCCGGCGCCGTTGGGGCCGATCACCGAATGGATCTGGCGCGGCTTCACCTGCAGGTTGACGCCGTCCACCGCCAGCAATCCACCAAAGCGCATCATCAGCCCGGATACATCCAACAGGTTCTCGCTCATGAGGCTTTCAGCTCCAGGTGGGGACGTTTCATCGGCAGCAATCCTTGCGGACGCCAGAGCATCATCAGCACCATGACGCCGCCGAACATCAGCATGCGGTATTCCTGAAACTCGCGTGCCAGCTCTGGCAGGATCGTCATGGCGATGGCGGCCAGAATGACGCCCAGCTGCGAGCCCATCCCGCCCAGTACCACGATGGCGAGGATGATCGCCGATTCGATGAAGGTGAAGGATTCCGGGCTGATGAAGCCCTGACGGGCGGCAAAGAAGCAACCGGCAAAACCGGCGAAGGAGGCCCCCAGGGTAAAGGCGGACAGTTTGATCACCGTCGGGTTGAGGCCCAGCGAGCGGCAGGCGATCTCGTCTTCGCGCAGTGCTTCCCAGGCGCGACCGATCGGCATGCGCTGGATGCGGTTGATGATGTAAATAGTCAGCAACACCAGCAACACGGCCACTAGATAGAGAAAAATGACCTTGTAGCTGCTGTCGTATTGGATGCCGAAAAACGCGTGGAAGGTTTGGGCGCCCTCGCTGGCGCGGCGGTTGAATTCCAGCCCAAACAGGGTGGGCTTGTCGATGCCGCCGATCCCGTTAGGGCCGCCGGTGACATTAGTCCAGTTATTGAGCAGGATGCGGATAATCTCGCCAAAGCCCAGGGTGACGATGGCCAGGTAGTCACCGCGCAGACGCAGTACCGGGAAGCCTAAAATGCAGCCAAAGGTGGCCGCCAACAGCCCGGCAATGGGCAGGCAGACCCAGAACGACAAACCGTAATATTCCGACAGCAGGGCATAGGTGTAGGCGCCCACGGCATAGAAGGCCACGTAACCCAGATCGAGCAGCCCGGCAAAGCCGACCACGATGTTGAGGCCCAGCCCCAGCATCACGTAGATCAGGGTCAGGGTGGCAAGATCCACGGCGCCACGCGACACCATGAACGGCCAGACGAACAAGCCGACCACGATCAGTGCGATCAGCCAGGGCTTGAGCCGGTTGCGCAGTTGCTCATCCGGCAGCAGGCCGGTCACATCGGGCATTGGCAGGCGCTGTTTCAGACCCAGCAGCGGCTCTTTCAACAGCTGCACCAGAAACACGATCACCACGGCAAAGGCGATCCAGCTCCAGGTGTCGGCATCGGCGCCGACCACAGTCAGCGTCGGCCCGCCCTGCACCAGTTTGACACCGATCACCAGGCAGGTGAGCAGAAAGGTTACGCCCGCTGCAAAGAGGGCGGGAAAGAGGGCTCGTTGCATCATCGACTCCTGTTACATCGCCTCGGGTTAGACCTTTTCCACTTCGGGTTTGCCGAGCAGACCGGTGGGACGAAACAGCAGAATCAGCACCAGCAGGCTGAACGCCACCACATCCTTGTACTCCGACGGGAAGAACGCGGCGGTCAGTGCTTCGGTGACGCCCAGAATCAACCCGCCCAGCATGGCACCGGGGATGGAGCCGATACCGCCCAGTACGGCCGCGGTAAAGGCCTTGAGCCCGGCCATGAAGCCGATGTAGGGGTTGATGGTGCCATAATAGAGGCCGAGCAATACCCCGGCCACGGCCGCCAGTGCCGCGCCGATAATGAAGGTCAGGGCAATGATCCGGTTGGTGTCGATGCCCAGCAGGTTGGTCATTTTCAGGTCCTGGGCACAGGCGCGGCAGGCCCGGCCCAGCCGGGAGCGGGAGATAAACAGCGCCAGCGCCGTCATGGCCACCAGGGTGACCCCCCAGATGATCAGCTGCATCCAGGAGATGCTGACCTCGAAGACCGCCGGGTCACCGAATTCGATGCCGCCGGAGATCAGTACCGGCATGGCCAGGTCGCGAGAACCCTGTGCCAGGCGGATATAGTTTTGCAGAAAGATCGACATGCCGATGGCGGTGATCAGCGGGATCAGGCGTGGGCCACCGCGCAGCGGGCGGTAGGCGACCCGTTCCACGGCATAGCCATAGGTGGAGGCGATGATGACCGCGGTGATCAGCGCCAGTAACAGCACGATCGGCAGTGAACCGACCCCCATGGTCAGCAGGCCGATGATGGTGATAAACGCGGTGTAGGTGCCGATCATATACACCTCGCCATGGGCGAAGTTGATCATGCCGATAATGCCGTACACCATGGTGTAACCGATGGCGATCAGCGCGTAGGTCGAGCCGATGGTCAGGCCGTTGATCAGCTGCTGCAGTACATAGAGAGTGGTTTCATGCATGTTCGCTGCTCCTGTTCGCGTGCCCCGGTTGGCATCCGGTGAGCGGCGGAGCGCCCGCTTCGGAATCGGGCCGAAACGGGCGTCGCCTGGCGTAGGTCAGTCGAGCGCGGTCTTGCTGCCGTCCGCATGCAGTCGGTAGACCTGGAAGGTCGGCTCGGTCAGATCGCCTTTGGCATCGAAGCCGATTTCGCCGATGGTGGTCTCGAAGCGGGTACTGCGCAGGTAGCTGGCCAGTGCGTAGGGGTCGGTTTCACCGGTCGCCTCGATGGCCTGGGTCATCACCTGAATGGCGGTGTAGGCCGGGAACACGAAGGGACCGGACGGGTCTTCGTCACGGGCCTTGAAGGCGTCCACCAGGGCGGCATTGTCCGGGCTCTGGTCGAAGCTCTTCGGCGCCGTGGCCAGTACCCCTTCCATGGCATCACCGGCAATGGCGGCCAGGTCGGAGTTGACCACGCCCTCGGGCCCCATGAAGGCGGCATCAAAGCCCTTTTCGCGTGATTGGCGCAGGATCAACCCCAGCTCGGGGTGATAGCCGCCGTAATAGACAAAGTCCACATTGTTGCGCTTGAGCTTGGCAATCAGGGCGGAGAAGTCCTTGTCGCCCGGGGTCACCCCTTCGAACATTACCGCCTCGGTCCCGGCTTGGGCTAGCAGATCGCGGACGGTGGTGGCCAGCCCTTCGCCATACTGCTGCTTGTCATGGATTACCGCCAGCCGCTGTGGCTGGACGTGGTCGCGGATGTATGCGGCCGCGAGTGACCCTTGCAGACTGTCCAGGCCGATGGTGCGGAAAATCAGTTCATATCCCTTCTCGGTAATGCCGGGGGAGGTGGAAGCCGCCGTGATCATCATCACGCCTTCTTCCTCGTAGATATCCGATGCCGGTTCAGTCGAACTTGAGCAGAGATGGCCGATAACATGGCGGATGTCGTCATTGACGATGCGGTTGGCCACAGCGACTGCCTGTTTGGGGTCGCAAGCATCATCGTAGATCACGCCCTCCAGCGTCATGCCGTTGACGCCGCCGGCCGCATTGATGCGGTCAATGGCCATCATGGCGCCGATCTTCTGCATGTCGCCGTACTGGGCCACCGGCCCCGTGACCGGCCCGGCAACGCCGATTCTGAGCGTGTCGGCCTGTACCCCCAGAGACGTCAGCAGGGCGGCGGCCAGCCAGGTCTTGCAGCAGAGTCCTATGGTCGGTTTCATTCTGTTCCCCCTCGTGGATCAGTGCGCATGGCCGGCAGGCGGACATGCATGTTTATGCTTGTTATATGTCCCTGTGCACGCGTACAGCGCTGCGTTCGGCGTACCGGTTACTAGCAGCTTAGGCGAGGCCGGGCGGTTCTGGTAGACTGAAGGCCACAACTCTTTTCTGGCGCCGGAGCCGACCCCATGCATGGATTCCTTTGCCGCCGCAGCCTGTGCGGCCTGGTACTACTCTTGTCACTGCTACAGGCTGCGTGGGTGCAGGCCGCTGGGCTGGAAGCAGCCCCACTGGAGGCCGCGAGCATCGACGCCTATGTCGGTTCGCTGACAGACGTACGTCCCTTCGGAGAACGTCTGCAGGCCGAAGGCAAGGGGGGCTTTCTGGCCCGTGAAGTCATGCCCCGTGCCGGACAGCGCTTCGATCCGCACCGCCGTGCGGTGGAAGCGCTGCGCCGCGAGCAGCCGGATGAATTCGCACGTCTGGAGCAGCTGTTACGCCCTTATGGCTTTACCAGTCCGAACAGCTGGGCGCGGCTGGGAGATCGGGTGGTACTGGCCTATGGGGCGGTCAAGGCGGACGCTGAAAGCCCCGAAATTCTGCTGCTGGCCCGGCAGGCAGAGGGTATGAATCCGCAGCTGCTGCAGCTGTTGCCGCCGGAGCAGCGCGTCGAACTCGAGCAGGCATTGCTGGTGGCGCGGGCGCTGGCGCAGGTGCCGGCACAGGACAAGGCCCGGGTTCGCCCCTTCATTGCCCGGCTGGACCGGGCATTCGCACACTGACCTACTACCCACAAGGAGCTGAAGATGTCATCACTGGTTTACTGCACGGCCCAGTTCAAGCCCAAGCCCGGTAAGGAGCGTGAACTGTTCAAGGTACTGCAGTCACTCGAACCCAACGCCCACCGTGAAGATGCCTGCGTGCAGTACACGGTGACCCGCCAAATCAGCAGTCCCTTCGCCGAGGGCACCAGCTTCCCCATCGTGTTCCACGAGATCTGGAGCGACATGGAAAGCTTTGAAGCGCACTGCCAGCGTCGCGAGATCGTCGAGTTCTTCGAACGTTACTGCAAGGCCGAGGATGGTCTGGCGGAAGACTGGAACGTGTGCATCTACACAGATGAGCCGGAAGACTTCGACGCGCCCCAAATCGGATAAGCCGATGCACCATCAGGGTGCATGCCTTGTCCCAGGCGGACCCGTTTCCAGCCGGCAGGACCGGTTGGGAGCTGGTCCGCTTTTTGCTTGCCTGTTCCCTGACGTGTTGTCACCAATGGAGGGATCATGGAACAGCGAGCAACGGATTTCAGTACTTTAACGGCAGCCCTGTATGAACTGGTGGCCCGCGATCTCACGGGCACCCTGTTCGTGGCGACCGCCGACAATCACGCCGCCCAGATTGTGTTGGTGCGGGGGCAGTTACTGGGCGTGGCTTGTGATGGCCGCAGCAATGCGCAGGCACTGGCGCTGCTGGCCGAGCGGGTACCGCTGCGGTTTTCCTTCACGCCGGAGCTGGTGTACCCGCTGCCGGACACCTTGCTGCCCGAACAGTCGCGGCAACTGCTGCAACAGCTGCAACAGCTGCAACAGCTGCAACAGCTGCAACAGCTGCAACAGCTGCAACAGCTTGGCCCTGTTCCGGCGACCGCGGCAGTGACGCCGGAGGCTGCGTCTGAAGCAGCCGCGCCCGCCGCCCCGGCACAGACCCTGAGGGTATACCGAGGGCGAGTGGTCAAACCCGCCAGGGATTGACAGCCCGTCCCATGCGTCTATTCTGAGGATGAACGTCCTGTTGTCCGAGGATGATCCATTGCGATCAGAGATCACCGGTATCCTGCCTGCCACCGGCCCTGCACGGGTCACCCTGCTTGCACTGCTGTTGACGCTGCTGCTGGCGTCGATGCCGTTGCCCCTTGCCATTGCCGACACGGCGCAGTCGAACGCGCCTGTGATGCTTGGCGGGGAGTTGAGCAGCGACGGTGATGACGGGCAGGGCGATGATACGCCGGCGGCACTGCTACAGGCGATTGGCCAGCTCCATCCTGACACGATCACTGGTTTTTTCCCGGCGCGCATCTTCGCGCGGCAGTCGGCCTTTGCCGGTGGCTGCTGGCCCCGCGCACCTCCCTGCGTTTGAGATCCTGTTCGCATAGCACAGGTTTGTGCCCACCTCTTTCAAACGCAGCGCCGACAGGGCGCCAGGAGCTTCAGCATGCAACGTTTCCATGAACTCAAAACCACCGGACTTGAAGATTACCGCCGCCTGACCGCCGGCAAGGGCCGTGACGTGACCGGACTGGATTCCCCGGCCGAATCGGTGATGACCGATTTTCGTCAGGTACAGCCACTGACCATGCGCCTGACCGAAAGCATCAACGATGCTAACCAGGCGATGCGCAAAGTGCATGTGCGCTCGGTCATTGTTACCGACAGCAACGACGACTTCCGTGGCATTCTCACCGTCATGGACCTGGAAAGCCGCAAGGTCCTCAGCCAGGCCACCAGCCTGGGCCTCAAACGTGACGATCTGAGCATCAAGGATGTGATGGTCAGCCGTGAACAGTTGCGCGGTGTGCCCCTGTCGGCGCTGCAGCAGGGCAGTATCGGTGATCTGCTCAAGACCCTGCGCAACGAGGGCAGCATGCACATGCTGGTGGTGGACCCGGATGCGCAAGAAATCTGCGGCATTATCTCCGCCAGTGAAATTGCACGCCGCCTCCAGGTGCCGGTAGAGATCAACCTGCAGGCCACCAGCTTCCGGGGCCTGGTGGATGCCCTGTTCGGTCGTGGTGAAGCGGTGTAACGCGCGACGGGACTGAATACGATCGCGGGCGGTGGAGCTTGGCGCAGGTCAATCTCCGCCGCTGTCGTATCTGCCATACTGTTGCCTACACACAGGGGAACAGGAGTGAGGCATGGCCCGGTCAACAACACGGATGATGGATGGCAACGAAGCGGCGGCCACCATCGCCCATCAGCTTAATGATGTTATCGCCATCTATCCGATTACCCCCGCCTCGGTGATGGGCGAGCTGGCCGACAGCTGGAGCGAGCGCGGCCGGCGCAACCTCTGGGGCACCGTGCCCCAGGTGATCGAACTGCAAAGCGAGGCCGGTGCCGCCGGTGCCGTGCACGGCGCGCTGCAGGCCGGTGCCAAGACCTGTACCTTTACCGCTTCCCAGGGGCTGCTGCTGAAAATCCCCAACATGTTCAAGATCGCCGGTGAACTGACGCCGACGGTGTTCCATGTGGCGGCGCGCTCGGTGGCGACCCATGCGCTGTCGATCTTCTGTGATCACAGCGATGTGATGACCGCCCGTACCACCGGCTTTGCCCTGCTGGCCTCGGTCAATGCCCAGGAAGTGATGGATATGGCCTGCATCGCCGAGATGGCGACGTTGGAAGGGCGGGTGCCGGTGCTGCACTTCTTTGATGGTTTTCGTACCAGCCACGAAATCAGCCCGGTGGAGGGGATCAGCAGCGAGCAACTGCACAACCTGATCAATCCGCGCCTGGTGCAGGCCTGCCGTGAACGGGCACTGTCGCCGGACAACCCCTTTATTCGCGGTACCTCGCAGAACCCCGATCTGTTCTTCCAGTCCCGCGAAGCGGCCAACCCCTTCTATGATGCCTTCCCGGCGATCATGCAGAACGCCATGGACCGCTTTGCCGCCGTCACCGGGCGCCAGTACCGGCTGTATGACTACCATGGCGCCGAGGATGCCGAGCGAGTGATCGTGGTGATGGGCTCGGCAGCGGCCTGCGTGCAGGAAACCGTGGATCATCTCAATGCTCGGGGTGACAAGGTCGGCGTACTGACCCTGCGTCTGTTCCGCCCCTTTGCATCGGATCGCTTGTTGGCCGCGCTGCCGCCAAGCGTCAGGGCGATCGCCGTGCTCGATCGCACCAAGGAACCGGGCGCCGACGGCGAGCCCCTGTTCAAGGATGTGGCCACCGCCGTGTTCGAGGCCTGCAGCGAAGGCCGCTGGCCCGGCGAAGGCCTGCCGCGGGTATTGGGCGGGCGCTTCGGTCTGTCGTCCAAGGAGTTCACTCCGGGGATGGTCAAGGCGGTGTTTGACCGTTTGGCCCAGCCCGGCGGCAAGCGCCAGTTCACCGTAGGCATCGAGGACGACGTCACCCGCCTGAGCCTGCGCTGGGATGCGAATTTCCGGACCGATGCGGCGCAGCGCCAGATACAGGCGGTGTTTTACGGGCTGGGCGCTGATGGCACCGTTTCGGCCAACAAGAACAGCATCAAGATCATCGGCGGGGTCGAGGGACATTATGCCCAGGGCCATTTTGTCTATGATTCGAAAAAGTCCGGCGCCGTCACCGTGTCTCACCTGCGTTTCGGGCCCGATCCCATCCGTTCCACTTACGAGATCCAAAACGGCGAAGCCGACTTTGTCGGCTGCCATCAGCCCCAGTTTCTGCAGCGCTATCCGATGCTGGACAAGGCGGCTCCCGGTGCACAGGTGCTGATCAATACGCATCTGGAAGGCGAGGCGTTCTGGCGCAGTTTGCCCAGCGCGGTGCAACGGATGATGATCGACAAGCAGCTCAAGGTGTCCCTGATCGATGCCTACAAGGTGGCTGCCGAGGCGGGGCTGGGCAAGCGCATCAACACCATCATGCAGACCTGTTTCTTTGCCCTCACCGATATCCTGCCGCAAGAAGAGGCCTTTGCCGAGATCAAGGCTGCGGTGGAGGCCAGCTATGGTCGGCGCAGCCGTCGCATCGCCGACATGAACCTGGCCGCGATCGATAATGCGCTCATCCATCTGGTCAGGTTCCCGGTGCCGAAGCAGGCCGACAGCCTCATTCCCATGCATCAGGTGCAGGCGGAGGACGCCGGCCGCTTCGTACAGCAGGTAACGACCGAGCTGATTGCCGGGCGCGGTGATGCCGTGCCGGTGAGCCGCGTGCCGGTGGACGGCACCTGGCCCAGCGGCACTGCCGCCTATGAAAAACGCGATCTGGCGCGGGAGCTGCCGCAGTGGGAAGCCGATCTGTGTACCCATTGCGGCAAATGTGTGTTTGTCTGCCCGCATTCGGTGATCCGCTCCAAGGCGTTTCCCGAGGCGCAGCTCAACGCCGCGCCCGAGGGCTTCAAAGCGGTGCCGATCAAGGGTGCCAAGGATTTCCCTGAGAACACTTTGATCAGTTATCAGATTTCACCGGATGACTGCACCGGCTGCACCCTCTGTGTCGAGATCTGTCCGATTCACGACAAGACCAACCAGAGCCGCAAGGCGCTGAACATGGTACCGAAAGAGGCGATCATCGAACGCGAACGGGCCAACTGGGCGTTCTTCAGCCAGCTGCCGGAGTTCGACCGCACCGCGCTCAAAGCCAATACAATGAAGGGCTCGATGCTGATGCAGCCGCTGTTCGAATTCAGCGGTGCCTGCTCGGGCTGCGGCGAAACGCCCTATATCCGCCTGCTCAGCCAGTTGTTCGGCGACCGCATGCTGGTGGCCAACGCCACGGGGTGCTCCTCGATTTATGGCGGCAACCTGCCGACCACGCCCTGGACCCTGAATACCGATGGTCGTGGCCCGGCCTGGAACAACTCCCTGTTCGAGGACAATGCCGAGTTCGGCCTCGGCATGCGTGCGGCGCTGGACAAGCAACAGGAGTATGCCCGTGAATTGCTGGCCGGGTTAAGCGATCAGCTTGATGCACATCTGGTCGAAGAGTTGCTGAACGCCGATCAAAGCGATGAAGCCGGTCTTCAGGCCCAGCGCGAGCGCATCGCCAAATTACGTGAGCGGCTGCAGGTGATGGACGATCCCCGTGCCTACACCCTGGCGGCACTGGCCGATCAGCTCTGTCGCCACAGTGTCTGGATCGTTGGCGGTGATGGCTGGGCCTACGACATCGGTTACGGCGGCCTTGATCACGTGCTGGCCTCAGGCCGCAACGTCAACATTCTGGTGCTGGATACCGAGGTGTACTCCAACACCGGTGGCCAGACCTCCAAGGCGACGCCGCGTGGGGCCGTGGCCAAGTTCTCCGCCGGTGGCAAGCCGGTGGCGAAGAAGGATCTGGCGCGCATCGCCATGGATTACGAGCATGTCTACGTGGCGCATGTGGCCTACGCCGCCAAGGATGTGCAGACCCTGCACGCCTTCCAGGAGGCCGAGGCCTGGGACGGGCCCTCGCTGATCATCGCTTACTCACCCTGTATCGCCCACGGTTTTGACATGGCCGACAACCATGAACATCAGCGTCTGGCGGTGGCATCTGGTCACTGGCCGCTGCTGCGCTACGACCCGCGCCGGGCCGAGCAGGGGCAGAATCCGCTCAAGCTGGATTCCAAGCCGCCATCCATTCCCTACGCGGCCTTTGCCCGCACCGAAGCCCGTTTCAGCATGCTGGCGCGGGCCAATCCCGAGGCGGCCAAAACCTTCCTTGAACAGGCGCAGCGGGAGGTCAGCGAGCGCTACCACCGCTATGAGCAGTTGGCCGGATTGAGTTGGGATGCCGTCCAGTCCCCACCGGATGAACCGACCCAGGATGCAGACCAGAAGGGCCACGACCAGGAGAATCCCCAATGACTAAACGACTGCATACCCGTTACCTGGGGCTGGAACTGGACAACCCGCTGGTGCCCTCAGCCTCACCGCTGACCGCCACCCTGGACAGCGGCTGTCGGCTGGAGGAGGCCGGTGCCGGTGCCATCGTGATGCACAGCCTGTTCGAGGAGGAGTGCACCCGTGATCACGAGCTGCTGCACAGCTTTCTCTATGAGCAGCAGATCGGCCACCTGGAAGCGGATGATTACTTGCCGGTGCCGGATACGTTCAAGACCGCCGAAGAGCATTACCTGGAATTACTGCACGCGCTGAAGTCCCGGCTGCAGATTCCGGTGATCGCCAGCCTCAACGGCGTCAGTCCGCGCGGCTGGGCGGACCACGCCCGCCAGTTGGCCGAAGCCGGTGCCGATGCACTGGAGCTGAATGTTTACCACATTGCCGCTTCGGTACATGAAAGCGGCGCTCAGGTGGAGCAGCGGTATCTGGATGTGTTGGCCGAGGTACGCCAGGCGGTGCCCGAACTGCCGCTGGCGCTGAAACTGGGCGCGCGTTTCTCCAGTCCGGTGCACATGGTGGCGCAGTTGCAGGCACGGGGCGCCGATGCGGTAGTGTTGTTCAACCGTTTCCTGGAGCCTTCGCTGGATCTGGATACGCTGAAGATTCTGCCGCAGCTGCAGCTGTCATCGGCGCTGGAGTTGAACGAGCGCCTGCGCTGGACCGCGATCATGCGTGCCCAGGTGGCGCTGGATATCGCCATCACCGGCGGCGTACAGACGGGCGAGGATGTGATCCGAACCCAGCTGGTCGGCGCGCAGGTGGCACAGCTGGCCAGTGTGCTCATGCGCCGTGGCCCTGAGGTGCTGGGCGCAATGCAAACGGCCATGCTGGCTTGGCTGGATGAGAATGAATATGAGTCGCTCGATCAGTTGCGTGGCAGTGTCTGTCATGCCAATGCCGCTGATCCGTCCGGCTGGGAACGGGCCAACTATCTGGATACACTGGATCTGTGGCACCCCTGACGGGGACCAGTGACCGGCAGGGAACACCCTGCCGGGTTACCGCTACTCAACCGACCTCGCGGGCCGGGGGCTCAGCGCTGCACTCCAGGACCTCGAAGCTATCCCGCGTGGCCAGAAATTCAGGTCTGGGTGGGCAGGGGCTGTAGGGCTTAACACAGCGGTTGCTCACGGCGTTATAGACAAAAAACAGGTTGCTGCGTGGCTGCGGTGAGATGTTGCTGCTGGAGCCGTGCATCAGGTTGCAGTCAAACAGCAGTACCGAGCCGGCTGGCGCTGCGGTTGAGCGAATGCCATGACGCTGGTGCAATCGGGCCAGGCTGTGATTATCCGGTGTGCCTACTGTCTGCTGCTTGAGTGAATCCCGGTAATAGTGCTCCGGGGTTTCACCAGCACAGCTGATGTACGTGCGGTGCGAGCCGGGCATCACCATCAGTGAACCATTGAAAAGTGTGTTGTCGGTCAGCAGGATAGAGGCACTCAGGGCTCGCATGCGTGGCATACCATCTTCCACGTGCCAGGTTTCAAAGTCTGAGTGCCAGTAGAACTCGCGACCATTGAAGCCGGGCTTGAAGTTGAGCCTGGATTGGTGAATGTACAGCTCATCGTTCAAAATAAAGCGGGCGATATCGGTGATTCGCGGATCAGCGGCGACGCGGCGGCATAGATCATTGTGTAGGTGCACCTGGAAAACAGATCTCAGAGCGCCACTGCCCGGTTCGGATATGGCTCTTTCGGAGGCCATAAGGTCTGAATCCTGTTGCATCTGCTCCAGTGTCTGCAGCATCCTGCTGACCTCTGCACGGCCGAACAGGTTGGGCAGTAGCAAATACCCCTCACGGTTGTATTGTTGCAGCTGCGCTTTGCTCAGGGGGGCGCCATCGCGGTAGTGTTGATGGATGACGGGATCCTGTCGCTCCAGACAGCGGGTCTGATGGCCGGTGCGGGATGGATAGAGATCCTGAGTCTGCATTGCTTACCTCCTTGCTTGTGGCACAGCGCGGACATGCCGGCGGCATGATGGCTGCGCACCGGTGAAAGACAATAAAGACGCAATTCATGTGGGGACGATTACGGTGATTTCAAGTCGATGTGTAAAAAACGCCAGTAAATCGAGGCTTGCTGTGTCAATTAGGCTATATTATTCCGGCTAAGTAGCGAGCGGTGGAGATTTCGGTATGCGGGAGGTAACGGCTTGAACTTGAAGGCACGCTTCAGTCTTCTGGCGCTGGTGTTGATGCTAACATCAGGGCTGGCGGTATGGGCGGCCGTTCAGACCCTGGCCGAAGACATCATTACCGAATGGGCGCAGCGTTATGTGGACAAGCAGGTCCGTTACGACAAGCAGCGGGTGATGCAGCCGCTGCTGCGTGAAATCGCGCTAGCGCAGCAGCTGGCCAGCTCGCCGGTGCTGCTGGAGTGGCTGCAGCAGCCGGATGACCTGGTACAGGAGTATCATGCCCTGATGGAGCTGGAGCGCTACCGCGAATCCTTCCAGAACAAGAACTACTTCATCGGTGTACGCAGCAGCGGCCATTATTACTACAATAATGCCGAAAACGAATATGGATCGGACCAGCTGCGCTATACCCTGCAGCCGGACGCTCCGGAAGATCGCTGGTTCTATCAGGTCATCGAGCAGGGACGCGACCTGATCATTAATGTCAATCCGGATCAGCACCTGGGCGTCACCAAACTCTGGATAGATGTGTTGCTGCGCAACCCTGATGATGGTGAGGTCTTGGCAGTAGCGGGAACAGGGCTGGATCTGGGGGGCTTTCTCAATGACTTCGTGGATTCAGGCGAAGCCGGCATCAGCAGCCTGTTTGTCGATCATAACCGGGCGATACAGCTGTACCGGGACCAGTCGCTGATCGACTTTGCCAGCCTGACCAAGCCCGAACAGCATCAGCTGCACCTGGACCGCATGCTGTCGGCGGCCGATCTGGGCCGGCTCACCTCGGCCATGGCCGAGGTGCAGGCGGCGCCTGAGCAGGTCGCCAGCCGCTTTGTCACCATGGAGGGTGTGCGCTACCTGGCCGGCATCGCCTATCTGCCCGAAATCGACTGGTACGAAATCACGCTGATGGATCTCAATCAGCTGTTGCCGCTGAGTCGCTTCAATACCCTGCTGCTGGCGTTCGGCGCTTCCCTGTTAATCACCATCCTGATCTTTCAGATTGTTCTTGGGCGTGTGGTACTCGCGCCCCTGCAGGCGCTGGATGCGGCCATGCGTCGGGTGCGTAACGGTCAGTATACCGGCGGCCCGCTCAAAGTCCGTGCCAGTGGTGAAGTTGGCCGGCTGGTGCGGGAGTTTGAACAGATGACGGCCGAAGTTCATGAGTCGCGTACTTCGCTGGAGCACAAGGTGCGCGAGCGCACCGAGGCGCTGCACCGTATCAGTCAAACGGACGAGTTGACGGGACTGTTCAATCGCCGTGGCATGGATGTGCGCCTGCAGGAGGAGCTGGCCCGCAGCCGTCGCGAGCATAGGCCTTTGGCCGTCATCTGGATCGACCTGGATCGCTTCAAGGAGATCAATGACATTTATGGTCATGGTGTCGGTGACGAGGCTCTGAAACTGGTTGCTCAGGTGCTGCGCTCTGTGGTGCGCGAGTATGATGCTGCGGCCCGCTGGGGCGGAGACGAGTTTCTGCTGATGCTGCGTGATGCCGACTACGCCATAGTACAGCAGGTTTGTGAACGCCTGTTGCGGGTCATTCGCGGACGTACGCTGGAAACCGACTCGGGGGCGCACTTGTGCATGACCTTCAGTATTGGCGCCTGCATCACCTGTGACGGCAACCTGGAGCAGCTGCTGCGGCTGGCGGATGCGGCCCTCTATGAGATCAAGGCGGCGGGGCGCAACGACTATCGTATTGAGGTCGTGACAGGGGCTCGGCAATCAACGGATCACCCGGTAAGCATCGATTAGAACTCGTCATTCAAACGGTTGATCAACTCTTCCCGCCGACTGAGCTGCTCGACGGCTGTATCGCCCAGCAGACGCGCCACCTGCAGCAGCAGGGTTTCGGCCAGAAATTGAGTGGCAATCATGCTGTTGGTGTACAACGGGCTGTCACCACTGCTGATCAGGCTGATCTCGGCCAGCTGGGCCAGCGGTGAGTGATGGCTGTCGGTTAATGTCAGCAGCGGCAGCCTGCGCTGGCTGGCCACCTGTGCCAGCATTACCGAGTCGCGGCTGTAGGGCTCTGAACCGAACATCACCAATACATCTCGTGTGTCCAGTTCGGCCAGGGCTTGTGCCTGGCCTTCACCGGCCGAGCCGACCACGCTGACCTGTTCGCGCAACAATCCCAGCATGTAGCTGAACATGACGGCCAGGCCGTAGGACTGGCGCCGCCCCGAAATCCGCACCCGCCGCGCTTTGACCAGGACTTCGGCTGCCTGGCGCAGGTTCCGTTCGTTCAGCTGTGCGGTGGTGCGCGACAGATTGCCGACCTGCACGTCCAGATGTTGATTCAGCCGGTCGCTGACGGGCACATCCTCGTGTGTGTTGACCAGCGCAGAGGCTTGAACGCTGTAATAACGCCCCGGTTCGCTGAGTGAATGTCGGAACAGGGCCTGAAACTGCACGAACCCTCTGAACCCCAGCAGCTTGGCAAGCCGGGTCAGGGACGCGGGGCTGACGCCGGTGACCTGGGCCAGCTCTGTTATGCTATGGGTAGCGACCAAACGCGGGTCATCCAGCATGGCGCAGAGCGCGACCAGCAGCCGCTTGCCCATGGGCAGCGATAGTTCGCCACGCTTGAGCAGCGAGGGAAGTTTGCGCAGCTCCGCCAGAGAGGTTGGCGGGAAGGTGATTAGGGGCGTGGATTCCGATTTCAATGCCTTTTTACCTTCGTGCCACATGGTTATTTAAGATTTTGAATCATAAAGTTTTTTTTGAAGTTAACCGGGCGTCATGCCGTATTATGAAAATAAATTTCCATTTTGCTATTCAGTATTGAAGCATTTTTCACAGGGTCCATAGTACAGCACATCGCTGAACATCAGGAACCCCGATCATGTCCATTGACGCTTTTTTACGCCCGATCAACCACTCCGAAACATTGCTGATCAATGAACGCTCCGAGCAACTGGAAAGCAGCCGGCGCGTCTTCCGCTTCGGCTTTGGCCAGTCTCCCTTCCCGGTCCCGGCCTGCGTGGCCGAGGGGCTGCGTCAGCAGGCCAATGCCAAGGCTTACCTGCCGGTACAGGGCTGGAAACCACTGCGCGAAGCAGTTGCGGCCTTCCACCGTCAGCAAGACAGCGTCGACTGGCAGCCTGAGCGCGTACTCATCGGACCGGGCAGCAAGCTGCTGATTTATGCGGTAATGGCCTCTTTTACTCGGGCCGAAGTGTTGTTGGTATCGCCCAGCTGGGTCTCCTACGAACCCCAGGCCAAGCTGGCCGGTCACAAGGTATCCAGGCTGCAGGCCAACGCTGATAGCGAATGGCGGCTGACGCCGGAGATGCTGGATCAGTTCTGCCACCAGCGGGAAACCCCCGAACTGCCGCTTATTCTGGTGCTCAACTACCCGGGCAACCCCAGTGGCACCACCTACAGCGAAGACCAGTTGCAGGCGCTGGCCGATGTACTGCGTCATCATGGCGTGCTGGTGATCAGTGATGAAATCTACGGCATGTTGCACCATCAGGGTGGTCATCGCTCGCTGGCACGTTATTATCCGGAAGGCACGCTGGTGACGGGCGGCCTGTCCAAGTGGTGTGGAGCGGGCGGCTGGCGCCTGGGTGTGCTGCATGTGCCGGAGGCACTGTCTGAGAGCCTGCTGCCGCGGCTGCTGGGCGTGGCGTCCGAAACCTGGTCCTGTGTGACAGCACCGGTGCAGTATGCGGCCGTGGAAGCCTATGCGTTCGGCCCCGAGGTGGCCAGCTATGTGCAGCGCCAGCGTGAAATTTTGTCTTCGCTGGGACAGCAGGCGGCCGGCGTGCTGAACGAAGCGGGCATCAGTACGGCGCTGCCGCAAGGGGGCTTTTATTTGTTTCCGGACTTCGGTCAGTGGCGCGAAGCCCTGGCGCGGCTGAATATTCACACTTCGGATCAGCTGTGCGAGCGCTTGCTCACAGAGGCGGGCGTCGCGCTGTTGCCGGGGACGGCCTTCGGCATGCCACAGGAGGTGCTGACGGCACGTCTGTCCTATGTCAACTTCGACGGTGCTGCCGCCCTGACGGCAGCAGCTGATGAGATGATAGCCGTGACCCAGCCGGTCATCGATGGTCTGGCGGCGATCGTGTCCTGGCTGCAGAACAGTGTGAAGTTGGCGGCCTGAGAAAAAAGCAACACAGAATTGTGCCTTGGGGTTATGAGACCTGTATCAAATGCGCGATAATCGCAAAATACAAATGTCGCACTTAAACAACGGTTTCATTGCCCCATGTCACTCAAGCATATCAAAATTCGTACCACGCTCCTGACCATACTGCTGGTCTTCAGTGCCATGCTGGTTCTGTTGGCCATTGATGCCTGGCGGGCGGCGCGCAATGCCCATCAAGCCCTGACGGAATTGAATCGGGTCACGGAAGAACAGACCGTGCCCGTTACCAATACCCTGATCACCGTGTTGCGGGCACGCCTGGCAGTGATTGCCGCGGAAGCCGAATATCAGAACGGCAACCTGGCCAATGCCCGCCACAGCCATGAAGCCTCTGCCCGCTTCGCACGAGAGGCAGCGGCCCTGTTCAAGCCGTTTATGGTCTCCCGCAAGAGCGATGCGACACGGGGCCTGGCACAACGCATGGAACAGCAATTTGCCGACTTCGAGCAGGCGGTCAGCGCCCTCAATCGAGCACTGGACAACCGTGACCGTGATGCATTTCTAGCTGCAAACCTCAAAGCACGCAACGCCAGTGAGGGGTATTACAGTGCGTTGCTCGAGTTTCAGCAGCAGATGAATATTACCCGCAAGGCGGGAATGGAAGCAGCGCAAGGCAGCTATGATACCGCTGTGCTCAAGGCGATTGGCGTGACGCTCCTGTCGCTGTTGCTGGTGGGTTTGAGCCTGTGGTTTGTGCGCCGACAGATCGTGGCGCCACTGCAGCAGGCCAGTGACCACTTCAAGGTGATGGCGGCGGGCGACCTGAGTCGCGATATTGATACGTCGAGTAGCAATGAAATCGGTGAACTGTTTGTGGCTTTGCAGGAGATGCAACAGAGCAAGCGTGCCATGATTCGCTCGCTGATGGAATCTTCCAGCCAGCTGGCGTCAGCGGCAGAAGAGCTCAACTCGGTGACCGAGGAAAGTCAGCGCGGCCTGCAGGAACAGAGCGATCAGTTACAGCAGGCCGCCACGGCGATCACCGAACTTAGCACGGCGGTCGATGACGTGGCCGGCAATGCCGTGACCACCTCGGAAGCCTCCCAGGCCTCCAATGAGCTGGCCGTCCAGTGCCGCGAGGGGGTGCGTGTCACAACGACCGATATCCAGGCGGTTTCCGATGGCGTTGAACAGACCGCGGCACAGGTGGCCGAGCTGGCGCAGCACAGCCGCAATATCGGCCAGATTCTCGACGTGATTCAGGACGTGGCCGAGCAGACCAACCTGCTGGCCCTGAATGCGGCCATCGAGGCCGCACGGGCCGGTGAAGCGGGACGGGGCTTTGCCGTGGTCGCCGATGAGGTCCGCACGCTGGCCCAGCGTACCCAGTCGTCGACCACCGAAATCGAAAAGCTGATCACCGCCATGCGTCAGGGCACCACGGATGTGATGCAGTCGATGGAACAGAGCCGTGCACGGGCCGAACGTACGCTGACCGGGGCGGCCAACGCCAGCAGCGCGCTGGAAGAGATCTTCGAATCGATCAGCCAGATCAACGACCGTAACCTGGTGATTGCCAGCGCGGCCGAAGAGCAGGCCCAGGTGGCCCGCGAAGTGGATCAGAACCTGGTTAATATTCGCGATCTGGCCACTCAGACGGCGGCCGGGGCCAATCAGACCAGCGCCGCCAGCCAAGAGTTGTCCCGACTGGCGGTGGAGCTGAATGACAGCGTGGTGCACTTTCGCACCTGATCATCCGTCCTGGAGCATCCTGCGCAGCACGTAGTGCAGGATGCCGCCGTGGCGGTAGTAGGTCAACTCGTTGCCGGTATCAATGCGGCAACGGGCTGCCACCTCTTCCTCCTGCCCGTCCGGGCGGGTCAGTGTCAGGGTCAGCCGCTGCTGCGGCTGTAGCTGATCCAGCCCCTTCAGACTGATACGCTCCTCGCCGGTCAGCTTGAGCCGGTGTCGGTCGCTATCGATAAACTCCAGCGGTAACACGCCCATGCCCAGCAGGTTGGAGCGGTGGATACGCTCGAAGGATTCGGCAATCACGGCTTTTACCCCCAGCAGGCGCGTCCCTTTGGCCGCCCAGTCACGGGAGGAGCCGGTGCCGTACTCCTTGCCGGCGATCACCACCAGATCCACATGGTCCTGCTGATAGCGCATGGCGGCATCATAGATCGACAGCTGCTCGCCGCTGGGATAATGACGGGTTTCGCCCCCTTCAACGTTCGCCAGCATTTCATTGCGAATGCGGATGTTGGCAAAGGTGCCGCGCATCATGACTTCATGGTTGCCGCGTCGGGAACCGTAGGAGTTGAAGTCCGACGGTTCGATGCCCTGGGCCTGAAGGTAGCGTCCGGCAGGACTGTCGGCCTTGATGGCGCCGGCGGGCGAGATATGGTCAGTGGTGACCGAGTCGCCCAGCAGGGCCAGAATGCGGGCCTGTTCGATGTCGGCCGGTGCATCGGGCTTGGCCTGCATGCCGTCAAAGAAGGGCGGCCTGCGAATATAGCTCGAATCGGGCCAGGTGTAGGTGTCGCCTGCGGCCACTTCAATTGCTTGCCAGTCGGCATCGCCGTCGAATACGGCGGCATACTCGCGTCGGAACATGTCGGTATCTACCTGCTGCAGCGCCTGGGCCACTTCATCCGGCGAGGGCCAGATATCACGCAAAAATACCGGTTGGCCGTCGGGGTCCTGCCCCAATGGTTCCTGTGCCAGATCGATATCAATGCGACCGCTCAGGGCGAAGGCCACCACCAGCGGGGGGGAGGCCAGCCAGTTGGTCTTGACCGCCGGATGCACGCGACCTTCGAAGTTGCGGTTGCCGGACAGCACCGAGGCGACGGTCAGGTCGGCATCACGGATCGCGCGCTCGATCGGCGCATCCAACGGGCCGGAGTTGCCGATACAGGTGGTGCAGCCGTAACCGACCAGGTTGAAGCCCAGTTGATCCAGTGACTGGTCCAGCCCGGTCGCCCGGAGATAGTCGGTGACGACCTTGGAGCCCGGTGCCAGCGAGGTCTTGACCCAGGGCTGGCGCCTCAGGCCGCGCGCCAGCGCCTTCTGCGCCAGCAGGCCGGCCGCGAGCATGACCCCGGGGTTGGAGGTGTTGGTGCAGGAGGTGATGGCGGCGATGACCACGGCGCCGTGATTCAATGTGAACGACCGGTCACCCACGTTGACCTGAGCAGCGCCCTCGGCGCCGGGCGCCGGCTGACCGCCTTCGGCCTCCAGTTCACCGACCGCATCGGCGGCGGGTGTCAGGTTCAGGGCCATGAGTTCATCAAAGCGGGACTTCACCTCTCCCAGTGCCACCCGGTCCTGCGGGCGCTTGGGGCCGGCCAGCGAGGCTTCTACATCTCCCAGATCCAGGCTCAATGTTGCAGTGAACACCGGCTCGTCGCCGGGGTGGCGCCAGAGCCCCTGCTCCTTGCAGTAGGCTTCCACCAGCGCAACCTGCTCGTCACTGCGGCCAGACAGGCGCAGGTAGCGAAGGGTCTCCTCGTCCACCGGGAAGAAGCCGCAGGTAGCACCATATTCGGGCGCCATGTTGGCCAGGGTGGCGCGGTCGGCCAGCGGCAGTGCAGCCAGGCCATCGCCATAGAATTCGACAAACTTGCCGACCACGCCGTGCCGACGCAGCAGTTCTGTAACGGTCAGCACCAGATCGGTGGCGGTAATGCCCTCGCGCAGGGCACCGCTGAGCTTGACCCCGACCACTTCGGGGATCAGCATCGACACCGGCTGGCCGAGCATGGCCGCTTCGGCTTCAATGCCGCCGACGCCCCAGCCCAGTATTCCCAGGCCGTTGATCATGGTGGTGTGCGAGTCGGTGCCGACCAGGGTATCGGGACAGGCCCAGAGCTCTCCATCCCGTTCTTCTGTCCAGACGCTGCGGCCCAGGTATTCCAGATTGACCTGATGGCAGATGCCGGTACCGGGCGGCACCACACGGAAGTTGTCGAAGGCGCTCTGGCCCCAGCGCAGAAACGCATAGCGTTCATGGTTGCGCTGCATTTCGGTGCGCACATTAGCGCGGAAAGCATCCTCACTGGCGTAGTGGTCCACCATCACCGAGTGGTCGATGACCAGATCCACCGGCGACAACGGGTTAACCCGGGATGCGTCCCCCCCCAGGGCCGTGAAGGCATCGCGCATGGCGGCGAGGTCGGCCACGCCGGGCACGCCAGTAAAATCCTGCATCAGCACACGGGCAGGGCGAAAGGCGATTTCGTGGTCACTGTGGCCGCCCTGATGCTGCCAGTCGACCAGGGCCCGGAGGTCGTCTGCGGTGGCGGTACCGGCGTCCAGCCCGCGCAACTGATTTTCCAGCAGCACTTTGAGCGAGCGGGGCAGGCGACTGATGTCGCCCAGTGCCTCCTCGGCCCGTCTGAGGCTGTAGAAGCGGTAGTGTCGCTCGCCCAGACTCAGGGTCTGGCGGGTGTCGGGTATGCTCATACGAGTCCTCCCATGAAGGTTGGCGTGGGTGTATGGCCTTGGCCGCTACACCATGAACTTGGGATGTCGGTCGCGAGATTCAACCCCGGCCGGATCAATCCCGTGCCGGACCGGCCAGGTGGCGTGCCTGTTCGGCCCAGTCCTGCAGCTGCATTTGTACACAGCCGTTGACGGTGGCTGGCGAGTAACGCCCTTCGCTGTCGGCCTGCCCGGCGTCACGGTCGAACAGCAACTCGATCAGTTCATCCAGGGTGCTGACGGCATGCACGCTGAACAGCCCATCACGGCAGGCGTCCACCACGGCGGGGTCGAGAGTCAGGTGCGGTTCGTTCGCGGCCGGGATGATGACACCCTGGCTGCCATCCAGGCCACGGGCGTGACAGAGTTCAAAGAACCCTTCGATCTTCTCGTTGACGCCACCGATGGCTTGAATTTCACCCTGCTGGTTGACTGAGCCGGTCACGGCCAGACTCTGCTTTATCGGTAAACCGCTGATGGCGGAGAGCAGTACACAGAGCTCGATCGCGGAGGCGCTGTCGCCGTCTACCGGTCCATACGACTGCTCAAATACCAGGCTGGCGTTCAACGACAGGGGTTGGTGGCGGGTATAGCGGGCGCCGATACAGGCGCTCAGAATCAGCACGCCCTTGGAGTGCAGCGGGCCGCCGAGTTTGGTTTCGCGCTCGATATCGAGCATGCGGCCGCTGCCGATGCGGGCCGTGGCGGTGATGCGTCCCGGTTTGCCGAAGCGCTGATCGCCCAGTTGGAACACTGACAGACCATTGGCCTGGCCGATGGCCTGGCCTGTCGTACTGATCATCAGGGTGCCGCGTTCAATCTGTTCCTGCAGCAGTTCGGCATACTGGCTGCTGCGGTAACGCTGCTGGGCAATGGCTTTGTCGACATGCTCACGGCTGGCCAGGGATGCCCCCTGTCGCAGCGCCCAGAAGCTGGCCTCGCGAAGCAGGTCGAGCAGTTGGCCGCGGTTGAGCGACAGCTTGTCGCTGTCATCCATCTGCCGCGAACTCTGTTCAATCACGGCTTCCAGGGCACCGCGCTCGAAGTGGGTCAGCCCCTCTTCCCGGATCAGCAGGGTGATCAGGCCCAGATAACTGTCCAGGTTTTCACGGGTGCGGTCGAGGCCTTCGGCAAAATCGGCATAGACCTTGAACAGGGTGGCGAACTCGGGGTCGTACTGCTTGAGCAGGTAGTAGAGGCGGCGCTCCCCGATCAGGATAACGCGCACGTCCAGCGGTACCGGCTCCGGTTCCAGCGACCGGGTGCCGCTGATGCCGTAGATCTTTTCCAACGGGTCGATGCGCACTTCACGGTTGCGCAGCGCACGCTTGAGCCCCTCCCAAGCAAAGGGGAAGGCCAGCAGTTTCTGCGCGTCCACGATCAGATAGCCGCCGTTGGCCCGGTGTAGCGCGCCGGGCTGGATCAGGCTGAAGTCGGTTGTCAGGGTCCCCATGTGGGCTTCGTATTCGACCCGGCCGACCAGGTTCTGGTAGCTGGGGATATCTTCGAAGACCACCGGAGCGCCACCGTTGTCGGCGTGTCCGACCAGCACGTTGACCTGGTAGCGGCGAAAGCGTGCCGAGCGTGCGCGCTTGTGCAGCGGGATACGGTCTTCCTCTTCACCGGGCATGAAATCATCCACGTTTTCGATCATGTCCTGATGAATGGTATCCAGGAAGGCCAGTACCCCGGCATGACTGCCGTAGGTCTGGCGCAGGTTGTTCAGGGCGGGGTCGATTACGCCGCGCGTGGTGTCCTGCTCCAGCTCGCGGATACGGGCCTGATGCTCCTGGTGCATGCGCGGCACCTCGTGCACCAGTTCGGTGAGTTCCTCGTTGAGCGTATCGATGGCCTGCTTGATGCGCTCGCGCTCGGCATCGGGCAGCTGCTTGAAAGCATCCGGTGTCATCAGTTTGCCATCGTGTACCGGTCCCAGCGTATAGCCACCCGGTGTACGCACCAGCGCAATGCCCAGCTCGTGGGCCTTTTGCCCCAGTGCCTTGAAGCCCATCTCCTCGCGCTGCTGGAATTCGTCGTTCAGGGCCTGCAGCTGGCTGCGGTATTCATCACTCTTGAATTGGGCCGGGATGCGTAACAGCAGCACTTCGATCAGGCGGCGCAGGTCGTTGTGCAGGCGCTGACCGGTTGCCTGCGGCAGGATCAGTGTGGTCGGCTGATTGGGGCGATCGAAATTGTGGATGTAACAGCAGTCATGCGGCGCTTCGCCGCTGGCGGCCTCGGCACTGATGATGCGCGAGACCAGCTCTCGCTTGCCGACCCCGGTGGAGCCGCTGACAAAGAGGTTGTAGCCCTGATGGTCCATGCCGATGGAAAACTGGATGGCATCCAGTGCACGGCCCTGGCCCAGCACCGATTGATCGGGGCTGAGGTCCGCGCTCGACTTGATGCCGAAGGGCGTCAGGTCGCAGCCGTGGCGCAGTTGTTCAGGCGTCAGGCGGGTATCCATAACGATGTCCTTTGCTCAGATCAGGCTTAAGGTTAGCAGGGCCAGCGCGACTGCGAGCACCAATCCGGGCCAGAGCGCGCGACACAGGGGCCAGTGACCGGCAAAGAGGGCCAGTCCGCCCTTGACCAGCGTGTTGGTAATGGCGGCCAGGGTGATGCCGGTGACGGCGGTGTCGGTACTGATGGTGTCGCGGGCCATACGCGCCAGCGTCAGGGTGATGGCATCCACATCGGTCAGCCCGGCAATGATGGAGACCAGCCAGAGTCCCTGCTCACCCATATTGGCCTTGATGCCGTGGGCCACCAGCATGATGACAACCAGCAGGGCGCCGAACTGCAGCGCCGGCAGCAGCTGAAAGGGCTGGGTTGCCAGGGTCGAGGTATCGATGCGGCCAAAGGGTTCCCGGTAACGCCAGCAGGCACTCGCGGCCAGTGCGCAGCCCAGGGTCATGGCCAGCATTGGTGGCCAGAGCGCCGGCAGCAGTGCCGGGTTGACCACCGCTACTTCCAGCAGAATGCGGGGGTACATGATGGCGGCGGCCAGCAGAATGCCGCTGGCCAGCAGGCGGGGCAGCGGCAGGCGTGCATTCATGCGGGCCAGGCTCAGGGTCAGGGCGGTGCTGGAGGCCAATCCGCCCAGCAGGCTGGTGATCATGACGCCTTTGTCGGGGCCTGTCAGGCGCATGGCGAAGTAGGCGGCGAGACTGATACCGGCGATCAGGACCACCAGCAGCCAGATTTCATAGGGGTTGAGTGCGGCCCAGGGGCCATAGGCACGGTTGGGCAGCACCGGCAGCAGGACTACGGCAATCAAGGCCAGCTGCAGAATGCCACGAATTTCGGAGTCGCTCAGGTGGTCCAGGGCATGGTGCAGGCTCTGCTTGAAATGCAGCACCAGAGTGACAATGACAGCGGTGGCAACGGCCAGCTGCAGCTCGCCACTGAGGGCGAGTACGCCGAGTAAGTAGGTGACCAGGCCGGCCACGACGGTGGTCAGCCCCAGGTCATGGTCTTCACGGGAATCGAGCCAGTGTGCCAGTCCCAGCACCAGAATGATGCCTGCGGCGGTCGTGATCACGATGCCGGGACCGAACGGCGTCGCGAGAATCGCGGTCAGAGCGCCGGTGAGGGCCAGCAGACCAAAGGTGCGAATGCCGGCGATACGGCCGCCGACGGGGGCATTGCGCTCATGCCAGCCGCGCTGCAGCCCGATCAGCATGCCCAGTGCCAGTGCCACCAGCAGTTGCCAGAGTTGCGCGTGGTCCATGAGGCCTCCCGATACCAAGACAAGCTTTATCTCAGCCTAACAGATCCATGCAGGAGGGGCAGTGTCAGTTTTAAAATGCGAGCTTCAATGTAAGTGTTATTAAATGGATACGGAAAGCATTATTCAGATGTTTAAGTCATGCGTTTAATTGAGTTGAAAGGTTTTATTGGTTTTCAATATCAGTTCATTCGTCAGGGTTTTGGTTTTATAATGTGCGAATAATATGATCTGCATTAAATACACCCTCATAATCACTTAAATCACATATACTTTTGTTGCATAGTTGAAGGCCGGTTTGCGCAGTCCGAGCCCGGTGCCTCTTTGCACATCGGAGCGATCCATGAATCCACTGCACGAAATTACATTTGCCACCCCAGGGATGGACAGGAGCGAAAGTGAAAAGCTGCAGGCCGTGTTGGTGCTCGCCGAAATTCGGTTGAATGCCAGCTGGGTAGAAAGTACTCGCCCGGGTCAGGCGAATGTTGTCATATGCAGAGACCTGACCGCCGTGAGTGCGGAAGAAAAACGCCCCGTCATTTTGTTGCGTCCGGCGACCGAAACAATCGCCGAGGCCGAGTCGGGCACCGGGTATCCATTATTTGAACTGGTTCTCGACAGCAATGGCATGCCAAGCTTTTCAGAACTGATTCATGTTTTCGGGCAGGTTGAAACGCGGTTGCAGGAAGTGCCCGCCGAGCAGACACCTGCTGCGACGCCCGATCATCAGGCCACTGCTGTGGATGAGTCTATTGCGGACGTGCAGCCGATTGAGGCATTGCCTGTAGCAGCAGGCTTGGACGTGGTACTGCCGACGGAGGAGGAGCGCGCTCAGGAGCTGGCAGTGCCGATTTTCGAACCGCGCGCTGCCGTGAACTCGGAGGACGAGAGCCCCGCAGGTGCCTTAGCCATAGCTGAGCAAGAACCTCCTGCACCGGTCGAAGCTGAGGTACCAGAGCCTGCTGAAGCGACCATCGTGCCCGTGTTGCAGCCGGTCATGAGCGAAGTGGCCAGAGCCGTGGTGACCCGTCAATGTCTGGAGCAGCTGGCACTCTACGTGCAGGGCGCCCCAAATGAGGGCAGCTGGCACAAGATCCTGTTACAGTCGGGGGATGTCATGTTGCTGGACTTCGAGCAGGGCCGGTTTTACAGCAACCGTGTGCTGGAGAGCTTTCTCGTGCGGCTCGAAGATAACCGCATATCCTATATTTCAACGCTGTCGCGCTCTGAGTTTTCTGCTGAACTGAGCAAGCAGTACTGTGATGAACAGCCGTTGGCCAACCTGCAGTGGTTTCTGGCACTGTATTCCGGTATCAGCGGCACCGAGCTGCCGGCTGAAGATGAAACCTACAGCCTGTCGGGGTGGCCGGACAGCCAACTACCAGGGTTGCGACAGGAACACCTCAAACTGGCGGCGTTCATGCGCGGCAAGCCGGCCACGATTAAACGGATTGCGGACCAAACGGGTATAGCGGTTTCGGATATTCAAACATTTGTTGAGGCCTGCCGTTATCAGGGTCTGGTGCAGCAGGACGGTGAACAGAAGAGTGAAGCGGTACCGGCATCGGAACAACCCAAGGGGTTCTGGCGCCAGATACTGCGTACCATCAAACGATAACATGGGGTATGCCCCCTCTTGCTCAAGTGAGAAAAGACGATGTCAAAATTGGACGATGTGCTTCAGGGAATTGTGAATGATGTAGACGGTGCACTGGGGTGTGCCGTGGTCGACCTGGAAAGTGGTCTGCTGCTGTCCGTGGCACACAACGTGCCATACTTCACCTCTTCCTACCTGGAAGCGGTGGCAGCGGCAGCCGTCGACATGATGCGTGGCCGTAACGTACGTGCCGTAGAGTCGCTGCTGTCCAACCAGCGAGGTCAGCCGGTTCGCCACATGATCCAGGAAGTCCAGATGAGTACCGAACGTACCTATCACTTCATGGCGATTGTGCCGGAGAAACCAAACTCCCTGGTGGTGCTGATTACCAGCCGCAATACTAACCTGGGCATGGGCTGGGCTGCGGTACGGACCAATCTGCCGCGTATTGGCGAGTTCTGCCCCTCCTGAAAGACCGTCATCGAGAGCCCCCGAGCAGCTGGATAGCTGCTCTTTTTTTGCTGACAGGTCAGGATGATGTTGAAAAAGAAACTTAAAATAGTAGGTGCGCTCGGGGAAAGACTACACTTCGGCCCCGAGCAGATTCGCGCGACCATCCTGCAGGGGATGGAGGTGCTGTCGATCAACAGCGATTTCATGGGGCGACCCGCAACCAACATCTACGCCAATGACGTTCAGGTGGTCAAAATCCGCCGCGAGCTCAAGCTGACAGCCCGTCAGGCTCAGCCCTGGCTGACCAGTGTCATGGCCAAGGAGCGAGAGTTGGGTGTGTACCATCCGGCCAAGACCTGGTTCTACATCTATGCCGAGCGCGATGGTGTCGAGCTGGAGAATGAAGAAGTCCTGATCGGTAACATCACGCCCCGCCTGCAGCCCTTGCACAAGGTGTTGGAAGCAGCGCCCTCGGACGTCGCTGCCACGGCCCGAGCACGCAGCCTCCTGGATCACATGTTCGGCCTCTACCTGCGGACTGCCCACCAGTTCGGGGTCAAGCTGGATGAGGGCCTGTCGAACTTTGCCATTGATGCCCAGGACCGACTTTACTACGTCGATGACGAATTCTACGGCTGGGACAAGTTCATCTCGTTTGCCATGATGCTGGGCGTGCTGATTCGCAAGCTTAACTGGCTTGAGCGCGATTTTGCCCGTGCACTGGCATATGATCTGGGGCAGCAGCTGGATAGTATTTTCGGCGACCTCAACTATCGCGCCAGTGTGGCCTATCAGCTGCGGTCGGCGTTCATGCCTGCCGGAAAAAAACGAGATCTGGCTAACCTGATCAGCAGCGCACTGACCGAAGCTGAGCAGGAGCCGGTCGCACCGGCAGTCCCGCCAGCCGCCATGTCCTCGAGCGACGAGGCGAATGTGGCGCCAGCGCCGGTGCAACCGGCCGCCGTGAACCTGACACCTGCGCCAGCACCCGCAGCGGCCGTTGTGCCGGTTGCGGCAGCGCCTGCAGTGGCACCGCCGATACCTGCTGTAGAGACGCCGTCCACGCCTGATGGCGATGCTACCGCTCCCTGGGCGATCCTGGCGGATGTGCATGCCAATCTGCCGGCACTGGAAGCAGTACTGGCATGGCTGCAGCGAGAGGGTATCGAGCGCGGCATCGTACTGGGCGATCTGGTAGGGTACGGGCCGGACGCGGCGGAGGTCATCGAGCGGTTGCGTGGCAGCGGTCTGCAGATCATCAAGGGCAACCATGACCATGCCGTGGCGCTGGGCAGCTTTCAGCGGGGGCTGTCCAAGAATGCCCGCCACGTGGCCCAGTGGACTCATGAACAGCTGTCCGAAGAGCAGCGCGAGTGGCTTAAAAGGCTGCCGCCGGTGCTGGATACCGAGCACTGGATGGCCGTGCACGGCGCGCCTCTGGATCCGGAATTCTTTTACGGCTATGTCTATGAAATGACCTACCGTGACAACCTCGACAAGCTCGCTGCACTGGGGCGCAAGCTGTGCCTGCATGGTCATTCACACATGCCGGGCGTCTATGGGCGTGATGCCAAGGGACAGGACCGTCACTGGGTGGAGCCGCGGGTTTCATTGCAGGCGTTCAGTCATGCTCTGGTGTGCCCCGGTTCGGTGGGCCAGCCACGCAACGGCACGCCGCATACGCAGTTTGCAGTGTATGATCCGATCAACGAGGAGGTGCGGTTCGAAAGCCTGGAGTATGACTTCGAGCCGGTGGTTGAACGGATGAAGGCCAATCATTTCCCGGCCGATCTGTACATGCGCATGCCCAAGGGCGTGTAGTACAGGTAAAAAAAGGGCGCCCAGCGGGCGCCCAAGGGCTTAGAGCATCAGGAAAAATCGTTACATCTGCCCGGTTTCTTCATAGCGCTGATGCCAGCTCAGCGCTTCTTCCAGCAGATGCGGAGTGTGCATGCCGCGACCGGAGTGCAGTGCACGCTCGTAATAGTCGATCAGCGCCGGGCGGAAATCCGGGTGCGCACATTTGTTGATGATTTCGTGGGCACGCTGACGCGGTGACAGGCCGCGCAGATCTGCCAGACCCTGCTCGGTGACGATGATCTTGACGTCATGCTCGGTGTGGTCGACGTGGGAGACCATCGGCACGATCGCGGAGATGGCACCATCTTTCGCGGTCGACGGCGATACGAAGATCGACAGGTAGCCGTTACGGGCAAAGTCGCCTGAACCACCGATACCGTTCATCATGCGGGTACCCATGATGTGGGTGGAGTTGACGTTGCCGTACAGGTCGCACTCGATCAGGCCGTTCATGGCGATCACGCCGAGGCGACGGGCCAGCTCCGGATGGTTGGAGATGTCCTGCTGGCGCAGAATGATCTTGTCACGGTAGAAGTCGATGTTCTCATCGAATTCTGCAATGCCGTCCGGGCTCAGGGAGAACGCTGTCGCGGAGGCGACCTTCAGGGTGCCGGACTTGAGCATCTTCAGCATGCCGTCCTGAATCACCTCGGTGAACGCGGTCAGGCCTTTATACGGGCCTGCATCCAGGCCTTCGAGTACGGCGTTAGGGATGTTACCCACGCCGGACTGGATCGGCAGCAGTTCTTTCGGCAGGCGGCCCAGCTCAATCTCTTTGTTGAAGAAATCGAGAATATGGCCGGCAATCTTCTTAGACACGTCATCGCTCGGCTTGAACGGCGAGTTGCGGTCCGGCGCGGCGGTTTCCACCACGGCAATCACTTTCTCCGGCGGGCACGCCAGGTACTTTTCACCGATGCGATCGGATGGATCGGTCAGCATGATCGGCTTGCGGTTCGGCGGCAGGGCGGTACCGTAGTACACGTCGTGCATGCCTTCCAGCTTGGCGTTCTGCTTGGAGTTGACTTCAAGGATGATCTTGTCGGCCTGCTCGATCCAGGTCTTGTTGTTGCCGATGGACGAGGAGGGAATCAGGCTGCCGTCTTCACGAATGCCAGCTACTTCGATCAGGGCGATATCCATCTTGCCGAGGAAGCCGGACCAGGCGTACTGGGACACCTCGGAAAGGTGGTAATCGACGTAATCCATGGTGCCATTGTTGATGCGGCTGCGGCAGATGGGATCGCTCTGGAACGGCAGACGCATTTCAATGCCGTCGACTTCAGCCAGCACACCATCCAGTTCCGGCGCTGTAGACGCACCAGTCCAAACGTTGATGCGGAACGGCTTGGCATTCGGCTCGGCGTTCAGGCGGCGAATACGGTCAGCCAGAGCACCCGGGATGGCCTTCGGGTAACCGGCACCGGTGAAACCGCTCATGCCTACATTGGCGCCTGCCGGAATCAGTTCGGCAGCTTCTTCGGCACTCATCAGACGCTTGCTGAGGACCGGGCAAAGAATTCGTGCGTTATCAGACATAATTCAATCTCATGTCACATTGTTGACAATCTTGTGCGGCAACCCTGTGGCTGTTTTTTGCACAAGAGTGAAGATGTGCCATTCTATCAGCGATTCAGAGGGTTTTAAGTCCCGACAAGCTTGGGATAGTAGTTCTTTAGTCTAGGATTAGCAAAAAATTGTAGACATTGTTGCAGTTTCGTGGAAACTAAGTTGCATTATGCGCAACCTGTTGCCGTTCAGGTGGTATTAGGCGTGTGTCTACCGTCACATGCCCTCCGGGTTTTCAGCTCCCGAGCGTAGGCATAAAAAAACGGGCCTGTGGCCCGTTTCTGTAATCTACAAGGCTCGGCGGATCACCGAGGCTTTTTCTTCATCATCGGCATAGAACCATCGCCCAGAGAGGATGAGGCAGCATCGCTGCCGCGGCGCTTGCCGGTCTGCTTGCGATCAGTTGTACGCTGCTTGCCGGCAGGGCGTACACCTTTCTTACCGCCCTTGGTGTCCTTGCTGCCTTTGGTATCGGGCTTGCGCTTTTTGTTGCCGGCGGCCTTGCCGGACGCCTTCACTTTTCTGGGGCCCTTGTAGCTGCCTTCGACCCCCTTGAGGGTGCGGCGTTCGAACTCGAGGCGCAGGTAGCGCTCAATGCTGGCCATCAGGTTCCATTCATTGTGTGCAATCAGGCAAATCGCCAGCCCTTCGCGTTCCTGGCGGCCGGTACGGCCGACGCGGTGCAGGTGCTCGTCACCCTTGCGCGCCATGTCGAAGTTGATCACCAGGTCCAGGCCGTCGATGTCCAGGCCGCGTGCGGCAACATCCGTGGCGACCAGGATGTTGATTTTGCCACTGCGCATCAATCCCATGACGTGCTTGCGCTCGTCCTGGCTCATCTCGCCATGCAGTACGCCTGAGCGGCGGTTCTGGCGCTGCAGGCTTTTGGCCAGCCATTGGGCCTTGTCGCGGGTGTTGGTGAAAATAATGGCCTTGTCGTACTGCTCATGTGCCAGCAGCCACTCGACCAGGCGCTCCTTGTGCTTGTCGTCATCGGCCAGAATGATCTGCTGGCGAATGCGCTCCTGTGCGTTCTGCGGCGTGTTGAGCAGCAGTTCCTTCGGTTCGTTGAGCACCTGCGGCAGCAGGGCGCGTACGCCGGGGTGGGTCAGGGTAGCGGAAAAGACCATTGACTGGCGTTCGGGACGGCAGATATCCACGATCGCCATCACCTCGTCGCGAAAGCCCATGTCGAGCATGCGGTCGGCTTCGTCCAGTACCAGGAATTCCAGGTCGTCAAAGTCCAGTGTCCGGCGCTCCAGGTGCTCGGCCAGACGACCGGGGGTAGCCACCAGAATTTCAGGGTTCCTGCGGATTTCGGCCGCCTGCTCTTTGAAGCCGGTGCCGCCGCAGACGGTCATGCAGCCGATGCGGGTAAAGGCGGCCATGGACTTGACGGCTTCGCACACCTGTTCGGCCAATTCACGGGTGGGGGTCAGGATCAGACCCCGGGTGCCGATATTGGGGGCAGGCCGGTCCAGAAAGTGCTGCAGCATGGGCACAACGAAGGCCAGCGTCTTGCCGCTGCCGGTTTCGGCACCCACCATCAGGTCATGTCCTTCCATGGCCGGTGGCAGGGCGGCTTGCTGTACCGGTGTCGGTTGGGTAAAGCCCAGTTGGTCGATCGCCTTGAGCAGGCGGTCATGAAGCATCAGGTCTGCAAACACGTACTTTCACTCGCTTGAAATCAGATGCGCCTATGCTAGCAGAAAAGCGCGGCGCTGACTGCGCAGGGTCAAAAAATGAACGCAGCGGGCCAAGCCAGTCGCCATGCTGCCTGAGCGGCATTGGCGGAGGCTTGTCCATGGAGTTGTCCACATAATCTGTGCATAGTTTGAAGCGGGCAGACCAGGTATGGTCGGCTCGGGAAAGAAGGTGTTATTGATAGTTATTTGCTATCAATTTGGTTTAAATAGTTGATTGTATTTATTCACGCTGTGCTGGCATCCTGAATGCAATCTCATTCATGACAGGAGCCTCAACCATGTCACACCCCCGCGAAGGACAGCCGGTCCCTCAGGTCACCTTTCATACCCGCATCAACAACAACTGGGTCGATGTCACCACGGATGACCTGTTCCAGAACAAGACCGTGGTGCTCTTCTCGTTGCCGGGCGCTTTTACGCCGACCTGCTCGAGTACCCATCTGCCTCGTTACAACGAGCTGGCACCGGTACTCAAGGCCAATGGCGTCGACAGCATCATCTGCCTGTCGGTTAATGACCCCTTCGTGATGGACGCCTGGGCACAGGATCTGCACGCGGAGAATATCTACATGCTGCCCGATGGCAATGCCGATTTTACCGAGGGCATGGATATGCTGGTGGACAAGCATGAACTCGGCTTCGGCAAGCGCAGCTGGCGCTACGCCATGTTGGTGAAAAACGGCGTGGTGGAAAAAATGTTCGTGGAGCCGAACAAGCCGGGCGACCCCTTTGAAGTGTCCGATGCCGACACCATGCTCAATTACATCAACCCCCAGGCCAAGTGCCCTCACCGCATTACCCTGATCAGCAAGCCGGGCTGCGCCCACTGTGTACGGGCCAAGCAGGCGCTGACAGACAGGGGCATGAAGTTCGAAACCATCGAGCTGGGCAGCCACGGCGTCAGCTTTTCGACTCTGAACGCCCTGACCGGCCGTGGCACGACGCCACAGGTATTCGTGGACGGGGAGTTGATCGGGACCGCGGATGAACTGGAAGCCTGGCTGGCGCGCCTGGGCTGAACTTGTCCTGCAGTTCACTGACAAAAAACCGGAGCCTGGCTCCGGTTTTTTTGTGCCTTGCCGGGGAAACCGGACACAGACAGCCGAAAACCTGCTTGCTACATTACTTTCACGGCTGCCTGGTGGACGACCAACTTGTACGGAGACACCATGTTCGTATATTTCAACAAGGGGCGGGCGCTGCTGCTGCTCGGACTGATGCTGCTTGCCGGCTGTAGCTCGACCTCGTCGACTCGTTATGCCCCGGCGGCGGTGGATGATCCGGTGCGCAATCGTCTGCTGATCAGCTATTCGCAATGGGCCGGGACCCCGTACCGTTATGGCGGCGATGACCGCCGGGGCGTCGATTGTTCGGGGTTTATCCAGCAGGTGTATCGGCAACTGGACGGACGCCAGCTGCCGCGAACCACTGAAGCCCAGGCGCGGCTCGGCGACAGGGTCGCGCGCGACCGCTTGCGGCCGGCCGACCTGGTGTTCTTTCGAACCGGCTGGAAGCAGCGCCATGCCGGCATTTATCTGGGAGGTGGTGAATTCATGCATGCCTCTACCAGTCGCGGGGTCATGATTTCGCGTCTGGACAACCCTTACTGGGAAGGCAGCTGGTGGATGGCGCGGCGTTTGCCCGCTGACCGCTGAAGCAGGTTATCAACAGTGTAGGCACGGTAGGCCAAGCACTGAATTGGAGCAGTCGCGAAAATGTGGATGAACCGGCTTGATTATTTTGTTTTTCGGCCAGTTTGATGAATATTTGATCGGTCGCTTGGGGTTGACAAAAAGTCATGATTCAAAATTATCACCTGGACGTATAAGAAATGTACGACTTTTAAATTTTCTTTAAAATCAATATTTTATCAGATAGCTCTTAATGCTTTCCAAAACTTATCCTGTGGTTTATGCACAGAATGTGTGGGCAAAATACTTCGGGTTTTCAACAGCCGTGATCTCGGCGTCATCGTGTGGGCAATTGTGTGGGCAGGTTGATTTAGGCACCGGTTGGATTGTTCGTCGAGCTACTACCGCAGGTTTCGTCATGGCCCCTTTGAGGTAAACTGTTGCGCCATGACAAAGGAGAAGTGCATGAATGCTATCAGGCGGAGATGCCTGGCCTTGTGTGTATTGGCAGCTGTGCTGGCCGGATGCCTGTCGGCACCCGCGCCGGTTTTGAAGCTGGGAACCAATGTCTGGCCCGGTTACGAGCCTCTCTATCTGGCCCGGGAGCAGGGGGTGCTGGATGCCCGTCAAGTGGGCCTGGTGGAGCTGTTATCGGCCAGCGAAGTGATGCGGGCGTATCGCAACGGTGCCATCGATGCGGCGGCCCTGACGCTGGACGAAGTGATTACGCTGCGTGAAATGGGTATGCGACCGGTGATTGTTCAGGTTGCCGATATTTCCGCCGGGGCGGATGTCATCCTGGCCCGGCCGGGGCTCACCCGGGTCGAGGACTTAAGAGGACGGCGCGTCGGTGTCGAGGGTACCGCGTTGGGGGCTTACATGCTGTCACGGGCCTTGACGCTGAACGGCATGAATTTGAACGATGTCACGCCGGTGCAGCTTGAAGTTCACGAGCATCAACAGGCCTTTGTCAGCGGCAGTGTGGATGCCGTGGTAACCTTCGATCCGGTACGCAGTCAATTGCTGGAGGCCGGTGCTGTGCCGGTATTTGATTCCAGCCAGATCCCCGGTGAAATCGTCGATGTACTGGTGGTGCGTGAACAGTTGCTGCACAGTCACCATGCCCAGATCCAGCACCTGATTCAAGCTTGGCAGGCAAGCCTGGTGCGTCTCAAGGCGGATCCTGAAGCGGCGGCACGCATTATGGCAACGCGCCTGAAGCTGCCACCTGATGAAGTACTGCAGGGCCTGGGGCAACTTGAAATGCCGGGTGGGGACGCCAGTGCAGCACTGATGATTGGCGCGCCGCCCGTCTTGATGCAGCAGGCCGATCGGCTGGCATCGCTCATGCGTGAGCATGGCCTGATTCAGCAACAACCCGACCTGGAGGGGCTGATCTACAGCCGGTATCCCGATTGATGAGGTTCATGACAACTGTTCCGTTGCGCCGCCTGGTGCCCGTCACCATACTGGCCTTTGCACTGCTGACATTGGTCCTGGCATTTGTGGTGATCAAGCCCTATGTGGGCACGCTGTTGTATTCCAATCTTGAATCCGGCCTCAAATCGACCCTGAATCGGCTGCAGGGTGCCAGTGAATACATGCTTAGCAAGGGGGATCTGGAAGGACTGCGGCGTGAAGTGGCGGCGACCAGCGCTAACAGCGAGGTCAAGCACCTGCTGGTGGCGGATGCCGCAGGTCGGGTGCTGGCGGCCAGCCGGCTAAGCCATGTGGGCCAGCCGCTGGCCGCATTGCCCCTGCATGTGGATTGGCAGGTCATCAATCGCGGGGCACGTAGTTGGATGCCGGTATACAGACACGAAGATCAGGGCGAGAACACTATCTACGGTGTGGCACCATTCATCTATCCTGACCCTGAAAGCGGCTTCCGTGACCGCCGTGGGGTCGTATTGGTCGAGGTTGATATTGACCGTACCCTGAGTCAGATGTACTACCGCCTGGACCAGCTGTTCCTGTGGGTCAGTGTGGCGGTTATCGTGATGGCCGCTTTGGCTTGGTTACTGCTGGAGCGTGCCGTCAGTCGGCGTCTGCTGCGCATTACTCAGACCGTTCAGGGGCTGGCAGCCGATGACCTGAGTTGCCGGACAGGGCTGCAGGGGCAGGATGAGCTCAGTCAGATCGGCCAGACTCTGGACCGGATGGCGCAGCACCTGGAGCAGAACCGGCACCAGCTGCTACAGACCAACCGACAGATGGAAAATATCCTGCGCTTCATTCCCTCGATGGTGTACATCAAGGACCCCGACGGCTGTTACCGCTTGGTTAACGAACGTTTCATCCAAGTGCTGGGGGAGCCGGATGCGAATGGCAGTACCGTATTTGACCTGTTGCCCCAGCCCTATGCGGCTGACATCGCGGCGCGGGACGAGGACGTACTGCACACTGGTCGGGCGCATCAGTTTCAGATCAGTTTTCCGGTACAGGGTGAGCTGCACAACTGGTTCATGGTGAAGTTTCCGCTGGTGGACGAGCATGGTGGGGTCTATGCAATTTGCACCGTAGCCACGGATGTAACCGAGCAGGAACGCAACGAGAACCTGGCCCGGATTGCCCAGCGTATTTTTGAACACACGGCCGAGGGCATCATGATCACGGATGCGGATAACCGCATCGTGGACGTCAACCAGTCACTGATCACCATGACCGGGTACCGGCGCGAGCAGCTGCTGGGGCAGTCGCCGGCCATGCACAAGTCCGGTCAGCAGAGCAGCCGTTTTTATGCCCAGATGTGGGAGGCGCTCAACACCCGGGGCAAGTGGAGCGGGGAGTTGGTGAACAGGCGTGCGGACGGCCGCTGCTATCCGGTACGCCTGTCACTCAATACCATCACCAACCGTCAAGGCGAGCTCGATGGCTACTTCGGCATTTTCCAGGACATCACCGAAGAGAAGCGTTCCCAGCAGGACCTGCACCAATTGGCCTACCATGACATCCTGACCGGGTTGTACAACCGTACCGAGTTCATGCGTGTAGTGGACGCCGCGGTGGACAGTGGTGCGCGTTATCAGCAGCACTTTGGGCTGCTGTTCATCGACCTGGATCTGTTCAAGGAGGTCAATGACAGCTTCGGTCATGCCGCCGGCGATCGGCTGTTGTGTGAAGTGGCCCAGCGTCTGCGCGGTTGCCTGCGGGATTCCGATCGGGCGTTCCGACTGGGCGGGGACGAGTTTACGGTCATGTTGCCGGCTGTGCAGGATGACAGTGATATGACGGCCGTAGCCGAAAAACTGATCAAGCGCCTGAAAGCGCCGTTCATTGTCGATGGCCAGATCCTGTATATCGGCTGCAGTATCGGCCTGGTCAGTTACCCTCGTGATGGCGTCGACCGGGACACATTACTGGGACATGCCGATGCGGCGATGTACTTTGCCAAGGAGCAGGGGCGCGGCCGGTATGCGTTTTTCGACCCGCAGATCAATGCCCGCAACCAGCGCACCATGAAGATCAAGACTGGCCTGAATCAGGCGCTGGCGCGTAACGAGCTGAGTCTGGTGTATCAGCCGCGGGTGCTGGCGGATACGGAGCAGGTGACCGGCTATGAAGCCCTGCTGCGCTGGCACAGCCAAGAGCTGGGTGCCGTGTCACCGGCCGAGTTCATCCCCGTGGCCGAAACGACCGGCATTCTGGAGCAGATGACCGAGTGGCTGTTGCAGCGGGTGGTGGACGATCTCGGCAGCGCGGTACTGGGCGGCAAGCAGATCAGCGTTAACCTGTCGCCGCGGCAGTTCCAGACCGGTAACTGGGCCGATACGCTGCGCAGGACCATCGAACAGCACCGGCTGCAGCCGGAGCAGCTGTGTATCGAAGTGACGGAGAGTGCGCTGGTGGAAAACTTCCAGGCCACGGCACACCAGCTGGAAGAGGTGCAGGCGTTGGGTGTGGAGGTGGCCATCGACGATTTCGGTACCGGTTACTCGTCGCTTGAGTACCTCAAGCGGCTGCCGATCGACTACCTCAAGATCGATCGCTCCTTTGTCAGCGACATCGAAACCGATGCCGATGATCGGGTCATCGTGGAGACCATTATCGTGCTGGCGCATTCATTAGGGCTGCAGGTGGTCGCCGAAGGGGTGGAGACCCGTGCCCAGGCCGACTTCCTGCGCGCACGCGGTTGTGACGAGTTGCAGGGCTATCTGTTCTCGGCACCGCGCCCGCTGTCCGAATTGGGTGTACAACAGGTAAAAAATTAACCATTTCAGCCAATTATGCAATTTTTTTGGCAAGGGGTGTTGACAGGAAATCTTTAGGCGGTAGAATCTGCGCCCATCCTTTGGAGGGGTGGCTGAGTGGTCGAAAGCACCGGTCTTGAAAACCGACGAGTCGAGAGGCTCCCAGGGTTCGAATCCCTGCCCCTCCGCCACTAAGGATGATGATTTGGACAGTTCCTCGATAGCTCAGTTGGTAGAGCAGTAGACTGTTAATCTATTGGTCGCTGGTTCGAGTCCAGCTCGAGGAGCCAAATCATAAAGCCTGGCCTGTTTGGCCTGGCACACGCAAAGAGCGGGTCGTTAGCTCAGTTGGTAGAGCAGTTGGCTTTTAACCAATTGGTCATAGGTTCGAGTCCTATACGACCCACCACTCTTCGCAACCGGAGGGTCGTTAGCTCAGTTGGTAGAGCAGTTGGCTTTTAACCAATTGGTCATAGGTTCGAGTCCTATACGACCCACCATTTCCGGTTTCCTTTCCTGCATGTCTCCCGTACAGTCACCATCTTGAAGTGTACAGATCGCTATTGATCAATGATCGGCGTCCCTGCCGAGGCTTTGCGTTGCCGTCATTCAGTAATCGATGGCGATGATTTCCAGCCAGAGTTCGTCCGCATCCGCCCGTTCGAGGCATACCTCGTCACCGACCTGTTTTTTCAGCAGCTGTCGTGCCAGCGGCGCGTCAATGCTGATATGCCCCTTGGCGGGATCGATTTCATCGCCACCGACGATGCGATAACGCCGTTCCTGGTCCTCTTCGCCCACCAGCGTGACCCAGGCACCAAAGAACACACGGCTTGGGTCATCCGGTACGCGGTCGACCACCTTGATGTGTTCCAGTCGCTTGGACAGGTAGCGCACCCGCCGGTCGATTTCACGCAGCTGTTTCTTGCCGTAGATGTATTCCGCGTTCTCGGAGCGGTCGCCCTGGGCAGCGGCTTCCTTGACGGCCTGGGTGACCTCCGGGCGCTTGACCTTCCACAGGTACTTCAGTTCCTCGTTGAGGCGTTCATAGCCTTCCAGGGTGATATAGGGTGAGCTTTTCGGTTGTGGCGGTCGCCAGCGTCCCATGATGCACGTACCTCCGGCCTGTCTCGGGTAATGAAGAAAAGTGTAAAGAATTACAATCGGTTGCCGATATTACCAGCTCCAGCGGAGGTAATATGCAGACGGACAGTATTCAAACACGCATCGAGACCTATACGGCCTCACTGCCCACGGCGGTGCAGGCGCCCAATGGGGCCGAATTCGCGTTTCTGCTCAGCCTGATTGCTTCCAATCAGGAAATCTACCGTCCGGCTCCTCAGGCGGCGGCCGGTGCAGGCTTCGCGCTGCCCGAACCTGCCCTGAACTACCCCGATCCGGCGCAGCTGCATACGCCCACCGTTGTGGATCGCCTCAATCACTCGATCAACGACCCCATTCCCGGTGACTATGCCTTCATGGTCAGTCGACTGGATGTGCAGGCGCGTACCCCACGTGCCCAGGCCCTGGCATCCGACCGTTTCGAGCAGGTCGCCCTGTATGCGGCCAGCAATCTGGTCGACCAGATCGAAACCTCGCGCCAGAGTATCAGCGTCACAGCCTGACAGAAGCGTTCAAATATGCTCTCCTAGGCGTTTTTCAATTCGCCGGGATTCCTGTGGCATGTCGAACAAATCTCAATCCAGAGCCGTCCTGTTGGGCCTGAGTGCCGTGCTGCTCTGGTCCACCGTGGCTACCGCGTTCAAACTTTCCCTGCAGCAGATGAGTCCGCTGCAGCTGCTGGGCTGGGCCGGGCTGTTTTCCACCCTGGTGCTGATGGTTGGGGTCAGCTGGCAGCGAGGCTGGGGCGAACTCTTGGCCCAGGCCCGGCAGCGGCCGCTGTTTTACCTCGGGCTGGGGGTGTTGAATCCGGCGTTCTATTATCTGGTGCTGTTTCGGGCCTATGATCTGCTGCCGGCGCAGCAGGCGCAGGCGCTGAACTACACCTGGGCGCTGACGCTGGCGCTGCTGGCGGTGCCCCTGTTGAAGCAGCGCCTGCAGCGCGTGGATCTGCTGGCAATGCTGCTGGGCTACAGTGGTGCCCTGGTGATCGCTACTCGCGGGGATTTGCTGGGGCTGGCGTTCGATAGTGTGCCGGGGGTGATGCTGGCGTTGTTCAGCACCCTGATCTGGGCGTTGTACTGGATCCTCAACACCCGTGCCGAGGCCAGCCCGGCCGTGACGCTGCTGCTGTGCTTCCTGTGTGGCACGCCGCTGGTGTGGGGGCTGATGGCCTGGCAGGGAGAATGGGTACTGCCGGGCTGGCAGGGGCTGTTGGGAGCTGCTTATGTGGGGCTGTTCGAGATGGGGCTGACCTTCATGCTCTGGCTGGGCGCCATGCGGGCGGCGACCCATGTCAGCCGCATTTCCAACCTGATTTTTTTATCGCCGTTCCTGTCGCTGGTGTTCATACATTTCCTGCTGCACGAGCCGATCGCGCCCGCCACGTTCATCGGCCTGGCGCTGATCGTCACCGCCGTGGTCTGGCAGCAGCGGGCGGCGCGGTCAGAGCCAGCGCCAGCGACGGAACAGCCAGAATAGCCCAGCAACCATCAGCGTCAGGGCAACCAGGAACAGCACGAAGGCGTTGTCGTTGTCGGCGCCCGGGATACCGCCGACATTGATGCCGAGCAGGCCGGTGAGAAAGCCCAGGGGCAGAAACACTGCTGAGATGATCGACAGCACATACATGCGCTGGTTGAGCTGTTCGCCCTGCTGGCTGGCCAGTTCTTCCTGCGCCATGGCGGCCCGCTCGCGCAGCATGTCCAGATCCTCGATATGACGCAGCAGCCGGTCGCTGATTTCGCGCAGGGCCAACTTGGTATCCAGGGTCAGCCAGCCCAGTCGTTCGCCCTGCAGCTGGTTGAAGGCATCGCGTTGGGGGGCGTAATAGCGCCTCAGGCTGATGGTCTGGCGGCGCAGGGTGCGCACGGCCTGGCGCATCTCGCCACCGGGCTGGACCAGCAGATCCAGTTCCAGCTCCGATAGCGCATCGTCCAGCTGTTCCACGGTGGTGCCCATGCGCTCCACCAGACGGTCGTTGAGCTGCACGATCAGCTCGGCGCTGTTGGCCGGGCCGCAGCCCTGCTGGAGGTCGTCCAACAGACGGGTAATGGACATCAGGCGCCGCTTGCGGGTGGAGATGATACGGTTGGCCGACAGGCATAGACGAATCGAGACCATGTCCTCCGGGTCGGCACCGGGGTTGGTGTTGACGCCGCGCAGGGCCAGCAGCAGATACTCATTGAGCACGGCGGCACGGGGGCGGGTATTTTCGGCCAGCAGTGATTCCACGGCCAATTCGGGCAGGCCGCTGTGCTGCTCCAGCCAGGTGCGGCTGCCGGTATCGGTGTAGTCCAGGTGTAGCCAGAGGGTGCCCTGTTCCGGGCGCCAGGCGTCTACTTGTGCCGGTGTCAGGGGCTGGGCGCCACCTTGACCATCGAGCAGCAATGCATGCAGGGGATTCAGTTCGAGGGTCATGGCGGCTCTCCTTGAGTTATTCGGTACGCCAGGTGATCTTTTCGGTAGCGCCGTCTTCGATTTTCCACCATTCATCCGGGTCATCGCCGTCCTGCCAGCCGGACACAATGCAGCGCACTTGGGTCTGCAGGGAGCGGGCGGCCTCTTCGGCGCAGTCCAGGTCGCGCTGCCAGGGGGTGGCGTCGGAGCGGAACCAGACGCTGGTCCAGGCCTTGCCGACCGCCTTTTCATTGATCATCACCGGGACGCGGGCACCGTCCAGAACCGTCTGGAAGGCATGGAGGCCACCGCCGCCCGGCTGTGGTGTCAGGCTGTCGCAACGTGCCCGCAGCCAGTCCAGAATCTGCTCCAGAGAGCGGCCTTTGATATAGATTTCAATGTCGGGGTGGCGGGTGTCGTTGCTCATCGTTGTCGTCCAGAAGATGCCAGATGCGTAAAAGGCTCAGGCTGAGGTAGCCCAGTAGTGCGAGTATGCTGCCGAGGCCGAGCAGGATCAAGCCGGCCAGTGCTACCAGCTCGGCCTTGAGGCCGGGCGGCAGGCGGTGCTGGGCCAGCAGGATGCTGCCCATGCCGACGAAGAACAGCGCGGCTCCGCTGATCAGCAGGCGCAGGTTGCCTCTGGGGTCCTGCGCACGCCGGCGCAGCCAGGCTTTCAGGGTGGTTCCGCGCATGGCTCAGGCGCGTTTGCGGAACAGGGCGAGCCGGAAGTCAGCCTGCTCGTGCAGTTTGGTGCAGGCCGCCAGGCGTTGGCGCGCATCGGCCTTGAGGCGCTGGCCGTGCGGTGTCATTGCCAGCAGATCCTGCACGGTGTCGGGGCTGTCGAGTGTAAACTCGAATGCCAGCGCCTGTTCACAAACCGGCTCGAACCCGTCGGCCAGCTGGGCGGCCGGATCCAGCCCGCCGCCGTCGCGCACGTCGGTGTAGATCAATTGACGCAGGGCGCGCAGATGGTTCGCGCCTGGATAGACCACCAGCAGCAGGCCACCTGGCGTGATGACACGGGCCGTGGGGGCCGGCATCAGGCGGCTGAAGACCAGCGTGGCAGCGTCCACCGAGTCATCGGCTAGCGGAATATCGGCCCCGGTCGCCACCAGCCAGGTGATTGCCTTGTTGCGCCTGCAGGCGGTCTTGATGGCCTCCTTGGAAATGTCCAGTCCGGTCATCTCGCAACCCAGCTGGCGCTGCAGGCGGTCGGTATACCAGCCTTCGCCGCAGCCCAGGTCGAGCAGATTGGCCGCCTTTGCGTTGGGCAGCCAAGCCTGCAGCAGTTCACCAATGGCATCGCACAGGGGGGCATAGTACCCGGCTTCAAGAAAGCGCTGACGCGCCTGCACCATTTCGGCATTGTCGCCGGGGGCCTTGCTGCGTTTTTTCTGCGCCAGCAGCAGGTTCCAGTAGCCCTGGCGGGCCCGGTCGAAACTGTGGTTGTGGCCGCACTGCAGGCGCTTATCCACAGCCTCGAGCGGTTCGCGGCAGACCGGGCAGATCAGGCGGGTGCGGCTCATGCCTTGACCAGCAGGCGTGCGAGAATGTTTTCATACAGCGCCGAGAGATCATCCAGGTCACGGGTGCGGACACGCTCGTTGATCTTGTGGATGGTGGCGTTGCATGGTCCCAGTTCGACCACCTGCGCACCGGTGGGCGCGATGAAGCGACCGTCGGAGGTGCCGCCGGAGGTGGACAGCTCGGTTTCGTAGCCCAGCACGGTGCGGATTGATTCCCGTGCCGCATCCACCAGACTGCCGGCCGCGGTGAGGAAGGGGTTGCCGGAAAGAACCCAGTCGATGTCCCACTCCAGGCCATGCCGATCGAGGATGTCGCGCACGCGGGTCTTGAGTGCGTCCGCTGTCACTTCGGTGGAGAAGCGGAAGTTGAACGCAATATCCACATGGCCGGGGACCACGTTGGTGGCACCGGTACCGGCGTGGATGTTGGAGATCTGGAAACTGGTCGGCGGGAAGAATTCGTTGCCCTCGTCCCAGACCGTTGCAGCCAGTTCCGCCAGCGCTGGGGCGGCCTCGTGGATCGGGTTGCGCACCAGGTGCGGGTAGGCCACGTGGCCCTGGATACCGCGCACTTTCAGGGTGCCGCTGAGCGAGCCGCGACGGCCGTTCTTGATGATGTCGCCGACCTTGTCGGTGCTGGACGGCTCGCCGACGATGCACCAGTCGATCTTCTCGTTGCGCGCTTCCAGGTGATCGATCACGCGGGTGGTGCCGTTGACGAAGGGGCCTTCCTCGTCACTGGTGATCAGCAGGGCGATGGACCCCTCATGATCCGGGTGGTGTGCCACGAAGCGCTCCACGGCGGTCACGAACGCTGCCAGGCTGCCTTTCATGTCGGCGGCGCCGCGTCCGCACAGGTAACCTTCTTCAATGACCGGTTCAAAGGGCGGGAACTGCCACTTCTCTTCCGGGCCGCTGGGGACCACGTCGGTGTGGCCGGCAAAGCAGAACACCGGACCGCTGTCGCCGCGACGGGCCCAGAAGTTGGTCACTTCTTCAAACGGCAGGCGTTCGATCTTGAAGCCCAGGGCTTCGAGGCGGCTGATCATCAGTTCCTGACAGCCAGCATCTTCGGGCGTGACGGAAGGGCGGCTGATCAGATCCTTGGCCAGTTCAAGGGTCGGCGAAAGCTGTGTCATGCGAGGAGTCCTGTGTTGCAAACGGATAAAACCCCGCAGGCCGTGAGGCGTGCGGGGTAATGAGGGGCCTGCGACGAGCGCTTAGTTGTGCTTGTGCAGCTCGGCGTTCAGTTCGATCGCGCTCTGGTTGGTTTTCACCTCGATGCGACCGTTCTGGGAGTTGCGACGGAACAGCAGATCCGGTTTGCCGGCCAGTTCGCCCGCCTTGACTACACCCACTTCGTTGTTCTGGTCATCCAGCAGGGTCACCTTGGAGCCGCCGGTCACGTACAGACCCGCTTCGATGGTGCAGCGGTCGCCCAGCGGCAGGCCCAGACCGGCATTGGCGCCGAGCAGGCAGTTTTCGCCTACGGAGATGACCACGTTATTGCCACCGGAGAGGGTACCCATGGTGGAGGCGCCACCGCCGATGTCGGAGCCGTTGCCGACCACAACGCCCGCGGAGATGCGGCCTTCAACCATGCTCACGCCCATCGTACCGGCGTTGAAGTTGATGAAGCCTTCGTGCATTACAGTGGTGCCTTCGCCGACGTGCGCGCCCAGGCGGATGCGGGACGCATCACCGATACGGATACCGGCCGGTACCGCGTAGTTGGCCATTTTCGGGAACTTGTCCACAGACAGCACGTCCAGTACGCGGCCCTGGGCGCGGGCGGACAGCTGACGGCGCGGCAGGTCTTCCAGTGCCACGGCCCCTTCGCTGGTCCAGGCCACGTTCGGCAGCAGCGGGAACATGCCGCTCAGGTCGATGCCGTGCGGCTTGACCAGACGGTGCGACAGCAGTGACAGCTTCAGGTACACCTCGGCGGTCGTCTGCGGTGCGGCATCGGTTTCCAGGATGCACAGCACCAGCGGCTGCTGGGTGCCTTCCAGGATCTCGACCACTTCCGCCTGATCTTCGGCATCCACGGACAGGAACGCGGCTTCCAGTGCCTTGAGCTGGCTGGCGTTCAGTTCGATGGTCTGGTTGCCACCTGCGTAACCGACCTTGTCGGCCACGGCCGCGATCAGGGCATCGTCTGCATTCAGCAGCGGTGCGTTGTAGTACACCTCCAGCCACTCACCGGCAGAAGACTTGGTACCTACACCCAGACCCAGTGCGAAATTCGCCATTGTTTACTCCGTTGTTCTAGTCGTCAGAAAAGGTTCAAAAATTCGGTCGTGCGGCGCCGAGGGCTCAGCGCGCGAACAGGGCCGCGTACTGCTCGGCCTTGAAGCCCACTTCAACGCGGCCGTCCGCCAGTTCCAGTACCGGGCGCTTGATCAGCGTCGGCTGCTCCACCAGCAGCGCCTTCAGCGCAGCTTCATCGGTACTGGCCTTGATGTCGTCCGGCAGCTGGCGCCAGGTGGTGCCGCGCTTGTTCAGGACCTTGTCCAGGCCGAGCGCGGCGCACCAACGCTCGACCTGCTCGGCGCTCAGGCCCTGCTTGCGAAAGTCATGAAACACGAAGTTGATCGCTTCGGCTTCCATCCACTTGCGCGCCTTGCGCACGGTGTCACAGTTGCTGATGCCGTAAAGGGTGGTCACGCCGCGCTCCTCAGAGTGATTCGATGTAGCGGCGAATGCGTTCGGCCGCTTCGACACATTCGGACACGCTAGCCACCAGTGCCATGCGCACGAAGCCCTCGCCAGGTACCACGCCGTCCACTTCGCGGGACAGGTAACGGCCCGGCAGTACGGTCAGGTTTTGCTGTTCGAACAGTCCCTTGGCGAATGCGTCATCGGCGATCGGCGTCGGGGCCCAGAGGTAGAAGCTGGCATCGGACTGCTTCACGTCCATCACCGGCTGCAGTACGCGCAGCACGGCATCGAACTTGTGGCGGTACTGACTGCGGTTCTCCAGCACATGGCCCTCGTCGTTCCAGGCCGCGATGGACGCCAGCTGGTGCTGGATCGGCATCGAGCAGCCGTGGTAGGTACGGTACAGCAGGAAGGGTTCCAGCAGGCGGGCATCACCGGCGATGAAGCCCGAGCGCATGCCCGGCAGGTTGGAGCGCTTGGACAGGCTGTGGAACACGATGCAGCGGGCGTAGTCGTCGCGGCCCAGCTCGGCACAGGCCTGCAGCAGGCCGGCCGGCTTGTCATGTTCGTCCGGGTACAGCTCGGAATAGCACTCGTCGGAGCAGATGATGAAGTCATGCTCGTCCGCCAGCGCAATCAGTTTTTTCAGGGTCTCGATGCTGTGCACGGCGCCGGTCGGGTTGCCCGGCGAGCACACGAACAGCAGCTGGCAGCGCTGCCAGATCTCGTCGGGCACGGCGTCATAGTCGGGGATGAAGCCGTTCTCGGCCAGACAGTTCAGGTAGTGCGGCTCCGCACCGGCCAGGTAGGCGGCGCCTTCATAGATCTGGTAGAAGGGGTTGGGCGATACCACCAGGGCATCATCCTTGCGCTCGATGGCCGCCTGGGTGAAGGCGAAGATCGCCTCACGGGTACCGTTGACCGGCAGGACATTGCGCTCCGGGTCCATGCTGCCGCTGCGCAGTTCGAAGCGGCGCTCGCACCAGCCGGCAATCGCCTGACGCAGTTCGGGCATGCCCTTGGTTGTCGGGTAGTTCGACAGGCAATCCAGGTTGTCCGCCAGCACTTCGGTCACGAAGGGCGGCGCCGGGTGCTTGGGTTCACCGATGCCGAGCGAAATATGCTCGAGGCCTTGCGGCGGCTGGACACCGGCCTTGAGCACGGCCAGCTTTTCAAACGGGTAGGGCTGGAGTCTGTCGAGATCGAGGTTCATGCGCATTTCCTGTCAGACCCTGCAAAGTGCAGGGTTTTCGGTCACATTCAGGGGCGAAAGTATAGCGGATGGCGCCTATTCGGCGCCAGTGAGGTGACGTGGGTCGAGCAGTCGCTCGACCTCGTCGCGTGCCAGATCGGTCTGTTCCACCACCACATCCACGATCGGGCGGCACTCGGCATAGGCCTGCTTGGCCAGCGCGGCGGCACGTTCGTAGCCGATCACCCGGTTTAGCGCGGTCACCAGTACCGGGTTACGAGCCAGAGTGGCCTCGATATGTGCCTGGTTGACGGTAAAGCCGCTGATTGCCTTGTCCGCCAGGGCGATGGCGGCGTTGGCCAGCAGGCTTTCGCTCTGCAGCAGGTTGTAGCCGATCAGCGGCAGCATGGTGTTGAGCTGGAAGTTGCCGTGCTGGGCGCAGAGGCTGATGCTGGTGTCATTGCCGCAGATCTGGGCGGCGGCCATCATCACCGCCTCGCTGATCACCGGGTTGACCTTGCCTGGCATGATCGAGGACCCAGGCTGCAGTGTTGGCAGCTCGATTTCGCCCAGCCCTGCCAGGGGGCCGGAGTTCATCCAGCGCAGGTCGTTGGCGATCTTGAGCAGGCTGGTGGCGGCGGTCTTGAGCTGCCCGGACAGTTCCAGTGCCGTGTCCTGGGACGACTGGGCGGCAAAGTGGCTCTCGGCCGGTTGCAGGGTCAGCCCGGTACGGACACTGAGATGACGGCAGAACAGGCGGGAGAAGGTTTTGGGGGCGTTGACACCGGTGCCCACGGCGGTGCCGCCCTGGGCCACTTGGGCCAATCGCGGCCGTACGGCTTCCAGGCGTGCACAGTTGTCCTGCACCTGCTGCAGCCAACCGGAGATTTCCTGGTCCATGCGGATCGGCATGGCGTCCATCAGGTGGGTGCGGCCGGTCTTGGTGATGTGGCTCAGGGCCGAACGCTTGCGCCGCAGTTCACCGGCCAGATGACGCAGCGCCGGCAGCAGCCGGTTTTCCAGCTGCAGCAGGGCGCTGACATGGATACAGGTGGGGATGACATCATTCGAGCTCTGGCTCATGTTGATGTGATCGTTAGGGTGCAGGGCAAGCCCCGCGTCGCGCTTGACCAGGCTGGCCAGCACCTCGTTCATGTTCATGTTGGTGCTGGTGCCTGAGCCGGTCTGAAACACATCGACCGGGAACTGGTCCGCATGCTCGCCGGCAATGACGCGATCGGCCGCGGCGACGATGGCATCCGCTTCGGCTTTTTCCAGCAGGCCCAGTTCGGCATTGGCCCGGGCACAAGCCGCTTTGATCTGTGCCAGGGTGGCAATGAAGGTGGCATCGAGGCGCAGATCGCTGATTTGAAAGTTATCCACAGCGCGCTGGGTCTGGGCGCCGTAAAGGGCATCGGCGGGGACGTCAACGGGGCCCAGGCTGTCATGTTCCGTACGGGTGTCAGGTTTCATGTCGGCTTTCCTTCTCGATTGACGGCTGCCCGGCGGCAGTCGTGCGGCGTAAGGGATTGAGCTCTTCCAGTACACTCAGCATGGCCGGTACCACTACCAGAATCAACAGGGTGCCATAGGCCAGGCCGAAGACGATGGAGGTGGCCATGGGGATTAGAAAGCGCGCCTGCAATGAAGTTTCAAACAGGATCGGTGTCAGGCCGCCGATGGTGGTCAGGGAGGTCAGCAGCACCGCGCGCAGGCGCTGACAGGCCGCTTCGGTAATGGCGGCCTGCACCGCCATGCCTTTGTCTCGCAGGGACTTGTAGAAGGTCACCAGCACGATGGAGTCGTTGATGACGATGCCAGACAGGCCGAACAGACCGAACAGGGACAGCACGGTCAGATCCTGACCGGTCAGCAGGTGGCCAAAAATCGCTCCGGTCAGGCCCAGCGGAATGGCCAGCATGACGACCAGCGGCCAGCTCCAGGCGCCGAACACCCAGGCCAGGATGATGTAGATCAGCGCCAGAGCCAACACCAGGCCTGCTTTCATGTCCGCCAGGGTTTCGCGCTGGTCGCGGTTCTTGCCCTCGAAGCTGGCCTGAACGCCGAAGCGGCTGGTCAGGGACGGCAGGGCCTCTGCCTGCAGCCGGGCGATGACCTCGTCGGCATTGGTCTGTGCCTCGTCCAGGTCCGCCGACACGTTGAGTGCCAGCTGGCCGTCAATGCGTTGCAAGCTGTCCAGACCGGGGCGGGGCTGAAATTCGACCACGTTGCCGATGGGGGTCACCCGGCCGTCGGGCAGTACGATGGGCAGGGAACTCAGGGTGCTGAGGTGGTCGCGCCGGGCATCAGGCAACATCACGCGGACTTCGATCTCGTCGCGGCCGGCGTAGAAGGTTTGCACCGGCAGGCCGTCAAAGGCGGCCCGCAGCTGTTGCCCCAGGGTTTCCAGCTGGAGCCCGGCCGCCCGTGCCGCCGGCGTGAGGCTGAAGATCAGCTGGGAGCGGCCCCAGGGCAGATCGTCGTCGATGTTGGACAGGCCGGCGTAGCGGCTCAACGTATCCTGCAGGGCGATGGAGGCTTGCTTGAGAGTGCCCACGTCCGGGCCGGTCAGCTTGATCTCGATCGGCTTGCCCGGCGGACCGGCCTGGGCCAGATCGATGCTGAACTTTTCGATGCCTGCCGGCAGCTGGATACGTGCGCGCCACTGTTCAATCAGGGTCTGATTGCGCACCTCGCGGCTGTCGGCCGGGATCAGCTCCACGTACAGTGAACCATAGGCTTCGCCGGTAAAGGCGGTGGCGCTGCTGCGCGGGAAGTTGGCCATGCCGGACTCACGCAGTGCCACCTTAACCAGTCCGCCACCCAGCGCGGCGTCGGTGCGGGCCAGGGTTTGATCCAGGTGGGCCAGAAAACGGTCCACCTGGGTGGCAGGAGTGCCGGCCACGAACTTGACGTTGGCGGTGAGCGTGTTGGTGTCGACGCTGGGGAAAAAGGTGAACTGCAGTCGTCCGCCGGCAATCAGGCCCACGCCAACGATCAGCAGGCCCAGGGCGCAGGCTAGGGTTGTGCCGCGATGCCTGAGGGCTAGGGTCACGAAGGGGCGAAAGTGCTGCTCGCGCAGGCGTTCGAAACCGGCATCCAGGCGCTGGCGCAGGGCCGAGGGGCGCAGATCCTGCACGCTGCGCAGGCTGTGGCTGAGGTGACCGGGCAGAATCAGCAGGCATTCCAGCAGCGATGCCAGAATCACGCAGATCACCACGGTGGGAATGTCGATCAGGATATTGCCGATGATGCCGCCGACCAGCAGCAGCGGCAGGAAAGCGGCAATGGTGGTCAGCGAGGATGCTACCACCGGCGCGGCCATGCGTGTGGCCCCGCCGATGGCGGCCTGCAGGCCGGGTTCGCCGCGCTGCACATGGGTGAGGGTGTCTTCGCCCACCACGATGGCGTCATCGACGATGATCCCCAGAGCCATGATGAAGGCGAACAGGGACATCATGTTGATGGAGCCGCCAATGCCCCAGAGCACCGCCAGCGCGGTCATCAGAGAGACCGGAATGCCCACGCTGACCCAGAAGGCGACACGGGCATTGAGGAACAGAAACAGAATCAGTACCACCAGAATCAGCCCGCTGACGCCATTCTTGATCAGCAGCTGAATACGGTCGTTGATCAGCTGCCAGCTTTCGTTGAAGGCGATCAGACGGGTGCCTTCCGGTAGCGTCGGGCGGGTCTCGGCCAGCCAGCGGTTGAGGATCTCGGCGGCCACCAGGGTATCGTCGCTTTCGGTGCGCTTGAGCTGCAGCATCACCGCGGGCTGGCCCTGCCAGGACAGCAGCACCGGCTCGTCCCGCGGGCGCTGGCTGACCTGGGCAATATCGCCGACCCGGACCAGGCGACCCTGGTCATCGGCCAGCAGGGGCAGCTGACGAAAGCCCTCGGCATCGCGCTGCTGGCCCAGGCTGCGAATCTGGCGGGCGCCCTCGTCGCGGGCAGCCGTGCCCGCCGGCAGATCCAGGCTCTGCTGGCGGATGCGACCGGCGATATCGTGCAGGGTCAGGCCCAGCTGTTGCAGCTGTTCGGGCGGTACCTGAATGGCGATTTCCTGCTCGGGCAGGCCGATGAAGTCGATCTTGCGCACCCCCTGTTCCAGCAGCGCCTGCTCCAGCCGGTAGGCCAGGGGGCGCAGCTCCTGCAGCGAGGCACGATCCGAGGTGAGGATGACATCGGAAATGCCCTCGTAACGGATCACCTTCTGTACCAGGGGTTCCTCGCTGTCAGTGGGCAGATCGGCGCGAATGGCATCGATCTTCTGCCGCACTTCGGTCAGGGCGTAGTCGACATCCGTACCTTCCTCCAACTCGACGCGGAAGGACGCCATGCCCTGGCTGGCGGTGGCGTAGAGGGTATCGATGCCGTTGACGGCGCGCAGTTCCTGCTCTACCGGCAGCAGGATCGAACGTTCCACATCCTCGGCGCTGGCGCCGCTCCAGACCACCTGAACGGTGACAATGTCGAGATCAAAGGTCGGGAAAAACTGGGTGTTGAGGTTGCGCAGGCCGAAGAGGCCGGCCAGCAGCAGCAACAGCATCAGCAGGTTGGCGGCGACACGGTGGCGGGCAAAGCGTGCAAGCATGATTTAGTCCACCACGTTGACCGGCAGGCCGCCGATGGCGTTGGGCAGCTGGGTGGTGATGATGCGATCACCCGGCTGCAACGAAGGGCCCTGCAGCAGGACCTGCTCGCGGCCGTCTGCCAGATAGCGTTGCCCGACCAGCTGTACCTCGACCGCTTCCAGGCGGTCGTCGTCCGCCAGGCGATACACGCGGTCCTGGCCATAGAGTGCATCCGGTGGCAGTGCGAACAGCCCCGGTTGGGGCGGTAGTTGCAGGCGCAGACTCAGGGTGCGACCGGGCGTGGGCGGTGTCGTATCCCCGGACAGGGCAAAGAGCGCATCCATGCCGGCCTGCCCCGGATTGATGCGGGCGCTCAGGCGCTGCAGCTGCAGTGTCAGGGGCTGGCCGTCCAGTGTGGCGTCGGCTTTGAGCGGTTGACCGGCCGCATGCAATGCCTGGCGCACCACCGGCAGCAGGGCGGCCGGAATCTGGGCGCGCAGCTGCAGGCGGTCGACGTCGTACAGGGTCAGCAGGGGATCGCCGAGGCGGGTACGGTTGCCCACGGCGGTATCGATGCTGACAATACGGGCATTGAAGGGCGCGGTCAGCGCGGTGCGGGACAAGTCCAGCTCGGCCTGCTCCAGCAGGGCCTGGATGCGGTCCCGTTCGGCTTGCAGCTGGGCCAGCCGGTGCGGATGATCGGCAATGGCCTGGCGGCGTGCCCGTATGGCCAGGGCCTGCTGGCGGGTGGTCAGGCGGGTGTTGTCGAGCTGTTCCTGGCTCAGCAGGCTCCGCGCCTGCAGACGTTCGGCCCGGGCCACGCGCTCCTGATTCAGGGCCAGTACCTCCAACTCCAGTGCCAGCGAGCGCTGGTCGCTGCGATGGCGATTGTGCTCGGCGTCGATGCGGGCGTCGATGGCGTCCCGCTCAGCCTGACGCTGGCGCTGCAGCAGTGCGGCTTCGCGCCGATCCAGCTGCAGCAGTGGCGCCCCGGCAATCACGGTCTCCCCTTCCTGCACCAGGATGGCGATCACATCGGCATTCAGGGCACTGCTCAGGCGGGTCAGTTGCGGCGCCTCGAATTGGCCGTAGAGCTCCAGCTCGGGGGCGGCAGTAACGGGCGCCAAGGTCTGGCGGGTCACGTTCCAGCGCTTGATAGCCGCATCCTGCGCCTGGGGGGCGCTGCGGGTCTTGATCAATGCCAGCGTTACCAAGGCGGCAAGGGCTAGAATCAGCAGGGGCAGGAAGGGTTGCAGCCGTCGCGTCGTTCGGGAGATATCACGCATTGATGATCCTTGATCAACGAAGTGAAAGTCGGGATGCGCGGGGCATCTCGGCCCGGAAGAAGCGTTCATCATATGAGAAAATGCTAATCGTATCCACGAACCGACAGCCTGTTCCGGGCGGCTTATGCCCCGGCCTCAACTGGTATAAACTGATGTTTCACAATGACCGAGCCGAACACAGGATGTCCCATGAGCCTATTGACCCGTTGGCCCCGCAACCAGCTCTGCCTCAGCGAAGAAGAACGCCGACACGCCGTTCAGGCGGTTGAGCAGGCCTTTGCCGCGACGCTGGAATCGCTCAAAGTCGATATCGGGCTCAAGGAGCTGTTCGAGGCGATCTATGTGCCCCTGGCGGCCTGGATCCTGGCGCGTCAGCGTCAGCAGCAGGGGCCGCTGGTATTGGGCATCAACGGCGCTCAGGGAGCGGGCAAGTCGACCCTGTTCAACCTGCTGGAGGTGATTCTGGGCGAGGGCTTCGGCCTGCGTGTGGTCGGCTTCTCCATCGATGATCTGTACAAAACCCGTGCCGACCGCGAGGCGATGGCCGAGGCGATCCACCCGCTGTTCGTGACCCGTGGCGTGCCGGGCACCCACGACGTGCAGTTGGGCATGGACATTCTCGACAGCCTCTGTGCTGATGACCCCGAGCGGATTACCAAGATTCCAGTGTTCGACAAGTCGATCGATGACCGCTGCCCAGACTTCGTCTGGCAGGAGTGGGTGGGCGGTGCCGACCTGATCGTGTTCGAAGGCTGGTGCGTGGGCGCGCCGCCGCAGCCGGACGACTCGCTGGCCGAGCCGGTCAACTCGCTGGAGCGTGACGAAGATCCCGACGGCATCTGGCGCCGCTATGTCAACGAACAGCTCAAGGGGCCCTACCGCGAGCTGTTTTCACGCCTTGATGTGCTGCTGATGCTGTGTGTGCCGAGCATGGATGCCGTCTACGAATGGCGCTCGCTACAAGAGAAGAAGCTGGCCGAGCGGGTGCAGTATATCTATGACACCCAGCAGCCTACCGACCATCTGCGCATCATGAACGAACATGAAATCAAGCGCTTCATTCAGCATTACGAACGCCTGACCTGCGCCATGCTGCAGCAGTTGCCGGATCAGGCCGACGTGACCCTGTTCCTGAACGAGAACCACAAGGTAGCCGACATCCGCATCCTCAAGCCGTTGCGCGATTGCTGAAGTCAGATCGGCAACAGGGTGGTCGAGGCGATACCGTGCACCACGGTATTGATGGCACGGTTGGTCGAATCGGAAACGATGCGCGCCATCATGTCCTGGTGCGCGATCAGCTTGCCCAGCAGCCGTTCGAAACTGAGGTTGGTCGGATCGTTGGCCAAGAGGAACGGCCTGCCATTGGGTTGGCGGTAGGTATTCAGGCGCCAGGCCACGGCTTCCAGATTGCGGGCAGTATTGTAGAGCTTCTGCTGGTCGATTTCGTTCAGCAGGTAGAACTCGTCACGATAGTTGTAGGACGCATGCAGCATGCCGCTGATACCGATCATCAGGGCAAACACGCGATCCCCCCTGAACGCCGGGTCGAACGCCAGCGGAATCGCCTTTTCGGCATAGCGGTTGCCCAGCTCGGCATGGGTGATCAGCCGGGGCGAACCGAACAGCAGCTCCAGGCGCCGCTCCACCGTCATGCCGGGGACCTTGGCCAGCTCGCGCGGGTTGCGCTTGTACAGCTTGATGGTCAGCTCCCGGGCTAGCCGGTTGACGGTTTCGATATGGAGGTCGGTGACCATGTCGATTTCCGACTTGGCCAGGTTCTTCAGCTGGAAGGGCCTGGGCTTGCCCTGGCTGACACAGCCGCTCAGCACCAGAGTGGCGGCGAGGGCAAAGATCACAGGGCGGCAACAGCGTGGCAGGGCCATTGAACAAACTCCATGGTGGGTGGACGACCTTAATGCTCCATGCATGATCCCGGGCAGTATAACCTCGGGCCGATGGTTTATAGTACAGGCCTGTGTCAGTCCGAGGAGAGAGCGATGAGCAATACCACCGAGATCAGTGATCTGAGACGCGAATATGTGGCCCAGGGGCTGCACCGTGATGAGATGCAGGCTGACCCGCTGAACCAGTTTGAACGCTGGATGCAGGCAGCGTTACAGGCCCACCCGGACGACGCCACATCGATGACGTTGGCAACCGCAGATGCCGAGGGCTGGCCGGCAGCGCGTATCGTGCTGCTCAAGGGGTATGACGCCGATGGCTTCAGCTGGTTTACCGACTTTCGCAGCGACAAGGGGCAACAACTGGCGCAGAACCCCAAGGCCGAGCTGATGTTCTACTGGCGCGGGCTGGAGCGCCAAGTGCGGATCCGCGGGCGCGTTGAGCAACTGCCGTTCAGCGAGGGCGAAACCTATTTTCACCGGCGTCCGCGTGGCAGTCAGCTCAGTGCCGCCGCCTCGACCCAGAGCCATCCGGTTGATCACCGTGCTACCCTGGAGCAGCGCGTGATTGAGCTGGATGAAGCCCATGCCGGGCGTGATATCCCCTGTCCGCAGACTTGGGGGGGGTATCGCTTGAGAGCGCAGCAGATCGAGTTCTGGCAGGGACGGGAAAACCGCCTGCACGACCGCTTCCGCTATACCCTGACCGACCAAGGCTGGCAGTTGGAACGCCTGCAACCTTGAGATGCACATGGGCCGGGTCTGGTGCCCGGCTCAGGTTGTGCCCTGTTCGATTATCGCCGTTCAATCATCTGCATAGTGACCAGTTGAGCCTTAATCGGCGGCTCATTGGCTGCGCTTGGCGTCCAGGCGGGTCTTGAGTGCCGCTTCCACGGCATCCAGCTTGGCCCGCATCTGGTCAATGTCGTGCGTGTCTTCGTTGGAAGGAGAGTACTGAAAGACATCCAGCATCTCGACGAGGAAGCTCTCCTCGTTCATTTTGCTGATCTGCTCGGGAGTCCAGTGTTTGCTCTTGTACATGCCGCAACTCCTGTCGTGAGGGTGTACTTCACATATTGGTCGCTTCGCCACGTTTTGCAAGTGAATGAAACGCGTTTATGTGTCTTTACAAACCCGATCAATTCTGATTGAGCCAAGTCAATAAACCCTACTACGGATGGGAGTACTCTGAATTCATCATTTGAAACAGCAATAAAGGTGATTGCGATGTTCGGAATTGACGCTTACAGCTTTGAAACACTGTGGCCGAGCCTTCTGGGTGTAATCGGCATTGCTTCAGCCATGGTCTGGGCGTTCTGGAAAGTGCGCAAACTGATGAACGAGGATGCTCACCATCACGGCAAGTGAAGCGCCGGTTGCTCACGCCTTGATCTGGATATATGAAGACCCCCGCCCCGAGCGGGGGTCTTGCGTGATGGGGTGGCTCAGCCGTTGTGGTAGATCCACTCCAGCAGGGAGCGTTCAAACACGGTCACTGGCGTGGGGCGGGGCATGCGCTCGGGCAGGCTGATACCGCTGAGCATCAGCACGAAGACATAGCGCTCGCCCGAAGCGGTATCGATGTAGCCGGCCAGGTTGCGACTGCCGTTGACGGTGCCGCTTTTGGCCTGAATGGCGCCCTTGAGCGGTGCTTCGCGGGTGCTGCGGCGGTACTTGAGGGTCCCGTTTTCGCCGGAGATCGGCAGCACCCGGTAGCTGGTCATGTCCGGGTGGCGCGACAGCCACTGCAACAGCTGCGCAAGCTGACGGGCCTGCAGCAGGTTGTCCCGTGACAGCCCCGAGCCATCGGTTAACTTCGCCAGGCTCAGGTCGATGCCGGTGTGGGCTGCAATGGTCGCCTTCAGAGTATTGACGCCGCGGGCAAAGCTGCCCGGGGTGCCGTTGCCGGCACCCAGGCTCTTGAGCGTCAGGTCCGCAATCAGGTTGTCGGAGTCCTGCAGCATTTCGGTCAGCAGGGTCGGCAGCGGTGCCGACTGTACCTGCGCGGCCTGCTGCCAGCCGGCGTCCTCACGACGACCGCTGAGTATCTCGCCCCGCAGCACGATGCCCAGACGGCTCAGTTCCTGACGGGCCAGCGCCTTGCCGTAGCTGAGCGGGTCGTTGATGGCAAAGTTCAGCGGCAGCACCTTGCGGCGGTCACTGATACAGCCGCTGAGATGGTAGCGGTTGCCTGGCCCCAGGCGAGCCTCCAGGCTGCACAGTGACTGCTTGATGCTGTCGCGGTCCAGTACCTGTACATCCGTCGTGACTTCGACCGGCTGATGAGCGGGGACAAAGAAGCCTGCCGGTTGGTCGACCCCCCGGTTTTTCAGGCTGGCGGCAACACAGTTGCGCTCCAGTGTCAGTGCGGCTGCCGGCGCGCTGTAACAGACCCCCAGGTTATTCCAGGGCCAGCCGATGGCACGGTCGTAGCCGGTAAAATGGCTGGTATCGAGCACCAGGTCACCGTCGATTTCGCGAATGTTGCGGCGGCGCAGTTCCCCCAGCAGCTGTGCCAGCTGTTGGCGGCTGAGGTCGGGAGCGCCGGTAAACTCGAGTAGCCAGTCGCCCTGCCAGCGTCCGCCGTTCTGTTGGCCACGCTGCCAAAGGCGGGTTTCAAAACGGTGGTCGGCACCCAATGTCAGTTCGGCCGCAGTGGCAGTAAAGAGTTTCAGGGTGCTGGCCGGGGGCAGAAAACGGTCGTCACGGTAGTGAATCTGCAGCGGAGCCGTAGCACTCAGTGGCTCCACCACCAGAGCCACTTGGCTGCCTTCGGGCGCCAGGTCGATGATCTCTTTCCAGCTCTGGGCATGGACAACCGGGGCCAGGATCAGGAGGATAAAAAGGCGCAGCAGCATGTTGTCGGTCCCTGGCTGATTGATGAACGGGCATTGTGCCAGAAGCGGCTGTCCACTGGACAGCCTCCGCCCACCGATATTGCACCGGAGCACGCATGACCCCGGAATTGACCTCTAATCCGCTGATCCCCGAATTGATGGCCCTGTTGCGCCATCACCCCGAAGGTATCAGTGAGTTCAGCTTGATGAAGGCGCTGGAAGCCCACCCGGCTTTTGCCGATCTGGCCGATGACTATCAGCTGTGCCTGTTCCAGAAACATTTCATGATCATGCACGGCCTGTATACGCTGCAGATACGGCTGTGGCACGAGGAGCGGCTGCGGGTGGAAATTTCGCCTCTGAGCGTGCGCCTATATGAAGATGATGTCTCGGCGCCGGTTGCCGGGACAGCACCGCCGGATACCGAGGACCCCCTGCGCAGCTATTACCTGGACTGGCAGCAATTGGGCGCGACCAGTGCCGAGGATGTGCAACGGCTGCTGCAAGGCTTTTTCGAGCACTGGAACAATCCGGGCGCACGCAGTCGTGCGCTGGCAACCCTGGCACTGGAAGAGGGTGCCAGCCAGGCGGAAATCCGGAGCCGCTATCGCCAGTTGGCCGCGCGGTTACACCCGGACAAGGGCGGAGACAGTGAAGCCTTTATCGAAGTCCGTCGCGCCTATGAACTGCTACGCGGGACCGACGTAAACCGTTGAGGCCGCGTAAAGAAGTGTAAAAGCCGCTGCCTTGGCGGGAACAATCCACTACCATTGCGGCTCTGAGGTCTGACCCGAACGGATCGATACAGGGAATTGCTGTGCGTTTTTACCTTTTTGTGCCCCTGCTGATGCTGCTCAGTGCCTGCAGTGCGCCGCCCGAACTTGAGTCTCCATCCCCGACCCTGCCGGATGCCTGGCAGGCGGACACCCCCGCCGATGACCCTGTCCCTCCCTGGCTGACCACGCTGCAGGACGACACATTAGCGGCACTGGTGGCGGAAGCCCTGGTCGCCAACCCCGCGCTGGCGGCTGCACGCCAGCAGCTGCGGGCGGCCGAACAGCGGGTGCGTCTGGTTGGTGCCGACCGTTATCCACAGCTTTCACTGGAGCTGGGCAGCCGCCGTCAGGAAGAGAGTGTGCGCATGGACTCGCTGGAGCTGTCGCTGGGTTGGACGCTGGATGTCTGGGGCAAGCTCGCGGCCGACCAGCGCGAAGCCGAACTGAATCGGGCGGTGGCGGCGGCGGCCCATACGGAGCAGCGCGAGGCACTGGCCGCGCAACTGGCACAAAACTGGTTCGCGCTGCAGGAAGCCCGCCTGCTGCTGGAACTGTACCGCCAGCGGCGGGACAATCTGCAACAGAATCTTGAGATTATCGAATCCGGCTATCGCCAGGGGCTGAACGAGGCGCTGGATCTCTACCTGGCGCGCAACAACCTGCATGCCGAAGCCGCTCGGGTCGCGCAGCAGCAACAGACCCTGAGCGAGCTGCAACGCGAACTGGAGCGCCTGCTGGGGCGCTATCCGTCCGCCACGCTGACCAGCAGCGCCCGGCTGCCGCTGATCGAGACGCCGGTGCCGGCCGGCCAGCCCTCCGATCTACTGAGCCGCCGCCCGGACCTGCAGCAGCAATGGCTGACGTTGCTGGCCACCGATGCAGCCCTGGCGGCGGCACATCGAGCGCGTTTTCCCACATTGCGCTTAAACGCGGCACAAGGCGGCAGCAGCGATAGCCTCAGCGATCTGCTATCCAGCGGCAACCTTGCCTGGAGCCTGGGTGCCTCGCTGGTACAGGATCTGTTCGATGCCGGGCGCAAGGCGGCGTTGCAGGAACAGGCACTGGCGAGTCGACGCGAGCAGGAACAGCGCTGGCTGGAAGCCTTGTTCCAGTCCCTGACCGAGGTGGAAAACGCCTTGTCGGCACGCCATAGCCTGACGACCCGGCATGCGCTGTATCTCAGGGCGGAAGAGAACGCGCTCAACGCCGAGCGCCTAGCCTTTGAACAGTACCGCAACGGCCTGGAAAGCTATACCACCGTACTCGAGGCGCAGCGCCGGGCGCTGGATGCACAGACCAGCGTGATCAGCCTGCGGCGTCAATTACTGGATAACCGGATCAAACTGCACCGGGCCCTCGGCGGCCGTTTTCAGGCCGACACTCCGGATCAGACAGAGGCATTGGATACCCCATGAGCAAACGGCTACTTCCCTTTATTATCATTATCGTACTGGGTGCAGTCAGCTGGCTGATCTATCACAACCCACCCGAAGTGCAGCGCGGCACGCCGCCCCAGGCCAGTCGTATCAGTGTGGATACGCAGGTGCTGGCGCCGCAGTCGTTTCAGGTCCGGGTCAAAAGCTATGGCCGCGTTCAGCCGCGCACCCAGAGCGTACTGCTGCCTCAGGTTGCCGGGCAGATCGTCTGGATCAACCCGGACTTTCGGGCCGGCGGCTTTTTCGAACGTGACGAGGAGCTGATTCGGCTCGACAGCCGTGATTACCAAGCCGCGGTCGCGCAGGCCGAAGCCAGCCTGATGAGTGCCCGTCAGACGTTGGCCGAAGCCCGGGCCCGCAGCGCCCAGGCGGCGGCCGACTGGCAGCGGCTGGGCAATGCGGGTGAAGCGCCTGCGCTGGTGCTGCGCACGCCGCAACTGAATGCAGCCAAGGCGGCGGTGGCGTCGGCGGAAGCCAGCCTGGCGACGGCGAAACTCAACCTGGAGCGGACCCGTATTCGTGCCCCCTATGCCGGTCGTGTATTGAGTACCGAGGTGGATCTGGGGCAGGTCGTCGCCAGTGGCACCACGCTGGGACAGATTTTTGCGGCTGACGTACTGGAGGTGCGGCTGCCGCTGCAGAACCGCGATCTGGCCTACCTGCAGCTGCCGGAAGAGTACCGCATCGAGGGCGTGGCACCGGTGCAGCCAAAGGTGGAGATCCGATCCGACCTGGTGCGCCCGGAGCGCTGGCAGGGCCGTATCGTGCAGACGGAAGGCGCCATCGACGAAACCAGTCGCCAGCTGCATGTGCTGGCTCGAATCGACGACCCTTACGGTGAGAAGGCGCTGGATCGGGTTCCGCTCAAAGTGGGCGAGTATGTCACGGCGTTGATCGAAGGTGTCGAAATCGAACATGCGTTACTGATTCCCAATAAGGCGATCTACCAGGGCAGTTACGTCTACCTGGTGCAGGACGGACGATTGCAGCGGCGCGAGGTCGACATTGCCTGGCAGGATGATAGCCAGGCGCTGATCGGTGCCGGACTACAGGCCGGTGACGAGCTGGTCCTGACCTCGCTGGGTCAGGTGGTATCGGGGACTGAAGTGCGGGTACGCGGTGCCGAGACTGCCGTTCAGGCTGCAGCCGAGGGCACCGAGGTGCGCGATGCTGACGCGGCCGCGTCCGACAATGGCAGCGCTAAAGGTGACCGCACATGATCGCCTGGTTTGCCCGCAATCATGTGGCCGCCAATCTGCTGATGGTCACCATCTTGTTCACCGGCCTGATGTCGCTCAAGCTCAACATCCCGCTGGAGATTTTCCCCAGTTTCGAGTCCGACACCATCAGTGTGCGCATCAGCCTGCGTGGTGCCACCCCGGAAGATGCCGAACTGAGCCTGGCCACCCGGGTCGAGGAGGCCGTCAGTGATCTGGAGGGCGTGAAGGAAATTCGCAGTCGCTCGGTGGAAGGCGGCACCACCGTCACCATCGAAGTGGACAGCGGCTATGATCCACGCGAGCTGCTGGCGGACGTGAAATCCCGGGTCGACGAGATCGGCACCTTCCCGTCCGAGGCCGATGAACCGGTGATTGCGCTGGCGACCTTCAAGCATGATGTCATTACCGTGGCCGTGTCCGGCGAACTGTCCGAGCAGGAATTGCGCAGTTATGCCGAGCAGGTACGTGACGATCTGTTGCAGCTCGAGGGCGTGACCCAGGTGGAGCTGGACGGTGTGCGCAACTACGAGATCGCCATCGAAATTTCCCAGGACAGGCTGCGTGCCTATGACCTGACCCTGGCAGACGTGGCCGACAGAATTGCCGCCAGTTCGCTGGACCTGTCGGCGGGCAACATCCGCACCGATGGCGGCGATATTCTCATTCGCTCCAAGGGGCAGGCCTACAGCCGGGACGAGTTCGAGCCGCTGGTGATCAAGACTCACCCGGATGGCAGCCTGTTGCGTCTGGGCGACTTGGCCGAGGTGCGCGACGGTTTCGAGGAAAGTGCGCTGCGGACCCGTTTCAACGGTCTGCCGGCCGCGATGATCGAGGTTTACCGGGTCGGTGACCAGAGCGCTATCGGCGTGGCGGACGCGGTCAAGGACTATATCGAACGCCAGCAGCCGGGCCTGCCCGAGGGGCTGAACCTGAGCTATTGGGACGATAATTCGGAGGTGGTCAAAAGCCGCATCAATACCCTGCTGACCAATGCCATGCAGGGGGGCGTGCTGGTCCTGCTGTTGCTGACTCTGTTTCTGCGTCCCTCCATCGCCTTCTGGGTGTTCATCGGCATTCCGGTCAGCTTTATGGGGGCCTTTCTGGTGATGCCGGTATTTGGCGTGACCCTGAATGTCCTGTCCCTGTTCGGGTTCATTCTGGTGCTGGGCATCGTGGTGGATGATGCCATTGTCACCGGCGAAAACATCTACAGTCATCTGCGCGGTGCCGAGTCCGGCCTGCAGGCTTCCATTCGCGGTACCCAGGAAGTGGCGGTGCCGGTGACCTTCGGGGTGCTGACCACTGTGGCGGCCTTTCTGCCGATCGGTTTCATCGAGGGCGCACGTGGCGCGCTCTTCGCACAGATTCCGGTGGTGGTTATTCCGGTGCTGCTGTTCTCGCTGATCGAGTCCAAGTTCGTGTTGCCGGCACACCTCAAGCATCTCAAACTGCGCCATGAAAACGTCGAACGTCAGGGACGCCTGGCCCGTCTGCAGCAGGGCTTTGCCGACGGTTTCGAGCGGCTGATCGTGCGCTACTACCGCCCGCTGCTGGATGTGGCCGTGCGTCATCGTCTGACCACGCTGGCCCTGTTCATCGGCGTGTTCATTCTGATCATGGCGATGATCATGAGCGGCTGGACCCGCTTCGTGTTTTTCCCGCGGGTGCAAAGCGATACCGCCCGGGCCTCCCTGACCATGCCCAGCGGCACGCCGTTCGAGGTGACCGATCGCTACATTGTGCGCATGGTTGAAGCCGCGCGCGAGCTGCAGGAGGAATACCGTGACCCGGAAACCGGCATCAGCGCGATTCTCAACATCTACTCCACGTCGGGTACCGGCGGCAGTACGGAAGAGGGCCGTGTCCGTTTCGAGCTGCTGCCCTCGGAGCAGCGTGACGACAGCATCAGCACCCGCCGGATCGTGCAGCAGTGGCGCGAGCGCATCGGGCCGATTCCCGGCGCCGAAACCCTGACCTTCCGGGCCGAAATCGGCCGCGCCAGCGATCCTGTGGATATCCAGCTGCGCTCCGGCCGGGTGGATGACCTTGAGGCTATGGCGGAGCAGGTCAAGGCACGTTTGGCGACCTATCCGACGCTGTACGACATCACCGATAACCTGTCCGACGGCAAGGAAGAGCTGCAGCTGGAGCTGACCGAGCAGGCTCACCTGCTGGGTCTGACCCGCAGCGACATCATTCGTCAGGTGCGGCAGAAGTTCTTCGGCATCGAGGTACAGCGGGTGCAGCGGGGCCGTGATGACGTACGGGTCATGGTGCGTCTGCCGCTGGCCGAGCGTCAGGCCATTGCCGGCCTGCGCAATGTGCTCATCAGTACCACTCAAGGACAGGTGCCGCTGGATGCGGTGGCGCGGCTGGTACCGGGGCAGAGCCCCGCGGCCATCTACCGCATCGATCAGCAGCGGACCGTCAGCGTGCTGGCGGACATGGACAAGCAGAACACCAACACCACCCTGTTGAACCGGGATCTGGACCAGTTTCTGTCCGACCTGGTACGCCAGTATCCGGGAGCCTCCTACAGTCTGGAAGGGGAGGCACGGGAGCAGCGCGAGTCCTTTACCTCGCTGGCGATCGGACTGGCGTTCGTGTTTTTCGTGATCTACAGCCTGCTGGCGATTCCCTTCCGCTCCTATCTGCAGCCGCTGATCGTGATGTCAGTGATCCCCTTTGGCGCTATCGGCGCCATCATCGGCCACTGGATCATGGGCATGGACCTGACCATCATGAGCCTGCTGGGGCTGATGGCGCTGATCGGGGTGGTAGTCAACGACAGCCTGGTACTGGTGGACTTTACCAACAAGCGGCGCCGCGAGCTTCAGAACGAGGGTGAGCACTCACATTTCGAGGCCACCCGGCAGGCAGTGCTGATGGCGGGTGTGGCCCGTTTCCGGCCGGTGATGCTGACCTCGCTGACCACCTTCATCGGCTTGATGCCGCTGCTGTTCGAGAAGGCGGTGCAGGCGCAGTTCCTGATCCCCATGGCGGTGTCGTTGGGCTTCGGCATCATCTTCGCCACCCTGGTGACCCTGATCATGGTGCCGGTCAACTTCATGCTGCTGGAAGACCTGCGCCGACTGGGGGCGCGGGCTGTTGGGCCAGCCTGCAGCTGACAAGCCGGAAGCGGACACGCAGTCGTCGGATCAGAGCGCAACAAAACAGCAGATAATGTAAGTGCTTGCTACGGCTGCTGTTTATGCACTGCCGGGCGGGTGCTCTGTTTCGGCGTCAGGCGCTGATGCAGCCAGGCCAGTGCCAGCAGCGCCAGCCCCAGGCCCATGAAGGAGGCCACGCGCCAGAGACCGGTCAGGTCCGACATGTCGATCAGGAACAGCTTGGCGACGACCACCAGCAACAGCGCCATGCCGCCCCGATACAGGGCGCGCTGCTGCAGCCAGTGGCCGCCCAGCAGGGCGCCCGAGGCCAGCAACAGCCAGATAGCCGAATAAGTGTATACCTCGCCATCCGGAGTCGGGTTGGCCAGGCTAAGCTCGCCCTGCCACAGATGGCGGATCTCCAGCGACACAAACAGCAGCCAGTTCAGCCCCGCCAGCATGGCGGCATGCCTGCCCAGCTTGCCGGGCAGCAGGCGCCAGAGGGCCATCAGCAACAGGCAGGGCAGGCCGTAGCTGAGCAGCAGCAGGTTCCAGATCGGTGTCTGGCTGATGTCGGTGGCATGCCAGAGCGGGTTGTATGCCAGGACCACCCAGATCAGGTAGTTGGCCGCCGCGGCGATCAGGTGCAGGCTGGCGATCACCCGGTAGAAGCGCTGCAGGTATTGGCTCAGCCAGACGCGCCACAGATAAACGCAACCGGCGCTGCCCCAGATCAGGGTATTGAGACTGGCTTCAAGGAAAGAGTATTCGTGGCGGAAGATATCACCATCATACAGCCAGTAGCGCACCTCGGCGGCCAGCGTCAGCACCAGCAGATGGGCGGCGGCGCCCTGCAGCCAGGCGCTCATGCGGTGATCCTGACGCAGAATCCAGGCGCCGGCGGCCGCACACAGGGTCGAGCCGCCATAGGTCCACAGCGACCAGTGGCTGCCGCTGTCGTAGCTGAGCAGCCAGGGGTTGAAGGTCAGCCGGACGATCACCAGGGCCAGCACCAGGCGGATCACCCAGGGCAGCAACGGTAACTGATAGCGCTGCTGCAGCAGCGACAGGGTGGTCAGTTGCACGGCAAAGGCCAGCGTCAGGGTGGCATCCGCCAGCCAGATCACCGCCGCCAGCGACAGGCCCAGGTGGGCGCTGCTGATCAGCAATACCCGGATCAGATCGCTGCTCAACGGGCTGTCGCGGCGTTCCAGTGCCAGTTTAGACAGGGCCATGTACCCTAGCCCCAGTATCAGCGCGGCGCCGCCCCAGGCCCAGTCTGCGCTGAACGCGGTGAACAGGTAGTAGCCCAGCGCCAGCATCAGCAGCGGGGTGAAGCAGCCCAGCCCGACCCAGAATGCCGGATAAGCCACCCGCTGCCGCAACAGCCAGGCCGCTCCGGCGGTGTAGAGAATGCTGAGCATCACGAAACGGGACACCAGCGCGGCCTGAGTAGCGGCATCCGGCGGCGTGAACATCAGTTGGTCGCCCAGATAGGTGAGCATCGGCAGCACCACCGCCAGGGCGGTGACGATCAGCATCAAGGCCGGCAGCGGGTTCAGAATCGGCCGCCGACTGGCGGTCAGCAACAGCAGGGCCGGCAATAGCAACAGGGCGGGGTAACCGGCCGTCGGCACGCCCTCCACGGTCAGAGTATAGCCCTGCGCCAGCACGATCAGCCCCAGGGCGGGGATGACCGGCCAGTGGCGAGCGCCCCGGACCCGCTTGAGTAGCTGCAGCCAGTGCGTGGCGATGTCATCGCGGCGCTGCAACAACCAGTCATAGCCGGGCACGGCCAGAAACAGGTAGGCCAGTGCCAGCAGGTACAGCGCCCGCACGCCGTCGGCGGGCTGCGTACCCAGGCTCAGGGCCCACCAGCCCAGGCTGCCGATGATGACGCCGAGCCAGAGCCAGAGGCGCTCGACATAGGCCAGCAGCCAGAGTGCAAACAGGGTCAGGATGCCGATATAGACCAGTGCCAGCTCGATCTGCCCGGAGCCGGTATTGACCAGAATCGGCACCAGATAGCCGCCCAGCATCCCCAGCGCCGCCAGTACCGGGCCATGACGCAGCGCCAGTGCCAGGGTGGCGAAAGAGACCAGCGCCATGGCGGCAAAGATCAGCCCCGGCGCAATGGCGGTGAGCAGCTTGAAGGCGGCAAAGAGCGCGGCATAGAGTATGATGCTGGCGCCCCCGGCGAGGGCGGCGAAGACATCGTGCTGGCCGCGCGTACGCCTGAGCCATTCGGCCAAGCCGTGCAACACGACCCCGGCGATCAGTGACAGTGTCACCCGAGCCTCGGGACCGAGCAGGCCCTGCTCGATGGAGTAATGCACCATGAACACCCCGGCCAGGCCGACACAGATGCCGCCCAGCCAGATCATCCAATTGGCCTTGAGGCTGTCGCTCAGGCGAGCGAACAGGCCGGGCGGAGGTTGATCGGCAGGTGCGGCCAAAGGAGCGTCCGCCGGACCCCAGGCCGTCTCGGCCGATGGTTCGGAGGTGTCGGGCGGTGGTTCGGCCCGGTGTTCAGACACGGGCTCGAACCGGTTATCCGCGGAGGTTTCGGCACCCGCACCTGTCGGCCGGGAAGGGGTGTAGGGCGTGGCCGGAGGCTGTTCCGACCTTGCCGACGGTGCGCGCGCCGCCTCGGGAGGCGTCTGCTCCAGAGCGTGCAGCCGCTGCTGCAACTGAGCAATCTGCATGCGCAGCTGGCGACTTACCACCCAGGCGCGCATGCCCAGCCCGGCACCGATGACTACAAACAGGGGCAGTGCCACCAGCACCAGCCAGAATCCATCCATTGTTCACCTCGCTGAACACCTGTCCCCACTTGTCTGCCGACCGACAGGCCCCCGGTCGGATGACTTTGACTATACTGCATGTGGCTCCCGCGCAGAAAGGCATAAGCGGAAGGTGTTCCATGATCAATCCGGTCTTGCCCCAAGTGCTCAGCGAATTGCGCCAGCACCCTGAAGGGGTCAGTGAGTATTACCTGATGCGGACACTGGAGCGTCAGCATGCATTCGATGATCTGACCGACGACAGTCTGCTTGCGCTGTTTCGCAAGCATTTCATCATAATGAACGCGCTGTACGACTTGCAGGAAATCCTGTGGGACGAAGAACGGCGGGTGCTCAATATCTCGCCCCTGCACATCGAATTGCATAAATCTCGTGGCGAGGATGACCGTGTTCAGTGCAATACGCCGTTGAGCGAATATTATCTGGACTGGCAGAACTTTGAGCAGACACTGGCCGAGGATGTTGATCGCCTGATGCGTCTGGTAACGGGACCACGCCATTAGTCCGGCGCCCCGCTGTAGAGGTGACTTGCCAAAGCCGATATCGACCGTCAGACTTCATCCTCACACAATCGCGCAGAGCGACTGCCGGAATGCAGTCGTCGCTGCTGCGTCATCGACAACAATGAGTGAAGTATGCACACACATTTCATGTCGCGCCTGCAGGCGGGGCTGCTATCGCTGCTGGTGCTGTTGCCCATGATGGCACAGGCGGATGAGCGCTCCGATTTTCTGCAGAAGGTCTACCTGTCATTCTGTGCCAAACATTTCAGTGACTACGGTGCCTTGCGGGCCAGTCTGACTGAACAGCAACTGCCCAAGCTACCGCCACAGCAGGCACAGCACTTCCTGCAGGGACGTTCCGGTGATGCCTGGCCGGTGCCATACAAGGGGGAGTTTGGCCAGTATGTACTGGTCTTGACCGAGGGGGACAGCTTCTGTGCCGTCATGGCACGCCGCAGTGATGCGGTGGCGACTCGGCAGTGGTTCCGCCAGCTGGCCATGGCGGCACCTGCGCCGCTGCAGGCGCGTGCGCTGGGAGAGGAGCAGGTGCTGACCCCGCTCAATGGTGAAGCCCTGACCCAGTCCTGGCAGTGGGCCACCGAGCATGCGCCGCGTCGTTTACAGTTGACCCTGACAACGGCCAAAGACCCTCAGGCGGCCATTCAGGCCATGGTGTCTTTGAGCCTGGAAGATCGCTGAGTCCGTGATGCTGAAACTGTCCAATGCCGTCAGCCTGAGCGATGACGAGATCGAACTGACCGCCATTCGTGCCCAGGGGGCGGGCGGTCAGAACGTCAACAAGGTCTCGTCCGCCATCCATCTGCGTTTTGATATCCGCGCCTCTTCGCTGCCTGCGTTCTACAAGGAGCGGCTGCTGGCACTGAGTGACAGCCGGGTCAGCCGCGACGGCGTGGTTGTACTTAAGGCGCAGCAGTACCGTACCCAAGAGCAGAACCGCGAGGACGCGCTCAACCGGTTGGCCGAGTTGATTCGCGGTGCGGTCAAAATGGAAAAGAAGCGTCGGCCCACTAAGCCTACGCGCAGCTCCCAGCGCAAGCGCATCGAAAAGAAAAAGCAGCGCGGCAATATCAAATCCATGCGCGGCAAGGTGCAGCCCTGAGGATGGCAACGGTTCTGGTTGTTGTCTGTGGGAAGCAGGGGTGACCCGTGATGGTCACCCATCGAATAAACTGATCATTCGCATTTACGAACCCACCTGTATCCCGCTCCGCCTTGAAGCCAGAATAGAAGGCATCAATGATCAGCTTGCGTGCCGAGCAGCAGGAGACACACCATGATAGAGCGGACCCTCAAACGTCGCATTCCCGCCCGTGAAAGCCGTGATGGCGCCGGCGTGCGCCTGCTGCGCAGTCTGGGGCGCTCGGCTCAGCACCGCATCGACCCCTTCCTGATGCTGGACAAGTTCTTTTCCGACAACCCGGACGATTACATCGCCGGTTTTCCGGCCCACCCGCATCGCGGTTTTGAAACCGTAACCTACATGCTCGACGGGCGCATGCGTCACCGTGACCATCTGGGCAATGAAGCGGTGCTGGAAAGTGGTGGCGTACAGTGGATGACAGCCGGGCGCGGCGTGATTCACGAGGAGATGCCGGAACAGAAAGAGGGCCTGATGCGCGGTTTCCAGCTGTGGATAAACCTGCCGGCCGCGGAAAAGATGACCCCGGCACGCTATCAGGAATTGGCTGCCGAGCAGATTCCGGTTATCGAGGATCCGGCCAGTGGCGCTCGCCTCAAGCTGATTGCCGGCAGTCTTGAGCTGAATGGTCAAACTCATGCGGGGCCGGTCAGTGGCATCAGCCGCGATCCGCTGATGCTGGACCTGCGCCTGCCCCCGCACATGCGGTTGCAGCTGCCCCTGGCAGGCAACCGGGCCGGATTTGTCTATCTGTTCGAGGGCAGTGGCCGCTTGGGCGAGGAGCCGTTGAACCTTGATGAAGCGGCGCAGTTCAGCGTTGGTGATGTACTGTCATTGCAGGCCGGGGAGCAGGGTGCCGCGATGTTGGTTCTGGCCGCCGAGCCGATCGGCGAACCCATTGCCCAGTACGGTCCCTTCGTGATGAACCGTGTCGAGGAGCTGGATCAGGCCATCGAGGATTATCAACGCGGTCGGCTGGTCTAACCTGCCGCGCGTCGGATACGCCTGCCGCATCGGTGCCGGCGATACTGCCCCGCGCCACTCAGGCCCTGAGCGGTCGGGGCGTCAGGTCAGCGCGGTTGGCCTTACTTTTTACCTTTCTTCGGTTTTAACTGCGCAATCCAGCTCGGGTCCAGTGATGTCTGCTCGGGCGCTATGCCTTGGGCCTCCAGTCTGGGCAGCAGTGCCCGGCTGTCGGCCTGCAGGTCGCTCAACTCGCTCTGGTTGTTTTCCAGGCGATACATCTGCTCCAGTCCCAGGTGATAGAAGCGCATCACCCGCAGGGCGGTGGGGTTGTCCTGTTCGACACCTGCTTGGACCGCGTGCAGAATATTGGTCACGCTCATCAGGTTGCGCTTGAGCTGCCAGCCATAGCGCGCCGATTCCATCCAGGGCTGGTGCCAGTAGTACCCCTTGAACACCGCCGTGGTGGCGAGAACCCCGGCGATCACGCCAGCCAGGTTCCAGATGAAATTGCCGCCCTCGGGACTGCCGAAGAGGCGAACGCTCAGTGTCGCCAGCGCCATGCCCAGCACGGCAAAGGTGAGCATCAGGACCAGGTTGCTCTTGCGGGTATCGCGGCGATACTGTTCGGGGTCACGGGGCTCAAGGGTGAAAATGTCCGACATGCCGGTCTCTCGTTGGTGAAATGAGGCCGAGACTAGCAGTAATCCGGCAACAGGCAAACCCGGTACAGTCGCTGAGCGTATACACTGAACACAGACGTGCATTACCGTTGAACAGGAGAGAAGCATGTGGCCTGAATCCGATATGAAACACCTGCACCGTGCCGTCGAGCTGGCCGAAGAGGCGTTGAACGCCGGCGATGCTCCCTTCGGCTCGGTACTGGTGGATGCCGCCGGTCAGGTACTGGCGGAAGACCGCAATCGCATAGTGTCCAGCGGCGACAACACCCGCCACCCCGAGTTTGAACTGGCCCGCTGGGCGGCGGAGCACCTGACGCCCGAGCAGCGGGCCGTGTCCACCCTGTACACCTCGGGGGAACACTGCCCCATGTGCGCCGCTGCCCACGGCTGGGTCGGGCTGGGCCGCATTGTGTTCGTCAGTTCGTCCCGGCAGCTGGGGCGTTGGCTGAGTGAAATGAACGTGGCACCGCCGCCGATCAACACCCTGTCGATTCGCGAGATCGTGCCGCACATTGCCGTGGAAGGCCCGGTGCCTGAATTGGTGGATCAGGTGCGCGCGCTGCACCGCCGTCACCATGCGCCGACCGCCTGACAGGCGGTAATACTGGCCGCTGCTACTGCGGAGGAGGAAGGAGGCCGATGCTGGTCACCATTGCCCGTTACACCTATCCCTATGAGGCGCAGATCGCCCGTGCCCTGCTCGACAGCGAGGGAATCCGAGCCTTTGTGGCGGATGAGCAGACCATCAACATGCAGTGGCTGTACTCCGATGCTCTGGGCGGCGTGCGCCTGCAGGTTGCGGCCGAGGATGTCGAGCGGGCGTGTCAGCTGCTGGCCGAAGACCGAGAAGCGCCGCTGCTGGAGCAGGAGGGGGAGGATCGGCCCGCCTGCCCGGTATGCGGCAGCCGCAACACCGCGCATCACCTGATCGGGCGGCGCTGGGCCTTTCTGATGTTCCTGGCTATCGACTTTCCGCTGTTCCGGGTGCGGGACGGCCTCCGCTGTCATGCCTGTGGGGCGATTACCGAACGACCCCGGCACTGATGCTTCACTGCAACCCCGCGCCGATGTGTGGCATAATCAATGTTTGAATATCGCTCGCCGGGGATGCCTTCATCACCGGCCCTGCCTTCATGTTTTCGTGTTCATGCCCCTGAAACGCCCGTCGATGATCTGCGGCCTGAACCCTCATTTTGACCAAGCGAGACCATTCCATTGCTGACCACTGCAAATATCACCATGCAGTTTGGCGCCAAGCCACTGTTTGAAAACATCTCCGTTAAATTCGGCGACGGCAACCGTTATGGCCTGATCGGCGCCAACGGCTGCGGCAAGTCCACCTTCATGAAGATCCTCGGCGGTGATTTGGAGCCGTCTTCCGGTAACGTGTCCAAGGACCCGAATGAGCGTCTGGGCAAGTTGCGCCAGGATCAGTTCGCCTACGAGGAGTTCACCGTGGTGGATACCGTGATCATGGGCCACGAGGAGCTGTGGGCGATCAAGTCCGAGCGTGATGCCATCTACGCCAAGGCGGAAATGACCGAAGAGGACGGTATCCGCGCCGGTGAACTGGAAGCTGAATTTGCCGAAATGGACGGCTATACCGCCGAATCCCGCGCCGGTGAACTGCTGCTGGGTCTGGAAATTCCGGTGGAGCAGCACTTCGGTCTGATGAGCGAAGTGGCACCGGGCTGGAAGCTGCGCGTGCTGCTGGCGCAGGCGCTGTTCTCCGACCCGGATATCCTGCTGCTGGACGAGCCGACCAACAACCTGGATATCAACACCATCCGCTGGCTGGAAGGCGTGCTCAACCAGCGCAACTGCACCATGATCATCATCTCGCATGACCGTCACTTCCTGAACAGTGTCTGCACCCATATGGCCGACATCGACTACGGTACGCTGAAGGTCTATCCGGGTACCTACGACGATTACATGCTGGCGTCCACCCAGGCCCGGGAGCGCATGCAGGCCGACAACGCCAAGAAGAAGGCCCAGATCGCCGATCTCAAGGCGTTCGTCAGCCGTTTCTCCGCTAACGCCTCCAAATCGCGCCAGGCGACCTCGCGTTTGAAGCAGATCGACAAGATCCAGCTGGACGAGATCAAACCCTCCAGCCGTCAGAACCCGTTCATCCGCTTCGAGCAGGCGAAGAAGCTGCACCGTACCGCGCTGGAAGTGGAAGGCCTGGCCAAGTCGTTCGACGAGGAACTGTTCTCCGGTCTTAATCTGCAGGTGAACGTAGGTGAGCGCATCGCCATCATCGGCCCCAACGGCATCGGCAAGTCGACCCTGCTGAAATGTCTGGTCGGCGACCTGGAACCCAATGCCGGCACGGTGAAGTGGTCTGAAAACGCCGAGATCGGCTACTACGCCCAGGATCATGCCCATGAATTCGAAGAGGACAAGAACCTCTACGACTGGATGAGTCAGTGGGGCAAGGAAGGCGACGACGAGCAGGTGATTCGCGGCACTCTGGGCCGTATGCTGTTCTCGCATAAGGAGATCGACAAGTCGGTGAAGGTGATCTCCGGGGGCGAGCAGGGCCGCATGCTGTTCGGCAAGCTGATTCTGCAGCAGCCCAACATCATGCTGCTGGACGAGCCTACCAACCACCTGGATATGGAATCGATCGAGTCGCTCAACATGGCGCTGGAAAACTACCCGGGCACGCTGCTGTTTGTCAGCCATGACCGCGAGTTTGTCTCCTCGCTGGCGACCCGCATCATCGAGCTGACGCCGACCGGCATCGTCGATTTCCACGGCGACTACGAAGAGTACCTGCGCTCCCAGGCGCAGTAACGACTGCGGCCGGCACGGAGCGCCTTCCTGCCGGCCTGCGCGCACTGTCGTGCCGGTGGGCGGCTTGCCAACCGGCCGGTCCCGTTGCAGACTAGATCGGTTGTTTCGAGGACTCACGACAAGGGAATGCGCAGTCATGTTTCAGAAAAAATCCTCCTTCCTGGGCAGTGCCTTCGGGCTGATACTGATCGGCGTGGTCAGTCTGTTCTCGCTCAGTGCCTGTACCAACCCCAGTACCCCTGCCGGTCATGAAGGCTATGTATTTGAAAAGCCTAGATTCTTTGGCGCTGGTGGCTACAAGGATACGCTCCGTGGACCGGCCAACTATGGCTTTTCACTGTGGCGTAACCAGGTGTTGAACATCGACATGCAGCCCAACACCTATACCGAAACCTTCCGCATCCTGGCCCGCGACGACCTCAATATCCACTTCAATTTCCACGCCATCCTGTCCGTGCGCGAGGGTAGCGTGCGCCAGGTGGTGGAGCAGTACGGCGGTGAAAACTGGTATCCGCGTTATGTGCGCGAAACCTTCCGTACCTATGTGCGCGATGCCGTGCAGCAGTACGATAGCCGGGATCTGAAAACCCAGCGCGAGAACATCGCCATCGAGGTGTCCGAGAAGTTGCGCGCCTACCTGGCCGATACGCCCTTCAGCCTGACCAAGGTGGTGATCGGCAATATCAACTATCCCGAGATCGTGGCCACGGCGGTGGAGAAGCGGCTGGCGGCCCAGCAGCTGCTGTCGGAAAAAGAGACCCAGAAGGCCATCGCCCGCAAGGATGCCGAAATCCGCATCGAAGAGGCCAAGGGGATTGCCGAAGCGCAGCGCATCATCAATGCCACCCTGACTGCCAACTACCTGCAGCACGAGGCGATCAACGCCCAGCTGAAAATGGCTGAATCCCCCAATCACACCACGGTGTACATCCCGGTGGGCACCAATGGTATTCCGCTGGTCAAGGAGTCACGCTAAGTCAGCGCCCCTTGCCCGTTAACCCTTGCATACAAGGAACCCGCTCCATGGATGATCACACTCCAACACAGCGTCTTTCGTTCAAGAAGGGCAAGTTCATCGCCGGCGGCGTTGTCGCCCTGGTGCTGATGTACGTGCTGTCACAATCCTTTTTCTATGCCGAGCCCGGCTACATCTACCACGTGCGCACGGTGACCGGTAACGAAGCCGTGGTGACCGAGATCGGTTACAAGTTCTACCCGTTCGGGCGCTACAACTCCTGGAAGCGGGCCATGACCGTTCAGGCGGTGTCGGGCTCCAGCCAGGATGCCATTACCTCGGAAAAGGATTCCAACAACGCCTCGGCCAGCCTGCCACCGCTGAGCATCATGTTCCTGGATCAGGTGGATGCCCATGCCCAGGCAACGGTGCGTTTTTCCATCCCCTCCGATGAAGAGTCCTTTCTAAAACTGGCCCATGAATACCGTTCGCCGGAGAACCTGCTGCGCACGGCGCTGCTGCCGGTGTTCAAGGAAACCCTGCAGGCCAACGCATCGCTGATGACGGCGGAAGAGTACTACGCCGGTGGCCGTACCGAGTTCAACTCCGAGTTTGAAAACCAGATGCGCAACGGCATCTACCTGGTCAAGCGTGAAGAGGTCAGCGTCAATTCGGGGCGCCTGGCCAGTGGCACGGCCAATGTGGCTCTGGGCACCGAGCAGGAAGAGTACGGCGAAGACGACAAGACCGTGTTTGTGGTGCAGAAGGTACTGGATGAAACCGGTCAGCCGCGTCGCAAGCAGCAGCGTTTCACTGATTATGGCATCACCGTGGTCTCGGCGCTGGTGACCGATATCAAGCCGAACCAGAAGTTCATCGAGCGCATGCAGCTGAAACAGAAGGCCTCCGCCGACCGTGCCATCGCCCGCGAGCAGCGGGTGCAGGAAGAAGAACAGCGCCTGCTGGCGATTGCCCGTGGCGAACGCGAGGTGGCCGAGCGCCAGGCGCAGGCGAAGGTAGACCAGATCCAGAAGACGACCGAAGCCCAGACCGAAAAGCAGTTGGCCATTACCCGGGCTGAAAAGCTGAAGGCGGAAGCGGAAATCCAGCGTGAAACCGCTGAAATTAATCTGGAAAAGGCTAAGATCGAAGCCCAGACCCAGCGTACGCTGGCGGAGGCCGAAGCCTACCAGAAACAGGTGATCCTGGAAGCGGATAACGCCCTGGCGCAGAAGCTGGAAGCGGAAATCAAGATCCAGCAGTTGTGGGCCGAAGCTTACGCCAAGCGCCAAGTGCCGACCAATGTCTTTGGCGGCGGCAGCGGCGGAGATGGCGCCCCGGTCGGCAACGACTACGAAACCAAGGCGTTCATGCAGCTGCTGACGCTGGATGCGGCCAAGCGTCTGAATTACGACCGCGATCTGGTCAAAGACTGAACCTGCCCGGCGCCTCGGAGATCGGACCCGCATATGGGGCCGGTCTTCGGTTGGGCCGATGCGGCCGGCATGCGATAATGGCAACTTTACCCAGCCGAGTATGCCGCCGTGACCGCTTTTGCCGACCTTTCTCTTTGCCCTGAACTGGTGACCACCCTGCAGGATCTTGGCTACCGGCAGCCGACCCCGATCCAGACGCAGGCGATACCGCAGGTACTGGCCGGGCATGATCTTATAGCCGAAGCCCAGACCGGCACCGGCAAGACTGCGGCCTTTGCGCTGCCGATCATTCAGCGCCTGAGCCGCGAGCCGGTCGAGGGCGATTACCACCACATCCGCGCGCTGGTGCTGGTTCCGACCCGGGAGCTGGCCGTCCAGGTGGGCGACAACATGCTGGAATATGGCCGCCTGCTGGGCATGCGGGTGATCTCCATTTTCGGCGGCGTGCGTTTCGACAACCAGATCCGCAAGATGAAACGCGGCGCCGACGTTCTGGTCGCCACGCCGGGGCGTCTGCTGGACATGCTCAAGCAGAAGAAACTGTCGCTTGAACAGCTGCAGGTGCTGGTGCTGGATGAAGCGGATCGCATGCTGGATCTGGGCTTTATCCACGATATCCGCACACTGATGAGCCACATGCCCGAACAGCGCCAGACGCTGCTGTTCTCGGCCACGCTCAATGGCCCGGTGGAAGCCCTGGCCGAGTCTCTGCTGCGCCAGCCGCAACGGATTCAGGTGGCGCGGCGCAATGCCGCCAGCCAGCAGGTCAAGCAGAGTGCCTACGCGGTCACCAATGCCGACAAGACCGACGTGCTCAGTTACCTGATTCGTGAAGGCCAGTGGCAGCAGACCCTGGTGTTTACCCGTACCAAGCGCCGCGCCGACCTGGTGGCGGAACAGCTGCAGGGAGAAGGCATCAGTGCCCTGGCCATTCATGGCGACCGTCATCAGCGCGAGCGGCTGGCGGCGCTGCAGGCGTTCAGCAATGGCGAGGTACAGGTGCTGGTGGCGACGGACGTGGCGGCGCGCGGGCTGGACATCGAAGCGCTGCCGCAGGTAGTCAACTATGATCTGCCCAACCAGGCCGAGGCCTACGTCCACCGCATCGGCCGGACCGGCCGTGCCGGCAAGCGCGGCTGGGCCGTCTCGCTGGTGGCGCCGGAAGAGCGACGCTTCCTGGCAGCGATCAGTGCCCTGATCGGCAAGCCGCTGCAGGTGCAGCCGGTGCCCCGGTTCGAGAATGGTCGCTGGATCGAGGGCCAGCCATTGGCCGATAAGAAACCCAAGGTGACCAAACCGGGCCGGAAAAAGCCGGCACCCAAGCCGGATGCTTCGGTTGGTGCGCCCAAAAAACCGGGCATTCGGCCCTCGATGTTCAAGAAATAACCCAGTCAACAGATGTAGGAGATACAGGGATGACACCCGCCATCAACCTGGTCCGCAAGGCCAAAGTTGAACACCGGATCCACGAGTACCAGCATGATGCAGCGGCGGAGTCCTATGGCCTGGAAGCCGTGGAAAAACTGGGTCTGGCCGCCGAGCAGGTGTTCAAGACGCTGGTAGTCAGTCTGGATGGCAAGACCCTGGCCATCGGCGTGGTCCCCGTGGCCGGCAAGCTTAATCTGAAACAGATTGCTAAGGCCGCCGGCGCCAAGAAGGCATCGATGGCCGATCCGGCCGAGGTTGAGCGTACCACCGGCTATGTGCTCGGCGGGGTCAGCCCGCTGGGACAGAAAAAGCGCCTGGCAACATTCATTGATGCCAGTGCCGAACAGTTTGACACCCTTCACGTCAGTGCCGGGCGGCGCGGGCTGGAGATCGAACTGGCGCCCGCCGACCTGGCAAGGCTGACCGGCGGGCGTTTTGCCGCCATCGCGGGCTGAGCACGCCCACCTGCAAAAGCACCGGTTGCGGCGGGTTCGCTTGCCAAGCCGGGGACAACTGGCATGATGGCAGTATTGGTCACACGACAAGGACATGCATCATGTTGCTGCTGGAAATACTGTTGCTGACGTTACTGGCCGGGCTGAGCATGCCGGCCGGTGCACTGGTTGCCCGCCTGGAGCATATTCATCCCCGCTGGCTGGAAAAGGAGTTTCGTCACAGTGTCATCGCCTTCGGCGGCGGGGCCCTGTTGTCGGCGGTGGCGCTGGTACTGGTGCCGGACGGCATCGAGCATCTGAACACGCGCATGGCACTGATCTGGTTTTTACTGGGCGGGCTGGTGTTCATGCTGATCGACGTGTTGCTGAACCTTTTCAAAACCTCGGCCAGCCAGTTGGTGGCCATGCTGGCCGATTTCATCCCCGAATCCATTGCGCTGGGGGCGGCCTTTGCCCTTGGCGGCAGCAACGGCCTGCTGCTGGCGCTGCTGATCGGCTTGCAGAACATGCCCGAGGGGTTCAATGCCTTCCGTGAACTGCGTCACTCCAGCCATTACTCCGCCAACCGGATCATTGTCACCTTTGCCTTGATGGCCCTGCTGGGGCCAGTGGCCGGGCTGGTCGGTTTCATCTGGCTGGCCGCGTACCCGGCGTTTGTATCTGCAGTGATGCTGTTCGCGGCCGGCGGCATTCTTTATTCGGTGTTCCAGGACATCGCACCACAGGCCAGGCTGGCCCGGCACTGGGGGCCGCCGATGGGTGCCGTGCTCGGGTTTGCCCTGGGGATTGCCGGGCACATGCTGACGGTCTGAGCCGGGTGGCATACACTGTTCTGATTCATGTTGTGCGGAGTACACCCGATGATGGCACCTGCGGATGTGGACAACCTCAAGGCCCTTCTGGAGCTGGCCGTGCTGGCGCCTTCGAGCCACAACACCCAGCCCTGGCAGTTTCGGCTGCAGACGGGGCAGATCGAGCTGCATGCGGACTTCAGTCGCACCCTGCCGGTAAACGACCCGGCCGGCCGCGAGCTGCATATCAGTTGTGGCTGTGCGCTGTTCAACCTCCGAGTGGCCGCGGCCGAGGCTGGCTGGGCGCTGCACATCAATAGCTTGCCGGATCCGGCCGTGCCCGCGCTGCTGGCGCGAGTACAGGTGCTGGCGGGCGAGGGGGAAGCCGGGCTGGCCGGGCTGACCGAAGCCGTACTGTTGCGCCGTACCTACCGCAACCGCTTTCAGGCCCGTGAGCCCACGCCGGAGCTGGCCACGCGGCTGGAACTGGCTGTACGCAGCGAAGGCGCCGCGCTGCAGTGGCTTAATACGGCCGATGAGCGCCAGGCCCTGATAGCGATGGTGCGCGAAGGGGATAACCGCCAGTGGCAGAACGAAGCCTGGCGCCAGGAGCTGGCCCAGTGGCTGCACGGTGCGGGCCGGGGGGAGGGACTCAGTGTGCCCGGCCTGGTCGCGCCGCTGGTGCGCGGTGTGGTGCGCCATTTCGACATGGGCCGAAGCCTGGCGACTCAGGATGGGTTGCTGGCCGACGAGTCACCGGCACTGATGGTGCTGTCAACGGTAACGGATGAGCCTCAGGCCTGGCTGGAAGCCGGGCAGGCATTGCAGCGATTGCTTCTGGAAGCGCAGCGGGAGGGGCTTCAGGCCTCCTACCTGAACCAGCCGCTTCAGGTGGCCGAGCTGCGGACGCGGCTGCAGCAGGCATTGGCGCTTGAAGGTTATCCACAGGTCCTGATGCGCATGGGGTACCCGGAAGAGCGATTGGCCGCATCCCCCCGCCGACCGCTGGATGATGTCATCCTGCCATAAAAAAGCCCGTCAGATGACGGGCCGAAAAAGAGATCCTTCTCTTGCAGCGTATGTTGAACGGCGGCCGGGGTCAGAAGTCGAGGCGGTACCCCAGCACCGTGCGGTCGTAGGACACCACGCTGTCGTCAGCATCGTTGTCGATGTAGTTGAAGTACAGGCGTGCCCGGTTGCCCAGGTCATACTGTACCCCGGCGGCCCACTGGTTCAGTTCCACCCCGGTGTTGTTCTCCTCGTAGCGGGTGCCGCGCACCTTCCAGGTAAAGGCGCCGGTTTTATACAGCAAGCCGGCCTCCAGTACCTCTCGATCCACGTCCAGCGAGGTACCCGTAGGGTTGGTGCCGCTGATCAGGTCGTAGATGCTGGTGCCGCTGCCCTGCTGGTTTTCGTAACGCGCCACGAAACTCAGCGGGTCGCTGACCTTGATGCGGGTGCCCAGCGCCCAGCTGTCCAGGTCATAGTCGACGCCCCCGGCATTGCTGCCGATATTGCCGTAGGACGCGGCCAGGTAGACCCTCTCGCCTTCGTATTTCACGTTCAGGTCGTAGCTGTCCAGGGTGTCGTCCTGCTCACCATCGTTGTCACTGCCGCTGCCGGCGATCACCAGATGACCGGCCAGCTGCCAGTTGCCGAACGTGGGCGAGAGGTAGGACAGGCTGTTGTCCGGGCGCCAGTGGCCGGCAAAGCCGCCCAGCTGGAAACGCTCGCCGCCATCGGCAGCCGCGGCATTGAAGATATCGGTGGTGGAGTTGGTCCAGATGTAATGCATCTGCCACTGTTTGCCGAGCAGCAGCGTACCCCAGTCACCGGTAGCCCCCACGTAGGCCAGACGGGGGCTGAACATGGTGCCGTCGTTGTCGGTAGTGTCCACGTTGGCTTCCCAGTGGAACAGACCCTGAGTGTGGTCCAGTCCCAGATCCACATCGCCCTTGAGGCCGAAGCGGGACGAGCCGTCACGCAGGTCCAGATCGCTGCTGCTTCTGGCATCCAGCTCCACGCGCAGTGAGCCGTACAACGTGGTGTCGGCGTGTGCCAGGGAGGCGTGAGTGGCCGGCAGGGCGGCGGCCACCATCAATGCAAGTGTCAGTTTTTTCATCGGATACTGCCTTTTTATTTATTGTTCTGTGTTCAGATGAGTCACGGACTGGGTGTTGGCGTCGACCTCTTTGGGGCTCAGCCAGGTCTGCTTGTAACCGAAGTCTTCAAACAGCTTCAGCTGATCTTCGTAGTGCGGTGATGGCGTGCCGTCCGGGGCGATAAAGCCGCTCTGGCCCGGGGCGACCACCTCATGGGTCTCCACCCGCTTGCCGTTGAAGATCACCAGGTTGTTTTCGGTGCCGCGGTTCATGGCGATATGGGTGTCGCGAACTTCGTCATCCCCGGCCTGGGGCATGCCGAGGAAGTTGTTGGTGAAGAAGCGCATCGGCACCACCGGCAGCTTCCAGTTGTCCGGGTTGTCACCGTGCTTCGCTTTCACCTGCTTTAGTGCACGCTCGAGACTGGCCAGTACCAGCTCGTTGGCGGAGCGGCCGTTGAGGAAGTCGTAGGTCTGCTCAACGCCGGCATCTTTGCCGCGCAGGGCCTGCAGCAGCGCCTTGGTGCCCGGCTGAACGTTGACGCTGGAACGCAGCGGCGACTGCGGCGACGGATAGCCGGCGGAGGCGTACCAGTTGAAGAAACGGCCCGGAATATCATCCTTGAATGTCTCGGCCAGCATCTCCGGCAACCAGGCCTGGAACAGGGTGGTGGCGGCTTCGTCGTACTGGCCGTCACGGTCGCGGTCGTGGCTGGTCATGTCCCAGTCCAGCAGCAGCTGAACGGCCTGGCGGCGCGCGTCATCCGCCTTCAAATGACGCGTGGCTTCATCCAGGAAGGGGATGAAGTAGCGCGCGTTGACGTCGGCGTAGGAGACATCCTCCATCATCTGCTTGACGTCATCGGCGGTGAACCTGTCCTTGGCGTCCATGATCGCCTTCATGGTGTCGACGCGGTCCGCTTCGCTCCAGGAATACCAGAACATGTCCGGGGCGATGAAGTCGTCCGCCGGCTTGTTGTTCCAGTTGGCGATATAGCCGGAACTTGGGTTGTACACCTGGGGGTTGCGCGCGAACGGCTTGATGCCCAGCCATTCCTGGTCACCCTCGCCGGAGGCGGGCAGGCGGTTGTCGTGACCCGGCTTGCGTTCGGGGTACTTGCCGGTGAAGGCATAGCCGATGTTGCCCTGCTGATCGGCGTAGTAGAAGTTGATGTTGAAGGCGCTGCGCGCCGCGTACTGCAGCCAGTCCTGATGGTTGCTGGCCTTGCCCTGGTGAGTCCAGGCCATCAGCGTTTCGATCTCGCGGCCCTGCCAGGCGCGCTTCTTGGCGTAGGCGATCTGTTGCGCGTCGTCACGGCTGATCAGCAGGCCGTGAACGGTCTTGTACACCTTGAAGCTGACCGGATCAGCGCCTTTGACCTGAATGGTTTCGGTGCGCACCTCCATCGGGCGGTAGCGGCCTTCGAACAGGTATTCTTCCGGGTTGTTCGGGTTCAGTGTCTCGCGGTAGATATCCACCACATCACCGGCGCCCCAAGTGCTGCCCCAGGCGATCTCCGGGTTGTTGCCGAACAGGATGCCCGGATAGGCAAAGGGCGTGTTGCCCACCAGGTCGAAACCGGCGCCGTGCAGGCCGATGGAATAGGTATAGGCCGGGTTGAACCAGCCGAACTGGGGGCCGTTGAGCAGAATGCTGTTGGCGCCCTTGGCTTTCTTTTTGCCGACCACGATCATGTTTGAGGTCTGTGGATAACCGGCCACGCCGGTGAGACCGAAATCGTGGAACTGCCGGGCGTTGTAGCGCTGAGCATCGGCCAGGGACAGGTTCATCACGCCACCGTCCTGATCGATCGCCAGGCGGGCGATGTCCTGCTCGGTCTTGCGCGAGACCGGTGGGCGGGCGGCCAGTTCCACATGGCGCTTGTCGAAAGTACCTGTCCAGTCCCCCTTGGGCACGGTGGTGGGAGCGCTGGGGTCGTTGAGCGGGTTGAGCTGGTTGAAAATGGCCCAGCCTTCCGTCTCGCCATGTTCTTGTATAAGGGCATCCAGCAATTGCTGGTTTTCGATTTCGGTGTTGTAGTCACCGAAACGGTTGCCCATGGAACCGACAAAGATCATCGCCACATCGAACGCCGTCCAGGCCTCGGGCTGGAAGCCGTTGTCGTGGAACTGCTTGGGCAGCAGAGAGTTCGGCTTGGCCTGCACCTGTTCGATCCAGGCGTTCATGCCGGCGGCATAGCCGTCCAGAATGGCACGGTCATCGGTGCTCAGGGCGTCGATCTGGCGCTGGATGGAGGTGGGGTCGTAGTTGGTGCGGATCTTCTTGTCATAGTCGATGTAATCGGCCCCCAGCACTTCGGCCATACGGCCCTGAGTGGAGCGCTTGGCGATTTCCATCTGGTACAGACGGTCCTGGGCGACGGAATAACCGTAGCCGTAAAACAGGTCGTGGGTAGTTTCAGCGTAGACGTGGGGTACGCCCCAGGTATCACGTTTGATGGTGATCTCGCCGGCATCGGCGATCAGGGGTAGTGCCGCGAGGATGGCGGCGGACAGCGCGGAACGCGTCATTTTCTTGTACATGGTTCTACCTCGGGTGCGAGGCGGAACCTGTCGCGTACGGACATACAGCATGGGTGCGCCTCGTTCATTTGTTGTTATTTGCGCGTGTCACTCTGGGTAACGGACTCACCTTAGCAACCCGTTTTTTGATAATTAATGATGAAGATTTCATGAATTTTTGTATCAGGTGAAACAATGCAGGTGGACCCATGCTGAACTTGCGCGACTTTGAAGCCTTCGTGGAGCTGGCCCGGCAGCTGCACTTTCAGGAAACGGCTGACCGGCTGAACATCTCGGCGGCGACCCTGAGCCGCATCATCAGCCGGGTGGAAGACAAGGTCGGCACGCGACTGTTCGTGCGCACCACCCGCTCGGTGGTGCTGACGGTTGCGGGCCGGGCCTTTCTGACCGAAGCGGAACAATTGCTGCGCCAGCAGCAGGCAGCCATGCGTGTGGGGCGGGAGATCAGCCAGGGCATTACCGGACAGCTCAGGCTTGGCTATGGCGGGGCGGCGATGGAAACCTTCCTGCCTGAATTGCTCAGCCGCTTCAGGGCCGAGTATCCGGGGGTGCAGGTCGACCTGAATCTGCTGCCGATCAGCGAACAGGAAGAGGCGTTGCTGGCACGCGAGCTGGACATGGGCTTTTTCAGCGGCAGTACCCGCAACAGCGAGCTGCGCATCCAGGTGTGCCATCGAGAACCGCTGCTGCTGATCATGGCCGAGGATCATCCGCTCGGGTGTCGTTCCGTGCTGCATCTGGCCGATCTGGAACCCTACGGCTTTGTGCTGGGCAAGCGGGGCAAGTGGGTCAACGTCTATGACCACTTTCTCAACTGCTGTCACCAGCAGCAGCTGGATATCCGGGTGGAGTACGAGGCCGATGATGTGGCCAGCGTGATGGGGCTGGTCGCGGCCAGCGAGTGTCTCAGCCTGTTTCCACTGGGCAGCCCGCAAATGCAGCGGGCGGGCATTGCCTGGCGTGAGCTGGAAGATTTCAGCGACGAGACGCGGCTCAACCGGGTGTGGCGCCGGGATAATGAGAACCCGGCGCTGGCACACTGGATCAACCTGATGGAGCGGCCATTGGGCTTGAGGGGAGACAATATCTCCGTCAGTCCTGTTCGATGCGCGTGAGCCATTCGGTCAATTGCTGCTCCAGTACGTCGGGCTGGGGGCAGCATTCAAGCAGCCTTCTCTCCGCCTTAAGCAGTCGCTCGGTAATCCCTTCCACCACCATTTTGCCGTGAACGCTCAGGCCGACCATGCGGCTGCGGGCATCCTTGGGGTTGGCCGGGCGACCGACCAGCCCCCGTTTTTCCAATCGTGTCAGGATCTTGGTCATGCCCCCCGAGCTGATCAACAGCATGCGGTAGATATCCGTGGGGGTCAGGCAGTGTGGCGGAGGGCTGTTGCGCAGGGCACACAGAGTTTCGAACTCGGCACTTTGCAGATCATATTCCTTGAACAGCGCCTCGGCCAGACGGCTCAAGTGTTCATGCAGGCGGTAGATCGCCGGTGCCAGCAGACTGTTACCGGCGGCTGCTTCCGGCCAGTTTTCACGAGAAGCGTCGGATAATTCACTGAAACTGATGCGTTCACGGTGCATGCTTTTTCCTTGTATTTGTCTTCCTGGGAAGATAATATCAGGAAATATATCTTTCTGGGAAGATAAATATGGCCTGGTTGTATCTGTTGTTTGCGGGATTGTTTGAAGTTGGGTTTGCGGTTGCGCTGAAGCAATCAGAAGGGTTGAGCAAGCTGGGGCCGTCGATCGCCTTTGTCATCATGGGTGCGATCAGCTTTGTCCTGTTGACCAAGGCAATGGCCAGTATTCCGCTGGGCACGGCCTATGCCACCTGGACCGGTATTGGTGCGATCGGCACCGTGCTGGTGGGGATTGTCTTCTTTGGCGATCCGGCCAGTGGCCTGCGGTTATTCTTTCTGGCAATGCTGCTGTGCTCTCTGGTCGGGCTCAAGCTGGTGTCCTGAGGCGGGCAGGCGGGTGTAGACCCAGGCATATCGGTCGCTGGCGAGTGGCAGACAGACGCGTTGGTAACGAATGCCCAGGCGTTCGTAACGGTCCAGTGCGATGAGCTGTTCTGCGGTTACGCTCAGTTGCAGGCCCGGGGTGTTGGCACCTGGCTCTGGTGCCAGGTTGAGGCCTTCGCGGCGGTAGTCGGGCAGGGTGGCGGGCTGTGCAGGCAGTGCATCGCCGGTGACCAGCCAGCGTACCCAGGCGTGAGTCAAGGTGCCGTAAACGAATACCTCATGGCGGCTATTAGGCTGTACGGGCATAAGCCCTGTGGGTGGCTGATAGCCCCAGGGGCTGAGCAGGGTAAACCAGAGCCAGGCTGGCGGCATCAGCAAAGCCGATGCCGCCAGCAGGCATAACCGCTTGCCGCGCTTACTCAATGGCATCCGGTGACTCGGGCAGGATCTGGCCCCCGTCGACAATGATTTGCTGGCCGGTGATGAAGCGCGCTTCCCGTGAGGCCAGGAAGCAGGCCGCATGACCGATATCCTCGGGCTCGCCCAGGGTATGGGTCGGAATGGCGGCACGCATCTGATCCAGATAGGTGTCTCCCTGATCGGCCAGGCCTTCGGTCAGGATGTTGCCGGGCATCACGGCGTTGAGGGTGATGCCTTCGTTGGCCACTTCCAGGGCGGCGCTGCGCATGAAGCCCAGCTGGCCGGCCTTGGAGGCACCGTAATGGCTCCAGCCCGGGAAGCCGGTGATCGGACCGGTGATCGACGAGGTGATGACGACGCGGCCGTAGCGCTGCTGGCGCATCGGCTCCAGTGCCGCCTGTACCATGAAGAACATGCCCTTGAGGTTGATGTTCTGCATCTGGTCCCAGTCGGCTTCGGTCATCGCATCCAGACGCGCCTGGGGGAAAATGCCGGTGTTGGAGCAGAGAATCTCCAGTGAACCGCCCAGTTTGACCGCTTCCGCCACGGCTGCCCGGCAGTCGGCTTGAGATGTCACATCGCAGCGGATGAAGTGACCACCCAATTCAGCCGCTGTCGCTGCACCCTGCTCGGTATCGATATCAGCGATGACCACCCGTGCGCCGGCCTTGGCCAGTGCGCCGGCGATGCCCTTGCCGATGCCCTTGGCACCACCGGTGACCAGGGCGGTCTGGCCTGTCAGTTCAAACATTGCTCACTCCTTGTTGTCAGTGCTATCAGCATAAACCCCATGGAACCTGTAGACGTTCCGGCCGTCAAGCCATGAACGGCCGGGGGCTGAGCTGGGTCATCACCTCGTGAGCATCCTCCGTTTGAAGCTTTGAGCGACGCGGCAGCTGTTTTATGTTTGGAACGATAACAACAACAGACCGAGAAACCGCCATGACGCAGTACAGAACACCCTATGAAGCCCTGGGGGACACCGGCATTCGCCGCCTCACGGCCGCTTTCTACGATTACATGGATAGGGCCCCGGAAGCGGCAGGGATTCGTGCCATGCATGGCCCGGATTTGGCGCCGATGAAGGAGCGCTTGGCCGAGTATCTGATCAGCTGGATGGGCGGGCCGCCGATCTATGCCGAAAAATACGGCTCCATGTGCATGACCAACCCGCATAAGCCCTATGCCATCGGGCCGGTGGAGCGCGATCAGTGGCTATGGTGCATGGACAGGGCGCTGGAACAGATCGGCGCCGATGATGAGCTTAAGCAGATGCTGAAACAGCCGCTGTTTGCGGTGGCGGATATGGTGCGCAACCGCGATTGAGCGCTGTCAGCTCAGCCTGGGCTTGAACGCCGCCAGTGCCTCCTCGGCGGTGGCCTTGGACAGGTTCTTGTCCAGGTCGCCGGCCAGGGCCTTGGACACACGGTCATCCATGGCGCCTCTGAGCAGGCCGAGGAAATGGGGCGGCGCAGCCATGTAGAACTGGCGCACCTGATTGGTGTTCAACGCCTGGCGCACCTGGTCGATCACTTCACGGGCAAAACGCTGGTCCTCGGCTTCACGGGGCGACACCTTCTCCGTCATGCCGTGGCTGCCCGAGCCGCCGTTGGCCTGTGATCCGGGGCTGTCGCTGGTCAGGGCCGCGTTGGGTGAGCGAGCCTCCGGGTGGACCAGCGTATGGACTTCGTCCAGCGCATCCTTGTGGCTGTGCTGCTGAAAGATGCGTGCCTTGGCGGCATCGGCGACGACATACCAGGTAGCTATGGCGATTCTCCGTTTTGAGTGCGTGTGATATGCAGGGCTGATGAAGCCTGCGTATCCCTCAAGTATTGTTCAAAACGGGAAATAGGAAAGCGGCGGGGGAATACAAACGGGGCCGGCAAATGCCGGCCCCAGAGTGCAATGCTGCGAGCAGGATCAGAGCGCCTCGATCTTGGCGTACTGCTCCTTCAGCTTGTCGAATGCCGCCTGGGCATCGGCAATCTTCGCTTTCTCCTTGGCCACAACGGCTTCGGGCGCGTTGGCGACGAACTTCTCGTTGGACAGCTTGCCTTCGACGCGCTTGATTTCACCGGTCAGACGATCCAGCTCCTTCTGCAGACGCGCCAGCTCGGCGTCCTTGTCGATCAGGCCCGCCATCGGCACCAGTACTTCCATCTTGCCGACCAGCTTGGTGACGGACATCGGGGCTTCCTCGTCCGCTTCCAGCCACTTGATCTCGCTCAGCTTGGCCAGTTTGGTCAGGGCAACGTAGTTTTCCTGGACACGGCGGAAGTCTTCGTCGCTGCCGTTATGCAGCAGTACTTCCAGCTCTTTGCCCGGGCCGATGTTCATTTCGCCACGGATGTTGCGCACGCTGACGATGACGTCCTTGAGCCATTCGATGTCGGCTTCGGCCGCTTCGTCGATCAGCTCGGCCACCGGCTGCGGGTAACTCTGCAACATGATGGTGTCGCCTTCCTTGCCGGCCAAGCCCTTGATCTGCTGCCAGATCTCTTCGGTGATGTACGGCATCAGCGGGTGGGACAGACGCAGGATCGCTTCCAGTACGCGAACCAAGGTGCCGCGGGTACCGCGACGCAGGGCGGCCAGACGCTCCTTCTCTTCGTCGGTTTCACCTTCGGACTCGTCCCATAGCACCGGCTTGGACAGCTCCAGATACCAGTCGCAGTACTGGTTCCAGATGAAGTCGTACAGGGTCTGCGCGGCCAGGTCGAAGCGGTACTCGTCCAGGTGCTTGATCACGGTCTCTTCGGTGCGCTGCAGGCTGCTGATGATCCAGCGGTCGGCCAGGGTCAGCAGGACTTCTTCATTGTTCTGGGCGCAGTCCTGACCTTCGGTGTTGCTCAGCACGTAACGGGCGGCGTTCCAGATCTTGTTACAGAAGTTGCGGTAGCCCTCCAGACGCTTCATGTCCCAGTTGATGTCACGGCCGGTGGAGGCCAGCGCCGTCAGGGTGAAACGCAGGGCGTCGGTGCCGTGGGCGGCGATGCCTTCCGGGAACTGCTTCTCGGTGCGCTTGCCGATCTTCTCGGCCAGCTGCGGCTGCATCATGTTGCCGGTACGCTTCTCGAGCAGATCCGGCAGGCTGATACCGTCGATCATGTCCAGCGGGTCGAGTACGTTGCCCTTGGACTTGGACATCTTGTCGCCGTTCTCGTCGCGGATCAGGCCGGTGACGTAGACGTTTTTGAATGGCACCTGCGGCTTGCCGTCTTCGTCCTTCATGAAGTGCATGGTCATCATGATCATGCGCGCCACCCAGAAGAAGATAATGTCGAAGCCGGTGACCAGGGTATCGGTCGGGTGGAAGGTTTTCAGGCGCTCGGTGTTTTCCGGCCAGCCCAGAGTGCCGAAGGTCCAGAGCGCGGAGCTGAACCAGGTGTCCAGTACGTCGTCGTCCTGACGCAGTTCCAGTTCCGGGTCCAGATTGTATTTCTGACGCGCAGCGTCTTTGTCGGCAGCCACGTAGACATTGCCGTCGGCATCGTAGAACGCCGGGATGCGGTGACCCCACCAGAGCTGACGGGAGATGCACCAGTCCTGAATGTCGCGCATCCAGGCGAAGTACATGTTCTCGTACTGCTTGGGCACGAACTTGATGTCGCCGTTCTCGACCGCTTCGATCGCCGGCTTGGCCAGGGTCTTGGCGTCGCAGAACCACTGATCGGTCAGCATCGGCTCGATCACCACGCCGCCACGGTCGCCGTAGGGCACGGTCATGTTGTTTTCTTCGATCTTCACCAGCAGGCCGGCGGCTTCCATATCAGCCACGACAGCCTTACGCGCCGCGAAGCGCTCCAGGCCCTGATAGGCTTCCGGCAGGCTCGGATCGATGTCCTTGTTGTCGCTGCCATCGGTGTTGAACGTCTGGGCTTCCTTACGGATATGGCCGTCCAGGGTCAGCACGTTGATCATCGGCAGGCCACAGCGCTTGCCGACTTCGTTATCGTTGAAGTCGTGCGCCGGGGTGATCTTCACACAACCGGTGCCCTTTTCCATGTCGGCGTGTTCGTCGGCCACGATCGGGATACGGCGGCCCACCAGCGGCAGTTCGACAAACTTGCCGATCAGGCTCTGGTAGCGTTCGTCTTCCGGGTTCACCGCCACACCGGTGTCGCCGAGCAGAGTTTCCGGACGGGTGGTGCCGACCACAATGTGGTCTTCACCGGCCGCGGTTTTCACGCCATCGGCCAGCGGGTAGCGCAGGTACCACATCTTGCCTTTGACTTCGCGGTTTTCCACTTCCAGATCGGAGATGGCGGTGTGCAGTTTCGGGTCCCAGTTGACCAGGCGCTTGCCACGGTAGATCAGCTTGTCATCGTACAGGCGGATGAACACTTCCTGCACGGCACGGTAGAAACCGGAGTCCATGGTGAAACGCTCGGTGGGCCAGTCCACGGAGTTGCCCAGACGGCGCATCTGGCGGGTGATGGTGCCGCCGGACTCTTCCTTCCATTCCCAGATCTTCTCGATGAAGGCATCACGGCCCAGATCGTGGCGGGTCAGGCTTTCTTCCGCGGCCAGCTTGCGCTCAACCACCATCTGAGTGGCGATACCGGCGTGGTCGGTGCCCACCTGCCACAGGGTGTTGCGGCCCTGCATGCGGCGGTAGCGGGTCAGCGCATCCATGATGGTGTGCTGGAACGCATGGCCCATGTGCAGGCTGCCGGTGACGTTGGGCGGCGGGATCATGATGCTGTAGGCGTCGCCTTCACCGGAAGGGGCAAAGTAACCTTTCTCTTCCCAGGTCTGATACCAGGATTTCTCGATCTCGTGTGGCTGGTAGGTCTTGTCCATTGGGGTCCGTATCTCTGATCTTGTGGCCGCTCGGATGGTTGCCGACAGGGTGCTCGACGTACCCTGAGGTACGGAGCTTCGGCAGCTCGGTCAAACCGAGCATTATACAGGCTGGCAGGGGGTGATTACAGGGGGCAGTCGGGCTTGCAGCCGTATCCATGCATGGGGACAATAGCCTCTGCACAGGAGAGTGAACATCATGCCTAGTACGGCTCAAGAATCCCCCCCGCAGATCACCCGCGAACAGGATGGTCGTGTTTTGCTGCAGGGCAACTGGACGTTGCCACAACATGCGGCATTGAAAGCGATGCTGGCACGTACCGAGGTGCCGGCAGCCGATATTCGTCTGCACACCATCTCAGCACTGGACACCGCCGGCGCGGCCCAACTGGCGAACTGGCTGGGCATCGAACGGCTGGAGCAGATGCTGGCGCAGGAAACCGAGCTGCAGCCGGAGCGCAGGGCGCTGCTGCAGACGCTGACCCGCGCCCTCAAGCGTGAGCCGCCACCCAAGGCCGAGCGTATCTCACCGATCCGTCAGGCGCTGACGCTGCTAGGGCAGCAGACCGAGCAGCTGGGCCGTCACTTCTGGCAGCTCAGCGGGTTTATCGGCCTGGTGCTGCAAAGCCTGTTCGGCATTCTGCTGCGGCCCTCGCGCTGGCGCATCACTGCACTGGTCAATCAGATTCATCAAACCGGCCTGGATGCGGTGCCCATCGTGGCGCTGCTGACCTTTCTGGTCGGGGCGGTGGTGGCCTTTCTCGGCGCCACGGTGCTGGGCGAGTTCGGTGCCGAGATCTACACCGTCAACCTGGTGGCCTATGCGTTTCTGCGTGAATTCGGTGTCATTCTGGCGGCGATCCTGCTGGCCGGCCGCACTGCCAGTGCCTTTACCGCCCAGATCGGCTCGATGAAGGCCAACGAGGAGCTGGACGCCCTGAGAACGCTGGGCCTCAACCCTATCGAGCTGCTGGTGATTCCGCGGGTGTTGGCGCTGTTGATTACCTTGCCGCTGCTGACCTTTGTCGCGGTGATGTCGGGCCTGATCGGCGGCGCACTGGTGTCGCTGGTGTCGCTGGATATTCCGATCAGCCAGTACCTGGGCATTCTGGCCGACGTGCCGATCAAACATTATGTGGTTGGCTTGGTGAAAGCGCCGATCTTTGCCTTCGTGGTGGCGGTGATCGGCTGCATGGAAGGCTTCAAGGTCAGCGGCAGTGCCGAGTCCGTGGGCCGACACACCACCTCCAGCGTGGTGCAGTCGATCTTCATGGTGATTCTGCTCGATGCGGTGGCCGCGCTGTTCTTCATGGAGATGGGCTGGTGAACCGGGACACAATCATCGAAGTACGCGACCTGTGCAACCGCTTCGGTCGCAATGTGGTGCACGAGCACCTGGATCTGGACCTGTACCGGGGCGAAATCATGGGCGTGGTGGGCGGCTCGGGCACTGGCAAGTCGGTGCTGCTGCGCTCCATCGTCGGGCTGAAACGGCCCAGCGCGGGGGAGGTCAAGTTCTTTGGCCAGAACCTGCTGACGCTGGATGCCGGGGCGCGGGCCAGGCTGGAGCAGCGCATGGGTGTACTGTTTCAGGGCGGGGCGCTGTTCAGCTCCTTGACCGTGCGCGAGAACGTGGCATTGCCGCTGATCGAACATGCCGGACTGTCGCGCAAGGATGCCGAGGAGCTGGCCGAGGTGAAGCTGGCGCTGTCGGGACTGGCGTCCCATGCCGGTGATCTTTATCCGGCCTCGCTGTCCGGGGGCATGGTCAAGCGTGCCGCCCTGGCGCGGGCTCTGGCGCTGGACCCGGACGTGGTCTTCCTTGACGAGCCGACGGCGGGTCTGGACCCCATCGGCGCGGCCGCGTTTGACCAGCTGCTGCTGACGCTGCAGAAGGCACTGGGACTGACCGTATTCATGGTGACCCACGATCTGGACTCGCTCTGGACCGCCTGCGATCGTATCGCCGTGCTGTCGCAGAAGCGGGTGCTGGTGGCGGATACACCCGAACGGGTCGCGGCCTACGACGACGAATGGATACAGAACTACTTCAATGGCCCACGGGGCCGCGCCGCCTATTCGGCGGTGCAGGGGAACTGACATGGAAACACGCGCGCATCATGTAATGATTGGCCTCTTTACCCTGTTGGGGCTGCTGCTGGCGCTGGGCTTTGGCGTCTGGCTGGTGAAATCGGGCAAGCAGGAAGAAACCAACACCTACCGGGTGGTCTTTAACGAGGCCGTCACCGGCCTGACCGTGGGCAGTCTGGTACAGTTCAACGGTCTGCGGGTGGGCGAAGTGCGCCAGTTGCAGCTGGACCCCAAGGATCCGCGCCGAGTGTGGGCCGATATGGAAGTAAGCGCGGCCACCCCGATCAATCAGGGTACCCGTGCCCGAATGGCCATCGCCAACATTACCGGCGCGGCCAATATCCTGCTCAGCAACGACAATTCGGCGGCGCCGCCGCTGACAGACCCCGAGGACTCACCGCCGATCATTGTGGCCGAGCCATCCGCCATCGGCTCCCTGCTGGGCAACAGTGAAACCCTGTTCAGCAACGTCAACGCGCTGGTAGAGCAGAGTACCCAGTTGTTGTCAGCCGAGAACATTGGCCGGATCGGTCGGATTATCCACAACCTGGAGCAGGTGTCCGATGAGCTGGTGGAATCCCGTGCCGGGGTGGGCGAGACCCTCAACGAATTGACCCAGGCCGCCCGCGAGGCGCAGGCGGTGATGCGCGATGCCAGCGAACTGTTGGCCAATGCCGATCGCATGCTGACCGCGCGCGGCGAACCCATGCTGGCAGAAGGGCAGCAAGCGATGCAATCCATGGCCCGGATCAGCCAGCAGCTGGAACAGCTGCTGAGCCAGAACACCGGTGCCTTGAACTCCGGCCTCCAGGGCATGGCCGAGATCGGCCCGGTGATGCAGGAGCTGCAGCGCAGCCTGGGCACCCTGAACCGAATCCTGGCGCGGCTGGAAGAAGATCCGGCCGGTTACCTGACCGGCAAGGCCCCGGCCAACGAATTTACCCCCTGAGAGGTTGAGCATGTTGCGACACATTGGAAAGGTCTCATTGATCGCCGGCCTGGCGTTGACGCTGGGCGCCTGCAGTCTGCTGCCCGCCGCCAAACCGGTACAAAGCTGGACGTTGACGCCTGCTGCAGAAACAGCCGTGCATTCTCAGGTTCAGGCCCGCACACGCGTCCACCCTCGTGCCGAGGTACAGCTGAGCGAGCTGCGCATCCTGCGGCCCCAGGCACAGGATCTGCTCAACGGCAGCTACATGCTGGTGGTGCCTGAAAACCAGCCGGTCAGCGTCTATCAAGGCACCCGCTGGGGCGCGACCATACCCACGCTCTGGCGTGACTACCTGGTCAGTGCGCTGCAACAGGACAGCCGCTTTGCCCACGTCAGCAGCGATGAGGTGCGGCTGGCCGCGCGCTATGAACTGGTCAGCCGACTGGACGCCTTTCAGAGCGAGTACCGCGATGGCCAGCCAGTGGCGGTGATCCGCGGTTATCTGCAGCTGGTAGAAGTGGACAGTCGCCGGATTCTGGCCGAGCGCGCGCTGGAAGGCACGCAACCGGCGGCCGGCAAGGAGATCGACCAGGTGGTCGATGCCTTTTCCGCGTTGATGGCGAACAGCAGCCAGGAAATTCGTGACTGGCTGCTGACCGTTGCCAAGGACTGAAGCCACCCCGCAGCCGCGGAACCTTTTGCCTCGCGGGCGGGCCCAATCATCAGGCCCACCCGCCACACAACCCGATGGTGCAGCGATGAGTTACAACAAACTGACCCCCGAAGAAGCCCATGTGATCCTGCACAAGGGCACCGAACGTCCCTTTACCGGTGAGTACAACGAGCATTTCGCGGCCGGTGTATACACCTGCAAACAATGCGATGCGCCCCTGTACCGCTCTGAAGACAAGTTTCCGTCCCATTGCGGCTGGCCCAGCTTTGACGACGAGATCGAAGGCGCCATCCGCCGTGAAGTGGATGCCGACGGGCGCCGCACCGAAATTCTCTGTGCCAACTGCGGCGGCCACCTGGGCCATGTGTTCGAAGGCGAGATGCTGACGCGCAAAAATGTGCGCCACTGCGTCAACTCCCTGTCGATGAACTTCCTTAGCGCCGAAGAACTGGCCCAACAGCAGGGCGGCGAACTGAAAACCGCCTACTTTGCCGGCGGCTGCTTCTGGGGCGTGGAGCACCTGTTGCAGCAGCAGCCGGGCGTGGTCTCCGTGGTTTCCGGCTACATGGGCGGCCATGTGGATAACCCCAGTTATGAACAGGTGTGCGGCAAGCAGACCGGCCATCTGGAAACCGTGGAAGTGCTCTACGACCCGGCCCGGATCAGCTTCGAAACCCTGGCCAAGCTGTTCTTCGAGATCCACGATCCCACTCAGGAAAACGGCCAGGGACCGGACATCGGCCCTCAGTACGCCTCGGCCATCTTTGTCCACAACGACGAAGAGCGTGGCACCAGTGAAAAGCTGATCGCACTGCTGGAAAACCAGGGCCTGGACGTGGTGACCCGCGTGCTGCCGATGACCCGATTCTGGCGCGCCGAAGAGTTCCACCAGGACTACTACGTGCGCACCGGCAAGGTGCCGTACTGCCACCGGTATCAGAAGCGCTTCTGATCGCGGCTGATGCAGCACGCTCGGGCGGCCAACCTGCCAGGCAGGGGGCCGCCCGAAGCGCTTGGACCGACCCGCCTTTCCAGCTGAGTTTTCGACACCCCTATGCACAAGCCCCTGTTACTTCTGACGCTCCCCCTGTTGCTGGCGTCCTGCGCGACCACACCGCCCTCCAACGTGGAAAACGCCTGCCGGATCTTTCGGGAAAAGCCGGACTGGTTTGAGGCCTCCCTGGACGTTGAACAGAAATATGGCTTACCGATTCAGGTACAGCTGGCCATCATGCGGCAGGAGTCCAGCTTCAAGCATAATGCGGCCCCGCCCCGCGATACCTTTCTGGGCATTCCCATGTGGTGGCGCGTGTCCAGCGCCTACGGTTACGCCCAGGTAAAGGACGGCACCTGGGACTGGTACAAGGAGAAAACGGGCAACTGGGGCGCCGACCGGGACGAGTACGACGATGCCGTCGACTTCATGGGCTGGTACGCCGATGTATCACAAAAGACCTTGGGCATCTCCAAGTGGGATGCCTACAACCAGTATCTGGCCTACCACGAAGGGCACGGGGGCTGGCAGCGGAAAACCTACAACCGCAAGGGCTGGCTGATCGGCGTGGCCAAGAAAGTGGACGCGAACGCCCGCACGTATGGCGAACAACTCAGAGGCTGCAGGAGCAGCCTGAAGTCCTCATCCTGGTGGTGGCCGTTTTGAGAGGGAGGGCAGGGGGTGTTATGCAGACAAAGCGGACGTTAATGTGAATCGGAGTTTGGCTGTAGCTGCTCGTTTATAACTCATCCAAAGGGCTTCGAGTTCCGGCAAAATGTTGTCCG
>NZ_JAHQZT010000050.1 GCF_019061305.1 Marinobacterium weihaiense
TGGCATCCCGTAGGGGGTTCGAACCCCTGTTACCGCCGTGAAAGGGCGGTGTCCTAGACCACTAGACGAACGGGACACTGCATTTCGCTTTTCGCGCTCCTCATCGAGGAGGCGCATATATTACGTAGCACCCACGCTGGGGTCAACACCCTTATGGCATTTTTTTTCAGAAAAACAATTTTCCAATTCAATCAACCAGCTATCCGCAGGCTCTGGCTTGTGCAACAGAAAGCCTTGCAACAGATCACAGCCATGCGCCGCCAGAAAATCGGCCTGGGAATGTGTTTCCACCCCCTCTGCCACCACCCGCAATTTCAACTGGCGGGCAATCGACAGAATCGAACGTACGATGGCCCGGTTGTCATCATCCCCGGGCAGGTTGTCCACGAAACTCTTGTCGATCTTGAGTTCGCTCAGATGCATCTTTTTCAAATAAGCCAGGTTGGAATATCCCGTACCGAAATCATCCAGTGAGAACTTCAACCCGGCTTCCATCAACCGCCCCATGTTATCCAGCACATCCGAGTGGGTATCAATGAATAGGCTTTCCGTGATTTCCAGCACCAGGAGTTCAGCCGGCACCCCTGCCTCGGCCAGCAACTCCAACACACCGTTGATCAGCTCTTCATCACGGAAAAGATCCGTACTGAAATTGACTGACAGAGGAATGTGAATCCCCCGCTGCATCATCTGCCTGATGACAGCCAGGGCCTTGTCCAATACCAGTAAGGTCAGCGGCTTGATCAGACCGGAGCTCTCGGCAACCGGAATGAACGCACCCGGCGAGACAGGTACGCCATCGGGCCCAACCAACCAGCGTACCAACACCTCCCCCCCCGAGAGCCGGCCGCTGGGCGAGTACTGTGACTGTATGGCAATGCTCAACTCATCGCGCAGGATCGCGTTACGCAAGGCTTCCTCAAGACGGACACGCTGCTGAACCACCTCACCGATTCGGGGCTCGAAGAAGGCAAACGTACCCTTACCGGCCTGCTTGGCATGATGCATGGCAAGATCCGCGCTGAACTGGGCAGCGGTGAAGTCACGGCCATGCTCCGGCACCCATGCTACCCCGCTGCATGCCGATATGGACAGCATCTGCCGCTCAACCCGCATCGGCCTCACCAGGTCATTCTGAATCGATTGGATACGGGCTCGCAAGAGCGCCTGGCGGTTCTCAAAAGGCACACGCAGAAACAAACTGAATTCGTCACCGCCCAGATGCGCCGCACACTCGTGTGAGCCTTCCAGACAGGCTTCCAGCCGCCGAGCCACACGCTGTAACACGGCATCACCAAAACTGTGACTGTGGGCATCATTGATACGCTTGAAATCATCCAGATCCGTTAACACCAGCGCATAGTGATAGCCATTGTCTGGTGCCTCCAGTGCCGCTGACACATGGTTTTCCAACAGTCGTCGATTCGGAAGCGCTGTCACCGCATCATGGTATGCCAGAAACTCGAGCTGCTCTTGTGCTTCCTTTTCTGCGGTTACATCCTGCTCAACAGACAGAAAGTGCGTGATCTGTCCTTCTTCGTGACGCACCGGCGAAACAACCGCACGCTTGATGACGCGCCGGCCATCCTTATGGCGGTTCACGAACTCGCCACGCCAGGTGCGCCCGCTGTTCAGGCACGCCCAAAAGTCCTGTTTCTGCGCCGCCGACTTGGGAGCCCAGGCGCGAAAGCCCGGCGTGCGCCCCTTCACTTCCTCGGCGGTATAGCCGGAGTTGACCTCGAAGCCGCGATTAACATAGGTGATGCGACCTTGGCGGTCGGTAATGATGACACTGGAGAGGCTTTGATCGATGGTATGACGGAACAGCATCAGATCCTGCTCCGTTTGCTTGCGTACCGTGATATCGGTCTGTGTGCTGACAAAGTGCGTGACCTCGCCGCTACTGTCGACCAGGGGTGTAATGTAAATATCCACCCAGTATGCACGGCCGTCACACGTGTAATTGAGCAGCTCTTCCCGAACCGGCTCAAGCCTGTTCAATGCAGCCCCAATGCGTTTAACCGCTTGCCTGCAAGTATCCGGCCCCTGGAATAGGCGTGGATTGCGCCCGATCAGTTCCTCCCGCGTGTAGCCCGTCAGGTTAACAACCGCCTGATTGACATATACGATGTGCGGCTCACGACCCTTGCCAGCATCCGTGACCACCACCAGGTCACTCAAATGCTCCAGGCTGGCATGCATGAAGCGTAGCTGTTCCAGCGGGTCAGGCGATAATGCGTTCAGTTTCAGGGGCACAGGGTTTCCAATCTATCCATACAGGCGACTGGCACAGGCCGCCGCTCATTTGCCAATAATAGTGGCATTAATTGTAGTGCCAAAACGTTTCTGAATGAACAGAATTTAACGGTAGTCCGTGAACACACCGGGGGCAAAGCGGTCATCCTGCTCGGCTTCTTCTGCCCGCCGGCGGCGCTCCTCTTCTTCCCGCGCCGCCCGATCGGCATTGACCTGTTCCTGCAGGCGATCCAGGTGCACGCCCAGTTCATACAACTGACGATCCAACTGCTGGGTCTGATTCAACTGCTGCAGCTTGGCACAGGCTGTACGATAGCGAGGCAAGGCAGCCGCTGCTCCGCGCGCCGACTCGACCTCCATTGCATCCATCAATTCGACATCAATGCGGGTGCGTGTATAGGCTTCTTTGACCTGATAAACGACTTCTGCCGCCTGGATACTGCTGAGCAGCTTGCCGGCCTTGAGCTCTGACAGAAACTGAAACAATTCGCGCAACAGCGCGGCCGTGCGTTCGGCATGGTTACGGTCGGTATGCAGCGTCATTGAACCTTCGGGGTGTTCGACAACCGGTAAAGGCTGAGAGCCCAGCGCCTTGGCATCCTCAAGCTTTTGCCGGTTCTCCGGGCTATTGGCCAACTCCAGGATCAGCTTCCAGCGCTGCTGCAGGTAACGCACCAGCAGATCGCGAATCTCGCGGGTGATGTAATGATCCGGCAGACTGTGCAGGAGATGATCCGCGCGGCGCACCTGATCTTTCAGCAGCAGCAGACGCATGCGCCGCTCACGCCGCTGGTTCTCGATGCTTTGTACGGTGAAGGCTATGATGGCCATCAGCACAACCACCGCCACTATAACCAGGCCGGTCTCCGTTGGTGTCATCGCTGCCTCTCACCCCAATCAAACGCGAAGACATTGATTCTATAACAAAAGTGTTCAAAAAACGCTTGACCTGTCAAAACGATCTCATTATTATTTTCACCGCTGTCAGGCAATGACGCAGATATGTGTCCCGTTCGTCTAGTGGTCTAGGACACCGCCCTTTCACGGCGGTAACAGGGGTTCGAACCCCCTACGGGATGCCACCAAGCGGGAATAGCT
>NZ_JAHQZT010000051.1 GCF_019061305.1 Marinobacterium weihaiense
CAAAAACCCCGATCTCAACGAGACCGGGGTTTTCACTGAATAAATGCTTGGCGATGACCTACTCTCACATGGGGAAGCCCCACACTACCATCGGCGATGACGCGTTTCACTGCTGAGTTCGGTATGGGATCAGGTGGTTCCACGGCTCTATGGTCGCCAAGCAAAACTGGTAACAAAGAGGATCTGAAAATTTGATTGTCTGTGTTGCCGCTACAAGCGTTCAACCGGTGCTCTTGCGAGCTGCGATAATCTGTTACGTTCAACCATTCATCTCAAACGCCTTGGGCGTTATATGGTCAAGCCTCACGAGCCATTAGTACTGGTTAGCTCAACGCCTTACAACGCTTACACACCCAGCCTATCAACGTCCTGGTCTCGGACGGCTCTACAGGGACCTCAAGGGTCCAGTGAGATCTCATCTTGAAGGGGGCTTCCCGCTTAGATGCTTTCAGCGGTTATCCCGTCCGAACGTAGCTACCCGGCAATGCCACTGGCGTGACAACCGGAACACCAGAGGTTCGTTCACTCCGGTCCTCTCGTACTAGGAGCAACTCTTCTCAAATCTCAAACGCCCACGGCAGATAGGGACCGAACTGTCTCACGACGTTCTAAACCCAGCTCGCGTACCACTTTAAATGGCGAACAGCCATACCCTTGGGACCGGCTTCAGCCCCAGGATGTGATGAGCCGACATCGAGGTGCCAAACACCGCCGTCGATGTGAACTCTTGGGCGGTATCAGCCTGTTATCCCCGGAGTACCTTTTATCCGTTGAGCGATGGCCCTTCCATACAGAACCACCGGATCACTAGAACCTACTTTCGTACCTGCTCGACGTGTCTGTCTCGCAGTCAAGCACCCTTCTACTCTTGCGCTCATTGGCTGATTTCCGACCAGCCTGAGGGTACCTTCGTGCTCCTCCGTTACTCTTTGGGAGGAGACCGCCCCAGTCAAACTACCCACCACACAATGTCCTCGATCCCGATAAGGGACCTGAGTTAGAACCTCAACAGTACCAGGCTGGTATTTCAAGGTTGGCTCCACCTGAACTGGCGTCCAGGTTTCAAAGCCTCCCAGCTATCCTACACAAGTAATGTCAAAGTCCACTGTGAAGCTATAGTAAAGGTTCACGGGGTCTTTCCGTCTAGCCGCGGGGACGCTGCATCTTCACAGCGAGTTCAATTTCACTGAGTCTCGGGTGGAGACAGTGTGGCCATCGTTACGCCATTCGTGCAGGTCGGAACTTACCCGACAAGGAATTTCGCTACCTTAGGACCGTTATAGTTACGGCCGCCGTTTACCGGGGCTTCGATCAAGAGCTTCGCCGAAGCTAACCCCATCAATTAACCTTCCGGCACCGGGCAGGCGTCACACCCTATACGTCCACTTTCGTGTTTGCAGAGTGCTGTGTTTTTAATAAACAGTCGCAGCCACCTGGTATCTTCGACCGGCATCAGCTTAGAGCGCGAAGCTCATCACCAACACCGGCGTGCCTTCTCCCGAAGTTACGGCACCATTTTGCCTAGTTCCTTCACCCGAGTTCTCTCAAGCGCCTTGGTATTCTCAACCTGACCACCTGTGTCGGTTTCGGGTACGGTCACACATAACCTGAAGCTTAGAGGATTTTCCTGGAAGCCTGGCATCAACCACTTCAGCTCATAAAGAGCTTCGTCATCAGGTCTCGGTCTTAAGGAGCCGGATTTGCCTAACTCCTCAACCTACACCCTTAAACGCGGACAACCAACGCCGCGCTGGCCTAGCCTTCTCCGTCCCCCCGTCGCAGTTATGCGCGGTACAGGAATATTAACCTGTTTCCCATCGACTACGCTTTTCAGCCTCGCCTTAGGGGCCGACTCACCCTACCCCGATTAACGTTGGATAGGAACCCTTGGTCTTCCGGCGAGGGGGTTTTTCACCCCCTTTATCGTTACTCATGTCAGCATTCGCACTTCTGATACCTCCACGGTGCCTCTCGGCTTCCGCTTCAACGGCTTACAGAACGCTCCTCTACCATGCCCTAAGGCATCCGCAGCTTCGGTATCCAGTTTGAGCCCCGTTATATCTTCCGCGCAGGCCGACTCGACTAGTGAGCTATTACGCTTTCTTTAAAGGATGGCTGCTTCTAAGCCAACCTCCTAGCTGTCTAAGCCTTCCCACATCGTTTCCCACTTAACTGGAATTTAGGGACCTTAGCTGGCGGTCTGGGTTGTTTCCCTTTCCACGACGGACGTTAGCACCCGCCGTGTGTCTCCCATGATTGCACTCTTGGGTATTCGGAGTTTGCATCGGGTTGGTAAGTCGGGATGACCCCCTAGCCGAAACAGTGCTCTACCCCCCAAGGTGAGACATGAGGCGCTACCTAAATAGCTTTCGAGGAGAACCAGCTATCTCCCGGCTTGATTAGCCTTTCACTCCGATCCACAGGTCATCCGCTGGCTTTTCAACGACAGTCGGTTCGGTCCTCCAGTTGATGTTACTCAACCTTCAACCTGCCCATGGATAGATCGCCGGGTTTCGGGTCTACTCCCAGCAACTAGACGCCCTATTAAGACTCGGTTTCCCTACGGCTCCCCTAAACGGTTAACCTTGCTACTGAAAGTAAGTCGCTGACCCATTATACAAAAGGTACGCAGTCACCGTCCGAAAACGGCTCCCACTGCTTGTACGTACACGGTTTCAGGGTCTATTTCACTCCCCTCACAGGGGTTCTTTTCGCCTTTCCCTCACGGTACTGGTTCACTATCGGTCAGTCAGGAGTATTTAGCCTTGGAGGATGGTCCCCCCATATTCAGACAGGATATCACGTGTCCCGTCCTACTCGATTTCACTGTAAATAGGTTTTCGCATACGGGGCTATCACCCACTATGGCCACACTTTCCAGAGTGTTCTGCTAACCACATCACAGCTTAAGGGCTGGTCCCCGTTCGCTCGCCGCTACTAAGGGAATCTCGGTTGATTTCTTTTCCTCCGGGTACTTAGATGTTTCAGTTCCCCGGGTTCGCCTCTCAACACCTATGTATTCAGTGAAGAGATACCCGCAAGCGGGTGGGTTTCCCCATTCGGAAATGTTAGGATCAAAGCGTGTTTACCCGCTCCCCTAACCTTATCGCAGGTTACAACGTCCTTCATCGCCTCTGACTGCCAAGGCATCCACCGTGCACGCTTATTCACTTGACCATATAACCCGAAGGCGTCTGTTCAAATGAATGGTTCGTAACGATTATCGCCGGTTGGCGCTTGTATCAAACAATACAAGACAATCTTTCAGATCCAATTTGTTAAAGAGCGTTTAAAGC
>NZ_JAHQZT010000052.1 GCF_019061305.1 Marinobacterium weihaiense
CGCTTCTTCATGGTACTGACTGGTAGGGTGTTGGTGATTGCTTGATGCTATCACAGGGCTACCGGTGCCGTGAGGGAGGTTTTTCGAGGTGCCCGAAACACAATGCTTAAGACAATAAAAAAATATGGTGTGGGCCTTTCCTTGATTGCAAGCCTTGGATGCGCTGGCGTGGTGAGTGCGGAAACGACCATGGTTGTCGGTACCTGGTTGCCCCCGACGTCTGTGCAGAATTCGGTTGTTTGGCCGACTTGGGCGAAGTGGGTTGAGGAGGCCACAGAAGGGCGGGTAAAGGTAAAGATTGAATACGATGTGGGGCATCCGAAGTCTTATTTTCAGCTGGTTGAAGACGGCGTTATCGATGCTGGTTTTAGCTATCACGGTTATGTTCCCGGACGTTTCCGGCTACCCATGGTTGCAGAGCAGCCAGGTATGGGAGTTGGAGCTGAGGCGGCTTCAGTTGCGCTTTGGAGAGTGCAGCAAAAATATTTCAACAGGGCAGACGAGTTTTCAGGACTGGAGGTGGTTGGCATGTTCACCCATGGTCCGGGCCAACTGATGACGACCATTCCTATTGAGCGTATTGAAGATATCAAGGATAAAAAAATCCGTATTGGTGGCGGGGTGCAAGCGGATATTGCAAAACGGCTGAGTGCGGTGCCGGTATCTGCACCCGCCACAAAACTATATGAAATGATGCAACAGGGTGTAGTGGATGGGACTCTATTGCCTGCGGGTCAACAGAAAGCACAGCGCTTAGCAGAAGTAACAAAGTATCTGACCACTATCCCTGGTGGTATGTATATGGGCACATTTTCAATTTTTATCAACCCAGAGTTTCTCGATGATCTGGACCCTAAGGACCGAGAAGCAATCATAAGTGTTTCTGGTGAAAGACTATCCGCACTTGCTGGCAAAGCATGGGAGGAGACTGATCATGAAGGTTTAGAATTTGCGCGTGAGCAGGGCGTTACCATTGTTGAATATGGTAAGAACGCAGAATTCTCTCAGGATTTCCTGAAATTGTCCGAAGGCATGGATAAGGCGTGGATTGACAGTGTGTCCGACCTAAATGTAGATGCCGCTGCTGCATTGGCCGAACTCCGAAAAGTTGCTCGTGAGTACGAAGACCTGAAGGAGAGATGATCCAAATTGACCTCCTCCCCACCCTAAAGAGGTGGGGATTCCCACTAAGGACGCTCATGCCCGAGCGCGAGAATATTCCGTGCGGCGTTTACGTCGCGGTCATGCGTGACACCACACGCACAACAGGTCCATTCTCTTATTCCAAGCCCTGCGATACCTCTCGGCCTCGAATCGGGCAGAGCGCCACAATCCGAACAGGTTTGGGTGGTGTACTGCTCACCGACGACCTTGAAAACGATGCCTGCGTGAGCGCATTTGTATTCCAGCATCGTTTTCAACTGACCCCACCCGGCATCCAGTACCGACTTGGCCATACGGGTCTTGGCGAGTGTGGTCGGACTGACATCGCCCACGATGATTTCACCGCAGCGATTAACCAGTTCACGACTGAATTTATGCAGCGCGTCCTTGCGCCGGTTAGCGATCTTGGCGTGAATCGCTCGTACACGTTTTTTCTTACCGGCACGTTGAGCCACGGCCAGCTTATCTTCCAGATCGCGGTAGAAACGACCGGCTTCTAGCTTCGTGCTGTCCGAACAGGTGGCGGTGTCTTTCAGGCCCAGATCAATGCCGATCCGGTCCTGACCGGTCGGTATCTCAACCTCAACCTCAACGGACACATTGAAGTACCAGCGGCCACGCGCATCTTCGGAGAAGGAACCGGCCTTAAAGCGATACTCACCGAGGCCGTAGCTATCCCATACTTTGAAGTAGTGGCCGTTGTGATAAACCTGACCACTTTTCCATTTGGCTGAACCTGACTTAAACGGTATCCAGCCCAATGAACGGCGCACACCACCGGATTTGCGCCACGCGAGCTTACGCTTTTTAAACTGATTACGGCGCGTGACGTACTCTTTACCGACCTGCTGAATAGTATGGCTGTGAAGCAGTAGTTCGGTGCTGGAGCCGTCAGTGTATTTTTGGATGTCGTAGGCAGACAAAAATACACCCCGCTCACGGATAGAGCGTTCGCTAAGTTCGTTAGCGTAGTTCCAGACGAAATTAACACGCCGCGCCATCTCATTGAGGAGCGGAATGTGTTTATCTCGAACGCGAACTTTTAGGGTTTTTGTCTGCTTCATGGCTGTATAAATATACAGTATTTATCAATAAAAAGCAAGTGGTGCTACCGCACCACAGCGCTATCCTTCCCCTCACTCAAAGTAAGGGGCTTGTCGCGCATCATGGTCACTTTTCCGAAGTGGTGCTCGCGCTGGAGGCACTCCAGGAAACCTACTAAGTGCCGATCGCGACCGGTGCTAAGGAACGTATGAACAAGTCCCTCCAGCGCCATTAAAACTGCATTTTCTCTGTGCTGGGGCTCATAAAATGCGCACGTCCGCCTCTTTTAACCAACTGCAACCGCCTTTTCAGGCAGTGCAGACGGATTAACCCGGTGCTCTCAACATCTGGTCCACCCGCACAACATTGGCCAGCGCGAACAGCATGGCCAGCTTGCTGTCGTTTTTCTTCAGGCCACGGTAACGGGCTTTCACGAAGCCGAACTGGCACTTGATGATCCGAAACGGATGCTCAACTTTCGCACGGATGCTGGCTTTC
>NZ_JAHQZT010000053.1 GCF_019061305.1 Marinobacterium weihaiense
CCGGATGGGTGAGGCGGTGGAAGTAGATAAAGCGCTTGATCCAATGAAGGTAAGTTTTCTCCGTGCGCAAGCTATACCCGCGTAACCTGAGTTCTCGACGAATGTGGTTCAGAAACGGGCTCTGTCCCATGTCAGCACCTCCTGTGCATAACTGATCCTATAAAACTGTATTTATATACAGTGTATTTGTCTATGTCGAGATCCCGTGCACGTATTGATGCAAGAGTGTGCTCATTTGCGACTGGAATCAGCGCTCAAAATGGTTCAATATCAGATGACTATGGACATTCTGTCGCGGGATACTGCGCAGAAACTCTCGCACAAATGCGCATGCACGTTTTCAACGGAGGAGAATGGCTGTTATTCATCATTTATCAAATCAATACAGTAAGTTAGCTTTTCTCTCTGCGCCTGTTGCTTGAGTAAAAACGCGCATGCGCAGTATTAAAATGTTAATTTTTCGTGTTATCGGCGAACAGTAGCTAGTTGTATATAATGTAGTAGAAAAGGATCAATAAGAATGGCAAGAAAAAGTGTTAAACAGTTTTCTGTTAATGTAGTAAACAATACTGTAGTTGTTGAAATACATACGGAAAACAAAAAGCCATATAGGTATCAGATTTTCCCTGACGACGTACATGGTGATGTTCAAGGCATTGCGGCTCATTTGCAGGCTGGATTAGCGGAAGCCCAGCGAACCTTTCAGAAAATTGAGGTGAGCGAGTTCTTTGAGCGTAGGTATGTAACAATAGTTACCCCTATCAAACGTGTTGAAAATAGATATACGGCTGATAAGTTGTAATTAAAAATTAACAAGTGCAGGCACGGCGACGCGTACTACATTGCGGCTTCGCCTCCATTCCGTAGCCGCGCGTGCTGCAAGCGTTAACTGCATTAGCGTTTCGAGAGGGGTATAATGCTTTCGCAAAAGCCATCTTTTTGGAGGTTAAATGAAAGGGCTTGTTAGTAGCTTGTTTTGGTTATTTTTGACGGTCCTTTTTGGGCTTTTACAGCTGTGGATATTGTTGGGGTACGATCAGGCAAATAGTGAGTTTAGTTTAGATTTAGACAAGTTGTTGCTAGATGGCGTTTTGCTATTTTTTTGCTGTGCTTTAGTTTCATCTATAACTATTGACTACCATTTTGACAAAACTATAGAGCTGCCTAAGTGGGCTAGCGGTATTCTTTTTTCTTTTTTCCCTTTTGTGATAGTAGGGCTTTCGATTTGGCTTTTCACCGCTAGCTATATAATACCTAAGGATAAAATTGAGCTCGAATTCATAGGGTCTGTTAATTACATAATTTTGACAATGACTTGTTTGTACACCGTTGCAACGAAATCGCTAACATTCAATAAAGGCTGATGGTTATGGAGTTTACAGAATACTTGATTCCGACACTTACCCTAATTAGTGCTGGATACGCTTTTATTGCTTTTTATTTCTACAAAAAAACTAGGCTAAGAGCTGAGGAGTACTCGCGTTCAGAGGAAATGAATAAGTTTGTTAGGAAATCTATCGTAGAAACAAACGATAAAGTTACAGGGATTTCCAGTCATCTCGATCAAAAGTTTACCCCAGCAATCAAAAATATCGAGCACGAAATTAAGAAGATTAACTGCCAATTTTCGGCTGAAATGATTTTAGAGAAATTAAAAAGTAATGGATATGAGAAGGCCAGCTTGATCAACGATAAAACCATAATCACTGGTGTTATTATCGAAAAAGAAGGTGAAGAAGAAAACACTGATCTAAAAGTTGGACATGTGGTATCCGTTGAGGTTGAAAATAGTGCAATATTAATTGAAAGCTTTAGTTTGACTCTTGAAGCTTCGAGCAAGGAAATATATGAAGCTATTTTAAGTGAGAATGCCAATATGAAGGTGTCAGATTTTGGTATTCAGTTCATAAATGATAAATGCTTTTTGATGTCGCAATCTTACATAATTTATCCTAAAGATACCTTTCACATCACGCCGCTAATTGAAATGCTTGATCATTTGGAAAATTCGCAAGTATCTTTGGAGCTAAAGCTCAAATCTATTGGAGCGCGATTCGAAAACATAACAATAAAAGAATACGCCGAGGCACGTATAGCAGAAATAGAAAGCAGGGATGCCAAAAACGGTTAAAAAGTTGCGTAAGGCGGACGGCTTTCACCCGCCGCTTCGCTCTTCGTTAAATGACTAAGGAGATACCGTGAGCAAAGAAGCTCAAGTTGAACAGGAAGCAACTTTAGAAAGGTTGCCAGCAGTACCGCCTGCTGATGTTGAGGCATTGAAAGCATTGTTCAAAATAGCTTTAGAAAAAAGAGATTTTGAAATAACTCAACTGGTTCAGAGAAATAACTTCTTCATGATTTTTCAAGG
>NZ_JAHQZT010000055.1 GCF_019061305.1 Marinobacterium weihaiense
TTGCTGGATGAATTGCTCAATGGCGTGGTACATGATGTCGCGAGCGACGAACCAAGGATAACGCCTTTGGCTTATATGATCATCCGGGATGCGACGCCTATCTTTCACAGCATGAGCAGTTTAATGCAGATGGTGTTTTTTCTGAGGCTGACAGGGGTGCACTTGAGCTCACTCGTCAAGGTCAATCTGCTAATCATATGCTTGCATATTTTGACCAGCAGCGCTCAGCTCTCAGTGCTGAATTAGGCGAGTATCAAGGTTATCTGGACATGGCTGAGAATGCTGCACAACAAGCGATTGGGATGGGTTCTGATAGCAGTTTTTATCAAGAAGTAGCGAACGAGTTAAATAAAAATGAAATAGCTCGAAAGGCCTACGAAGACACACTTCTTGGAAGTCATAGAGCATTGGAGTTAATGGAAAAGCTTGGCATCGAAACTGAGGCTAAAGCTCCCAGAACGGAAGCACAACAACGGCTACTAAACGCTGCAAGTACTGAATCATCAAGCGCTGAAAAGATCGCGTATGACATGGCTGTTTCGAAAAGCACTATTTTCTATGATATCTCGGATATTATTAGGAACGGACCCGAAAGTAGTCATTTAAAACTGTCCACGTCAGGTCGAATTGTAGGCCCGTCATTCGATATATTTAGAGATGCTTTTGAGCAAGAGGCCGCAAGTCTTGATGAGAAACGACTCGCACTCTATAACTCCGAGGAATCCAAGGGCACGGATCCGCTTAAAATCATCGAAATGATGATTGATTTTACAAATGCTAATGCTAGTAGCATTTATCGTGAGGGATCAGGCCAAGGATGGTTTCACTCATAATCGAGAGCAAATGCTAAAGCCTGTAATTTTTGCAACGCTGCTCTCGTGACCAGAATTACAAAAGATGGCCCTTTACAGACATGTTGTTTTCACACAGCCTGCACATTACGGACTGATAGCCCTCTCTTTTAAAAAAATTGACAAGGATTGCCTAAATAACCTATGTATTATTCTGCCAAATTGGAATAGTTGGCATTTTGCTGAACCACATGGGATGTGTTTTTGCAGTCCATCCCCCTTATGTTAATTTATTTTCCTATTAATGAAAGAGGGTTATTATGTCTTTCACAAGTGGTAGCGACACATTCTACAGTACCGATCCAATATTCACCGAAGCATACGCTAGCGGAGGAGATGACTATCTTTATGGCAATGGGGGCGTGGATTACTTCTTCGGCGAAAGTGGTAATGATTGGTTGTACGGTAATGGCGGTAATGATGTTTTATCTGGGGGCTTAGGAAACGATCATTTGTATGGTGGAACCGGCGATGATCTTGTGGTTGGTTATGATGGCAATGATTATCTGGATGGTGGAAGTGGTGATAATCTCTTACGTGGAGGGTTAGGTGATGACTATTACGTTTCAGGTCTTTTATTACATGGAAACGATACAGTAAGTGAAAAGAAATATATGGCGGGCGGTATTACCACCGGTGGTGGTTATGACGTAATTAAATTTACTGATGTCGCATTTAATACAGGAGACTCAGTCGTTTATAGAAATGGTCAGGATTTATGGTTTCTTACCGAGGAAGATCTAAATTGTCGCATCCCGGATGATCATATAAGCCAAAGGCGTTATCCTTGGTTCGTCGCTCGCGACATCATGTACCACGCCATTGAGCAATTCATCCAGC
>NZ_JAHQZT010000056.1 GCF_019061305.1 Marinobacterium weihaiense
CTTCGAGGCCGTAATCGGCCACCTGGAAGATCGGCGCGTCGGGGTCCTTGTTGATCGCGACGATCACTTTTGAATCACTCATGCCGGCCAGATGCTGGATGGCACCGGAGATGCCCACCGCCACATACAGCTGCGGTGCCACGATTTTGCCGGTCTGGCCGACCTGATAATCGTTGGGCACGAAACCGGCATCCACGGCGGCGCGGGAAGCCCCCAGTGCGGCGCCCAGGCTGTCGGCCAGCGGCTCCATCACTTCACGGTACTTGTCACCATCGCCCAGTCCGCGACCACCGGAGACCACCACATCGGCAGACCCCAGCTCGGGACGGTCGGACTTGCTCAGTTCACGGCCCAGCAGCGCGGACAGGCCGGCAGGTTCAGCGGCATCGGTGGTCACGATTTCAGCACTGCCCCCCTGCGCGGCCGCATCGAAGGCGGTCGGACGCACGGTCAGCACCTGAATCACTTCCTGTGACTCGACGGTCAGCATGACGTTACCAGCATATATGGGTCGGATGTAGCTGCCAACACCCTTAACCTCAATGACATCAGAGACTTGCGCCACATCCAGCAGCGCGGCCACGCGCGGAGTCAGGTTCTTGCCAAAGGTGGAGCTTGGCGCCAGCACAGCTTGATAGCCGTTTTGCTGCACGGTCTGGACCACCAGCGGCGCCAGCTCTTCGGCCAGCTGGGCGGCGTAATGCTCGGCCTGTACGCTCAACACGCGGCTGACGCCGGCCACGGCGGCCGCCTGCTCGGCCACGGCGCCGGCGGCCTGGCCCGCCACCAGAATGTCCACATCACCACCCAGCTGTGCGGCTGCCGCCACTACGTTCAGGGTCACCGCGTTCAGCTGCTGGTTGTCATGTTCTGCAATTACAAGAGTCTTCATTATCGTCACCTTCAGATCACACGGGCTTCGTTGCGCAGCTTGTCCACCAGCTGGTCGACACTTTCAACCTTGATGCCACCCTGGCGGGCCGCCGGCGGCGCGTAGTTGACAGCACTCAGGCGCGGCGCCACGTCGATGCCCAGTTCCGCCACCGGCTTGGACGCCAGCGGCTTCTTCTTGGCCTTCATGATGTTGGGCAGAGAGGCGTAGCGCGGCTCGTTCAGGCGCAGATCGCTGGTGACCACGGCCGGCAGTGTCAGCTGCAGGGTTTCCAGGCCGCCGTCGATCTCGCGGGTGACCTTGATGACCTCACCTTCCGGCGCCACTTCCGAGGCGAAGGTACCCTGCGGCCAGCCCAGCAGGGCTGCCAGCATCTGGCCGGTCTGGTTGCAGTCGTCATCGATCGCCTGCTTGCCGCAGATCACCAGCTGCGGCTGCTCGTCGGCCACCACCTGTTTGAGGCACTTGGCCACGGCCAGCGGCTCCAGGTCGGCATCGGTCTCCAGGTGAATGGCACGGTCGGCACCCACCGCCAGCGCGGTACGCAGCACTTCCTGGCTCGCTTTCGGGCCGACACTGACCACCACCACTTCGGTGGCGGTGCCCGCTTCCTTCAGGCGGACCGCTTCTTCCACGGCGATTTCATCAAAGGGGTTAATGGCCATCTTGACGTTGTTCAGATCCACGCCGGAGCCATCGGACTTGACGCGCACCTTGACGTTGTAGTCGATGACGCGCTTAACCGGTACCAGTACTTTCATGTTCAATTCCTCG
>NZ_JAHQZT010000057.1 GCF_019061305.1 Marinobacterium weihaiense
GGGCTGCAGCAGCAACTGGCCTCGAAAGAGGATGAGCTTGAGCAGCGGGATCAGGTCGTCAAAGAGCGTGACCGGCAACTCCAGCAGCGCGAGCAGTACATCCTGTTGCTGGAAGAGATGCTGCGCTTGCAGCGCATCCAGCGGTTCGCGGCCAGCAGTGAGAAAACGGCCCACCAGATCCACCTCTTCGATGAGTCCGAACTGGAAGCCGAGATCGATCGGCTGCGGGATCAGCTCCCGGACGATATTGAAGTCGCTGAAGACGATACCCCTGCTGCCGCGTCTGCACCCAAACGCCGTCAGCGCGGCTTCTCCGATCACCTGCTGCGTGAGCGCATCGAGCTGCTGCTGAGTGATGAAGAAAAGGCCGGGGCCGTCAGAACCTTCTTCACCAAGGTCAAGGAAGAGCTGGAGTACATCCCGGCTCAGCTTAAAGTGCTGGAATACTGGCAGGAAAAAGCGGTGTTCGAGACGAACGGCGACGAGCGGATCGTAGCCGCGGCTCGCCCGACACACCCGCTGGGCAAATGCATCGCCACCCCGGCCCTGCTGGCCTACCTGATCACCTCCAAATATGCCGATGGTCTGCCGCTGTACCGGCAAGAGCAGATGTTCAAACGTCTGGGCCATGAGCTGAGCCGCACCAGTATGGCGCACTGGATCATCCGTCTGGATGAGGTGTTCAAACCGCTGATCCATCTGATGCGGGAAGCGCAGAACAGTGCGGCCTACCTGCAGGCTGATGAAACCCGGATCCAGGTACTCAAAGAGGATGGCAAGGCTGCCCAGTCCGATAAATGGATGTGGGTGACCCGAGGCGGTCCACCGGGCCAACCTTCCGTCCTGTTCGCCTATGATCCCTCTCGAAGTGGTGCGGTGCCCGTGCGCCTGCTTGATGACTTCAAGGGTGTGCTGCAGGCGGATGGTTACTCCGGTTATGCGCAGATCTGCTCAGCCAATAAGCTGACACGGATCGGCTGCTGGGATCACGCCCGCCGCAAGTTCATCGAAGCGACCAAAGCGGCCAAGCCGGCGGGTAAAGGTAAACAGGCCAAGCTGTCCAAAGCGGATGTGGCACTCAGTCATATCAACAAACTGTATGCCATCGAGCGTCAGATCAAGGACCTGAGCGTGGCTGAACGCTACCGGATCCGTCAGGCGTCGAGCCTGCCTCGACTGGAAGCGTTCAAGGCCTGGCTGGACGCCAACGCAGGACGTGTGATGAAAGGCGGGCTAACTCGCAAAGCTATGGAATACACCCTGAACCAGTGGCCCACCCTGATCGGCTACTGTAAGCGGGGTGACCTGCACATCAGCAACGTACTGGCCGAGAATGCCATCCGTCCGTTCGCCGTGGGTCGCAAGGCCTGGCTGTTCGCGGATACCCCGCAGGGCGCACACGCCAGTGCTACCTGTTACTCCCTGATCGAAACGGCCAAAGCCAACGACCTGGAACCCTCGGCGTACATCCGGCATGTGCTGGAGCGCATCGCCGATGCCGACACGCTGGAAAAGCTGGAGCGACTGCTGCCCTGGAATGTTGAACTGGAGCGGACTTCAAAAAAAGTGGCGCAGTACAGTTAAGGGCAAGTGGGTCGTTTTAACGGCGGTTAC
>NZ_JAHQZT010000058.1 GCF_019061305.1 Marinobacterium weihaiense
CGCTTCTTCATGGTACTGACTGGTAGGGTGTTGGTGATTGCTTGATGCTATCACAGGGCTACCGGTGCCGTGAGGGAGGTTTTTCGAGGTGCCCGGCTGTGAAAGCGAAAAAGCGGCCGTGACGCAAATCCCCAGCAGACCTTTCCGGAACGTTTGAGTAGTCAAAAAACGCATAATCGTGTTACCTTTCCGTCTAACGTCGCAAATCACCGGCGCGCGCCTTTGGCGCGTCCGGTGAATTTGCCTTGTTATGCCTTTTTGATTACCAACGTACCAGCAATTATATCGTGCAACCCTTGTTTTTGTTTCGTAAATGCGACCATCAAAAAACCTACAAGCAAAATAAGAGCAGATATAATCTTAGACCAATATCTAGCGTTGGCCTTCCCAAAGCCGATTTTATTGCCAGCCATATCAGTAACCTTAAGACCAAACATTTTCTTTCCAAGCGTTGCTTGCCAAGAAGAAGATTCTGATACGGTAAAATAAAGCCATTGAATTAAAATCCCCATTATCATTCCGAAAGCTTCCCCTGCTGCTTCGATTTCTCTTTGGCTTGATGTCCCAGCCATTGATGCTCCTAACACGAATGCTAAAGGAATTACAATAATAATTGCTCCTATTTGACTTATGATTCCATCTACGATGGCTGCAATAACTCGGAACCAGAATCCAGCATAATTTTCTCGGTTGATTTCACTTTCGTTCATAGTTCATTCTCCTTCGGTTTGATTAAGGGCATAACGCCGCCAGCACGCGCGGCTTTGTAGTGAAGGCGAAGCCGGAACGGAAAAGCCGTCGCTGTGGCTGGCCTTGTTATGTTTATTTAGTTCTAACCTTTGACCCAAAGAACTTTTCAACCTTTGCCGTAGATTCAGCTATTTTCTGACTAAAGTCATCTTCTTCAGACGTAAAATAGACAATCTTGTCATTCTCTCTGACTCGCTCTGGGCTATTATCTACAGTAGCCCCCGGCCCGGCATAGGCACCTTTCATCCAAAAATGAAGCCAAATTGCTCCCCGAAGATCTCCGATGCGCTGCTGAATTTCGTTAAAACTATCCTGAGCCTCGTTACCCCAAATTACTTTAGCCTCAAGGCGAACCGTCTGTAGCTCCGCCCATTTCTCATTGAGGTAGGTCATTCGCTCGCTATAAATTCGTTGCTCTTCTTCAAGCCGGCGACCAGCTTCGACTTCCTCCTTGCTAAGATAAAGCATTGGATTTCTAACGGACTGAAGCGCTTGCTGAACTTCGTATGTGTTTAGTATGGCTTTCTTTGCAACCTCGTACTCACTTGTCCCCCGAAGCTGCCTACTCCAAGTGAACAGCCCAAGACCACCAATAATAAGAGCACCAATCGTGCCGACAATTGAGACTACATCTTTTGTCAGTGACCAGTTTATTTCGCTTATGGTGATACAAAGATCCAATGCAATCTCCTAGAAACATAACATTTTAATACTGCGCATGCGTGTTTTTACTCAAGTGACAGGCACAGAGAGATGGGCTAACTTACTGTATTGATTTGATAAATGATGAAT
>NZ_JAHQZT010000059.1 GCF_019061305.1 Marinobacterium weihaiense
GCTGGATGAATTGCTCAATGGCGTGGTACATGATGTCGCGAGCGACGAACCAAGGATAACGCCTTTGGCTTATATGATCATCCGGGATGCGACACCTAGGCACAACCGGCGATGATGCCAGCATTGCGCTGTGCGCCTGCACGCTGGGGGACACCATTGAGCCATTTCAAAAGGGATAATTGATATGTGCAACAAGCGAAGCTACACGCCCTACCAACGTTCGGCGATAAAAGGGATTGCAAAAATTGTAGGGGAGACTCCGTTTCGCTACGAAAAGTCTTCCAACAATCATTTGAAGGTCACGATCAAGGGGATAGACCAAGTGTTCTTTACGTCGTCTACGCCTTCAGATCACCGGAGTTTAGAGAATTTTCTGGCTGAAATCCGCTGCGCGTATAAACAAAAACACCGGGTTGAACCGAGCATACAAACAGAAATACCCCGTTCGGTCCGTAAGGCAAATGCCAAGAAAGCCAGTATAGAGGTCATGGGAAAAGTGACTGAGCAACTGATTAAAGTCTTTCGGAATTCACTGGAAAGTTTCAAGGAAGAGGAAATGAGAATGGTCGAATCCAGCCAAACCGAGCTCTTGGGTGAAAACATACAAGCATTCCGGAAAAAGAAAATCCGGGCAGAGATTGATCGCGCCATTGAATCCTTTGGTACTGGAGTCTTCATACCTCCCGGACTGATCAAGCAGACACAAAAGCAGGTTGGTGAAAACCTGAACTTCATGCTGCCGTCTGTGCCAGAGTACGACCGTATACTGTCTTTAAAGTCCGGCGCTTCGGTTCAGGCCTTAGAAATGCCGGAAGACTCAACTCCGTCGGAGATTCCAGAGGATAACCAGGCCGAGGTTGCATCGAACGATTCGCAGAAGCAAAGAAAGCTGGCCCCGGATAAGGCCGCTAATGACAAGTTGAAGGCAGTCTGCGATCCAAGCAAGATACCGGATACTGTCGTTGATACGAAGCCGCGTATCTTTGAACCTGCCGCCAGTACACAGAGCTACAGCTTCGCTCACCAACTGGCCGATATGACAAAGCGGGATATTCGCCAGCTGATGGCAGACTGCCAACAGCTGCTTGATGAAAAACATCAAGCCGACATTCAGTTTCTCGTCAGCCAAATGCACGAACGAGAAGTTGATCTTGCAGAGCTGCAGACAGCGTTACTTCGTGATCCAGTGTGATACACACAAATTTATCAGGCCTATTGGGGACCGATAAGAGCGCACAATACGATCCTGACTGTTTCAGCACACACCGAGGAGATGACTTATGAACCCCAAGACTCTTACAATCGCATTGGGAATTCTGGAGTTAATGTCAAATCTGGTGTATGGGCATCAAGCCGCGTTCCTGTCTGATTGATCCTGTACTTGTTCGCCGTCCTTGAACTTCACATTGTTGA
>NZ_JAHQZT010000005.1 GCF_019061305.1 Marinobacterium weihaiense
ACTGCGCAGAAATTCTCGCACAAATGCGCATGCACGTTTTCAACGGAGGAGAATGGCTGTGATTCATCATTTATCAAATCAATACAGTAAGTTAGTCCTTCTCTCAGTGCCTGTCACTTGAGTAAAAACACGCATGCGCAGTATTAAAATGTTAGTGGCGGCGAGCCTCTGTCCTTAAAGCTCTAAAAAGGTCTAAATACATGTTTTCGACCGATATGTACAAAATGGTCAGATCGAACAGTGACAGCGTGTGCTTCGACCGTCCGGTTTTACCCAATGCGATTATTTTTGGAGTGATTGGCATACTAGCAGCTTTTCTTACAGTTTTTCTCTGGGATAAACCGAGACTTGAAGCTTGGTTTTGGTTTTCGAGCATAGCTTTAGGATTAATGGTCTACGGGCTTTTATATATCTTCATTCCAGATAAAAGAATTACGTTGGAAGATGGTGGTTCTATATTTGTTTTGAAGGGAAAACATTGGTTTGGAAAGCGAAATAGTAAATTTTCTTCTAAAGGCAAAATAACAGTTGTGCGGGTCGTTGCATCAGGTGGTAATAGTGCAATGAACTATATTTTAGAGGTAAAGACATTGGATGGCTTACGCTTCATGATGGGTTTTCATGGATTTGGAAGTTTTAGTAAAGAAAAGCTTGAGGAGCTTGGTCAGCTGTTAGAGGAGAAATCCAGAGGTCGATTAGCATTGGTGCGTTAATCGAATTCGAAGGATGAGTTAAGTTTAGGCAGCGTCGCTATACGCCACTAACCAGTCGGTCAACCGGACGCCAAAAGCGTGGCCGCTTTTGATTTCCTCCGCTGCGCTCCGGCGCCGGTTACCATCAGCGTTAATGTCTGCCTCGGGCCAAAACCAGCCCAAATCAGAGACCGAGCGCCTTTTGAAACGCATTACTTGTTTCAAGGGGCGCTCTCTTTTCAAAGCGTTTTAATCAAACCATAAATTCACCAAAAAACGCACTCAGTTCCTCATGCGCATCCAGCGGCAGGAGGGTAGCAATATGCTGGTCGGGTCGCACCACGACCATGCAGCCCTGTTCACGATCAACCCCGCGCTGCTCGAAAATATCCATGCCTTCCTCGGTCTGGAACACCTTTTCGTAATCCCGCAGGCCGTATTTGCCCTTGGCGGGCCAGAGGTAATCCGGCAGTTGCTCGATGGCCAGCTCCTGCTGCTGGAATACCGCATAGGTATCGATGACAGAGTCGATATCGGCGCCTGCAGGCGTGTAGCGCTTCACCGGCGAAGTGTCCGCATTAGCCAGGAAGTCGATCAGTTGGCCGGATTTCGAGTTGGCGTCCAGCGGGCTGTGCACATCGCCAAAGATAAAGATGCGCCAGCGGCCGTCGGCTTTTACCAGATGTCCCAGATGCACCGGGCAGCCATCGCCTACGCGCACCGCTTCAGCGGAGTGGAAGCGCTGGCCAATGGGGAAGCCGGTGGCCAGTGCCTGATGCTCATGGCCGGTGCAGAGATAGGATGCATCGTAGCCGATGGAGGTGCCGGCGATGAAACCGTTCTGGCGGGCGATGAACTTTTCGATATCGGCGGTGCTTTTTTTCGGCGCTTGGCCCTTCTGATCGGCCGTGGGGCGGGTGGCGACCAGCTTCGACATTTCACGGTCGGCATTGATCAGCATGAAGGCGACTTTGCGGCGCTCGTCTGCGTAGGTTTGCAGCAGCTTGGGCTGGCTCTTGCCCTGAAGGACCGCCGCCAGTTTCCAGCCCAGGTTGAAGGTGTCTGGCAGAGAGGTGTTCAGCCCCCAGCCGCCCTTGGGGCTGTGGGTGTGGCAGGCGTCACCGGCGACAAAGGCGCGCGGAATCAGGTTGTCAGGGTTGCCCGCCGGGGTGTCGTCAAAGCGGTCGGCCACGCGCTGGCCCACCTCGTAGATCGACCACCAGGCGACTTCCTTCACATCCAGCGTGTAGGGGGCCAGAATCTGCTGGGCCTTGGCGATGATGTCGTCGGCCGTGAGCGCCAGCTGTGAAGCGCGCTGATCCTTGTCCAACAGGTCGAGTTCGACATACAGACGCACCAGGTAGCCGCCTTCACGGGGGACGATCATCACCGCGCCGTTGTCCTTGGACTGGATAAAGCTTTTGACGCGAATGTCGGGGAAGTCGGTGACCGGCAGAATGTCCATCACGCCCCAGGCCTTGTTGGCCGAGTCGCCCTCGAGCTGGATGCCCAGGTTCTTGCGCACGGCACTGCGCGCACCGTCACAGCCGACCACGTAGCGGGCCTTGATGGTTTCGACCTTGCCCGAGTGGCTGGTATCGATGCGCTCGAAGGTGGCGGTGATCGGGTGCGCATTCAGATTCTGAGTCAGGCTTTCATCGACGTTCAGCTCCATCAGGCGGCGGCTGTAGTGCGGCACCAGGTGGGTGACGGAGCGCTCCATTCCTTCCAGCAGCAGTTCGTGCAGGCGGGCCTGGTTGACGACGCCGTGCACAAACTCGGACAGGCCCAGGCGCGCATCGCGGACCCTGTGGGTGCGCTTAATGTGTTCGGGGTGTTCGCTGTCCGGTTCCCAGAAGGCGTTTTGGCGCAGTTGATAGCACTCTTTCACCATCATTTCGCTGCAGTTGAAGGCTTCCATGATTTCCATGGTGCGGCAGGAGATGCCATCGGCCTGGCCGAACAGCAGCGGGCCGTCCTTCTGGTCCACGATGCAGGTAGTGATATCGGCAAACTCGGACAGCTGGCGTGCCAGCGCCAGACCGGCGGGGCCGCAGCCGACAATGAGTACGTCTACTTCGCCGGGCAGGTCCACCAGCGGGGGAATGGCAGCGGGCTCGCGGGCCGCATCGGGAATTTCGTAATTGCCGGGTTTGAAACCGTTGAGATGGTACTGCATCACCGAATCCTCTTGGCGTTGTTATCAGGATTGTGCTTGCGTCAGCAAGTGCATGCTGAGCAATGGTTCAAGCCTACGCGCGGAGGTCGGTTGGGCCTGTCACCCGAAAATGGGGACAGGCCGGTGGCGGATCAGGCTTTCCGCTTTTTCATCAGGTAGGAGCTGCCTGGGTCAACCAGGTAGTGGCCGTTCATGGTGGTGCGGCCAAGCAGCATGCGAAAGCCCATGCTGTCGCGGTTGGTCAGGGTGACTTCGGCTGTGTGCGTGGTGTCGCCAATGGTGATGCGGGTCTCGATGACGTAGCGCATCTCGCTGTGTCCGCCCGAATCGCGCACTTCACGCTCGTCCAGCAGCGGGGCCTGGCATTCGATGACGGTCTCCAGGTCGCGCTGGCGCGGGTGAATCTTGAAATGCACGATCTTGCCTGCGCTGGTTTCTTCCAGCCGGACATCAAAGGCGTGCAGGGCAGACGTTCTGGCACCGGTATCGACCTTGGCCTTGATCTTGGCAATGTCCAGATCCGGCAGCGCGACCCATTCACGCCATCCTAGAATGTTAGTCATGTCGATTCTGTCCATCGCTGTCGGGGTTGGTGACATCGGTATCCGGCAGGTCCATGACCTTGGGCTGACGCTTGCGCTGGGCACGGGCCGGCACCATGCCGCGCATGGATTCGAGCTTGCCGAAGCAGAGCAGCTTGTCACCCGGCTCCAGAATACGCTCCGCTTTCGGATTGGGGATGACCTTGCTGCCGCGGTTGAGGGTCAGCACGTTCAGGTCCTTGGAGGACAGGTCCACATCCGCGATGGTCTTGCCGACGTATTCGGAGCCTTCGGGTATCAGAATCTCGCTGACGCCATAGCCCTTGCTGACGGTGAGGCGCTGGCGGATATCGATTTCGGGGAACTCGACCTGCGCGGCGATGTAGTCGATGATGGCACCGGCCACGTCCAGCTGGGTGCAGGTTTCGATGCCTTCCAGGCCCGGTGAGGAGTTCACTTCCATGATCTGCGGGCCGGTGGCGCTTTCCAGCATGTCGACCCCGGCCACGCGCAGCCCCAGAATCTGTGCCGAGCGGATGGCCGCTTCGGCATATTCGTCCGGCAGGTCGACCGGCTCGGCGACGCCACCGCGGTGGACGTTGCTGCGGAATTCCTGCCCCTGAGCCACGCGACGCATGGCCGCGACGACACGGTCACCAACCACCAGCGCACGGATATCACGGCCGCGGCTTTCGGCGACGAACTTCTGAATCAGTACGTTCTGCTTCTGGCTCTGCAGCAGTTCAATGATCGACTCGGCGGCCTTGACGGTATCGGCCAGCAGTACGCCGATGCCTTGGGTGCCCTCGATCAGCTTGATGATGACCGGTGCGCCGCCCACGCGTTCAATGGCGGGCAGGACGTCGCGTTTGTCGCGCACAAAGGTGGTTTCGGGAATGCCGATATGATGGCGCGCCAGAATCTGCAGGCTGCGCAGCTTGTCACGGGAGTTGGCGATGCCGTGGGCCGTGTTGGCACAGAAGACGTCCATTTCCTGAAACTGACGCACCACGGCGGTGCCGTAGTAGGTGACGGAGGCGCCGATGCGAGGCAGCACGGCGTCATAGTCGCTGAGCTGCTTGCCGCGAAAGTACAGGTCCGGGTTGCCTCGCTTCAGGTCGATGGCAAATTTCAAGGTATCCAGTACCTTGACGTTGATCCCCCGGTCCAGCGCCGCTTCTTTCAAGCGGCGTGTACTGTAGGCGTTGGGGGCTCTGGAGAGTATGGCGAGTTTCATGATCGCTTCCTGGTTGATCGGGGGACGGGTTGCCAAGGGGCTTAATGTGTACCTGAAATCATCATAGTTCAATATGTGATCCTGATTACTTTCAACGGTCAAGGCGCACACCCGCCGGCGAATGGCTCTGAGTGGACAAGGTTGCCCCTCAGGCCGCCTCAGAGGGTGCATCCAAGTGGCATTGATGTGATGATCAGGCCTCGGATTTCAATGAGTACCGACCATGAATACGGACGCGCGCTACATCATCTGGTTACTCGATTTTCTGGCGGGCCAAGGGGTTGATACCCGGGCGCTGTGTGCCGCGCATGATCTCAAAGACCTGGAGTCGCTCGACACGTCCATCAGCCAAGCGACCCACCGGGCCCTGCTGGGCGAGGCCCTGCAACTGACCGACGACAGCGGCCTGGGCCTGAAGCTGGGGCATCAGCGCTCGCTGGCGACCTACGACCAGCTGGCCTATCTGATGATGAGCTGTTCGACGCTGCGTGAGGCGATCGAGACGGGGCTGAAGTACCAGAACTATCCGGGGCGCTTTTCCGGGCAGTCGATCATCACCACGTTCAGTGAGATCGATGGTCAGGGCTGCTTTCAGGTCAATGTGAAGGAGGACCTGGGTGCGCTGAGGCTGCTGGCGATTGAAGAGCTGCTCAGCAATATCATCGCGACCACACGCTGGGTGCTGGGGCGCCCTCTGCCGGTGACCCGGCTGCGCTGTGATTATTCACCACCGCCCCATGCGGAGGACTACCTTGCCATCTTCGGGTGTGAGCCCCGGTTTGAAGCGCCGGTTATTCAGCTGTTTTTTGACGCCGCCATGCTGGATGCGCCGCTGCCCAATGCCAGCCCGCAGAGTGCGCGGCTGTATGAAGCCATGTGTGAAGAACAGAGTATCCGGCGCCAGGGTGGCAATGTGGCCTGGCGGCTCTGGCCACTGATCGTCGAGGACCCGGCCAATCCACCCGGCATGACCGCAGCTGCCGAGGTGCTCTGCTGTAGCCCGCGTACGCTGAGGCGCCGGCTGCAGTCGGAGGGATGGCAGTACCAGCAGATTATTGACCGTGTGCGTGAAATCCATGCCCGCCGTGCACTCAGCGATCCCACCCTGTCCGTTACCGAAGTTGCCCTGCAATTGGGCTATGCCGATCACTCCGGCTTTCTCAAGGCATTCAAAAAGTGGACCGGGATGACGCCACGGGCATTTCGCCGGCGGCTGGTTTGACACCCTATTGGCCACTTGGGCCTGTTGATTGGCCGGATTTGCCAAGGCCTGTCCACAAGGGGTGATTATCATCATTCGACACGCTTCAAAATAAGGATTAACGCCGTGTTGAAGACCGATCACCTCAATGTCGAGATGTTTGAAAAATTTGCCCCGCGCCCGGGTGAGCGGGCACTTGTGCCCGAGTTGACGCCCAAGGCCCAGGTGGCGCTGATGTGCCGCATGCTGTTTGCCGAGGGCTGGGATGATCATATTGCCGGGCATATCACCGTGCGCCAGCCCGACGGCACCATCCTCACCAATCCCTGGGAGCTGGCCTGGGACGAAGTGACCGCCAGCGATATTGTGACCCTGGACGAGCAGGGCAATATCCTCGATAGCCACTGGAATACCACCCCGGCCATCGGTCTGCACTTGCAGCTGCATGAGGCCCGTTCCGACATCAACGTCGTGATTCATAACCACCCCAAATGGAGCGGTATCTGGGCCAACCTGCAGGAAACGCCCCCGATCTACGATCAGGCCGGTGCTTATTGTGGCGCGGAGCTGCCGATCTACAACGAATACCTGGGCACGTTTGAAAATCAGGCCACCAGCCTGACGGCCGTGGAAGCGCTGGGCGATGCCAAGTGGGCGTTGCTGGCACACCATGGGGCGCTGGTGGTGGGGCGTGACCTGCGCCAGGCCCACCTGCGAGCTGCCACGCTGGAGTGGCGCTGCCGCCGTGCCTATGAGGTGCGTCTGGCCGGTGGTGCCGAGCCGTTGGCCGACGAGGTGATTCAGCAGGTCAGCCTGCCGGATCCGAACGGCTTCCCGTTCCTGTGGGAAGCGATGGCGCGCCGCGAGCTGCGCCGTGATCCGAGTGTACTGAGCTGAGGGGAACGAGGCATGACACTGATCGTTAAACCGCTGGACAATATCGGCGTGGAAATACAGGGCTTTGATATCACCCGGCCCCTGGGTGAGGCGCTGCAACAGCAGCTGCGTGACCTCTGGTATGAACACGGCGTGCTGGTGTTTCGCAATCAGGCGATGAGCCCCGAGCGCCAGATCGCTTTCAGTCGAATCTTCGGCGAGCTGGAGCTGCACCCGCTCAAGGCGACGCTGTCTGATGATTATCCCGAGCTGTTCGAGTTGGAGAACGGTGGCGACAAGGACAAGGCCAACACGGCCTATTACCATGGCGAGACGGTTGTCGGCCGCCTCGACTGGCATTTGGATCTGCATTACACGGGCAAGCCCAATCATGGTGCCGTGCTGACGGCCGTCGAAGTGGCGGGAGAGGGCGGTCTGACCGGTTTTGGGGACCTGGCCAAGGCCTATGATGCGCTTGATGACGACACCAAAGCGCTGCTCGACACGTTGGAAGTGGTCTATACCTTCAACATGCAGCGCCGTCACATGCGCTATGTGGATCTGGACGGCTACGAGCCGGGCCCTTACAGCCCGAAAAAGCCGTCGGACGTCAGGTTCCCCGACTTCCCCGAATCGGTTTATCCGGCCGCCATGACGCACCCGATTACGGGTATCAAGGTGCTGGGTATTGTCGAGCAGTTCCTGGACCGTGTCGCGACACCTTACAAGGCGGGTATTTCCAGCGACGAGTCCATCGAGCTGCTGGAGCGTCTGGTAGCGCATACGCGGGACCCGAAATTCCACTACTTCCACCAGTGGCAGCCGGGTGACATGGTGCTCTGGGATAACTGGCGTGCCATGCACTGTGCCACCGGCACTCCGCCGGGCGTGCGCCGGCGCATCAACCGCACCACTATCAAGGGCGAAGTGCCGCTGGGGCGTGTGTTGCTGGACGAATGAGGTACGCGTGATTCAAACTTGGCTGGCCTGAGGGGGAAGCCCTGGCCCAGCTCCGAGCAAAGACCGTCCGGCACCCGCCTGGCGGTTTTTTGCTTTTTGCAATGCAACCAAAATTTGCCAACCTGATCTAATATGCCAACACCATGACCTCACGGAGGGTAGTCATTATCCCATGGCACTGCTGATTGCGTTTGCCGTTTTATCCATTGGCGTTTCGTTTCTGTGTTCCATTCTGGAGGCGGCATTGCTGTCGCTGACCCCCAGCTTTATCGCGCATCAAAAACTTGAGCGGCCACGCCTGCATGAGCGGCTGAAAGTGCTCAAGGACCAGGTCGACCAGCCCCTGGCGGCCATCCTGACGCTGAATACCGTTGCCCATACCGTGGGCGCGACCGGTGTAGGCGCCCAAGTCACACTGGTGTTTGGTGACGGTTATTTGGGCATTGCCTCGGCGATCATGACAGTATTGATTCTGGTGCTGTCTGAGATCGTGCCCAAAACCATCGGTGCCCGTTACTGGCGCTCGCTGGCGCCGTTTCTGCCGCCGCTGCTGAATACCATGATCCTGCTGCTTAAGCCGTTTATCTGGCTGTCGGACCTGGTCATGAAACTGTTTGGCGGCAACGACCACGATCATGACGTACGCCAGGAGATCAAGGCCCTATCCATTCTGGGCCGTGAGCTGGGCAAGGTCGATGCCGATGAGCAGCGTGTCATTGCTAACGTGCTCGACCTGCATGAAGTGAAGGTGCGTGAGGTGATGACGCCGCGAATCGTCTGTGTCTCGGTGCGACCGGACATGCCGTTGGATGATTTTCACCAGCTGTTGCGCAAGAGCCAGTTTTCCCGCTATCCGGTGCTGGATGAGCACGAGGTGCCGCAGGGCATGATCATGCGCCGTGACCTGCTGATGCGTGAGCCCGAGCACCAGGTGGTCGCCGACATGATGACCCCGGCGCTGATTGTCTCCGACATGCAGAATGTCGAGCAGGTGATGAACCGGTTGATGCAGGAGCGCCAGCACATCGCACTGGTGTATGACGAATACGGCAGTTGGCAGGGCGTGGTCACCATGGAAGATATTCTGGAGACCATCATCGGCCAGTCGATCATGGACGAAACCGACGCCATTCCCAACATGCGCCGCTTTGCCCGCCGTCGCTGGGCAAGCCGCCGCAAGGAACTGGCGGAGTAGGGTAGAACACGGGCCTGAGTGATCAGGCCCGTGTGTTTTCAGCGCACTCGCCGAGTGCCACTACAGGCATGTCTGTTCCAGAAAAGCCCGCTGGGTATCCATTTCCTGTTTCAACTCCCCCTGATACACGACGGATGTTTCCATGTTCTTGAACTGGCCCCCACGGGCCGCGCTGGCCCAGTTGAACGAACCGATGCACAGGTGACTGTCATCTACCATCAGCAGCTTGCTGTGGATGCCGCGCAGGACACGGACTTCGATGCCTGCCGCGGACAAGGTTGTGCAGCAGGTATCGAACTGACGGGCCTTGGTTTGGCTGTAGCGGTTGCTCTCATGGGTGTTGAAGCGGCTGTCGGTATACAGCCTGAATGTCACGCCACGTTCAATGGCGGCCTTCATGGCGTTCAGCAGGCCATTCTGCTGCAGACACGGCAGGCTAACCCAGGGAGAGACCATGTCTATCTGGTGTTGTGCCTGCTGCAGTGCCGAGAACAGGAAGCGGTCATGTTCTTGCGCGTCATTCAACACCAGCGTATCGGTTTGTCTGGGCACCAGATCCGGGCGGACGACCTGCTTGCCGGGAAGTTCGCTGTCGACGCGGTTGTCCAAGAGATCGGCCAGCAAGCGCCGGGGGCTTCCCGGCGCCGCATTATTCATCACATCCATGTCGCCGAATACCAGGAAGCTGTCCTTGGCACGTGATACGGCCACGTTGAGCATGGCCGGGTCGCTGTCAATGAACGGCCCATCGGCATGGCGCGAGTACACCTGAGAAAAAATGACCACTTTGCGCTCGGCGCCCTGCAGGGCATGGACGGTACCCACGGTCAGTACCCCGCTGCTGCGACCGGCCTCGATCCCCAGCTTTTGACACTCCTCGATAATCAGGTCCGCCTGTGCCCGGAAAGGGGTCACCACACCGATAATGTCGTGCAAGTGCAGGTGTTCATCGGCATAACGCTTTTCCAGCGCGTCACGGTTGTCCGCTATCCAGCCCGCCAGAGTTTGTGCTTCCAGCCGGTTGATGCGGCTGCCGGAGGCGGATACCTCGGCGCGGCCGTCGATATGCAGAAAGCCCAGGGCGGGTGGTGACACGTGGTTGTTGGGGGTGTCCGTCTCGCTGCTGCCCCGCTTGGGCAGCAGCAGGCCCCGGTAACAGAGGTCGTTACAGTACTGAATGATTTCATCGTAGCAGCGGCGGTGTTCACGCAGGAACATGCCGGGCTCGGCGTTCGGCAGGTAGCGATATTCACTTGCCTGTTGCGCAACACGCATGACACTGCCGGTGGTAGCGTTACGGCCCTCGTCACGCTCTAGCAGTGCGTTATAGGCATCAACGCTATCCACCAGACCGGCTTCGACCAGGTTGCCGCAGTCGACCGAGGGCAGCAGCTGATTGATGGGCTTGATCTGGTGAGTATCGCCAATCACCAGTGCGCGCTTGGCCAGTGCAAAGGAGGCACCCGCCACGTCCGGTGCAACCTGGCCGGCCTCGTCGATGATCAGCAAGTCGATTTCATTGATCAGGTAGTGGCGTGAATAGCTGTTTTTGCTTTCGAAGACCGAGTATTGCATGTGACCGGGCAGCGAGTGCAGCGTCGACACGATACAGGGGGTCAGTTTCATGCGTCGGCGCCAGCGCGGCTGTACGGCTTTTTTCCCGGTTCTGCCGCGATTCTTTTCCAGCTCCTCCAGCTGGGCTTCGCACTCCATCAGCCAGCGTGCTTCCCAGTAATGCACGGCCAATTGGAACAGGTGGAAGCGCAGGGTCGTATCCAGTTTGGCGTCAACACTGGCGATATCCCGCCGTTCAAGCCCCGGTACGACGGTATCCAGCAGCGATTGCCAGGCCTGTTCAGCCTGCTGCCGCCGTGCCAGTAGAGCCTGGTGTCGTTCCAGTTGCGCGAGCAGTGCCTGTAAAGAGGACTCGTGCTGCTGTACATGGGCCTGGCATACGGTATCCAGGGTGTCTTCACTGGCCTGATGGACGGCTTCACGCAGCGGCGGGGTAAAGGTTTGATCAATGAACAGCTGGCGGCGCAGTGCACGCTTGCGGGCGACCGCGGGTAAAAAACTGAACAGTGCCAACCACAGGGATTCTTCGGCACAAAACTGCTGCCATTTGCGATACTCGCCTTTCATGCGGGCCAGTTGGGTCTTGTCCCGGTCAATCCGTTGCTGCAGCTGTGCAAGACCGGTTTCCGGGTGTTGCCCCAGCAGGCGTTCGCACTGCTGCCGCACCTCTTGCAGCTCCTCCCAGCCGGACTGCACCTGCTGCAGCTGGTGCCAGCGCGCCGTCAATTGTTGATGCAGCCGTTGCTTGACCGGCTCGACTGCATTGAAGCGACGATCGAAGTATTCACCTGCACGGGCCAGAAACGCTGTTCTGGCGGCGATGACATAGCGGCAGGTTTCCTTGTCGTGATAAAAGGCCGATGTCTGATACTGTTGCGCAGCCTGGGGCTCTTTGGATTTGGATGGCAGGTAGCCGCCGTAGCTGGATATATCGGGTAGCCAGCGGCCACTGACGGCTGCCTCGTTTTCTTCGAAGTCCTTGCCGAAGGCGTCAATGATATTGGTGACGGCCTGGTTGTTGGTCGAGGCCGCGACAATCAAGGGGGGCTCGTCTTCTCGCAGCGCCGCATCTACCCAGAGTGATGCAACGACCGAGAGCACGAAGGTGGTCTTGCCTGTCCCCGGCGGCCCGTTGACGGCCAAAATTTCACCCGGTTTCATGTCCAGCGTCTGTGCCAGTGCGGCACGTTGAGCGTCTGCCAGCGGGAATTTCGAGTTGGAATGCCCGAGGCGCTTGGCTACTCCGTCCAGCGGGTCAAGGCATTTGGTATGCGTGCTGTTGTTACGCAATGCGAAGCCATCAAGCAAGGGCGTGTCCGGTGCATGCGCATCCAGCCAGTCATACAGGCTGACAATGTTGCGCACGGCCCCGCTGATTTCGTCGTTGCCCTGTACGCTGGCGCAGCCCTTGTCCTGATAGTGTTGAGAGTGCTGCAGTGTCGTGTCCGCCAGGGTATCGAACAGTGCTTGCATGGCCTCCTGGCAAGGCTGCCAAAGCCGGCGAAACGCCTCGTCTTCGATAGTATCCAGCAGTGATGCGGCTTCGCTGTCTGCATAGACGTTGAGGGCGAGCCGACTCTGGAATTGGTCAAGCTGCGTGACCTCAGCCAGAGTGAAGGAGTCGTTGGTTTGGGGGGCCAGCAGGTCGCGGGGAATCAGGGGCATGGCTGCGGGCAGGCAGTAGCCATTGCGGTGGAGCCAGAAACGCCCTGTTACCGGCAGAATAATGTCGGGCAGGCTGGCGTCGGACAGGAATCCGTGATGACGGGCACGGGTGAACACCCAGGGGGAAACGCTGATGCCGACCACGTGAGTCTGTGCATCGGTACCCTTGAAGAAGTGGCTGACGAGCCTTGGATCCAAGCGTCCGTGCTGAAGCAGTTCCCGTGTGGCCGACAGGTGTTGCTTGTCGAAATCCGTGTCGCGGTGCGTGCCTTTCAGACTTTCCGTGTCGGCCAGAGAGTTGCGCCAATATCTTAACCAGCGAGCCGTGCTCTTGGTGTCCCTGAGCATCCTTTCTCCTTTTACATGTACAGTGTGTATTCAAGATTTGATTGTTGGGCATGTCCTTATTTTGAACACTCGGACTTCGCGTGTTTCTGCGTCCTTAAAATCCGAATCATCCACATGCAATAGCGAATGAACATGCCCAGCAAAAAACACAGGGTTGGGAAGCCGACAATTACGATACCCAGCCCGTCACCCGGTGAACCATTGTAATCGGGTTGAGATGTCACATGAAAATGCTGTCCCCAGAGGGCGATAAAGGGCAGCCCGATGATGGCGGAGCTGATCCAGAAGCCTTTCCATGTGGGAATGAACATGGGAATGGCCAGCAATATCAAGGCAACCAGGATAACGATCAAGATCATGGGGATAAGCTCGAATAGTATGCTTGCCGGCAGTCATGCCGGCACACAGTCAATGGGCCATGGTGGCGTGGTTAAAACCTGGAATCGTTTTCACAGGGGATGCCGTCACCATCGCCATCCATCTTGGTATTCGGGCAGTTTCGGGTAAAGAATTCGGCCTCGGCCCTGGAGGTCATTTGGCTGCAGTGCTGACGCCCGTCACATCGAAATCGGCTGTCTGCATCATTGAAGGATGGTTGCTCGAAAGAATCTGCTGCCCTGGGTGTTACTGGTTTGGAATCTGATTGGTTCGAGTAGTGCCATACGCCGAAACCGACCAGACCCAAAAGAATGATGTTTCTCACAATCTACAATCCTGAATTCATACAGCCATCACGTTTGGCAGTCATGCGATGCACGATCATTGCATCTTGCGCTATACAACGCAGGCGCATGCTTCCCTGCCGCAGGGGGCATGTTAACAGCACACTCTACATCCGCCCACTGCACCAAAGGTGCATGGTTACGGGGTTTGCGGCCACCATGCATTTTTTCGATTTCTGTTTAGTCTCTATGGACGATGAGATGCTGTACCTCCCTTCCGATAATGGGCAAAAGAACAAGACCCCGGAGGGAAGTGATGATCGATATTCGCGAGTTGGGTTACTTTGTGGCCCAGGCCGAAAGCCTGAAGGAATGGCAGGACTATGCCGAGAACGTGCTCGGCATGATGACTGCCGAAGCGCCGGAGGGCGGGTTGTACGTCAAGATGGACGAGCGTCCCTTCCGCATGTTGATCCTCGAAGGCAGCGAGAATCGCTACCTGGCCTCCGGTTGGGAACTGGCATCGGAAGAGGCCTTTGCCGCCGCTACCGCCGATCTGGATAAAAAGGGCGTCGCCTGGGAAGCCGGTGATGCAACGCTGTGCAACCAGCGTGGCGTGCAGCAATTGGCCATTGTACGCGACCCGGCCGGCAACCGTCACGAACTCTACTGGGGACATAAATCAGCGTTTGAGCCGTTCGTGTCACCGCAGGGTGTGCCGCGCTTTGTCACCGGCGAAATGGGGCTGGGCCACACCGTGCTGCCGGCGCCCAATTTCGATGAGACCCGCGACTTCCTCAAGAATGTGCTCGGCTTCGGTCTGTCCGACATCATGAACCACAAACCGGCACCGGATGCCGATCCGCTGCGCATCCACTTCATGCACTGCAACAACCCCCGCCATCACAGCCTCGCCATTGCCGAGTTTCCGGTGGCCAGCGGCTGTGTCCACGTCATGGTCGAGGTGGACTCCATGACGGAAGTTGGCCGTGCCCACGACCGTCTGGAAGCGCATGGCGTCAAGCTGTCTGCAACGCTGGGGGAACACCTCAATGACCGCATGACCTCGTTTTACATGAAAACGCCGTCCGGCTTCGACATGGAGTACGGCTTCGGCGGCCTGCAGGTGGATTGGGACGCACACAGTGCCTTCGAATTCACCCGTGTCAGTGTCTGGGGACACGACTTCTCGGTCGGTTTCAAATAAGGAGCGATAGATGAACAAACTGATGACAACCGCAGAAGCGGTAGCCCAGCTGCGCGATGGCATGACCATCGGCTTTGGTGGCTGGGGCCCGCGGCGCAAGCCGATGGCGATCGTGCGCGAGATTCTGCGTTCGGATGTAAAGGATCTGACCGTTGTGTCCTACGGCGGCCCTGAGGTGGGCATGTTGTGTGCGGCCGGCAAGGTGAAAAAGCTGATCTTCGGGTTTGCCACCATGGATGCCATTCCGCTGGAACCCTGGTTCCGCAAGGTGCGTCAGGCCGGTGAAATCGAGGTGATGGAGCTGGACGAAGGCATGTTCCAGTGGGGCCTGCGCGCCGCTGGCATGCGCGTGCCGTTCCTGCCGACCCGCTGTGGTCTGGCGACCGATGTCACCACGCACAATGACCTGCGCACCATCAAGTCGCCCTATGACGATGGCGAAGAGCTGCTGGCGATGCCGGCACTGAACCTGGATGTGGCCTTTGTCCACGTCAACAAGGCCGACAAGCTGGGCAATACCCTGATCACCGGCAGCGATCCCTACTTCGATCATTTGGTCGCCCGCGCCGCCGAGCGTTGCATCGTCTCCGCCGAGGAGGTGGTCGACAAGCTGGAACTGGGTGCGGCAACGGCCCGTTTCAATACCTTTGAACGCTACCTGGTACAGGGCGTGGTTGACGCACCGCTGGGTGCGCACCCGACTATCTGTGCACCGAACTACGGCTGGGATGTGGGTCATCTCAAGCGGTATGCCGCCAGTGCCAGCGCTGAAAACGGCTGGCAGGTGTATCTGGACGAGTTCGTAAACGGGGGCGAAGACGCCTACCAGGCCGCCAATGGTGGTGCCGAAGCTATGGGCAAGCTGCCCGTGCCGACATTCTGAGGAGAGTCACAACAATGACGACCAACTGTGAATTTACGCTGGCCGAACTGATGATTGTGGCCGCTTCCGAAGCCTTCCGCGGCGACGGTGAAATCCTTGCCTCCGGCCTGGGGATCATTCCGCGTCTGGGCGCAAGCCTGGCGAAGATGACGCATACCCCCGAGCTGCTGATGACCGACAGCGAATCGCTGCTGGTAGAAGAGCCGATCCCGGTCGGCCCGCGCGGTGACTACCAGCCCAAGTACTCGGGTTACATGCCGTTCGAGCGCATCTTTGAATGCGTCTGGGGCGGCAAGCGTCACGCCATGATCGGCCCGACCCAGATCGACCGCTTCGGTCAGACCAACCTGTCCGTGGTGGGTGATTACGACAAGCCGAAGGTGGCGATGCTGGGCGTGCGCGGCCTGCCGGGCAACAGCATCAACCACATCAACTCCCTGTTCGTGCCCAGCCACAACACCCGTGCCTTCGTTGAGGGTGAAGTGGATATGGTCTCCGGCGTGGGCTACAACCCGGCGCGCTGGGGCAAGGATATGCGTCAGGATCTGATGGAGATCCGTCACATCGTCACCAACCTGTGCGTGATGGATTTTGAAGGCCCAGACCACGCCATTCGTGTGCGGTCTCTGCACCCGGGCGTGACCTTCGAAGACGTTCAGGCCAACACCGGCTTCGAGCTGCTGAAGGCACCGGACATGACCGAAACCGCGCATCCGACCGCTGAGCAGCTGGCGATTATCGCCCAGCTGGACCCGCATAACCTGCGTGCCCGTCAGCTCAAGGATAACCCGCCGGGTATCCGCACCGCGTCCAACGACCAGTAACAAGGAGCCTGTCATGACAGCAGCCAATAATCAGCAGGAATTCGTTCAGCGCGAAGACCGCGCCGAGTACGAAACCGATCAGCCGGTGCTGTACAGCGTGGCCGACGGTATCGCGACGGTGACCATGAACCGCCCCGGTTTCAACAATGCGCAGAATTCGCAGATGACCTACGCCCTGGACGCGGCTTTCCGCCAGGCGGTGGATGACGACAGCGTCAAGGTGATCGTGCTGCGCGGCGAGGGCAAGCATTTCTCCGCCGGTCATGACATCGGCACCCCGGGGCGTGACATCAACAAGGAATTTGATCGCAGCACCCTCTGGTGGGACCACACCAACAAGCCCGGCGGCGAGTACCTCTATGCCCGTGAACAGGAAGTGTACCTGGGCATGTGCCGCCGCTGGCGCGATATTCCCAAGCCGACCATCGCCATGGTGCAGGGTGCCTGCGTGGCCGGTGGCCTGATGCTGGCCTGGGTGTGTGACCTGATCATTGCCAGCGACGATGCCTTCTTCCAGGACCCGGTGGTGCGCATGGGCATTCCGGGCGTGGAGTACTTCGCGCATCCCTATGAACTCAACCCGCGCATTGCCAAGGAGTTCCTGTTCCTGGGCGACCGCATGAGCGCCGAACGCGCCCGCGAAATGGGCATGGTCAACCGCGTCTTCAGCCGTGATGAGCTGGCCGATGCCACCTATGACATTGCCGGTAAGATCGCTCGCCAGCCGCGCATGGGTCTGGCGTTGACCAAGCAGGTGATCAACCACGTGGAAGATCTGGCCGGCAAGCGCACGGGTATGGAGGCGGCTTTCGCCTGGCATCATTTTGCGCATGTTCATAACGAGCAGATCTCCGGTGACCTGCTCGGCGGCTATGACGCCAAGGGCATGGTCAAGGCGAACAAGGCCGATGCGGCTGCCAGCAGCGGAGAACAGGCATGAGCAGCACCAGTCCGCTGTTGCAGACCGAGCTGACGCGCCGCCTTGGCTGTCGCTATCCGATCATCCAGACCGCCATGGGCTGGGTGTCGGACGCCAACCTGGTGATCGCCACCACCAACGGCGGCGGTTTCGGGTTTCTGGCCGGGGCCACCATCGAGGCGTCGAAGCTGGAAGGCGAGATCCTCAAGGTGATCGAGGCGACCGGCGGCAGCAACTTCGGTCTCAACTTTCACATGTTCCAGGAAAACGCCATGCAGTGCGTGGAACTGGCGATCCAGTACCGCCTGAAAGCGGTGAGCTACGGCCGTGGTCCCGACAAGGAAACCATTGCCCGGCTGAAAGCCGCCGGTGTGCTCTGCATTCCAACCGTGGGTGCGCTCAAGCACGCGGTGAAAGCGGTGCAGCTGGGTGCCGACATGATCACCATCCAGGGCAGTGAAGGCGGCGGCCACACCGGTGGCGTACCGACCACGATTCTGCTGCCGCAGGTACTGGACGCCGTCGATGTGCCGGTGATTGCCGCCGGTGGTTACTCCACCGGCCGTGGTCTGGCGTCGGCGCTGGCCGCCGGGGCTGCCGGGATCGCCATGGGCACCCGCTTCATGATGACGTCCGACTCGCCCACGCCGCAGCAAACGCTGGAACGCTATCTGGCGGTGCAGGATACCCAAAAGATTCGCGTCACCTTGGCGGTGGATGGCATGCGCCACCGCATGGTGGAAAACGCCTTCATTCACAAGTTGGAAGGGGCCAGCCCCATGCGCAAGCTCTGGATTGCGCTGAGCAGTGCCCGCCAATGGCAGCGCGAAACCGGCATGACCTTCGGCCATATGGTGAAAACCTTCTTCAAGGCCGTGAAGGAAGATCCGGCACAAACCTCGCAGGTGGTGATGTCTGCCAACCAGCCGGTGCTGCTGCAACGTTCCATGGTTCAGGGTTTCCCTGACGAGGGCATTCTGCCCAGCGGCCAGGTGGCCGCCGCCATCAATGAATTGGTCAGTGCACCGGAATTGATCGCTTCGATCGCCGGTGACGCTGAAACCTGTCTGGAGGCGCTGTGTTCACGCGCCGGCCGACAGGCACTGGAAGAGGCTTCCTGATATGAGTAACGCGCTTACAACCCGAATCGAAAACGGTATTGCTGAACTGATCATTGCCAAGCCGCCCGTGAATGCGCTGGACAGCAACGAGTGGTTCGAGCTGGCCGACAATGTTGACGCCCTGGGTCGCAACCCGGAGGTCCGTGTGGTCCTGATCCGTGCCGAAGGCCGCGGTTTCTGTGCCGGCGTGGACATCAAGGAGCTGGATCAGCACCCCGATCGCATCGTGGCCGTCAATGGCGGCAACTATGCCACCTTCAAGGCGATTCATCGCTGTGAAGTGCCGGTGATCGTGGCTGTGCATGGCTTTGTGCTGGGCGGTGGCATTGGCATTACCGGCGCCGCCGACATCGTGTTTGCATCCGAGTGCGCCACCTTCGCCCTGCCGGAAGTGGACCGGGGCGCCATGGGCGGCGGTGCGCATCTGCAGCGTCTGTTCCCGGTGCAGAAGGTGCGTCAGATGTTCTTCACTGGTGAAACCGTGACGGCACAGGAGGCGGATCGTTACAACTTCATCGAAGCGATCGTGCCCAAGGAGCAGCTGCGTGAGACCGCGCTGGCCACTGCCGCCAAGATCGCGGCCAAGAGCCCGGCCATGATCCGCATCGCCAAGGAGGCGCTGAACGGTATCGAGGACGGCAACCTGGAAGACAAGTACCGCTGGGAGCAGGGCTTCACCCTGCAGGCCTACACCAGCCCGGATTCGGCGGAAACCCGCCGTGCCTTTGTCGAAAAACGTGACGCCAGTTTCTGAGGTTCGCCATGGATCTGAATTATACCCCCCGTCAGCAGGCCTTCCGTCAGGAAGTGCGTGCCTGGCTCAAGGACAATCTGCCGGCCCAGAAGCTGGCCAGTTACGACTCCCGCGAAGGCTTTGAACAGCATCGCGAATGGGAGCGCAAACTCTTCGAAGCCCGCCTGTCCATGGTGATGTGGCCGGAAGAACTTGGCGGTCGCGGCTGCGATCTGATCGAGTGGCTGATTTTCGAAGAGGAATACTACGGTGCCGATGCGCCCATGCGCGTCAACCAGAACGGCCAGCTGCTGCTGGGCCCGACGTTGATGGAGTTCGGTACCGAAGCGCAGAAGCAGCGCTTCCTGCCGCGCATGGCCGCCAGTGATGACATGTGGGCCCAGGCCTGGTCCGAGCCCAATGCCGGCTCCGATATGGCAGCGATTTCCTCCAAGGCGATTCGTGATGGCGATCACTACGTGATCAACGGTCAGAAAACCTGGTCTACCCGTGCCATTTATGCCGATTGGGCCTTTGGTCTGTTCCGCTCCGATGTGGACTCCAAGCGTCACCATGGCCTGTCGTTCCTGATGGTGCCGCTGGATGCCGAAGGCGTCACCATCCGCCCGATCAAGGCGCTGAACGGCAAGGAAGCCTTTGCCGAGATCTTCTTCGACAACGTGCGCGTGCCGGTGGAGAACCGCATCGGTGAAGAGGGCAGCGGCTGGCATGTGGCCATGGCGACCGCCGGCTTCGAACGTGGCCTGTTGCTGCGCTCGCCGGCCCGCTTCCAGCAGCCGGTACGCAAGCTGATCGAACTGTACAAGGCCCATCAGACCACCGCCGACCGTGATCCGAGCATCCGTGATGCGGTGATGGACGTCTGGGCCGGTGCCGAGGCTTATGCCCTGTCGGCCTACCAGTCCGTCGGCCGTCTGGCCCGTGGCGAGAAGATCGGTGCCGAGTCCAGCATCAACAAGGTGATCTGGTCAGAAATGGATCTGAAGATCCACGAAACGGCGATGCGCATCCTGGGTGCCCGCGGCGAGCTGATGCCGGGCGCGCCGCAGAACACGGATGACCACGGCTGGCTGGAGGGCTTCCTCTTTGCCCAGGCCGGGCCGATCTACGCCGGAGCCAACGAGATTCAACGCAACATAATCGCCGAGCGCATGCTCGGTCTGCCGAAAGCCTGAGGTGCGCCATGGACTTCACTTTTACTGACGACGAACGCGCCTTTCAGGATGCGATCAGCCGCTTCCTGATGACCGAGGCCGCCCCGGAAGCCCTGCGCGAAATCTGGGAAACCGATGCCGGCCGCTCGCCGGATCTGCGCAACAAGATGGCGGAGCAGGGGCTGACCGCGCTGTCGATCCCGGAAGAGGCCGGTGGCCTGGGCATGGGCGATGTGGTCTGGTCATTGATGACCCAGGAACTGGGTTATTACGGCATTCCCGACTCCCTGGCGGATACCGCCTACGTGGCCGCCGGCCTGATCGCGGCACTGCCGGATTCGGTCGGTGACCGCAATGGCTGGCTGGAACAGATTGCCGAAGGCAGCATCCGCATCGCCGTGGGCCATCCGATCAATCCGCTGGTGGCGGATGCTCATATGGCTGATCTGGTACTGCTGAACCACCAGAACGAGATTCACGCGGTGCCGCGCTCGCTGATCGACGTGGAACACAACCCGAGCATCGACTCCTCCCGTCGCCTGTGTCGGGTGATGTGGGAGCCGAGCAGTGCCACCCGTATTGCCGATGCCGAAACCGGCGTGCCGATCTGGAATCAGGCGCTCAATCGTGGTGCCCTGGCCGTGGCCGGTCAGATGCTGGGCCTGGCCCAGCGCATGCTGGACCTGTCGGTGGACTACGTGGCTCAGCGCAAGCAGTTCGGCAAGCCGATCGGCAGTTTTCAGGCGGTCAAGCAACACCTGGCGGATGTGGCCGGCAAGATCGAATTTGCCAAGCCGGTGCTGTATCGCGCGGCCTATTCGCTGCAGCACGGCCATGCCGATGCAGCGCTGTATGTCTCCCAGGCACATATTGCCTGCGCCGAAGCGGCCCATCTGGCGGCTCGCCACGGCATTCAGGTGCACGGTGCCATGGGGTACACCTGGGAGGTGGACCTGCAGATGTTCATGAAGCGCACCTGGGCGCTGGAAGCCTCCTGGGGCGACCGCGGCTTCCACAAGGCGCGCATCAGTGACGTTATTTTTGCTGACGACGCGCCGCTGGGGCCGGATCAGACATTCGGGAGGTCATGATGGCTGACGCTTATATCGTAGATGCCCTGCGCACGCCCACCGGGCGCCGCAAGGGCGGTTTGTCCCATGTGCATGCCATTGACCTGGGCGCGCATGTGCTCAAGGCGCTGGTGGAGCGCAACGCCATTCCGGCCGATGCGTATGACGACGTCATCTTCGGCTGTGTCGACACCATCGGTTCTCAGGCCGGTGACATCGCTCGCACCAGCTGGCTGGCCGCCGGCCTGCCGCTGAACGTGGCCGGCACCACCGTGGACCGCCAATGCGGTTCCTCCCAGCAGGCGCTGCATTTCGCGGCCCAGGCGGTGATGAGCGGTACTCAGGACGTGATCGCTGTGGGTGGCGTGCAGACCATGACCCAGATCCCGATCTCGGCGGCCATGCTGGCCGGTCAGCCCTACGGCTTCACCACGCCGTTCGCCGAGAGCAAGGGCTGGCAGGCACGCTTCGGCGATGCGCCGGTGAACCAGTTCTATGCTGCCCAGCGCATCGCCGACCACTGGGGCATCAGCCGCGCCGACATGGAAGCCTTCGCGCTGGAAAGCCATCGCCGTGCCCTGCATGCCATCGAGGCGGGGCATTTCGACCGTGAAATCGTGCCGCTGGAAGGCGTCAGCCGTGACGAAACCCCGCGTCAGACCACGCTGGAGAAAATGGCCGAGCTGGAGCCGGTGGACCCGGAGTATCCCTCCATTACTGCCGCCGTGTCCAGCCAGACCTGTGACGCCTCTGCCGCGCTGCTGGTGGTGTCGGAAGATGCGCTCAAGCGCTACAACCTGACCCCGCGTGCCCGTATCCATCACCTGAGTGTCTGCGGTGACGATCCGATCTGGCACCTGCGTGCCCCGATCCCGGCCACCGAAGCGGCGCTGAAAAAAGCCGGTATGACCCTGGATCAGATCGATCTGGTCGAGATCAACGAAGCCTTCGCCTCGGTGGTGATGTCCTGGTTGCAGGAAACCGGTTACAGCCATGACAAGACCAACGTCAACGGCGGTGCCATCGCCCTGGGCCACCCGCTGGGGGCTACCGGTGCACGCCTGATGACCGGTCTGCTGCACGAGCTGGAGCGCCGTGGCGGTCGCTTCGGCCTGCAGACCATGTGTGAAGGTGGCGGCCAGGCCAATGTCACGATTATCGAGCGTCTGGGCTGATCCAGTGCCGGGCAGTGGGTTTGCCTGCCTGGCCGGTTTGAACTGAATTGCGGCGATCACCGCGGTGGTTGCCAACAAGGAGATGGGAAGTATGTCTATTCTGCAGGGCCGTGTGGCCATTATTACCGGTGCCGGTGGCGGTCTGGGTGCCGCCCACGCCAAGGTATTCGCCGAAGAAGGTTGTGCCGTTGTCGTCAACGATATCAACGAAGCCGCCGCTCAAGCGGTGGTAGACGAGATTACCGCCAAGGGCGGCAAGGCGATCGTCAACACCTCCGACATCACCAACTACGAAGACAGCGCCAATGCGGTGCAGCAGGCGATCGACGCCTTCGGTGATCTGCACATCGTGCTGAACAACGCCGGTGTCAACCGTGACCGCATGTTCGCGTCCATGACCGAACAGGAATGGGACACCATCATGGCGGTGCACCTGAAAGGGCATTTCTGTATCTCCTCCCATGCCGTGCATTACTGGCGCGACCAGGCCAAGGCGGGCAAGCCTGTGGCGGCGCGCATCATCAACACCACCTCCGGTGCGGGCCTGCAGGGTTCCATTGGTCAGTCCAACTACGCCGCGGCCAAGGGCGGTATCGCCGCGCTGACGCTGAACCAGGCGGCTGAGCTGGGCCGTTACGGTATCACCGCCAACGCGGTGGCGCCGGCGGCGCGTACCGGTATGACCACCGCGGTGGAAGCCATGGCCACCCGCATGGCCAAGCCGGAAGATGGCAGCTTCGACTACTGGGCGCCGGAGAACGTGTCCACGCTGCTGGCCTGGCTGGCGTCCGAAGAGGCGGGCGATGTCACCGGCAAGGTGTTCGAGTCCGAAGGCGGTCGCATCTGCATCTGTGACGGCTGGCGCACCACTGAAGGCGTGGACAAGGGTGACCGCTGGGAACCGTCCGAGTTGGGTGAGGTGGTACACAAACTGATTAAAGACGCCGTTCCGGCACAGAAAGTCTGGGGCAGCTGAGGAGCACTTATCGTGACAAATAGCATGAGCACTATTCCCAAGTATGTTGAAGGTCACGGTCTGCTCAAGGGCAAGTCCGTGCTGATTACCGCAGCGGCCGGTGCCGGCATCGGCTTTTCGGCCGCCAAGCGTGCCGCTGAAGAAGGCTGCCGTGCGCTGATGATCTCCGATATCCATCCGCGTCGCCTGGAAGAAGCCGTGGCGGCGCTGAAACAGGAGACCGGTCTGAACGAGATTTACGGTCAGCTGTGTAACGTGACTGTGGAGGAGGAAGTCCAGGCACTGGTTGCTGCCGCTGAAGAGCAGCTGGGCGGTGTCGATGTGTTGATCAACAATGCCGGTCTCGGCGGTCAGAAGACCGTGGTCGAGATGAGCGATGAAGAGTGGCATCGGGTGCTGGACATCACCCTGACCGGCACCTTCCGTATGACCCGTGCCATGCTGCCGCACATGCAGAAGCGTGGTGCCGGTGCCATCGTCAACAACGCCTCGGTGCTGGGCTGGCGCGCGCAGAAAGAGCAGGCGCACTATGCCGCGGCCAAGGCCGGTGTGATGGCGCTGACCCGCTGCAGCGCGCTGGAAGCCGCTGACCATGGTGTCCGCATCAACGCGGTATCACCCTCGATCGCGCTGCATGACTTCCTCAAGAAAGCCTCCAGCGAAGAGCTGCTCGCGCAATTAGCGAGCCGTGAAGCTTTCGGCCGTGCCGCCGAGGTGTGGGAAGTGGCCAACGTGATGATGTTCCTGGCCAGCGACTACGCCTCTTACATGACCGGTGAAGTACTGTCGGTCAGCTCGCAGCACGCTTAAGGAGATAGCGAATGGCTAATCAGACGTTCAGCAGCGCCGAGGCGTTGCTGGCCGCCGAGGGGATGGATCTGGGCTGCAGTGAGTGGCTGGAGATCACCCAGGAGCGGATCAACCTGTTCGCGGAAGCCACCGGCGATCACCAGTGGATCCATGTGGATCCGGTGAAAGCCGCTGAAGGGCCTTTCGGCACATGCATCGCCCACGGTTACCTGACCCTGTCGCTGGTGAACCTCTTCCTGCCGCAATTGATGGAAGTGAAAAACCTGCAGATGGGCGTCAACTACGGTTGCGATAAGGTGCGCTTCCCGGCGGCGGTACCGGTGGGCAGCCGCATCCGCGGTCGCGGTGAAGTGATCGCCGTGGAGTCGATCAAGCAGTCGGTGCAGGCGACTGTCCGCGTCAGTGTCGAGATCGAAGGCAGTGACCGTCCCGGTTGCGTCATTGACACCATCAGCCGCTACACCTTCAACCCGGCTCAGTAAGGAGAATCGAGATGAGCGAAGCAGTTATTGTATCCACGGCGCGTACCGCGCTGACCAAGTCGTTCCGCGGCTCCTTCAACGATACCGAAGCCCCGGTGCTGGGGGGCCATGTGGTCCGCGCCGTGGTTGAGCGTGCCGGTATTGAGCCGGAAGCGGTGGAAGACGTGATTATGGGCGCGGCCGTTCAGCAGGGCACCCAGGCGTACAACATCGGCCGTCTCTGTGCGTACACTGGCGGTTTGCCCGACAGCGTGCCGGGCATGGCGCTGGATCGCATGTGTGCTTCCGGTCTGATGACCATCGGTGTGGCTGCCAAGAGCATCCTGGCGGGCGAGATGAAAGTGGCCATCGCCGGGGGGGTGGAGTCGCTGTCACTGACCCAGACCAAGCACAAGAACACTTACCGTGCCCAGTCAGAAGCGGTCAAGGACGTGGTGCCCAGTGCCTACATTCCGATGATTGAAACCGCCGAACTGGTCGCCGAGCGCTATGGCGTCAGCCGCGAAGAGCAGGACCGTTACGCCCTGCAGAGCCAGCAGCGCACGGCTGCGGCGCAGGAAGCCGGTCTGTTCGATGACGAGATCGTGCCGCTGACGGCGCAGAAGCTGGTGTTCGATGAAGAACGCAAGCCCGCCGGTCACAAGGAAGTGGTGGCGGATCGTGACGAATGCAACCGTCCGCAGACCACTTACGAAAGCCTGGCCGGTCTGGCGCCGGTGTGGAAAGACGGCCAGTGGGTGACTGAAGGCAAACACGTCACCGCCGGTAACGCCTCCCAGTTCTCCGACGGTGCCTCTGCTGCCCTGTTGATGAGCCGGGAAGAAGCGGATCGTCGCGGCATCGCGCCGCTGGGCATCTACAAGGGTATCGCGGTGGCAGGCTGCAAGCCGGAAGAGATGGGCATCGGCCCCGTGTATGCCATTCCCAAGCTGCTGGAGCGCTTCAACCTCAATGTGGACGATGTGGGCCTGTGGGAGATCAACGAAGCTTTTGCCAGTCAGGTGCTGTACTGCCGTGACACGCTGGGCATCCCCAACGATCGCTTGAACGTGAACGGCGGCGCCATCTCCATCGGCCACCCGTTCGGTATGTCCGGTGCGCGCATGGTCGGTCACGCGCTGATTGAAGGGCGTCGTCGTGGCGTCAAGTATGTGGTCATCGCCATGTGCATCGGCGGCGGCATGGGGGCAGCGGGCCTGTTCGAGGTTTGCCCCTGATCGACAGCGCCGCTGATGGCCTGACCTGAAGCTCGGCACCCTCGGGTGCCGAGCTTGAATGAACGCTCAACCATAAGGACAACAAGATGAGCCAGAAACTGTTTGAACTCGAAGGATTGGTGGCCTTGGTGACCGGAGCCGGTCAGGGCATGGGGCTGGGTGTAGCCCGCTCGCTGGCGACCCAGGGTGCCAAGGTCGTGATCAATGACTTTTACCCGGAACGGGCCGAAAGCGCCGTGGCCCAGTTGCGTGAAGAGGGTTTCGAGGTGTGTGCCGCGCCGGGCGATATCACCGATGCCGAGGTGCGTGAGAGCATTGTCGCTACCGCCGAGCGCGAGTACGGCCCGGTCAGCATTCTGGTCAACAATGCCGGAGTGCCGCCGGGCATGCCCAACTCGCTGAGCCATTTTGAAAACCTCACCGACGACGATTTCGAGCGTCAGCTGGATCTGAACCTGCGCGCCATTCTGGGACTGACGCGCCGCGTCATGGACGGCATGGTGGAGCAGGGCTTTGGCCGCATCGTGATTATCAGCTCCGAGTCTTGGCGTACCGGCCTGCAGTTTGGCCTGACCAATTATGCCGCGGCCAAATCCGCCGCGCTGGGCTTCATGCGCCATCTGGCCCATGAAGTGGGCCGCAAGGGCATTACTGCCAACGCGGTGTCCCTGGGCACCATGAACAACTTCGGTGACTATGCCGAGTATGCCAAGGCCACCGCCGTCGGTCGCACCGGTACGCCGGAAGACGTGGGTGCCGCCGTGGCCTATTTGGCGTCCCGCGAAGCGTCCTGGATGTCGGGGCAGGTACTGCCGCTCAACGGCGGCTCCATTACGGCCTGAGGCGATTGTGTATGCGTCGTACCCGCGAAGAAGCCGAAGTCACCCGCCTGGCCATTATGGAGAAGGGCCTTGAGCTGTTCTCCGAGCAGGGCGTGGCGGCTACCCGGCTGAGTGACATCGCCCGGGAAGCCGGCTTCACGCGCGGGGCGATCTATTGGCATTTCAAGAATAAGTGGGACCTGTTCGAGGCGATCAGTGAACACTACTCCCAACCCTTCAAGGTGCTCAGCGATGCCTGTCTGTCCGATCAGGAACGGGATCCGCTGGGCAAGCTGCGCCAGTTGTTGGTGACGCTGCTGAGCCGGATCGAGCACGACCCCTGCTTTCGCCGCATGATGCTGATGTTCATCCGCGAAGGCTCCGGTGTCGGTGAGCGTGACGGCACCGACCCGGTGGTGCGTTTCATGGATTATCAGCATCAGCGCCGGCTCAGCGTGATTCGTAATGCCGTTCGGCGCGGTCAGCTGCCGGTGAACATCGACCCTGAAGCCGCGTCCTGGCTGATCAAGGCGATGATCGACGGTTTTGTCACCAGCTGGCTGCAGCGGGCCGACTATTTTTCGATTTCAAGCAATGCAGACGTGTTTGTGGATACGGTGATCGCCAGTCTGAGTGCGTTACAGCCTGTTCCGGACTCTGTCGATGATGAGGTATGTGAAGTATGAGTCGTGAATCGATGGAATTTGATGTGGTGATCGTCGGTGCCGGCCCCGCGGGGTTGTCCGCCGCTTGTCGCCTGATGCAGCAGGCTCAGGCCGCCGAGCAGGAGCTGACCGTCTGCGTGGTGGAGAAGGGCTCTGAAGTCGGTGCTCATATTCTGTCCGGTGCGGTGATGGAAACCCGCGCCCTGGATGAGCTGTTTCCCGACTGGAAAGAGCGGGGGGCGCCGCTGAATACCGCCGTCACCGAAGATCGGGTGGTGATGCTCAAGAATGCGGATAAGGCCACCGTTCTGCCCAACGCGCTGATTCCCAAGCCGATGCACAACCACGGCAACTATATCGTCAGCCTGGGCAATGTCTGCCGCTGGTTGGGCGAGCAGGCTGAGGCGCTGGGCGTGGAGGTCTTCCCGGGCTTTGCCGCCGCCGAAATCCTGTATAACGACGACGGCAGCGTCAAGGGGATCGCCACCGGCGACATGGGCGTCACCGCCGCCGGTGAGCAGGGCCCCAACTACATGGAAGGCATGGAACTGCATGCCAAATACACCCTGTTTACCGAGGGCTGCCGCGGCCACTTGGGCAAGCAGCTGATCAGCCGCTTCAAGCTGGATCAGGATGCCGATCCCCAGCATTACGGCATCGGTATCAAGGAGCTCTGGGATATCGATCCGGCCAAACACCAGCCCGGCCTGGTGGTACACGGTTCCGGTTGGCCGCTGAGCGAGGCCGGTGCCACGGGTGGCTTTTTCCTCTATCACACCGATGACAACCAGGTGGTGGTCGGCCTGATCACCGACCTCAACTACGACAACCCCTGGCTGAGCCCCTTTGACGAGTTCCAGCGCATGAAGCATCACCCGGAGATCAGCCAGGCTCTCGAAGGTGGCAAACGCGTCTCCTACGGCGCCCGTGCGATCACCAAGGGCGGCTTCAACGCACTGCCGAAAATGACCCTGCCCGGCGCGCTGTTGCTCGGCTGTGATGCGGGTACGCTCAACTTCGCCAAGATCAAGGGCACTCATACGGCGATGAAGTCCGGGATGATCGCTGCCGAAGCGATCAGCGCCGCGCTGCTGGCCGGTGATGAGGGCGGTCGCGACCTGTCCGGCTTCACCGATGCGTTCAAGGCCTCCTGGCTGTATGACGAGCTGTACCGTTCGCGTAACTTCGGGCCTGCCATGCACAAGCTGGGCACCTGGCTGGGTGGCGCGTTCAACTACGTGGATCAGAACTGGTTCGGCGGCAAGATTCCGCTGACCCTGCACGACCGTCATCACGACTATGCCCAGCTGAAACCGGCGGATCAGTCACCGGTGATCAACTATCCCAAGCCGGATGGCGTGCTCTCCTTCGACAAGCCTTCCTCGGTGTTCCTGTCCAACACCAACCACGAAGAAGATCAGCCTTGCCACTTGCAGCTGAAGGACGCCGGCATTCCGATCAGCCAGAACCTGCCGAAATTTGCCGAACCGGCCCAGCGCTTCTGCCCGGCGGGGGTGTATGAGGTGGTGGAAGGCGAGAACGGCCCTCAGTTCCAGATCAACGGTCAGAACTGCGTGCACTGCAAGACCTGCGACATCAAGGACCCGGCGCAGAACATCACCTGGGTGGTGCCGGAAGGCGCCGGTGGCCCGAATTATCCCAACATGTGACCGACTTTTCAGGGGCGCTGTGGCGCCCCTTTGGGTGTATGCGGTGTTAAAGCTTCGCTTTAAGGCTACGCAGCAGGCTGCGCAGGCCCTCTTCAATGACTGGATGGTAATAAGGCATGGCCAGCAGTTGGTCAACGCTCAGTTGCTGTTCGATTGACCAGGCTAACAGGTGTGCCAGGTGCTCCACATCGGTCCCCAGGAGTTCGGCACCCAGCACACGGCCGCTGCCGCATTCAGCCCAGACCTTCATCAGCCCCTTGTCCCGAGCCAGTACTTTGGCCCGCGCCTGATCACTGAACCTGAAGTGCGCCACGGCGAATCGACCCGGGTACTGCTGCTCAATATCTGCCGGCCTTGCGCCTACCGTTGCGATCTGAGGATCGGTAAACACGATCGCCAGTGGCGTGGTGCGGTGGCCCGGTGTGATATCGGGCAAGCAGGCGGCGTTGCGACCGGCAATGGCACCTTCATCGGCCGCTTCATGCAATAGTGGCAGGTGGTTATTGGCGTCGCCGGCAATGAAGATGTGTGGCACGGAGCACTGCAGCGTGTGGGGATCAAACAGGGGCAGCCCCCGGGCGTCGCATTTCAGTGTAGTGTTTTCCAACGCCAGTCCGTCCACATTCGGGCGGCGGCCGGTGGCGGCGAGCAGGTAGTCGAAGCACTCGGTTATCGGGGAGCCATCTGCACCAATGAACGTCACCTCCACCTGTTGGCCCGATGGGTGAATGGCGTTGACGGACGCATCGGCATCCAGCGGAAACTCGGCACTGAAGCTGTCATGAGCCGCCTTGCGCACATCGGTATCCTCGATCGGGCCCAGTGCGCCCCCAACACCGAACATGCGGACGCGTACGCCCAGGCGGCTCAGGGCCTGTCCCAGTTCCAGCCCGATCACGCCGGGGCCGAACACCGCTACGGACGTGGGCAGACGTGTCCACTCGAACAGGTCATCATTGACGATCAGCCGATCACCGGCGGCCCGCAGAAAACCGGGTATGCTGGGCCGGGAGCCGGTAGCAATGACGATGCGCTCGGCATGCAACCGTTGACCGTCCGACGTGTGCAACTCATGGTCGGATGCAAAGTGCACGGTGGCTTCGATTCGGTCCGCAGCCGGTATACTTGTCATGCCTTCAAGCACCTTGGCCACGAACCGGTCTCGCATCTGGCGAACCCGTGTCATTACGGCCTGGCCATCGACCCGGATATCGGGTATCTGGATGCCGAAGGTATCGGCATGGCGTGCGTGCCAGGCGGTGTCAGCGGCCGCGATCAGCAACTTGCTCGGCATACAGCCGACACGAGCGCAGGTGGTGCCTAGCGGGCCGGGATCGATCAGAACCACGGCGTCCGAATGGCGCCTGGCTTCGCGGTAGGCGGTAAGGCCGGCACTGCCGGCGCCGATAACGGCAACCTGTACATGACGCATGCTGTATCTCCCTGATGTCCTGAATATGAGCCGCCGTGATTTGGCCGGTCATTATCATTTTATATAAGATAAAACTTATATAAGTATTGTGCCGCTTTCAATCCTTTCATGTTTATTTATCAACAGGTGTTCTGACTGCATGTTTTTTAATCAAACAACTGTTTATGTCTTGCTGTTTCATTCATGAAACAGGGGGTGTCCCATTAATGATGCTCATCATCCGGTCTGCTGCCGTTTGGCTCGTTTCATATTCTTGAAAATGTTTGTTAAGTTTCTGTTTAATAAGGATTATTCTGATAAGTTCTCGTTCCGGTTCGATGTCTGAAAAATTGTCCCGGTTGCTTTACATCACCTTGCATCTACTGGGCTTACTACCTATAGTGTCGCCTTGTGGGAAAAAGTGGATAAAAGTGGGTAATTCTGGGTGCAGCGGTGGGCATAATGTTCCGCGGGATGAATCCGATCAATCTCGATGCCAAAGGCCGCATGGCCCTGCCGGCGCGCTATCGTGATTCGGTGCGGGAACATTGTGACGGGCGAATGGTGGTTACGATCGACACCGAGGATCAGTGCCTGCTGCTCTACCCGCAGCCCGAATGGGACGAAATCCAGGCGCGTATTGACGCCTTGCCCAGTTTCAACCGGGCCGTACGACGGATACAGCGATTGCTGACCGGCCACGCGACCGATCTTGAGCTGGACGGCAATGGCCGCATGTTGCTGCCGGCCCCTCTGCGCGAGTATGCCGGTCTGGACAAGAAGGTGATTCTGCTGGGGCAGGGCACCAAATTCGAGATCTGGAGCGAGACGCTCTGGAACAGCACGCGCGACGCGTATCTGCAGGCCGACGAGGATGACGATATTCCCGACGAGCTGCTGTCGCTGTCGCTTTAACTGACAAGCCAACGGAACATCATGAGTCAGACATTCAGTCACATTACCGTGCTGCTCGAAGAAGCGGTTCAAACGCTGGTCGATGACCCGGACGGGTTCTATATCGACGGGACCTTCGGACGCGGGGGGCACAGTGCCCTCATTCTGAAATCCCTGTCCGACAAGGGCCGGCTGATGGCCATCGACAAGGACCCGGAAGCTATTCGCCATGCCGGCGAGCGCTTTGCCGACGAGCCCCGTTTCAGCATCGAACATGGCTCCTTTGCCGAACTGCAGTCCTTCGTGGAAAAGCGCGGCCTGATGGGCAAGGTCAACGGCGTACTGCTGGACCTGGGTGTCAGTTCACCGCAGCTGGATGATCCCGAACGCGGTTTCAGCTTCCTCAACGACGGCCCCCTGGACATGCGTATGGATACCACGTCCGGCGAAAGTGCGGCCGACTGGATCAATCGCGCCTCCGAAACCGAAATTGCCGACGTCATTTATCAGTACGGCGAGGAGCGCTTTTCGCGCCGCATGGCACGGGCCATCGTGGCTGAGCGCGAGCAGGCACCGATCACCACAACCGCGCGCCTGTCCAAAATTATCGCGGAGGCCAATCCGCGCTGGGAAAAGGGCAAGAATCCGGCCACTCGCGCCTTCCAGGGTATTCGTATCCACATCAACCGCGAACTGGCGGATGTGGAAGACTGTCTCGACCAGGCGCTGGAAGTGTTGGCACCCGGTGGCAAGCTGGTCGTGATCAGCTTTCACTCGTTGGAAGACCGGATCGTAAAACGTTTTATTCGTCGTCATGTGAAGGGCGATGAGCATCTGCCACCGGGCGTGCCGGTAACCGATGCCATGCTCAAGCGGCGTTTGAAAGCGGCAGGGAAAGCCACCAAGGCTGGCAAGGATGAACTTGACAAGAATCCGCGGGCGCGCAGTGCAGTGATGCGTGCCGCCATCAAACTGGCTTGATGGCCGTGCGCCTTGCGCTGAAGTGGCCCGATATCGGCGGGCAGGTTGATGCGTGGCAGGAGCAGCTCAAGGTGCGGCTGCGCCGCTGGCTGCCCGAGCGCAAGGCGCGCCCGGTGCCGGTCAACATGCTCGGCGCATCCGAGCTGGCCGGTCCGGTTGTGCTGGTGCTGCTACTGACGCTGATGGTCATGGGCAGTGCCATGGCCGTGATCTTCTCGGCTTATGAATATCGGCGCCTGTTCAACGAGCACCAGGTGTTGGTGCGCCAGTGGGACGAGTTACAGGTGGAGTGGGGGCAGTATCTGCTGGAGCAGAGTGTCTGGTCGGCACATCACCGCATCGAGGCACTGGCAACGTCCGAAATGGATATGGTGATACCCGCAACCGAAGCGATCGAGATCGTGCGTTATGAGCAGCAGTAAAACGAGCGAAAACCAGGCGCTCGCCGCTCGTGGCTGGCGTATTTGGCTGGTTCTGGTGCTGCTGGTCGCCATCGTGGCGGGCATTTCTTCCAAGCTGTTCTCTCTATATTCGGCTGAGCAGGCCTTTTTGCGCAGTCAGGGTGACAAGCGTGCCCTGCGTACCATGCTGATCCCGGCCCACCGAGGACTGATTACCGACCGCAACGGCGAGCCTCTGGCCGTCAGTGCGCCGGTCGCCACCATCTGGGCCGACCCGTTAATGATGGATCTGCAAGATGCCGGCCTGACCCGCCTGGCGCAGCTGCTGGGCGAGCCGCCCCAGGCGCTGCGGCACGAATTAACCGCGAATCATGAGCGCCGTTTTTTGTACCTCAAGCGTCAGGTGACGCCGGAGTTGGCGGAGGCGGTTGAAGCGCTCGATATCGATGGCATTCATGTCGATCGCGAATACAAGCGTTACTACCCCAGCGGCGAAGTAAGCACACATCTGGTGGGCTTTACCAATGTGGATGGCGAGGGCCAGGAAGGCCTGGAGCTGGCCTACAACCAGATACTGCGCGGCGAGCCCGGTCGCAAGCTGGTGCTCCAGGATCGGGTCGGTCGGACCATCAAGCATATCCGTTCACTGCAGGATGCTGACCCCGGTGAATCGCTGCAGTTGAGCATTGATCAGCGAGTACAGTACATGGCCTACCGCGAATTGAAGGCGGCGGTGGAGGTGCACCAGGCCGACTCTGGCTCGGCTGTGGTGCTGGATGCTCAGACCGGCGAAGTGCTGGCGCTGGTTAATCAGCCGTCCTACAACCCCAATGATCGTTCCGAGCTCAATACTGGCGCGCTGCGCAACCGAGCCTTGACTGACCTGTTCGAGCCGGGCTCGGCCATCAAGCCGTTCACCGTGGCGGCTGCATTGATGAGTGGCGACTACACCCGCGACACCCTGGTGGATACGTCGCCGGGCTACATCCGCGTACTGGGTGCGAGCATCAAGGACCACCGAGACTACGGTGAGCTGAGCCTGACCAGTATCATCACCAAATCGAGCAATGTCGGTGTGACCAAGCTGGCGCTGGCCATGGAACCGGATGCCGTGCGCAATCTCTTGCATAACGTGGGCCTGGGCCGTGATACCGGCACCGGCTTTCCGGGCGAGCGTACCGGCGTGCTGCCCTACCTGAATGAGCGCCAGCTGGTTGAGCGTGCCACCATGTCGTACGGCTACGGCCTATCGACGACACTGCTGCAGCTGGCGCAGGCCTATATTCCGCTGGCGGCCGATGGTGTCATGCGGCCGGTGACGCTGCTGAAGCGCGAGCAGCCGACCGACGGTACCCGTGTCATGCCGCCCGGCGTGGCCCCGCAGGTGTTGGAAATGCTGGAGACCGTGATCGGACCGCGCGGTACAGGGCGCCGTGCGGCGGTTGAGGGCTATCGTGTCGGTGGCAAAACCGGCACCGTGCACAAAGCCAGTGGCGGTGGCTATGCCGAGGACAAGTATGTCTCGGTATTCACCGGCGTAGCGCCGATCAGCAATCCGCGGCTGGTCATTGCCGTGATGGTCGACAACCCCAAAGGGCAGGAATATTACGGTGGTCTCGTGGCCGCGCCGATTTTTTCCCGCATTGCGGCTGGCGCACTGCGGTTGCTGAATGTTCCGCCGGACCGCTGGCCTGAACCCCCCGATTCATCACAGGTGGCGATGCAATGAATCCACAACCTCAATCCCTGTCTGTTCTGTTGCCCGATGTGGCGATTGCCGTGCCGGTCGAGCAGGTGCCCGTCGTCACGGGACTGGCGCTGGATAGCCGTCTGGTGCGGTCGGGCGATCTGTTTTTCGCGCGCAGTGGCGTGGCCAGCCGCGGTGCTGATTTCATGGTGGATGCCGAGCGTCGTGGTGCCGTTGCCGTTCTGGTGCAGCGGGGCGAGCTGCGTGATGGGGAGCGCGGCAGCCTGGCGATACCGGTGCTTGAGGTGGACGACCTGGATACGCAGATCGGCCAAGTGGCCAGCCGCTTTCATGGCAATCCCAGCCATCACCTCAAGGTGATTGGCGTTACCGGCACCAACGGCAAGACGTCTTGCAGTCACTACATGGCCCAGGCGCTTGAGCAACTGGGGCACCGTGCGGCGGTCATCGGCACGCTGGGCAATGGTCTGCTGGACAACCTTCAGCCAGCCACCCATACCACGCCGAATGCCGTTGCGCTGCAGGCGCTGCTGGCCGAGCTGCTTGAGCAGGGTGCCGAGTACGTGGTCATGGAAGTATCCAGTCATGCGCTGGATCAACAGCGGGTGTCCGGGGTGCACTTTGCTGCTGCCGGCTTTACCAATCTGACCCGGGATCACCTGGACTATCACGGCGACATGGCCTGCTACGGCGATGCCAAAGCGCGGCTGTTCTTGCAGTACGCCCCGGCGCTGCAGGCAATCAACCTCGATGACGTGTTTGGCCGCACCCTATGGCAGCAGATGCAGCCGCGTCCGGCCCGGGTGCTGGGGTTTGCCATGAGCGAGCCCGGCGCCGACGTGCAGGCCGAGCAGCTGTTATTCAGGCCGGATGGCATACACTTCACGCTTGTACTGGAAGGCGAGCGCGCCGAGGTGCGGGCGCCGCTGCTGGGCAGTTTCAATGTCAGCAACCTGCTGCTGTGTGCGTCTCTGCTACACGGGTTGGGGTATTCAGCCGCCGAGATTGCCGTGGCGCTCGGCAAGCTGGCCCCGGTACCGGGGCGCATGCAGGTTCTGCCTTCAGTGCCCCATGCCCCCGCCGTGGTGGTGGATTATGCGCATACCCCGGATGCCCTGGCGCAGGCGCTGCAGGCATTGCGGCTGCATCGCACCGCGGGCGGTCGTCTAATCTGCGTATTCGGCTGTGGCGGTGATCGCGATACCGGTAAGCGCCCGGAGATGGGGCGCACGGCTGCGGAGTTGGCGGACCGGCTGGTGATTACCAGTGACAACCCGCGCTCCGAATCGCCGGCGGCGATCATCGAGCACATTCAGGCGGGTGTGCCGGCCGGAGTTGATCTGCAGCTGGAAGTGGATCGCGCCGTCGCCATTCGCCGAGCCCTGACCGAAGCCGATGCGCCGGACATGGTGCTGATTGCCGGCAAGGGGCATGAGCGTTGGCAGGAAATCAACGGAGTCAAAGAGCCTTTTGACGATTGTCAACAGGCCTGGCATGTATTGCAGGAAGGAGCTGAGGTATGATGCGCGCCTTTGAGCTGAACGAGCTCCAGCCGGTGCTGGGTGCGCAGCAGCGGGGGGAGAACTGCACCATTGAACGGGTCGTGACCGATAGCCGCCAATTGGCGCCGGGCGACCTGTTCGTGGCGTTGAAAGGCCCGAGCTTTGACGGGCACGATTTTGTCGGTGCTGCCGAGTTGAAGGGGGCTGCAGCGGTTGTGGTAGACCATGAGGTCGAGACCCGACTGCCGCAGCTGGTAGTCGCCGACACCCTACAGGCGCTGGGACAGCTGGGCGGCTACAATCGGTCGCTGTTTCAGGCGCCGGTCTTTGCCGTGACCGGCAGCGGTGGCAAGACCACGGTCAAGGAAATGCTGGCCGGGCTGCTGGCCGTCAAGGGTGATGTGCTGGCCACGACCGGCAATCTCAACAACGAGATCGGTGCGCCGCTGACGTTGTTGCGACTGGCACCGGAACACCGCTCGGCGGTGGTCGAGCTGGGGGCCAGCGCCCAGGGCGAAATTGCCCGCACCGTGGCCATGACGCGGCCCGATGTGGCGTTGTTGAATAACGCCATGGGGGCGCACCTGGAAGGTTTTGGCGGACTTGAAGGGGTTGTGCGTGCCAAGGGCGAAATCTTCGGTGGCCTGCGCGAAGGCGGTGTTGGCGTGGTCAATCTGGACTCGCCGCATGCCTCGGTATGGATTGAGCGCCTGCACCGACTCAAGCGCCGGGTGTTCACCTTTGGCGTTGAAAACGGTGCGGCGGATATCAGTGCCAGCCGGTTGGAGATGAATGCCGACGGCAGCTGGCGTTTCGTGCTGGATGACGGCACCGACCAGCTGCCGGTGTGCCTGCAGGTGCTGGGGCGCCATAACGTGGCCAATGCCACAGCGGCGGCCGCCGCCTGGGTAGCAGCCGGTCAGCCGCTGACGCAGATTGCCGGCGTGCTGGACCGCTTTACGCCGGTGGCCGGACGTCTCAGTCCGCATCCGCTGGCCAGCGGGGCGCTGTTGATTGATGACAGTTACAACGCCAACGCCGATGCGATCAAGGCGGCCACCGAACTGCTGGCGCAACTGCCTGGCGAGCGCCTGCTGGTGCTGGGCGATATGGCTGAGCTGGGGGCAGAGTCGCTGCGCCTGCATGCCGAGGTTGGTCACTATGCGGCTGAGCGTGGCATCGAGCGTTTGCTGGTGGTCGGGCCGCAGATGCAAGCGGCCGTTGACGCCTTTACACAGCACCGGCCGGGCGCCGAACACTTTAAGGACCAGGCTCTTTTGCTGGAACGATTGAACACATTGCTGGCACCCGAGACCACCTTGCTGGTCAAGGGCTCGCGCAGCGCTCAGATGGACAGGGTAGTTGCGGCCCTGCTGAAAGGGGAACACTAATACCATGCTACTGCTTCTTGCCGATTACCTGTCCCAGTTTTACAGCGGCTTCGGGGTATTTCGTTACATCACGCTGCGCGGCATCATGGGCATACTCACTGCCCTGGGCATTTCCCTGTTCATGGGGCCCTGGCTGATTACGCGGCTGAAGGAAAAACAGATTGGTCAGGCGATCCGTGATGACGGTCCCCAGTCACACCTGAGCAAAGCGGGCACCCCGACCATGGGCGGGGCGTTGATTCTGCTGTCGATCGCCATCAGCACGCTGCTGTGGAGCGATCTGAGCAGTCGCTATGTCTGGGTGACCCTGATCGTGACGTTGATTTTCGGCGCGGTGGGCTGGGTGGACGACTGGCGCAAGGTGGTCGAGAAGAACCCGCGTGGTCTGCCGGCACGCTGGAAATACTTCTGGCAGTCGATAGCCGGTATCGGGGCCGCAGTGGTGCTGTACATGACGGCGCAGTCGCCGATCGAAACACAGCTGATCGTGCCCTTTTTCAAGGACGTGGCTATCGATCTGGGCATTTTCTTTGTCGTCTTTACCTATTTCGTGATTGTCGGCAGCTCCAACGCGGTCAACCTGACGGATGGACTGGATGGTCTGGCGATCATGCCGACCGTCATGGTTGCGGCCGCCCTGGCCGTATTTGCCTACCTGAGCGGCCATGTTCAGTTTGCCAACTACCTGCAGATTCCCTACGTGGCGGGCTCCGGCGAGCTGATTATTTTCTGCGGCGCCATTATTGGGGCCGGGCTGGGCTTTCTCTGGTTCAACACGTACCCGGCGCAGGTCTTCATGGGTGATGTGGGTGCGCTGTCGCTGGGCGCCGCGCTGGGGGTGATCGCCGTCATCGTGCGTCAGGAGCTGGTGCTGGTCATCATGGGTGGCGTGTTCGTGATGGAAACCGTATCGGTGATTCTGCAGGTGGCCTCGTTCAAGCTGACCGGCCGCCGCATCTTCCGCATGGCGCCGATCCATCACCATTTTGAACTTAAGGGCTGGCCCGAGCCGCGCGTGATCGTGCGTTTCTGGATCATTACCGTTGTGCTGGTGCTGATCGGCCTGGCATCACTGAAAATTCGCTGACAGGAGAGCAGGGTGAGTCTGATCACGACGGACAAGCAGCGCATCATCATCGGCCTGGGGCAGACCGGCCTGGCCTGTGCACGCTACTTCCAGCGTAGCGGAGTGCCGTTTGCCGTGTGTGATACCCGCGATGCGCCGGCCGCGGCCGAAGCCTTCCGGGCCGAATTTCCGCAGGTGGAGCTGCGCCTGGGGGCGCTCGACAGTGCCTGGCTGGGGCGGGCCCAGGAGCTGGTCATCAGCCCGGGCCTAGACAAGCGCCACCCTGCTATTGCCGAAGCGGTTGCGGCCGGCGCGGCGCTGATCGGTGATATCGACCTGTTCTGCCGTGAGGCCGAGGCGCCGATTGTCGCCATCACCGGTTCCAACGCCAAGAGTACAGTCACCACGCTGGTCGGGCTCATGGCGGAACAGGCCGGGCTGCGGGTGGGGGTCGGCGGCAACATCGGCACCCCTGCGCTGGACCTGTTACTGCAGCCGGCGGAGCTGTATGTGCTCGAGCTGTCCAGCTTTCAGCTTGAAACCACGCATGAGCTGCGCGCGGCTGCTGCCACGGTGCTGAATGTCAGTCCGGACCACCTTGACCGCTATGACAGCATGCAGGACTACACCCTGACCAAGCACCGCATCTATCGCAACGCAAACCTGGCGCTGTCCAACCGTGATGACCCGCTGACCCAGCCGCTGCTGGCCCGAGGAACAGCCCTGCGCAGCTTCGGGTTGGGCGTGCCGGATCTGAAACAGTACGGCCTGCGCGAGCAGGCAGGTGAAACCTGGCTGGCATGCGGCCTGGAGTGTCTGTTGCCGGCATCGGCTCTGAAAATTCGCGGCCGACACAATCTGGCCAATGCGCTGGCGGCGCTGGCCCTGGCTGAAGCTGTGGGGGTGCCTAGGGATGCGGCACTGCAAGCGCTGCAGGGCTTTGCCGGGCTGCAGCATCGCTGCCAGTGGGTGGCCGAGGTCGACGGCGTCAGTTATTTCAATGATTCCAAGGGTACCAACGTGGGCGCCACATTGGCGGCGCTGCAGGGCCTGGGTGCCACGCTGGCGCCGGGGCAACAGCTGATCCTGATTGCCGGTGGGGTGGGCAAGGAACAGTCGTTTGCTGAACTCAATGGTCCGCTGCAGCAGTACAGCCGTGACCTTATTCTGATGGGGCGCGACGCCGCCCTGATCGGAGCCGAGATTCAGGGGCCGGCGCAGCATGTGGCGGTATCGATGGAGACAGCCGTGGCACGGGCCCGTGCGCTGGCGCAGCCGGGAGATCTGGTGCTGCTGTCACCGGCCTGTGCCAGCTTCGACATGTTCTCGGGATACGGTGAACGGGGTGATCGCTTTGTAGAGGCGGTGGAGGCGTTGCAGTGAAGTTCGCACTGCACTGGCTTGATGCATTGCTGCCGGCACGGGTACGGCCGCCGTCGGGGGTGGCGCCGGTCGACCCTCTGCTGTTGTGTTGTGCGCTGGCGTTGATGCTGATCGGTCTGGTGATGATCACCTCGGCATCCATGGACGTGGCGGCGCGAGACTTCGGCTCGCCCGGCCATTTCATTCTGCGCCATGGCCTGTTCGTGCTGATGGCGCTGGTGGCGGCCAGTGTGGCCATCCTCATACCGGTACGCACCTGGGAGCGCTACAGCTTTGCGCTGCTGGTGTTTGGGCTGATTCTGCTGGCGCTGGTCCTGGTGCCCGGCATCGGGCGCGAGGTCAACGGTTCGCGGCGCTGGATCGGTCTGGGGCCGATCAACCTGCAGGCATCCGAAATTGCCAAGGCTTGTATGGTGATTTTCATCAGTGCGTACTTGGTGCGTCGGCTGGATGAAGTGCGTAGCGGCTGGTGGGGCGTGGTCAAGCCGGCCCTGCCGCTGGCCGTTTACGGTGTCGCGCTGCTGATGGAGCCGGATTACGGTGCCATGGTCGTCATGGTAGCGACCGTGGCGGGTATGGTGTTTCTGGGCGGCATGCGTTTGCTGCAGCTGACGGTGGTGGTACTGCTGGCGCTGGTCGTCGGGGGCATGCTGGCCCTTGCTCAGCCCTACCGTATCGAACGCCTGAAGAGCTTTTCGGATCCCTGGGCCGACCCCTTCGGGGCCGGGTATCAGCTGTCCCAGGCGCAGATCGCCTTCGGCCGTGGTGACTGGTTCGGCACCGGGTTAGGTAACAGTGTTCAGAAACTGTTTTATCTGCCCGAAGCGCATACCGATTTTGTCTACTCGGTGCTGGCTGAAGAGCTGGGGCTGGTGGGCGCGCTGCTGATCATCGTGCTGTACGTGCTGCTGGTGGCACGCATCTTCATCATCGGCCGCCAGGCCGAGAAGCAGAACCGCTTTTACATGGCGTACTTGACCTATGGTTTCGGCTTTATCATTGCCGGTCAGGCGCTGATTAATATCGGGGTTAATGTCGGTGCGCTGCCGACCAAGGGGCTGACGCTGCCACTGTTGAGTTATGGCGGTTCCAGTCTGCTGGTGTGTGCCACCATGATCGCCATCGTGTTGCGGGTGGATTACGAATTGAAGTGCGAGCGGCTGAAACAGCCGCCGCTGGAAATGCCCTGGTTGAGGCGGCTGTTGAGAATCGAGGAGAACGCATCATGAGCACCCGTCCACGTAAGGTGCTGATCATGGCCGGTGGAACTGGCGGGCATGTCTTTCCGGCGCTGGCCACGGCCGAGAAGCTGCAGCAGCAGGGGGTCGAGGTTGAGTGGTTGGGCAGCCGCGTCGGGATCGAGAACGAGATTGTGCCCGGCGCCGGCATTCCTTTGCACCGTATTTCCGTGACCGGGCTACGGGGCAAGGGGCGGTTAAGCTTGCTGCTGGCACCCTTGCGTGTCGCTAATGCGCTGGGCCAGGCGCTGGCCGTGCTGCGTCGGGTGCGTCCGGATGCCGTGCTGGGCATGGGCGGCTTTGCATCCGGCCCGGGTGGGCTGGCCGCTTGGCTGCTGCGCGTGCCGGTGGTGGTGCATGAACAGAATGCCATTCCGGGGCTGACCAACAAAACACTGGCACGCTTGGCGCGTCGGGTGCTGCGGGCCTTCCCGCAGGCGTTTGCCGGTCGTGATGATGTTGAAACAACGGGCAACCCGGTACGGGGCCCGATTCTGGAGTTGCCAGCGCCGGAGCAGCGCCTTGCCGGGCGTGAAGGTCCGCTGCGCCTGCTGGTCGTGGGAGGGAGCCTGGGTGCGCTGGCAATCAACCAGGTGCTGCCGCAGGCGCTTGCGCAGCTGGCGCCGGAGCAGCGCCCGCAGGTTTGGCATCAGACCGGCAAGCGCCACTTAGACGTGACGCAGCAGGCATATGCCGAGGCGGGCGTGAAGGCCAGTGTGGTGCCGTTCATCGATCGCATGGATAAGGCCTATGGCTGGGCGGATCTGGTGCTCTGCCGTGCCGGTGCGTTGACGGTGAGCGAGATTGAAATAGCCGGTCTGCCAGCCGTGTTCGTGCCGTTTCCGCACGCGGTGGATGATCACCAGACCGCCAATGCACGGCATATGGAGCAGGTCGGTGCGGCACGGATGATTCAGCAATCCGAGCTGGACGCCGAGACCTTGGCCCGTCTGCTGCAGGATTTGAATGAGCGACAACAACTTTTGGATATGGCGATCCGTGCGCGACAGCAGGCGCGGCCGGATGCCAGCGACAGGGTAGCAGCGGTCTGCCTGGAGGTAATGCAGTGAAAGCGGACAACCGCAGTGTAAAGGTTCATGAAGTGCCGGAGATGCGTCGTATTCGCCGCATCCATTTTGTCGGCATCGGCGGTGTGGGCATGTGCGGGATTGCCGAGGTGCTGCTCAATCAGGGCTATGCTATTTCCGGCTCTGACCTTCGTCCCTCCGCCACCACCGATCGCTTGCAGGCGCTGGGTGCCGAGATTTTCATGGGACATGCCGAGCGCAATGTGGCGCGAGCGGACGTGGTTGTTACCTCCACCGCCGTCAAGGCCGATAACCCTGAAGTGACGGCGGCCCGTGAGCAGCGCATCCCGGTGGTGCGCCGTGCCGAGATGCTGGCGGAACTGATGCGCTACCGTCACGGCATCGCCGTAGCCGGTACCCATGGCAAGACCACCACCACCAGCCTGATGGCTTCGATCATGGCCGAGGCCGAGCTGGACCCGACCTTCGTGATCGGTGGCCGCCTCAACAGCGCTGGTACCAATGCTCAGCTGGGCGGCAGTCGCTATCTGGTAGCGGAAGCGGACGAGAGTGATGCGTCCTTCCTGCATCTGCAGCCGATGGTGGCGATTGTCACTAATATTGATGCCGACCATATGGACACCTATGGCGGCGATTTCGGCAAGCTCAAGCAGACGTTCGTCAACTTCCTGCACAACCTTCCGTTTTATGGCCTGGCGGTTCTGTGTACCGATGACCCGGTGGTGCGTGAAATCCTGCCGGATGTCAGCCGTCCGGTGCTGACCTATGGCTTCCATGAGGGGGCCGATTTCCGTGCCGTGGACCTGAAGCAGGCCGGCATGCAGACCCACTTCCGGGTAGAGCGTCCGGCTGGCCATGCCCCGCTGCAGGTGAGCCTGAACATGCCGGGCCGTCACAATGTGCTGAACGCGCTGGCCTGCATTGCGGTGGCAACCGATGAGGGCATTGATGATGCGGCCATTATGCGCGCCCTGGTTCGTTTTGAAGGTGTCGGACGCCGTTTTCAGGTGCTTGGCCAGCTGCCGGTGGAAGGCGGTAACGTCACTTTGGTGGACGACTATGGTCATCACCCGACCGAAGTGCAGGCCGTGATCAAGGCGATTCGCGAAGGCTGGCCCGAGCGTCGGCTGGTGATGATTCATCAGCCCCATCGCTATACCCGTACTCGCGATCTGTATGAAGACTTCGTCCAGGTGCTGTCGGAGGTCGACCTGCTGCTGCTGATGGAAGTCTACCCGGCCGGTGAGGAGCCGATTCCCGGGGCCGACTCGCGCAGTCTGTGTCGCAGCATTCGTCAGCGCGGCGTTGAGCCGGTGTATGTGGATGGCCCCGAGGGGGTTGCCGACATTCTGCGCAACCTTCTTCAGCCGGGTGACCTGCTGTTGACGCAGGGGGCCGGCAATATTACCAGTCTGGCCCACCAGCTGGTCAATGAATCCCTGGTGCGCGGTACCAAGGGAGGTGAGCATGCATAAGTCGGCCTCAACCGATGCGGCGACCTTCGGGCGTGTTGCGGTCATTATGGGCGGCACCTCCGCCGAGCGTGAAATTTCACTGCGCAGTGGCGAAGCCGTTCTGAACGGGCTGCAGGGTGCGGGCGTGGATGCGTTTGCCATTGACTTGGGCAGCTCCGGTGCCAGCCCGGTCGCCCAACTGCTGGACAGCGAATTTGACCGCGCCTTTTTGATCCTGCACGGTCGTGGTGGTGAGGACGGCACGATTCAGGGTGTGCTGGAAATGATGGGTAAGCCCTATACCGGCAGTGGCGTGGCCGCTTCGGCGCTGGGCATGGATAAGCTGCGCTGCAAGCAGCTCTGGCAGGGTGCTGGGCTGCCGACACCGGCATTTGCCGTTCTCGATGAGTATGCGGATCTGGCCGAGGTGGAAGCGGTACTGGGTTATCCGTTGATGGTCAAGCCGGCCCACGAAGGTTCCAGCATCGGCATGAGCAAGGTGCGTAACCGGTCCGAACTGGAAACGGCATTTGCTGCGGCTCGCGAGTACGACCGCTGTGTGCTCGCCGAGCAGTGGGTCAACGGCCCCGAGTTCACCATCGCGCTGCTGAACGGTCAGGCATTGCCGGTGATTCGGCTGGAAACGCCGCATGATTTTTATGACTTTGATGCCAAGTACTCGGCCGGTGATACGCATTATCACTTCGAAACCGGGTTGGACGTGGAGCAGACCGCACGGCTGCAGCAGTTGGCACTGCGCGCGTTCGACGTGGCTGGCTGTCGCGCCTGGGGGCGGGTAGATGCCATGATGGATGCCGATGGCCATTTCCAGCTGCTGGAGGTGAATACGGCGCCCGGCATGACCGATCATAGCCTGGTGCCCATGGCGGCCGCGCGTGCCGGCATTGATTTCGAGCAGCTGGTCGTCAACATTCTGGCGACGGCTGAGGGGTGAGCATGACCGAAACACCATCGGTGACCGACAATGGATTTGACCGCCACTGGCGTGCGCTGGTCATTCTGACATTGCTGGTGGTGTTTGTCGGGATTGGCAGTTCGCTGCTGCGTGAGTTCTGGCATTGGCTCGACCGGCCGGTGGGCGAGGTGCGTGTGGCCGGTGCCACCCGCCACCTGGACAAGCAGGCGCTGGCGCAGGCGCTGGCCAATCGGCTTGAGCAGCCTATGTTGCAGATCGATCTACAGCAGCTGCACCAGCAGCTGGTGGAAGATCCCTGGGTTTACAGCGCCCGTGTGCGCTTGCAGTGGCCACCGGCACTTGAAGTTCAGCTGGAAGAAGAAGTGCCGGTCGCGCGTTGGGGGGACAAGGGGCTGCTCAACCACCAAGGCGACATTTTCTGGCCGGAGTTGAAGCCCGAGTACGCCGCATTGCCGAAGCTGACCGGGCCGGCGCACGAAACCGTGAAGATCATGCAGCAGTACCATGACTTGAACCGCATGTTCTCGGCATCCGGCCTGCGCTTGACCGGGCTGATGCTGGAATCACGCGGTGCCTGGACACTGGAGCTGGACAACGGCATCCGCGTGGTCGCGGGGCGAGAGCAGCTGCTGCCGCGGCTGAAACGTTTTATTCGTATCTATCAGGCGCGCCTGGCCGAGCGTGCCGCGCAGATAGAACAGGTTGATATTCGCTACACCAACGGCGTGGCCGTAAGTTGGCGCGCAGAATCAGGAAACAAAAATGCAGGTTAAGGGTGACATGGCAGGCAACATGATCGTGGCGCTCGATATCGGCACCTCGAAAGTGGTGTGTCTGGTCGGCGAGTTGACGCCCCAGGGCACGATCGAGATCGTCGGTGTCGGTTCCCAGCCCTCGCGTGGGCTCAAGCGCGGGGTGGTTGTAAACATAGAATCCACCGTCAGCTCGATTCAACGCGCGGTGGAAGAGGCCGAGCTGATGGCCGGCTGCAAGGTGCATGGCGTGAGCGTCGGCATTGCCGGCAGCCATATCAGCAGTCTCAACTCGCATGGCATTGTTGCGGTGCGTGACCGGGAAGTCTCTGACTACGACCTGGAGCGGGTTATTGATGCGGCGCGTGCGGTTGCGATTCCGGCGGATCAGAAGATTCTGCATATCCTGCCGCAGGAGTACCTGATCGATAATCAGGAAGGTATCAAGGAACCTCTGGGCATGTCCGGAGTCCGCCTTGAAGCCAAGGTTCACCTGGTGACCGGTGCCACCAATGCGGTGCAGAATATCGAAAAGTGCATTCGTCGCTGTGGTCTGGAAGTGGATGCCGTGGTTTTGGAGCAGTTGGCTTCCAGTTACGCCGTGCTGACTGAAGACGAAAAGGATCTGGGCGTCTGCATCGTGGATATCGGTGGTGGTACCACGGATATTGCGGTCTTCACGGCTGGGTCGATTCGACACACGGCGGTGATTCCCATTGCCGGTGATCAGGTGACCAACGATATTGCCATGGCTCTGCGGACGCCGACGCAGCATGCCGAGCAGATCAAGATCAAGTACGCCTGCGCCCTGGCACAGCTGGCGCAGTCGGATGAGATGATCAAGGTGCCCAGCGTGGGTGACCGTCCGGCACGGGATCTTTCGCGTCAGGCGCTGGCGGAAGTGGTCGAGCCCCGTTATGAGGAGCTGTTTACGCTGGTGCAGGCTGAACTGCGTCGCAGCGGGTTTGAGGACCTGGTGGCGGCCGGTATCGTGTTGACCGGCGGCACGGCGAAAATGGAAGGCGCAGTCGAGCTGGCGGAAGAGATTTTCCATATGCCGGTGCGCCTGGCCAAGCCGCAGGGCATTCGCGGCATGGAGACACAGCTGAGCAATCCGATTTACGCCACGGGGATTGGCCTGCTGCACTATGCGCGTCAGGACCACGAAGTACCGATGGCGCCGATTATGGCAGAGAACACACAGGAAATGGTGCCGGTGACGGAACGCGAGCCGCGGCCGGGGGCAACCGATTACCTGAAACGTATAAAAGAGTGGTTGCAGGTCAACTTCTAAGAATTCATTACAATTTGCTAGTCGCCGGAAACGCCGGAAGGTAGTGGCAGGCGTCCGGAGAGGAGGGGGAAAATGTTTGAACTGGTCGAGAGTGTAACGCAAAGCGCCCTGATCAAAGTGATCGGGGTTGGCGGTGGCGGCGGCAACGCCGTGCAGTACATGGTGGATCGTGAGGTTGAGGGTGTTGAATTCATCTGTGCCAACACCGATGCCCAGGCGCTGAGCCGCAATGCTGCCCGTACGGCGCTGCATATCGGTGGCGACCTGACCAAGGGGTTGGGTGCCGGTGCCAACCCGGAGATCGGCCGCCAGGCGGCGCTGGAAGATCGCGAGCGCATTGCCGAGACGCTGTCCGGTGCCGATATGGTCTTCATTACGGCCGGCATGGGGGGGGGGACCGGTACCGGTGCCGCACCGATTGTGGCCGAGGTGGCTCGTGAATTGGGCATCCTGACGGTGGCGGTGGTGACGCGCCCGTTCCCGTTCGAAGGCCGCAAGCGCATGAAGATCGCCGAGGCGGGCATCACCGAGCTGCGCGATGCCGTTGACTCGCTGATCATCATCCCCAACGAGAAGCTGATGCAGGTGCTGGGCAAGAACTGCAGCCTGGTGAACGCCTTCAGTGCCGCCAACGATGTGCTCAAGGGGGCGGTGCAGGGCATTGCCGATCTGATCACGCGCCCGGGCATGATCAACGTCGACTTTGCCGACGTGCGTACCGTGATGTCGGCCATGGGCATGGCGATGATGGGAACCGCGATCGCACACGGCGACAGCCGTGCCGAAGAGGCTGCGGAGGCGGCGATTCGCAGCCCGCTGCTGGAAGACATCGATCTGCGAGGAGCCAGCGGCATTCTGGTTAACATTGCGGCGGGCGAAGATCTCAGCCTGGGCGAGTTTACCGAAGTGGGTAACATCGTCGAGCAGTACGCGGATGAGGACGCGACCATCGTGGTGGGCACGGTTATCGATCCGTCACTGGGCGACGACCTGAAGGTGACTGTGGTGGCCACCGGCCTGGATCGCGTGCGTGAGCCGGAGATGGAAGTGGTACAAGGCGCGGGCAACAACAGCCGCAAGCCGGATGGCTCGCTGAACCTGGACGAGATCGAACTGCCGACCATTCTGCGTCGCCAGCGTGAAGAGGCGTTGGTCGAAAAGCCCAAGCAGGACATGAGCGGGGAGGCGCCCAGCAGCAAGGACGACTACGGCACGTTGGATATTCCGACATTCCTGCGCCGTCAGGCTGACTGAGAAAAAGTCGCATTCAGGGTACGGTGTTGATTGTATAATCAACACCGTGTTTGTTAAAATCTTAAAATATTTTTGCAATATTCAGGTTGGCATAGCGGATGATCAAACAGCGCACACTCAAGAACAGCATCAAGGCCACCGGCGTCGGTCTTCATACAGGCCAAAAGGTGTACCTGACGCTGAAACCGGCGCCGGTCAATACCGGTATCGTGTTCCGCCGAGTGGACCTGGACCCCGTATTCGAGATCGAAGCGCGCGCCGACAACGTGGCGGATACCACCCTGTCGACCAACCTGGCGCGTGACGGCATCCGCGTAGCCACCGTCGAACATCTGCTGTCCGCACTGGCCGGCCTGGGCATTGACAATGCCTACGTTGAGCTAAGTGCCGAAGAGGTGCCGATCATGGACGGCAGTGCCGCGCCGTTCGTGTTCCTGGTCCAGTCTGCCGGCATTGCCGAGCAGGATGCACCCAAGGAGTTTATTCGCATCAAGCAGGAAGTGACGGTCAGCCATGAAGGCAAGACCGCGACGTTCAAGCCGTTCAACGGCTTCAAGGTCGGCTTTTGCATTGAGTTTGACCACCCGGCTTTTGCCAACCGCAACCAGGAAGCGGTGCTGGACTTCTCCAGTACGTCGTTCGTCAAGGAAGTCAGCCGGGCCCGCACCTTCGGTTTCATGCGTGATATCGAATACCTGCGCTCGCAGAATCTGGTCCTGGGTGGCAGCTTTGAAAACGCCATTGTGGTCGACGACTTCAAGATCCTGAACGAAGATGGCCTGCGCTACGATGACGAGTTCGTCAAGCACAAGGTACTGGATGCCGTTGGCGATCTGTACCTGTTGGGCAAGAGCCTGATTGGCGAGTTCTACGGCTACAAGTCAGGCCATTACCTGAACAACATGCTGTTGCGCAAGTTGCTGGCCACCGAGGGGGCCTGGGAAAAGGTCACCTTTGAAGATCAGAGCGAGACTGCTCCCATCTCTTATCATCGGCCTGTTGCCGCAGGTTGATATCGCTACCAAAAGCCGGCTTCAAGCCGGCTTTTGCGTTTCAGGGCCAGCCGAATGGCCGCTCTCGGGGCCGACCAAAATAGTACGACATTGACATTCTACTATCTGCCCCAATACAGGTAGAATGTGGTATCCATTTTTTCAGGCAAGGGACCGCGCAGCCACGTTGCCCCCTTTGCATTCAACCGGTTAAAAGTCGAATTATGCTGACCTCACTGTTCAAGAAGATTCTGGGAAGTAAAAACGATCGTGAGCTGAAGCGACTGGGCAAGGTCGTCAAGCAGATCAACGAGCTGGAAGCGAGTTTCGAGGCGTTGTCGGACGCCGACCTCAAGGGACAGACGGTTGCTTTCCGTGAACGGCTTGAGCAGGGCGAGGCGCTGGACAAGCTGCTGCCTGACGCTTTTGCTGCTGTCCGCGAAGCCTCCAAGCGTGTCATGGGCATGCGTCATTTCGACGTCCAGCTCATTGGCGGCATGGTGCTCAACGACGGCAAGGTTGCCGAGATGAAAACCGGTGAAGGCAAGACCTTGGTAGCAACCCTGGCGGTCTACCTCAATGCGCTGCCGGCCAAGGGCGTTCACGTCGTGACCGTGAACGATTACCTGGCCCAGCGTGACGCCGACTGGATGCGGCCGCTGTATGAAGCACTCGGCTTGACCGTGGGGGTGGTGTTTTCCGGCCAAGATCCCGAATCCAAGCGCGCGGCCTATGCAGCTGATATCACCTACGGTACCAACAATGAGTTCGGCTTTGACTATCTGCGCGACAACATGGCATTCAGTCTCAGTGACAAGGTGCAACGCGATTTCCACTTTGCCGTGGTGGATGAGGTGGACTCTATCCTCATTGATGAGGCCCGTACACCGCTGATCATATCAGGCCCGGCCGAAGACAGCTCCGCGACGTATCACAAGATCAATCAGCTGATTCCCCAGCTACAGCAGTTCCATGGCGAGATCGACCCCAAGGATACTGAACAGGTTATCGACGAACACTTCGTGGTGGATGAAAAGAACCGCACGGTGGAACTGACCGAAGCCGGTCACCAGTTGGTGGAAGACCTGCTGATTGAGCATGAAATGCTGCAGGAAGGCGAGAGCCTGTACGCACCGCAGAACCTGAACCTGCTGCACCATGTGTTGGCCGGTCTGCGTGCACACTACCTGTTCCAGCGTGATAAGGATTACATCATCCAGAACGGCCAAATCGTCATTGTCGATGAGCACACCGGCCGTATCATGCCGGGCCGTCGCTGGTCCGAAGGCCTGCATCAGGCGGTAGAAGCGAAAGAAGGCGTACAGATTCAGATGGAAAGCCAAACGCTGGCGTCCACCACTTTCCAGAACTACTTCCGTCTGTATGAAAAGCTGGCCGGCATGACCGGCACCGCCGATACCGAAGCCTACGAACTGCGCCAGATCTATGGGCTGGATGTTGTGGTGATCCCCACCAACCGTCCGATTCAGCGCAAGGACTACAACGACATCATCTTCCTGACCATGGAAGAGAAGTACCAGGCGATCGTCAAGGAAATCCGCTACTGCCGCGAACACAACCGTCCGGTACTGGTGGGCACGGCGTCGGTTGAATCATCCGAGCTGCTGTCGGCACTGCTGAACAAGGAAAAGATTGCGCACAACGTGCTCAACGCCAAGAACCACCAGGGTGAGGCCGGCGTGATCGCCGAAGCCGGTCGTCCGGGTGCGGTTACTATCGCTACCAATATGGCCGGTCGTGGTACCGACATCATGCTGGGTGGCAAGCTGGAAGCCGAGCTGGCGGCGCTGGGTGACGATGTCAGCGATACCCAGCTTGAGCAGGCCCGTGAAGAGTGGCGCAAGCGTCATGAAATCGTGCTGGAGGCCGGCGGTCTGCATATCATCGGTACCGAGCGTCACGAATCCCGTCGTATCGATAACCAGCTGCGTGGCCGTGCCGGTCGCCAGGGTGACCCGGGCTCGTCCCGTTTCTTCCTGTCGCTGGAAGATGACCTGATGCGAATCTTCGCCTCCGAGCGGGTGCGTCAGTTCATGCAGGCGCTGGGCATGGAAAAGGGTGAAGCCATCGAGCACAAGATGGTGACCAACGCCATCGAGAAGGCACAGCGCAAGGTGGAAGGCCGCAACTTCGATATTCGCAAGTCGCTGCTGGAATATGATGACGTGGCCAACGATCAGCGCAGCGTGATTTATGATCAACGCAACGAGGTCATGGCATCGGATGATATTTCCGACACCGTGCGCTCGGTGCGTGATGAAGTGATCGACAGCACTATCAGTGAACATGTACCGCCGCAGAGTCTCGAAGAGATGTGGGATGTGCCGGCACTGGAAAAGGCATTGGAAACCGAGTTTGCACTCAAGCTGCCGATTCAGCAGTGGTTGGATGAGGATGACTCTCTGCATGAAGATTCACTGCGCGAGAAGATTCGCGGGGAAATTCTGGCGGCCTACCAGGCCAAGGAAGATGCGGTTGGCGTAGAAACACTGCGCATGTTTGAAAAGCAGGTAATGCTGCAGGTACTGGATACGCTGTGGAAAGAGCATCTGCAGACCATGGATCTGCTGCGCCAGGGCATTCACCTGCGTGGCTACGCACAGAAGAACCCCAAGCAGGAATACAAGCGTGAAGCGTTCAACCTGTTCCAGGACCTGTTGGAAAATATCAAGCGTGATGTAGTGCGTATCCTGAGCCACGTTCAGGTGCGTCAGCCGGAAGAAGTCGAGCGTATGGAAGAAGAGCGGCGTGCTCAGGCCGAGCGCCAGCAGATGAGCTTCGAACACGCCGACAGCAGTGGTTTGGGGGAGGAGCAGCAGGACTCGGCCACGGTCACCGAGCAGGGCCAGGACGAGAACGCCGAGCCGTTCAAGCGCCAGACGCCCAAGGTTGGCCGCAATGACCCCTGTCCGTGCGGCTCCGGCAAAAAATACAAGCAGTGTCACGGTAAACTCAGTTAATCAACATTCGTCAACCATCAAGGAAGCAACATCATGGCAGTCGGTCCGGCAACTTTGCCTCAATTACATCCGGTTAGTGGATTTCGTCTCGGAATTGCATCGGCAGGGATCAAGAAACCGGGCCGACGTGACGTGGTACTGATGGAGGCGGCCGAAGGCAGTGCCGTGGCGGGCGTGTTCACCCTGAACGCCTTCTGTGCGGCACCGGTGCGTATCTGCAAACAGCACATGGCGGCCAGCCCGTCTCGCTATTTGCTGGTCAACACCGGCAATGCCAACGCCGGTACCGGCGAACAGGGCATGACCGATGCCATGACCTGCTGTCAGGCCGTGGCCGAACGCTGCGATCAGCCGGTAGAAACGGTACTGCCGTTCTCGACCGGTGTGATTGGTGAGCCCTTGCCGGTCGACAAGATCGTGGCCGCGCTGGATGCAGCCAAAGCTGACCTGTCTGAGGATAACTGGGAGCAGGCGGCCTGGGGTATCATGACTACCGATACTCGCCCCAAGGCGGCCAGCGAGCAGATTGAGTATCAGGGCAAGACCATTACGCTGACCGGTATTTCCAAGGGCTCCGGCATGATCATGCCCAACATGGCCACCATGCTGGGCTATGTGGCGACCGATGCCGAAGTGCCGCAGCAACTGCTGCAGCAATGGCTGAGCAAGGTGGCAGATCGTTCTTTCAACCGCATCACAGTAGACGGCGATACCTCGACCAACGATTCCTGCATGCTGGTGGCCACCGGTGCCAGCGGCGTGCGTATCGATGGCGCTGACTATGAGCTGGCGGCCCTGTTTACCGAAGCGCTGGAACGGGTGATGCAGCAGCTGGCACATGCGATCGTGCGTGATGGTGAAGGGGCAACCAAGTTCGTGGAAGTCTGCGTCGAGTCGGCCGGCACCAGCCAAGAGGCGTTGGACGTGGCCTACACCATTGCCCACTCGCCGTTGGTGAAGACCGCGCTGTTTGCCAGCGACCCCAACTGGGGCCGTATCCTGGCCTGCGTTGGCCGTGCAGGTATCGACAATTTGGATCTGGATGCACTGCAGATCTATCTCAATGATGTCTGCATCGTCGAAAACGGTGGTCGTGCCGCCAGTTACACCGAAGAAGCTGGCCAGGCCGTCATGGATGGCGAAGAAATTCTGATTCGCGTGGTACTCAACCGTGGTCAGGTCATTGAGCGCGTCTGGACCACCGATCTGTCCCATGACTACGTCAGCATCAATGCGGACTATCGCAGCTGATCGGATTCCGTAATTGACATGTCCAAACTGATCCATGTTGCCGCGGCCGTCATTCGTGACCGCCGTGGTCATATTTTGATTGCCCGCCGTCCTGACGACAAGCACCAGGGCGGCCTCTGGGAGTTCCCCGGCGGCAAGGTCGAGCCTGGCGAGCCGGTGGCCGATGCGCTGGCGCGTGAGCTGCAGGAAGAGCTGGGTATCCGCGTCACTTCTGCCCGTCCGTTGATCCTGATTCCTCACCACTATCCCGATAAATCGGTGTTGCTCGATGTCTGGGACGTGGATGATTTCGAGGGTGAGGCGCACGGCGCAGAAGGACAGCCGGTATGTTGGGTTGCACCGAACAAGCTGGATGCGTATGCCTTTCCGGCCGCGAATGCGCCTATCGTTGCGGCCGCTCAGCTGCCGGAACGCCTGCTGGTGACTGGCTCGGCTGTCGGCGCAGCGGAGTACAGCGAACGGGTTCAGTCAGCACTGGCGCGAGGTATCCGGCACATCATGCTGAGGGCCAAGGCGCTTGATGATGACGCGTTTACCGAGTTGTATCATGCGCTGTTGCCACTGTGCCAAAAGCAGGGCGCTATACTGGGCGTAAATGCATCGGTGGCGTTGGCCAACAGTCTGGGGGCCGAACACCTGCACCTGACATCGGAGCGTTTGCAGAGTCTGAGTGAACGTGCCGCGTTCAATGGTCGCTGGCTGAGTGCGTCCTGCCATGACCCTGAGCAGATCCGCATGGCGGAGGAAAAAGGTGTCGATTTCATCACCCTGTCACCGGTACAGCCGACCGCCTCCCATCCGGGGCAGCCTGTGCTGGGCTGGGCGCAGTTTGCGGAATGGGTCGCGCAATGTACCCTGCCGGTGTATGCGCTGGGCGGGTTGGGTGAGGACGATCTTGCCACGGCCCGACAGCATGGTGCTCAGGGTGTTGCGGCCATCTCGGCCTGGTGGTAGGCGCGCACGGAACCGCTGTCCAACGGCTTGTTACCTGCAGGTATAAAAAACGGCACGCTCATGTGAGGTGCCGTTTTTTGTCTGCAGCCTTGGGTTTACTCTTCGATAATTCGCATCGACAGATCGACAGCCTGACAATGCTTGGTCAGCGCGCCGATGGAGATGTAATCCACGCCGGTATTGGCGTAGTCGAGCAGGGTCGCGTCAGTGATGTTGCCCGAGGCTTCCAGCTTGGCACGACCGGCGGTCTGGGCCACGGCCGCGACCATGCGCTTGGGGCTGAAGTTGTCCAGCATGACGATATCGGCTCCGGCCACCAGCGCGCGCTCCAGCTGTGCTTCGGTTTCCACCTCGATCTCCACCGGTTTACCCGGATGGTTGCGCCGTGCGGTCTCGATTGCCTGCTCGATACCGCCGCAGGCCATGATGTGGTTTTCCTTGATCAGGAAGGCGTCATACAGGCCGATACGGTGGTTGGAGCAACCGCCACAGCTGACGGCATACTTTTGCCCCATGCGCAGGCCGGGGATGGTCTTGCGGGTATCCAGCAGGGTTACTGGCGTGCCCGCCACGCGCTGAGCGTAGTCATGACTGAGGGTGGCGGTGCCTGACAGGGTCTGCAGGAAGTTCAGCGCGGCCCGCTCACCGGTCAGCAGTGACCGGGCCGAGCCCTCCAGGCGAAACAGCACCTGATCGCGTTCTACTCGGTCACCGTCGCGCACCAGCCATTCGATCTTCACGTCCGGGTCAACCTGGCGGAACACTTCATCCACCCATGCCTGGCCGCAAATCACGGCGGTCTGGCGTGAAATCACACGTGCCTTTTTCTGGTCACTGGCCGGAATCAGTTCGGCGGTGATGTCGCCGTTGCCCACGTCTTCCAGCAGGGCGGTACGCACGTTTTCTTCAATGGTCGGTTTGAGCTCGGTCAGCGTCAGCATGGTGGCGGGCCTGTCCCTTTGATGTACTATGGAGCAGGCATTCTAACGGAAATGGAACAGCCTGAGTATGCTGTCGGAGTACACCCTTTGGACCAGACGCCACCTGTTATAAATCAGCATCGCATCACCTCGGCATGCTTCGTGCCTTCCCCCAATTGCAACACGCGTCCAGCCGGTGAAATCTCGCTGCTGGTGATTCACAACATCAGCCTGCCGCCCGGCCAGTTTGGCGGGGGGCATGTTACCGAGCTGTTTACCAACTGCCTGGACCCGCAGGCGCATCCGTTTTTTGCCAAACTCGACGGGCTGGAGGTTTCCGCACACCTGCTGATCGAGCGTGATGGCAGCATGATCCAGTTTGTGCCCTTCGACCGTCGTGCCTGGCATGCTGGGCGCTCCTGTTTTGATGGTCGTGAAGCCTGTAATGACTTCTCCATCGGCATCGAGTTGGAAGGTGCCGATGACATTCCCTACACCGATGCTCAGTATCAGGTGTTGGCCGCCGTGACACGGACGTTGCTGGTGACCTATCCAAATCTGACCCGAGACCGTATTACCGGCCACAGTAATATTGCGCCGGGACGCAAGACTGATCCGGGCCCGGCGTTTGACTGGGCGCGCTATCGCCAATCTCTTGGATGATCTGAGAATCGTTTTCAATTATCATAATGTTCCCAAATTCTTTCGTCCCGAGGACAGCATGACCGCTTTGCTCAGTATTGAAGGCCTCAAATGTGCGTACCAGTCTCAAACGGTACTGGATGGCGTGGCGCTGTCGATGGAGCAGGGTGAAATTGCCTGTCTGCTGGGCCCCAGCGGTTGTGGCAAGACAACGGTACTGAGAGCCATTGCCGGGTTCATCAGCCCGCTGTCAGGCCAGATCCGTCTGGGCGAACAAGTGATCAGCAGTGCCGCACAGGTCGTGCCGCCGGAAAAACGAGGCATGGGCATGGTGTTTCAGGATTACGCCCTGTTTCCCCACCTGAGCATTGCCGATAACATCGCTTTCGGCCTGAATGGGTTGGCCCGTGCCGAAAAGCGTCGCCGGGTGCAGGAAGTGCTGGACCTGGTCGAATTACCGGACCTGAGCCGCCGCTACCCGCATGAACTCTCTGGCGGTCAGCAGCAGCGCGTGGCGCTGGCACGTGCACTGGCACCGGACCCGCGCCTGCTGCTGATGGACGAACCGTTCTCTAACTTGGACACCGACCTGCGCCGCCAGCTGTCACAGGATGTGCGTGACATTCTCAAGCGCCGAGGCATCGCCGCCATCATGGTGACGCACGACCAGCAGGAAGCTTTTACCATCAGCGATCGTATCGGCATTCTCTCGGCCGGCAAGGTGCAGCAGTGGGGGAGCCCGGAAGACCTTTACTACCGACCGGCCACGCCGGAAGTCGCCTCATTCGTCGGCAAGGGCGAACTCTTCCGCGGCCGTATCAGCGCTGCTCAAGCGGTCGAGACCGACCTGGGGTTGTTGGAGTTTGCCGAGCCGCTGGGCGTGGACGCCGGTTGTGATGTACAGCTGTTCCTGCGACCGGGCGACCTCTATCTGAGCCATGAAGGCGGCGTGCCCGGTGAAATCCTCAGCTCCGAATTTCAGGGCAGCCGGATTCTCTACCGTGTGCGTTTGAATAGCGGGCGTGAAGTGGAAGTATTGGAACAAGGCTTGCATCGCTACAGTCAGGGTGAACGCCTGAACGTACATGTTACCGCTCATCGGCCCATTATATTTTCCTCCTGCCCGGTCAACTGAGCCCTGTCCTAAGGTCGTCGTCAGGTGCAATGGCTGCCAACCTGTCCTTTCATACCGCCATCGCTGTGTGTGATCTATCAAGCGGCTATAACTGACAGTGTGTACGTTGACCTCGGATCATGTGCGCTTGTGACTGGTAATCAATCAAAGATTGATTCAATATCAAGGCAGTACGGAATAGGTGTTGCGAGAGAACACGTACGAAAACACGCATGCTCATTTTCATCGGCAGAGATTGATGATGCTGGATTCTGAAGATCACGACCTGTTGTCTTATTATATGCATCAGCCTGATCAGAGCGCGACGGCGACCCAGGTGATGGACGAGCTTGGCTATCCGTCCGTCGGTGCGATCAACCTTCATGTTGTTCGCCTTGCCAAGAAACTGGCCAACTTCTTCTGTTATGAGCCGGACACAAGGGCAAATGGCCAGTTGAGGTGGTGGCCCTGTCTGTTTGACGGGCAAGAAGAAGCAGAAGGGTTTGTGTGGTCACTGAAAAACGATATTCAGACGTGGTATCGAGATGCCTACGCACTTGACCCCTTTTACATAAAAGTGCATTTAGCTTTGCAAGAGCCTGCGCAGCGAGAGCAACGCTTGGCTCAGGCTTCAAAGATCCCGGTCAAGCGGCGGGTTACATCCTGGGAGTTTGCACGAAACCCTGACGTTGTCGCGGTAGTTTTGTCTCAAGCCAACGGGTATTGTCAGGCGTGTGGAGCCAAGGCACCGTTTGCCAGAAAATCTGATGGCACTCCTTATCTTGAAGTCCATCATCGTGTTCCTCTCGCGGCAGGTGGCGAGGATTCGGTAGAAAATGCGATCGCGCTCTGTCCCAACTGCCATCGTGAAGCTCACTATGGCTAGGTAGGCGTATTGTGCACTCTACCTGCCAGTTGGATCCAAGGGGGCTGTTTACCGGTCTGCCGGATGGATTTGCCCGCCGTATGGCATCTGCTCGCCCGTTTGTCGACCACGGGGGGTAAAATGCGTTCTCTATTCTATTCAGTGCTGACCCTCAGGAGTTTCCATGAATGTCATGATTGATCTCTGTGTCGTCCCGCTTGGGGTGGGTATTTCAGTATCCGAATACGTGACGGCCTGTCAGCGGGTGCTGGAAGAAGCGGGTCTTGAGCATCAGTTGCACGCTTATGGTACCAATATCGAAGGTGACTGGGATGAGGTCATGGCGGCGGTCAAGCGCTGTCATGAAGTTGTCCATGCGATGGGGGCGCCGCGTATCACATCTTCCATGCGCCTGGGCACCCGCACCGACCGGGCGCAGAGTATTGACGACAAGATTCAGAGTGTTACCGACAAGCTGGCTGCGGATTGAGAGAGTGATGCTGTCATGAGTAAGCCCGCAAAACCCCGCTATCTCATTGGATACAGTGCTCAGGTTCAGCAGCAGGCGCAGGCATTGCTGGACAATGAACAATCCGGTACCTGGTTGTTGAACAAGTATCCTCAGGCGCATGATGTGACCGCTGAAAAGGCGCTTTACGAGTACGCGCAGGCAATTAAGAACCGCTATATGCGCAGTTCTTCGCCGATCAGCAAGGTTGTCTATGATGACAAGATTCATATCATCAATAATGCGCTGGGCTTGCATACCCAGGCGTCACGGGTGCAGGGCAAGAAGCTGAAGGCGAAAAGCGAAATTCGGGTCTCGTCGCTGTTTCGCCGGGTGCCGGAGCCGTTTCTGCGCATGATCGTGGTGCACGAACTGGCACACTTGCGTGAAAAGCAGCATGACAAGGCGTTTTACAAGCTGTGCTGCCACATGGAGCCTGATTACCATCAGCTGGAGTTCGAGCTGCGCCTGTATCTGTGCCACCGGGATCGCTTCGCTGATCTGTGGTGATTGTACCCCCTGAGGGATCACGTGCGACACACGGACCAGGAGCGTTACGCATGTTGAACACACTCAATTTTCGCCACCTGTACCATTTTTGGGTGGTGGCCCGAGAGGGCAGTATGGCCAAGGCCAGCCGGATACTGGATTTGGCGCCACAAACACTCAGCAGTCAGGTGGCAACGCTCGAAAGCGAGATTGGCGGGCTGCTGTTTCGACGCGAGGGACGCGGGCTCAAGCTGACCGAGTTGGGCCAGTCCGTACAGGCGCATGCCGATACCATCTTTGAAGCAGCCGAGGCCTTGCAGCAGGAACTGCAGACCCCCGCTGATGAGCGCCCCTTGCGGCTGTCGGTTGGGATTTCCGCCTCCATTCACAAGCTGATTGCCTGGCGTTTGATCGAGCCGGCGTTGCAGCTGGAGCGGCGACTGAACCTGAGTTGTGAAACCGGCCGCACCCCCAACCTGCTGGATGACCTTAAGCGGCATGATCTGGATGTTGTGCTGACCGACCGTCCACCGGTGTTGCAGCCGGACTCCCGTTTGCATTTGCATGATCTGGGCAGCTCGCCGATGAGTCTGTTTGCCGCGCCCGCACTGGCTCAGTCGCTCCGTGACGGGTTTCCGGCCAGCCTGGACGGCCAGCCGTTTCTGGCCAATGCCGTGGCGGCCCCTTACGTCAGTCAGTTGATGCAGTGGTTTGCAGACCAGGGGGTCAGCGTCTCCGTTCGGGCCCAGGTGGATGACAGTGCGCTGATCAAGGTGTTTGGCCATCATGGTATGGGCGTGTTTGCGGCGCCGGCGGTGATTGCCGATGAGGTCTGTCGCCAGTATCAGGTCGAGATGTTGGGACGGGTGGAGTCGGTGCGTGATACGCTCTATGCCATCACGCGGGGGCCGCAGCCGCGCCATGCGGCGGTACAGGCGATCTGCCAAGGGGCTTTGACGTCGAAAAAATCTGACAATTTAGATGAATAAATCTGCTTTTTTCTTTGGTTAACCTTGTCCATTATAAGTGCGTAAGCCAACGAGACGAGGAGTCCGACCATGAAAGCGATCCACAAGTACCGTCTTGAAGCATCAGACAGCCTGAATACCCTGCACCTGAAACATGGCTATCAGGTGGTGCGGTTCGAGTACCTGGTAGCCGAAAAGGGACTCTTCATGTGGGTTGAAGAGCCGCTGCGGGCTGATGTACCAACGTGTACCGCCGCATTTCGTGTCGCCATGACTGGCAAGCCGGTGGCCATGGACTACGAATACATGGATACGGCGCTGGACCCCTTCGGTCCTGAGGCCTATCACCTGTTTCGGGTAGAAGTGGAGCTGGCACATGCGTCATTGTCTGATGACAAGCCGGAGATGGTGCACCATGCAGCTTGAATCTGCAGGTAGATAAAACGCGAGATGCTGGTTGAAGGCACCGGATGGCTCCTTGAGTCATCCGGTTTTTTATGCCGACGCCGTGGTGGGAGGCAGGATCAGGCCGGCTGCAGGAGCTGCACAAAGCGTTCGTGCAGCTCAGTAAACTGCCAGGCGAACGGCAGGGTTAGCCATTCCAGCTCCAGTGCCTGCAGGGCTGCAGGTGTTGGCTCGTCATCCTGCTGCGCTAGCGCCTGGCTCAGACGTTCCATTTGATACTCCATACGCAGAGCCTCGTCTTCTTCCGGCGAGGGATGTCCCAACAGGATTTCCAGTCTAATGCACAGCTCGCGTGCCTGGCGTTCGGAGATCATCAACTGCTCTTCAATACTGCGGTTACCGGCACTGATCAATCGAATGGCTTCAAGGCGCTGCCCGATGAGTTCACGCCAGACGGCGCCGGGTGAGGGACCGGTGATGGCCTGAGTCAACAGGGCTGCCAGGGTGTCGCTACTGCCTTGGGTAGCCAGTTCTTCTTCGGCCTGTTCAGCCAGCAGTGCCAGGCGTTGCAAGGCATCAACAGCGGTATTGCTAAGGGGCTGACGTGCGGCTTCCTTAACCTGCTTGCGCTCGTTGGCGGCCTGTTCGCGCCGCTGGTGCTTGAGGCGCGCAAAAATCATGTCACAGTGCTCGCGGAAGGCCTGCCAGAGTGCGCGTTCGCGACTGCGGAAAGTCGGGCCAGCGGCCTTCCACTGTTGCTGCAGCTGTTTGGCTTCCTGGGCCGCAGTCTGGGCATCGTCCTGCTCGGCCAGTTCGGCAGCGCGGGCAATCAGGGCTTCCTTGATGTCGGCACACTGTTGGCGGTGGTGTTTGATATGCTGGTCCAAGTCGCGCAGCAGGGCATTGAACTGCTGTTGCAGCGGCTTGCCCGGGGCCCGATCCACCGGGGTGAAGGTGCGCCATTCTTCGCGGGCGGTGCGGCTGACGGCTTCAACGGCCGGCCAGTCGGCCTGGCTCCAGTCCATCTGCTCCAGGTAAAGCGCGAGCTGGTCACAAATCTGCTGGCGCTGCGCCAGATTGAATTCACGCTGTTTGCGTTGCGAGCCAAACCAAGCCTGGCAGGGAGCATAGGCTTTTTCTCCGGCGTCATGGAAGCGTTTCCACAGCTTCTGCGAGTGAACCGGGTCGGTGGCATCAACCTGTTTCCATTCCTGCTGTAGGGCGCGAATGCGGTCAGCCAGTGGCTGGGGTTGCATGTCCACACCCACCAGGGCTTCCATCTGCTCACACAGGGCTTCTTTCTTGCCGGCGGCGGCAAAGCCCTGCCAGTCATGCAGTTCAGCCAAGCGGGCATTGAGGGTACGGAAACGGGCTTCAAGGGTATCGGGCAGCAGGCCGTTCAGGCGCTCCATGTGTTGAGCCAGCCGGCCATGCAGGCGATCGGCTTCCACTTGGTGGCCAGTGTCCAGGGCGGATTCCAAGGTGTCCAGCTGGCGTGCAACCTCATCGCTGTGCTGGCGAGCTTCTTGGCGCAGCTGGTCCTGTTTTTGCTTGAGCTGCTGTTGCAGGGTGTTCAGCTTTTGCAGCGATTCGGGCTGGACCAAGGCCTTCGGCCAATCCAGGCTGCTTAGCAGCCTGCGCAGCGGGCGTAACTGTTCGGTATCCTGCTCGGCCGTCAGCAGAGACTCAATCTCGTCCTGGTGTTGCTCCAGCCGTGCCTGTGCCTGTTGCAGCTGGCGCGCCTGATGCATGTCGGCCTGCCAGCGGCGAGCGGTATCAGAGTCCTGTGGCAGCTCCAGGGCCTGCCAGTCGGCGTCCAGTGTGTTCAATGCTGTTTCCAGGGTATTGGCCGATGCTGGCAGCGTGTTCAGCCGTTCGGTCAGTTCAGACTGCAGCGCTCGGGAATGGGCGTCACGAGCCGCCCGTTCAGCTTGTTGCCGGCGCACATACGCTTCGGCATCGGCCTGCTCCTGCAGGCGCTGTTTGACCCGTGTATATAACTGATCAAAACGCTGCTGATCGTCCGCCGCGGCTTTGTCCAGCTGCTGCCAGTCCTGATAAAGGGCTTGTACGCGCGCCTGCAGATACTGGGTATCTTCGGTCAGGGTCAGTTGCTCCAGCTGCTCTAGCAGTTGCAGGCGGCGTTCCTGCTGCTCAGCGGCTTGGCGTGCATGCTCGCGCAGCTGATTCAGCTTGTCACGGCTGATACGGTGTACGGTCTTATCGCGGCCACGCGAGGCACGCTGGATCTCTTCGAGCAGGTCGGTATCGAATATGCGACTGGCGGCTTCCTTACGGATGTCGGCCAGGCGCGCATTCAGCGCGATTTCCATCAACACCTTTTCGTCGTCGATGCTGTTGAGCGTCTGACTTTCAATGTGCGGGCTGCGGGTGTGAATGATGATCTGGGTGCGGGCATCGGTGTCGTCGATCTGCTCCAGTAGCCGGGTTAGCTCGGACAGGTTGTTGTGGCTGTCAAGGCATTCGCTGACGCGCAGCCCGGCCTGATAACGAATGTCGGGATCGCTGGACTGCTGCAGCACCTGGAGCAGAGAATCGGTATCCGACAGTCGGCGCACGGCACTTAGACGTACCTGCGGATTACTGTCATTCAGCGCGAGCTGGCGCAGAATGACGGCCTGCTCGGGGTGGTCCGGTTGTAACTTGTGTACGGCGGAGGCACGTACATCCGGGTCCGAATGACGCCACTTGGGCTTGAACAGGTTTGCAAACATCAGTCACCACTACCAGAAGAGATCCCGGTATCCGTATCAATTGGATACACGGGGGGGCCGCTATTCTAACGGGCAGGGGAGTGCAAGGAAAAGCCTTGACAGATGCTGAATGGACGACAACCGTTTAAAGCACGTGTATCGGATGCCTGGATCCCGCTCCCGAAGTCTCCGATCTGCCCACCTTCAGATAGGTAAAAACGGCGCCTTCGGACCACCCCCGTGTGATTTTCAGTGCGTGCGGATGCCGGCATGTGCGACTTTTACCTGTTGTGGTTCACATGTGCACTCGTCGATGTCTGCGTCAACTGGCGGCCCCCGCGCTGATAAAAGAAGGGCGGCCGGGTATCAAGTGTGCAGCAACTCGACATCACCGTCGGTGTAGACCCACAGCCCCTGCTCGCGCTCGAAGCGTGAGCGTTCGTGCAGGATGGCACTGCCCTCGGGGCTGTCGAAGGAGGCCTTGAACTCCACGACACCCTGTTGGTCCAGCGCGGAGCCGGCTTCGGTATCGATAATTTCCAGTCCGGTCCAGGTCGTGACCTGGGTCTGTTCGGACAGCAACTCGGCATCCAGTGGCGAGCGCTTGCGGGCTGCTGTGGTGTTGATCAGGTAATCAACGGCGCCGAGCACAAATGCTGTGTATCGCGAACGCATCAGGGCTTCGGCCGTGGCGGCCGGCTTACGACCGGAGATGGCCGGTTCGCAGCAGAAGCTGAAAGGCTTGCCTGATCCGCAGGGGCAGCGGGTGTCCATATCCTGAGTATCGATCGGCATGTGGGTGATCCCTGAAGGTTGAAATGTTAATCTGAATGTTCGATTGATCTAACCATTCCCACTGACAAAAGTCGAGATACGGACCTCATGGCGGGCGAGCACAAGCACACCTTTTTCTGGCACGATTACGAAACCACCGGCATCGACCCGGCCCGCGACCGGCCGCTGCAGTTTGCCGGTATTCGCACCGATGCAGCATTCAATATCATCGGCGAGCCGATGATGCTGTACTGCCGTCCCTCGGAGGATGTGCTGCCCAATCCGCGCGCCTGCCTGGTCACCGGCATCACGCCGCAAACCGCGCTGCGGGAAGGTGTCAACGAAGCGGAGTTCATCGCCCGCATTCATGCCGAGCTGGCCACACCGGGGACCTGTGGTGTCGGCTACAACAGCATTCGCTTTGACGACGAAGTGACGCGCTACACGCTGTATCGCAACTTCCACGACCCCTATGCTCGCGAGTGGCAAAACGGCTGCTCGCGCTGGGACATCATCGATATGCTGCGTCTGACCCGGGCGCTGCGGCCTGAGGGCATTGTCTGGCCGAAATACGATGACGGCACTCCGAGCCTGCGCCTGGAGGATCTGACCAGGGCCAACGGAATCGACCATGGCAATGCGCATGACGCCCTGTCAGACGTGTATGCCACCATCGCCGTGGCGCGGCTGATCAAGGAGCGCCAACCCAAACTGTTCGATTATGTACTGAACAACCGCGGTAAGCGTGCCGTACAGGCGCAGCTGGATGTGGCGCGGATGAAGCCGGTGCTGCACGTGTCCTCGAAATACCCGACCGAGTGGGGCAACGCTGCACTGGTGGCACCGGTCGCCTGCCACCCGACCAATCGCAACAGCACGCTGGTATGGGATCTGCGTGAAGACCCGACGCCGCTGTTCGAATTGAGCGTGCCGGAGCTGCGCAAGCTGCTTTTTACGCGCCATGATGAGCTGCCGGAAGGTGCGCCGCGCATTGCGCTCAAGCAGGTACTGGCCAACAAGTGCCCGATTATTGCACCGGCAAGCCTGGTGAAGGAGTCCGCCGAACGCTTGCACATCGACGGCGATGTTTGTCGGCTGCATCTGCAAATGTTGCGTAATGAAACTGGACTGGCGGCCAAACTGGCCGATATCTTCAGTGAGAGCCCGTTCGAGTCGGATGCCGACCCGGACCACATGCTCTACAGCGGTGGTTTCTTTTCCGACCACGACCGTGCCCTGATGGAGCGGGTGCGTAATGCCGATCCGGCCGAGTTGGCCGAACTGGACTTGCCGTTTCAGGATGCCCGGTTGGAAGAAATGCTGTTGCGCTACAAGGCGCGTAACTTTGAATATACACTGACCGAAGATGAAGCCTTGCGCTGGGAAGAGTACCGCAGTCGCAAGCTGCTGCAGGGAGAGGGCGGCTGCTACAGTCTGCCGCAGCTGTTCAAGGACCTGAACGCCATTGCTCAGGATCCGCAGTTGCCGGATCGAGACCGCCACATACTGGAGGAGCTGGCGCTGTATGCCGAATCGATCTATCCGGGCGAGTATCTCTAGCCTGACCTCCGCATTGCTGCTGGCAGGGCTGATGGTCATCCCCAGCGGTGCCGCCGCCGGTTCTGAGCGCCGTGCGGCCCCGATCCCCTATGACGTGACCGGGGCAGACCGTTTTTCGGCCGGTCGCGTGCACGGTCGAGACGCCTACGAGGGCAAGGGACGTGGCGACCGTGACTGGGAGCCGTTGCGCGAGGTGCGCCCGGCGGATCGCATCGCCAAGCCACTGCCGGTGCAAGTGGTACATCCTTCAGCGCTGCCGCCGGTACATGAGGTGGTTGTGCGTCCCAAGCCTGAAATCGTGCTGGCCGGTGAAGACCGGGTATTCGATCAGATTCGCCTGGATGAGGCGATTCAGCGCTGCATTTTTCAGAATATCTGTACCGATGAGGTCAAGGCGATCCCCGGCGTGTACCTGGGGGATGAGCAGGAAGGTGATGAGGACTGGACCGGTCGAGACGATGGCTTGGAAGTGTTGACCGACAACGCTCCGATGGATGCCGAGCCGGAGCCGCCCATACCGGATTCCATTGACCCCTTTGGACTCAATTCACCGGATGGTGGCCCCGGCACCAAGGCACCGGGGCGCGTGTTTGTCGAGGAACCGGCCGAGTAGAGCCAGCTCAGCTGGCCGGGATGCCCAGCTGGTCCTGCTTCAGTGCATTCAGGCGGGCATCATCATCACTCAGCGCCTGCTGCTTCACATCCTCGTCCACGGTGGCGCCAAAGTTGCGAATCAGCAGCTGGCGCGCCATCAGTGCGTCCAGCATCTCACTCAACTCTTCACGGCTTAGATCCCGGGTGTGCGCGCTGAGGCGTTCGCGGGTATCAAAGTCGGTATTGTCGCGATCCAGCTCGCGCCAGAGACGACTGGTGCGCTCGCTCAGGCTGTTGTCGCGCGCATTGATACGCGACAGCAGGCTCTGCTTGTAGCGCGAGAGGTCGGCATCGCTCAGGCTGTTCAGGCGCTGGCGCTGATCGGCCAGGAACTCGGCGTATTCCGCTGCCAGCACGAACGGATCGGTGCCCGGTGACTGCACGACCAGTGACAGGCCGGCTCTCTCCCGGATCGGCATGAAGTTGGCGAAGACGATATAACCATACTGCTTTTCCGTGCGCAGGCGCGAGTAGAAGGGCGTAGACATCATTTCACTCAGCAACGCGACAGCGGCTCGGGTGCGCAGGCTTTCATCCGGTCCCTGCAGGTAGAGCAGGGCGGAAGCGTCATTGTGCTCGGTGCTAAAACTGTCGATCAGGGGCTCATCCACCGGCAACGACAGGACGTGCGGAGCTTCGGCCACCCAGCCCAGGTCGGCCGGCTGCAAGCGGTCGCGCACTTGCTTCGCCATGGCAATGGCATCTTCCCGGGTCAGGTTGCCATGGGCCAGCATGCGCAGGCCGGCCGGCTCCAGCAGACGGGGGTAAAAGGTCATCAGATCGTCCAGGGTCAGCTGATCCAGCACCGCCAGCTTCTGTTCGGTACTCCAGCTGCCCAGCAGATGGGTATACAGGTGGCTGAAGGCCTGGTTGTAAGGCTTTTCCCGGAGGCTGTTGTCCAGCTCCTCATGCAACTGATCCTTGATACGGGCAAAACGCCGGGCATTGGCCTCGGGCTGACGCATGACATCCAGTACACGCGTCAGCAACTGTGGCTGACGGTCGTTGAAACCGCCCATCTGCAGGCTGATGCCCTGCAGGTGCGGGTACAGGTTCAGGCTGATGCCTGCCAGCGCGGCATCGTACAGCGGCTCATTGAGCTGATCCTGCACCATGCGGGTATAGAGGCCGGCGAGCAGTGTATTGCGGGCGGACTGGCCGGCCACCGGCGATAGCAGGGCAAAGCGGAAGTCGGCCTTGGGACGCTTGAACGCCTGATCCGGCATATACCAGAGGACTGCGCCGGGCGTCGACCAGACGGCCTGTGGCCGGCTTTGGGGGGCTGTATCGATCAGTGACAGGTCCTTAGCCACATAAGGGTTGAGGGCACGGACCTGCAGGCGCGGGTCGATCTCGACCTGTTGCCACTGGGCCAGGCGCTCGTCCTCGATCGGCAGAATGGCGTAGGGCGTCTGGTAGCGCGGCTCGATTCGGTCGGTGGCCACTGACGGACCCTCCAGAGTGAGCAACAGGTTTTCCGGGCGCATGCGATCAAGGTAGTTGTCCAGCAGCGTCGCATCGAAGGTGCCGAAGTAGTAATCGGCATCCAGCAGGTGAGCGGTCGGGTAGTACATCTGTGCCTGCGCCAGACGTAGCACTTCATGCATGGGCTCGCCGGCCATGCGGAAGCGGAACTCGGTGGCCGCCAGTTGGCGCTCTTCGGCAAACAGGGCCGGGTCGATACCGTTCTGACGCAGCCGCTCGATGAAGGTAAAGGTGTCGGCGGTAATCTGATCGACCTGCGCCGCTCCCGCTTCGGTCAGCTCCATGCGGATACGGAACATCGACTGCTCCGGCAGGTCCAGCACCGGTGAGGCGGCCAGGCTGCGCACCCAGCCCTTTTCCTTCAGCAGCGACAGCAGACTGCCGCGCCCCTCGTAGCCGATCAGGCTGCTGAGGAAGTACAGCGGTTTTTGCTGCCAGTGCTCGCGCACGGGCGGCACCGGGAAGCTCAGGCTGAGCATGCGAGTCTCGCGCAGGGTTTCGATATTCAGCTGGGCCGGCAGGGTGTTGTCCAGCAGCAGCGGTGCCTGGTCTCGGTAGGGGGCGGCCTGGCGATTTTCGATGGTACCAAAAGCCTGGCGGACCAGGGTTTCCAGCTCATCCAGCGGCTGTGGACCGCTGATCGCCAGCGTCATCAGGTTGGCCGAGTAATAGCGCTCGTAGAAACGGATCAGTTCGTCACGAATACGGCTGTCATCCTCGTCGGACAAGGTTTCCAGGCTACCGACGGCAAAGCGGCTGTAATGATGCTCAGGGTTGAGAATCTGCTTCTGGGCCTCAAAACTGCGGCGGCCGTCGTCGCGCAGCTTGGCCTGATATTCCGAGTGCACGGCATGACGCTCGCGATCCACGTATTTGGCGGTAAACAGCGGCGCAATAAAGAACTGGCTGAAGCGGTCAACGGCTTCGGGCAGGGCGCTGGCTTTCACATCGAAGAAATAGTTGGTGTTTTCATAGGCCGTGAAGGCATTGTGGCTGCCGCCGTGGGAACTGATGAACTGCTGGTAGCTATCGGCCTCCGGGTATTTCTCGGTGCCCAGAAACAGCATGTGTTCCAGAAAGTGCGCCAGGCCCGGACGTGATGCCGGGTTGGCATTGGAGCCGACTTCGACGTTCAGCGACACGGCAGCCTTGTCGGCACCGGGATTGGACACCAGGACAGCGCGTAGGCCGTTGTCCAGCTGCAGGGGGCGATAACTGCGTGTATCCAGCGGGCTGGTGATGATCTCGGCCCGCAGTGGCAGGGCCAGGCAGGACAGCAGGAGCAGCAGCGCAAAGGCTGCCTGTTGGCGTAGATACAGCATAGTCCCTCACTTTGATAACGCGTTCAGTAGAAGCATACGACCCCGGTGGCGAATTGGGGTTCAATTCCGTTGATCCACGGTGGTGCAGTGGACGCGGACAGTCGATACAATCAGCCGAAGTTTACAGGATAGGAAACGAACGGATGAACCGCGAAAAGGTGATCTTTGCATTTTTCATCGTGTTGGCGCTGACACTCAACTTCGGATTTGTGCTGGGTGATCTGGACAACGCCGACCATCATGATGTGTTCGAGCTTTTTGCGGCACTGGTCGTCAGCCTGATCTGTACCGTGCTCAAGTTTGGCGACCGGACCCATCTGGGGGCGCTGATGCTGGCAACCAGCCTGGTGGCCGACCTGCAGCTGATCATCGCGGCGGTCTTCTGGGGCTATGGCGAGCAGGTGATGGCCGGAGGCATGACGCCGCGCATGATGGCCAGTGTCGTCTCCTTTGCCGCCGGAGCGGCGGTGGCTAACCTGATCTCGGTGGTGCTGCTGGTCGTGGAAACGGCGCTGATACGGCGTTGAGGCCATGAATAATCTGGTCTTTCTGTTCATGCGGCGTCTGCGGGCGCCGCTGATCACGTTGATCACGGTATACGCCATCTCGGTGTTCGGCATGACGCTGATTCCGGGCCGGGATGCCGATGGCAACGTCTGGTACATGGATTTCTTCCATGCCTTCTATTTCGTGTCCTACATGGGAACCACTATTGGTTTCGGCGAGGTGCCCTACGAGTTTACCGGCGCCCAGCGCATGTGGGTCACCCTGTCGATCTATGCCACCGTCATCAGCTGGCTGTACGGTATTGGTCAGACGCTGGCGGTGCTGCAGGAGCCGATGTTCGGGCGCCTGATGCGGTTGCGCGGATTCATTGCTCATGTGCGCAAGTTGCACCAGCCCTTTTATCTGGTCTGCGGCTATGGCGTCACCGGCAGCATCGTAGTGCGGCGCCTGATCAATCGGGGCATCCGCGTGGTGGTGGTCGATATCGATCAGGACCGTATCGATGCACTGGAGCTGGATAATCTGGAGTTGCCGGTGCCGTCCATCTGTGCCGATGCCTCGCTGCCCGATATCCTCGATCATGCCGGGCTCCAGCACCCGCATTGCATCGGCGTGCTGGCACTGACCAACAACGACAACGTCAACCTGTCGATCGCCATTGCCAGCAAGTTGCTGGCGCCGCGGCGGCAGGTGATCACGCGTACCAACGCTCAGGTCACCACGGCCAACATGGCCTCCTTCGGCACCGACATGATCGTCGACCCCTTCCAGACCTACGCCGACTACATGGCATTGGCAGCGCGTTCGCCGCACAAGTTGCTGGCTTATGACTGGCTGATGAACCCGCATCACCGGACCCTGTCCAGTGCTTACAAGCACGCACCGGGACGCTGGATCATCTGTGGCTATGGCCGCTTCGGACGTGCGCTGGCGGCGGCCTTTTCAGCCGAGGGCATGGAGATGACCATCATCGATCCCAGCCCCGGCAATCTGGCTGCGCTGAAGAATGCCGTAGTTGGCGTGGGCACCGAAGCCCATACCCTTGAAGCCGCCGGGGTGACATCCGCGGTGGGCATCATCGCCGGCACCGCCAACGATGCCGACAACCTCTCGATCATTATGACGGCGCGCGAGCTCAATCCCCGTTTGACCACGGTGGTGCGGCAGAACCTGCATGAAAATGGGCTGGTGTTCCGCAACAGCCGCTGCGATTTCATCATGGAGCCGGGCCGGATCATCGCCAACCGCATCCTGGCGCAGCTGAAAACGCCGCTGCTACCGCTGTTTATGGAGCACCTACACCAGCAGGACGATGTCTGGGCACATACGCTGATCAACCGCATGAGCAATGTGGTCGGTGATCGGGAGCTGGACAGCTGGGCTGTGCAGGTCACCGCGCAAACGGCCCCGGCCATTCTGGCTATGCTGGATGAGCGGCCGGTATCGCTGCGCTATCTGAGTAAGGACCCGCGCCAGCGCGACCGGCAGCTGCCCTGTTTCCCGCTGTTGCTCAAGACCCTGGAAGGCGTCAAGCTGTTGCCCGGCGAGCTGCACGCGCTGCAGGTGGGGGATGAAATCCTGTTTTGCGGCCTGAGCCCCGCCAAGCGGCAGATGGAATGGAGCATCAATAACTACAACGTGCTGCACTATCTGCTGACCGGAGAAGACCCGCCGCACACCCTGCTGGCGCGGCTGCTGCGTCGTGGCAGCGAAAGTGGCGCCTGAGCCGAACGTCGGTCTGCCGTCGGTGTCAGAACCCCTGTACACTATTTGCATTCCGGCCTGCACGCGGCGTGCGGGTGAGCATTTCATCATTGAGGAGAGACAATGCGAACACTGATGACCACGTTTTTTGCCCTGGTGCTGGGTCTGGCCATGGTGCCGGACATGGCGGAAGCCAAGCGCCTGGGGGGCGGCTCCAGCTTCGGCAAGAGTTATTCCACACCCAAGCGGGTTGCGCCAGCGCCCAGCAAGGAACAGGCCTCCAGCGGCACCACGGCGGGCAAGACAACGTCGGCCACGGGCACCAAGTCCAAGGGCTTTGGCGGCATGCTGGGCGGTCTGCTGGCCGGTGGCCTGCTGGCGGCCCTGTTCATGGGCGGTGCCTTCGAGGGCATCCAGTTCATGGACATCCTGCTGATCGCGGTAATCGGGTTCGTGGCGTTCAAGCTGTTGACGCGGCGCAAGGTGCAACCGGCGCAGCCGGCCTACGCCACCCCGGATGGCGGCATGATGCGCCAGCAGCCGGAACCCCAGCCGTCTCAGCCGGCGCCGGCGCGTTTTGGCGGCACGGGCAACGCCGGGCTCACGGCGGCACGTCTGAATCTGCCGGACTGGTTCAACGAAAAAGCGTTTGTTGAAGGTGCTCAGCAGCACTTTACCCATTTGCAGAAAGCCTGGGATACCCGTGACTGGAGCGAGATTCGCGACTACATGTCCGACGAAATGTTTGCGGCTCTGCAGGAAGAACGCGCCAAGCTGCCGGATCAGCAGCATACCGAGGTGGATTCGGTCATGGCTGAACTGGTTAACTTCACCGAAGAACCGGGTCAAGTGGTGGCCAGCATTCACTTCTATGGCTGGATCGCCGAATCCGGTCAGCCAAGCAGCGAGTTCAGTGAAGTTTGGCACCTGAGCCGCGACATGAGCCAGGACAACGCCGACTGGATCATCGTCGGTATCGAACAGGCCGGTTAATACCGGCCCGCCACGGCCCGACCGGGCCGTGGCCCTGCCTCTTTCTGGTGCGCATGCACCACCGTTTACCCCTCCTGCTCAGTTCGAGAGCATCAACACTGAATTCCTCCCCCTGTTATACGCTGAAAGTGCGTTGGCGCGCTTGTTGCATTGTCTCCATGGACCAACAGATGGAGTAAAATGATGTCGGTGTTGAAAGGCTCACACATGTCACTGTCTCGGGCCGAGCGCCACTGGCTGCCCCTGTGGGGTGCCACCGGCAAGTTCGCCATGCGCCGCGCCTGCTGGCTGAACCGCCACATGCTGCCGGTGATCGAGCAGACCTTTGAAGGCATTGCCCAGATCCGTGTGCGCTTGCTGACTGAATGGGCGCAAACGGCTGTGTTGCACTTGAGTGTTGGTAGCCTACACTGAGGTCTATACCCCAGATGGACCGGAGCTTTCATGAGCACTCAGCGCCTTCGCAGTATTCTCCCACATATCGAAGACCTCACATACGCAGAGCTGAAGAAGCTTAAGCATCAAGTTGATGACCTGATATCCAAAAATCAGGTCGGTGAAGTCATTGCGAAACGAGAAGAAAACCTGGTCGAATGCCCCCACTGTAGCTGCAACCGGCTTGCCCGATGGGGGTTCACAAAACAGGGCATTCAGCGGTTCAAATGCAAAGCCTGTTTGCAGACGTTCAATGCGTTGAAAGGAACACCTCTGTACAGAATGCGCATGAATCAGAAGTGGCTCAAATACAACGAGCTTATGTGGCATGGTGCTCCGTTGCGCAAGTGTGCAGCGGAGTTGGGCATTAATCTCCGTACAGCTTTTCGTTGGCGGCATGCCTTTCTCAAAGCGCCTTCAAGCATTGACGTGCAGCCTCTGTCAGGCGTTATTGAAGCCGATGAAACCTTTGTAAATGAATCATTTAAGGGGAAGCGTAAGCTGCACCGAAGCGCCAGGAAGCGAGGTGGCGGCAAGGTTCCCAAAACGCCGATTCTAATCGCCATGAATCGCGATGGCTCGGTTGTTCATGAGGTTGTCGACCAGAATACCAAGGAAAGTATCTGCCGCTTTCTCCAGCCTAAAATCGCTGAAGGTTCCGTACTCTGCACCGATGGAAATAAGTCCTATATCGAGGTCGCTAATGGCTGCAAAATCGATCATAAACGTATTGTTGGGCTAGATAAGATAAGAGTTGTGGAGGGCATCTACCACATCCAAACACTCAACAACTACATGATGAACTGGAAAGAGTGGATGGTGCGTTTCAGGGGCGTGGGGCGAGCGTATCTACCCAACTACCTCAGCTGGTTCAGGTATATGAAGCAGAACAGAAAGTCATGTCAGGGATTGCTGCTGACTGCTGTGACCAACACCTAAGTGCAACACAGCCGCGCAAACGCAGTGGGATCAGTTGTCGGCACTGGCCGAACAGCTGGCACAGGTCGAGCCCGAGGCCGCGCGGTCCTTGCTGGAACAGCGTCTGCAACAGGCACCGGACTGGACCGAACTGGCTTGGGTGGATTGCCAGGGTCGGGTATTGCAGTCGACGGCGGCGCAGCGTATCGGCAGTCAGGATCTGGATGCCGATGCGCTGCGCCGGGGGCGCGAGGCGCCTTTTCTGCATGGCCCGTACGTGGACCCGGTAACGCTACAGTTGGGGCCACGCTCCTCCGCGTTTCATGATGCGGTGACATTGATGTTTTATCAGCCCATACGGCACCGTGGAGAAACACGGGGTCTGCTCGTGCCCGGGTGCCCAATGATGTGCTGGGTGACCTGATTCAAAGGGAAGCCGGACACGTTTACCCCGAATCCGGGGACAACTACCTGTTCATGGTGGAATCCCGGTTTGATCCTGCCATTGCACCGGGCACGGCGCTGTCACGCTCGCGGTTTGAAGATGACACCTTTTCGCATGGCGAAAATCTGAAAAGCGGCATCCACACCCGCTGGGGCAGGGTCAAGGTGATGCGGCATACCGAGCTGGAGCTGCGTTTTACCGACCCGGCCACGGGACAGCTGCACCCCGGCGTGCGCGAGACCATTCGGTGCGGAGAAAATCTGTTCGTCACCTATCCGGGCTATTCTGATTACCGGCATATTCCGGTGATCGGCAAGGGCGTGACCTTCTCGCTGCCGGGATCGCCGGACCGCTGGGGGATGATGTGCGAATCGGATCTGGAAGAGGTGTACCGGCGCCGGTCGCTCAGTGTACGCCTGCCGCTGGGGCTGGTGGCCACACTGGCCCTAGGGCTGGGCACCAGTGCGGCTGTGCAATCGGTACTGGCATTGTCGTCGTGGCAGGCCTGGGGGCTGGATACGGGGCTGGTCATGCTTTCCGTACTATTGTTCTGGCAGTTGTGCATCCGGCCGCTGTCACGGCGGCTGGAGGCGATGACCGCCGTCATTCGTAACCTGGCCGAAGGGCAGGGCAACCTGAGCCAGCGCCTGGACAGTGCCGATATGCGCGCGGATGAAACCGGTGATCTGGCCCGCTGGATCAACAGCTTTGTCGACAACCTCGACAGTATTGTGGCACAGGTGATTCGTGCCGCCGGTGACGTGGATACGCATAGCCGGCAAATGCAGAGCCGCAATCGTACGGCGCTGGAGGCGGCTGCGGCTGTCGACACTGCCGCCGACCAGATGCTGGAGCAGGTGGAAGCGCAGCTGGCCGGTATCAGCCAGGCCTCGGCCACGGCAGAGGTGATGAAAGGCGCGATGGAGGATGTGGTCGCGCGTGCGCGCGAGCAGTACGAGTCTGTGCGGGCCGGGACGCGGGCCATACGGGACATCGTGCAGACCTCGGCACAACGGGTGGAAGCGCTGAATCAGCGCACCGGCGAAATCGATGAAATGGTGGGTCTGATTACCGATATCACGGCCCAGACCAACCTGCTGGCCCTGAATGCCGCCATCGAAGCCGCCCGGGCCGGTGAGCATGGACGCGGCTTTTCCGTGGTGGCGGACGAGGTGCGGGCACTGGCTTCACGGACCCAGGCCGCGGCGCGGGAAATCGGTGAGCGTGTCGAGCGCATTCAGAGTGAAAGCGAGGCGGCGGTACGGTTCATGGAGTCCGGGGTAGAGGATGTGGACCGCGGCCTGATACTGGCCGAGCAGTCCACCTCGGACAGTTCCGCGCTGCATGATGCCGTGGCACAGATGTTCGATACCATCAAGCATATCGACCGCCACAGTCAGGCACATGGCGGTCATGCCCGTTCGGTCACCGATATTGCCACGCGCATGAACACAACCGTCGGCGAGTTGCAGCTGAGTTCGGATCAGGTCAAGGGCACGGCCGCCAAGCTGCAGCAGCTGGTCGGGGCATTTGAAGTCAGTGACGGGCGCCGGGCAGGCTGAGCCCGCCCGAACAGACCTTACTTGGCCGGCGGTTCGTCGCGCAGAAACACCCAGGTATCGCCCTGGCTCTGCGCGTCACTGAAGTAGTATCCTTCCAGGTCAAAGCCCTTGAGTGCATCTGGCGTGTCGATGCGGTTCTGGATGATGTAACGGCTCATCAGCCCGCGGGCCTTCTTGGCGTAGAAGCTGATGATCTTGTACTGGCCGTTCTTGAAGTCCTTGAACACCGGTGTGATCAGGCGCGCCTTGAGTGCTTTGGTCTTGACCGCCTTGAAGTATTCGTTGGAGGCCAGGTTGACCACGACATCATCGTTCTGCTCGGCCAGTTCTGTATTCAGGCTGTCGGTAATCAGGCTGCCCCAAAACTGGTAGAGGTTGCTGCCGCGCGGGTTTTCCAGGCGGGTACCCATTTCCAGACGATAGGGCTCCAGCAGGTCGAGCGGGCGTAGCACGCCATAGAGACCGGAGAGGATGCGCAGGTGACGCTGGGCAAAGTCGAAGTCGTCGTCATTCAGACTGTCGGCATCCAGGCCGGTGTAGACATCACCCTTGAAGGCCAGCACGGCCTGGCGCGCATTGTCCGGGGTGTGCTCGGGCTGCCAGCTTTCATAACGGGCCACGTTCAGGCTGGCCAGCTTGTCACTGAGTTTCATCAGGTCGGCAACATCCTGCACGGATAGCTGTCGCAGGGTGTCGATCAGCACCTGTGAATGATCGGTAAAGCGAGGTCGGGTAAAGGCATCGGTGGCCAGCGGTGAGTCATAATCCAGGGTTTTGGCTGGTGAAACCAGAGTCAGCATCGGCGTGGGTACCTTGGTCTGTTACAAATGAAAAGGGCGGGATCAGGCCCGCCCGGTAAAGTCGCTACAGGGCTCAACTGTGTAGGCTGTTGTTGAGCGCATCAACCACCTCGGCCCAGTCGGAATCACTGGTCAGGGCTTCGCGCAGGAACTCGGACTGGGATTCACTCCAGAACGAGGCTTCGTGCAGAGGCACTTCATCACTGAACAACTGGTGGGTGCGGATAAACTGCTCGATGGCATCCTTGTCGCTGGCCAGACCCAGCTGCTCGAACAGGGCCGTAAAGGTGTGCTGTGATGTATCCATGTGATCCTCCGTATCGTCAGAGATCGTGCACTTGGTGTGACTCTATTATGGCCAAGCCCTTGCGCTTGTCAAAACCCGAGTGTTTCAGTCGGGCTTTGCCAGCTGCATCCACAGGCTGCGCAGTATCAGGCCCAGCAGTGCACCCACAAGCACCAGCAGCGAACTGATCAGCGGCCGGATCAGCTCCGGCAGCAGATACATCCATAGCGCTGAAAATAACAGCCCGCCCAGCATGCACAGGGCGGCAATGATCAGCAGAAAGCTGATGGCGGCCATGTCGCGGGGATTTTCACGCAGAATCAGAATGACGGCAGGGAGTATGAATCCCGACAGGGTTATCCATGAAGGCAGATGATCATCCATGTTTATCTCACTTTCAATGTATCAGTTGGATATTACGCTGGGACAGCGGCTTTGCAAGTTGTGTATCATAGCCTTTTGATCAAAGCTGGGTCATCCATCAGCCAGGGACCCCGGCAGGATGAAACGACTGACGAGTGAATGATGAGTAAAAAAACCGTTCTGACCGGTATTACCACCACCGGTACGCCGCACATCGGCAACTACCTGGGCGCCATCAAGCCGGCCATCGAGGCCAGCGAGAATCCGGCGTTCAACAGCTACTTTTTCCTCGCCGACTTCCACGCCCTGATCAAGTGTCAGGAGCCGGAGCGCGTTGCCCGTTCCACCCGTGAAATTGCCGCCACCTGGCTGGCGCTGGGGCTGGATACCGACAAGGCGACGTTCTACCGTCAGACCGATATTCCCGAGATCACCGAACTGACCTGGATTCTGACCTGTCAGACCTCCAAGGGCCTGATGAACCGTGCCCACGCCTACAAGGCGGCGGTGGATGCCAACCGCGATGCCGGCAACGACGATCTGGATGACGGCGTGACCATGGGGCTGTTCAGCTACCCGATCCTGATGGCGGCCGATATCCTGATGTTCAATGCCGATATCATCCCGGTGGGCAAGGATCAGGTGCAGCACATTGAAATGGCCCGCGATATCGCCGGCCGTTTCAACCATCAGTTCGAGCCCCTGTTCACGCTGCCGCAGGCGCAGGTGGATGAAGAGACTCAACTGATCCCCGGTCTGGACGGCCGCAAGATGTCCAAGAGTTACAACAACACCATCCCGTTGTTCAGCTCCTCGGATGACCTGCGCAAGCTGATCAACCAGATCGTGACTGATACCCGTGCTCCGGGTGAGCCGAAAGACCCGGACAACACCCTGATGCACCTGTACCGCTGCTTTGCGTCCGAAGCCGAGAGCGCGGCCATGCGCCAGCGCTTCATCGAGGGAATCGGCTGGGGTGATGCCAAGAAGGAACTGTTCGAATATATCGATGCCCACCTGACGGCCCCGCGTGCGCGCTACAATGAGCTGATGAACGATCTGGGCGAGGTCGAGGCCGTGCTGCACAAGGGAGCGGAAAAGGCGCGCGAGTACTCGGCACCTTTCCTGGACCAGGTGCGCCATGCCGTCGGCATCCGTTCGCTGACTGACAACAGCGCGGGTAAGCAGAAGGAAGAAGTCAAGGAGAAGGCGAAATCGGCCGAGGAAATCGCCCGTGCCGAAGAAGGACGTCGCCGTGCCATCCTGATGCAGATCCGCCCGCTGCTGGAGCAGGTTGAGCAGGCTGAGGACAAGGCGGCGGCGGCCCAGGCCCTGGTGGCTGAAAAGACCGCCCAAGTGGAGTCGCTGAAGAAAAAGGCGCGTCAGAAAGCACAGAATGAACTGGAGCTGCTGACTGAAGAACTGGCTGATTTCCTGTAAGCCCCGGGTGCTTGCAAGAAGCAGGGTGCGCAGCTGTCAATGCCGGCAGCGTACCCTGATGCCGGGCAGCCCGGGGTGGCTGCATCGAATGACTGAAACGGGATAATTGATGAATATTTGTGGTGTTGAATTGTCCGGCAGTGATGCCGTGGTGTGTCTGCTGGGCCTGGATCAGGGGCAGTTTCTGATTCCCGAGTGCCGCGTGCGCAAGTTGAGCCTGAAAAAGGACCACACCCGTGAGGACCTGCAGCAATTTCAGTTTGCTTTTGCCAAGCTGATGCAGGACTACGGCATTGACCGCGTGGTGATTCGCGAGCGCATGCACAAGGGCAAGTTTGCCGGCGGTGCGGTCAGCTTCAAGCTGGAGGCGGCGATTCAGCTGATCCAGGAACTGGATGTACAGCTGCTGTCGCCAGCCCAGATCAAGTCGACCCTGGCGTCGCATCCGCTGCCGATTCCCTTTGCCGAAACTGGCCTCAAGGGGTTTCAGGAAGCGGCCTTTACAGCCGCTTATGTTGGTCAGATGCTGAAATGATGCCTGCTATCGAAAGCTCTCTGGCCGAGGCAGGTGCCCGATGAATATGCAACCGAACAACCCGCTGCATGGCGTAACCCTGGAGGCCCTGCTGACGCGTCTGGTGGATCATTATGGCTGGGACGCGCTGGGTGACCGAATCGACATCAACTGCTTTCAGCACGAACCGTCCATCAAGTCGTCGCTGAAGTTTCTGCGCCGCACGCCCTGGGCGCGCGAAAAGGTCGAACAGCTGTACCTGTCAACCTTCGCCTGAATCAGCTTCACCGGCTGCCCTGCATGAATGCATTCGGGGCAGCTGCATTCCTGCCGTACAAAATTTCATTTTCCTGCACCTGCCCGGTGCTTGTATGCCAAAGCCTTGTCTAAACTGGATTTTTCCCAAAACTGTAAATCAGGCATAACACTCATACAGGGATGCAACAGGGTGCATAGCGTGGGTGGCTGACCTATATCTGAATCAGTTACCGGGTGTTAACGCTGTTCACAGGCCTGGCATCACGTGCCCCCACGCTGACCGGTTTAACCGGAGGAGGGCATGTCATGTTGTATCGTTTATGGGCATTGGTATTGCTTGTGAGCCTCTTCGGCTTAGCAGCAGTTCAGGCGGCCGCGTCGCCGCTGTCCCTGCAGGCGCTGCAGCAGGCGCCCTATGTGCCCGACCGGGTGCTGGTCAAGTTTCGACCGGGCACGGCTGCTGTGGAGCGCGAGCAGGCACACGCCCGGGCGGGTGGGCGTGTCATTGAACGTTTCGAGTCCATCGACGTGCGCCTGGTACAGGTGCCCAGCGGTCAGGTCCCGGCTGTGGTGAACCTGTATGCACGCAACCCGAACGTACTCTACGCGGAGCCGGATTACTACCGCCTGTTGCGCATACCGAGTGAAGAACCCGGTCCGACCCCGGCCGGGGGAGGCGATTACTTTGCAGAGCAATGGTATCTGCACAACATCGGGCAGGATCACACCCGCGTCGAAACCGGCCTGTTCGGCAGCCAGCTGCGGTCCACCCGTGGCACGGCCGGGGCCGATATCAACGCTCCCGAGGCTTGGGAGGCCAGCATCGGTCGGCCCAGCCTGGATCTGGCCGCCACGGATACACCCAAGGTCGCTGTGCTGGACAGCGGTGCCGATTGCAACACCTTGGAACTGCAGGGCAAATGCCTGGAACAGGTCAACCTGGTAGGGCTGAACGCCGGCAGCTGGGGCGATGCCTGTTCTGCCGCCGAGCCGGCCTGTGACAACCTCGGGCACGGCACCTTTGTCAGCTCGGAAGTCGGTGCCAATACCGACAATGGCGAGGGTATCGCCGGCATCGGCTGGCAGACGGGGCTGGGTATTTTTAAGGTGTGTTACCAGGAGCTTGTGACCGATGGCATCAACCTGTTTCTGGTTGGGCTGTGTCCGGTGTCCGGGTCGATTGCCGCCATCGAAGACGCCACCCACGACCGTTTTGATGCTGATGGGGTGCGGATACGCACGCGCTACAACGTGATTACCATGAGTTATGGCAGTGATGCTGTCGACCCTGTGGGCAACATCACGCCGACAACCGAATCGAATGCCGAGTGTGATGCGATCGCGGTGGCTGAGCAGCAGGGCGTGCTGGTGGTGGCCGCCGCGGGCAATAATGGCGATACCGGACGTGTCTATCCGGCGGCTTGTACGGATGCCTCGGGCAACTCCAGTGTAATCGCCGTGGCTGCATCAGATCACCATGATGACCGCGCTGCTTTCTCCACCTACAGTACTTCCGCCGATCCCTGGGTTGCGCTGGCGGCACCCGGTGAAGCGGTTATCGGTATCCTGCCGGATGTCCAGTGCGGTCTGGCACCCTCGGTCGACAGCTGTGTCGACTGGTGGGACGGCACTTCCATGGCGGCACCGCTGGTCGCCGGCGCGGCCGCTCTGGTCTGGTCGGACCTGTATGCCACTCAGTCAGGGCTTGGTGGACCGGGCGCCTGTACCCTGGATGGCATCGCCTGCAATCAGGTGGTGCGGCAGCGATTACTGAACGGGGCGGCCGCCACCGGTGCGGCTGGCCAGGATCTGCTGAGCTGGACCCGTCATGGTCGCCTGGATGTGGCGGCGGCACTCGTCGGTACAGGGGCTCCGCCTCCGGAGGAGGCGCCCCTGCTGGCGGCATTCAGCTATGACTGCACTGGGTTTGTGTGTCGTTTCGATGCCGGCAGCAGCACCGGCGGTGGGCCGCGCGATTATCTGTGGCTGTTCGGGGATGGCGGTGTTTCGACCGAAGTGGCGCCGGTTCATGACTATGGCACGGCCGGACGCTATACATTGACCCTGACCGTGTTCAATCAGACCCAGGAGTCCAGTGTCAGCCTGACGCTGAGCCTCAAGCGCAGCAATCGTACCCTCAGCGGCTCGGTCTCGGCGGACGGCGGTGGCGGTGACACGGGCGGCAATTGTCCCGCCAAGAAGCAGGAGCGTGGACAATGCTGAAGCGGCTGGGGCGCAGTGCGGTACTGCTGTATGTTAGGTATCAGCAGCTGTCACAGTTTTATGGCCGGCCTGTTGTGGCGGACTATGCCCTGCCGGCCGGCAGCGATCAGACGCATGATCAAAGGGAACACAGGATGACATCCAAGCAGGATAAAACGGTTTCGCTGGTACTGGGCAGTGGCGGCGCGCGCGGGCTGGCTCATATCGGCGTGATTCGCTGGCTGGAAGAGCATGATTACCATATCCGTTCGATATCGGGGTGCTCCATCGGCGCTCTGATCGGCGGTATCTACGCAGCAGGCAAGCTGGAAGAGTACGAACAGTGGGTGCGTTCCATCACCCGCATGGACATTATGGCGCTGCTGGACCTGACCTGGGACCGTGGCGGGCTGGTACGCGGCGACAAGCTGATCGAAACGCTGGTGGATCTGGTGGGTGATGTGCGGGTGGAGGAATTGGACCTGCCGTTCACGGCCGTTGCCACCGATTTGCAGAGCCAGAAGGAAGTCTGGATCAACCGTGGCCGGCTGTTTGACGCCATTCGTGCATCCATTGCCATCCCACTGCTGTTCACGCCCTTCAGGTACAAGGGGCTGACGCTGGTGGATGGCGGTGTGCTCAACCCGGTGCCTATCGCGCCCACGTTTCACGACCGCACCAGCATGACCCTGGCGGTCAACCTGAACGGTGCACTGACTCGGCCGGAGCAGGTCAAGCCCCCCGAGCATTCCGCTACTGAGCTGATATCCCCCTTACGTAGCAGCATCAACCGTTTCATTCAACGGCTGCAGCCCGACCGCAGTAATGACAGCGAGCACGACTGGGATGCCTATGATGTTGCCATTGAGGCCTTTGATGCGATGCAAAGCACGATTACCCGGCAGAAGTTGGCGGTTTACCCTCCGGATCGTGTCATTGAGATTGGCCGTAATGCTTGTCAGTTGTTGGAGTTCCATCGAGCGGCGGAGATGATCGACTTGGGGTATCAAAAGGCATCCGAGGTGTTGGAGCCCCGTCGTTGAGTGGCCGCTGTTTTGTCATCAAATAACAATAAAACCCCAACAGGGTTGTTAAAAACTGACTATAGGCTATCATTTATGTAATAAAACTACACAATCACAGGGCGGAGAGCAAGTATGGATGTACAAGTAAAATCACACGAGCGTGCAATTGCAATTCTGGGCGTGGACGGCGAAAACTTTCAGGTCAGCGGCGTTTACCAGGGAAGTGCACGTAAGCCAAGCTCTTACATTCTGACTCGCACCGGCGACAAGTCCGTCACGGTTCGTGACCTGAGTGATTTCCCCAGCCACCAGGATGTACGCGAGCTGATGGGGTAATCCAGAGTTATCGCAGTACCCGACTGCCCGATATGCAAGCCCTGAGGTTATTAGGGGTACTGGAAACGAAAACAGCCGCATTCGCGGCTGTTTTTAATTGTACGTGTGGTGTGTCTGCACGAGCAGTGGAGGCTGCGGGGACGTACGCGTTTATTGAACGGTTTCGTTATCAGTAAACATGCCTTCAAACAGGGCTGAAGAGAGATAACGCTCACCGGAGTCCGGCAGCACGACTACAATCTGCTTGTCCGCATTTTCCGGCAGTTGCGCTTGGCGCAGTGCCGCAGTCAGTGCCGCGCCGCAGGAAATGCCGCATAGAATGCCTTCCTTTTGCATCAGCTCACGCGCTGTGGCAATAGCCTCCTCATTGCTGACTCGCTCCACCTTGTCTACCAGGCTCATGTCCAGGTTGGCAGGCACAAAACCGGCGCCGATACCCTGAATCTTGTGTGGGGCCGGTTTGACCTCATCACCGGCCAGTGTCTGTGAAATGACCGGTGAATCTTCCGGCTCTACCGCCACGCTGGTGATTGCCTTGCCTTGAGACTGCTTGATATAGCGGGATACACCGGTCAAAGTACCGCCGGTGCCGACACCGGCCACGAAAATGTCCACGCCGCCATCGGTATCACGCCAGATCTCCGGTCCTGTGGTCTGTTCGTGAATAGCCGGGTTGGCCGGATTCTCGAACTGCTGCAGCATCAGGAAGCTGTCCGGGTTTTCATCCACCAGTTGCTGTGCCTTCTCGATGGCACCCTTCATGCCCTTGGGGGGTTCCGTCAGTACGATTTCGGCCCCCAGTGCCTTCATCAGCTTGCGGCGCTCCAGCGACATGGACGAGGGCATGGTCAGAATCAGGCGGTATCCCTTGGCGGCAGCCACGAAGGCCAGTGCGATGCCGGTGTTCCCGCTGGTCGGTTCGATCAGGGTCATGCCGGGCTTGAGGCGGCCTTCCTGTTCGGCAGCCCAGATCATGTTGGCGCCGATACGGCATTTAACCGATCCGGCCGGGTTGCGCGATTCGATCTTGGCGAACAGGTTGCCGGCTGGCCACAGGTGCTTGAGGCGGACCAGGGGGGTGTTGCCAATGGTCAGGGCGTTATCTTCATAGATGTTCATCTGCGGGCTCACTCCAAAGCTGTTCGATGCGTAAGGGAACACTGAGATGCCGGAAGGGACTTCTGCAATCCGTCGGGTAACCGGTATAGTTCAGTGTATCAACTAAGGTCTCTATTTTTATCATATTGTTATAAAAATAACAGTATTTAGTTCCAGGGGATATATATGAGCGGGTTGGCACGGTGCATGGCCCCCCTGATCAACGGGTTGGCCGGGCAGTTGTTTCACCTTCCGTGTTGGCGTGGTTCGCGCCTGCGCCACCGCGTGGCTATGCGGCTGTACCGCTGGGCAGCTGAGCAGGGCAATCGAGCGGCGTTATCGACCTATGGCCATCTGCTGCACTTCAGGGGCGAGGATGTAGCCAGCCGCATTCAGGGCGGCATTTACCTGCAGCGTGCAGCAGACATGGGCGATGCTCGTTCGCAGTATCAGATGGGGCGCATTTACGAGCAGGGTTTTGAACATTACTTTCGCCCGGACGCGGTCAAGGCGCTGGCCTACTACCGCCTGGCGGGTGAGCAGCAGCACCCGCTGGCAGTGAAGCGCATGATCGAGGTCTATGAAGACGGCGCTCTGGGCACCGCCATCGACCCCGGACGAGCGCGCTGCTGGCGCCAACGCCAACAGCCTCTGCCCGAGGCGAACATCAGGACTTGATCAGGCGGGCGCTGAAGTTGAGCTGCTTTTCCTCGCCCGGAGCAAGCTCGAACGTCCACTCCAGCATGGACGCCGAGGTATCTGAAGGCGCCATGTCCGTGTCTTCCAGCGTGTAGGGCATGGGCATGAGCGCATTCAGGGTAAAGGGCTTACTGTTGTCGGAGCGGTTGTTCAGGGTCACGCTGTAGCTGACTTCATAACCGTCAAATACCTTGCTGAAGGCGGTCTGGCGGTACTCCACACCGACATCGAACGCCTTGCCCAGTGCCAGCTCGGCACGGTCTCCGGTGGCGGTCGCCTGCAGGTGGCTGCCGCCGACAAACTGCAACTGCCCATCATCATCCGGTCGAAAGACCCGTGCCTGTCCGGCCGGCAGAGGCGTCTTGACACCATCCATCTCCGGAGCCGCGAAACTCAGTCGAATATCCGCCTGCTGCTGTTGGGGCGGCATCTGCTGATGCGCCGCAACGCGGATCAACTGATGGTAACGGATCTCGGCGAGCACTCCATCGCGTTGAATCAGCGGGACCTGTTTCTGCTGCTGGTCGTTCAATGTCAGCGGCTGCGGCAGGGTGTACAGGTGATAGTCCTGCACGGCACCGGGGCTGTTGCTGCTGCCGGCCTTGTCCATGGGCGCGGCGCGCGCCATCATGGCTTCGGCCTGACGCATATGAGCAGGCTGGTTGACCTGACCGGCCAGCAGCTTGATCCTGGCGTCGGGCCAGGTCAGGCCGCTCTGGTTGTTGAGAGTAGCCAGGCCCTGCAGGCTCAGGCTGCTGCCGTCCGCATCCAGATTGATGACGTAGTCCATGCTCCAGCTCAGCCCGTGCGTAAGGTAGCGCAGCTGCGCCTGGCCGGGTGAGGTCAGCCCCTGGCTGGTAAAGGACAGCCGTGGCTTGAGAGCATAGTGTTGAGCCGGGGTGTCAAAAATGACACGCCAGTTGCCATGGTTGAGCGGCAGCGATTCGATTTGGCCGCTGTCGTTTTCGACCAGCACCTGATTGCCTTCTGCCTTTAGTAGCCGCGCCTGCTGGCGACTTTCACTGCCGGTCACGCTGTTGAAGCGTGCCAGGGTGATGGTCTGGCCGATACGGGCCTGCAACAGGGCATTGAGGCTGATCAGGTTCTGTTCCAGGTTCTGCTCGGTAATCTCGCCGGCGCCGCTGATCTGCAGCGTCTGAGCCTGCATCTGCGGGCTGATTCCCTGCAGGATGACACGACTGCCCGGTTTCAGCTCCGGTACCGCTCGGCGCTCTTCTACCAGAGCCAGGTTCTGTTGATACAGTGTTAGCGCCAGAGCGCCTCGGCTGCTTTCATCCAGGTGGTACTCGCCGGTCGGTTGGGCCCATAGGGCCGGTGTGGACAGGAGCCCCAGTGTCAGGCCAACGGGGGTGGCGTATCGCATCTTCAGCATGTGGTGCTCTCCTTATTGCATGCTGTCGGGCAGGTCGAGCGCGACCCTGAACCCCCAGCTGTTGCGCGCACTGTCTTCCGGGTGCCGGTAACGGCTGGCCGGACGCACCAGGCGCGGAATGTCAAACCATGAGCCCCCGCGCATGACACGCTGATGACAGCCGCTGGCCTGTTCGGCACTGCCGTCTTTGGGGGCCTGGCTATAGTCAGGCTGATAGCAGTCCTGCACCCACTCATCCACGTTGCCGCTCAGATCAAACAGGCCCCAGGGGTTTGCTCGGGTGCTGCCCACGGGAGCGGTCTGCTGACCGTCCCACTGGCTGCCGCAACCGTCGCATACGGCGTAGCCGTCCATGGGGCTGTCGCCCCACCAGTACATTGACTCTGTGCCGGCTCGGGCCGCGTACTCCCATTCGGCTTCTGTCGGCAGTCGGTAGGGCTGTCCGGTCTGTTCACGCAGCCAGACCGTGTAGGCACTGGCGTCGCGCCAACTGACGTTGATGACCGGTCGCGAGCCGCGCCCCCAGCCTTCATCCGCTGGTAGCGGGCGTCCTGTCGCTTGGGCAAAGCGGTCATATTCGGCAAAGGTCACTTCATGACGTGACAGTGCAAAACCATGTGCAATCACGACCTCATGTACAGGGTACTCGTTGTCATCCCCCTGGCCGTGCAGGTCACCCATGCGGAAACGCCCGGACGGCAGGATTGCCATTTGTGGACCACGACCACCGCCTGCAAGTTCATCCTGAAACAAACTTAAATTCGCCACCGGCTGGCTGGCTTCGCGCAAGGCCTTGGCGGATTCGATTCGTTCTGCCTCGGCGATAGCTGGCGCAGAGGGAGCCCGGCGTTGGGCTTCTTCCAGGCGATGCTCAAGTTGCCTGTTGGTCTGTTCCAGCGATTCAAAGGCGCTGCGCAGTTCCCGGTTCTGTTTCATCTGTGCGAGCGCCTGGCCGCTGACCGTATCGAGCTGCTCCTGCAGCAGCAGCAGGGTGGCCCAGACACCAGCCACAAAGCCGGCACCAAACAGGGCGCCGCCCAATAGCCAGCGCAGCAGTGCCTGGTTGGGCGAGAAACGTGCAGCCAGCTGCCGCCATCTCGGGGTGCGGTCTGACGGTTGTTCGGAGGTGAGGGGCTCAGCGGTGGCCGTTTTGGCAGACGCTGTTTCAGCGTTCACAACGCCTGAAGCAGGTGTCTGCTCAGCGTCCAGTGCCAAGTCAGGTGCCTCATCTGGCTCCGGGCTTGGTTCAGGCGCGTAAAGCGCGCGTATCAGTGCCGTACAGCTGCTGTAGCGTTGTTCAGGGTCCGGGTTGAGGGCCGTGCGCAGTGTGCTCCATTGCGGCTTGCTGAGCGAGGAGGGGGCCTTGAGCTCACGCTGATAGCGTGAGGCTTCATTTTCATCGGCCTGGAAGGCCTGTTTGCCGGTATGCAGTTCCCAGGCGAGCACTGCCAGCGCGTAGACATCCGCGGCCGGTGTCAGCGGCTGGGGGTGAAAGCCTTCCGGGGGCTGATAGCGGGGGTATTCCGCTGCCAGAGGGAGAAGGTCACGCAGGGGATCGAGCAAATCGCGCAGGCCAGATCCCAGCAGTTTGACACCGGCGCCGCTGTTGAGAAAGATTTGGTCAGGCGCCAGGGTGCCGTGTGGCAACTGTGACTGCTGGCGGGCATGATCCAGGGCTTTGGCCAGCTGGGTCAGTAGCCCCTGCTTCTGGCTGGCACTGAGTCGGCTGGCCTGTTTGCGCCGCATCAGGTCCGAGAGAGTCTTGCCGTCCAGTGCCTCGTATGACAAGAACTCCAGGCCGCGCCAGCTGAAATAGCCATAACAGGCCGCAATATGGGGGTGCTGCAGGGCCGGGCGCAGGCGGGTGATACGCTTGCGCAGCTGGTCGTTGAAACCGGGGCGGCGTACCAACTCCGGCCGTAACAGCAACAGGCTGACCGGCGTGCGTGCAGCAGTGGAAATATCTTCGGCCAGCCATAGTGATCCGAGAAAGTGGTCACATTGATGGCTCACCAGTTGAAAACGGTGATGGTCCGGGCCGATCACCAGCTCTTCCCGGAGCGCGGCAAAAGCTTTTTCAGAAGGGTGTGTCATCCGTCGTCTGCTTCCTTGTCGGGCGGGTCGGAATCACGGGGCGATCGGATGGCCGATGCAGTCGAGTGCCCGGCCATCCGGCAGCTCAGATGCCGGTATCCAGCGGTGCAAACGACTTGACTAGCTCGTCGACGGCCTTCATCTGTTGCAGGTAGGGTTCCAGCTTGGCCAGCGGCAGGGCGCAGGGGCCATCGCATTTGGCCTGGTTCGGATCAGGGTGTGCTTCCAGGAACAGGCCGGCTATGCCCTGGGACAGGCCAGCACGTGACAGCTGCGCGACCAGCGCCCGGCGCCCGTCGGCGGAGTCTGAGCGACCGCCGGGCATCTGCAGGGCATGGGTGGCATCAAACATGACCGGGTAGCCGAATTCCTTCATGACGCTGAAGCCGAGCATGTCGACGACCAGGTTGTTGTAGCCGAAGCTGCTGCCGCGCTCGCACAGAATCAGGCGTTCATTGCCGGCTTCCTCACACTTGTGCAGGATGTGTTTCATTTCCTGAGGGGCCAGGAACTGAGCCTTCTTGATGTTGATGACTGCACCCGTTGCCGCCATGGCGGTCACCAGGTCGGTCTGGCGGGACAGGAAGGCCGGCAGCTGGATGATATCGCACACCTCGGCCGCCGGTGCCGCCTGATAAGGCTCGTGTACATCGGTGATCAGCGGCACGTTGAACGTGTTCTTCACCTCTTCCAGTATCTTCAGCCCCTCGTCCAGGCCCGGGCCGCGAAAGGAGGTCAGTGATGAACGGTTGGCCTTGTCGAACGACGCCTTGAAGACATAGGGAATATCCAGTTTCTGCGTCACTTCCACGTAGTGCTCGGCGATGCGCAATGCCAGGTCACGTGATTCCAGGACATTCATCCCGCCGAAGAGCACCATCGGCTTGTCGTTACCGATTTCGATGGATCCGGCGTGCACGACTTTTTGCTGCATATCAACCTCTCGTCACTGGCTTGGCAAAAGCGCGATTATAAGCCATTCGAGGGGAAATGTGCCGCTCGTGCTTCGATCCATTCCAGTGCACGTTGATCCGGGTCTTGTTCCGGTGCCTGATCCTGGTGGATGCAGATCTGGCACAGTTGCTCGAACATGCGGGCGCGAAACAGTTGCTCGGGGTCCTCGAAGGCCAGTTTCAGCAGGTAGTCGCCCTGTCGGGTACGGCTACAGTCAACCACCTGAGCATCGATGCTCAACTCTTCGGTCAGGGCCGGCGCCTGAATGCGCAGCCATTTGCCGCAGGGATAGTAGTGGGCGCTGTGCAACAGAAGTCCAAGAGACATGGGCGGTGTTGCAACGGGCTGATGGGCCTTGAGGGGACGCAGTTCAAGCTCGATCTGCTCGGGGTGCTGCAAGTAGTTTTTTGAGTCAGCCATGATTTCGACCTCAAACGCAGGTGACAAGTGAATTGTCGGCGTTTCTGTCTTCAGCTTGAGCGCAATGGGCTCATTTTGCCAGCATGACCTCGATAAAAAGCCAGAAAAAGATCAGTGCGGCCAGAAAACATCCGGCGGACAGCAAGCGAAAACGCAACATCAGCCGAGTTTCATCGTGTGTCGATAACAGGTACGGCTTGCGCGGCTGTTGCGGATCTCTCAATACGTGCATGCTAGGCAGTGCGTGCAGAGCCTGCTGTTCAGCCTGCGCCTCCTGCAGGGCGGTTTCGCGTGCCGTCTGCCACTCATCGAGATCGATGCGACCGTCACCGTCATGATCGAACCGGGCCAGCAGGGCCTCCGGGTCCTGTTTCCAGTGGCTCAGGCGTTCACGCACGGCCTGGTTCAGATCGAGCTGGTCACGCCCGCCGCCCAGGGTATGAAAGTGTCCCAGAGCGTAGATGGCCTCATGCTCCAGAATCAGCCATTCGGTAAAACGGTAGCGCTCCTCGCCACGCTGCAGGCTGAGCAGCGCTGCTGCTCCCTGGGGGTGTTGTTCCAGTCCGGCGGGGAAGGCGGTGTGCGCCCTCCAGCTGTGTTTGTGCAGCGTGCTGATTTCGGCGCCGTCAGGGTCCACCAGACAGGTGCCGGTGCCGTCGTTGATTTGAAACCACTCGTTGGAGCGCCCGCTGCGCAGCAGGCGCCAGCGTGTACGGCCGTCATCATCCAGCTCCTCGACCCGGTAGGCATACCAGGCACAGGGGCGTCCGGAGAGTGGCGCGCGCAGGTTGCCGTCCTCGCCGGCAATGACGTGCCCGATCAGCTCAACATAGCCTTGCGGCGCCGAGCGAATGCGAGCGGTCGGGGTGTCCGCGATCAGGCGGTAACGGGCCAGACGGCTGAATACGAACCAGAGTGCAACGGCGATGGCAACCAGACACAGCAGGGCCAGTAGCCACTGCGTATCGGCCGTCAGGTGCAGATCGAGCAGCACTGTGCCTAGCCGAACAGCTGCTGCAGGTTTACGTCTGCCTTGTCGGCGTCGTCAAACTCCAGCAGCGGTGCGGCGGCGAAGCCGAAACGGCGCGCGATGATGACATCGGGGAACTGTTCGATGCGCACGTTCAGGTGGTTGACGGAATCGTTGTAGTACTCGCGCCGGTCGGCAATGCCGGACTCGAGCCCGGTAATGCGGCTGCGCAGGTGATGAAAGCTGTCGCTGGCGGTAAGCTCGGGGTAGTCCTCGGCGACGGCAAACAGGTTGCCCAGTCCCAGTCGCAGCTGGGTTTCGGCACGTCCCAGGGCTGCAACGTCACCCTGCTCGCGCGCCGTGGCAACGGCCGATCGTGCCGTGATCACATCGGTCAGGGTTTTCTGCTCGTAGCCCATGTGCTGCTTGCAGGTTTCCACCAGCTTGGGCAGCTCGTCATGACGCTGCTTGAGCAGTACGTCGATGTTGGCCCAGGCGCGGGTCACGCCGTGTTTGAGCTGCACCAGGTGGTTGTAGAGCGAGATGAAGTAGAACGCGGCGATGACAGCAATCGCCAGCACGATGATCAAACCTGTATCCATAAGCGCCTCGACTGATTCCTTGCCACCACTATACCGCGTTCCGGTCGGTACGGAAGGCTCAGATGCCGCCGCCTTCGATCATCTCCACCACCAGAGTCTTGATCAGAAAGGCTGCCAGGCCCAGGCCCAGGGCAAAGAACAGTACGAAGGTGCCGAAACGGCCGGCATTCGATTTCTTGGCCAGGTCATAGATGATGAAAAAGATGGCGCCGGCAAATACAGCCAGGCCGATGTTAAGCATGATGGCTTCCATCTCGGCGAGACGCATGAAGGATCTCCTGATTAATTAGTGACCAGATAATACATCAAACGGTCGGCAACAAATACCGACGGCGGGCAGGGATTAGCCTCGGGGCAGGGTGTCGTCCTTGCCAAAGACCTCGTCTTGCCACTCCGGGCCCAGCTCGTCCTCGATGAAGTCACGAATGAACTTGCGCACCATCTGTGACGGCGTCACGTCGCGGTCGTTGCACAGGCGTTCGAACACGGCTTTTTTCTTCGGGTCGATCAGCAGGGTCAGGCGGGCGGTACGGTTTTCCATGAAAAATCTCAACGCTGGCGGGACAAAATGATATTCAACTTTATGTTAATCATATTAACATTGAATCATATATGATCAACCGCTAGTGTAATGTCCCCTTTGCAAAACAGCAGGATGATGCACCATGTCCAGGCAAGCTCGGCTCCATTCGCTCTCGTTCGCCAGTGCACTTCGGGAGGTCCTTCGGGAAGGATACGGGCGCCAAGCGTTACTGCGCGACCTGATGGCCGGGCTGAGCGTGGGCGTGATCGCCATTCCGTTGTCCATGGCGCTGGCGATCGCCAGTGGAGTCAAGCCTGAGTATGGCCTGTACACCGCCATTGTGGCCGGTTTCCTGATTGCACTCAGTGGTGGCTCCCGCTATAGCGTATCGGGGCCAACGGCGGCCTTTGTCGTCATTCTGTACCCGGTGGCGCAGGCCTATGGCCTGGCCGGTCTGCTGTTGGCAACATTGATGTCGGCACTGATACTGATCGGCCTGGCGTTTGCTCGTATGGGGCGTCTGATCGAATATATCCCTGAATCGGTAACGCTGGGTTTTACCTCGGGGATCGCCATCGTGATTGCCACGCTGCAGGTACCGGACCTGTTTGGATTGTCACTGGCCGAACTGCCTGAGCATTGGGCGGAGCGGGTGGTGGTGCTGGCGAATGCGCTGCCGTCGCTGGATCCGGCAGCCACCGCCGTGGCGGCGGTCACGCTGGCGGTCCTGATTCTCTGGCCGCGCCTGCGTATCCCGATACCGGGGCATCTGCCGGCGCTGCTGGCCGGCCTGGCGGTGGCTTGGGTTGCCACCGGCATGGGGCATGAGGTCGAGACCATCGGCAGCCGCTTCAGCTATCTGTTGCCCGATGGCACTCTGGGCGCTGGCATTCCGCCGTTCTTTCCCGAGCTGGCCTGGCCCTGGGATCGTCCTGGCCCCGATGGCGAGCCGCTGGCACTGAGCTGGTCGCTGGTGCGTGAGCTGCTGCCGGCGGCCTTTTCCATTGCCATGCTGGGGGCGATCGAGTCGCTGCTTTGTGCCGTGGTATTGGACGGCATGAGCGGGCGACGCCACCATGCCAACGGCGAGCTGCTGGGGCAGGGTATCGGCAATCTGGTCGCCCCTTTTTTTGGCGGCTTTACGGCGACCGCCGCCTTGGCGCGCTCGGCTGCCAATTACCGGGCCGGCGCCTGCTCGCCAGTAGCAAGCATGATCCATGCCGGTGTGGTACTGGCCGGGCTGCTGGCGTTGGCGCCAGCGTTGGCTTACCTGCCCATGGCCAGTATGGCCGCGTTGCTGCTGATGGTGGCCTGGAACATGAGCGAGGCCCCCAAGGTGGTACAGCTGCTGCGCCGTGCGCCACGGGGGGATGTGCTGGTGTTGCTCACCTGCATGCTGCTAACGGTGCTGTTTGATATGGTGATCGCCATCTTTGCCGGTATCGTGCTGGCCTCTTTGCTGTTCATGCGTGATTTGGCCGGCATGACCCGCTTCACGGATATTTCCGAGCAGCGCAAGCATGTGCCGGCACCTTTGACACCCGGCTGGCGGGTGTTCAAGCTCAGTGGTCCGCTGTTTTTTGCCGCCGCTGATCGCGTGTTTGATGAGTTGGGGCAGGCCAGTCGAGACGCGCGCGGGGTCGTGCTGTACATGGATGCGGTGCCGCTGCTGGATGCCGGTGGCCTGAGCGCGCTGGAAGGCTTTATGGCGGACTGCCGGGCGCGTGATGTCGAACTGGTGATTGCCGATTTGCAGTTCCAGCCGTTGCGTGCGCTGGCACGGGCCGGCATGGCACCGGAAGCCGGACGTCTGGCGTTCAGCCCGACGCTGGCGCAGGCGCTGGAACCGTTATCGCCAGCGCAGGACTGACGACCCTATCAGGGCTCTTCGTTACAAGGTTCGGGCTGGTACGTATCCAGCCATTCGGTCAGTGCTGGGCCCGGAAGTGGATGGCAGAAGCGGTAGCCCTGCATGTAGCGACAGCTCTGGCTGACCAGGGTGCGCTGCTGCTTGTCGGTTTCGACCCCTTCGGCGATGAGTCGGAGTTCCAGGCTTGCAGCCATGGAGATGATGGCCGCCACCAGTGAGTCGGCATAGCGGTCATTGTTCAGATCACGGATGAACTCGCGGTCGATCTTGAGCGTGTCGACCGGGAAGCGCCTGAGATACCCCAGTGACGAGTAGCCGGTGCCGAAGTCATCAATGGCCAGGGACACGCCCAGTGCCTTGAACCCTTCCAGCCAGGCCAGCGTTTCCTCGCTGTCCTGCAGCAGCAGTCCCTCGGTAATCTCTAACATCAAGGCATCTGGCGGCAGTGCATAATGTGCCAGCACGGCACTGACGGCGTCGGCATCCAGCCCCAGGTCACGCTGACGCTCGGAAATGTTGACCGACAGGTAAAGCCCGGCGCCGTTTCGGTTCAACTGTTGGACCTGCTGACAGGCGGTCTCCAGCACCCACTCGCCGATCTGGCCGATCAGGCCGGTTTCTTCGGCCAGCGGAATGAACTGGTCCGGTGGGATGGCGCCGTGTTCCGGGTGGTGCCAGCGCAGCAGAGCTTCCACCCCGACGACTCGACCACTGTCACCGGCGACAATCGGCTGATAATAGACTTCCAGTTGGTTCAGCTCCAGCGCATGGCGCAGGTCCTGTTCCAGAGTCATGCGCTCGTTGGCATGCTCCTGCATGGCGCTGGTAAAGAAATGGGCTTGGTTGCGCCCGGACTGCTTGGCCTTGTACATGGCCAGATCGGCGTTGCGTATCAGCATTTCGGCGGTATTGGCGTCGCCGGGGTGCATGGCGATACCGATGCTGGCGCCGATAATGATCTCGCGCCCGGCCAGGACAAAGGGAGTGCAGAGGCTTTCCAGCAGCTTGCTGGCGACGTAAGCGGCATCCGAGTCGGATTTGATGTTGTGCAGCAGGATGACAAATTCATCTCCGCCAAAGCGGGCAACGGTATCCGTATCGCGTACACAGCCGTTGAGGCGCTTGGCCACCTGCTTGAGCAGGTCATCACCATACTCATGCCCCATGGAGTCATTGACGTATTTGAAGCGGTCCAGGTCGATGAAGAGTAGCGCTATGACCTGCTCGTCACGGTCGGCTGTCGCAATGGCCAGGTTGAGTCGGTCGGCCAGCAGGGTGCGGTTGGGCAGTTCGGTCAGGTCGTCGTAGTAGGCCTGCCGGACGATTTGCGCCTCATCGTTCTTGCGCTTGGTGATGTCAGAGAAAACGGCAACATATTCATTAGGCTCGCCATGTTCATCATGGATAACCGAAACCGATAGCCACTCGGGGTAGATGTTGCCGCTTTTGCGCCGGTTCCAGATCTCGCCGCTCCAGGAGCCGTTGCGGCCAATCTCTTCCCACATTTCCTGGTAGAAGAGGGCGTCATGGCGGCCGGAGCTCAGCATGCTCGGGTTCTTGCCTCGCACCTCTTCGAGGGTGTAGCCGGTGATACGCGTGAACGCCGGGTTAATGGTTTTGATCAGGCCGTTGCGGTCGGCCACCATGATGGCCTCGTTGCTGGTACGGAAGACCGCTTCGATCATGCGCAGCTGTTCTTCAATGGCCTTTTGCTGGGTGATGTCTTCCTTGATGGCAATATAGCTCTGCACATTATTATGTTCGTTGCGCACGGCTGAGATGGAGGCCTGTTCCCAGAACAGCGAACCATCCTTGCGCCGATTCAGCAGTTGGCCGTGCCACTCCTGTCCCTGCTGGAGGGTCTGCCAAAGATCATCATAGACACTTGCAGACATCTCTCCTGAACGCAGCAGGTCGGCCTTCTGCCCCTGAGCCTCCTTCAGGCTGTAGCCGGATGTTTCGCAGAATTTTGGATTGACGTATTCGATGGTGCCGCGGGTGTCGGTGATCATCACCGAAGCCGGGATCTGCTCCATGGCGCGGCCCAGGGTGCGCAGCTGCTGCTCGTTTTTCTGGGTCTGGGTGATGTCGGTACGCACGCAGGCGATGCCGCCTTCCCGGGTACGGCTGTCACTGGCCAAAATGGCATGGCCGCTGTCGAGATGTTCGATATAGCTGCTGGCCCCGGGCTGATGGCTTTCAACCTTTTCCTCGCGAGTTACATGGGGGCGCAGTTGCTGCTGGAAGTCGTCCCAGTATTCGAATTCCAGGCTGTCGAGCCAAGGGTAGATCTGGCGCCAGCGCTGATTGCACAGGATCAACTTGCCCTTGGGGCTGTAGAGGGCAAAGGCCTCGGACAGGCTCTCCACGGCGTCGCGCATACGCTCACGGGCCGATTCCGACTGCTGGCGCAACATCATGAAGCGTCGCAGGAGATCCCCCATGAGCAGAAACAGCAATGCGAATACCAAAAACAGGGAGATACCGATGACACGCGCATCAATGCTGTTATTGCCTTGGTCGTTCCACATGATGAAGAACATGACCGACAGGTTGATGCCCGTCAGAATCCAGATCAGCTTCAAAATGCGGGAGGAACTTTTGCTCATGCGTTTCAAATAGGTGTTTGATTTTTATGATGGTGTGCAGTGTATCCTGTCGCGGACCTGTTGTGTTCAACTTTTGATCGTACGACAAATTTTCTGCCAAGACATGGACATTGATCAGGCGATGAGTAAATATTGATCACTATAAAAATGTTTTTGAATTACATCTAATTTGAGTGTGGCCATGGTCAATTTGGAAGCACAACCCGATAGCTGCCTTGGTTGGATTTTTAGCAACGGCTTCAGGCCACTCTTTGTGCTGGCAACCACCCAGGCACTTCTAATGCTGGCCACCTGGCTGCTGTTTTGGAGTGGTTGGCTGGCACCGCCTGCAACATTGGTGTCAACGGTGGTGTGGCATGGGCATGAAATGCTGTTCGGCTTTGTCGGGGCAGCCATTGGCGGTTTTCTGCTGGCGGCAGTGGCTAACTGGACCGGGCGCAAGCCGGTGGCGGGCGCGCCCTTGATGTTGCTGGCGGCGAGTTGGCTGCTGGCCCGCGCAGTCGCCTTTTTGGGGGGAGACTGGCCGGATGGGGTCAATGCTTTGGGGGCGGTCAGCTATTGGCTACTATTGGCGTTTCTGTTTGGGCGTGAGCTGATCAAGGCGGGTAATCGGCGTAACCTCAAGGTGCTGGTGATCCTCGCCGGTTTTGCGCTGTTGATCCTGGCCTATCATCTGCACTGGCTGCCCGCGCTGGAGGTACTGCACCTGACCCTGGTACTGGTGTTGATGCTGCTGACCCTGATCGGTGGCCGCATCACCCCGGCGTTTACCCGTAACTGGCTGAACCGCCAGGAAGTCAGAAGCACACGGATGCCGGCACCCTTTGGCCTGGTCGATGTGGCAGCGGCTGCGTTGACGCCGGTGGCGGGGATAATCTGGGTGTTCTGGCCTGCCGCCATGCTGACGGCGGTACTATTGCTGCTGGCGGGCGTTGCGCAACTGCTGCGCCTGTGGCGTTGGCACGGCTGGCAAACCCGCTCCGAACCCCTGTTGCTGGTCCTGCATATCGGTTACGCCTGGCTCGGTATCGGCCTGTTGCTGCTGGCGGGCAGCAGCGCCGGGCTGTGGGCAATGAGTGCGGGTTTGCATGCGCTGACGGTGGGGGCCATGGGCGGCATGATCATGGCGGTGGCCTCACGGGCCGCACTGGGACACACCGGCCGCGAATTGACCGCAGGCCCGATCCTGACTTTGGCCTTTGTCACCCTGCACCTGGCGGCGCTGGTTCGGGTGCTGGCCGCGCTGTTTCCCCAGGGCATGATGGCGCTGATCATGGTCTCCGGACTGCTCTGGCTGCTGGCGTTTGCACTCTTTGCCTGGCGCTATCTGCCCATTCTGCTGGGGCCATCGGTGCCGTTCAGTGAGCGGTTGAAGGCGCAGCGCAAGGGTTAATGCGGGCTTGGTCAGAGCGCGTTGGCCTTGCGATAAGCCCCCTGATAATCGAACAGGCGCTCGCGCACCTGCCAGTAACCGCCGCCTTGGCGACCTTTCTTGCCTGTCTGCTTGGCGATGACAAAGTCCGGCGCGGGCAACAATGCCTCGGCGGCCAGCGCTTCGGTGGCGGTCTTGAACTGGCGCGGCGACTCGCCGTTGTTGCAGCGGCGGCCGAACAGCTTGTTGAACAGGGCACGCTGCGCCGGGCGGTCCAAGTGAAAGCGCTCACGCAACTCCTCACCCTGTTCCTCGTGATAGGTCACGGTGAGACATTCGCCGCTGGCGCTGAGGCTGATACCGGCGCAGCGGATCACCAACGCATCCTTCAGCTGCAGCGCACGCTTGAGCAGGTCATCCGGGTCGATGATCGCTTCCCGGCAGCTCTGGCAGTAGCGTGCGGCGATGTCATTTTCAGCGCCGCAATGGGGGCACTCCTTGAAGCGGAAACGGTAGTCGCACTGTTCTGATTTTTCGCCCTCCATCTCCAGCAACCCCTGGCAGCGGCGGCCGTAATGTTCGACCACTTGGCCGTTGCTGTCGGTCTTGCCCCAGAAGATGTTGGCAAAGCCACAGCCCGGGCAGAACACCTGTACCGGCTCGGAGTTGCTGTCGGGCTTGGGCGTGCCCACCTCGGGATGGTGCAAGTTGAAACCGTTACCGGCGTAGTCGATGACCAGGCAGTTGTCTTTGCCATCACTGAGGCGCAGGCCGCGGCCGACGATCTGCTGATAGAGGCTGACCGAAGCAGTCGGGCGCAGAATGGCGATCAGGTCCACATGGGGCGCATCGAAGCCGGTGGTCAGCACCGCCACGTTGACCAGGTATTTCAGTTGGCGGGCCTTGAAGCGCTGGATGAGCTGCTCGCGCGCCTCACCGGGAGTCGCCCCCGTGATGACGGCGGTGTCGGCGGCGGGCAGGTAGCCGCCGATCTCATGGGCGTGCTTCACGGTGGCGGCAAAGATCATCACGCCCTGGCGTTGGGCCGCCAGCTCTTCGATCTGCTCGCAGATGGCACGGGTCACGCGCGGGTGTCTGGCCAGCAGGCTGTTGAGTTCGCGCTCCGGGTAGTGGCCGCTTTCCGAGGGTGTCAGTGAGGAAAAGTCATAATGGGCGATGGCGGCATCGATGACCTCCGGTGGCGTCAGGTAGCCGTGGCGGATCATGTGACTGAGCGGCAGTTCAAAGATGCACTTGTCGAACACCCGCGGCTCCTCGCTGCGCACGAATCCGCGGTAATGGGTGCGGTAGATCCAGCCGTACCCCAAACGATAAGGGGTGGCGGTCAGGCCCAGCACCTTGAGCCCCGGGTTGTGATCACGCAGATGGGTGATGACCTGCTGGTACTGGCTGTCCTCGTCCTCGCTGACGCGGTGGCACTCGTCGATGATCAGCAGCGAAAAGGCGGCGGCAAAGTGTTCCAGATTGCGCGAGATCGACTGCACACTGGCAAAAGTAACCTGATGGCTGAATTCCTTGCGCCCCAGACCCGCCGAGAAAATGCCGGCCTCCAGTCCCAGTGCCGCGTACTTGGCGTGGTTCTGCTCCACCAGCTCGCGCACATGGGTGATCACCAGGATGCGCCGTCGCGCCAGTCGGGCAAGCTCCGCAATCACCAGGCTTTTACCGGCGCCGGTGGGCAGCACGATCACGGCCGGATCATTGCCGGCGCGAAAATGCTTGAGCGTGGCGTCTACGGCATCCTGCTGGTAGTCACGCAGGGTAAAGGCGGGCGCTGTCGGGTTCATGCCGGTCTTCGTATTCTCTATTGGCACCGTGAAAGGCAGCATGATAGGGCAGCCATACCGGAGGGGGCAATGTCAGGTGCATGTAAGGTTTGGCGGTCATAAACGACTATGCTTGGCATACCACCCAAGAAAAGTGTGGAACCGAGCCGGGAGACAGACGCTTGAGTACAACTGAAAAGAGGGCTGGGCAGGAAGCATTTCATCAGCAGCTGGACGGTCTGCGGCCCAGGTTGCTGGCATTTGCCCGGCTGCAGCTGGGCGATGAAAGCCAGGCGGAGGATCTGGTTCAGGAAGCTCTGATCGGTGCTTGGGAAGGAGTCGAGCGATTCGACGGCCGGGCGCGGCTGGAAACCTGGGTATTCAGTATCCTCAAGCACAAGCTGGTCGATGAAATACGCCACCGCCGCCGTGAGCAGTCCACCGGCTTTGATCCGGATGACATGCCGGATGTGGAGGGGCTGTTCAACCCGCGTGCGCACTGGTTGCCGGCGGCACGCCCGAAAAAATGGCAGGAGCCCGAGCAGGCTTGCCTGCAGGACGGCTTCTGGCAGGTCTTTGACTTCTGTGTATTGCACCTGCCGGAAAGCACTGCGCGCGTGTTTTCCATGCGCGAACTGATGGGGCTGGAAACGGCAGAAATCTGTGCGGCATTGGGCATCAGCGAGCAAAACTGCTGGGTGATTTTGCATCGAGCGCGCCTGAAGCTGCGCGCTTGTCTCGAAAACGGCTGGTTTGACAAGGGGGAAGACAATGCGGTCCTGTAAGCGCGCAACCGAGTTGATGTCACAACAGCTGGATCGGGAGCTGTCGAATACTGAGCGGTTCAGCTTGAAGGCGCACTTGATGATGTGCCGCCACTGTCGTCATTGCGATATACACTTCAAGGCGCTGCATCGGTTTTCTGAAACGCGCGCACAGGCGAATGAGTCCGAGAAAGACTAGTCGTGCGAGCATGTCTCCAGAGTCGCGTGCATGGCATGCTCGTAATCCTGTGCGCGATTGGACCAGCTCAAGTGACGAATGTCCGGACAGGGCAGCGGCGTCCCCGAGGCCTTGGCGGTTGCCAGGCGGGCAATGTGTGATGCGAGGTTCTCGGCTTCTTCATCGCCGCCGTAGCGATACTCGGCGGCAAACAGGTCCCGGTACGCCAGCCGGTCAGGTACGAGCGGGGTGCAGCCAGCGGCGACACCTTCCAGCACGGCGATACCCTGATAATCATGCAGTGCTGTCGACAGTACGATATCGGCCTGTTGCAACAGGCGGCGATAATCGGCAGTGGCCTTCACATGGCCCCAGTGCCCTAAATTGCCGCCTTCGGCCAAGGCGTGACGAATGTTATCGAATACCTTGGGAGTGTGTCGAAACTGCTGACCGACGACATGCAGGCGGAAATCTACGCCGCGTGTCTGTACTGCCCGGATCGCTTCCAGCAGCCGCTCTGGCCCCTTGTCAAACTCCCAGCGGTGGTTCCAGATCAGCTGCAGAGGGCCTGGTTGTGGCTGTGGCTGATTAAACACGTCATCCGGTAGCGGGACCGGCAGAACCCTGGAGCGTGCGGCAACGATGTCACACAGTCCTGCTGGAACTTGGTCAGGCAACTTTTTCAGCAGCTTGGCGGCTCCGTCGAGCAGGGTGCGGCGGTTGAACTCCGAGTTGAACAGGATCCGGTCGGCCGCGAGTGCGTTGTAGAGGTTGAGCATCTGCGGCTCAACCGAGTTGACCTCATGACCCGAAACCGGATAGGCGAACTGATTTTCGTGGAAATATACCAGCGTAGGGGTGTTGGCCAGTGCAGGTACCAGCCCGCGCAGCCCGGTCAGGTCGACCATCGAGGTGGCTACGATCAGGTCATAGGGCTGCTGAAGGGTTATACGTTCGTTGAAGGCCCAGCTCAGACTGTTGCCGCGCACCCGCCAGGCAAAAAAACGGGGTGGTAGGGTCAGTACGGTCCAGTCATACATTGGCAAGGCATCAACCAGCCCCTGTCGCCAATAGCGGTGGCTCAATGCATCATAGGCGGACAGCAGTAGAACGCGCATGTAAGGTGGCTCCCGGGCAGTGTGGCATGATTGTGCCAGAGTGCTCGGGACTTGTCAGATGGCAGGGAGGCTGCTTGACTGAATACAGTTCTCATTGGGAGTGGGTCACATGTCAGGAACTGTTTTGATTACTGGTTGTAACCGTGGTCTGGGACTGGAGTTTACCTATCAGTATGCCCGCGACGGCTGGCGGGTCCATGCCTGCGTACGTGATCTGGTACATGCCGAGGAGCTGCTGGCACTTGAGGCGCGTTTCCCCGAGCAGGTGCATTTGCATACCCTGGATATCACCCGTGATGGCCAGATCACGGCCCTTGATCGAGTGCTGGGGGACGAAACCCTGGATCTGTTGATCAACAACGCGGGGTATTACGGTCCCAAGGGGGTCTGTTTTGGCAAGGTGGAACGTGAGCTTTGGCGGCAGGTGCTGGAAACCAACACACTGAGTCCGTTGATGCTGACGCAGGCACTGTACCCGCGTATTGCCACCAGCAAGCTGAAAACCGTGGCATTTCTAAGCAGCAAGGTGGGCAGCATCAGTGATAACCAGTCCGGCGGCGGCTACTATTACCGCAGCTCAAAAACCGCACTCAATCAGGTTGTCAAGAGTCTCTCCATTGATCTGAGTGGTGCCGGCATCAAGGTCATTGCCTTGCACCCGGGCTGGGTACAGACTGACATGGGGGGACCGCAAGCGTTGATCAGCGCCGAAGAAAGTGTCACGGCCATGCGAGGACTGCTGGGGCAATTGACACGAGAACAGAGCGGGACCTTTTTGAATTATGATGGCACAGTGATCGACTGGTAGAGGGCGCCTGTGCCTGGCAGCCCCGCCGGGGGCGCAACGCCAAAGGGTGGCAACGGATGATGCAGAGTGAAAAAGGGCGGCCTTTGGCCTTGGCGGTATTGTATTTGCTGTTCGGCTTGTTCTGGGTACATGGGTCAGACGTGTTGATTGCCGCCATGACCAGCACGGTCGCCTCATTCGAGCAGGTGAGCCGTTTCAAGGGCACCGTGTTCGTGCTGCTCAGTGCTGGGTTGATCTACGGGGCATTGAGCCGGTGGCGTCCGGTATTTCGTATCGATAGATTTCACCAGTCATCCGGCCACTGGACCGTGCTTGCCGGTCTGCTGTTGATCGTTCTGTTGATGCCAACGGCCGGGGGCACCCTGAGTCACTGGTTGGAGGGGCAGCCGGGCTTGACAGAAGAGCACTGGCCCTGGTGGCTGTTGACCGGCGTCCTGGCTGTACTGGCCAGCCTTATCCTGCTGTTGAATTCCCGCCGACAACTGTATGAAGCCCTGTCACGTTTCACACGTCATGAGGCTTTGCGCCGAGAGCAACTGCTGGTCGGCTTCTTCGACATGCCCTATATCGGCATGGGATTCACGGACCCGGCGACCGGGCGGTGGCTGAGGGCTAATGAGTTTCTGCAAGCCCTGCTCGGTTTTGACAGTGAAGCCTTGTGTCAGCGCGACTGGCAGGGACTGACCCATGCGGATGATCTGGAAGCCGACCAGCAGGCCTTTGAGCGGCTTATGGCGGGGGAATGCGATGCCTACGAGCTCAAAAAGCGCTTCGTTGCAGCCTCGGGTGAGATGGTGCCGGTGCGTATCTACGTACGCCTGTTGCGAGACCCTGCGGGCGAGCCCGAGCATGCGATCTGTATGGTACATGACCTGCGGCACGAGCAGGCGGCACAACAGGCGCTGCAGCGCCAGAGCAACCTGTACAGCATGCTGTCCCGGGTCAACCAGCTGATCGTGCACAGTGACTCGGCCGAGGACGTGCTGGCGTCGGCATGTCGGATCGCCGTGGAGGACGGGCAAATGAGCTTTGCCTGGATTGGTCAATGCAACGATCAAGGGCACATTGTGTCAGCGCTGGCGCACGCGGGTGACCGTCAAATGGCATCGGGCGTGCACGAGCTGTTTGAGATATTTGCCGCTCATCCGGGTCAGGGGCTCAGCGAACAGGCTATCGCAGAGGGGCGTACGGTGGTTGTTAACGACACCCTGTCGGTTGTCACTTACCGGCCTTGGCACAGTTTTTCACGCCGCTATCGTTGCCTGTCAGCCATCTCCATGCCGTTACTCCATCAGGGGCGCGTGTTTGCCAATTTGACGCTGTATGCCGATTCGGTGGGTTTTTTTACCGAGCCTTTGGTGGCTACGCTGGAAGAAATGGCCAGTGATATTGGCTTTGCGCTCGACTCGCTGCAGCGGGACCAGGCGTTGGCAGCGGCAGGCCAGGTGATCAATTCCAGTCCGTATGTGTTGATCCGCTGGAAAGCGGTGACGGGCTGGCCGGTTGAGTTCGTGTCAGACAACGTGCGTCGCTGGGGAATTGAGCCTGAGTACCTGCAGGGGGATAGCCACAACTTTGCGGCCATGATTCATGAGCAGGATCGTGGCCGGGTTGAAACCGAGGTGGAGCGTTATCTGGCGCAAGGGCTGAACAGTTACACCCAGACTTACCGTTTGGTGCTGCCGGGGAATCGAGGCGTGATCTGGTTGGAAGACCGAACCCATGTGCAGCGGGATATGACCGGCAAGGTCCAGAGTATCGAAGGTGTTCTGGTTGACATTACGGCACGTCGGCAGCAAGAGATGCGCTTGCAACAGGCGGCCGCCGTGCTCGACAGCACGCGGGAAGCGGTACTGATCACGGATGCAAATAAATATATTCTGCAGGTCAACCCGGCCTTCCGGGATATGTTCGGCTGGAGCGAGGCGGATCTGCAGGGCCGCTCAACAGCGGTGTTGCGTTCAGGCTTGCATGATGACGTCTTTTACCGGGATGTGTGGCATCACCTGAATACAGAGGGGCATTGGCAGGGCGAAATCGTCAGCCGTCGACGTCACGGGGAGCTCTTCCCGGCCCTGCTCAGCATCAGTCGCCTGGACATGGATGAAGAGGTACGGTTCGTGGGTGTCTATACGGACTTGAGCCGTTTGAAAGACTCCGAGTCACGATTGGAACACCTTTCAACGCATGATGCGCTTACCGGACTGCCAAACCGAAAGGCCTTGTTTCGTCAACTTGAGCACTGCAGCCAGTACAACCGCAAGTACCGTCGTTTATCCGCACTGCTGCTGTCTGATCTGGATAACTTTCGTGCCATCAACGACAGCTTTGGTCATCTTGAAGGCGATCAGTTGTTGTTGGAGGTGGCCCGGCGGTTCCGGTCCGAACTGAGTGATGATGTTGAACTCTATCATCTGGGCGGTGATGAATTTGCCGTTGTGCTGGAACAGATCCATGATGAGGGGGATGCGGCTCAGGTTGCAACTCGGCTGATGCAACAGCTACAGCCGTTGTTTAAACTTTCGGGCGGACAGGCTGTTCAGATGAGTGTCAGTTTTGGTATCAGTCTGGTGGACCAGTCAGGCTCGCCCTCACAGCAGATCCTGCAACAGGCGGACGCAGCGCTGTTTCGTGCCAAGGAACAGCGTGGCAGCCTGAGCTTCTTCAGTGATGACATGACCGTGGCCGTACAGCAGCGACTGGCCATGGAGCAAAGCCTGCGACAGGCGTTGGAACGGCAAGAGTTCTGCCTGTACTACCAGCCGCAGTGGTCAACGGATGGAGGCCACCTGACAGGGGTTGAAGCCCTGATTCGTTGGCAACATCCTGACCGGGGCATGATACCGCCTGCTGCCTTCATTCCGGTGGCCGAACAAAGCGGTCTGATCGGCCAGATTGGGCGCTGGGTGTTGCAGGAGGCTTGTCGACAGGTCGCCCGCTGGCAGGCGGCAGGTGTGCCGGTGCCGCGGGTGGCTGTGAACGTGTCTCCGCAACAACTGCACTACCATTCTCTGGTGGACGAGTTGGCGGCCGCGCTGGAGGAATCCGGAATAGAACCCGAGCGTCTGGAACTGGAGGTGACCGAAAGCGCCCTGATGTCCCCGGGCGTGAATGCCGAAGATATGCTGCAGGCCCTGCGCGAACAGGGCGTCAGGCTGGCGATCGATGATTTCGGGACCGGCTATTCATCGCTGGCGTATCTCAAGCGCTTCCCGCTGGATCTCCTCAAGATTGACAAGTCATTTACGGATGACCTGCTGGGCAGTAAGGAAGCACATGCCATCGTGGAAACCATCATTTTGCTGGGCCATCGCCTGGGACTTGATGTGCTGGCCGAAGGGGTCGAAACCCCGGCTCAGCAACAAGCACTGGAGCAGCTGGCTTGTGACCATATTCAGGGCTATCTGATGAGTCGGCCCTTGCCGGTTGTCGAGCTGGAGCGGCTGTTACGGGACGCCCATGTTGATCTGTAGCAGTTCGGAGACTCTTGCGTGAAAATAATCGGAAGTAGCCGTACGCCGTACAGACTTTTACTGTAGGATCAAACAAGCGTTCAGTTTCTTACTGCTATTCATCGGAGAGCCCAAGCGCCTGTGAAACCTGCTGCTCCTTCCATGTCCATTATCAGTGCAAACCTCTTGCTGGCCTTGGGCTATATGCTGATGGGGCTGGCGTGCTCCTACACCGGCATGCATGAGCAGATTGCACCTCTGTGGTTGCCGGCCGGTTTGGCACTGGCTGCCCTGTTGCGAAGTGGATGCAAACTTTTGCCGGGTGTAGCGCTGGGTAGCCTGTCCGTCAATCTTGCCATTCCTGCTCTGCAGGGGCCGCTGGCTCCGCATCATGTGTACGCCGCGTTGGTGATTGCGTCAGGGGCTGTGGTGCAGGGCTGGATGGCCATGTGCCTGTTGCAACGCCTCGGGGCCGATCCGCTGAAGCCTGTGCGTGAGCGCTGGATGACACCCTTTGTACTGTATAGCGGGGTAGTCGTGTGCCTGGTTAATGCCAGCCTGGGTACGCTGGCGGTGACCGTCTTCAACCAGGGTGGCAGCACGGCTGATATGCTGGAAAACGGTGTTAGCTGGTGGCTCGGAGACAGTTTTGGTGTCCTGCTGGGCACGCCGCTGTTTCTGGCCATTGCGGACGCCAAACGCCAACGCGCTCAGCTGAACCTGGCAGCGCGCCTGTTGGGTGTGTTGCTGGCGGTGGTGCTGGTTAATCAATATTACCTGTTGCACCTGAACGGGGTGCTCAAACAAAGCTTTGCACAGGACACGCAGCTGCTGGATGCTCGTATCCAGGCCATTATTCAACAAAACCTGAGAGACCTTTCGCGAATAGGGCAATCCTTGGGCAAGGAACCAGACGTTACCGCACATGTGTTCCGTGAGCAGGTTGAACCGTTGATGGCGGACAATCCAGCCTTGCGTGCCTATTCGTGGGACCCACTGATACAGAGCCATCAACGTGCCGATTTCGAAGCCCAGACACGCCAACAGCTGCAGTGGCCGGAATACCAGGTATACGGTGAGTCGCCAACTGACCGGCCTACCTTGATACCGGTGCAGTTTGTTGAACCATTGGCGACCAATCGTGCTGCGTTGGGCTTTAATCTGTATTCAATGCCGGATAGACGGCGTTGGGTTGAGCTGGCGCAGGCACGTGGTGAAGCGGTGGCAACTGAAGTGCTGTACCTGACCCAGGCACCGGATGAGCCCGGGCTACTGGTCATGCAGCCGGTATACCGGCTGGTGGGCAATGATTTGTTGAACAGTCGGCGTGAACTTAGAGGTTTTGTGGTCGGCGTATTTACCGTGTCGCGGCTGCTGGATGCCGCTCAAGTGTCAACGGATGGTCGCCTGATTGGGTTGCGTGTGTCGGAAGCCGGCGAGGAACCTTTCTATGACACCTGGTTGGTAAAGGGTGACAATGACAGAAAGGGGTTGCGTCAGGCATTCAGTGTGCAGCTGGCGCAGCAGGAGTGGCAGATTGATGCGCGCGCCGGGCCTGATTACCTGTCGACGCACCCGGTCAGCCAGGCACAATATCTGCAAATATTGTTGGTGGGAGTCAGTGCATTGGGGGTTTTGCTGATTCTGGCCATGCATCATCGCGAGCGCCTGCTGGAGGCACGTGTACGGCAGCAAACGGAAGATCTGGCCTGGCAGGCATTGCATGATGACCTGACCCGGTTGCAGAACCGAAAGGGGTTGAAACAACGGCTGGAGTAGAAGCTTCACCAGCGTGAACAGGCTTTTGCTGTCCTCTTTATCGACCTGGATCGCTTCAAACTGATCAATGACAGCCTGGGGCATCATATTGGAGATCGCCTGTTGCAGTCACTGTCGGTAACCCTTGCAGAGGCATTGCCCGATGATAGTCAGCTTTTCCGCATGGGGGGGGACGAATTCATTCTGCTGGTACCCGGAGATGTGGCGCAGGCGCAGGCACAAGCTCAGCAGGTATTAACACTGGCTGCACAGCCCTTCGCTGTGGGTGAGCATCAGCTGCAACTGACAGCCAGTATCGGGATCAGCCTGTTTCCGGCCCACGGTGATACAGCCGATACGCTGCTCCAGCATGCCGATACGGCAATGTACCGTGCCAAAAGCTGCGGCAAGAATCGATTCGAGCTTTATTCACAAGAGCAGACACAGAGTGCGGTCGAACACTTTTCCATCGAGCAGGATCTGGGCAAGGCGATCCGTAATGATGAGTTACTGCTTCACTACCAGCCCCAGTTTGCCCTCAACGGGTTGCAGCTTTGCGGGTATGAAGCGCTGGTCAGATGGCAGCACCCCGAGCAGGGTTTTCTGGGGCCGGATCGCTTCATTCCGGTTGCGGAAGATACGCACCTGATCGTGCCGTTGGGGTGGTGGGTGATCGAGAGTGTCTGTCGTCAGTTGGCTGACTGGCAGGCACAAGGACAGCCTTTGGCTGTTGTTGCCGTCAATATTTCGCCCCAGCAGCTGCTGCAGGCCGATTTCATTGCGCGACTGAACGAAACACTCGATCGATATGGCCTTGAACATCGGTGGCTGGAGCTGGAAATTACCGAGTCCACGATCATGCAGGATCCGGACTTCGTCATTCAGCAGCTGCAGCGCGTGCGCATGTGTGGTTATCATCTGGCACTGGATGATTTTGGCACCGGTTATTCTTCACTGAACAGAATCAAATACTTGCCATTGAATCGCATCAAGATCGACAAAAGCTTTGTGCGTGATATCGGTCACAATCCCAAGGATGAAGCAGTTGTCATCAGTGCAATTGCACTGGGAAGCAGCCTCGGGGTAGAAGTGTTGGCCGAAGGTGTCGAAACGGTCGAACAGAGCCAGTTTCTGGAGCGGCATGGCTGCAACAGTGTGCAAGGTTACCTGTACGGTCGACCAATGCCGGTGGAGGCGCTGGTGTCCGACCAGATGCTGGCAGGCACCAACCCCTGAAGGGGGCGTGTTTTTTGCACTCTTGATGTTACGTTATAACAAAAGTATTATAATGTTACGTTGTAACATAAAGGATGCGGTAATTCATGACTTTTTCTTCTGTTCGCTGGTTTGTACCTTTGGCCTTGCTGGCGGGGGCTCAGGCACATGCCGAAGTGCAAGCGCCTGACATCAGCCTGATCATCGATGCCTACCACAGCTCCAACGACACCGCGCTGGGTGGTCGTACCAAGGGCTGGGGGCTGAGCCATACCGAGCTGGGTATCAGCCAGCAATTTGGCAGTTTTGCCCGTGGTACGTTGACTACCGTACTGGAAGCCAATGAAGACGAAACGGATGTCAGCGTTGAGGAGGCGTACCTGCAGTCACTGTCGCTGCCAGCGGGCATGACCCTGCGTGCCGGCCGTTTTCTGTCTGATCTGGGCTACCTGAATGGCCAGCATCCGCACGCTGACAGTTTCACTCAGCGTCCTCTCATGTACCGTGCCTTTCTCGGTGGCCACTACTACGACGACGGGGTTGGCGTGAGCCTGGTCGTGCCAACCGATCTGTACTGGCGCATCAGTGCCGAAGCCTTTGATGGCGGTGAGCTGGGTGAATATGAAACGGACTCAACGGTGGGGACCTGGGCGCTTTCAACGACACTGGGAGGTGATCTGTCGCGTTCACACAGCTGGCAGGCGGGTGTCAGTTACCTGCGCAACCGCATGCTGGAAGCCGACACGGATGCGCATGACGACCATCATCACCATGAACACGACCACGAGGGTGGGGCGCATGGCCACAGCCATGGAGCCGAATACGCGGGCAAGCACCTGTACCTGGCGGATCTGGTGTGGAAGTGGGCCCCCGAAGGCAACAACCGCAACCGCCAGCTGACGCTGTCCGCCGAGTATGCGCGGGCCACTGATCTGAACGAACATGCTTCCAGTGATGAGTATCATGAAGGCTGGTATGGCTCGGCGGTGTATCGATTTGCACCCCAGTGGAGCGCCGGTCTGCGTCATGGTCGCGTTGATGTGAAGTTGGGGCATGACGACCATTTCCACGACGGGGCTCTGGAAGAGACCACGGCCATGCTGGCCTGGAGCCCGTCTCACAGTCAGACGCTGCGGGTGCAATATACCCATCAGGATGCGGTTGAAGATTGGCATGATACCTTTGCCGGTGCGGATAATACGGTAACCGTGCAGTACATAGTGAGCTTCGGGGCGCATGATGCGCACGCGTTCTAAACTGGCGTTGCTGGCCGTGGCGGCCTGGGCGCCATTGTCGGCCCAGGCACTGAACATCTTCGCCTGTGAGCCCGAATGGGCTGCGCTGGCCCGTCAGCTGGCACCGGGTGCCCACATCACCAGTGCCACCCATGCCTATCAAGACCCGCACTACATCGAAGCGCGTCCCAGTCTGATTGCCCGTCTGCGCCGTGCCGACCTGGCCGTCTGCAGCGGGGCGGCACTGGAAGCCGGCTGGCTGCCGGCGCTGCAGCAGCGTGCGGCTAACCCGGCTGTGCAGCCCGGCCAGGCAGGCATGTTGTTTGTGGCTGAGCAGGTGGAAACGATTGGCCAGGTGGAGCATGTGCCCCTGGGCGCGGGTGATGTGCATCCTGAAGGTAATCCGCATCTGCATTTGGACCCGGAGCGCATGCGCAAGGCGGCTGCGGTTTTGAGTCAGCGCCTGGCGCAGGTTGATCCGCAACAGGCTGGTGCTTACCGCAGCCGTTACCTGCGCTGGTCGCTGGCGTGGCAGCAACGCCTGGATGACTGGCGGCAGCGGGCACGTCCCCTGAAGGGGCAGAGGGTTGTGGTGCAACACAGTACCTTTGACTACTGGTGGCGATGGCTGGGCATAGAGGTGGTGGCCGATTTGGAGCCCAAGCCGGGTGTCCCCCCCACACCGAGACATCTGAATGCACTGGTCGCCAAGGTTGAGCAGAACAGACCGCTTGCGATCGTTCACAGCTGGTACCAGGATCCGAACAGTGCCCATTGGTTGGCAGAGAGAACCGGGATACCGGTGGTGTCACTGCCATCGACCACAATGGCTGAACAAGGCCTGGAAACGCCGGCCGAGCTGTTTGAATATCTGTTGCAGCAGTTGCTGGATGCACATCATGCCGATTGACCTGGGACAAGGTTGGTTGTTTGAGCTGGCGGTGCTGCTGCCACCTCTGGCCGCCGGGCTGTTGGTGCTGGTCAGCCATCTCTGGCTGGGTGGACAGGTGCTGCGGCGCGGTATCCTGTTCATCGACCTGGCCGTTGCCCAGCTGGCCGCATTGGGCAGCCTCTTGGCCCGGCAGTGGTTGGGCGACGGCTCAGGTGCGCCCCTGCTGGGCGGGTTGTTGCTGGCCATAGCGGGGGCCGTCATCATCGGCCAATTGAGCGAGCGTTTTGTCGAGCAGCGAGAAGCGGTGATCGGCCTGGTGTACGCGGGGGCGGCGTCAACCCTGCTGTTGGTGCTGGCGGCAGATCCACATGCAGGGCATCGCCTGTCCTCAAGCCTCAATGGCGATATTCTCTGGGTCAACTGGTCGGATCTTGTGCCGCTGGCAGGACTGACCGCCCTTTTTCTGGGGCTGACCCGATGGCGCTGCCACTGGTTACAGGGCCGTGCCTTCTATCCGGTATTTGCCCTGCTGGTTAGTACCTCGGTGCCCTTGCTCGGGGTCTACCTGGTTTTCGTGACGCTGATCGCTCCGGCACTGGTGGCGCAGTTGTGTGCCAGTCGGCGTTTGGCCATGCTGGTGGCTGGCGTCGGCCTGGCTCTGGGCTTATGGCTTGCCTTGTGGCTGGATTGGCCTGCTGGAGCCACGCTGGTGCTGGTTCTGTTGCTGCTGACGGCGGTAACTCTGGTACTGCACCGGCTGTGGCAGCGTCACTCGGCCGGTGCGTCCTCATATTCAATCTCGTAAGGCGCGATACGATAGGCTTCCAGGCGGTAGCCTGCCGTGCCCATCTCGTGACTGAACACCTCGGTGGTCAGCCGGCCACTGATCAGGACGGCGTCATACAGGCTGTCGATGCGGGTTCCGGGCGCATAATGTACATCGATAATCTGGTTGGAGGGCGGTGGCGGTACATGAATACAGGCACCGAAGTAGGGCACCAGAAAGAAACGACCCACCCGGTCGCCTTCACCTTCCAGCGGTACCACGAAGCCGGGAATGCTGATCATGCGCCCGTCCAGGGCGTCCACCACAGGCGCCGAGGCCAGTGACTGCTGCAGCTCGTCGTAAAGGCGTTGTGCCCTGTCGCTATAGTCATCCAGCTGATCCAGTTCGGGGTTGTTGTACAGGCTTTCCAGTGACAACACATAATCGGACGGCATCAACGCTTCCCAGTCCAGCTCGGGGGCCGGTTCACCATTGACGCGAATCGCGTCTTCATCTTCTGTGCTCCAGGCCGGTGCGGTGATCAGGGGCAGGCTCAGGAGCAGGCATAGTGTGAGTGCAAAGTGCTTCATGTCGGTCAATCCAAGTCAGTAGCGACGAATCAGGCGGCTGGCGGTTGCCAGGCGCCAGGCCTGCAGTGAGGGCAACAGGCCGGCCAGCAGGCCCAGAGTCAGGATCAGGCCGCAGAGGAACAGCTGCTCCGACGACGGCAGCGCCGGCTGGATCAGCAGGCCGAAGTGCTCCAGCAATGGTGTTTGTGCCGCGGCCAGGCCTGCCTGCAAGACGATCAACCCCAGGATCACGCCGCCCAGTGTCAGCAACAGGCTTTCCAGCATTAACAGCCCGGCGATGCGCAGGGGCGAGCAGCCAAGGGCGCGCAACACGGCTACTTCATGCTGGCGCTGGGCAACGGCGGCCAGCATCAGCGCCAGCATACCGGCGATGCCGATCAGCAGCGCAGCCGCCGAAACCACCAGCAGGGCCCGTTCGGCGACCCCGATGACCTGCCACAACTCCTGCAGCACCACGCCCGGCAGCAGTGCCGTCAGGGGGGCGTCACGGCGATTGTTCAATTCGCGCTGCAGGTGGAATGTCTGCAGGCGAGACTTCAGGCCAACCAGTACGGCGGTAACCTGTCGAGGTGCCAGGTCGCGCTGGCGGGCCTGTTCGGCACTGACCTGCAGGCCGGGCAGGGGCACGCCGGCACGCCAGCCCAGATGCACGGCCTCCAGCCCTTCCAGCGAGACCAGCAGGGTACGATCCAGCGGTGTGCCGGTCGGTGCCAGGATACCGCTGACGGTAAACGGCATTTGCTTGTGTTGCATGAAGCTGGTATTGCCGGTGCCGTGGGCGATAACCAGCTCATCGCCCGGTTGATAACCCAGTTGGCGTGCCACTTTGGCCCCCAGAACCACGGCAAAAAGATCGTTCAGGGGCTCGCCTTGGGCGAAGCTCAGCGCGCGATCATCGCCGTAGCGATAATGTTCGAATATCAGGTTGCGTGTACCGACCACGCGATACCCCCGGTGAGAATCCCCCAGGGACAGCGGAATCGTCCAGGCAACCCGGTCGTCCTCGGCCAGTGCCTGATAGCCTGTCCAGCTGATGTTGCTGGTGGCCGAGCCGATATGAAACAGGGAGTAGAGCAGCAGCTGGACAGGCCCGGCCCGCGCGCCCACGATCAGGTCGGTGCCGGATACCGTGGCCATGAAGTTCTGGCGGCTTTGTTCACGTACCTGTTGCACGCCCAGCAGCAGCGCTGTGCTCAGGGCAATGGTGAACAGTGTCAGTAATACCGTGGCGCGTCGACTGCGCAGGCTGTTCCAGGCCAGTCGAATCAGCATGAGATCAGGGCTCCCAGGTCCAGGTGATGATCAAAGCCCCGTATCAGCGCCGGGTCATGGCTGACCATCACCAGACTGCTGCCGCACGCGGCGAGTTCGTCACGCAGTAGAGCCATGAAGCGGTCACGGTTGTCCGGGTCCAGCGCTGACGTCGGCTCGTCGGCAAGGATTAGGGCCGGGTTGCCGATCAGCGCCCGTGCCGCCGCAACCCGCTGTTGCTGGCCAATGGACAGCTCGGCCACGCGGCGGCGGTAGAAGAGTGCTGGGTCCAGCTGCATACGGGTAAGCAGGCGTTCGGCGGCTTCGGCCGGGGCGAGGCCCTGACGGCTGACGGCATCGCGACGCACGCTGGAAAGCGTACAGGGCAGGGTGACATTATCGATCAGGTTCAGGTATGGCAGCAGGTTGAACTGCTGAAACAGCAGGCCCATCCGGTCGGCTCTGAGTCGATCCAGCGCACGCGATGACAGCGTCGACAGTGCTTCTCCGGCAACGCTCAGGTGACCGCTGTGGCCCGCCTGCAGGCCTGCCAGCACGTTGAGCAGCGTCGTCTTGCCGCTGCCCGAAGGGCCGGTAATAACCAGGTGTTCCCCGGCGGGCAGTATCAATTCAGGCAGCTGGAACAAGGGTGGCTGCCCGGGCCAGGCAAAACTCAGTGACTCGGCATGCAGTATGGGGGTCATGGCAGGCTCAGGCGTGTTTCACCGGCGTGCAGCGTTCGACTATGCTGGCCGCTGGGGGTAATCAGTTGGATCTGCAGCTGTTCGATGGCCGGGAAGCGTTGCAGTAAGGGCAGCTCCAGGTGCCTGAGTGCATCGGTATTGGCACACAGGAACTGATATTCCGCCATCAGATCCGTATGGGCATGTGCATCCTGATGTTTGGAGTGCTCATCATGGTGATGTTCATGCGAGGCTGCCGGTGTGCCGGCAAAGGGCAGGTGCAGATTCACTTGGCTCAGGCTGCAGTCAGCGTCGGTCGGCAACGCGAACAGCTGCGATACTTGGCGCAGATCGGATTGCAACTGGTGCCAGGCCTGTTGCTCTGCGGCATTGGCCGGGCGGTGCTCGAAACCAATCAAGTTGGCCAGGGGAGAGCTGAGGCCGATGGCTACCAGCGGCGGTTCCACGACCATATCCAGTTGGGCCACGCCGTGCTGATGTACCCCGGCAGCCATTGAAAGCGAGAACGGCCAAAACAGGGCCAAAAGGGCAAACAGCCATACAGACATGATAGGCTCCTCAGCAGAATGAAATTTCAATGTTACTACATAACATTAATTTTTAAAGGAGGCATTCGCTGTAATCGGGTCCAGGGCGGGACGTGGCGCGTACAGCGGGTTAAAATAAATGAGACTCAATCGAAGGAGCCGTCTGAGTGCCATTGTCGTTTTTCTCGCGTTTGCTGGTCTGTCTGCTGTTGCTGGCAGGCAGTCACCCTGCGCTGGCCGAGCGTTTTACCCTCAGCGGTGTCGAGGGCGAGCCGGCCGATAACATCCGTGCTCTGCTGAGTATCGATCAGGCGCTGGAGCAGGACCCGCTGCCCACGCGCAGCCGTCTGCGCTACCTGCATCGGCAGGCAGCAGATGAAATCCGTCTGGCGCTTGAGCCTTATGGTTACTACAACCCGGAACTCAAGCTCCAGGTCATGCTGGACGGCGACAGCAGCCAGTGGCGGGCAGAGTATCAGGTGAATCCCGGGCCTCAGACGTTAATCGGCGAAGCGCGCCTGATACTGAAAGGTGAAGGGGTAGACGATGCTCAGTTGCAACAGGTCATGGCCGATACCCCGATCAAGGCGGGTGCGCCGCTGATCCATGCCGATTATGCCGCGCTGAAAAGCGCCCTGCAGTCCCGTGCTGCCGAGCGCGGCTATTACCAGGCGGGGTTCGAACGCAATGAGATCCGAGTTGATACCACCGCGAACCGGGCCGATATCACCCTGATTTATGCCACCGGGCCGCGTGCGCGCATCGGTGAGATTCGACTGCAGCCGGCCCCGGTTTCCGAATCGCTGCTGCGCCGCTATCTGCCGTTTCAGTCCGGTGACCCGGTCAACACCGCGCGACTGGTCGAGTATCAACGCAACCTGATCAACAGCAATTACTTCGCCGACGTGGAAGTGCGCCCGCGTTTGAACGAGTTATCTGACGCTCGGCTGCCGGTGGATGTCAAACTGACGCCGCAAAAGCAGAGTCTGTATCAGGGCGGCGTTGGTTACGGCACCGATACCGGCGCGCGCATGCAGCTGGGTCTGACCCGGCGCTGGCTCAATCGCAGTGGTCACACGCTGGAGGCGCGCTTGCGCTTGTCGCAGATTCGTCAGCAGCTGACCGCCAGCTATCAGATTCCGGGAGCCAACCCGACCACTGACCGCTTTGCACTCAACTTCCTGCTGGAAGATGAAGATTCGGACACCATCGACTCACGTACCCTGGCCCTCGGCGGCAGCTGGCAACGGCAGCTGGGCGAGTGGGAGCGGCGTCTGGCGTTGGACTGGCAGCACGAAACCTGGACCTTTGAAGGTGAAGAGCAGACCTCCACGCTGCTGCTGCCCAGTGCGCGCTTCAGTCGCACCCGCACCGATAACCGTATGAACCCCAGCCGCGGACACCAGATCAGCCTGGGTGCAACGGTCGCGTCGCAGTCACTGCTGTCGGATACCGACCTGTTGCAGCTGGACATTCGCGGCAAGCGCGTGGATACGCTGTCCGAGCGCTGGCGTCTGCTGACCCGTGCCGAGCTGGGCGTGACCTTCATCGATTCCGTTGACGACCTGCCGGCCAGCCTGCGTTTCTACGCGGGGGGGGACAATAGCGTGCGCGGCTACGATTATCAGTCCCTCGGACCCATCGGCGACGAAGGGGATGTGATCGGCGGCCGCTACCTGGCTACGGCGAGCCTGGAAGTGGACTACCTGATCCGGGACAATTGGCGTGTGGCTGCCTTCGTGGATACAGGCAATGCCTTTGATGATCGCGACACGGAGCTGAAAACCGGCGCCGGTCTGGGGGCGCGCTGGCAGTCGCCGGTCGGGCCGGTGCGACTGGACTTTGCCATACCGCTGGATGAAGACGGCTGGCAAATTCATTTCACCCTGGGGCCTGACTTGTGAGACCGATGTTGCGTTGGGGGCTGGTGACGGTGCTGGTCCTTGTTCTGAGTATACTGTTGCTGGTGACCGCGATTCTATGGCTGCCTTCGGGAACGCGTTTTGCTCTCAATCTGGTGGATTCGGCCGTGCCTGGACTCGAGCTGGACGGCATTAACGGTACCCTGGCCTCCGATGTGCGGATTAGCCGGGCGGCGTTCGTACAGGACGAGCTGGCGCTTGAACTGACCGACGTGCAGCTGCACTGGTCGTTGTGGGCCCTGACCGAGCCGCGGCTTGCCATCCATCGACTCGGAGCCGAGCGGCTGAGCGTGCAGCTGCCCGAAGCCGCTGCGGAACAGACCACGGATGAGCGCCCAGCGGCGCCGCTTCGGTGGCCGCAGCTGCCGGCGGTTGAATTGCCGCTGGCGCTGTCGATTGAGCAGGTGCAGCTCGGCCAAGTGCAGGTGATGCAGGGCGAGCAGACGCTGGTGGATGAACTGAGCGTCACGCTGGCGGTGAAATCCAGTGGTCAGCTGGTCCAGATTGAGTCGCTGCACCTGCAGCAGCCGGGAACCGATCTGACCCTGACAGGCTGGACGGAACCTGCGCAACACTTTCTGACGCACCTCGAACTCCAGGGCAGCACCGAGCTGACCGAGTGGGTCAGGCTGGAGCACTGGCCCGAGCAACTGCCCCTGACAGCGGATCTGGTCCTGGATCTGGACGGAGCCGCACAGGCGCTGACCTTGGCGCTGACGGTCCGTCAGGAGACCACCCGAGTACACTTGCAAGCGCAGGCAAATGGCCAACCGGCCGGTGCGCCGGAGGCCATCGAGGTGGCCTATCAGCTCAGTGCCGATGGCATCAATCCGGCGCTTGCGGCACCGGACTGGCCCGGACAGTTGGCGCTGGAAGCACAGGGGCATCTGGGGCTGGGGGATGCGCTGCCGACGCTGGCGCTGGAGATCAGCAGCCTGCAGGGACGCTTGCAGCAGCAGCCGATCAATGCGCAGGCCAAGCTCGCAGGTGACACCCGCCAATGGCAGATCGATGCTCTACAGCTGAACTATGCCGGTGCCCGGGCCGAGATCAGCGGTGCCCTCAGCGATCGGCTGGCATTGCAGTGGTCACTCAAGGCGCCCAACCTGGCACGCCTGCTGCCCACCGCCAAGGGGGCGCTGGATCTTGGCGGGCAGGTCAGCGGGCCATTGCAGCAACCGGCGATTCAGGCACGCCTGCGTGCAACCGAACTGGCCTATGCTGATCAGGCACGCCTGCAGCAGCTCAAGGGCGACATCGCGCTGGACCTGTCGGGGCAGAGTGACTGGTCCGCCGACCTGACCCTGAACGGGGTCGAGGCCGCCGGGCAGCGTATCGAGCAGGCAGCGTTAACCTTGAGCGGGACACCCGAACAGCACCGCCTGACTCTGACGGCGCAGGGCTCTCCCGGAACGGTCGCCCTGGCCGCGTCCGGCGGCTGGGCAGCCACGGCACGACAGTGGTCGGGCCAGCTGGCGAGCCTGGAGCTGAAGCCCGAGCCGCTGAGTCATTGGCGCTCAACTGCCGCGGCCCCGCTGCAACTGTCGCCTGATGGCTATCGCCTGGGGCGCTTCTGCCTTGATGAACAGAGTGCGGGCGGAACGCTGTGCCTGCAGGCCGATGGTAGTTTTGCCGGTCGAACCCACGCCAGTATCAATCTCGATCAGCTGTCGCTGTCCCTGTTGACCCCGGTGTTGAATGGCATACAGATGACCCCGACGCTGTCGGCCGAGGTCGATTTCCGACAGCAACCCGATGGCTATCCCGAATTGCAGGCAACACTTCTCACCAGTGCCGGCACGCTGACACCGGCGCAGGCAGACCAGACATTGCCGCTGGACCCGTTGGAAGTGAGGGTCCGTTTGGCGGATGACAGCCTGAATGCCAGTGCCACCACCGCCTTGAGCTTCCTGTCCGGCGATCTAGCGCTGGCACTGGATGTTCGCGGGCTGAGCGGTCGTCAGGGGCTGCGTGGAGAACTGAACCTCAATGCCACGGACTTTGATCTGATTTCGGTGCTGGTACCGGATGTGCAGAACATGCAGGGACGGTTGAATGGTCAATTGACGCTCGGTGGCACTCTGAGCGCGCCCGAGGTGGCTGGTGAGCTGGCCTATCGCGAAGGGGGCATGGAGTTGCCGGCGATGGGACTGGTGATCACGCCGCTGGAGTTGCAGCTCAATCAGAGCGGCCTGCCCGGCCAGCTGCGCTTCAGTGCTGCGGCGACCTCGGGGGAGGGAACCCTGAAGCTGGTCGGTGACTATGATCTGGCTGCCCGTGCCGGTCAGCTGAGTTTGCAGGGTGATGGCTTTACCGCCATGAATACGCCCGAGATCCAGGCCCTGATCAGTCCCGATCTGCAGCTGGCGCTGGGCGCGCGGGAGATCCGCCTGGACGGCACCGTCAAGGTGCCCATGGCACACATATCGCCTCCCAAGTCGATGGAAAGCGCCGTGACCCCCTCGGCCGACGTGGTGCGCGTGCAGGATGGACAGGTGGTTGAAAAAGCCCCTGTCGTGCCGGTATATGCCGATCTGCGTCTTGAGTTGGGTGATGACGTGCGTGTGGATGCGCTGGGCTTCAAGGGACGCCTGATCGGTGCGCTGCAGATCGAGGAGGTACCTGGTCAGATTACCCGCGCAACCGGCAGTGTCGGTGTTGAAAGCGGTGCGTACCGCCTGTATGGGCAGGATCTTGAGATTCGACGCGGTGGGCTGGTCTATGCCGCCGGTCCGGTCGACAATCCGGGGCTCGATTTGCGCATCGGCCGTCAGGTCGAGGATGTGATCGTTGGCGCCAATGTCAGCGGCACCCTGCGTGAGCCGCGGATGGATCTGTACGGTGAGCCTGCCATGCCGGACAGCAGTGTGCTGTCGTATCTGCTTCTGGGCAAGGCGCCGGGGGCCAGTACGGTTGGTGAGCAGCAGATGCTGATGCAGGCGGCGCTGGCGCTGGGCATGAGCCAGGGTAACAAGATTACCGGTAAGTTGCGGGAAAGCCTGTCGCTGGACGAGTTTGGTTTTGACAGTACCGCCAATGATGAATCAGCCTTTTTCATTGGCAAATACCTGTCACCGCGCCTCTATCTGCGTTATGGCATCGGCGTACTGGATGCCGTGAACACCCTGAGTCTGAGATATAAACTCAGCGACAAGTGGCGCGTTGAAGGGCAGAGCAGCGAACTGGGCAGCGGGGCGGATATTCTGTACACGATCGAGCGTTGACGGGTACAGGCGGTGGCCAGCCGTTGAGTGCGAGTGTTGAGAGAGGTAAACCAGATGCGCTGGCCATATTCGATGGCGCAGCGCAGGGGACGGGTGGCCTGTTTCTGCAGGCCACTCGAGGCCAGTTACACGGAGTCACAAGCAGCTACCCGGGCCGGGATCAGGCAGCACTGGCAGCACTACAGTGTCAATGGCATGAATCACACCATTATCCGCTTCAATATCCAGCGCGCCCGGAATCAGGTTGGCGGTGCGATTGAGGTTATCGGTGAGCACGGCTGCATCCTGCAACAGGAATCCCCCTGACAGCATGCGTACACGCTCGGTAGCCAGTACATCTGCGGCATACAAGCGGCCGTGGGCAACGTGATACAGAAGCACGCTGTCTACGACGGCAGGGTCCAAATCAGCCAGACTGCAATAGCCGAGTGTCAAAACGGTCTCGGTCAGTGCTTCAAAGGCCTCATCCGTTGGCGCAAAAACCGTATTTTGCCCGCGGTCATCCAGTTCAGCCAGAATGCTGGCACGGTTACCGTCCGGAGCCGTCAGCAAGGCAATCAAGGTGTCAAAACTGCCCGCAAAAGGGCCTTCGGCATTCAGGCTAACAGCCTTGTCCACTAGACTGTTGATATCCTTGGGTCCCATATGATGGTCGGCGAACACTGCACCAGGTAGTGTCAGCAAAGCGGAAACAGCGAGGGCGCGTATTGTTTGTTTCATGGGTGTAGCTCCCGTGATCAGCAATCACGTTGATGATTCGGAAAAGTGCTGTCCTTGTCCGGGAGTCCTTCAAGCAACAGTTTATGCATAAAATGAAGAAATAGGGGGGGATGGCCATACAAGATGGCAGGGGCGCAGGCAGAGGGGGTAAAAACCCGGCCGATGTAGCCGGGTTTTTTAATGCAATGGCTGTTTTGACTAGCGTAACAGCAGCAGGGGAACCGGGCTGTTGTACAGCATCCAGTTGGTCATGCTGCCGACCAGCAGCTGGCGAATGCGCGAATGGCCCCAGGCGCCCATTACCAGCATGTCGATCTGGTTGGTCTTGAGGTAAGCCATCAGGGCGGGGCGTACTTCTTCCTGCTCCAGCGTCACGGTGGTGACGTCAAAGCCATTGCCCTGCAGCATTTTCTCGGCGTTGGCCAGCTGTTCGCGCTGGCGCTCGACACGCTTGCCCGCCATCACCAGATGGCAGGACACGCCTTTCAACAGCGGACTCTGAGCCACCTGAGTCAGGGCCTGGTTGGCCGTTGCGCTGCCGTCATACGCCAGCATGAAACGCTTGGGTGCACTGAAGTCATCCAGCGCAACCAGCATCGGCTTATGCAGCGTGCGGGTCACGTTCTCCAGATGGCTGCCGACGGCCGCGGCCATGTCGGCGTGGGCTTCGCCCTGACGCCCCATAATCAGCAGGCGAGTATCGGGCTCGCACTCCTGCAGGGTGTCGACCAGCGCATCATGGCGCTGCAGGCGGTCGATCTGTTCATGCGGCACGCCGGCCGCTTCAATCTGCTGCTGCGCTTCCTCCAGCATGAACCGGCCCTGCTCCAGCATCAGGCGGCTGCGCTGGTTGTCCAATTCGGCCAGTTCTTCCAGCAGGTGTTCGCGGGTGCCCAGGCCGATGTTGCCGCTCATGTCGCTTTCGGTAGGGTAGTCAGTCTTTTCCAGCACGTGCAGCAGTTGTAGCGGAGCGCCCAGCTGCTGTTGAGCCCAGGCTGCGGCGTCGCACACCGCCAGTGCCGTGCGTGAACCGTCAATGCAGGCAATAATTTTGCTCATGTTCGCTCCTCAGTGCCCGGCCATGAATTTTTCGACCTGTTCCGGCTTGTCATGGACCGCCAGCTTGTCAACGATGGTGCGGCTGGCCTCGTTCAGGCCAATGACCTCCACCTCGACGCCGTCACGACGGAACTTGATGACGACCTTGTCCAGTGCCGACACGGCACTGATGTCCCAGAAATGCGCATCGTTCAGGTCAATCACGACCTTATCAAGCACTTCCTTGAAATCAAAGGCAGCGATGAACTTTTCGCAGGAGGTGAAGAAGACCTGACCGGCCACGCGGTAGGTACGGGTCTCGCTGTCGGTATCCTTCTCGCTGGTGATGGTCATGTACTGGCCCACCTTGTTTGCGAAGAACAGGGAAGCCAGTAGCACGCCGACAAATACGCCGATCGCCAGGTTATGGGTGGCGACCACCACGGCCACGGTGGCAATCATGACGATATTGGTCGACAGCGGGTGCTTGCGCAGATCGCGGATCGATTCCCAGGAGAAGGTGCCGATGGAGACCATGATCATGACAGCCACCAACGCGGCCATCGGAATCTGGCTGATCCACTCATCCAGAAACACTACCAGGATAATCAGGAACACACCGGCAATGAAAGTCGACAGACGGCCGCGGCCGCCGGACTTCACGTTGATGATCGACTGGCCGATCATGGCACAACCGGCCATGCCACCCAACAGGCCGGCACCGATGTTGGCTACGCCTTGGCCCTTGCACTCGCGGTTGCGATCACTGCTGGTATCGGTCAGTTCGTCAACGATGTTGGCGGTCATCATCGACTCCAGCAGACCGACCACGGCCAGACCCAGTGAGTAGGGCAGGATGATCATCAGTGTATTCAGGTTCAGCGGTACATCCGGCCACAGGAAGATTGGCAGGGTATCCGGCAGCTCGCCCATGTCCCCGACGGTGCGAATATCCAGGCCCATCACCATGGAGACGATGGTCAGGCCGACAATGCAGATCAGCGGCGAAGGCAGGTTTTTGCCCAGTACTGGCACATAAGGGAACAGGTAGATGATGGCCAGGCCCGCCGCTGTCATGGCGTAGACGTGCCAAGTCACGTCGATCAGTTCCGGCAACTGGGCCATGAAAATCAGGATTGCCAGCGCGTTGACAAAACCGGTGATCACCGACCGCGATACAAACCGCATCAGGTCACCCAGCTTGAGGAAGCCGGCGAGTATCTGGAACACCCCGGTCAGCAGGGTCGCGGCGAGCAGATACTGCAGGCCATGCTCCTTGACCAGCGTGACCATCAGCAGCGCCATGGCACCGGTGGCCGCAGAGATCATGCCGGGGCGGCCGCCGAAGAAGGCAATCACCACGGCGATACAGAAGGAGGCATACAGGCCCACCTTGGGGTCGACGCCGGCGATGATAGAGAAGGCAATGGCTTCGGGGATCAGGGCCAGGGCGACCACCGTGCCGGACAACAGGTCGTTGCGGACGTTGGAGAACCACTCCTGTTTCATTCGTTGCAGCATCTACACTCTCTTGCTTGAGTTGTAAGTTGTTCGGAGGCTGCCCGCACGGACGAGGGCGGGACCAGTCTGGGGTCGCGCCATGACAGCTGAGGTATCGACACTCAACCTCTAACGGACGGGCGGCGCAGAAACGCGATCAAGGCGGTTTCTGTAGCGACAAAGGGGCAAAATTATACCGAAAAGGGCAGATGCATGCAGCCTGAAACCTGAATGTAACCCGACAGTGGTTGTATATATGGAATATCATATATATGGTTTTACATATATTTAAACCGGAGGGCTGCCATGACGGCACAGGATATTTCGGCACTGGTACTGTTCAAGGCATTGGCCGACGAGACGCGCTTGCACAGCGTGCTGTTGATCCAGCAGGCCGGTGAGTTGTGCGTGTGTGAGCTGATGATGGTACTGCAGCAGTCACAACCCAAGATTTCACGTCATCTGGCCCAGTTGCGTCAACAGGGCATTCTGGCAGACCGACGCCAGGGGCAATGGGTGTTCTACCGTCTTCACCCGCAGCTGCCCGGCTGGATAGATAACCTGCTGCATCATACCCGTGAGCACTCTGCCGATGTGTTGCAGCCGCTGCTAGTGCGGTTGCGCGAGATGCAGGCACGGCCCTCGGCGCCGTGCAGCCCCACTGACAAGGAAGCTGAAGCATGAAAGATAACACGCTAGAACTGCCGAGCCTGAAAGCCGAGCATCTGCCGTTACCCCGGCTGGATGAACTCTGGCGTCCGGGGGCTGCTCATCCGCCCCGAATCCTGCTGCTGTACGGGTCTCTGCGCACCCGTTCCTATAGTCGTTTTGCCACCGAGGAGGCTGCGCGCATCCTGCAGGCGCTGGGAGCCGAAACCCGGCTCTTCAATCCCGAAGGGCTGCCACAGCCTGATGGCGAAGATGAAGCACACCCCAAGGTACAGGAGCTGCGCGAGCTGGTGCAGTGGTGCGAGGGCATGGTGTGGTGCTCGCCCGAGCGCCACGGCGCTATGACGTCGGTGATGAAGTCCCAGATCGACTGGATTCCGCTCAGTATCGGCGCCGTGCGTCCGACTCAGGGTAAGACACTGGCCGTGATGCAGGTTTGCGGTGGCTCACAGAGCTTCAATACGGTCAATCAACTGCGCATTCTGGGACGCTGGATGCGCCTGCTGACCATCCCCAATCAGTCTTCTGTGGCCAAGGCCTTTGCCGAGTTTGATGACGAGGGGCGCATGAAGCCCTCGCCCTACTACAACCGCATCGTTGATGTGATGGAAGAGCTGGTCAAGTTTACCCTGCTGACTCGGGGCTGCAGCGCCTATCTGACTGACCGGTATTCGGAGCGGGTCGAAAGCGCCGAGGCTCTGTCACAGCGCGTCAACCAACGCTCGATTTGAGGAGAACAAACACCATGGGCGTATTTGAACGTTATCTCAGTGTATGGGTGGGGCTCGCTATCCTGGCCGGCGTGGTGCTGGGCAACGCGGCCCCGGATCTGTTTACCCTGGTGGCCAGCTTCGAGTATGCCCATGTGAACCTGGTGGTGGCGCTGTTCATCTGGATCATGATCTACCCGATGATGGTACAGATCGATTTCAGTGCCGTCCGCAATGTAGGGCGCAAGCCCAAGGGGCTGATGCTGACGTTGGTGGTTAACTGGCTGATCAAGCCGTTTACCATGGCGGCCATGGGCTGGCTGTTTTTTCGGGTGTTGTTTGCCGGTTGGGTCGACCCGCAAAGTGCCGGCGAGTATATCGCCGGCATGATCCTGTTGGGGGTGGCACCGTGCACGGCGATGGTGTTCGTCTGGAGTCAGTTGACCAAGGGCGACCCCAATTACACCCTGGTACAGGTGTCCATCAACGATATTATCATGGTGTTTGCCTTCGCCCCGCTGGCGGCATTTTTGTTGGGTGTCAGCGATATTCATGTGCCCTGGGAAACGCTGCTGCTGTCGGTCGTACTCTATGTGGTGCTGCCGCTGGTGGCCGGTGCCTGGACCCGTCACCGGCTGGAAAAACAGGGTGATGGCCAGGCACTTGACGTGTTGTTGCACCGGCTCAAGCCCTGGTCGATCCTGGGGCTGCTGGCGACCGTGGTGCTGTTGTTCGGGTTCCAGGCCGAGACCCTGATTGGCCAGCCACAGACCATCGTGCTGATTGCCATCCCGCTGCTGATTCAGACCTACGGTATTTTCTTTCTGGCTTACCTGGCCGCCTATCGGCTGCGCCTGCCGCATCGGGTGGCGGCTCCGGCCTGCATGATCGGCACTTCCAATTTCTTCGAGCTGGCCGTGGCGGTGGCCATTTCCTTGTTCGGGCTGCATTCGGGCGCGGCGCTGGCGACCGTGGTCGGTGTGCTGGTGGAGGTGCCGGTGATGCTGTCGCTGGTGGCCTTTGCCAACCGGACTCGACACTGGTTTCCAGCGGCTTGATGCGGCGGAATAGCTGAGCTGGTTGTGCAACTGTTTTGAGGATATATCAATGACGATGAAAGTTGGTATTAACGGCTTTGGGCGCATGGGGCGTCTGACCATGCGCGCGCTGTATTACCTGGCGGATGATGTTGAGGTCGTGCAGATCAATGACCCGGCCGGTGATGCGACAACATTGGCGCACCTGATGAATTTCGATTCGGTGCATGGCCGCTGGCGTCATGAGGCGGAAGCTGAAGCGGGCAAGATCATCGTGGATGGCCAGCACACTCTAGTGATTGGCAACAAGGCGATCAGTGATACCGACTGGTCCGGCTGCGATCTGGTGATCGAAGCGTCCGGCAAGATGAAGACTCGGGCGCTGTTACAGGCTTATCTGGATCAGGGCGTGAAGCGGGTGGTGGTGACCGCGCCGGTGAAGGAAGAGGGTGTGCTCAATATCGTGATGGGCGTGAACGATGATCTGTACGACCCCGAGCAGTATCCGATCGTCACGGCCGCATCCTGCACCACCAACTGTCTGGCCCCGGTGGTGAAGGTGATCCATGAGCAGCTGGGCATCAAGCACGGTTCCATGACCACCATTCACGATATCACCAACACCCAGACCATTCTGGATGCGCCACACAAGGATCTACGCCGAGCCCGCGCCTGCGGCATGAGTCTGATTCCCACCACCACCGGCTCCGCCACGGCGATCACGCATATCTTCCCGGAACTGAAGGGCAAACTGAACGGTCATGCGATCCGCGTGCCCCTGGCCAATGCCTCGATCACCGACTGTGTCTTCGAAGTTGAGTGCGAAACCTCGGTGGATGAGGTCAACGCACTGTTGAAGCAGGCGGCCGAAGGGGAGCTGCAGGGCGTGCTTGGTTACGAAGAGCGTCCGCTGGTGTCGATCGATTATCGTACCGATCCACGTTCCAGCGTGGTCGATGCCCTGTCCACCATGGTGGTGAATGGCACCCAAGTGAAACTCTACCTCTGGTACGACAACGAGTGGGGCTATGCCAACCGTACGGCGGAACTGGCGCTGAAGGTTGGACGGCTGGATCAGGCGTAATCATGCTGGTTGCTGGTTGCTGGTTGCTGGTTGCTGGTTGCTGGTTGCTGGTTGCTGGTTGCTGGTTGCTGGTTGCTGGTTGCTGGTTGCTGGTTGCTGGTGCCGCCGGCCAAAGGCAGGCCTTCCGGTGACACGCAATTGGCATCCATGCCGCTCGACGGCGCCGTCCCTGGCGCCGACGGTCACCGGCAGGCCTGCCTTCAGCCTCTGATAGTTTGGCTGCGAGGCTCCAGGCGGGCCTGAATTTGGCACTCAGGTTGTTGAGGGCACCGGGTATCCGATAGCCGGCCGTTGGACGCCATGGATGGCGTCCATCGAGCGAACAGGGAGGTGACAGCGCGTCGGATAGCGTATGCGCGGTGACCGCTTCAGCCATGAGGGTGGCCTCCGCCCAAAGGCGAACCTCCCGATGACGCGCAATTGGCATCCATGCCGCTCGACGGCGCCGTTCCTGGCGCCGACGGTCACCGGCAGACCTGCCTTCAGCCTCTGATAGCTTGGCTGCGAGGCTCCAGGCGGGCCTGAATTTGGCACTCAGGTTGTTGAGGGCACCGGGTATCCGATAGCCGACCGCTGGACGCCAGGGATGGCGTCCATTGAGCGAACAGGGAGGTGACAGCGCGTCGGATAGCGGCTACCCAGCGGCCGACACGCCAAAAGTTTTGAATACCGAATCCATACAATGAACGAGCAATGACCATGCTGAGCCAGCTTTCCCCCGCCATTCGCCAGTACTTGGTGGTGACCGGCAACTACTGGGCCTTTACCCTGACCGACGGTGCCTTGCGCATGCTGGTGGTGCTGCATTTCCATGGGCTGGGCTACTCGCCGCTGGAGATTGCCCTGCTGTTTCTGTTCTACGAAATCTTCGGGGTGATGACCAACCTGGTTGGCGGCTGGCTTGGCGCTCATCTGGGGCTGAATCGCATCATGAATATCGGTTTGGGCCTGCAGGTGGTGGCGTTGGCGATGCTGCTGGTGCCGCCTGCCTGGCTGACGGTGCCCTGGGTGATGACGGCACAGGCGCTGTCGGGAATCGCCAAGGATCTGAACAAGATGAGCGCCAAAAGCTCGATCAAGCTGCTGGTACCGTCGGATGCACAGGGCACGCTCTATAAGTGGGTGGCGATCCTGACCGGCTCCAAGAATGCGCTCAAGGGAGCGGGCTTTTTCCTTGGCGGTGCCTTGTTGATGGGGCTGGGATTTGCCGGTGCCGTGGGGGCCATGGTCGGTGCACTGACATTGGTTTGGCTGCTCAGTCTGGTGCTGCTGAAAAAGGATCTGGGCAAGGCGAAAAACAAGCCGAAATTCCGCGATATCTTCTCCAAGAGCGGGGCGATCAATATCCTCTCCGCCGCGCGAATGTGTCTGTTCGGTGCCCGTGATGTCTGGTTCGTGGTGGCCCTGCCGGTGTTTCTGTCGCAGACACTGGGCTGGACTCACACGCAGACAGGCGGCTTCCTGGCGCTCTGGGTGATCGGCTATGGCCTGGTGCAAGCGATGGCGCCGAGGATTACCGGCAAGGCCGCCGGGCGGGTGCCGGAGGGCCGTGTAGCGACCGTATGGGCAGCGGGGCTGGCCGTATTGCCGGTGCTGATCGCGTTGGGACTTATGGCAGGGTTCGATCCGGCCTGGACGCTGATCGGTGGTCTGCTGCTGTTTGGTGCTGTATTTGCGATCAATTCATCGCTGCATAGTTACCTGATCGTCAGCTATGCTGGCAGTGATGGCGTGTCGCTGGATGTGGGCTTTTACTACATGGCTAATGCGCTGGGGCGCCTGATCGGTACGCTGTTGTCGGGGTGGGTGTTTCAGCTGTCGGGGCAGGGCAGCAGCGGGCTGCAGGCCTGCCTGTGGATCTCGGCGGGAATGCTGGCGTTGACGGTACTGGTCTCGCTGGGGTTGCCACGGCGACAGCCGTTTTCAATGGGGTGAGCGAGTGGGCAAAACAGCTCTTCATATTTCCATATCGTCTAGATTTGTTAATATTTATTCTTTTATGGAATCAAAATAACCCTGTATCTTAGTGGCTTTTATTTGGATACGGGTTATCGCTGTGGAGTGGCAAGGCTGGTTCGCACTGGGTTCTATGTTGGCGGCGCTGGCGGTTCTGGTTCTGACGCGGACCGGTCCGCACATCGTCATGATGGCAGTACTGGCGCTGCTCAGTATCAGCGGCGTCCTGACTCCGAATGAGGCGTTGGCAGGGTTTGCCAATTCCGGGTTGATCACCGTGGCCTGCATGTTTGTGGTCGCGGCCGGTATTCACTCTTCCGGCGGTGTCGATCTGCTGGTGCACAAGGTGCTGGGGCGACCCGAGGGCGTGCGAGGGGCGCTGGGGCGCATTTTTGCACCGGTGGTTCTGCTCAGCGGTTTCCTCAACAACACGCCGGTGGTTGCCACCATGATCCCGGCCATTCACGCCTGGTCGCGCAAGATCAACGTGCCGGCTTCCAAATTGATGATTCCACTGAGTTACAGCGCCATTCTGGGCGGCACGCTGACGCTGATCGGTACCAGCACCAATCTGGTCGTGAACGGCCAGTACCAGCAGCTCACCGGCGAGGCAGGCCTGTCGTTGTTCTCCATTACGGCGGTGGCGCTGCCGGTGGTGCTGGTGGGGGTGCTGTTCATCTGGTTGGTGTTCCCGCGCATGTTACCGGACCGCAGCGACAAGCGGGCATTTGCCAACCTGCGTGAATTTACCCTGGAAGTTGCGGTGGCGCCGGATGGCCCGCTGGTGGGCCAGACGGTGGAACAGGCCGGGCTGCGCAGCTTGGACCGGGTGTATCTGGTCGAGATCGAGCGCAAGGGCAATATCGTCACGGCCGTATCTTCGGAAGAGAAATTGCAGGGCGGTGACCGCCTGGTCTTTGCCGGCGATACCGAGGCCATTTCGGACCTGCTACGCATCAACGGCATCGTGCCCTCACCGGAAAACGGACATTCCGACACCCTCAATCAGGATCGGGCCGAGCGCTGTCTGGTCGAGGCGGTGGTCTCGACGCACTGCGATGCCGTGGGGCATGCCATTCGGGATGCCCGCTTTCGTGATCGCTATGGCGCGGTGGTGCTGGCCGTGGCCCGCAGCGGCGAGCGTATCCAGGGCAACCTGGGCAATATTCGTCTGGAAGCCGGCGATACCCTGCTGCTGGAAGCGCGCCCGGCCTTTGTCAGCCGTCAGCGCTACAACAAGGACTTTCTGCTGATCAATGATCTGGACAAGACCCAGCCGCGCCATGAGCGTGCCTGGCTGGCCTGGGGCATTTTGGCCGCGGTGGTTTTGGCCGCGGGCACCGGGCTGGTCAGCATGCTCAATGCCGCACTGGTGGGTGCGGGGTTGATGGTAGTGACCGGCTGTTGCAACGTGGCCCAGGCGGAGAAAAGCCTGGACCTGACGGTGATCCTGACCATTGCCGCATCCTTTGCGTTGGGTGCTGCGCTGCAGAAAACCGGAGTGGCCACCTTTCTGGCCGATGGCATCCTTGACTTGAGCGCGGGTACGCCCTGGCTGCTGTTGATCTTGACCTACCTGGCGGTGTCGGTGTTGACGGAGATGATCACCAACAATGCGGCCGCGGTGCTGATGTTGCCGATCGTGCTGGAGGTAACGGAAAAGGCGCAGTTGAACCAGGAACCCTTCATTTTTGCCATCATGATCGCGGCCTCGGCCAGCTTTGCCACGCCGCTGGGCTATCAGACCAACCTGATGGTGTATGGCCCCGGTGGCTATCGCTTTACCGATTTTCTCAAGGTCGGGGTGCCGATGAACCTGCTGGTGGCGGTCGTGACGCTGACGACCCTGTTGCTGGGGTGGCCGCTGGTACGGGGGTGAAATCGGAGCCGAAGTGGTCTTCGGCTCCGTGCCGGTCAGGTAAACAGAATGACCGAGATCAGGCCGACGCTGCCCAGTACCAGAGTGTAGGGCAGTGCCATGATGACCATGCGGCCGTAGGACAGTCGTACCAGGGGGGCAATGGCCGAGGTCAGCAGAAACAGGAAGGCTGCCTGACCGTTAGGCGTGGCGACACTGGGCAGGTTGGTGCCGGTGTTGATGGCGATGGCCAGCTGGTCGAAGTGGGCCCGCGTAATGTCACCGGCATCCAGCGCCTGCTTCACTTCACTGATATACACCGTGGCGACAAACACGTTATCGGAAATCATCGACAGCAAGCCGTTGGCAAGGAAAAACATGCCCGGCTGTTGTTCCGGCGGCAGTGACAGCACCCAGGTGATGATCGGCGAAAACAGATGCTGTTCGTGGATCACGGCCACGATGGCAAAAAAGACCACCAACAGCGCCGTGAAGGGCAGCGCTTCCTCAAAGGCCTTGCCGATCTGATGCTCGTCGGTCACGCCATTGAAAGACGTGATCAGGATGATCACCAGCAGCCCGGTCAGGCCGACCTCCGCCAAATGCAGGGCAAGGCCCACCACCAGCACTGCAGCCGCAAGCGCCTGCACGATCAGGGCCGCCTTTTGTGCCTGGGTGCGTCTGGCGCGTTCCGCTTCGGCAAATTCCTTCAGTACCTGTAGCACCGGGCGCGGCAGCTTGGCGCCATAGCCGAACAATTGCAGTTTCTCCAGTACCACGCAGGTTAACAGGCCGGCGGCGAGAACCGGCATCGAGACCGGCGCCATCAGCAGGAAGAATTCGGCAAAATCCCAGCCGGCCGTCTTGGCGATCAGCAGGTTCTGCGGCTCACCTACCAGCGTGCAGACGCCGCCCAGCGCGGTGCCGACGGCACTGTGCATCAGCAGGCTGCGCAGAAAGGCACGAAACCCTTCCAGGTCGCTACGGTGCAGGTCGACGACGTCATGATCGGACACAGGATTATGGTCCTTGTGCTGATGCCCCTTGCCGGACGCGACCTTGTGATACACCGAGTAGAATCCCACGGCCACGCTGATGATGACGGCCGTTACGGTCAGGGCATCGAGAAATGCGGACAGCAGCGCCGCGGTCATGCTGAACAGCAGCGCCAGCAGGTACTTGGAGCGCACGTGCAGCAGAATATTGGTGAACGTCACCAGCAACAGGCTTTTCATGAAATAGATCCCGGCTACCATGAACATCAGCAGCAGGATGACCGGGAGATTGGTTTCCACCTCATGGTACAGGGCTTCGGGGCTGGTCATACCCAGCAGCAGGGCTTCGGTCGCCAGCAGTCCGCCGGGCAGCAGCGGGTAGCACTTGAGCGCCATGGCCAGGGTGAAGATGAACTCGCCGATCAGCAGCCAGCCGGTAACCTGGGGGCCGAGCGTCCAGAGTGCAACAGGGTTGATAACAAGGAAGAGTACAATCAGCTGCTTGTACCAGGCAGGGGCAGAGCCCAGAAAGTTGTGCGCAAAGGCACTCATACTGGTTGTGGGCATGACAACGGTCTCATGTGTCCGCCGGACGGGCGGAAATATTGTTATTGGTGTAGAAACCGGCTCGCGGGCCGTGGTCGACGACCCGACGGGAGGCGGCCTGTTCCGGTACAGGCCGAGGAGGCGGAAGCTCCAGCGCTGCGGGGGCGCATGGGGAGTCGTGCAGGGTGTATCAAGCGCAGGAACCTGATCAACCTGAAGCCTGTTGCGGATAGAGCGTGCACTCTAGCATGAGGCCAAGAGGCGTTATATACGACAACAGGCTAAGGGGTCGAATGGCGGCCATGCCTGCTGCCAAAGTGCTGTCCGTAATCCTGAATCGACCCCGGGGGGAGAGTGCTGCATAATCCTCGTACACAATCTGCACAGGGAGATGTCATGGCGTTTCAGATCGAGTACTGGCACTGGGTGGTGTTCGGCATGTTGCTGATCATGGCTGAGCTGGTGGTGCCCAGCTTTACCATTTTCTGGTTCGGCCTGGGGGCGCTGTTGATAGCTGCGTTGCTGTGGCTGATGCCTGAGCTGGGCATGAGTGTCCAGCTGGTGGCCTGGGCGGTTGGTTCAAGCCTGTTTGCGCTGGCCTGGTTCAAGCTGCTGCGACCGATGATGGCAGATCGCACCAAGGCGGGGATTGCCCGCGAAGCCGTGCTGGGCGAAACCGGCCAGGTCATTCTGGCTCCTCAGCCGCCGCGCCGGGGGCAGGTCCGTTTTTCCACGCCGGTACTGGGGGATGATGAATGGGAGTTTATTTGTGAAGAACCCGTTGCCATCGGTGATCGGGTGATGATCACTGAAATTTCGGGCAACACGCTGATTGTGAAAAAGCGCGGCTGATGGCTGCACAACTTTGAAGAAAGGAGTTCGAATATGATGATCGACGGACTGACCATGGCTGGCGTTTTTCTGGCACTGGTTGTGGTAACCCTGTTTCTGGGGGTCAAGACGGTCCCCCAGGGCAGCAAACATGTTGTACAGCGCCTGGGTAAGTATCACCGCACACTGGGGCCGGGTCTGAACGTGATATTTCCCTATATCGACAGTGTTGCTTACAAGGTCACCACCAAGGATATCGTGCTGGATATTCCCTCTCAGGAGGTGATCACGCTGGATAACGCGGTCATCATTGCCAATGCGGTGGCCTACATCAATATCGTCTCGCCGGAAAAGGCCGTGTACGGGGTTGAGGACTACAGCCTGGCGATCCAGAACCTTGTGCAAACGTCGCTGCGTTCCATTGTCGGCGAGATGAGCCTGGATGAGGCGCTGTCCAACCGGGATCAAATCAAGGCCAAGCTCAAGGGCGCGATTTCGGACGATATCTCGGACTGGGGTATCACGCTGAAGACCGTTGAAATCCAGGATATTAACCCGTCGCAGACTATGCAGATGGCGATGGAAGAGCAGGCCGCTGCCGAGCGTCAGCGCCGGGCCACCGTGACCCGTGCCGATGGGGAAAAGGCTGCGGCCATTCTGGAAGCTGAAGGGCGCCTGGAGGCGTCGCGCCGGGATGCGGAAGCCAAGGTTGTACTGGCCCAGGCAAGCCAGTCGGCGATCGAGAAGGTAACCTCGGCCATTCAGGGCAACGAGCTGCCGGTGATGTACCTGCTGGGTGACAAGTACGTAGAGTCGATCAAGGAAATGTCGCAAGGCGAAAACGCCAAGATCGTGTTGTTGCCCGGTGATATCCCGGCGGCCGTCCGTGGCATCATGGGTGGGCTGGGCAAGTAAGTGTCAGATTTCCCAGGCCGGTTCCGTTTCGGTCTGGCTTTGCCGGTACAGCTGCGCAAGCTCGGGTGCCGGCACCGGGCGGCTGAATAGGAATCCCTGGTACTGGTGGCAGCCGAATTCGGCCAGCAGTGCCAGCTGTTCGGTTTGCTCGACGCCTTCGGCCGTCACTTTCAAGTTCAGATTTTCGGCCATCGAAATGATGGTGCGGCAGATGACGGCGTCATCCTGGTCAATGCTGATTTCGCGCACGAAGGATTGGTCGATTTTGAGCTTGTCCAGCGGAAAACGTTTCAGATAACTGAGGCTGGAGTAGCCGGTGCCAAAGTCGTCGATGCTCAGGTGGACACCCATGCGGTCGAGCTGACGGAGCAGGTCAACGGTAGCATCCACGTGCTTCATCAGGAGGCTTTCGGTTAGCTCCAGCTCCAGCTGATCCGGCTCCAGTGTGTGTCGTTCCAGTATCTGTGCAACGCGATCGCAGAAACCGGGGTCTTCCAGTTGCAGTGCGGAGAGGTTGACCGATACGCGCAGCCTGATACCTTCACGCTGCCAGCGTTGCATCTGGGCACAGGCTTCTTCCAAGACCCAATTGCCGATATCGCCAATCAAGCCACACTCTTCTGCCAGTGGAATAAAGCAGCCGGGCGACACCAGGCTGTGGCCGGGGCGATTCCAGCGGATCAGGGCTTCGGCACCATCGATGCGACCCGTGCGAATATCCACTTGGGGTTGGTAGTGCAGTTCAAACTCGCCATGCTGCAGGGCATGAAACAGCGCATTTTCGAGTGCCACGCGCTCAAGCTGCTCACGGTCCAGCTGCGGGTTGTAGAAATGGAAACGATTACGGCCGTTGGCTTTGGCGCGATACATGGCTGCATCGGCGTGCTGGATCAGTGTTTGGGGGGTGGTACCATCATCCGGAAATAGGGCGATGCCGGTACTGCAGGAAAGACGCTGCTCATGTAGGCCGGTGTTGATGTGAGGCTGCAAGGACTGTTGCAGTGACCTGACGAAGGTTTCCACCTGAGTGTGATCATAGATGTCGGGTAACATGATGACAAATTCGTCCCCGCCCATGCGGGCAACGGTCTGGATGCCGCTGACGGCCTGGCGCAGGCGCTCTGCAAGGGTTTGCAGCAGCATGTCGCCTTCGTGATGTCCCATGGAATCATTGACATGCTTGAACCGGTCCAGGTCAATGAATAGCACGGCCAGGCGATGCCCCTCGCGCTCCGCTCGCGCGATCTGTTCCTCCAGGCGCTGTTCGAACAGGGTGCGGTTGGGCAGCCCGGTCAGTCCGTCGTGCTGGGCCAGATGGCGAATCCGCTCTTCTGCCAGCTTGCGTTCCTCGATCTCCCGGTGCAGGTCGTCGACGACCTGCTTTAGTCGCTGTGTGCGTTCTTCCACCCGCTGTTCAAGGGCCTGGTGGGCCTGCAGCAGGGCCTGTTCGCTGGCTTTGCGTTCGGAAATGTCCATCATGATCCAGATAGACCCCTGGCGCAGATCATCCGGCACGATGGCTTTGCTGCGCACATCACACCAGATCAGGCTGCCGTCCTTGCGCAACAGCTGAATCTCGGCACGAAAGGCTTGGCCGCGTGCCAAAATGTCGCTGTAATACCGGCCGGCGATTTCCCACTGGGCTGGGTCCGGATACCAGATGCGTGTGCTTTGACCAATGAGCTCGCGCATCTCGTAGCCAAGCATGTCTGCAAAGCGATGGTTACAGCTGGTGATCTGGCGGTCATGTAAAAACAGTATGCCAACCATGGCATGGTCGAGGATCAGTTGCTGCTGATAGGTCAGGGCCTTGAGCGCGTCGTCGGCACGGCGTTGCTGGTCGATATCTTCCACAATCCAGATGGACCCGCGTGCGGGGTCTTCGGGATCAACCATTTTGCCAGTCAGGCGACACCAAAAGAGGCTGCCATCACACCGCTGCATGCGGGCCTCGGTTCGGAAGCGCCGGCCCTGAGCCAGTATCGGGTAGGCTTCGCGCCCAATGCGGTCATGACTGTCGTCGTCCGGGTAATGTGCGCGACTGGACAGACCCTGGATCTGGGCGGGGGAGTCGTAGCCGTAAAGTGTGGCGTAGTGATCGTTGCAGCGCTGAACCTGGCGGTTCAGGATAAAGCAGATACCGACACCAGCATTGTCCAGAATGATCTGCTGCTCGTTCAGCAGACGGAGCATGCGTTCGGGGCTGGCCGAAAGCTGCTCTGACAGGAACTCGTTATTATCGTTATTCATCAGAGTACTGCATCAAGAGTGTAAGGGCTCTTATCAAGGCTATCATGGTTTTGGGGTGGCCAGCATTACACCAATGACTGACTTTTCAGCGGAGATGAATTTCATGGCCGTTCATGCGAAGGTCGGAGCCTGGAGTAAAGGGGAGAGCATCTATGAGTCGATACCGACAACCGCCTCACCGCATGTGTGCCGATGGCCGTGCACGTCGCGTGGGGTTTGAACTGGAGTTTACCGGGCTGACGTTTGAGCAGGCCCGGCAAACGATACAGGCGGTACTTCAGGGCCAGGAAACGCGTATCTCTCCGGTCGAGACCGTCATTGAAACCGACCTGGGGCGCTTTGGCCTGGAGTTGGACTGGGCGCTGCTGAAACAGGTTGCAAAGGAATATGCCGATGTCCCCGTGACACCGGACTGGCTGGAGGGCGTCAGCCGTATGGCGGCTCGGGTGGTGCCGGTTGAGTTGGTCTGCCCGCCTCTGGCCTTGCAGGATTTCAACGTGCTGGATACGCTGGTGACACGCCTGCGCCGGACCGGAGCTCAGGGGACCGATGATTCACTGATTGCCGCACTGGGCGTACATATCAACGCCGAACTGCCGGACGTGAAGGTCAGTACCATCAATGCCTATCTCAAGGCCTACAGTCTGTTGCAGTGGTGGCTGGTGGATGCCCACGCCGTCAACTTGGCACGTAAGGTTTCCCCCTATGTGGACCTTTATCCGCAGGCCTATGTCGATCAGTTGTTGCAGCAGCCCGATGATGACCGAGACAGGTTGTTCGAGCTCTATCTGACACACAACAATACCCGTAACCGTGCCCTGGACCTGCTGCCACTGCTGGCCCATCTGGATGAAGCACGTGTGCGTGCCCATGTAGATGATGCGCGTATCAAATCACGACCGGCACTGCATTACCGCTTGCCCAATTGTGAAATCGATCGCGCCGACTGGGACTTGGCTGACGAATGGAATACTTGGTGGATGGTCGAGCGCCTGGCAGCAGATACCGACGGCATACAGGTGTTGTCACAGCATTGGCAGCAGCGATCTGCCGGTCTGCTGGGTGTCAATCGTTCCGAGTGGGTACAGGAGGTAAGTCAATGGCTGAACGACCGCGGGTGGCTGTAACCGGCAGCAGTCGGCGCTGGTCGCCGTCCTGGTGGTGCACGCGTCTGGCGCTTTGGCTGGTTGGTGCTGAAGCGGTGCGTGTCAGCGTGCGCCATCCGGTGCCTGAACATAGCGTGGCTGCACTGGTGATCGGTGGTGGCGATGATATCAGTCCCGAGCACTATGATGGCGACCTGAGCATGCCGGTGCGTACAGATCCGGAGCGCGATCAGCTGGAGATGCGCTGGATCAGCCACGCGCTGGCGACAGGCATGCCCATGCTGGGTATCTGCAGAGGAGCGCAGTTGATCAATGTGGTACTCGGCGGGCAGTTGCACCAGGATCTGAGAGCGCTGCGCCGCCTGACCTACAACCGTCCCGGTCTGTTGCCGACCAAGCAGGTTCAGCTAGCCCCTCGAAGTCACATGGCAAAGGTTTGCAAGCGTGAACGACTGCGGGTGAACAGTCTGCACCACCAGGCCGTGCGCAGCTCCGGCCGAGGGCTGAAAGTAGTGGGACGAGACCTGGATCAGATCGTGCAAGGGTTTGAATCCGAGGATGAGCCGATACTGGGCGTGCAGTGGCACCCGGAGTATTTGTGGTATTTGCCGTCTCAACTAAGGCTGTTTCGCTGGCTGGCAACAACCGCCAGGCAACAAAAAAGCCCCGCTGATTGAGCGGGGCTTTTTTGAGAATTCGATGGTGGTGGGAGGTGGATTCGAACCACCGAAGCTTGCGCGTCAGATTTACAGTCTGATCCCTTTGGCCACTCGGGAACCCCACCACATTGGCTGCGCATTTTAGACATCCCGTTACGGCTTGTAAACCCCTGTTGGCCCGTCTGGAGTGGCCGAGAGGCTTATGCTTGATTTTCATGTGCTAAGCCTAAGGCATGAAAAAAACTCTTGTTGAAAAGAGCATGGCAAAAGCGACGCCAAGCCCTCATAATGCGCGGCTTTCAGGGTAAGTGCTCTCTCGGGTTACACCTGAAAGCGTAAGAAATCAAGATTGAAATCCTCGGGCTAATATCTATATTTAGTGCCCTGTAACCGATCCCGCACTATATCTTGTGTTTTTTCAACAAAGTGACCCCAACAGGCGTTTTCTCCGTATCTCGCCTTTTGTTACTGGTTCTGAAATGTTGCACACAGGGACGAGCAGGGAACGGGGCCCAGACGGGTTTCACGTATTATCAATGACAGAACTGGAAGAGCGTGCACAATGCAGCAAGATCTGATGGTTACCAAGCGCGATGGTCGGCGTGAGCAGATCGACCTTGAAAAAATCCATCGTGTAATTATCTGGGCCTCTGAAGGGCTCGAGAATGTATCGGTATCACAGGTTGAGTTGAGTGCGCATCTGCATTTTTATGACGGCATCAAGACGTCCGATATCCATGAAACGCTGATCAAGTCAGCGGCAGATCTGATTTCTGAAGAAGCGCCGGATTATCAGTACTTGGCAGCACGCTTGGCTGTGTTCCACCTGCGAAAGCGAGCCTTCAATGACTTCGAACCGCCGCACCTGTACGACCACGTCGTCAGCATGGTGGAGCAGAAACGCTATGACCGCCACCTGCTGGAAGACTACAGCCGCGAAGAATTCGATGTGCTGAATGCCTACCTGGACCATGGCCGTGACATGAATTTCAGCTATGCCGCAGTCAAGCAGCTGGAAGGCAAGTACTTGGTGCAGAACCGCGTCAGCGGCCAGATCTTTGAAAGTCCGCAGCAGCTGTACATGCTGGTGGCGGCCTGTCTGTTTGCAAACTATCCACGTGAAACGCGCCTGGGTTACGTCAAGCGATTTTATGACGCCTGCTCACTGTTCAAGTTGTCGCTGCCGACTCCGATCATGGCCGGTGTGCGCACGCCGACGCGCCAGTTCAGCTCCTGTGTGCTGATCGAGACCGATGATAGCTTGGACTCGATCAATGCCACGGCGGCGGCAATCGTCAAATACGTATCCCAGCGTGCCGGTATTGGCATCAACGCCGGCCGTATTCGTTCCATCGGTAGCCCGATCCGTAACGGTGAAGCCTTCCACACCGGCTGCATTCCGTTCTACAAGCATTTCCAGACGGCGGTGAAATCCTGCTCGCAGGGCGGGGTGCGCGGCGGTGCCGCCACGTTGTTCTACCCGATCTGGCACCTGGAAGTAGAATCCCTGCTGGTGCTGAAAAACAACCGCGGTGTTGAAGAGAACCGTGTGCGTCATATCGACTACGGCGTACAGATCAACAAGCTGATGTACCAGCGTCTGATCAAGGGTGGCAACATTACCCTGTTCAGCCCGCATGATGTACCGGGTCTGTATGATGCCTTCTTTGCCGATCAGGACGAGTTCGAGCGTCTGTACCTGCAATACGAGCAGGACGAATCGATTCGCAAGAAAACCATCAAGGCGGTCGAACTGTTCGGCCTGATGATGTCCGAGCGTGCCTCGACCGGTCGCATCTACGTGCAGAACGTGGACCACTGCAATACTCATAGCCCGTTTGACCCGAGCGTGGCACCGGTGAAGCAGTCCAATCTCTGTCTGGAAATTGCGCTGCCGACCAAGCCGCTGAACGACGTCAACGATCCGGAGGGTGAAATCGCTCTCTGTACCCTGTCGGCCTTCAACCTGGGCGCGCTGGAAAATCTGGACGAGCTGGAAGAGCTGTCCGACCTGATCGTGCGTGCGCTGGACAGCCTGCTGGACTACCAGGACTACCCGATCCCGGCGGCACGCAACGCCACCATGTCGCGTCGCACCCTGGGCGTGGGCGTTACCAATTTTGCCTACTACTTGGCCAAGCATGGCGTGAAATACTCCGATGGCAGTGCCAATGGTTTGGTGCACCGCACCTTTGAAGCAATCCAGTACTATCTGCTCAAGGCCTCTAACCAGCTGGCCAAGGAAGTGGGGGCCTGTCCGAAATTCAACGAGACCACCTACGCCAAGGGCCTGTTGCCAATCGACACGTACAAGCGTGATGTCGACAGCTACTGTGAAGAGCCGCTGCATTACTTCTGGGAGACGCTGCGCGAAGATATCCGTGAATTCGGCCTGCGCAACAGTACCCTGACTGCGTTGATGCCCTGTGAAACCTCCTCACAGATCACCAACTCCACCAATGGCATCGAGCCGCCGCGTGGCTTCGTATCGGTGAAGGCGAGCAAGGACGGCATCATGAAGCAGGTCGTGCCCGAGTACCTGGAGCTCAAGGATGCCTATGAGCTGCTGTGGAACATCCCCAGCAACACCGGTTATCTGCAGCTGGTGGGTATCATGCAGAAGTTCGTTGACCAGTCGATCTCGGCCAACACCAACTATGACCCGTCCAAGTTCACCAGTGACAAGGTGCCGATGAAACAGCTGCTCCAGGATCTGCTGACTGCGTACAAGTACGGTGTGAAGACGCTGTACTACCACAACACTCGCGACGGCGCCTCGGATCAGGCCGATGACGGCGGCTGTGAAGGTGGCGCCTGCAAGCTCTGATTGCAGGTCTGTTTCAGCTCCAATGTTAACGCGCCTCCCCGGTTCTTGCCGGGGAGGGTCGGCAAGTTTTGTTCAGGAACACGCGACTCATGTCATATTCTACTTTCAGCACGAGCAACCACGATGCAACGCGCGAGCCGATGTTTTTCGGTCGTTCAGTGAATGTGGCCCGTTATGACAAGCAGAAGTACCCGATTTTCGAAAAGCTGATCGAGAAGCAGCTGTCCTTTTTCTGGCGCCCGGAAGAGGTCGATCTGACCAACGATCGCAAGGACTTCATGGACATGCCGGACCATGAACGCCACATCTTTCTGAGCAACCTGAAATACCAGACCCTGCTGGATTCGGTGCAGGGGCGTTCGCCCAACATCGCCTTCCTGCCGGTGGTTTCGCTGCCGGAACTGGAAACCTGGTTCGAAACCTGGGCATTCAGCGAGACGATTCACAGTCGCTCCTATACCCACATCATCCGCAACATCATTACCGAGCCTTCCGAGGTGTTCGATACCATCGTCACCAACCCGGAAATCATCAAGCGTGCCGAGGCAGTGACTCGCCTGTATGACGAGTTCATCCAGCTGGTCAACGTTTACAGCCTGTATGGTCCGGGCGTGCACCGCATTGAAGGTGAAAGCTACGATGCCAGCCTCTACAACCTGAAGAAGAAGCTGTACCTGACATTGGTATCGGTGAACGTGCTGGAGGCCATTCGCTTCTATGTTAGCTTTGCCTGCTCCTTTGCCTTTGCCGAGCGAGCGCTGATGGAGGGCAATGCCAAAATCATCAAGCTGATTGCCCGCGACGAGGCGCTGCACCTGACCGGGACGCAGCACATGATCAACCTGATGGCATCCGGTGCCGACGACCCGGATTTCAAGCAGATTGCTGCCGAGTGTGAAGAGCAGGTCTACGATATCTTCCGTGAAGCCGCGCAGCAGGAAAAGGATTGGGCCGAGTATCTGTTCAGTGAAGGCTCCATGATTGGTCTGAACGCCCGTATCCTGGGCGACTATGTCGAGTATATTACTAACGTGCGCATGAAGGCGCTCGGGCTGAACGAGCTGTTTCCGCCCCGTCAGAATCCGCTGCCCTGGATGAATGGCTGGCTGGTCAGCGATAACGTGCAGGTGGCGCCGCAGGAAGCCGAGATCAGCTCCTATCTGGTGGGTCAGATCGACAATGATGTCGATACGGATGACTTCGACGGCTTTGATCTGTAATTGAGGTGACCATGTCCGGCATTCCGCGCGTCAAGGTCAACGACTATCACACCTTTTACTACCAGTACGAATTCTCGCTGCTGGATGCCCTGGAGGCGCAGAATATTCCGGCACCGTATAACTGTCGTGGTGGCTATTGTGGCTGTTGCAAGGTGAAGCTGGTAGCCGGTGCCGTGGAGCAGGTACAGGACAATCTCGTGGATCTTCAGGAGGGCGAGATTTTGACCTGCTGTAGCCGGCCCAAGACCCATATCGAGATTGAGCTGCCCGATGACTGACGGTGTAGTTCTGTGCCATTGAAACGTGGAAAAGCGCCTTGACAAGGCGCTTTTTTTTCGGCTTGTACACATGGCTGATCAGGCGTCGCCAGCATCGGTGCATAACCACAAATGAAACAGTCTCGTAATCCTATTGACATATATAAGCCATTGTTTTTATTGCATTTTATGCAAAACTGTTCATTTTTTTTACAATTCGCTGAAAGCCTTGAAATACGCTGTCTGGCGCCGGTATTCCAAACTCTATCCACTATTTTATCCACAGATTCTGTGAGTAAGCATCAGGCTCAGATTTCGGTCTTTTCCTTGTACTCACACAGGTCCTCAATCACACAGGCACCGCAGCGTGGTTTGCGTGCCGTACATACGTATCGGCCATGCAGAATCAGCCAGTGGTGTGCATCGATCAGGAAAGGTTTGGGTACAAAGCGCAGCAGCTTCTTCTCGACTTCCAGCACGGTTTTGCCCGGTGCGATGCGGGTTCGGTTCGAGACACGGAAGATATGCGTGTCCACTGCCATGGCCGGCTGGCCGAAAGCCGTGTTCAGCACGACGTTGGCGGTCTTGCGCCCGACGCCCGGCAGTTTTTCCAGCGCTTCGCGGGTTTGCGGTACCTCGCTGTTGTGCAGCTCGATCAGCATGCGGCAGGTCTTGATGACGTTTTCGGCTTTGGTATTGAACAGGCCAATGGTCTTGATGTGCTCCTTGATGCCCTCAACCCCTAGGGCCAGCATGGCCTCGGGCGTATTGGCAACAGGGAATAGCTTGCGGGTCGCCTTGTTGACACTGACATCCGTGGCCTGTGCCGACAACAGCACGGCGATCAGGAGCTCAAAGGGAGAGTTGTACTCAAGCTCGGTTTTGGGGTTGGGGTTCTGAGCCTGCAGGCGGGCGAAGATCTGGTATCGTTTGTCGGCGTTCATGGTTGCGCACGGCGGCTGTTATGAATGAGCCCGATATTATTCCAGATCCTCAATCAGGGTGGTACGGTTTCGCCCGCTGGATTTGGAGTGATATAGCGCTTCATCGGCCGCGCGCATCCAATCCTCGTGGGATTGGTGTTCATTGCTCACCTGCGCAATGCCCAGGCTGATGGTAAAGCGGATCCGGTGGGGGCCGTGTTGTACTTCAAGTGCTTCCACGGCTTGGCGGACACGCTCGGCAAACACGCGTGCATTGTCCGCGCTGGTGTTGACCAGCAGGGCACCAAATTCCTCGCCACCGTAGCGGCCCGGCAGGTCACTGCTGCGAGCATGGTCACGCAGCAGGGCTGACAGGGCGCGGATGACCTCGTCACCAGCTTGATGTCCGTAGCTGTCATTGATTTTCTTGAAATGGTCGACGTCCATCATCACCAGGCTGGAAGGCGTCTGGGTACGGCGGAAGCGTTCATATTCCCGGCTCAGGGAGTCTTCCCAATGGCCCCGGTTGGCCAAGCCGCTGAGCTTGTCGGTGCGGCTGAGGGTTTCCAGTTCCGCATTGGCGCGGCGCAGCGCCTGCTGGCTGACGGCAACAGCGGTCATGTCATAAATGATCACGCCGACATGATCGATGGTGCCGTTGGGCGATGACAGTGGAATCAGCGTCGCATTCTGGTACATGAACTCCGCCGTGCCGGTGATCGGGTGGTGCGGCTTAAAGCGGAACAGATAGTCGCGTTCTTCCCAGGTGATGAAGGCGCGATTGCGCAGCAGAAACACGCTGTCAAGCTTGCGCTTGAACCAGTCGACGGGGAAATTGGTGAACAGGGTTTCCAGCTTCTTGCCACGGGCCGCGGTATCGCTGATACCAGAATGATTGCTCATGAAACTGTTCCAGAGTACCACCTGGTGGGACCGGTCCAGCACCATCAACCCGACGTCCAGATGCTGCAGCAGGCCCAGCTGCCAGTGAAATTCATCCATGGTGACAACGGGCTCGGAAAGATTGGTCATTACAGGTGGCTCGTCAGTTCGTTGAGTTTGGGCAGCGAGTCTTCCGTGAACAGCAGCAGCAGATCGCAGTTAACCGCCAAGCCTTCAATTCGGTAGCTGATATCGATGCTGAGAATGCGTTCCTGACGGTTGCGGTGTGATGTTTGTGTTGGCAGGTCTGCCATCAGCAGTGGCGAACTCTGGCTGAATGTCATATCCAGCTGTTGCCCCAGGCCGTTCAGGAAGGCACCAATCAGCACATTGGCAATTTCCATGGTCAGCTCGCGCTCGATTAGCGCGTTGAGTTCACCCTGATGACGCAGCAGGTGTGCCAGCTGGTTGATCTGGGTGCCCGTGAGCATCAACAGCGCTTCGCCGCAGATGCCCTGAGCTACAAACCCCTGACAGACCGTGGTCAAGTCGCTTTGGCTGAGGGCTTGCTGCATGGCCATATCCAACTCGCCATATTCGAGTAATTTGACGCTGGGAATGGGCAGTTCGATGAAGGTATTGAGCAGTTGTGCCAGCAGGTCAGCGGCCTGGCCCATGGCCACATTGGCCAGCTCCTGGTAATGCTCCTGCAGTGACAGGGTTTCACTGATGACACCAGGCGCAGGGGCCGGTGGTGCAGCGGTTACCGGTACTGTGACGGCGGCGGCCGGACGCTCCAGTTCTTCCAGCAGGCCAAAGGCACGCAGGGACTGGCGCAGTTGCTCCATGTCGATCGGCTTGCGGATGAAGTCGAGTGCACCCAGTTGACGAACGCGCTCGCGGGCTTCGGGCTGAATATCGCCGGACACCACAAGGGTCAGAATGGGCAGATCTTCACGACGAATGCGCTCCAATACCTCATAGCCATCCAGCAGTGGCATGTTGAGGTCTAGAAACAGGAGTTCGCCCTTGCCGGCACGAACGGCTTCCAGCGCTTCCAGGCCTTGGGTGGCATGGGTGATGTCCAGATTCCATTGTGCCAGTGCACGTTCCATCTGCTTGCGCGCCAGGCGCGAGTCATCACAAATGATGACCGGTAAGGGATTGCCCACCTTGGCTCCTGCGGTTGTATTTGGGTACACGGATTAACTTTGAGGTTAATCAAAACCGCCGCGTGATACAACCAGCAGTTGCCGCAGGTTTATCCTGTCACGCGTACGCGCTTGCTGACGGCCGGTTCGGCAGGGGCCTGCGCCTTGCGTCGGCGTTCGGCGCGCGCATCAAACACGTTTTTCAGGGCGATCAGCAAGCCAAGCCCAACAAAGGCGCCCGGCGGCAGGATAGCAAACAGGAAGCCGGGATAATCCGTGAAAATCACCAGCTCCCAGGTGCGTGCCGCTTCACCGAACAGCAGGTGCATGTTGTTGAACAGGGCACCGGTGCCCAACAGTTCGCGCATGCCGCCCAGCACCACCAACACCAGGCTGAAGCCAATACCCATCATCAGGCCGTCCAGCACCGAGGCGCGCACCGGGTTCTTGACGGCAAAAGCATCGGCGCGGCCCATGATGGCGCAGTTGGTCACGATAAGTGGGATAAAAATGCCAAGAATCAGGTATAGCTCATAGGTCAGCGCCTGCATGACCAGCTCGATTGCGGTTACGAAAGACGCGATAATCATCACGAAAATGGGCAGTCGTACGGTTTCCGGTACCAGCTTGCGGAACAGGGACACCGTCAGGTTCGAGCTAACCAATACCAGGGTACTGGCCAGGCCGAGGCCCAGGGCATTCACGACCGATGCGGTCACGGCCAGCAGGGGGCAAAGGCCCAGCAGCTGTACCAGGGCGGGGTTGTTGTGCCAGAGGCCGTCCAGCGTAATCTTGCGATAATCGACGCTCATCGGGGTGCTCCTGCAGCGGTGGGCTGCGCTGATGCGGTCACCGGCGTCAGTAGACGCTCGCGGTGGGCGCGAAAGAATTCAATGGCGCGTGCGGTAGCGCCAACGATGGCACGGGGGGTAATGGTCGCGCCGGTAAACTGATCAAACCGGCCGCCGTCTTTTTTGACGGCCCAGTCATCATCGCCGCTCATGGCCATTTCAGCGCCGTTGAACGACAGAATCCAGTCCGACTTTTCCAGCTCGATCTTGTCACCCAGTCCGGGGGTTTCCTTATGGCTCAGCACGCGGACACCGGCCAGACTGCTGTCAGCATGGATGCCCACCAGCAGCTCGATATCACCGCTGTAGCCGTCCGGCGCCACCACCGGCATCAGCACCGTGGTGACTTGGTCATTCTGAATCGCCTGGTAGATTTCGGCGGGCGCGTCCAGCCCCAGTTCAGGGGCCTGCAGGTAGAGGCGATGATCAATCAGGTTCGGGTCCACCGACTGTGGCACGATCTCGAACAGGGCGCGGGCCTGGAATTCAGCCTTGTTGTGGCGAATCTGTTCACGGGTGGCCAGCTGGGTAAACGCGATAACGGCTGAGGTGACAATGGCAAAGAGGCCGATGGCCAGTGCATTGCTGCGAATCGCGGCGATGATATCGTTCATGCCTTGCCTCCCTGTCCCTTGTTGGCTTTCTGGTGGCCGTAACTGCGTGGTTGCGAGTACAGATCGATGAAAGGCGCCGCTAGGTTCATCAGCAGTACGGCGAAGGCTACGCCGTCGGGGTAGTTGCCCCAGGTGCGAATGATGAAAATCAGCACGCCGATGCCGGCCCCGAAGATGATGCGGCCGCGGTTGCTGGTCGCACTGGAAACCGGGTCGGTGATGATGAAGAAGGCGGCCAGCATGGTGGCGCCGGTACTCAAGTGGAAGAAGGGCCCGGCGTAGTTGTCCGGATCGTAGCCGTAGAACATGGCCGAGCAGATGGCCAGCGCCAGCAGCATGGAGATCGGCGCGTGCCAGGTGATGATCTTGCGGTACAACAGAAACACGCCGCCCATCAGCCAGGCTGCACTGACCGCATGCCAGGCCCCGATGCCTTCCGACAGCACCCGAGACTGGCGCCAGGCTTCTTCGTTAGTCAGGCCGCCTCGATGGCGCAGTTCATCCAGCGGCGTGGCACCGGTGAAGCTGTCATACCAGACCGTTTCAACAGAACCGAATATGGCCGCCAGGGTGTCGGTGAAGGAGGCGATCTGCCAGCCATCGCCGTTGAGCACAAAGGGGGCGCTCCAGCGTGTCATTTCAACCGGAAAGGAGATCAGTAGCAGGGCATAGGCCACCATGGCCGGGTTGAACGGGTTCTGACCCAGCCCACCGTACAGGTGCTTGGCAATGGCAATTGCGACGATAACGCCCACGCCCGTGACCCACCAAGGTGCAAAGGGAGGAATGGCCACCGCCAGCAGCAGTGCTGTCACCAGGGCGCTGCCGTCGCGCAGGTAAAACCCGATCGGGCGCTTGCGCAGCTTGAGAATGGCGGCTTCCAGCGTGACGGCGAGCAGGCCGGCCCAGGCAATCTGGATCAGCGTGCCCCAGCCGAAGAACACGGTCAGGGCAATGATGCCGGGCAGGGTTGCCAACAGTACCAGCCGCATAACGTTGGCGGTGCTGTTGGCCTTGTAGACATGAGGTGAACTCATCCGGATCAGTGACATGTGTAATTCGATCCCGTTATCGACAAAAAGGGGTGCAAGCAGCCATGGCGTCAGGCCGGCTCATGCTGCTTGAGCGTTGTGTTCAGGTTTTCGGCCTTGTCGCGCGCGGCGGCCAGTTCTGCCTCCAGGCTGGCACGTTCGTCATTGGCCTCGGATTTGGCCAGGCTGCGTTCCAATTTGGTGACGGCGGCGCGGGCCATGGCGGCATCGATCTTGAGCTGCTTGAGGTCGACCCCCTGAGCGGCAGCCGCGTCCAGTTGGGCCTGCTCGGCGGACTTGAAGGCCTTGTCTGCCTCGGCATGGCGCTGACGCAGTTCCTCCAGCGCCTGTTCAGCCTGGCTACGGGCTTCACCTTCCAGACCCGCCAGCGCCGTTTCGGCCTTCTTGATCTTGGTGCGCATGATCGACACCTGCTGCTTCAGCGCTTTCAGGTCGACCGGAACGGGCTGGTTCACGGGGGCCTCGGTTGCACCGGCAGAGGCTTCGGCATCCTTGTAGGCCTTGTCCGCCTCTTCTGCTTTTTGCTCCAGTGTGGTGACGGTTGCGCGTAGCTTGTCGAGGCCCTCCAGGCCCTTGTCCTCGGCGTTTTTCAACGCATCGCGGGCCTTTTTCAGCTTGGTGCGGGCTACGGCTGCTGCGGTTTTCAGCTGCTTGAGGTCCGGCCCGGTTGTGCCTGCAGCAGCACCGGATTCGGCCTGTTCAAACGCCTGCTGTGCCTGGTCGGCACTGGCCTGGGCGGCCTTGAGCGCGGCTTCCAGCGCGGACAGGTCGCCTTCACCGCTGTCGCGGGCCGCATCCAGTGCCTTCTGCGCCTTTTTCAGCTTGGTACGGGCGACGGCGGCGGCCGTCTTCAGCTGTTTGGTATCGATGTTTGCAGCGGTCGGCTTGACTCCTTCGGCTTTTTCAAGCGCCTGTTGTGCCTGTTCAGCACTGGTGTGGGCAGCCTGCACGGCCGCTTCCAGCGCTGGAATGTCACCGTCACCGCTGTCGCGGGCCGCATCCAGTGCCTTCTGCGCCTTTTTCAGTTTGGTGCGGGCCACGGCCGCTGCGGTCTTTAGTGCACTGATATCCTGGGTTGGCTCAGTCGCCACACCGCTGCTCTCTGCGCTCTTGCGTACCTTCTGGCTACGTGCAGCTTCTTCGGCACGCGCCTTGCGGCGCTCCTCCTTCTCGGCCTTTTCGCGCTCGAGGCGTGCCTGGCGTGCCTCAAAGCGGGCCCGGGCGTGGTCGGATTTGCGCTGTTCGGCTTCCTCGGTGCGAATCTCCGATTTGGCAAAGCGGTAATACTGCACCAGTGGAATGCTGCTGGGGCACACATAGGCACAGGCGCCACACTCGATGCAGTCGAACAGGTTGTGTTGCTTGGCCTTGTCGAATTCCCGGCCCTTGGCAAACCAGTACAACTGCTGCGGCAGCAGCTCGGCCGGGCACACCTGCTCACACATGCCGCACCGAATGCAGGGCTGTTCGGGTGGGGCTGGCGGCATCTCGTCGATGCTGGCAGCAATGATGCAGTTACTGGTCTTGATGACCGGAATCTGGTCATGCTCGACGGTCACACCCATCATCGGGCCGCCCATTACCAGTCGGTACAGCTTGTTCTCGTATACATGCGCAGCATCAAGCAGGTCGCCAAAGGGTGTACCGATAAGGGCTTCCAGGTTCTGCGGCTGGGCCACGGCATCACCGGTTACTGTGACGATACGTGAAATCAGCGGCTCGCCGAACGTGACGGCACGGTATACAGCGCGCACGGTGCCGGGGTTCTGGCAGACAATGCCGATATCGGCCGGAATGCCCCCGCTGGGCACTTCCAGGCCGGTCAGCAGCTTGATCAGCTGACGCTCGCCGCCGGATGGGTACTTGGTGGGCACCACCCGGATATCGATATTCAGCTCACAGCCCTTGAGCGCGGCCTCCAGCGCATGAATCGCCTGGGGCTTGTTGTCCTCAACCCCTATGATTACATGGCTGGGTTTGAGCAGATGGCTGATGATGCGGATACCGCCGAGGATTTCATCAGCGCGTTCACGCATCAGCATGTCATCCGCGGTGATGTAGGGCTCGCACTCGGCCGCGTTGATGATCAGCGTGTTGACGATGTGATCATCGCCCAGGTGCAGTTTCACATCCGTCGGAAAGCCGGCGCCGCCCATGCCGGCGATGCCGCACTGGCGGATATGGTCGATCAGCTCGGCGGGTTCAAGGCGGGTGTAATCGCCCAAGCCCTGGTGTTCGATCCACTGGTCACGGCCATCCGACTCGATGCAGATGCAGTCCGAATCCAGACCGGAGGCATGGGGAACCGGGTGCGGACCTATGGATACTACGGTGCCGGATGTCGGTGCATGAAGGCCAGCACTGATGCGGCTGACCGGCTCGGCAATAAGCTGGCCCTTCAGGACCTGCTGGCCTACGTCCACTACCGGGCTGGAGGCCATGCCGATATGCTGTTGCAGCGGCAGGTACAGACGCTTGGGCAGCGGCACCGGGCGAATGGGCGTGCGTGTCGACTGCTTCTTGTTTTCCGGCGGGTGAATGCCGCCATGAAAGGCGAATACCTTGCCCATCAGTGCGCCTCCTGTTGCTGCAGTTCGCCACGGCCACGGTCGGTGGCAATCAGACCCGGCGCTTCGGCCGGTGCCGGCCACTTCCAGTTGGCAATGGTGGTTTCAATCGGAATCATGTCGATACAGTCCACGGGGCAGGGTTCCACGCACAGATCACAACCGGTGCATTCGTCGGTGATGACCGTGTGCATCTGCTTGGCGGCGCCCAGAATGGCGTCCACCGGGCAGGCCTGAATGCACTTGGTGCAGCCGATGCACTCGTCTTCGCGGATAAAGGCCACCATCTTGGCCTGCTCTTCACCGTGCTCGGCATCCAGCGGCACGGCTTCCACATCGAGCAGGTCGGCGAGGGCATCAATGGTGCTTTGGCCGCCCGGCGGGCACTTGTTGATGGCATCTCCGTTGGCGATGGCTTCGGCGTAGGGGCGGCACCCCGGATAGCCGCACTGACCGCACTGAGTCTGCGGCAAGAGGCCGTCGATCTGGTCAACAATGGGGTTGCCTTCCACCCGAAACCGGACGGAGGCATAGCCCAGGATGATGCCGAACACCACCGCCAGGCCAAACAGAATCAGGATTGCAGTAATAACAGTGGTCATTGCACACTCCGCCTCAGAACTGCACGAGGCCGGCAAACCCCATGAACGCCAGTGACATCAGGCCGGCCGTAACCATGCCGATGGCGGCGCCACGGAAGGGAACGGGTACATCCGCCACGGCGATGCGCTCACGGATGGCCGAGAACAGAACCAGTGCCATGGAAAAGCCGACTGCGGCACCAAAGCCGTAGGCGATGGATTCGAGAAAGCCGTTCTGTTTCTTGATGTTGAGCAGGGCGACACCCAGCACGGCACAGTTAGTGGTGATCAGCGGCAGAAAGATGCCCAGCAGCTTGTACAGCATGGGACTGGTCTTATGCACTACCATTTCGGTGAACTGGACCACCACGGCAATCACCAGAATGAAGGCGATGGTCTGCAGGTACTCCAGCCCGAACGGCTGCAGCAGGGCTGAATACACCAGATAACTGCACACCGATGACAGCGTCAGTACAAAGGTGGTGGCCAGTGACATGCCCATGGCCGTTTCCAGCTTGTTGGACACGCCCATGAAGGGACAGAGTCCCAGAAACTGTACCAGTACGAAGTTGTTCACCAGAACGGTGCTGATCAGGATGAGCAGAAAATCAGTCATAGCCCCTGTCATTGCCTCGGCCACTGCAGAAAAAACCTGCAAGGCGTATTAGATTCTGCTTAATTTTACCGGATTTATAACCTCAGGGTATAGATCAGCCTGTTGACGTTTGACAACTGCTGACGCGCAAGCCGGCGCAGTGCCGGCCCGCGCAGGCCCTCAGATCAGGCCGGCCTGCTCGATTTGCTGCAGCAGAAACTCGACCTGAGCCGCCGGCGTGCCGTCCAGAGATGCGTCCAGCGTCAGCACCAGGTCGGCATCACCGTCTGTACGGCCATCCAGCAGCAGCAGACCAGCCGTTTTCAGTGCCGCGATCTGCTCGGCGCTCTGGTCGGTCACTGCCAGCGGCAGACGGCCTCGGTTAAACAGCTGCTGCTCCAGAGTGAATATCAGCGTGTTGCGCAGATCCTCGTTGCCACCCTGCAGGCGAACCACCGCAGCCTTTTGACCACAGCGCTGGGCACGCAGTTCAGTGCTGACAACCGACGCATTCTGCAGCTCGATGGCGCTGTCATTGACGCTGCGCGCTTCAATCATGCCGGCCGCAACGGTGGCATTGGTCAGGCGGTCAACCACGATGAACGAACCGGTGCCCTTGTGGCGACGGTAGTCGTCGGCAACGATCGGGCGCTCGAGGGTCACTTCTACCTGCGCGATTTCATTCAGGCCCAGGGTCGCGGCCGGGCTCTGTTCCAGTGTGTTGACGTCGATGCGATGGCGAATGGCGCTGATACGACCGGCCGTGCGGGTGCTGGCCAGCTTGATCTCATAGTTGCGGCCCGGCACCAGCTCCTGTTCGGACATCCATACCAGATGCGCCCCGAAGCGTGACGTGGATTCCGGTACCTGATGGCTGTGCACGATGATGTCACCGCGCGAGATGTCGATCTCGTCTTCCAGCGTCAGAGTCACGGACATGGGCGCGAAGGCTTCCTGCAGTTCACCGTCGAAGGTGACGATGGACTTCACCTTGCTGGACTTGCCTGAGGGCAGCACAGTGACTTCGTCGCCCGGGCGCACGATGCCGGCGCTGAGCGTGCCGCAGTACCCGCGGAAGTTCAGGTTCGGGCGGTTGACGTACTGCACCGGGAAACGCAGCTCCTCGAAGTTAGCGTCGCCGGCGATCTCCACGTTTTCCAGCGTCTGCATCAGCGATTCGCCGCTGTACCAGGGCATGTTCTCCGACGGGTTGACCACGTTGTCACCCTTGAGCGCGGAGATCGGCGCGAAGTGGATATCCTTCAGGCCCAGGCCCTTGGCGAAGTCCAGGTACTCCCGCTTGATCTCTTCAAAGCGTTCCTGGCTAAAGCCGACCAGGTCCATCTTGTTGATGGCGACCACGGTGTGCTTGATGCCCAGCAGGGACACGATGAAGCTGTGACGGCGAGTCTGTACCTGCACGCCGTGACGGGCATCGATCAGAATGATCGCCAGGTCACAAGTGGAGGCGCCGGTGGCCATGTTGCGGGTGTACTGCTCGTGTCCCGGGGTGTCAGCGATGATGAACTTGCGCTTGGAGGTAGAGAAGTAGCGATAGGCCACGTCGATGGTGATGCCCTGTTCGCGCTCAGCCTGCAGACCATCAACCAGCAGGGCCAGGTCAATCTCTTCACCGGTGGTGCCGACTTTCTTACTGTCGCTCTGGATGGCGGCCAGCTGATCTTCATAGATCATTTTGGAATCGTGCAGCAGGCGGCCGATCAGGGTGGATTTGCCGTCATCCACGCTGCCGCAGGTCAGAAAGCGCAGCAGTTCCTTGTTCTCGTGCTGATCCAGGTAGGCATCGATGTCGGTAGCGATCAAATCGGATTGGTGTGACATGTTATCTTTTCCCGTGTTCTGTCTGTGGAGCCCGTCCGGCGCGTCTCAATATGTGCCTGTGCCCAGGAGGGCGGGCTCCCGCAATGAAGGCTGTAACCGCGTGTTAAATCGAGATCAGAAGTAGCCTTCCATCTTCTTCTGTTCCATGGAGCCGGCGCTGTCGTGGTCGATGGCGCGGCCCTGGCGCTCCGACGTGGTGGTCAGCAGCATTTCCTGGATGATCTCGGGCAGAGTGTCGGCGTCGGATTCGACAGCACCGGTCAGCGGATAGCAGCCCAGGGTGCGGAAGCGGATGTTCTTCATCATCGGCACTTCGCCCTCGGCCAGCGGCAGGCGCTCATCGTCCACCATGACCAGCATGCCATCGCGCTCCACCACCGGGCGCACGGCGGAAAAATACAGCGGCACCAGCGGGATCTGCTCCAGATGGATGTACTGCCAGATATCCAGCTCGGTCCAGTTGGACAAGGGGAATACACGGATGCTCTCGCCTTTGTCGACACGGGTGTTGTAGGTGTTCCACAGTTCCGGGCGCTGGTTTTTCGGGTCCCAGCGGTGGTGCTTGTCACGGAAGGAGAATACGCGCTCCTTGGCGCGGGACTTCTCCTCGTCGCGGCGCGCGCCACCAAAAGCGGCGTCGAACTTGTACGTGTCCAGTGCCTGCTTCAGGCCCTGAGTCTTCATGATATCGGTGTGCTTGGCCGAGCCGTGCTCGAACGGGCTGATACCCATTTCAACGCCTTCCGGGTTGATGTGCACGATCAGATCCATGCCGGCTTCCTGTGCCATCTTGTCACGGAACTGGATCATTTCCTTGAACTTCCAGGTGGTGTCCACGTGCAGCAGCGGGAAGGGCGGCTTACCCGGATAAAAGGCCTTGCGGGCAAGGTGCAGCATCACCGAAGAGTCCTTGCCAATGGAGTAGAGCATGACCGGATTATCAAACTCGGCCGCCACCTCGCGGATGATGTGAATGCTCTCGGCCTCGAGCTGTTTCAGATGGGTCAGGCGGTGTTCCGGCAACAGATTCATCATTCGACTCTTTCAGTTGGTTAGTCCTTAAAGCCCATGTAAACCTGTGGGCTCATAACTGAAAAGCATTATGTCGAAGAGTTTATAAAATAAAAAAGAATATATATGAATCCTCATATGCCTTTAAGCTATAAAGGAGGTTCATGAATGCCAGCCTGCGGACGCCACTAAGGTCTAAAATTCTAAAATAGAATAACAAAATTATTAATTAGTATTTTACGTTATAAAAGAGGGTGGGTAGCATGTCAGCCTGTTTTAATGACGCTTAATAACAAGGTTGACCTGACATGTACCAGTACACCGAAGTGGACCAGAAGCTGGTTGACGAACGGGTGGCGCAGTACCGCGACCAGACCCGGCGTTTTCTGGCTGGCGAGCTGCCGGATGAAGAGTTCCGTGCCCTGCGCCTGATGAATGGCCTCTATATCCAGCGTCAGGCGCCGATGCTGCGCGTGGCTATCCCCTACGGCCTGATGTCGTCCACGCAGCTGCGCAAGATGGCCCATATCGCCCGTACCTACGACAAGGGGTATGGCCACTTCACCACGCGTACCAACATTCAGTACAACTGGCCCAAGCTGGAAGAAGTGCCGGATATCCTGGCCGAGCTGGCCGAAGTGCAGATGCACGCCATCCAGACGTCTGGCAACTGTATCCGCAACACCACCACAGACCCTTATGCCGGCGTGATCGCCAGTGAATTGGAAGATCCGCGTCCCTGGTGTGAAATTATCCGTCAGTGGTCCACGCTGCACCCGGAATTCGCCTACCTGCCGCGCAAGTTTAAGATTGCCGTGACCGGTGGCCCGGAAGACCGTGCCGCGTCTCAGGTGCATGATATCGGTCTGCATCTGGTGAAGAACGAACAGGGTGAAATCGGTTTTGAAGTGCTGGTGGGTGGCGGTCTGGGCCGTACGCCGATCATCGGCAAGCAGATTCGACCCTTCCTGGCACCCCAGGATCTGTTGTCGTACCTCGAAGCGATCATTCGCGTGTACAATCTCAACGGTCGTCGTGACAACAAGTACAAGGCGCGCATCAAGATCCTGGTCAATGCCATGGGCATCGATGCCTTCCGCGAGCAGGTGGAAGCCGAATGGGCCGAGATCCGTGAATCCGACCTGCGCCTGTCACAGGACGAGATTGACCAGGTGAAGGCTCAGTTTGCACCGCCGGCCTACGCGGCCGATGCGGTCAACAACACGCTGGATGCGCAACTGGCTCAGAATGATGACTTCCGCATCTGGTTCGAGCGCAACACCGTTGAGCACAAGGTGCCGGGCTATCGTATTGTAGTGGTATCGCTCAAGCCACACCTGCAAGCGCCAGGCGACATCACCGATCTGCAGATGGATGCTGTAGCCGATCTCGCCGATCGTTTCTCGTTTGGCGAGATTCGTGCCACCCATCACCAGAACCTGGTACTGGCCGACGTTAAGCAGGGCGACCTGCTCGAGGTGTGGAAGATCCTCAATGCCAACAATCTGGCACGCCCGAACATCGGCACTCTGACCGACATGATCGTCTGCCCGGGCTTCGATTTCTGTGGCCTGGCCAACGCCAAGACACTGAATATCGCCGACCAGATCAACGAAAAGTTCGAAAACGTGGATTACCTGCACGACATCGGCGAAGTGCGCCTGAATATGTCCGGCTGCATCAACGCCTGTGCGCATCATCACGTGGGCCACATTGGTATTCTCGGCGTCGACAAGAAAGGCGAGGACTGGTATCAGTTCACGCTTGGTGGCTCATCCGAAGCGGACGCGTCCCTGGGCAAGGTGCTGGGCAAGGCCATCGCGGCGGATGACGTCGCCAACACCATCGAAAAGATTTTGCTCGCGTACATCGATCAGCGCGAATCCGAAGCGGAAAGCTTCCTGGATGTGGTGCGTCGTGTCGGAGTTCAGCCGTTCAAGGAGGCCGTATATGCCGCTGATCATTAATCGTACCCCGGTCACTGAAGACACGTGGGTCACTCTGGCAGAAGACCAAGCGATTCCCGCTGACGGCGCCATCATTCTGCCGTTGGCGCAGTGGCTGGAAAACCGTGAGGCTCTGGCGGGTCGTGACATCGGCGTACAGGTCAACGGCGACGACGATCTGGAGCAGGTGCTGGCCCTGAACGGTCAGGTTGAGCTGATCGCCGTGGAATTCCCGGCCTTTACCGATGGCCGTGGCTTCAGCATTGCGCGTTTGCTGCGCCGTGCCGGTTACAAAGGCCAGTTGCGGGCCGTGGGTGATGTCACCCGTGACCGTCTGGCGCACTTGGAGCGCTGCGGCTTCGATGCCCTGCTGGTACCGGAAGACCGCTACGCGCCGGAAGTGCTGAACGCCTTCGACGAAATGAGCGTTCGCTACCAGGGTGGCGCATCCGTAACCCGCCCGGCCTACCCGCAAAGCTGACAAGGAGAACAGGAATGAGCATCGATCTGGCCGCTGCCAACGCCGAACTGGCGGGCAAGACCCCGCAGGAAATCGTTGCCTGGGCGGTCGCCAACAGCAACCAGCCGCTGGTGACGACCAACTTTCGTCCCTACGAGTCGGTGATACTGCACATGGCCGTACAGGCCAAGCCTGACATCCAGGTGCTGTGGGTGGATTCCGGTTACAACACGTCAGCCACGTACCGCTTCGCGGAAAAGCTGATCAAGGACCTGAACCTGAACATCGTTACCTATATCCCCGAGATGAGTGCCGCACGCCGCAACGTGCTGATGGGCGGCATCCCGGACGTGGATGATCCTCAGCATGACGAGTTTACCCGTCAGGTAAAACTGGAGCCGTTCCAGCGCGCGCTGGCCGAGCTCAAGCCGGACCTCTGGCTGAACGCGATCCGCAAGGATCAGACCGAATTCCGCCAGTCACTGGATATCGTGTCTGCCAGCAAGGACGGCATCATCAAGGTGGCACCGCTGTTCAACTGGAGCGAAGCGGATATGGACGCCTACCTGGCCGCGCATGATCTGCCCAACGAACACGACTATTTCGACCCGACCAAGGCGCTTGAAACGCGTGAGTGCGGGCTGCATACGCAGCTGTAATCTCGGCACTGTCGTTGTCTTGAAAACCCGCCGTGTGCGGGTTTTTGCGTTTACAGCAGGCCGTTATTCATCGAGATTGACGATCAGCAAGTCGGCCTTCACATGGTTGACGAGTTTGGGAACGGAACTGAAGAGGCGGCTGATCAGGGTATGGTGGTGGCCACATACGACAAGATCAATACCACTGGTCTCGACCAAACCGGCCACCTTCATATGCAAATCCCCGATGACCGACAGTGTCTCCGCTACGGGATAGCCAGACTCGTTGGCAAGTGTTTGTAGCTGCGCCTGTATTCGCTGTTCTTCTTTTGGGTCTTCCCTGATGTGGTCCGTTTCAACATACACGATTGAAAGCCGGCTATTGGCCGACTTGGCTTGTTCGATGGCTTTATCGATCAGAGCTTTGCTCGCGTCAGACAGGTCCACAGCGACAAGAATATGTTGATAGCTCATTACTTTTCTCCTGCTTAAGGAACGAGACGCTGTTCACAGCTTAGCAGGTTGGTGGGCACGGGTAGGGCAGTCACAGCCGGGTCGAACGGGCAGAGCCAGACAAACAAGGCGCTTACAGGGTACTTAACGGACTTCTGACGCCCTGGACTCCCCGTTGCAACACGTGCGTATAGATCTCGGTGGTCTTGACATCGGCGTGGCCGAGCTGTTGCGGTACCGTCCGAATATCCACGCCCGATTGCAGCAGGTGTGTAGCAAAGGAGTGCCGTAAGGTGTGACAGGATACCGGTTTACGGATATTTGCATCCCGCGCCGCTTTTTTTACCCGTTTGTTCAGGTTACTCTCATTGTAATGGTGCCGGCGCAGGACTTTGCCGGCGGAGTCAATACTCAGGCGGGAAGCAGGGAAGAGATAATGCCAGCCAGACTCGAACGGCGCATTGGGATACTTGCGAGCAAGCGCATCAGGCAGCCACACGCCGGCATAACCGGCTGTTCTCAGGTCTTGCAGCAGGAAGTTGTCGACCTTCCTGATTTGCTCATTCAGCAAGGGCAGAAGCTCTTCCGCCAGCGTTACCAACCTGTGCTTGCCACCCTTTCCGTTGACCACCCGAACCTGTCGGTAATCAAAGTCTATATCCCTGACTCTAAGCCTTACCAGCTCGATACGCCGCAGGCCCGAGCCGTACAGCATCGCCGCCATCAAGTAGTGAATACCGTTCAGCTCACAAAGCAGCGCAGAGACTTCCCGAGTCGTCAGTACAATGGGCAGTTTGGGGGGTATGGGCCTTGCAGTAGCCGGACAAGTCACCAACGGCTTGATCCAGACATTTGGTTTTGACAAACACGATAGCATTCAGGGTAATGGCTTGGGTGCCGGCAGACACAAGTGACTGTGGTGTCTAGTTAAATACTTACGCAATATTTTCGCCCCATCGTGTCTCATTCTTGAGCATGGTATTCAGCACCACAATGAGCTTTCGCATGCAAGCGATGATGGCGACTTTGGCCGTTTGCCTTGGGCTTTTAGATGCTCGTAGAAGCGTTTGAAAACGGGGTTACATTGGATGGATGACAGCATCGCCATGAACATAACGGTGCCTATGCGGTGACGGCCTCCATGGATGCGCCGTTTGCCATTCCAGGAGCCGCTATCACGGTTCATGGGTGCGACACCGACGAGCGCGTCGAGTTGCGTTTGCCGAGCTCTGGAAGCTCGCTGAGCAGGGTGTACGCGAGGACTTTGCCGCCCCCCAGTACACTGGTCAGGATCTCGGTTTTGATACGCCAATGCTTGACCTGCACAACAGCTTCATCGATCTGTTTGGTGATCGTCTTGATTTGAGTTTCCAGCGAACGTAGCAGCGCTTTGATAGAGCGGTGCAGGGCTTTGGGTAAGCTCTGGAGGCGGTTTTTCTTCATGCTCTGCATTTCAAGCAATTGGCTGCGCCGAATGAGTAAGTCCTTGATCATCCGGGATACGACAACGCTGATACGTCGCTTGATGGTGCTGGCGCTGCTGGTACTGCCGGCACTGGCCCAAGCCGAAACCTTTGTGTTCACGGCCATCCCGGATGCGGACGAATCACGCCTGCAGCAGCGTTTCGGCAAGGTGGCCGATTATCTGACTGAGACGCTGGGGGTCGAGGTTAGGTATATCCCGGTGAAGTCCTATGCGGCGGCGATCACGGCGTTTCGCAACAACCAGGTACAGCTGGCCTGGTTCGGCGGCTTGTCGGGCGTACAGGCGCGGCGGCTGGTGCCGGGCTCCGAAGCGCTGGCGCAGGGCTATGAGGATCAGTTTTTCAAGAGTTACCTGATTGCGCACGCCGACACCGGCCTGACACCGACGGAGAGTTTGAGCGATGCCCTCAAGGGCAAGACGTTCACCTTCGGCTCCAAGGGGTCCACATCGGGCCGCCTGATGCCGGAATTCTATTTGCGTGAGCATTTCAGGGCCGCCCCCGAGGACATCTTCGACCGGGTCGGTTTTTCCGGCGACCACAGTCGGACCATTGCACAGGTGCAGGCCGGTGCCTACCAGGTGGGTGCGGTCAACTTTGCCGTCTGGGAAAAGGAGCTGGCAGAGGGCAGGGTGGATGCCGACAAGGTCAGGGTGATCTGGACCACACCGACCTACCCGGACTACCAGTGGACCGTGCGGGGCGATGTCGACGCGCATTTCGGTGCCGGCTTCAAGGAGCGGGTGCGCGCGGCGCTGCTGGAGATGAAGGATCCCGAGCTGTTGTCCAGCTTCCCGCGCCAAGCGTTTGTACCGGCCGACAATGACGACTACGCGCCCATCGAGGCGACAGCCAAAGCGATCGGCCTGCTGGATGACTGAACACTCATGAGTGGGCTGCCGGTTGTATTTCGGCTTTCGGGGCACTCCCTGGCGTATGGCGACCACCGGGTGCTGGACAACATCAGCCTGCAGATTCGTCGTGGCGAGAAGGTGGCCTTGCTGGGGCCGTCCGGTGCCGGCAAGACCACGCTGTTGCATATTCTGCACGACCAGCAACCTGAGCAAGTCGCACTGCAGCCGCAATCTGGTGGCCTGGTAGATATGCTGTCGGTGTACCAGAACGTGTTCATGGGCGGGCTGGCGCGGGTTGGTACACTGCCTGCGTTGTGGAATCTGCTGCGGCCCTTGCCGTCACACCGGAAAGCAATCGCGGCGCTGGTAGAATCATTGGGTCTGACGGACAAACTCTGGCAGTCGGTGGACCGGCTCTCGGGCGGCCAGCGTCAGCGTGTTGCCATTGGGCGTGCCCTGTATCGTCAGCAGCCGGTTTTTCTGGGGGATGAGCCTGTATCGGCACTGGATCCGCTGCAGGCCGGGCTGCTGCTGGAGCTGCTGCTGGAGCGCCATGAGACGGCGGTTGTTAGCCTGCATGACCGTCGGCTGGCGCTGCAGCATTTCGATCGCATCATCGTCATGCGAGACGGGCGAATCAGCTGTGATTGCGCGGCATCCGCGTTGTCGGAAGCCGCCCTGAATGCCTGGTACCGGCAGGATGAGCCGCTGGAATCCGCACGCCAGCCGGATGCCGCCGATCCCTGGCTGATGAGTCGGCCATGAAGTCGCTGGTGCGTGCGCCGTCCAGCGTGGGCGCCATGAATCGTGTCTGCCTGTTGTTGTTGGTGGGCGCCCTGCTGGCGCTGCCCTGGGCCGATCTGGCGCTGTACCCGGTGGACCCCTGGCAGGAGCTGGGACGCATCGGGCATGGCTTGCTGTTGCCCGCCTGGGATGAGCCTCGGATACTGCTTGAGGCGGTGGGGCAGACGGTGGCCTTCGCGCTGCTGGCGGTGGTGATTTCCGCTCCGGCGGGCCTGATATTGGCCATGCTGTTTCACTGGCGTCTGGTGCGCGTTTTCTGTGCGACGATACGTTCAGTGCATGAGCTGTTTTGGGGGCTTATCTTCATGCAGCTGTACGGGCTGAGCGCCACTACCGGGCTGCTGGCCCTGTTGGTGCCCTTTGCCGGCATGTTTGCCAAGGTGTTTGCCGAAATTTTCGAGCAGCAGGCCCGCGATCCGGCGTTGACGCTGGCGCCCGGGCTGGCCATCGGCAAGCGTTACGCCTATACCCTGATCCCCCAGGCATTGCCGGCGCTGCTGAGTTATACCCGCTACCGCTTTGAATGTGCGCTGCGCTCCAGTGCGATCCTCGGTTTTATCGGGCTGCCGACACTTGGGTTTCACCTGGAAACCGCCTTCAAGCAAGGACAGTATGCAGAGGCCGGTACCTTGTTGTGGGCCTTCCTGGTCTTGATAGCCACCACCCGTTTCTGGCTGCGTCCCTGGCTGCTGCCGGTCTATCTGCCGGTGGCCGCCTGGCTGTTGCCGGACACTATCGGCTTCAGCAACGGCGGCTATTTCTGGCAATTTGTCAGTGAGGATATCTGGCCGGCCACCCTGCGGACGGGGGATCTGGTCGGTACGTTGGACTGGTACGGCCGCATGTTGAGCGAGCAGGTGTGGCCGGGGCTGCTGCAAACGCTGTTGCTGACTCAATTGGCCCTGGTGCTGACAGCCGGCGTTGCGCTACTGGTCTACCCGCTGGCCACGTATGCGCTGGCCGGGCCGTTGTTGCGCTGGCCGGGCCGTTTTCTGCTGTTGGTGCTGCGCTCGATACCGGAGATGGTGTTGGCCTTCGTGTTCATGCTGCTGTGCGGCCCGTCGGGGCTTCCGGCTGTGCTGGCGCTAGCGTTGCATAACGGGGGCCTGATCGCGTTTCTGATCGCAAATGCCAGTGATGCCGAGCAGCAGGCGAGCCGACAGCGCCCGGACGATCCGCGCGGGCTGTTGCGATATGCCTATATCGAAACGCCACGGCGCTTCCCTGCGCTGCTGGCATTGCTGTTCTACCGCTGGGAAGTCATTTTGCGCGAGAGTGCGATTCTGGGCATCTTGGGTATTACCACGCTGGGATTCTATGTCGATTCCGCATTTGAAGAGCTGCGCTATGATCGCGCCTTCCTGCTGATCGCGGTTACTGCTCTGTTGAATGTATGGGTAGATGCCGTCTCCAGGCGACTGCGGCACTGGGCAAGGCCTGAATATCATGCCCGTTTACGTTGCCGCCAGCCGTATCGGGCGTGCTGAGTGCGGCCGTGGGTTGAGCCGGGCGAGAGGTGTGAGAGGCATGAAGAGGGCGGTGCAGTCGGTGTGTCTCGTTCTTATCACACGTTGAAATGCCCCGGTGGCGCGTTCAGGTATACAGCACTGACGGACATACACGCGTTTTGAGTGAATACACGCAAAGGGATAAAACATTACCGATGAATATTGAAATCGTACGGGCTGATTATGCCAACCTGCGGCATGCGGATGATATTCCGATGCTGCTGAACGAGTATGCACAAGACCCCATGGGCGGTGGCAAAGGGCTGGACCCTCGGGTGCAGACTGGCTTGGTGGATGCGCTGGCACGCGTGCCCAATGCCTTTTCCGTGCTGGCATATGTGGATGAGCAGCCGGCCGGGTTGGTGAATTGCTTCCAGGCGTTTTCGACGTTTGCCTGCAAGCCGATCATCAATATACACGACGTTGTGGTATTGAAACCCTATCGGGGTGTTGGTCTGAGTCACAGAATGCTGGAGAGGGTGGAAACCATTGCTCGCGAAAGAGGATGCTGCAAGGTCACGCTGGAAGTCTTAAGCGGTAATGAGGCAGCGAAAGCGTCTTATCAGCGTTTCGGCTTTGCCGGTTATGAGCTTGATCCGGAAACCGGGGTGGCGCTGTTTTGGGAGAAAAAGCTGTGAGGCGATGAAATGGGGCATAAAAAAACGGGCCGCAGGGGCCCGTTTTCTTGTCAGCTGACTAAACCCGGGGTTTAGATAGCGACGATGTTCTCTGCCTGAGGACCTTTCTGGCCCTGAGTCACGGTGAACTCAACCTTCTGGCCTTCTTCCAGGGTCTTGAAACCGCTGCCGGAAATAGCGCTGAAGTGAGCAAAAACGTCCGGGCCGTTTTCCTGAGCGATGAAACCGAAGCCTTTAGTTTCGTTGAACCATTTAACTGTGCCGGTAGTAGTAGACATAATAATAATCTCGATCTAAGTAATGTTTTTGAACCCTGGCATCATTGCCTGAGGTTCGAGTAGTGCTTGAGGTAATGTTGGTACTTATGGATACAGAACGAGGTACTAACTACTAGGCAGGACGTCGAAATGGTGCATAAATGCTTGTGTTACTCTTAAGCCTGTTCAGAATATACTATTTGCCGAGTGAGTCAAAGCTTTATTTTACTTTTTGCCTGATGGCCCGTTAACGGCCGTTGGAGTGGTGAGAGAGGGTTGGCGTCTTGGCAGGAAGGAGAGAGGCCAGAAGCAGCCTCTCGGGGAAATCTTTGGGGGGCTCAGCTTTTGTCAGGCAACGTGACGTTCAGTTCGAGAATGGAGCAGTCTTCATCCAGGTTGATTTGGATGTCATCGGTGCATACGTCGACATACTTGGCGATAACAGCCAGAATCTCCTGCTGCATCTGGGGCAGATATTCGGGCTGGGTGCGCTGATTGCGTTCGTAAGCCACCAGGACCTGCAGGCGCTCCTTGGCGACGCTCGCTGACGTCTGCTGTTTGGGGCGAAAATAACTCAGAATACCCATTAGCCTTTCCGTCCAAATACTCGACTCAGGAAGCCTTTACGCTCGACGTTAAGGAAGCGATGCTCGCGATCTTCACCCATGAAGCGGGCAATGGCATCATCATAGGCCTGACCGGCATCGCTGTCGCTATCCATGATGACCGGCACACCCTGGTTGGAGGCCTTGAGAACCGCTTCTGATTCGGGAATAACACCCAGCAACGGGATGGCCAGAATCTCCTTGACGTCTTCAACACTGAGCATTTCACCAGCATCGACGCGGCTCGGGTTATAGCGGGTCAGCAGCAGGTGCTCCTTGACGGTCTCGCCTTGTTCGGCCTTGCGGGATTTGCTTTGCAGTACACCCAGAATGCGGTCTGAGTCACGTACCGAGCTGACTTCCGGGTTGGTTACCACGATGGCTGTGTCGGCAAAATAGAGCGCCAGATGGGCACCTTTTTCGATGCCGGCCGGGGAATCGCAGACAATGTAATCAAAACTCTCGCCAAGCTCGTTCAGCACCGCTTCTACACCTTCGATACTCAAGGCATCCTTGTCACGTGTCTGTGAGGCCGGGAGGATATACAGGTTTTCGGTACGCTTGTCACGGATCAGCGCCTGGTTGAGCGTCGCTTCCTTGTTGATGACATTGACGAAATCATAGACAACACGGCGTTCACAGCCCATGATCAGGTCCAGGTTGCGCAGGCCGACGTCAAAATCGATCAAAACGGTTTTGAATCCTTTCAGGGCGAGCCCGGTACCGATCGCGGCGCTGCTGGTGGTTTTGCCCACACCCCCCTTGCCGGAAGTGACTACGATAATTTCAGCCATGCATGTGTATCCATCAAATCTGAAGAAGCGGTTAGATTAAAGTGAAACTGTATCCAGTCGTGAGCCACGGAGCAATGCCTGTATCGGCTGCTGCCAGCACTCGGCATGCAGATCTTCACTGGTCTTAAAGTAGCCGGCGATGGAGATCAGCTCGGCTTCCATACTCTGGCAGAAAATGCGTGCTTCAGTGTCACCGTTGACACCGGCCATGGCGCGGCCACGCAAGGGACCATAAACATGGATATGGCCATCGGCCATGACTTCGGCGCCGGCACTGACCGGAGCGAGAATTACCAGATCGGTTCCGCGCGCATAGACTTGTTGGCCCGAGCGTACCGGTGTGGTGATAACCTTGGCAGCCGGTGCCGACGGCTGTTCAGGCGCTGCAGGCGGTTCGGCTGCAACCGGTTCGGGGGCCGCCTCCATATCACGAACGGGCCTGCGCTGGTGGCTGAAGTCGGCCAGCTGAGTCACATTGCACAGCTCGGCAGAGGTTTCTGGGTCAGCCTTCAGGCCGACGGGGACCAGCGCCAGCTCCCGGCACAGCCGGATCAGCGCCTGCAACTCCACCAGAGTGGGGGCGCTGGTCAGTTGCTGTAGGTTAAGCACAACCGGCATGTTGCTGAACAGCATCGGAACCTTGGCGGCGTGTGCGGCCAGCTGCGGTTGCAGCTGCTCGGTATCGCTGGTGCTCAGAATCAGTTCGTTGAGCGCTGCGCGAGTACTCTTGAACTGAAAGCAGCAGGTGTTGGATTCCTGATTCACGGCGTGGCCCATCGGCATTTTCTTGCTCACGAAAGAAGTCCCTGTGCATGAAACTTCGTGGGTTCTGGATATGCGGTTAACCATATCATGTAACCGGCAGTGGCCGACAGGCATCCGGGGCCGCTGCTCAGTTTTTTGATCCTGATCATTGTAGTACACTGCGCGATTATTCTTGAACAGGAGCTGAAGCCACCATGAAAGCTGTTCGCTGGGTGCTGGGTCTTATCGTCATGGGCCTTCATTATCTGACACTGCCACGCCGCGGCAAGCGTAGCCCGCAGGCACAGCAGCAGGTCGAGGAGGCGATTGAAGGTTATGCGCTGTACCAGTTGCCCACCTGTCCATTCTGCGTGAAGGTGCGTCGTGCCATGCGCCGCCTAAACTTGCCAATCGAATTGCGTGATGTGCGAGAAGATGATCATCACCGTCAGGACCTGATCCAGGGGGGTGGCCGCATGAAGGTGCCTTGCCTGCGTATTGATCATGCTGATGGTCACAGCGAGTGGATGTACGAATCCAGTGATATTGTTGCCTTTTTGGAAGGTCGCTTCCCATTACAAAAGTGATAACTAATATACCTAATAGTTATCAATAATATATTTTTTATTACCATAAAAGCGGCTATAGTGGGTCGGTATCAAGTTGTACCGTCCCGGAGCCGACACGATGGATTACCTGCCGCTTTTCTTCGATCTTAAACAACGCCCCGTGCTGATGGTGGGGGGCGGTGATATCGCTCTGCGCAAGGCCCGGCTGCTGACACGGGCCGGTGCACACATCACCCTGGTTGCCCATGCCGTATTGCCAGAGCTACGCGAGATGCTGGAGCAGCATCAGGGGCGGATCATCATCGGTGAGTATCATCCCGAACTGATCGACAGTAAGGTGCTGGTACTGGCTGCGACGGATGATGATGCGCTCAATGAGCGTGTACATTACGATGCCGTCGACCGCAACGTGCCGGTTAATGTCGTTGACAATCCCAAGCTGTGTACCTTTGTCTTCCCGGCGATTGTTGACCGTTCGCCCATCGTGATCGGCATCAGTTCCGGTGGTCAGTCACCGGTGCTGGCACGCTTGCTGAGGGCCAAGCTGGAAACTTGGATTCCGACGGGTTATAGCCGTCTTGGGCAGCTGGTCGGGCGCCTGCGTGACAAGGTTAAGGCGCGCTTCGGCACCGTGAACGAGCGTCGCATCTTCTGGGAGTCCGTACTGCAGGGGCAAGTGGCCGAGCGCGTATTTGCCGGTCAGGAAGCGGAAGCTGAATCCCTGCTGGAAGAACAGATCAAGGCCGGCAATGCCTCACATCAGACAGGCGAGGTTTACCTGGTCGGTGCCGGCCCGGGGGATCCTGAGCTGCTGACCTTCAAGGCGCTGCGACTGATGCAGCAGGCCGACGTCGTGCTTTATGATCGACTGGTGTCGCCGGACGTGCTGGATTTGTGTCGCCGTGATGCGGACCTGATCTTTGTGGGCAAGCAGCGTGACAACCATGCCGTGCCCCAGGACGGCATCAACCAGCTGCTGATTGATCATGCGCGCTTGGGTAAGCGGGTGGTGCGCTTGAAAGGCGGCGACCCTTTCATTTTCGGACGCGGTGGCGAAGAGTTGGCTGAACTGAAGCGGGCGGGCATTCCCTTTCAGGTGGTGCCGGGTATCACGGCGGCCAGTGCTTGCTCAACCTATGCCGGCATTCCGCTGACGCACCGTGACTATGCCCAGTCGGTGAAGTTCGTCACCGGTCAGCTGAAAAATCGCACCACTGAACTTAACTACGCCGAACTGGCCCACCCCAACCAGACCATCGTGTTCTATATGGGGCTGCATACGCTGGAGCATTTGTGTGCCGGGCTACTGGCGCATGGCAAACCGGCGGATACGCCGGCGGCTATCGTATCGCGCGGGACGGCACAGGACCAGCAGGTACTGGTCGGTACCCTGGCGACCTTGCCGCAGCTGCAGGCTGAAGCTCAGTTGCCGGCCCCCTCGCTGATCATAGTGGGCGAAGTTGTGGCCCTCCAGTCGCAGCTGTCCTGGTTTGGGCAGGAGCGCTCGCCGGTGAGTCTGGCACCGACGAGCGCCTGAGGCTCAGTGCAGCAGGTGGCCGACCACATAGCTGCCGGCAAAGCCGACGCTATAGGCCACCAGAATCACGGCCGAGTAGCGCATGAAGCTGATGAAGGTGATGGCTTCCACTTTGCTCATGGCAACAATGCCGGCAGCAGAGCCGATCACCAGCAGTGAGCCACCCACGCCAACCGCGTAGGTCAGGGTCAGCCAGCTGGCGGCATCCATGCTGATATCGGACTTGAGCAGTGCGGCTGTCAGTGGCACGTTATCCACGAGCGACGACAGCAGGCCCATGACAAAGTTGGCCCCGGTGGTGGGCAGCACCTCGTAGACGCGTACCAGCGAGTCCAGCACGCCGATCTCCTTCATCATGCCCACCAGCAGTAGAATGCCCAGGAAGAACAGCAGGGTGTCAAACTCGATGACCCGAATATAGTCCAGCAGGCTTTCCCGTTCATCGTCCTTGTAGCACAGTCGTCCAATCAGGAACATGATCGACAGCCCGAACAGGAAGGTCAGCAGCGGCGGTACCGACGCGATCACGTTGAGAATGATGGTCGAGATGATGGTCAGCAGGAAGATGAATGCGATCATCATGCCCACCTTGTCGTCCCGACGCGGGCTGGGGCTGATTACCACCTCGCCTTGCAGAGGGCGTGCCAGCAGTGTGGCCAATAGCATGACGCTGGCCAAGGCCGGCAGACTCAGCCACAGCAGGTCATCAATCATTACTTTCTGCTGCATGAAGATCATCAGGGTGGTGACATCGCCGGTGATCAGCGCTACCCCGCCCGAGTTCACTGCAAATACGACCAGTACGGCAAAGCGGACCGTTTTCTTCGCTTCCATTTTCAGCGACAGCACCAGCGCGATGGAGATCAGGGTAGCGGTGATATTGTCGGAGAGGGAGGAGAAGAAGAAGGCAAAACCAGCAACCAGAAACATGAGCCTGCGCTCGCTGAGCCGTTTGGGCAAGACCTTGTAGATGAGTGTCTCGATCAGTCCCTGGTGGTTCAGGAAGGCCACGAACGTCATGGCAGCCATGAGAAATAGCCATAGACTGGCGATTTCGAGAATGTTCTCGTCGAGTTTTTCCTGAATGAAGTGGCTGTCGGTGCCGTGTGGCGGGAAGAGAAAGAGCAATAACCAGGCAAGAGTGCCGAGGAAAAGTGTCGTTTTCGCCTTATTGATGTGAATCACATCTTCCAGCACGATCATCAGGAAGGCGAGCCCTGCGATCATGAGTAATAGCGTTTGCATCGGTGTTACCGAGCCCCCAAAATTATGTGGAGTATGAATTCTACGCCCGTACCGGGTGTGACAACAGAGGGGAATCCGACATTGGTGTGGTGCAGGTGAGCGACATGGAAGTGAACAATTGGTCGGTATATATGCTTCGCTGCGCCGATGGCAGTCTCTATACCGGTGTCACGACCGACCCTCGGCGGCGCCTGGCCGAGCATAACGGTGAAGGCGGCAGCCCAAGAGGCGCGCGCTATACCCGAGCGCGCCGCCCGGTTGAGCTGGCGTGGGTGGAAGGCGGGCACGATCGCCGTTCAGCCTTGCAGCGCGAGTGGGCCTTGAAGCGGTTGAAACGGGATCAGAAGGAACGGTTGATCAGTAAGATGTATCCATAAGGCGACGAGTGGTGTTACTATACGGCGACACTCATCCATAGATGCTTTGATGCCACATGTTTAAGACTGACCGCACCAAACTCTTTCCAACGGCCTACCACCCTGCGGGGCGCGCTGTGTTGCCCTGGTATGAGCGTGTCGGGCGCAAGGTGTTCCGCAGCTACGGTCACCCGGACGGCCCTTCCACCGAAGCGGAATTCATTGTGCAGCAGGACAAGCTGATCCCGTTGGCGCAGTCGGCGGATACCCTGACGGGGGCACCCTGGTTCGTAGAGCGTGACCAAGGGTATTGCCCGGGATACGGCCACCCTGATGGCAGCGGCCGCTTGCCCTGGTTCGAAAGTCGCGACTGATTGTCGCGCCCTAAAGTTCAACTCTCACGGTTTGGGCACAGGTGCGCGCCTTGTCACGGGCTTCCTCTATAGTCTCGCCACGCGCCAGCGCAACGCCCATGCGCCGGCGGCCATGAATTTCAGGCTTGCCGAACAGGCGCAGGTCGGTGTCCGGTGCTGCCAGTGCAGCCTGCAGGTGAGCAAAGCAGGTTTGTGTTGATTCGCCGGTCGGCAGGATGACGGCCGAGGCGGAAGGGCCATGCTGGCGGATCTGCGGAATGGGCAGATTGAGAATGGCACGGGCATGCAGGGCGAACTCGGACAGGTCCTGTGAAATCAGGGTCACCATGCCGGTGTCGTGCGGGCGAGGCGAGACTTCGCTGAAAATCACGTCATCCCCCCGAATGAACAGCTCAACGCCAAAAATGCCGTGTCCGCCCAGCGCGTGGGTTACTTTTTCGGCCATCACCTGAGCCGCTTTGCGTGCGGCCGGTGACATCAGCTGCGGTTGCCATGACTCACGGTAGTCGCCATCGACCTGAATATGCCCGATCGGCTCGCAAAAACTGGTGCCGCCGATGTGGCGTACCGTCAGCAGGGTAATTTCATAGTCGAACTCGACAAAGCCCTCGACGATCACACGCCCGCCACCGGCGCGGCCGCCTTCCTGTGCGTATTCCCAGGCTGCATCGACTTGGTCAGCTTGCCTGATGGTGCTCTGGCCCTTGCCGGATGAGCTCATGATTGGCTTGACCACGCAGGGCATGCCGATTGCGGCAACGGCCGCTCGGAACTCCTCCAGGTCGCCAGCGAAGCGATAGGGCGAAGTGTTCAGCCCCAATTCTTCGGCAGCCAGGCGGCGAATGCCTTCTCGATTCATGGTGAGTTGGGTGGCACGTGCCGTCGGGATGACCGTGAAGCCTTCCTCTTCCAGCTCGGCCAGGGTGTCGGTCGCAATGGCTTCAATCTCGGGCACGATGTAGTGCGGCTTTTCCTGCTCGATCACCGCCCGCAGCGCATCGCCATCCAGCATGGAGATAACATGGGCGCGGTGTGCAACCTGCATGGCCGGTGTGTTGGCATAGCGATCAACTACGATGACCTCGACGCCCAGGCGCTGCAATTCGATTACGACTTCCTTGCCCAGTTCACCACCGCCGCACATGAGCACGCGAGTGGCGCTGGCTGATAAAGGTGTACCCAGAGTGGTCATGGCCAGTCAGCTCCCAATTGAAAAAGTTTCACGCATTATAGGGCTGTGCTGCCGGTAAAGGCCAATGGCCTGACTATACTGGTGCAGGTAAGAGGTGTTCTTCGCTCCATACCCCTCAGGTATGGTTATGGTCGGGCTCTCTGGCCGCTCAAGCTGCCCGGTATCGGGCAGCTTTTTTTGTGCCGGATTTACAGGGTGAAAATCAGGCTGACAGCAATACTCCACATCATCAAACAAATCAGGCCATCCAGAATGCGCCAAGCGACCGGTTTGCGGAACAGGGGCGCCAGCCAGCGCGCACCGATGCACAGGCTGCTGAACCAGATGACTGAAAAGCTCACGGCGCCCACGGCAAACCAGATGCGCAATTCCGGCGCATACTGACCGCCGATGCCGCCAATCAGTACGATGGTGTCGATATAGGCATGGGGGTTAAGCAGCGTGACGGCGGCGGTCGTCAGCAGGGCACTCTTGAGGCTGGCAGCACCGCGGTTGTCCGTCGTGAGGGCATGGCTGTCCAGCGCGCGGCGTGCCGCCTGCAAGCCAAACCAGAACAGGAACAGTGCACCGCCCCAGCGGGCAATTTCCAGCAGCAGGGGTGACTGGCTGAAGGCAACGCCGAGGCCGATGACGCCGGCGGTCATCAACACGGCATCAAAAAACATGCACAGCAGTGCGATGGGCCAGTGAAACTCGCGCTTTAGGCTTTGTGTCAGGACGAACGCATTCTGGGCACCGATAGCCATGATCAGGCCGGCCGAGGTGGCCAGGCCTTTGCTCCAGGCCAGCCATTCCAGCGTCAATAATGGGGTCATGCCGGGGTATCCTCCGTGGCGGCAGGGGTCGATAAGGGGGCGTATATTGCGTTCGTGACGGTGGTAAGTAAAACTAATCTTTTTAATCAATCATTAGAGACATTAATGAAACTGGAGATGCGTCAACTGGCCGCACTGGCCGCGGTTATCGAAGAGTGCAGCTTCGAGCGCGCTGCTCAGCGTCTGCATGTCACCCAGTCGGCCGTATCCCAGCGCATCAAGCAGCTGGAGGAGCGCTTTGGTCAGGTACTGGTTGTGCGCAGTACGCCTGTACAGGCCACTGAAGCCGGTCAGCGGGTACTCAAGCACTACCGTCAGGTCAGCCTGTTGGAGCAGGAGTTGCTACAAACGCTTTCACAACAGGATGCTCAGGGGTTTAGTCGGGTGGCGTTGGGCCTGAATGCCGATAGCTTGGAAACCTGGTTTCCGGGCGCAGTGGCGACGCTAGTGACCGAGCAGCGGTTGCTGCTGGATCTGAAGGTGGATGATCAGGATGTGACGCACCAGCTGCTGCGCGACGGTGAAGTGATCGGCTGCATTACTTCGTCGCCCCGTGCGATGCCGGGCTGCCAGTGCGTGCCGCTGGGAGTGGTGCCGTATCGCTGCCTGGCCAGTACGGCGTATCTGGCGCGTTACTTCCCCGAGGGGGTCACGGCTGAAGGCTTTCGTCACGCGCCGGTTGCCGAGTTCAGCCGCAAGGATCGGTTGCAGAATCGCTATCTACAGCAGTTCTTCGGTTTGGCCCCGCACAGCTATCCGCGGCACCGCATTCCGTCGTCCGAAGCCTTCTGCGAGCTGATAGCCTTGGGCCTGGCCTGTGGCATGGTACCTGATCAGCAGGGGCAGTTGATGATTCGACAGGGGCGGGCGGTTGACATGACGCCGGGACAATATCTGGCGGTGCCGCTGTACTGGCATGTGTGGAATCTGGGGTCGGAACTGATCCGGTTGTTGACGCAGGCGCTGGTGGCTGCGGCCGAGCGTGAGCTGGATCCATTTTCCAGGCATCCGGTGCTGACGCATCCGGGGTAGGGCAGGGGTAAACGAAACAGCCCCCGCAAAATGCGAGGGCTGTGATGGGCATCAGTGACGCGGCTGGCGGCGTACCGGTGCTTTTCCGCGCGGGCGGCGTTGGGTACCGTTACCGTTTTCCTGCCAGGGGCGGATATCCAGACGCTGACCGCATACGCGCGCACGCTTCAGGGTCTGTAACTGACCTGACTCCAGGCCCTGTGGCAGATCGACGCAGCTGAATTCGTCAGCAATGTTGATGCGACCGATCTGGCGGCTTTCAATACCGGCTTCGTTGGCGATGGCGCCGACGATGTTACCCGGCTTAACGCCATGCAGATGGCCCACGCCGATCCAGTAACGCTCCATGCCGGCGGCAACCGGTTCGTTGCGCTGGTTGCGACGCGGGCGCTCGCCTCGCTCGCCGCGTTCACCACGCTCCTGACGCTCGCGCGGGGCCGGGCGAGTGTTGGGATCGGGCTCGTTTTCGTCCATCCAGAGCGGCTTGTCGCTGTGCATCAGCGCGATGGTAGCGGCGACCAGCTGCCCGGTGCTCAGCTCGGATGTCTCCTGCAGCTTGTTGATCAGCGGCATGTACTCGTCGAGGTTTGCTTTCTCGGCAGCAGCCAGGATCTGCTTCTGCAGGCGCTCGGCACGCAGCTCATTGATCTCCTTGGCGGTCGGCAGCTTCAGCGTTTCCAGCGGCTGGCGCGTGGTGCGTTCCAGCTGGCGCAGCAGACGCTGTTCGCGCGGTGCGACAAACAGAATAGCATCACCGTTGCGACCGGCACGGCCGGTACGACCGATACGGTGAATGTAAGACTCGTTGTCGTACGGAATGTCATAGTTGATAACGTGGCTGATCCGTTCGACGTCGAGGCCGCGGGCTACCACGTCGGTGGCGATGACAACATCCAGCTCACCCTTTTTTAGCTTGCTGACGATGCGCTCGCGCTGTACCTGAGCGATATCGCCGTGCAGGGCGGCGGCCGGGAAGCCGGCGCGGGTCAGTTCGTCCGCCAGTGATTCGGTCGCGGTCTTGGTGCGCACGAATACCAGCGCGGCTTCATGCTCGTGTTGTTCCAGGATGCGGGTCAGGGCCTGGGTCTTGCTCATGCCGCGCACAACCCATACGCGCTGGCGAATGGTGCTGGCGGTTGCAGTTTGAGCCTGGATCTTGATGACCGCCGGCTCCTGCAGGTAATTCTCGGCAATGTGCCGAATGGCCTGCGGCATGGTGGCTGAGAACAGGGCGATCTGACGCTGCGACGGCGTGTGCTGCAGCACCCATTCGACGTCGTCGATAAAGCCCATGCGCAGCATTTCGTCGGCTTCATCCAGCACCAGTGCCTGCAGACGATCCAGCTGCAAGGTGCCGCGGCGGATGTGGTCCATAACACGGCCCGGTGTGCCAATAATCACCTGGGCGCCGCGACGCAGGCCACGGATCTGGCTGTCGTAACCCTGACCACCGTAAATGGACAGCGTGCGCAGTCCCGGCAGGTGCTTGGAGTATTTCTCACAGGCCGTCGCAACCTGCAGTGCCAGTTCGCGCGTAGGCGCCAAAATCAGCAGCTGCGGGTGAGTGGCGGTCGTATCGATACGCTGCAGCAGGGGCAGGGCGAATGCGGCGGTTTTGCCGGTACCGGTTTGAGCCATGCCAAGCAGATCCCGTCCCTCGAGCAGTGGCGGGATACTCCGTGCCTGAATCGGCGAAGGAGTTTCGTAGCCAACGTCGGCCAGAGCGTTAAGAATAGGGGCGGACAGTCCCAAATCGCCAAAGGTGGCGGGGCTGGTATCAGTGTTGGACATGCTGTGAGTTATACCTGGGTCTTGAGAGGAGGAGAAAGGTTGCGAGCGTTTTGGATCAAGAGCAACGCTTTCTGTAAATAATGACCAAATTATACGCGCCTTGGCGGATTGCGTCCACAGAAACCAGCATGTGCCGGCTCAGGGTGTGTCATGGCGGGTGAAATGGTTGTAAATATCAATCAACTCCTCTTCGCTGAAACGAACGATAACCAGCTGCTGGCCGGGATGAATGACATCCGGGTTCTGTCCCAGCAGCCCCTGCTGATGATTGAACACCCAGGTCTGCTCAACCTTGCGCTTGAGCAGGTGCCCCAGCCAGGAGCTGCGCTGGTCACCCAGTGGCTCATCGGCATCTTCAGGAATATCGGCGCTGAGCAGGCGGGAACGGTCTTCAAGGCGAATGCCGCGGGTAAAGGTGTCGATCAGACCGCGGTGGATGATGCCCCACAAGCCTTGCTGGTCGCTGGGCTGCACCGAGTGAATGTAAAACACCTCGTCGGCGGCCTGGTCAGGATGGTTGAGCAGCTCCTTCAGCCGAAGCCGGTTGCCTGGAAAGGTGATGTCAGAGGCTTTTGTGTCAGCACTGACCGTTCCGGGGATGTCAACACCGAAACTGGTGGCCGGCATATCGTCAACGGTCTCGATGGCCAGGCTGTCGCTATCGGTCGGTGCGGGCACGTGCAGCAGTTGGCTGCCGGTGACAAAGTGATCGGCCTGCGTCATGTCCAGAGTATCTTCTGCTGCCTGACGGGTCAGACTTTTGATATGCTCGCGCGCCTCGAGGCGAATGGCGTCTGAAACGGTCGTCTCGGCGGATGTGTTGGCTGTCGCAGTATCACGATTGTCGTTGTACCAGAAGGCATATGCCGCCAGAAGCGCGATGATGACAGTAAGGGCAATGATCAGGCGTTGCATTGTCAGAACCTGCCGGATTGAGAGCGTGTATGTACCTTAGATGAGAACTCTGGTCCGTAAAAGCGTTCCATTGAATTACAACAAGGGCATTGGTGTACTTTACCTGGATGCCGATAGTGGGAGAAAGCGCATGCGATTCGATTCAGAAACCGACTTTACCGAAATGATGCAGGCCGAGGGCGTGCAGCGTATTCGCTCACACAGTCCGGCACCGGCGGTGAAAACATCGCTGCATGCCGACCCGAACAAGAGTGTTCGTCGTCGTCTGGCACAAGGGTCGCCCGAAGGGCTGTCGCTGGCACCGGTCGAGTGGCTGCATCCAGCCGATCCGTTGTCCTGGAAACGTGACGGGGTACAGGAAGGGGTGTTTCGCAACCTGCGGCTGGGCCGCTATACCACGGATGCCAGCCTGAACCTGCAACACCTGACACTGGCGCAGGCCCGTGATGAAGTGGCCGGGTTTGTGCGCCAGAGCCGCGAGCTGAACATCCGCACGGTCTTGATTCAGCATGGGCGTAGCCAGAATCCGGAGGCGCATGGCAATCAGCTGAAGACTTATCTCAACGCGTGGTTGCCCTTGCTGGATGGGGTCATGGCCTTTCACTCGGCGCAGCCGCATCATGGTGGTACCGGAGCACTCTATGTGATGCTGCGCAAGAGTGATCAGGCGCGACAGGATAATTGGGAAAAACATCAAAAACGACGCTGACCGCATACGGATTGCATTACATCTGAAAAATCGCTTTACTGAAGCGACAAACCGGGTAGGGAAACAACCGACTATGGACTCCGTGTTCGTTGAACAGCTCAAGCGCATTCGGCATCTGGTTGTACTGTTGTTGTCATTGGATGTGGTGGCGCTTGCCGTCGCGGCTGCAAGTGGTGCACCTTTGACGTTGCTGGTGCTACTGGCTGTGCTGTTGCTGGCGACGCTGGCACTGTTATACGTGCTGCGTAGTCGCAGCATGACCCGTGCGGCCAGTCGTGCACAGGAGCCTCTGCTGGCGATTGATCCCAATACCGGCATTGCCACTGAATACTGGTACCGTCACATGTTGGCGCTGGAGTGCCGCCGTGCTGTACGCGAATTTGCGCCGTTAACGGTACTGAGCATTCACCTGGGCGACCAGGTGCGTCGTCCGCAGCTGTTGGAGCTGGTACGTGTGCTTGGCGAGGCTTTCTCGCGCCCGGGTGATCTGGTTGGCTGGCATGGAGGACGTGTCGTTGGCGCAGTGCTGCCCAGTACCAATGAAAACGCGCAGCAGCTGGTCCAGCGTTGCTATGATCGCATTCGCGAGCATGAGTCCATGGCCGAACTGCCACTGAGAATTGTGGCGGAAACCTTCCAGCCTCTGGGTGACCTGTGTCTCGCCAAAGTTCATCATCAGCTTGAGAGCCACCTTCATACTGCTCTGCAGCAGGAGCCGGGTGTCTTCTATTACAGTGAATTCAGCACCCATGCCAATGGCCCAGGCATGACCTATAACGATCAATGACCCTTTCTACCACCTTCAAGGATTTGCGGCAGCGCCTGTTGCAGGGCCGTCAGCGCCTGTTGGTCTGGGTCGCCGGCGAGCGGCAATGGTGCCATGATCAACTCAATGGCGAACTGGTCGACTATCTGGTTGGGCGTGGCGTATTGATTAGCGACGTCGCGCTGGCAGGATGTCAGCCGCTCAATGCACGCCAGGCACCCACCGTGTTGGGGCAAACGCTGGATTTTGCCGTGTTCGATGCCTTCAGCGGTTTCAATCCCAATGCCTTTGGGCAGGTGGCCGGTGCCATTCAAGCCGGTGGTTGTCTGGTGTTGCTGACGCCGGCGGCAGATGCCTGGCCTGACTTCCCGGACCCCGAATACGCCTCGCTCTGTGTCGAACCCTATCGGCCGGAACAGCTGTCAGGGCAGTACCTTGGACATCTGGTGCGAGTGCTGGACCAGGCGCAGACACTGGTGCGCTGGCATCAGTGCCAGGCGCCACGAATTCCTGAAACATTGCCACCCATCGAGCCGGCAGAATCCGTACCGCCGCCTTGCCTGAGTGCTGACCAGGCCGAGGCGGTAGCGCTGATTCAACATACGGCGGCGGCACGTGCACAGCCGCTGATCCTCAGTGCTGACCGAGGCCGGGGCAAGAGTGCGGCATTGGGTCTGGCAGCAGCGGCGCTGCTGGAACAGGGTGTGCGCGTGGTGCTGACAGCGGTTAGCAAAAGCGCCGTGGCGTCGGTGTTGGAACGGGTTCAGGTGATGGCACCGGAGCTTGCGGATCAGCTGATTTTTTTACGCCCCGACGAGCTGTTGCAGGCTCGGCCGGCCGGACAGCTGCTACTGGTCGATGAAGCGGCGGCCATTCCTACACCGGTTTTGATGCGTTTGGTGACACACTATCCACGCAGTGTGTTCGCGACCACGTTGCATGGTTATGAAGGCAACGGGCAGGGGTTTGCGTTGCGTTTTCGGCAACAGTTGCAGCGCCGGTTTCCCGCGTTGCGAGAGTTTCGTCTGCACACGGCTATCCGCTGGTCGAGCCCCGACCCGCTTGAGCAGCTGGTCAATCGCATGCTGTTACTGGATGTGGATGCGTCGGCGATACCGGCTGTCTCGGCGCCGCTGCTGATCGAGTCGATCACTCAGGCCGAGCTGGCGGCCGACACAAGCCTGTTGCGTCAGCTGTTTGGCCTGCTGGTGCTGGCGCACTACCGCACGGCACCGGGCGATCTTCGCATTCTATTGGACAGCCCGAACATGCGTATTCTGGTCGCACGCAAGGCCGGAGTGCCAGTTGGCTGTGTGCTGCTGGCAGAAGAAGGGCCGCTGGACACGGTGCTGGCCAATGCAATCTGGGAAGGCCGTCGGCGCCCGCGCGGACACTTGCTGCCGCAAACGCTGATTGCCCAGGAGGGCTGGCGCGAGGCCGCTGCCTGGCAGGGATGGCGCGTCGTGCGCATTGCCGCACACCCGCAGCTGCAGCAGCAGGGCATTGGCCGGTCGCTGCTGGCAGCCGTGGAGCAGGCGGCATACGAGCAGGGAGTTGATTACCTGGGCGCCAGTTTCGCCGGCAATGAAGGGTTGTTGCGTTTTTGGCAGGACAGCGGTTTTGTACCTGTGCGGCTGGGTGATCAGCGCGACCCGGTTGCCGGTACGCACGCGCTACTGGTGCTCAAACCATTGTCTTCTGCACCGAATGCCTGGCTCCCGCAGGCACGTGAGCAGTTCCGGCGAAGTGTGCTGCACCGGTTATCCGGTGCCCTGCAGGACCTTGAAGCCGAGCAGTTGCCGTGGTTGCTGCAGGGGATTGAGCCCGGTGCGCGGCTCAGTGTGGACGAGCAGCACCGCATTGAAGGCTTTGCCGATGCCCAGCGCACGCTGGAGAGCAGTTACCTGCCGCTGAGTCGCCTGTTGCACCTCAGTATCGGACGTTGGCACCATCTGGGGATCAGTGTGGCCGACCAGCGACTGCTGTGTGCTCGGATTCTGCGCCAGCAGCCGCCATCGGCGGCTGACGAGCCTGCCGGCAAGCGGGCGCAACTGGAACGCTTGCGTGTGCTCGTCGGCCACTTGCTCAGGCAGGGCGTTGAAGAATGACCATTAGCCCGTTGACGGGGGAGTCATGCTCCAGTCGCAGGTCAAAGGTATCCAGCGCACAAACCTCAAAGCCCAGTGCTTCAGCCTGAGTGCGGATATGCTTCCGGCTGTGCCGGTAGCGGCCCGACGGGTGCAGACTGACGTCTTCCTCATCACGACCCTGCTCAACCGTAAAGGCAAATAGCCCGCCCGGGAGCAGAGCATTCCAGATCAATGGCATCAGTGGTGCCAGGCTGCCGGTGTAAATCAGCACATCTGTAGCCGTGATCAGCCGAGCCGGTTTCATTGCGTGCAGGTATTCTTCCATCGAACAGCAGGACAGTTGGTCGTAAGCCTTCTTGCATTCCGCTTGGCGCAGCATTTGCGCTGACAGGTCACAGCCGCTCAGCAGTTTGATCGGCAGCTGCTTGCGCAGTTCCACGCCGCATAGTCCAGTGCCGCATCCCAGATCAACAGCCTCAAGCGGTGCCGATGTATCCAAGTACTCGCGCAAGGCGCCGCACAAGCGTTCGGGAGCGTCATATCCCAAGCGTCCGCGCAGCCGTGACTCGAATTCGGTAGCATGAATGTCGTATAGGTCCCGGACGTAGCTGTTCGGTGCCGCTGCCGTGCATTGCCCTTCGGCTGCGCTGATCATGTGGCGTACGCTCAAATTGTCCGGCTCCGCTTCTGCGGCTGCGCGATACAGGGGGGTTGCCGCAGCCGGATGCCCTTCTTCAGCGCAGTAATCGGCCAGGCGAATCAGCAGCGCCGCCTCAGCAGGTGGGTCCTGTTGCAGTATCAGGTGTGTACGGTCCAGCAGGCACAGGTTCAGAGCGCGTTCCGATTCGACTTCTATACTCTTGGGAAGTGGTGCCAGAGTCGACAGGGCTTGCTCATGCTGGTGCAGGTGGCGTTGAGCAACGGCGAGCGTCAGTTGTGCCTCGGCGACCTCAGCCAGTGGCGGTGCGTGCTGAACATAATCGAGGATGCTCTGCCACTGTTGCAGCTGCTCCAGTAGCCCGAGGTAGTTGAGCTGAAAAGCCGCTTCCTCAGGCTGCAACCGCAGACTGTCTCGACAGGCCGTCAGCGCCTGTTCCAGCTTGCCGCGGGCTTGCAGCACCAGTGCCAGGTTGTTGAGTGCCTGGGCCTTGAAGCGTGGTGGCTGTACCTGCTTGCTGGCACGGCTCAATTCCTTGGTGGCGGCCAGCAGGTTGCCGGCCTTGAATTGGACCAGCCCCAGCAGATGTCGGGCATTGAAGTCATCGGGGGTGTGAGCAAGGTGCTGCTGGCAGATGGCGCGTGCAGCAGTAAAGGCGCCCTGATTCATCAGCGCCATTGCTTCACTCAGACTGGGTGCGGACATGCTAAACCCTTTGAAAAATGTAAAAGCGGGATACTAGCCCAGCATATGCAAAATGCAATCCGGCAGGATCAGGCCGAGTATGCAGAGGAGGTGACCAAACATGAAACAGGTTGTAGCAGGGTTGATGCTGGCGTTGGCTACCGCTCCCGTTTGGGCGGACAAACCTGCCTGGGCCGGTAAGCCGGCCGCGCCGGATGCGGTATTCCAGGGGCAGGAACCTGGCGGTCAGGGCCGGGAGCGGTCGGACGCGCATGAAAACCGGCTGCTGCCGCTCAGTCATCGAGAGCGTCGCCAGTTGCGGGATTGGGTGCTGCAGGATCACTATGGCTATCGGCCCCAGCCGGGGCAGGGCGGGGTGTTGCCGCCAGGGCTGCGCAAGAAATTGGCGCGCGGTGGTGAACTCCCGCCGGGATGGCAAGACAAGCTACGTCGTGGCGAGCGCTTCGATGATGATTATTATCGTTATGGCGAGCGTCTGTCACGGCATTATCTGGAGCGTCTGGGGTATGACGCTGAGGCGGCGGAATTGATACTGCTGGGAGGCAGGGTTGTGCGTGTGGCCGAAGGGCGTGGCACGATTCTGGATGTGGTCGAGCTGACCGATAAGGCGTTGGAGTTGATGGGCAACTGAGCCGCAGGGGACTCGGTTGCCCGGCAAGGAGGGCGGGGTTATCCCGCCTTGCGCTTTTTCTCGACCTGCTTCAGCGCTTCCTGCTGAGCGGCCAGTGCCGCCTTGGCGTTGGCCTTGAACTGAGCCGCTTCCAGGTCGTGCTTGTTCAGCAGCTTGTAGAAGTCGGTACGGTTGCGCTGGGCAATCCGCGCTGCGTGGGTCACGTTGCCTTCGGTGATCTGCAGCACCTTGATCAGGTAGCGGCGCTCGAAGTCGGCGCGTGCCTCGTTGAACGACGGAATCACGCGTTCCTGGTTGGTCAGTGCCTTGGAGACCAGACCTTCCGGAATGATCGGTGAGGGGCTCAGGGCAACGACCTGTTCCATCACGTTTTCCAGCTGGCGCACGTTGCCCGGCCAGGCTGCCTGGGCGAGCAGGTGAAGTGCACCCGGCGAAATGCCGCGAACCTTGCGGTTATGCTTCTGTGCTGCCAGTGACAGGAAGTGGCGTGCCAGCAGAGGGATGTCTTCAGGACGCTCGCGCAGTGGTGGCAGCTCCAGATTGACCACATTCAGGCGATAGTAGAGGTCTTCCCGGAACTCCTGGCTGAGCATTGCGGTTTCCAGGTTGCGGTGCGTAGCCGAAATGATGCGAACATCGATGGGCACGCTCTGAGTTGAGCCGACCGGGCGGATAGTACGCTCCTGCAAGGCGCGCAGCAGTTTTACCTGCAGCGTCACCGGCATGTCACCGATCTCGTCCAGGAACAGTGTTCCACCCTGAGCGGCACGGAACAGGCCTTCGTGCTGGTTAACTGCACCGGTGAAAGCGCCCTTGGTGTGGCCAAACAGTTCGGACTCAAGCAGCTGCTCAGGTAGTGCGCCGCAATTGATGGCCACGAAAGGCTGGTCGCCGCGTGCACTGGCCTTATGGATTGCCTTGGCAACCAGTTCCTTGCCGCTGCCGCTGGGGCCGGTGATCAACACGCTCACGTCGGATGCAGCAACGCGCTGAGCCTGGTCCAGCACCTGATCCATGCGGTCGCTGTGACTGATAATGGCCGCACGCCAGCTTTGATCCAGGCTGCGCTGGGATGAATCCAGTGCAGCGCGCACGGTATCCAGCAGGTGCTGCTTGTCGATTGGTTTGGACAGGAAGCCAAACACGCCTTTCTGGGTTGCTTCTACCGCTTCCGGAATCGAGCCGTGTGCGGTCATGATGATGACCGGCAGGTCAGGCTGTTTCTGCTGGATACGGGAAAAGAGCGTCAGGCCATCCATGCCATCCATTCTCAGGTCGGTGAGAACCAGGTCGAAACCGTGCTGACGAATCTGGGCCAAGGCCTCTTCTCCGCTTTCAGCACAGCTGATCTGGTAGCCGGAGGCTTGCAGGCGCATCTCCAGCAACCGCAGTAGAGCGGTATCGTCATCGACCAGCAGAATATTGGGGGTTGACGTCATCTGTCAGTGCTCCTCACGCTGTCGCGTTATCTGTCGTTCCAAATCTGTCAAGGCATCCACCTGATCAGTCAAGGCGTCCACCTGACGTTGAAGCTCATCAGTCTGAACGGCAAGTGCATCGTGTCTGCGCTGCAGGTCGAGTTGCAGGCGCAGTTGACGCGTCCGTACGTTCAGATAATGGCTGTAGCTGCAGTCGGGGTGAGCGTCCTGCAACTGAATCAAGATTCCATATGCCCGGTCCAGTTGTTCGAAGGACTGTCCGGGGGCACTAAGCAGTAGGGCATGCAAGATCTTTTGCTGTCGCTTCTCGGCGTCAATCAAAAGCTGCTGCTTACTTTCAAGTGTAGACGAAATGTAACGGTGTTCAAGCTTTAACCACTCGATGATGTCGCTATCGGTGACGGGGCACGCTTCCGTTGGTGTGCCCTGGCCAGAGGTGAGCGGGGTACCAACAGACTCTATCAGCTGGCACCCGGCCATCAGGGACATGAATATGCAGATAAAAAGATGACGCATCGTGTCACTGTTCCAGTTTGGGCAAGTAAAGGCTGAATGCGACGCGGCGGTCGCGGTTGTGGCTGACCTGCAGCTGTGCATTCAGCGCATGGCTGGCTTGGGCCGCTATGCTCAGACCTATTCCTGAGCCTTTCAACGGGCCGCGGCGACGGTTCTGTCCCTGATAAAAGGGGTCGAACAGTTGTGGCAGATCGTCTTCAGGAATCAGGGGGCCCGTGTTGGCGACAACAAGCTCTAAAACTGAACCTGTTTGACAGGCGGTTACGGATAAAGTGCCATCGGCATCAGAGTAATGTACAGCATTGGAGATCAGGTTGGCCAAAATGCGCTGCAGCATATGTGCATCGGTGTCCCAATATTCAATGTCGCCAAAACTAAGTTCCACTTTAAGCTTTTTCTGCTCGATCTGAAGCGTAAAGGGCGTGATTATACGCTCGACCAGTGAAAGAAGCGCAACCTTTTCTTTTTGCAGGCGGTGCGGTTGTTGCAGCCGGTTATAATCCAACAACTGTTCGATTAATTCCTGTAGCGTAATGCTGTTTTGCTGTAATAACTGAACGATTTCACGCTGATTTTGAGTTAGCGGGCCGGCCAGCTCCTCAAACAGAATGTCGGCGCCCTCACGCAGTGTGGTCAACGGCGTTTTAAGCTCATGCGAGATGTGGCGCAGAAAGCGTGCCTTGTCCTCTTCCAGTGCTTGCAAGCGCTCAGCCAGCCAGTTCAGGTGTTCGTTGACTTGAGCCAGTTCGACAGGCCCCGAAAGCTTGGGGGTTGCAGAGCGTTGACCTTCACCCAGCGCGCGAATGTTATTGATCAGGTGCTGAACAGGACGGTTGATCCGTGCACTGAAAAAAAGAATCAATACGGTTGAGGCTAGCAGCAGCAGGCCGGCTTGCCAGACGGTACGGTTCTGCTCGGCTTTTACCTGTCGTTCCAGTTCGTTGAGTTGTGCGTTGAACGCACGGGTTTGGCTCTGGATCAGGTCCAGTGTGTCAGCCATCAGCCGGTCGAGCTGATCGGGTGTAAAGCGCGGCGGCGATGACTGCCGTGAGCGTTGTTCGATATCATCCAGCTGTATCCTGATGGCGTGTGTTCGGCCGTGCAATTCGGCTGGCAGTTGCAGGGTATCCAGCAGGTCACGGTAGCGGGTGAGCAGCTGTAGCAGGCGCTGCTGCAGCTCATCGCGATTGACGATTTCGTACTGGCGAGCGGCGCGGGTGATGTCTTCTGCCTGAATGCGCAGTGCTTCCGTTTGCTGGCTGCTCTGCAGCATGGCGCGGGCCAGGCCCCTGGCCTGCTGGGATTGTGCGACCAGTGCATTGCCCGATTGAAAGATCAGCACGGCCAGCGGGATAGCTGCCAAAAAAAAGGCCAGCAGTACCAGCTGTTTAAGGGAGTGGGTATGCCATTGAAAACGCATCATTCAGATAGGGTTGCCGTCTTGGCGCAAAGGGGCGCGATTATTCCATTCAGCAGTCACGCAGCCTGTACTGCGGACTGGAAAAACATGTCAATCTACAAGGGAGTGTCAGATTAGCAAAGCCCGTGCCGATTTTAAAATAAATCTTTAAAATCAAATGCTTGTTTGGTTCTTGCTGTGTGCAAGTGGGTGGAGACAGTTTTGGCAAGGCCTAACTGTCTCCAATTTGCAGTCAGTAAATTGGAGTATTATAAATTAATCAATAATATCAGGCGGTTGCGATGTCTCCAATAAGAGACTCCTGGGTCACTCCAGTCTGAACCCCAGGCGCACGACAACCTGGTAATGCGCGATGCTGCCGTCGGCAATGTGCCCACGCATCTCCTTCACTTCATACCAATTCAAGTGATCAATGGTTTCAGCCGCCTTGGCAATGGCGTTGCGAATGGCATCATCATGGCTCTCGGTTGATGACCCGGCGACTTCAACGATTTTATAGATGTGCTCGTTCATGTACCTGCTCCCTGTTCATCGATCGGTCGCTTGAGTCTAGACGAACAGTGATGGCTGTGCTGTTCGTTCCCGTGCGGCGATATAGTATTCCGGGTAAAATGTGCGGCATATGAATGAGTGGATGTGAAACGTGAGTTGGAAATGGCGTGAATGGCAAGAGTGGTTCAAACACGTGCCTGTAACAGTACTGGTGCTACCGCTGATACTTGCCGGTTGCAAAGTCAATGATGTGCGGCCTGGGCAGGGTAGCGGTTACATGGTTCGCGGGACATTGAGCCAGGAGGCGGACGGGTATCGTTTTGCGGCTTGTGATGTGCATGACGGACAAGCGGTTCATATTGGTTCCGCCGCGTTGGAAGCGGCTTTTGCCCAACACAGCCTGGGAGAGGGGTGGCCGGTGTATGTAGAAGCCGTTGCGCGGCATGATGCCGACACGGGGCTGGCGCTGGTGGAGCCGCTGGTGGTGGGCGGATCGCTGGGCAGCTGTGATCATGTGCTGGCAGATATTGAGTTGCGCGCAGTGGCTGACGACGGGTCGGTCGTGTTTGATCTGCGTGAGGACCGGATTCGCGTACAGTATCGTGACCGTCTGTTGCAGCTGGGGTTCAAGCGTCCCGAGGTTGAACGTATGGGGGGCGAGCGTCGCTGGCGCCAGTCCATGTCATCCGGAAGTCGTCGTGGAGGGCATGAGCTGACATTCGAGCTGCGCAAGTCCCCGTGTACCGATGACGGCGGCACCTGGTATGCACTCAGCATGTCGGCCGAGCTGAATGACCGTTTCTACAGGGGCTGTGCCCGCCTTGGAGATCTGGAGCATTGGCCGCTGCGGCGTCAGTATGTCACCGATGATAGCGTCACGACCCGTCGCCTGAGCCTGGTGCTTGAGCGTAATGGCCGCTTTCGGCTGACCGAGGATTACCTCAACGATCAACCGGTGCTGGAACGGGAAGGGGAGTGGCGGCGTCTCACGGGAGACCGGGTCCGATTTGAGCCGGAAGGCGAGGATATACCGCCATTGAGTTTCCGGCTGGCGCCGGATGGCCGGTTGTCACTGTCACGGTTCCATCCGGCCTACGGGCGCGCCCTTGACCTTCAGCCTGTCGGCCCTGTCCTGCGATTGAGCAGTGGCGAACTGGACTGGTGGCGCTGAGTCTCAGCTCTTCAGCAGGCGGTCTCGGGCTTCATTGACCTGGGCGGCCAGCCAAGCGCTGCCCTGGCGATCAGGGTGCAGTTTCTGGATCAACTGTCGATGGGCGTGAATGATCTCTTCCCGGCTGGCACCAGCTTTCAGTCCCAGAATGTCTAGTGCTTCCGCTTCGGTCATGCGCGCATTATTTGAGCGTTGGCGGTGCTGCTGATGCTGCTGTTTGTCGCGAGGGCCCTGGCGCTTCTGGTTCTGCCACCAGCGCGCCAGCAGGGGGGAGAATCGCAGTAGCAGCGGCAGCAGCTTTTTGAGGAACGGCAGCACCAGCGCAATCAGGGCGCCGAGCCAGTGCATGCGGCCGGTAATGGCCAGAGCGAGTAGGCCGATAGTGACCAGTAGCAGGATGATTTTCCAGCTAGCGCTGCGCCGCTGGTCAAGCGGCTGCGCCTGCCACCAGTACCAGCTGCCCAGTACGATCACGGCAAACAATACCAATCCCAACGGATGCATGTGGACTCCTTAAATAGTCGGGACGGGTATTGTGCCTGAATTGCCCGCGTTATGCAGGGCTGCCGATGTAACGATCCCGCTTGCGTGCTTTCACCCGGTGGGTGTCCACCAATACCAGTCCATCTACGCAGTAGTTGAAATCGGCATCCACGCCGAAGTCAAGAAAACTGACTCCGCCCGCCTCACAGAGTTCACTGTACTGCTTGTATAGTGTTGGTACGGATACTCCAAGAAAATCGAGCTGTTCACGCAGACGGTTGAAGTCTTCACGGTAATCCCGGCCACTGAACAGCTGATGAATGGTTGTTTCCGCGTCGGCATCCAGAGTATAGGGGCTGCGTGAGCGCGCCAGGGCTTCCGGGTGCGGGAAGTAGTGCCGGTAGAACCAGACCAGAAGGTCACGGGCGCGTTTGGGGTAACTGTTGCTGAGGCTGACTGGGCCGAACATGTAGCGCACGTCCGGGTGGCGCCGCAGGTAGGCTCCAATGCCGTACCAGAGGTAATCCAGCGAGCGCTTGCCCCAGTAGCGCGGTTGTACAAAGCTGCGCCCCAGTTCTATGCCCTGTACAAACACATCGTCCATCGCGGAGCTGTAGTGAAACAGTGATTCGCTATAGAGCGAATATGTCTTGTCCTTAAAGCGGTGACGGCCTTCACCGATGCGGTAGGCCCCTGCAATTTCCAGGTCTTCCTCATCCCACAGGATCAAGTGTCGGTAGTGTTGATCGAAGCTGTCCAGATCACGTTTTTGGCCGGTGCCTTCACCGACGGTACGGAAGGCGATCTCGCGCAGTCGGCCGATTTCCTGCATTACCACCGAGTCTGGGTGATAGTCGAACAGATAGATTTTCTTACCGTCTGCGGTTTCGCCCAATAAGTCGGCCTGGCGCAGCTCCTGCTTGAGTGTCTGCCGGTTTTGCGGATGGGCAATGGTCTTTTCGGTCAACAGCAGGGGGGGCTTGTTGCGCGCGATACGGTACAGATGCTTTTTCAGCAGCTTGGCCTTGTCGCGATTCGAGACCGGCAGAGCGTCCAGTTGACGGAATGCGATGGGTTCACCGATGCGTACCGGCAGTGTGACCGAATGCTTGTTGAACATTTCACGTGCCAGCATCAAAGTCGACATCGATTTGTTCAGGTACGACAGGCCATAAAACAATGGTGAGTTCTTGCCACCCAGATACACCGGCAGGATAGGGGCGTTTGCTTTGCGAGCAAAGTGAATGAAGCCGCTGTTCCACTTGCCATCCTTGATACCGGTAAAGCCGGCACGCGAGACCTCGCCGGCCGGAAAGACAATCACGGCTTCATCATTCTGCAGCGCGTCGACGATGCGGGCGATGTTTTGCTTGCGCGTGCTTTTGCCCAGGTTGTCCACGGGCAAAAACAGGTTTTGCAGCGCATCAAAGTGCATCAGCACATCGTTGGCGATAATGCGCACATCGCGGCGCACTTCGCCCACCAGCTTCAGCAGGGCCAGACCGTCAAGCGCCCCCAGGGGATGGTTGGCCACAATGACCACACGGCCGGACGAAGGGATGTTCATGCGCTCCTTGTGGCTCAAGGCATAACTGAAGTTGAAGTAGTCGAGTACCTCGTCGACAAACTCGAACCCCCGGCTGCCACGGTGATGCTCCAGAAAACGATTAATTTCCTGCTCGCGAACCAGTCGGCGCAGGCAGAATAGCGTAGAATTGCGAACCGGAGCGGGCTTGCTGACGAACGCGGGGTACCTGTTGACCAGTACCTGTTCAACATCGATGTGCATGTTCTATCACCTCTCTCAACTCCGCATTACACTATGGCGGCGAGGTGACACAGGGGTGACCGGCAGGTGACGGCCAGGTGACAACCTGATGTAAAGGTTGGTTATTTGGTTACTTCAGGGCCGTGTGTTGGGTCGTCCAAGCGTCGACCCGGGGTGCAGCGCCTCGGTTGATCATCGCGTGTTGAGCGGTCGGTCATGCGTCGGTCGTGCTGCCACCGCCGCAAGCGCTGCCGGCGTCGCTCGCGTCCGTTCCAGCCGGGGTATGTATTCATTGGCTTGCCCCCAATACCGTTTCGTGAGTGAATATATAAACTGTAGAACAGAAGTGCACCGATGAAAGCCGTTACCCCAGACCCCACTGCTCCCGAGGACACGCGTAAAATCATCCACCTCGATTGTGACTGCTTTTTTGCCGCGGTTGAAATGCTGGAGCACCCCGAATGGCGTGACATTCCGCTGGCTGTCGGCGGCTCGGCCGAGCGTCGCGGTGTCATTTCGACCTGTAACTATCCGGCACGCGAGTTTGGCATTCATTCTGCCATGTCCTCGGCACGGGCCCTGCAGCTGTGTCCGCAGCTGAAACTGGTCTCCGGCAACATGGCCCGCTACCGCGAAGTGGCCGAACAGATCTTTGCTGTGTATCGTCGTTTTACCTCGCTGATTGAGCCGGTCTCCATCGATGAGGCTTACTTGGATGTGACGGACAGCGGGCTGCTGGAGGGCAGCGCGACTCGTATTGCGGAAGCGATTCGTCAGCAGGTGCGCGAGGAAACCGGGATCACGGTCTCGGCGGGCGTGGCGCAAAATAAGTTTCTGGCCAAGGTGGCCAGTGACTGGGATAAGCCGGACGGGCTGTGCGTGATTACGCCTGAGCAGCAGGCCGACTTCGTGGCTCGTTTGCCGGTAAAGAAGATTCCCGGTGTCGGGCCGCGGACGCAGGAAAAGCTGATGGGCCTTGGCGTGGGCACTTGCGCCGAGCTGCAGTCGCTGTCGCTGATCGAGCTGCAGAATCACTTCGGCAAGTTTGGCGAGCGCTTGTGGCAGCTGGCGCGAGGAGAAGACAGCCGCGAGGTGCGCACCCATCGTGAACGCAAGTCGGTCAGTACCGAGCACACCTACAGCCAGGATCTGCCGGATCTGGCCAGCTGTCTCGACCAGCTTGACGCGTTGATGCAGGATCTGGCAGCACGCTACGAACGCCACCGTGAATCGCGCCAGATATTGGGGCTAGTGGTGAAGGTGAAGTTCAATGATTTCAGCAAGACCACGGCCGAATGCCGCTCTGAGCACCCGCATCAGGGGCTGTTTGCATCCCTGCTGGAAGAAGCCTGGCATCGCGGTGCGCGTCCGGTACGTCTGTTGGGGGTCGGGTATCGGTTGGGTCCGAAGGAAGGTGAAGCGGAAGCCGAGCAGCTTCCGCTGTTTTGATCGAATCAGTCGCTCTTGCGTACGAGCGGTTGCCCTTCAAACTGAATGCCATCCCAGCCGGTGCGCATGAAGTTGCGAATGTTGCCGTGGTCGCTGCCATCCGGGGTGTTCAGAACATCACGGTAGAAGCGGCCGAAGCAGGCCAGGGTCTGGGCCTGATCCAGCTGCATCAGCTGGCCGAAGCCGAAAATCTTGCAGGAACCTTCGTTCTGACCGGCTTCATTGAAAATACCACCATTGTTAAAGGCACAAGGCGTGTAGTCAAAGTACTCGCTGATCACGGCCTGGGTGTCTTCAAAGTCCAGGCTATCGTCCTGCCCGATGCAGGCTGCAAATGCTTCCGGTGTCATGTTTCAAATCCTCTTTCAGTCATGAAGTCAGTCTCAAGGCGGGTGATTATGCCGCTCAGGGCATGCCTTGCACAGCCCTGAATACGCGGACCTAAACCAACAGTGTCTCCTGTGCGTATCGACTTTGATGCAATAGGAGGCATGAACATGAAAATAGCACTCAATGATGTGAAGAAGCAGCTGGGCCAGGTTGAGCGGTTGGTGCTGCGGGCGTTTGAAAGCAGTATGTATCTGGTTCAGGTGAAACTCATCCAGGGGGAGGAGCTGCTGAACGTGTGCGATGATCAGGGCACCATACTGCGCTTCAACAGTCAGCTGGATGCCAAGCTGCCGTTCAAGGGGCTGGGCATTACCGATACGGTGTTGGTTCATGAAAGCCCCTATAATGAGATGATCGGCATGCCGGCCGCAACCAAGCCAGAGCCTCTGCAGGTCAAGCTATCCAACCCCGATGATGATTATTCCTGATGCCGCTTGAGCGGCTGGCCCCCCAAGCGGCTCGCGCCTTGAGTGCATTCAGGTTACGCTGGCGTGTCATCTGCCGGAGTTGCGTGATGGCTGTTTAAGCTTACGGTAGATGAAAGGGAGTATGTATGGGGTTGTTGCTGGGTCCACTGGTGCTGTTCTGGGTAGGTATCGCAGCATTTTCGCTGCGCATGGGCTGGGTAATGCTGGAGGGGCGGGCCGACTTGATGGCGTTGTCGCTTGCGCTTGGAAGCCTTCTGGCATTCGCATACCTGGGGCTCGGCCTAAGCCGCTTCAGAGGGCTGGCATCACTTTGGGCGTTTGAGATTCCGCTGTTTTTTGCAGCGGGAAAACTAGTATCGGGGGCGTGCATCCTCATAGTGCTAGCATATCTGTTTACCCCGTTGGCTTCAGGTCCTTTGGTACTGAAAGCCTTTTTATTTGTGTTGGTGTTTGCGCTTTCAGCCGGAACGCTGGCGGGTGTATTCGGTGCCAACGCCTTCATGCAGCATTACCGAATAACGCCCACATACTAGACTGCGCATACGCAACAGCCGGCGCAAGGCCGGCTGTTGTTGGCATGACGCGGCTCGTTACCGCCGCTGCATGAATCTTATTTGATGCGCATGCCCGGCTGGGCGCCATCATGCGGCTCCAGAATCCACAGATCCTCCCCGCCGGGGCCGGCGGCCAGCACCATGCCTTCAGAGATGCCGAACTTCATCTTGCGCGGGGCCAGATTGGCGACCATAACTGTCAGCTTTCCTTCCAGGTCTTCCGGCGTGTAGGCGGACTTGATGCCGGCGAAGACGTTGCGGGTTTCGCCGCCCAGGTCCAGGGTCAGGCGCAGCAGCTTGTCGGCGCCTTCCACATGCTCGGCCTTGGCAATTTTGGCGACACGCAGATCGACTTTGGCGAAATCCGGGAACTCGATGGTATCGGCGATCGGTTCCTTGCTCAGCTCGGCTTCAGCGGCAGCCGGTGCCGCGGATTGAACCTGCGGCTGGGCTTGCAGGCTCTGCTTGGAGTCTTCGATCAGCTCTTCGATCACTTTCTCGTCCACGCGCTGCATCAGCGGCTTGAACTTGTTGATCTTGTGATCCAGTAGGGGCTCTTTGACGGCGTCCCAGGCCAGGGTGTCGATATTGAGGAACTCACAGGCTTTCTCGGCGACTTCCGGCAATACCGGCGCCAGGTAGCTGATGATGACACGGAACAGGTTGATGCCCAGGCTGCAGCAGGCCTGAACCTCTGCGTCCTTGCCTTCCTGCTTGGCCAGAACCCAAGGCTCGGCGGTGTCAATGTACTGGTTGGCCTTGTCGGCCAGGTGCATGATTTCACGCATGGCACGGCCGTATTCGCGCTTCTCGTAGGCGTCGGCCACCACATCACCCAGTGCAACGGCCTCCTGATACAGCTCAGCATTGGCCAAAGAGTTATCCAGCTGGCCATCAAATTTCTTCTTGATGAAACCGGCACAACGGCTGGCAATGTTGACCACTTTGTTCACCAGGTCGGCATTTACGCGGTAGCGGAAGTCTTCCAGGCTCAAGTCGATGTCATCAATGCCGGAACCCAGCTTGGCCGCGAAGTAGTAGCGCAGGTATTCCGGACGCAGGTGCTTGAGGTAAGTCTCGGCCATGATGAAGGTGCCGCGAGACTTGGACATTTTCTGGCCATTGACGGTCAGGAAACCATGGCAGAACACGCCGGTGGGGGTGCGGAAACCGGCGCCTTTCAGCTCGGCCGGCCAGAACAGGGTGTGGAAGTAGGCGATGTCTTTGCCGATGAAGTGGTACAGCTCGGCATCGGAGCCTTCTTTCCAGTACTCGTCGAAATCGACGCCGTTCTTGTCACACCAGTTCTTGAAGCTGGCCATGTAACCGATCGGGGCGTCCATCCAGACATAGAAGTACTTGCCTGGCGCGTCGGGAATCTCAAAGCCCCAATAGGGCGCATCACGGGAGATGTCCCATTCCTGCAGGCCGGACTCGAACCACTCGTTCAGCTTGTGGATCATCTGGCTCTGGACGTGTTCGTTGACCCAGTTGCGCAGGAACGCTTCGAAGTCACCCAATTTGAAGAAAAAGTGCTCAGACTCCTTCTCGATCGGGGCGGCGCCGGAGATGGCCGAGTAGGCGTTTTTCAGCTCGGTGGGCTGGTAGGTGGCACCGCAGGCCTCACACGAATCGCCGTACTGATCCTTGGCGCCGCACTTGGGACAGTCGCCCTTGATGAAGCGGTCCGGCAGGAACATGTTCTTCACCGGATCGTAGGCCTGGGTAATGGTGCGACGGGTAATGTGGCCGGCATCGCGCAGGCGCTCATAAATCAGCGCTGAGAAGTGGCGGTTTTCTTCCGAGTGGGTCGAGTAGTAGTTGTCAAAATTGACCATGAAGCCGGCGAAGTCGCGCTGGTGCTCGGCACTGACCTGGTCGATCAGTTCCTGCGGGCTTTTGCCCATCTGGTCGGCCTTGAGCATGATCGGCGTACCGTGGGCGTCGTCGGCACAGACGTAGGTGCAGTCATGGCCACGCTGCTTCTGGAAACGAACCCAGATATCGGTCTGGATATACTCGACCAGATGGCCCAGATGGATGGGGCCATTGGCATAGGGCAGGGCACTGGTGACGAGAATCTTGCGCTTGCTGTCGGACATCGTTGGCTCTGAGTCGGTTGAAGATAAAGTGGGTCATTCTACGCTTGATTGATCGCCGAATGAAGGCTGCCGGTGCCTGTGCTAAAATCCGCCGCCCGAGCGCGCATCGCCGGTTTGTCATTGCCGATTTTTATTGAAGATACAGAGGTTAGCCGATGGCCCTTCCCCGCGTGGAGCCTGAACAGTACGACGCCTTGCTGGCGGCCAAGAAAGCCCGCATCGCCGACCAGTTTGCCGAGTTCGATCTACCCGAGATTGAAGTCTTTACTTCGCAGCCGCAGCATTACCGCCTGCGTGCCGAGTTCCGTACCTGGCACGAAGGGGATGACCTCTACTATGTCATGTTCGATGGTGACAAGCGTACCCCCGTGAGGCTGGACAACTGCCCGATGGTGTCCGAACGCATCCACGACATGATGTTCAAGCTGCTGGACGTGATCCGTCCGGATCCGGTGCTGCGTTTCAAGTTGTTCCAAATCGATTTTCTCAGCACCCTATCGGGTGAGCTGCTGGTGAGCCTGCTGTATCACCGTCAGCTGGATGATGAATGGGTCGAGCGGGTGAAGCCGCTGCGCGAGCAGTTTAACATCGACATCATCGGTCGCGCCCGCAAGCAGAAGATTCTGCTGGACCGCGATTTCGTGGTGGAAGAACTGAATATTAAGGGCCGGCCCTACCGCTACCAGCAGACCGAAAACGGCTTTACCCAGCCCAATGGTCATGTCTGCGAGAAGATGATCGAGTGGGCGATCGATGTCTCCTCCCATGCCGGCGGCGACCTGGTCGAGTTCTACTGTGGCAATGGCAACTTTACCCTGCCGTTGGCGCAGAATTTTCGCCGTGTGGTGGCCACCGAGATCTCCAAGGTGTCGGTCCGTTCTGCCGAGTGGAACATTCAGGAAAACGGCATCGACAACATCGACGTGCTGCGCATGCCATCGGAGGACCTGTCACTGATCCTCAAGGGCGAAAAAACCAGCCGCAAGGTGCAGGGACTGGCGCTGGACGAGTGTGAGTTCAGCACAGTCTTTGTTGATCCGCCGCGCTGCGGTCTGGATGAGCACACCGTGGAGCAGATCTGCGAATACGAGCATATTCTCTATATCTCATGCAACCCGGATACCCTGCATGACAACCTGCAGCAGATCAGTAAAACCCACAAGCTGGAGCGCTTTGCGATCTTTGACCAGTTCCCCTACACCGACCATCTGGAGTGCGGCGTCTATCTGACCCGCCGATAAGATGATGAAAGGAGGTCTCATGTTGTATTTCTGGCTGGCACTGGCGTTTGTGGCCGGCATGATGATGCCGCTGCAGGCCGGTGTGAACAGCACCCTGGCGCTGCACAGCAATGGCGCGCTCTGGGCTTCCTGGATCTCTTTTCTGGTTGGCACGGCCGCGTTGCTTGGTGTCGTGCTGGCGATGCGCTATCAATGGCCGGTGGCGGCCGAGCTCCAGCAGGCGCCTTGGTGGGCCTGGACCGGTGGTTTCATGGGGGCACTGTTCGTGGCGACGGGCGCTTTTCTGGCGCCGCGCATTGGTGCGGCGACCATGATTGCCTTGCTGGTGGCCGGCCAGTTGATCATGTCAGTCATTCTGGACCACTTGGGCTGGGCCACGTTTCCTGAGCACAGCATTAACCTGGGACGTATTCTGGGTGTGCTTTGCCTGCTGGCCGGGGTGGTACTGATCCGTATGTATTGACGGGCTTGCCTTGCAACAGGGGATGAAATGATGAAACAACTGCGTTTATTGCTGATATCCATGATGGTGCTGGTGCTGCTTGGCTGTAGTCATGGCTATGAAGGAACCTACAAGGTGGAGGTGTCCAGCGTGGGGGTGAATTTGGGTGAGCTGATGCCGGATACCCGTATCGTGATCGGTCGTGACTATCTGGAGTCCGATGGCGAACGCACGCAACTGGACGACATCTTCGTGCGTGAAAGCGGTGGCAGCCGGTATCTGGTACTGAAAACCGATGGTAAGGAAGATGCCTGGAAAATCATTGATGACACGACGCTTGAACGTGGCAACGGGTTTGCCAAGGCGCGCATGACGCGGGTTGAGTGAATCCTGCCAGCCGTCTCACCTGTGATAATGCCGCAGTTTTGTCTGCGGCATTTTGTGTCTGTATCAGGCAGCTGTCTAGTCAGGCCTTAGCCCTTGAATCCCTTGCCGACCACGTACACTTCGCGTGAGCGTGCACGCGAGGCTTCGGGCTTGCGGATCAGTACCGTATCGAAGTGTTCCCGAACCTGCTTGACGAATTCTTCGTAGCCTTCGCCCTGAAACGCCTTGGCGACAAAACTGCCCTTGGGCTTGAGCACCTGCTGCGCCATGTCCAACGCGAGCTCGATCAGATAGATGGAGCCAGCCTGATCGGCGGCGGCCACGCCGCTGAGGTTGGGTGCCATGTCGGAGATCACCACGTCCACGGGGCGCTCATCAATGACGCCCATGATCTCCTCAAACACGCTCTCCTCGGTAAAATCCCCCTGAATGAACGCCACATCGGGCAGGGCGTCCATCGGCAGGATGTCGGAAGCGATCACCGTGCCCTGTTCGCCAACCAGTTGTGAAGCGATCTGCGACCAGCCACCCGGCGCCGAGCCCAGATCGATCACCAGCATGCCGGGCTTGATCAGCTTATCCTTCTCGTTCAGGGCCAGCAGCTTGTAACTGGCGCGGGAGCGGTAACCGTCCTTCTGTGCCTGTTTGACGAAGGGATCGTTGACATGCTCTTTGAGCCAGCGAGCACTGCTTTTGGAACGGGCCATAGTTGTAAAAAACCATCATTGTGACTGAGTTGCGTATTGTACGTGTTGCCTTTGCAAGGCGCCAAGGGGCTGGACTGACTTCACTCGACTGCGCCGTTATAATGCCACCCATTCACCAAGGCGAGACCGGCATGAAACTGGATCTGATCAAAAAGCTGCAGCAGAAGAAATTTCGTACCGAAACCGGCTGTTGCCTGGTGGAGGGCGAGCACCTGGTGCTGGAGCTGCAGAAAGCAGCCCAACAGCAACCGAGCCTCAAGGCCGCCGAGCTGTATCTGACCGAGCAATATGCCGATTGGCAGACCGAGTTCAGGGTGCATGAAGTCACCGGCAAGCAGATGAGCGCCATCAGTGCTACCAAGAGCCCTCAGGGTATCGTTGCAGTGCTGCCGATGGCCGCTGTTCGGCCGCCTGCCGGTGATCATGAAGTGGCGGTGTACTTGCACGAGATTCAGGATCCGGGCAACCTGGGCACGATTCTGCGTACCCTGGCCTGGTTCGGCGGCTACCGTTGCCTGCTTAGTCCGGGTAGTGTGGACCCGTTCAACCCCAAGGTGATTCGCGCCAGCATGGGGGCGATTTTCCATGTGCCTCTGGAACTGGATGTCTCCCTGGAGAGTTTGGGCGAGCGTTTCCAGCACATCGGCTGCCTGGACATGGCCGGCGAGCCACTGGCGTCGGATGCGTTCAGACAGTGTGACTGCTACCTGTTCGGCAATGAAGCCCGAGGTGTGCCCCGTGATCAACTGGAGCAGCTGGAGGCGCGCGCCTTTACCATTCCCGGTATCGGCCTGATCGAATCCCTGAATCTGGGCACTGCGGTCAGCCTTAGTGTGTATGAGCGCCAGCGCTGAGCCGCGCCCTTTCAGTCAGCCGGTCATTCGGCATCTGGCCTGGCTGTGCCGGGCCCCTCAGCTGTACCACGGAGACCAGACCTTCCATCCGCGGGACTGGCTGCCGGCAGACCATGAGCAGGTCTTGCGCTACTGGGATCGTCACCCCGACAACCTGCCACCGTTGTTGCAGCCGCCATTCCCGCGCCGGCTGGGGTTGTATGTGGAGCAGCTGTATGCCTGTCTGCTGCAGGATCTGCTGGGCTGGACACTGCTGGCGCGCAACCTGCAGATCCGTGAAGGGCAGCGTACTCTGGGAGAACTGGATTTCCTGGTGCTGAATACCGCGACGCAACAGGTGGAACATCATGAAATCGCGGTGAAGTTTTATCTGGGGCATGACACCTGCGGGCGTGTGCGCTGGTACGGCACCAACACCCGGGATCGACTGGATCTGAAAACGGACCGCCTGTTGCAGCACCAGGCGCAGATGACCACGACTGCAGCCGGTCAGGCCTGCCTGGCGGATCTGGGGGTGATAGCGCGCCCTAGGGTGCGGCTGTTCATGCCGGGCTATCTGTTTCAACCGCTGGAGGGCCTGCTCCCTGTACCCGCTCAGGTCGCGCCGGATCATGGTGCGGGGCGCTGGTGTCATGTGGCGGATAGTGCAAGGTTGCCGCCGATGCATTGGGTCGTATTGCACAAACCTCATTGGCTGGGCCCCTGGCAGCAGCCGGCCACACCTGAAATTGGCCTGTTACAACAGGTGGCAGAACAGGTGGAGCATGACGGCCGGGCGTGCCTGTTGGCGCGGATGGAGCCTGCACTGGAGGGCTGGCAGGAGACCGAACGCCTGTTTGTGGTGCCGAACGCCTGGCCTGGCAGCGCTTCACTGGGCTGAGGGCACCGGGGTCATCGGTGCCCAGACCTGGCCCAGCATGGCCAGCAGTTCGGCATGGTCCTGAATGCGTGCGATGCCTTTGATGTCGGCACTGTCCTGCAGTATGAAGGGGTCGGGTTGTTCAAGCCGTTCGCCCAGACGGTTGCTGAGCAGCACCATCGGCGGCTGGCCATGTCGCTCGCCCCGGCCCGTGACCAGTGCCAGTTCGCCATGCGTTAGCTGCACCAGTGTACCGGGGGAGAAAATGCCCATGATGTCGATGAACAGGCGCGCCAGCTCGGCATCGATAGTGCTGCCGCGTTGTTGGAAAATCTCGCGCAGGGCGTCACGGGGCGGTACCTGGTTGCGGTAGGCGCGTGGACGGATCATGGCCGAATAGCAGTCGGTGATCGCAAGCAATCGGGCTTCGGAGCAGATGGCGTCACCGACCAGACCGGCCGGATAGCCGCTGCCGTCCAATCGCTCATGGTGCTGCAGTACCGGCTTGAGCCATTGTTTGTCCGTCACGCCGCGCTGTTTCAGCAGCTCCCAAGAGCGCTGCGGATGACGATCAATGATGCGGCGCTGGCGCTCGGTCAGCGGTGAGGACTGCTCGAACAGCTCCTGTTGAATTTCGTACATGCCTAGATCGTGGGTCAGAGCGGCGGCCACCACGGGCAGTCGTTCCAGCGAGCCCTTGCCCATGCGGCGGCAGGCCACTTCACACATCAATGCCGCATGCAGCGGGTGCACCAGCCCGTGAGGAGCTTCCACGATCAGCTGCATGGTGCCCAGCACGCCATCGGCTTGCTCCTCACACACGCCTTGTATATCCAGCACCAGCTGTAAGGTGCGGCGTATGAAGCGGTCTCCGTCATTGTTTTGCAGAAACAGGTTGAAGCACTCTTCTAGACGTTCCAGCAAGGTATGGATGATGACAAAGGTGCTGACGCGATCGGTATTGACGTGCTTTGGTGCGGACGAAGATGTGTAGACCCCAATGGCCGGGATTTGAAAATAGTGGGCCTTGATATTGATCAGGCGCTCGATCTGCTTTTCACTTCGAATCAGTGCGCCTTCAGTCAACAGAAGAGTGCCCTGAGGGCTGTAGACCGACCAGGGCAGGCGTGTACCGACACGCAGCTCCAGGCCGGTCAGATTACGCTTGATCTCGCTGCGTTCCATGCAAGTCATCGGGGGCTCTTGAGTAAATGATTCAATCGGGCGGCCAGTGGTTGCCGTATAGCGTGGGCCGCTACCCAGATGCTCATAATGACAGACGTGTCATCGATGAGCTACTAGTCTTAGGGTTATTAATTTGAGGTCCGGTCTAATTTACATGCATACATGTATGAATGTAAAATTGCGCCTCTGTTTCCAACCATCGGGAATCTCATGATGAAAACACTTGTTTCCAAAGCACGCGTGTTGCTGCTGGCAGCCATGGCAATGCTGCTGGTTGCTTGCGGTCAGGACGACAGCCAGCCGGCGCAGGGGGCTCGTGAGATGCCCCCTGTTATGACGGATGTTGCTACCATCAGTCGCCAGGATATTACGCTCGACAAGACGTATTCCTCGCTGTTGCGCAGTGACAATGAGGTCACGTTGGTGGCGCGCGTAACCGGAACGCTGGAAACCCGCCAGTTCGAGCAGGGGGACCAGGTCAGCAAGGGGCAGCTGCTGTATACCATCGAGCCCGAGCAGTATCAGGCATATGTGCAGGAGCGTGAAGCCGATCTGCAGAGTGCCCGCGCCGAGCTGGCCCGGGCCGGCCGTGATGCGGCACGTTACGAGTCCCTGCTCAAGCGCAACTCGGTCAGTCGTCAACAGTATGATCAGGCTCTGGCCGAGCAGCAGGTGGCGCGCGCACGCGTGGCTCAGGCCGAGGCCGCCCTGGCCAGCGCGCGCATCGATCTCGATTACACGCAGGTGACCGCGCCGGTCAGTGGCCGAGTGGGCCTGAGCCAGGTGAACCTGGGTAACCTGGTCAACGCCGGTACCGAGCTGGTCACGATTACCCCGCTGGACCCGTTGGAAGTGCGCTTCCAGGTGCCGCTCAAGGACGCGCTCGAGCTGCGCAATCAGCTGCAGCTGGATGACGTCAATCGCATTCACGCCAGCCTGGCGCTGGGAGAGTCGGCCGGTGACAGCGATACTCGTTTGAGGGGCACATTGGACTTTCTCGATGCGCGGGTGGATGCGCGTACCAGTACGGTTCAGGCTTCCGCCACCTTTGCCAATCCGGATGCCAAGATCTTGCCGGGCCAGTTCGTGCGCGTCAGCATTGAAGGCCTGAAGCGCTATAACGTCATCGCCGTGCCGGAGATTGCTGTGACCCAGGGTTTGATGGGGCCGCAGGTGTTCGTAGTGGATGAAGACGGCAAGGCGCGTGCGCGTACCGTACAGCTGGGCGAAGTGGCCGGCGAGCTGCAGATCATCCTGGACGGTCTTGCCAGCGGCGATACTGTTGTGGTCGGCGACCCATCCGGCATCAAGCCGGGTACCCCGATCAAGCCCCGTGAATCCAAGCCGGCAGAGACAGAGGAAGGCCAGGCATGAGTTTCTCGAATTTCTTCATTCGGCGGCCAATCTTCGCCACGGTCATTGCGATCATCCTGACCCTGGTCGGGGTCGTCAGCCTGCGAGTGCTGCCGATCGAGCAGTACCCCAGTGTGGTGCCGCCCAGTGTGTCGGTACAGGCCCGTTTCCCGGGTGCCAATGCGGAAACGGTGGCCCAGACGGTCGCGGCCCCGCTGGCCGAGGCGATCAACGGGGTCGAGAACATGCTCTACATGACCTCCAACAGTGCCGATAACGGCCTGATGAGTCTGAATGTCGCCTTTGATATCGGCACGGATGGCGACACCAACACCATCAACGTCAACAACCGCGTGCAGGGTGCCTTGTCACAGCTGCCCGAGGCGGTTCAGGCACAGGGCGTGACCGTCGAGCTGCGCTCCAGCTCGATCCTGGTGCTGGCGGCTCTGATTTCGCCCGATGGTGACTACGACAGCGTTTATATGCAGAACTACGCTACCCTGAATATCCTCGACGAGTTGCGCCAGATTCCCGGCGTGGGTGCGGCTGAGGTGCTGGGCGGAGGCGAGTTTGCGATGCGCATCTGGATGGACCCGGAAAAGCTGGCACAGTACGACCTGACTCCGACGGAAGTAGCGCGGGCCATTCGCGCACAGAATACCGAGGTGCCGGCCGGCAGCCTGGCGGGAACCCCGCAGTCCGATCCGCGTGCGTATACCTACACGGTGACCGCCGGCGGGCGTCTGTCCAGCGCGGATGATTTCCGCGACATCTATCTGCGTACCAACCCGGATGGTTCGGCGCTGCTGCTGCGTGATGTGGCCCGTATCGAACTGGGGGCTTCCTTCTATGGCATCGATGCACGTCTGGACAGTGCCAGCATGACGCCGATCGTCATCAACCAGCAGCCGGGTGCCAACGCGCTGGAAACCGCGGATGCGGTCAAGGCCAAGATCGAAGAGCTGTCCGGCCGTTTCCCGCCGGGGCTGGACTACGTGGTGCCGTATGACACCACGCTGTTCATCACGGCATCGGTCGATACCGTGGTCAAAACCTTCATTGAGGCATTCCTCATTGTCGGCGTGATCCTGTTCGTGTTCTTGCAGAACTGGCGCTTTACCGTAATCGCAATGTCGGTGGTACCGGTGTCGGTGGTGGCAACCTTTGCCGGTTTCTACCTGTTCGACTTCTCGCTCAACCTGCTGACCCTGTTTGCACTTGTATTGTCGATCGGCATCGTGGTGGATGACGCTATTCTAGTGGTCGAGAACGTCGAGCGCGTGTTCAGCGAAGACCCCGAGATCAGTGTGCGCCAGGCGACCATTCAGGCGATGCGCGAGGTCGGTGGCCCGGTCATCGCGACTTCGCTGATCATGGCGGCGGTCTTCATCCCGGTGGCGTTCCTGGGAGGCTTTACCGGCCAGATCTACAAGCAGTTTGCCCTGACCGTGGCCATTTCCGTCGGTTTCTCGGCCCTGATGGCACTGACGTTTACCCCGGCGCTGTCGGCCGTATTCATCAAGCACAACCTGCACCAGCGTCGTACAGGCCTCAAGGCGTTGCTTTTCACGCCACTGGATTGGTTTGAAAAGGGCTTCAGCGCCGTAACGGCAGCCTACACCTGGTGTGTGGATGTGCTGGTGCGTCGTTGGATACTGTCACTGCTGCTGACCGCTGTCTTCAGTTACGGCTCTTGGTGGATGTTCACCAATACGCCGACCACGCTGGTGCCGCAGACCGACCAAGGGATCATCATTGCCAGCGTATCGCTGCCGGATGCCGCTTCACTGGACCGTACCAGCCGCTACATGGATAACGTCAGCCAGCAGATCCAGGACATTCCGGGCGTGGCGCATGTGGCTGCCGTGGCGGGCTATGACATTCTGTCCAGCTCGGTGAACAACGCTCGTGGCGTGATGTTTATCAGCCTGCTGCCTTGGGAAGAGCGTGACCTGAAAGTGGATCAGCTGATCGGCCAGGTGATGCAGATCGGGGCGCAGACACCGGGCGGCAGCGCGCTGGCATTCAACATGCCGCCAATCAGCGGTCTGTCGACCACCGGTGGCTTTACCGGCTACCTGCAGTCCTATGCCGGTGCCAACTCGGATGAGTTGTACCAGGCCTCGCTGAAGGTGATGCAGGCGGCCAACCAGCATCCGGCGCTGAATCGTGTGTTCAGCACGTTCAATGTGAACGTGCCGTCCTATCGCGCCAATATTGACCGCCAGAAGGCTCTGAGCTACGGCGTTGCGCTGGAAGACCTGAATGCCACTCTGTCCAATACCCTGGGCAACGGCTTCGTCAACTTCTTCAGCTATCAGAACCGCAACTTCCAGGTGTATCTGCAGAACGAAGACGAATACCGTCAGAAACCGGATGACCTGAACAACATCTTCGTGCGCAGCAACAGCGGTGAGCGTATTCCGCTGTCGGAATTTGTCACCCTGGAGCGCCAGACCGGTCCGGCGGTGGTCAGCCGCTTTGGCGTCTATCTGGGTGCACAGTTCCAGGGGGGGCCGGCACCGGGCTACAGTTCAGGTCAGGCCATCGCCGCCATGGAAGAGGTCGTTCAGGAAACGCTGGGTGATAACTGGGGCATGGGCTGGACGGGTACCGCCTATCAGGAAACCACGCTGGGCAACACGGCATCACTGGCCGTGATCTTCGGCATCCTGATGATGTTCCTGATCCTGGCGGCTCAGTATGAAAGCTGGTCCCTGCCGCTGGCGGTACTGACCGCTACGCCTTTTGCCTTCTTCGGTGCCATTGGCGGCATCATGATGCGCGGGCTCGAGGTCAGTGTCTATGTCGAGATCGGCTTGTTGGTGGTTGTGGGCCTGGCGGCGAAGAATGCCATCTTGATCGTGGAATTTGCCGAACTGCAGCGGCACGAGTTGGGTAAGTCCATTCGTGAAGCGGCCGTGAGCGCGGCGGAGCTGCGTTTCCGTCCGATTGTGATGACCTCCTTTGCCTTTATCCTGGGTACGCTGCCGCTGGCGCTTGCGACCGGTGCCAGTGACACCAGCAGTCACCATATCGGTACGGCGGTTGCCGTCGGCATGGCCTCTGTCGCCATTATCGGCAGCTGCTTCATTCCGACCTTCTACGCCATGATCGCGTCGGTGTCGGACTGGCTGCAGCACAAGCGTGGCGTCAAGCATCCCCACTGATCAGGGGGTGAACGACAAAGGGCCGGTCAATGACCGGCCCTTTTGCGTTGAAGGGGAGAGGGCTAGCCGTCCGATCAGTCCTTGCGCATCAGCTGCAACAGGTTTTCGATCATGACGGCGCCCCGTGTCTTGATGGAGTAGCGCTCGGGGTGGCGCAGCCAGCCATAAAACAGGCCGGACAGGGTGGCGTGCAGAAGGTCGGTGGCAGCTTCCGCGCTCAGTGATGCCAGCTGGCCGCGTTCATGCGCCATTTGAAAATATTTGAGCAGCACGGCATAGGTGTCTTGCGATATCTCCTCTTGCATGGCCTGGGGGTCGATATCGCTGAAAAACTCGCAGCGGTACATCAGAATGGAGTGCACCCGGCGGTGGCGTGGTTGCTCCAGGCGTGCCAGCCCCTTGATGCAGGCCTGGCGGATGGCCTCCAGTGGGCAACGATCCGCGAGCGTCGGTTCCACCTGATCCATCAGGTCCTGAAACGGCATGCGCACGCGTTCCAGCATGGCGTGAAAAAGATCAGCCTTGTTCTTGAAATGCCAGTATACGGCGCCGCGTGTCATGCCGGTATGCCGGGCAATCTGCTCCAGAGACGTGCGAGCAACCCCGTGTGCCATGAACATATCTTCAGCGGCATCAATCAGTGCCTCGCGCGTAGCTGCGGCTTCGGCTTTGGTTCGTCGTGCCATCGCAATAGGCCCTCTCTGATCACAACTGACAAGAGGGTATTTTAACCGATGCGATCAATGAAAAACATTGATACATGCTTGTTTGTATGTTTCGGGGCAGTGCATCCAGGCCACGCTTGATATGTTGCAGGTGCTGGCGTGATATACGGTTGAAACACTGTGCAAACGCAAGAGAGGCCACCCGGACCTTGCAGTTGATCAAACCTGGGTCACAAACTCGTGGCCAGGGGCAGCATTTACGGCTGTACCTCTCTAGAATGATTGATCAGCTAATGAATCTGATACCTTTTCTTGCTATGAATCGATTTTCATATGCCGCGCTGACAGCGGCGGTACTGTTTGCAGCGCTGGGTGTACACGCCGAGGTGCGCAAGATTGTCCACCCGGACGGGCGGGTTGAGTACACCAATGTGGCGCCGACGCAGAAAGCGTCCGTGGTCAGTACCTATTACAAATACCGCAATGCGGATGGCAGTCTGGCGTTCAGTGATGAAAAGCCCGGCAGCGGGGTCGAATACGAGCGGGTTCGCTTTGACTGCTACGCTTGCCAGGTCAATTCCGGTGTCAATTGGGAAACCACGCCCCTGTTCATGGAACGTTATCAGCAGAGCATCGATCGCATTGCCGGGTTGCATGGCGTTGATAAGGCGCTGGTGCGGGCGGTTATTCATGCTGAATCCGCGTTCAATCCCCAGGCACGTTCAAGGGTCGGGGCGCAGGGGTTGATGCAGCTGATGCCGCAGACTGCAGCTGAACTGGGCGTGGGCAATCCGTTTGATGTTGATCAGAACATCGACGGAGGGGTGCGTTATCTGGCGATGCTGCTGAAGCGTTATGATCATGATGTCCGGCTGGCCACGGCGGCTTACAACGCCGGGCCGGGCGCGGTACAGGAATATGGGGGCGTGCCGCCGTATGCCGAAACCCGTGCGTATGTGAAGCGTATCGCCATCTTGCAGAGACGTTACGCGGCCGCGCTGTAAGAGTGGAGAAGGGCATGCAGAACAGGCTTACAGGGATGCTGGTCGGTCTGGCGGTGGGTGACGCCATGGGGGCTGCCGTGGAGTTCAAGGCTCCGGGCAGCTTTGAACCCGTGACCGGCTATCGCGATGGCGGTCCCCATCAGTTGCCGCCGGGCTACTGGACCGATGATACGTCTATGGCGCTGTGCTCGGCCTACAGCCTGATCGAGCAGGGACGGTTTGATCCCCATGATCACATGGAGCGTTTTGTGCGCTGGTTCAGGGATGGCTACTGCTCGTCCACCGGTAGCTGCTTCGATATCGGCAACCGGACGCGCAGTGCGCTGTTGCGGTATGAACGAACGGCTGATCCCTTTGCTGGGGAGGAGTCGATGGATCAGGCCGGCAACGGCACGCTCATGCGATTGGCCCCACTGGTCATCTTTGCGGCCGGGCGAGCGGATCTGGCGGACCTGGCTGCTGAACATGCACGGCTGACGCATGCCGATCCGCGTTGCCTGGATGCCAACCGCGTGTTTGCACTCATGCTGGCAGCCGCACTCACAGCTGCAAGCCCTGAAGAGGTCTGGCAGGCCGGTGCGGTGACCGAACTGCTGCCGGAGCTGGATGCCGAGGTGATCGCAGTCAGCATGGGGGCGTTTATTGATCGTCAGCCGCCGCATATTCGCGCCACGGGGTACGTGATCGATTCGCTCGAGGCTGCGCTCTGGGCCTTCAATCACAGTTCCGACTTTGCCGAGGGGCTGCTCAAGGCGGTCAATCTAGGGGATGATGCCGATACGGTAGGCGCCATCTACGGTCAGCTGGCCGGTGCCTATTACGGTCTGGACGGTATTCCGGTCGAGTGGCGCCGAGATCTGCATGGATACCAGAACATCAAGGCACTGGCAGAACAGTTGATGCATCCCTAGCCGGTGGGTGCGTGTTCGCTCTGTGTCGTCTCCTGATGCTGTCGACGGTACTGACGAGGGGTCAGTCCAGTATGCGCTTTGAAGGCTGTGGCAAAATTGGCTGCACTACTGAAACCGACCAGCGCGGCAATGTTCTCGACGGGCGTACTGCCCTGTTCCAGCAGTGTACGTGCGTATTGCATTCGTGCCTGGCGAATGTAGGCAAAAACGGTGCTTTGTTCATGCCGGCGAAACAGCTTCATGAGCTTCTGCTCATGTATCCCCACTGCACGCGCTAGGGTTTCCAGTGAATAGGTACCTGCCAGGTCGGCATGAATGATGCGCTTGACTGCGTTTAGCGTGACTAACTGTCGCATCCCGGATGATCATATAAGCCAAAGGCGTTATCCTTGGTTCGTCGCTCGCGACATCATGTACCACGCCATTGAGCAATTCATCC
>NZ_JAHQZT010000060.1 GCF_019061305.1 Marinobacterium weihaiense
GGGCACCTCGAAAAACCTGCTGCTCGCCGCCTGAACAGCTAAACTGCCCGGAACAGCTGTTTTCGACTTGATATCATGCCGGTTCCGAGTTCATTGGCACCGGCTGCGGTCGTCTCTCAGTGTGCCCATCAGGCACATTGAGCCGCCACCAACGGCTCAAAATGCTTTAATCCCGGCCCGCTGGAAGTACACCAACCGCTTCAGATTGTAGCAGGCGGCCATCATGGTCATCGCAAAGTTGGCCCTCGCTTGGCCCACTGTGCGGATCAACTTGCCACCCATCTGATCGATGCTGGCGAACACATGCTCGACGCGGGCACGGGTTTTAGCAATCCGCTTATTGCGTCGTTGCTGGCACTCCGATAACGGTTTCTGGCGGTGGCCTTTGCGCTGAATATGGTTCCGGTAACCGTGCGCTTTCAGCCAGGCTTCCCGCTCGATCGATGGGTAACCGCGATCGGCATAGACGTCCTGACTGGTGTTGTGCCGATCAAGGACAGCCTCGAAATGCTGGCTGTCATGCACTTTGGCGGTGTCACACTGAAAACGCCGGATCACTTTGTACTTGGCATCGACGTTGATTGACAGTTTGTAGCCAAAATGGCTTTTGCCGTGCTTCTTGGTCCAGCTGGCATCGGTATCCTTCTGCCGCCGTTTGGCGGGCTTCCAGTCGGCTGGCATGGCCTTTTGATCCAGCAGCTCTTTGTCGCTACGTCGGTTATGCTGCTTGGGCGCCGGCACCAGGGTGGCATCAATGATCTGGCCACCACGGGCGATGAAGCCCTGCTTGAACAGTTGCGCCGATACGCCATCGAACAGGGCCTGAGCACCGGCTTCACCGATGCGATTTTCAAAGTGCCAAATCGTGGTGCGATCCGGAATGTTGATGGCTTGGGTCAGCCCGCAGAAGCGCTGATAGCTCATACGGTCCAGTAGCTGGTACTCCATCTGCTCATCCGACAGGTTGTAAAGGCGCTTGAGTACCAGGATGCGCACCATAGTTTCAGTCGGGTACGGCGGTCGTCCACCCTGAGCGCTTTCGACTCGAGGCGCGATACAATCAACTTCAGCGGCCAGTGCGGAAAAATTGATGTGCTGCTCAATCTCAGCCAAAGGGTCGCCGATCCGGTCGATCTTTTCACGGTGATGTTCGCTGGCAAAGAGGTCGTTTTTAATCGCGCTACGCTTCTTCATGGTACTGACTGGTAGGGTGTTGGTGATTGCTTGATGCTATCACAGGGCTACCGGTGCCGTGAGGGAGGTTTTTCGAGGTGCCCG
>NZ_JAHQZT010000061.1 GCF_019061305.1 Marinobacterium weihaiense
AGGATGGCGTATCCTGTTGATTGATCACGACCAAGATCTCAATCAACAGAAGGTGATACGCCATGACCAAGTCTACCCTGAGAGCTCTTTCACAACCAGAAGAACAGGTGACAGACCCGCTGACTGAGTTGCTTCGCAATGGTGCCCGAGAACTGATCGCACAGGCCGTTGAAGCTGAACTTCAGGTGTTGCTGGAGCAGCATGCTGAACATCGGCTGCCGGATGGCCGCAAGGCTGTGGTACGCAATGGCTATCTGCCCGAACGCACTGTTCAGACGGGTATTGGCGATGTCGAGATCAAGGTACCAAAGGTCAGGGACCGCAGCGGCTCCGGTGTCCGCTTCAACAGCACTCTGTTGCCGCCATACCTGAAACGCGCCCGGAGTATCGAGGAGCTGCTGCCCTGGCTGTATCTGAAGGGCGTGAGTACGGGCGATTACCAGGATGCGCTGTCCGCGTTGCTGGGCGATCAGGCCAAGGGGCTTTCCGCCAACACCATCAGTCGGTTGAAGCAGCACTGGATTGACGAGCACCGCAGCTGGTGTCAGCGTGATCTTAGCCAGAAGCGGTATGTATACTGGTGGGCCGATGGCATCTACAGCAACGTCCGCATGGATAATCGCCTCTGCCTGCTAGTGATCATCGGCGTCACAGAGCACGGGCGTAAGGAACTGGTCGCCGTTGAAGACGGCTATCGCGAGTCAGAAGCCAGTTGGTCAGAGCTGCTGCTGGGCCTGCGTGAGCGAGGCCTGACGACAAGTCCTAAGCTGGCGGTCGGTGACGGTGCTCTTGGGTTCTGGAAAGCGCTTGCCAAGTGTTACCCTGATACCCGTCATCAGCGCTGCTGGGTGCACAAGACAGCCAATATCATGTCGGCACTGCCAAAGTCTGTTCAACCCAAGGTGAAGGCTGCACTGCATGATATATGGATGGCAGAAACACAAGACGATGCGCACAAGGCCTTTGACCGGGCGCTGGTGCGCTTCGAGTCGAAGTATCCTGGTGCCATGGAGCGCCTACGTAAAGACAGGGAAGAACTGCTGGCGTTCTACGACTTCCCGGCAGAGCATTGGGTTCACATCCGGACAACCAATCCGATCGAATCCACGTTCGCGACTGTCCGGCTGAGAACCAAACGAGCCCGGAACTGCGGCTCGCGAGAGACCACGCTGGCGATGGTCTACAAGCTGCTGGAATCAGCACAGAAGAACTGGAAGCGGATCAAGGGATTTAATCTGCTGACCCTCGTGGTCAA
>NZ_JAHQZT010000062.1 GCF_019061305.1 Marinobacterium weihaiense
CTGGCTGATGCCACCGAGCCGTTCATGTCCGATCCGCTGGTACACGGTGTCTACTCCGTGGATGAAAACGTACCGGCCGGCTGGGATCTGACCGGTGCCACCTGTGATGACGGCAGTGCGCCGAATGCGATCGATCTGCAGCCGGGTGAAACCGTGACCTGTACGTTCGAAAACACCAAGCGCGGCATGGCGGAAGTGCTGAAGACCGTCTCCGGTATTGCACCAAACGGTGTTTACCCGGCCTTCAACTTCCAGATCCGTGACGGCAGCGGTGCCGTGGCATCCGCTACCTCTGATCCGATCACCGGCATTGCCTACTTCAGCTGTGAAGCCGGAGCCAATCCGGATGTCTGTGTCGATGTGGATGGCATGGCCAAGCTGGTACCGGGTGATTACGCCTTCTGTGAACTGGATGTTCAGCCGGGCTGGACGCTGACCGGCAGCAGCAACGATGGACCGCTGGTCTGGTACTCGCTGACCATCGGTGAGGACTACATCGGTGAATGTGCGGCCTTCAACCTGGCCGTGGCTGAAACCGAGCAGTTCAATATCGACAACACACCGCCGCCGGGAGGCAACGCACGGACCATCGGCTTCTGGAAAAACTGGACCAGCTGTGACGGCAAGGGCAACCAGTATGATCGCTGGCTGACCGATCCGGACTACTACGATGTGCTGGATGAATTCCTGCCGATCTACCTGCATCCGGGCCTGGAAGTGACCCTGTGCGAAGTGGGTGTGGATATCCTCGACAAGCGTGACGTGGACGACCCGAACCTGGTGGGTGATGGCCGCAAGAAAGCCAGTGATGCAGCCTATGGCCTGGCTGCCCAGCTGATGGCTGTGCAGCTGAACATCGCCGCCGAAGCGGGTACCTGCCCGGCCATGCTGGAAGCTAAGGACGCTGCCGAAGCCCTGCTGCTGAACATCGGTTTCGATGGCAGCGGTGACTATCTGCGCAAGCCGAAAGGCCCGAGCAAGGATCTGGCCCAGCAGGCCAAGACCCTGGCTGGTATTCTGGATAGCTACAACAACAATCTGCTCTGCCCGTAACAGAGCCTGATCCCGCCCCGGAGGGGCGGATGACAAAAAAGCCGCGACGGATCTCCGTCGCGGCTTTTTAGTGTCCTGTCAGCCTAGGGGACGTTCTCAATTAGTGTAAACTCCTACCGATAGTCACTGCATCAGGGCCTTCGGAGTGTAAATGAGTGAGCGTACAGTACTGAGAGATG
>NZ_JAHQZT010000063.1 GCF_019061305.1 Marinobacterium weihaiense
ATCTTGGATACCACGCCGGCACCGACGGTACGACCACCTTCACGGATGGCGAAGCGCAGACCTTCTTCCATCGCGATCGGGTTGATCAGGGTAACAGACATCTGAACGTTGTCACCCGGCATAACCATCTCTACACCTTCCGGCAGTTCACATGCACCGGTGATGTCAGTGGTACGGAAGTAGAACTGCGGACGGTAACCTTTGAAGAACGGCGTGTGACGACCGCCTTCTTCCTTGCTCAGCACGTATACTTCGCCTTCGAAGTGAGTGTGCGGAGTGATGGAACCCGGCTTCGCCAGAACCTGACCACGCTCAACTTCGTCACGCTTGGTACCACGCAGCAGCGCACCAACGTTCTCGCCTGCACGACCCTGGTCCAGCAGCTTGCGGAACATCTCAACACCAGTACAGGTCGTCTTGGTGGTTTCCTTGATGCCGACGATTTCGATTTCGTCACCAACGTTCAGGATACCACGCTCGATACGACCGGTTACAACGGTACCACGACCGGAGATAGAGAAGACGTCCTCGATCGGCATCAGGAACGGCAGGTCAACGGCACGCTGCGGCTCCGGGATGTACTCGTCCAGAGTCTCAACCAGCTTCTTAACAGCCGCCTGACCGAAACCTTCCGGATCTTCGCCGTTCAGCGCCTGCAGCGCGGAACCTACAACGATCGGCGTGTCGTCACCCGGGAAGTCGTACTGGTCCAGAAGTTCGCGAACTTCCATTTCAACCAGTTCCAGCAGCTCTTCGTCGTCGACCATGTCCGCTTTGTTCAGGAACACAACGATGTACGGTACGCCAACCTGACGAGACAGCAGGATGTGCTCACGCGTCTGCGGCATGGGGCCGTCAGCAGCAGAACATACCAGGATCGCGCCGTCCATCTGAGCAGCACCGGTGATCATGTTCTTGACGTAGTCGGCGTGTCCCGGGCAGTCCACGTGCGCGTAGTGACGTGTCGGAGACTCGTACTCTACGTGAGAAGTAGAGATGGTGATACCACGCTCACGCTCTTCCGGAGCGTTGTCGATGCCGTCGAAGGCAACGGCAGCGCCGCCCCATACTTCTGCACAGACGCGAGTCAGCGCAGCGGTCAGAGTGGTTTTACCGTGGTCAACGTGGCCGATGGTACCTACGTTAACGTGCGGTTTGTTACGTTCGAATGATTG
>NZ_JAHQZT010000064.1 GCF_019061305.1 Marinobacterium weihaiense
GACTCCAAACCACCCATCATGGCGATGAAGGAGTGGCATAAAACCCATCCGGAACTTTTTAAAAAGCGACCTTATAATCATGCGGGACTTGACATTTAACTCCTTTGTACGGCTGATGTGAGGAATCCGATCGAATGTTGCTTTAGTTATGCTGAATGACACCCTCCCCGCGCTAAAGCAAGAGGGTTTCCTCTACAGAACGGCCATGCCCGACCACAAGAATGTTCTTGGCCCCGTTCACATCGCAGTCGTGAGTGACACCACACTCACTGCAAGTTCATTCTTTTATTCCAGCTCTGCTCATCCTTTCGAACTGCTGTAGCTGCATTAAGGATATTAACCATTGTTGTTGATGTGCGACAAAATAACGCATCCATAGTGATTGAAGTCTACATTAAAAATGTCACAATTAACATATATGACAAATATGACCGTGTTGGAGGTTGAAATGAAAGACTCCAAAGCTGGCATTATCACACTTGCAAATGTAGAGGAGAGGCTGGAGCAATTGCCTCTTCTGCCGGGAGTCATGTTCGAACTTATGAGAGGGTGTTCAAAACTCTGTGTCAGCCAACCAGCCTCATAGGCTGATGTGATGTTCCAGGCGCCCGGGGAAGTGGATGGCCATCTGTGACAGCGTCAGGTTCCAGTTCTGCACGGGGTGCGTCCAGCGTTCGGAGGCCTTGAGTATACCGGCATAGAGCAGCTTGAGTAAGCTGTTCTCATTGGCAAAGCCGCCCTTGGTCTTGGTGAGCTTACGGAACTGGCGGTGTACGGCCTCGACGGCGTTGGTGGTGTAAATCGCCTTGCGCACGTAATCGGGGTATTTGAAGTAGGCCGAGAGCGTGGGCCACTTGCCCCGCCAGGACTTGATGACTATGGGGTATTTATCGCCCCACTTGGCTTCCAGCTCGTCGAGTGCGAGTTCGGCGGCATTGAGCGTAGCAGCCTTGTAGACGGCTTTCAGGTCGGCCATAAAGGCTTTCTGGTTTTTCGAGGCGACGTACTTCATCGAGTTTCGGATCTGGTGGATGATGCAGTGCTGGATCTCGGTGTCGGGGTAGATTGACTCAATGGCGAGCTATGGTGATTTCTGGTGTATGGGGAGATAGAAGGATGGCGTATCCTGTTGATTGATCACGACCAAGATCTCAATCAACAGAAGGTGATACG
>NZ_JAHQZT010000065.1 GCF_019061305.1 Marinobacterium weihaiense
GAACTGATAGATCAGTTCCTTTCGGTAAGTATTGCCTGAGCAGACGGTTGGTATTTTCGTTTGATCCCCTCTGCCAAGGACTTTGAGGGTCACAGAAGTACACTTGTATGTCAGTGGCCAAGGTGAACTTTTGATGTGATGCGAGCTCTGATCCTCGGTCCCAGGTCAATGACTTATAAAGCTCTTTGGGTAGGCTCCTTGACTGCCTGACCAGCGCTGTAACCACCTCTTCAGTTTTTCGTCCGCCAACTTTCACCAGCAACACATACCTAGAATGCCGTTCAACCAGTGTGGCCACATAGCTGTTCTTCGAGCCTGCTATCAGGTCACCCTCCCAGTGGCCAGGGACGGCCCTGTCCTCAACTTCTGGAGGCCTTTCGTGGATTGATACAGCATCTACTATTTTCCCGAGGCCCTTTTGTTTCAGTGAAGCGGACTTGGCTCGACGAATTGATCGCTTGGAACGTAGATAAGCCTGAAGCTCTTTCTTTAGTGCTCCCCGAGCTTGTACAAACAAGGTTTTGTAGATGGTCTCATGTGACACGTGCAGGTGCTCATGCTGAGGCAATTTCCGTTTGAGCCAACCAGCAATTTGCTGGGGCGACCAGTGTTCTCTGAGTTTGAGATCCACGACAGCACAAAGCCCGGGATTAGAAGCCAGCTTACATGGTTTGGGCCTAAGTGCTTTGCGCAGCGCCTCCTGATCTGCGCTTACTGCTCGGTATTGAAGAATACCCCCGTTACGCGTAACTTCACGGCTAATGGTGGATGGCGCTCGCCCCAGCTTACCCGCGATTTGCCTCAAGGAGCACCCAGCAACCAATCCTCGAGATATTTCCTCTCGTTCTGACAGGGTCAGGACTCGAGGAGAGCGCTTTCGTTCAGGAGGACGAATCCCCCCAGTACGTGCCAAAAGCTGATGAATGGATGACGATGGCCTGTTAAAGATCCTACCGATATCCTTGAGAGAAACCCAGGGCGAGAGCGTGAACATTTTTTAAGCATGTATCACCCTCTCCATGTACTCAATGTCCATGGCAGCCATCCGCTGTTTGCGCCGAATACCGG
>NZ_JAHQZT010000066.1 GCF_019061305.1 Marinobacterium weihaiense
GGATGAATTGCTCAATGGCGTGGTACATGATGTCGCGAGCGACGAACCAAGGATAACGCCTTTGGCTTATATGATCATCCGGGATGCGACACTTATCAACCTTTTCGTCTTCAGCATAATCTGCTGTGAAAATGATCCGGCGTAGCTTGCCCATGTAGTCATGGAAAGATGACAGCCTCCTTGGGAGCTTAAGCCCACAACGTTTCCAGAACAGGATAAAATCGCCTCCTTTGGGTGGGTTGAAATGACCGGCAGGAAGCATGGAGCCTTTCTCGCCATGCCGGGTGTTTTTATCCCTCGTGACATTCACGTTGTATATGCAAAAAGCCTGCTCGCCTTTATCGACATTTGTCAGATTCAGAGTCACACCTCCTGCTTTACTTCGGCCATACTTGCCCCTGGAATATCCGTGGTAAACGAAAGCACGGGTACCGGTGACCGCCACGATCTCTGATAGCAACTGCTCGAAGTTATCGGTCAGCCACCCATCAGCAGCAGCCTGTTTGCCTGATTTCGGGATCAGCTTTAGGCGGCCTGACTCAATGGAAAGCTGATCCCCGCGCCGAAGTAGTTTATTCAGCAGCATGGATCCTCCCATACAGCCGGACCCGAAGGCCCGGCTTTAGCCATCAAGCGGCTTGTTCTGGATCAGCGCCAGCAGGCCATACAACAGGGAATGCACCACGTTTGAGGCGCATTTCGTTCACAGCCTTCTGTGCTGGCTCAATGCTTCCAGGGAGGAGGCGATAGCGGTTGTAATGGAGGGATTGGCCAGAGTACCCAATGCACTTTTCCGGCGTGCTGCTGAAGGTCAGGTCCAGGCGGCGGCCAAGTTCACATGACATGGTGCTATTCAGCGCATGATCAAAGACGGGGGCCTTCTCGGCCTCAAGCCTGTTCAAGCTCCCTCTGGTCAATAAGGCGATCAGCACGCGTTCCAGTTTAGTAGGCGGCTTGATATGATCGGCTTGGGAACGTATGAACAAGTCCCTCCAGCGCCATTAAGACTGCATTTTCTCTGTGCTAGGGCTCATAAAATGCGCACGTCCGCCTCTTTTAACCAAC
>NZ_JAHQZT010000067.1 GCF_019061305.1 Marinobacterium weihaiense
CGTATCACCTTCTGTTGATTGAGATCTTGGTCGTGATCAATCAACAGGATACGCCATCCTTCTATCTCCCCATACACCAGAAATCACCATAGCTCTTCTGGCCTGTCTGACAGGCATTCTGCGAATATTGCCACGAAAAGCTCAATGGGTTCGATTATGGATTCTTTTGCGGGACCTATTAGCTCTTCGTCTACGTCATAAGGCAAGTCTGATGCGGTGTTGCCACCGGCAGAAGCATCAATGTTGTTTGTTGTAAGTCCAGCTTTCCTGCACAGCCAGTCCACCGCAGTCTGTGCCTGGCCCATAGCCTGATAAAAATAGGATTCGTCTTCCTCAAGTGCAGAAATCCAGGAGCTGACATACTCTGCGTGGTCTTGGCGTGGCTCAGGGAGCTTGTGGAAACGGGTATTCATAATGGCCGCACCCAACTCCGCCACCAGCTCTTCAAACGCATAACTCGCTACCGGATCAGCACTGAAATTATGACGGTTGCAGCGTTCAGGTTTTTGAGTCCAGTGAATCAACTCGTGCAGCAGGGTGGCGTAAAAGTTTTCACCGGCAGTGGCATGTGCGCTGGGCATAAAACTTTGTCGAGGAGGCATATGAATGGTGTCGCTGGCTGGGCTGTAAAAGGCACGATCACCCTCATATCTGATGATTGCACCTGATGCATGCACAACCTGCTCGGCCAGTTCGTTCAGATTTACGGCGTGTGAACGTACGTCAGGTTGTTCAAACAGATCTGGGTGGCCGAAATCGACGCCATTGACATCATCGTAATTGAATACTGTGTAATGCCGAAAAGAGTGTTTTACGGAGTAGGTACCGCCTCGAAGAGGTTGTTGGAACGTAACGGGCAGGATGACTTTGACGGAGTTATTGTCAAATCTGGTGTACGGCATCAGGCCGCGTTCCTGTCTGATTGATCCTGTACTTGTTCGCCGTCCTTGAACTTCACATTATTGACCACGAGGGTCAGCAGATTAAATCCCTTGATCCGCTTCCAGTTCTTCTGTGCTGATTCCAGCAGCTTGTAGACCATCGCCAGCGTGGTCTC
>NZ_JAHQZT010000068.1 GCF_019061305.1 Marinobacterium weihaiense
GCCCGTGACCGGCATGATGCGTGACTGTGGATCCGTGAGATTCACCTGATCCTTATCGCGTGGGCCTCCCATCGGAGGCTTGGGATCACGCCCACGCGGCTTTTTACCTGCCTTTCGCTGTGCATCGCGATTGGCTGTTTTATCCTGGTAAGCGGTTTGTTCTGCGGCATCCCGTTCTTGCGCACGGGCTTCAATTTTGATCTTCGCCTCTGCAATGGCCGCCAAACGGGCTTCACGCCGTGCGATTTCGGCCGGAATGTCCATACCATCGGTCGCGACATCGTTGTCGGCCGCTTCGGCCCGTTGAATCAAGGCGTTTACCTCGGTCTTGAGCTGAGCCTCCAGCTTCTTGGCATGTCCATAGGACAGCGCCTTGTGCTTGCTGGCATTGGCTTTAACTTTGGTGCCATCGAGGGCGATGGTGCCGAACTTGAGCAGTTTCATCTCACGTGCCAGCAACAGTACCTGAACAAACAGTTGTTCCAGCTCAGGTAAAAAGCGACGGCGGAAAGTGGCCAGCGTATCGTGGTCGGGATGGGTGTTCGCGGCCAGGTAGCGGAAGGCAATCGAGTCGTAGGTGGCGCGTTCGATCTTGCGACTGGAGATCACGCCAGTGGCGTAGCCGTAGATCAGCAGGCTCAGCAATACCGCAGGATGATGCGCCTTATGGCCTCGGCCAGCGTACTGCTGTGTTAACGCAGACAAGTCCAGCTGTTCGACCACATCGACGACAAAGCGCGCCAGGTGCTCATCAGGCAACCACTCATCAACCGAAGGTGGCAGTAGGTAGTCGGTCTGGCGGTCTACTGGAATAAAGCGGCTCATGATGACGTTCCGGTCGTAGCTCGATGACAGGTGGATTATCTCACAGGGCTATCGAAAACCCGACAGGCTGCTAGGGAAGGTGTGATCAAGTTCGCCACATGGGATAATGCTGACTGCACATGATCGAGGACGTATCAGATGGATCAGCAACTTACATTCGCGGACAG
>NZ_JAHQZT010000069.1 GCF_019061305.1 Marinobacterium weihaiense
CATCTCTCAGTACTGTACGCTCACTCATTTACACTCCGAAGGCCCTGATGCAGTGACTATCGGTAGGAGTTTACACTAATTGAGAACGTCCCCTAATGTATTAAGCTGTCAAGTGTGGCGTTTTAACGGCGGTTACCCGTAATCGTGTGCACATGCGCCGCATAGGGCTTGAGCATATCGATGATGGCATCCCGCACATCACTGGCCCGTTTGGCTGCTACCTTGCGGACCAGATACAACCTGCTTTTGCGCTCGGCCAAGGTAACGAGGGCACCACTACCATGCTTGCCCAGCACCGTATCAACCTCCCAGTCACCGAAGCGCTCTCGCGTATCCACAATCGACGGGCGCTCATCTATCGAGCGCGGATCAGGGATCACCGAACGCTTGCTGTTGGCGCCTCTACGATACCGTTTATGGCCCTGGCGCAGCGCTTTGTAGAGCTTGCCGCCACACGCCCTGTTCGCCGCCACATGGCGGTAGATCCACTCGTGGCTCACCGGTAGGCCGATGAGTTTGCCGACACCACTGATCTGTTCCGGGCTCCACCGCCAGGATAAGGTCAATTCCACATAGCGAACGCCCCGTTCTGGCAAGCGGTATTTGGCGGCACCGGTACGCCGCCGCATGGCCTGTTGATGCGCTTCGCCGGGATCGTATGCCTCCCGGCTACTGTTGCGTTTCAACTCCCGGTAGACCGTTGAACGATGGACTTTGACTGCTTGGGCAATCGCTGTTGCTGGACTTCCCTGCGCAAGAAGAACCGATAGCTGGTATCGTTTCCCCTCGGTCAACTGCTGATAACTCATGGTGATACATCTTTTACTTTGGCGAGCGAAAGCGTAGCACTAATTGTCAAGTCCCGTATGATTATAAGGTCGCTTTTTAAAAAGTTCCGGATGGGTTTTATGCCACTCCTTCATCGCCATGATGGGTGGTTTGGAGTCCAGAGCGGACTGCG
>NZ_JAHQZT010000006.1 GCF_019061305.1 Marinobacterium weihaiense
CCCGGATGAATTGCTGAATAGCGCTGTACATGATGCCGCGAGCGGCAAACCAAGGATAGCGCCTTTTGCTTATATGATCATCCGGGATGCGACAGGTAAGCATAAGCAGCTTTTCGATACTATCAAGCCAGATGAAAGCACGAAGGTTCAGATACTGTTATATCAGCAGTATGAGTTTCTGGAGTTTATCGAGTAATCGAGACTGTCGGCGGCGATGAGGGCGGGCAGGCATTGCAGGGCATGGATGTGGGTGCACCGAGGAAACCTTTACTGCGTTTGAATGAGCAGGCAAAACAGAAGTTTCAGGGGATGCTGGAAATTTTTTATTAAAAGAAGGTAGAGATAAAGGTTTGCAATTTTTAATTATAGTGAAATGCAAACCTTTATTTTTATAAATTACGATTCCAGTTATTAAATTATAGGTCTAATTCTTTTTTACAGACCCTATATGTAAATAGTCACGAATGACTGTACTATGCTACTTCCTTTTTCCTTTCTATAACTCGCAAACTTACCCCCTTACACCATTTATATCTAATAGCCGAGTGACTAGGGGTTGAAGCTTGTCCTGATTACGATCAGCACCGAGAATGAGACCCAAGGTCTGAAGGTTAGGCATAACAGGAGTCTCACCAAATATCCCCATCTCTCCGTGATGAAAGCTCGAAAACTCTGATCGCTCATTGTCCGTGTAAAGGATGGTGAGCGAAGTGACAGTTGGTACTTCTTGCTCGCGCCGGTGGATGCCGTGTACGTACTTCATTGTCAGTTCCGGCAAATAGAATGCAAATGCCTTTCCTCTACGAGTATACTTAGCATCAAGAACGAGAAGTTGGATTTCATTCGACTCAGGTCGGTGTATCTCTATAACTATATCCGGAACCCTTTTCGCGTATGGTCCTGATTGACCTCTAGATTTATAGTCATATTGACCTCTAGACGAAAAAGCCTCACTGTTAACTATTTCCTTGTTCTTGCTTAAATTATGTTCAGGTGTCCAGTAGTCTGGTTCTCGTAGTATACGTAAATTAATACCAGAACCGTCTTTAAATTTCGTTTCCAAAACAGGACAAGCTTCACTGTCTGGGATGGTGGAGTTGAAATACCGGTTCACTGCTTGAACAACACGAAAGTAGCTATAAGCCTCAAAAAGATCAGGGATGCTCTGAATCGCAAAGAGGTTCTCGTAAACAGACCAGTCAACGGATCCATTCTGATGCCATTTTATAACATCTACAAACAAGTCCAAATATACGTAATTAATCCGAACCCTTGGAGTAATAATTGGCCTCTCATTTAGTGCTCTAGTAACTGGCATTCTCATGTCCAGATGAGCTTTTATCTGCTTAAGCGTATCAGTCATGCTATCGATTTTATTTAATTGAGAGCCAATTAGGTGTGACTTAAAGCGCGATATTTTATCAAAGAATGATACATATCCTCGCGGGAGGGATTGATTTTTATTAGCCGATTTGCATACCGCCAAATACTTTTGAGACAGACCCTGTGCTTCTCTTATTAACAAATCGACAAAACCATGTAAAATCCAGTTTTCATAAATATCCGTATTTTCATTTAGAACTGGCATACGTAATGCTGACGCACGATAATGCTGGTCCTCATACATCAAATGTGCTTGATCTGGATTTTCATCAGGCTCCAGTACAGATAAATTTTCTAACAACCATCCAATAGAAGAGTCATCCATCTCTTCAGAGCCGCTTGGAGAAATCAACTTATGCTCTGGAATTAATCGGGTGATTGGCCTGTGTATTAGTATTGGTAATGATTCCCGAATGAGTTCAATGGAGTTTTCTATACGCTCCAGTGCCTGTGATGGAGATGCTTCTCCCTCATTAAAGCCAGCACTATGCCTAGTTGCACTAAATACTGAATGGAGTGCCTCACTAGATAGCCCAGCAAGATAATCAAACATGCGCTCAACATTCTCTGCCGTCGTAGCTTTAGCTGCAACCTGCACTGGCTGAAATGATACGAGATCAACTATCGTACCGTCAGCGTCCTTTAAAAGGACTGTGAGCTCCGAGATACCAAAGTAATTATGGAACAGCTTTTCAGTACCATAGCCGGATATTTTAGGCACCCAAAAAAATTCTGTCGTTTCTGATGTATCAGAGTATTCAATACGGGTAGCATCGATTTCGTGCTGGTAAAGCTCCAGTGTCGCATTTGCAAAGTGCCTCGGTACTCTGAAACGAAGCTCAATAGCTTCATCTTCAAGCACCCATGGCAGCGTCTGCTGCAGCGGTTGCTGTACATCTGGTAGAGATATTTTCTCTCCCACCCTACAACCGCTGATAATATATAATTCGAGTTCCATCTATTCGCTCCCTAGAAGAATGAATAGGTTCCAGTTATATCATTCCCGCTTGCCAAGATTCTCTCGATGTGTTTGTTTGATCGTGGATAGGTAGAGCCTATCTCACCTTGTAGTTTCAAGATACGCGATCTGAATTTTGATCCATAGCCTTCTATGTGTGGAAGAATATGTTGGCTGATTGCGTAATCAAAAGCAGAACTAGAATCCATCAAATCATGTTGAACGGCCGTTCCATAGAAGTGTTCGATTGCTGCGAACTTGCGGTGAGAAATGGAAATCGGTGTCCCATATGCGGGGTCGCGATCACTCAAAACGTTAATAAGATCCTTAAGTTTTTTGTCAAGTACCGATGACAACTCAGCATCTTCGTTAGTAAAAAACTTCTCGAATAATTGATAGTTCAAGGCTCCATCTAATTGAACGCCAGATGAATAGCCTGTTTCAGAGTCATCATCTTGCTCCAACGAAATTACGGGGACACGATCAATTAATCTAGGAGACAATCGCTCAGTTGTTGCATCATGATTGATCGTCGCTATGAACCTCACGTTTCTCGGTACCTCAAGAAGGCTTAAGCCGTCCTCAGGACGCCCCGTTTCAATAGGACGCACTCGCCCTTCCCGGTCGCACATACCAATAAAGTCCGACCAATAATGCTCCATTGGACTCAAATTAGCTTCATCTAGAAGAACTATTCGTAGACTATCGTTTTCATCAGTCACAGGGTTACTAAGAAAGTCATAAAGACCAGTTCGAGCTCTCTGATAGGAATTATTCAAACTATTGTAAAACCCTAATATATCCCGACCTGATACCCAGCCTCGCGCTACCGGCATATATAAAAAGTTCTGGTTATTATTAGAATCCCCAAGACGTAGGGCCTGTGCTAACCGGACAACTGAGGATGTTTTACCAACACCTGGCGGGCCAGCTAGAACGGTCAAGAATGACTGTGTGGTGCTTAACAATAGGTTAGCCATTTCTGTATCGGTAAAGGATTTACCAAGCTCATCATCCAAGCAGCTTCTAACAGCATCAACCACTTCTCCAGCGGTAGAGGGCTGCGTAGAGTTGAAAGCAAGTGGCTTGAAACGGCTGGCTTGGGTATCTGTATTAGCACTCCCCCCTTTCAGAACACGACTAACAACCGATAGTTCACTTACACGAGCAGCTAAGTCGTTATTATTTAGTGCGTCTTCTACAGCCTTACACGCTTTTTCTAAGTTTGCTTTCTCTTCCGTCTTACGTTCAATGTCCCTACGTATAACCATAACTTCTGTATTAAGTTGCTCTATATTATCGGTAAGATTCAGCCTACCCAAAACATCTTCTAAATCAGACTTGATACGATCACGCTTCTCTTCAAGCTTTTCAATATCGGACTGAAGATCGGCATCCAATTCCTTGAGGCGCTCTCTACGAGTATCTTCTGCTTCAGCCTCAATCAGCTGAATTGTATGCTCAGCTTCTACGCGCGCAGCTGTTACTTGTTCGTTGATACTTTTAAGTTCATTCTGTTTCTTATTGACTTGAGATTCGAGTTGTTCGTACTTGCGTGTCAGTTCTAACTTCTGTTTTTCTGCATCACTTTCTATTTTCTTTATCTGATCAGAAAGAAGAGCGGACTCATTAACCCTAACATAATCTTCAAGAAACGTTTTACCCTTTGATGATGAAAAAAACTCTTTAATTATTTGGTGACCGACATCAGTTGCATTTAAATATTCCTCAAGAACACTCCTCAATCGCTCTAAGTGCGGGTTGTTTCGAAGTGCAATATGAGTGCGTTCAAACTGTGCCACCCCCTGTTTTAACTTCTCTGCTTCCCGCTTGCTCAGAAATGTATTTTTCTTTCCTACTTGCAACTGGTTAAAGTATGAAATTAGCCGGCTATTACTCATGTAGTCGTGGCTATTATATGAGTGAGAAGCAAGTTTTTTTACGGAAGAGATAAAAGTTTTATAAATATCATTTATTTCTAGCTTTAAGATTGAATCAGAAATATCTTCAATATTAAATTCCGCAACTGAATGCGATGCGTTGTATGAAAGAGCCTGTGAGGTTCTAGGTTCGATAGTCTGGCCAGCATCGTCTTCATCCATTGCCATAAAAGCACCATAGAGCTTTTTCTGTGCTTCATCCAAGATAAAAAACAAGTTCTTTGGTGCCTTTACCCCGCGAGGTAAACGACTAGCACTCTGCTCTGGCAGCGGTGTTCGAAGTACTGGAACTAATGTTCCTGTTGAAAACTGCTTGGCGTGTTTCCCGTCTGTCCAGTATCGATTTATTCCATCAGCCAATGTTTTTTCTTCATCGCGAAAATGTACATCTAGCAGGAACAACTCACCTTCATCATAAGTATTATCAATAATATTATACCCATTAGATACGAATATATCTGATGGATATTCAGCTCTTCTTATATTCACCATATCTCCGTCCCGGGTTATTGCTAGAACTGGAGTAACAAATCCTTTATCTTCATTTTCAAAGATCGGTCTTTTTTTATAAACAACCACATTCTCGAACTTTTCGTTCATAATGAAAAAATCCTTAATCAAATAAATATTCATATACTATGGACTATATAAAATAGAACCATTCATAAATAAAATCATATTTTATAAATTTATTATTGCATTATAAATTCCATTAATATTTACGATTCATATCCTATCTGAAAAGTTAAAAATATTATTTAAATTCTATTAATCATGAACAATTTTGTAAGTATCACATCAGATATTGGTTTTTATCCTAAATGCATTAGGACTAAAGTTCTTACTTTCGCCTAATTTCAGGTCTAAACGAGCCACACAAAAGAATATTTTGAGGAAAAAATCGAGAAACAACAGAACTACAACTAACCATCCCTGCCATCGACCCATCCCCTTTTCCCTGTCATTGCGGCCGCCGACTTCCTGCTGGCGGATTATTAGACTTTACCAATATGTACCCATAAGGCAACGCCCAAAAAGACTAATACTGCCCTGTTACTGGGCGCCTTCTGTTTTCCTACTTTTGCACGCTCTGGTCACCAAACGAAAAAAAGGCCACCAATCGGTGGCCTCAAAGGCAGAGATGTGCAAGTTAAGGCGTATCAGAGCAGTTCGACTGCGACGGCTGTCGCTTCGCCACCACCGATACAGAGGGATGCAACCCCTTTCTTCAGGCCGCGCTGCTTAAGGGCGTTGAGCAGCGTGACGAGAATGCGTGAGCCGGAGGAACCGATCGGGTGTCCCAGGGCGCAGGCGCCGCCGTAGACGTTGACCTTGTCGGCATCCAGGCCCATTTCGTTGATCGCCAGCAGGGAGACTACGGCGAAGGCTTCGTTGATCTCGTACAGATCCACGTCGTCCTTGCTCCAGCCCGCCTTGTCCAGCACCTTCTGGATGGCACCGATCGGGGCGATGGTGAATTCAGCCGGCAGCTGGGCGTGGGTGGAGTGCGCCACGATACGCGCCAGCGGCTTGACGCCGCGCTTGTCGGCTTCGGCCTGAGTGGCCAGTACCAGCGCAGAACCACCGTCGCTGATGGAGCTGGAGTTGGCCGCGGTAACAGTACCGTCCTTCTTGAACGCCGGCTTCAGCTGCGGGATCTTGTCCGGACGGGCGTTGCCCGGCTGTTCGTCGGTATCGACCACGGTGTCGCCCTTGCGACCCTGAATGGTGACCGGTGCGATCTCGTCCTTGAACCAGCCGTTTTCGATGGCGGCAACGGCCTTGTTCAGGGAGCCGATGGCGAACTCGTCCATCGCTTCACGGGTGATGTTGAAGTCATCAGCAGAGCGCTGGGCGAATACGCCCATCAGGCCGCCTTCGTAGGCGTCTTCCAGGCCGTCGAAGAACATGGAGTCGATCACCTGGCCGTGGCCCATGCGCATGCCGGCACGGGCTTTCGGCAGCATGTAAGGTGCCTGGCTCATGTTTTCCATGCCGCCGGCGATCATGATGTCTGCGCTGCCTGCCTTGATCTGGTCATGCGCCTGCATCACGGCTTTCATGCCGGAACCGCACATCTTGTTGATGGTGGTCGCGCCAGCCGCATCCGGGATGCCAGCCTTGCGAGAGGCCTGACGGGCTGGGGCCTGGCCCAGTGTGCCGGGCAGTACGCAGCCCATGATCACTTCGTCGATATCGTTCGGCTGCAGGCCGGCACGCTCGATGGCCGCTTCAATCGCGACGGCACCCAGGTCCGGTGAGCGCACGTCGCTCAGGGAGCCCATCATGCCGCCCATGGGAGTACGGGCCGCGCCCAGAATCACAATGCTGTTGTCTGACATCTTGTTGCTCCTGTTAAGTCGCTATTATTCTGATCAGTCATTCGGTTGGCGGTTCAGTACCGCTCAGTTAGCGTCCAATGACCATTAACGGCCAAGCACCGAGCGCGCGATCACTTCCTTCATCACCTCGGAGGTGCCGCCGTAGATGCGCTGTACACGGGCGTCGATGAAGGCACGCGAGATCGGGTATTCGGTGGTGTAGCCGTAGCCGCCGAACAGCTGCAGACAGCCATCGGCCACGCGGCACTGCATCTCGGTCGCGGTGTACTTGGCCATGGACGCGGTGGCCGCATCCAGTTCGCCACGGGAGTACTCGGCGATGCACTGGTCCACGAATGCCTTGTTAACGCGGTAGTCGGTTTCCATCTCGGCGATGCGGAAGCGGGTGTTCTGCAACGCCTTCAGCTTCTGGCCGAACAGGGTGCGCTCGTCGGCATACTGGATGGTCATATCCAGCGAGCCGCGGGCCGCGCCGACACCGATGGCACCAATCACCAAACGTTCTCGGGGCAGTTCCTGCATCAGGTACATGAAGCCCTTGCCCTCTTCGCCCAGCAGCGCCGACTTGGGCACGCGCAGGTTCTCGAAGAACAGCTCGGAGGTATCGCCGGAGTGCTGGCCGATCTTCTCCAGGTTGCGACCCTTGGCGTAGCCCGGCAGTGTGGTATCGACCAGGAACAGGCTGACGCCCTTGGCGCCGGCCGCCGGATCGGTCTTGGCGGCGACGATCACCATGTCGGCGTGCTGGCCGTTGGTGATGAAGGTCTTGGAGCCGTTGATCACGTACTCGTCACCGTCCAGCACCGCCGTGGTGCGCAGCGCCGCCAGGTCACTGCCGGCACCCGGCTCGGTCATGGCGATGGCGCCGACCACATCACCGGACACCATGCCCGGCAGCCAGCGGTCTTTCTGTTCGTCGTTACCGATATGGGCGACATAGGGCGCCACGATATCGGAGTGCACCATCACGTTGGTGGCCAGGGCGCCGTAGCCCAGACGCGCCATCTCGGTGACCAGCATCACGGAATATTCAAAGGGCACACCGCAGCCACCGTGGGCTTCGGGGGCGTCGACGCAGAGCAGGCCTGCTTCGCCCAAAGTGCGCCAGAGTTCACGCGGGGTGATCTCGTCCTTTTCCCACTGTTCGTAGTGCGGTGCCACTTCGCGCTCCAGTGCGCGCAGCACCATTTCGCGGAAGAGTTCCAGTTCTTCCTGGTCGATTACAGCTGCATTCATGGTGTTAACCTCCGCTTACTTCGGTGCCATGCGCAGGGCGCAGTCCAGACGGATGGTCTCGCCGTTGAGCAGCGGGTTCTTCACGATCTGCTCAACCAGCATGCCGTACTCGTCCGGGTGACCAAGACGCTGCGGGAACGGCAGCGTAGCGGCCAGGCTGTCCTGCACTTCCTGCGGGAAGCCGGACATCATCGGCGTCAGGAACAGGCCCGGTGCGATGGTGTTGACGCGGATGCCGCTGCGCGCCAGCTCACGCGCCGCCTGCAGGGTCATGGCCACGACGCCACCCTTGGAAGCGCTGTACGCCACCTGGCCGATCTGGCCTTCGTAGGCGGCGATAGAGGCGGTGGAGATGATCACGCCGCGCTCGCCATCGGCGTTCGGTTCACGGGTCGCCATGTCGGCGGCGGCCAAACGCATGATGTTGAAGCTGCCGACCAGGTTGACCTGAATCACCTTGTCAAAATCGGCCAGCGGCATGGGGCCTTCCTTGCCGACAATTTTGCCGGCCGGGGCGATACCGGCACAGTTGACGGCGATGCCGCAGGGGCCATGGACTTCACGGGCAGCGGCAAAGGCGGCTTCTGCGCTTTCGGCGGAGGACACGTCGCAATGCACGAAGATACCGCCCAGCTCTTCAGCGATCTCGCGGCCGCGCGCTTCATTCAGGTCGAAGATGGCGACCTTGGCACCGGCAGCGGCCAGCGCACGGGCCGCGCCCTCGCCCAAGCCAGAAGATCCACCGGTTACAACTGCGGGTACGTTTTTGAAATCCATGACTCACACCTTTCTTATTGGGTTCGCCGCCTGCACGGCGGTGCTTTATAAGGGAATAACCTAAGTGTGTATCAGAGCCGGGACACCCGCCATGACAATATCCGGCAGCAAAATTGTTAAAAATCGGCACACTCAGCGCCTCTGGGCCAGACTGAATACAGTTGTTAACCGGGGTCCAACCCCGTGCAGGTTTAATCAGGAGGCTGCCATGTCTGCATCATTCAACTGGGAAGATCCCCTGCTGCTGGAGCAACAGCTGAGCGAAGAGGAACGCCAGATCCGTGATACGGCCCACGCCTATTGCCAAGCATCGCTGCAGCCGCGGGTACGGTCGGCGTTTCGTGAAGAGCGATTCGACCGCACGATTTTTAAGGAAATGGGGGCGCTGGGCCTGCTCGGTGCCACCGTGGCCAGCGAGTACGGCGGTGCCGGCGTCAACCAGGTTGCCTATGGCCTGATTGCGCGGGAAGTTGAGCGGGTCGATTCCGGCTACCGCTCAGCCATGAGCGTGCAGTCATCACTGGTGATGCATCCCATCGAAGCCTACGGCAGCGAGGACCAGAAACAGACATATCTGCCCAAACTGGCCAGCGGCGAGTGGGTGGGCTGCTTTGGCCTGACCGAGCCGGATCATGGCTCCGACCCCGGCGGCATGCTGACGCGCGCCAGGAAGGTGGACGGCGGCTACCGCCTGAGTGGCCAGAAAATGTGGATCACCAACAGCCCCATCGCCGATGTGGCGATTGTATGGGCCAAATCCGACGACCATGACGGCCGTATTCGCGGCTTTATCGTCGACCGCGATACGAAAGGCCTGTCGACACCCGCCATCCACGGCAAACTGAGCCTGCGTGCCAGCCTGACCGGCGAGATCGTGCTGGACGATGCCTTTGTGCCGAACGATCGGCTCTTGCCCGGCGCCAGCGGTCTGGCCGGTCCCTTCGGCTGCTTGAACAAGGCCCGCTACGGCATCGCTTGGGGTAGCCTGGGCGCGGCCGAGTTCTGCTGGCGGGCCGCACGGCGCTATACGCTGGAGCGCACCCAGTTCAACCGCCCGCTGGCGGCCAACCAGTTGATCCAGTTGAAACTGGCCAACATGCAGACAGAGATTGCACTGGGGCTGCAGGCGGCACTGCAGGTGGGACGGCTGATGGACAGCGGCCACTGGGCACCGGAGATGATCTCGCTGATCAAACGCAACAACTGCGGCAAGGCGTTGGAGATTGCCCGCCTGGCCCGTGACATGCACGGCGGCAACGGCATTACCGAAGAGTATGGTGTGATGCGCCATTTGATGAATCTGGAGACCGTAAACACCTATGAAGGCACTCACGATATCCATGCCCTGATTCTGGGGCGGGCACAGACCGGGATTCAGGCGTTTTTCTGACCGCCTGTCAGACTTGCCTGTGAAACACCACCACATCGTTGTGCGGGTACGCGGGCATGCAGCCCCAGCGCTCGCCCAGCCAGTTGAAGCTGGCTTCGGCAAAAAAGGTGATATGGGTGGGGTCGTTGCGGTAGTGCCAGCTGCGAAAGCGCTCGTCATCCAGCACCCGCTTGGTCTGCAGCACCAGCAGGCCACCGGGGGCCAGCAGCGACCAGAGCCGATCCAGTATGGGCAGCGGGTCGGCCAGATGCTCGACCACCTCGGTGCTGGTGATGAAGTCATACTCCCCCGCCAGTGCCGCCTCATCGGGATGAAAGTACTTGTCGTATTGCGCCATTGCATAACCGGCCTCACGCGCCATGGCGACCAGCGCCGGGCCTGGGCCGCAACCGAAGTCCAGCCCTCTGGCCGGCGCGGGCTTGCACTTCAGCACCTCATCGAACGCACGCGACAGAAAGCGGCGATAGCTGGGGTCGTGGATTGCGTTCTCGTGATCGTCGTACACCGCCTTTTCATCGGTTTCAGACAGGCGTTGCTCGGGTTCCAGGTGCACCAGGCCGCACGCCTCGCAGCGATGATACAGCCGGTCCTTGCATTGAATCGGGTACAGCCCGGTCGCGCTGCACAGCGGACAGATCTTGGCATTCATTGCAGTTGAAACTCCACCGGTTGCAGCAGTTCGGGTGCCGGTTGGCCCAGCGCCTCGGCCACGCTGATGTCGTGAATGCGGCAGATTGCATCCAGCGGCAGATCATTGGCGGCACGGCCAAACGGGAACTCCAGCTGTTCGGACAGTCGGTCCAGGCCGAAAAAGGTATAGGCCACGATGGCGGTAAACACCGGCGTGAACCAGCCGGCCGCGCCCACCAGACCAAAGGGCAGCAGGTAGCAATAAATGTAGGCCGTGCGGTGCGCCAGCAACGTGTAGGCAAAGGGCAGCGGCGTGTGGGCAATACGCTCGGAAGCGGCCTGAACGCCAGAAAGTGCATACAGGTGCTTGTCCAGTGTGGCAGCGGCCACGCTGTCCAGGCGACCGGCCTGATGTTCCCGCGCCAGTACCCGGCCCGCCTGCTGCAGCATGAATTCGGCCGGGTTGCGGCGACTCAGGGCCTCATCCACCAGCGTCGCCGGCAGTTCGGGGGGCAGCTCGGCCCGCACCGTTTCCCCGCGTAGCTGGCCACGCAACAGGTGCGCATGGGCCAGTACGCACTGCAGCAGCTCGCGTCGGGGTTCCGCTTCCAGGTAGATGCCAGTGACGCGGGCCAGGCTGCGCACTTCATACACCATCTGGCCCCACTGCTTGCGCGCCTCCCACCAGCGATCATAGGTGGCGGTGTTGCGCACGCTGAGCAGAATCGACAGCGCAATACCCAACAGGGTAAACGGCAGCAGCGTGTATTCGACGATGCCTTCCAGATAATGATGGCGGGCGATCCAGGTGACGGCGCAGGCAAACAGGCCGGCAAGCAGAATATGAGGCAGAACATGGGGGACAACCGACCCTTTCCAGGCCAGCATCAACCCCAGGGCACCGGGGCGTTTACGAACGATCATGCAGAGGTAACTCCGGACAGCTGGAGGGCACAGATAGTGTCACAGCCGTCCGGAATAGGAAAGGATCAGGCGCGGGCGCGAGACACCATTCGACGGGCTGATGCTCCCTGCTTCAGCTTGTTCAGGCGTGCGATCCGAGCCATCACCAGCAGTTCCACCACACCTGCCGCGATCAGGATGTCGAAGACATTCGACTGATCGGCCAGAATGGAATGGATGGAGGCTCCTTCTCCGGTTGCCAGTGCATAGATGCAAACGGCGATAACCAGCGTGGCCACCATAGAGATCGTGTTGTATTTACGAAGGTGACGCTTGATCTCGGCGGCTGATTCGCGCTTGCTCGGTTTCATTTTTTCTCTCCTTTTAAAGTTCATTTTTTGAACAATTAAAGCGAGAGTGATTGTCTACCTGTCATCAAAACCCCACCAGTGTGCCAAAAAGCGACACATTAATAAGACACAGGGAAACAGCCGTTTCAAACCGGTCTTGCATGCATGTTTTTGGCTATTTGGACATATTTTGTTCATTTTGAATTCAGCCTTTGCGGCCGAACCCGCCGCATGGACAGGCCCCGCAGACAAACCAAAACAATGCCGAAATGTTAAAAACTAGCTTATTTATCAGTTATTTATCAATAAAAAACATGCTATTCGGATTACCTTAACAGGACTCACACCCCCTGTCAGTCCAACGCAACACCCGGCCCTGATGCGTTGAAAAATGGCGACAAGCACACAGCGTGTTTTTTTGATTTTTTTTACAGGCCTGCCTAAACAAGATCTGTATCAAATATTCACGGGCGCCCGCTTGGAGCTGGGCGAGCGCCTGCAACAAAAAAGGCTGCCCCTGGAGGCAGCCTTGCAAGCGATCATCCATGTGATTTACGGGTTACAGATCATGCACGCTGAACCAGAGCGTTTCACCCGAGCTGTCATCCACTCCGTCGTTATCGGTCACCAGATAGCCGGTGCCACGAGCGTCCACGGCAAAGCCTTCGACCTTGTCGGTGACATAGCCATTCAGCTGCTGCAGGTCTGCAGTCAGATCCCGCACCAGGGTTTTGCTAACCACCGGCAATGTTTCGCCCAGCGGTGCGGGCGTGAGGCTGTTCAGGGCAATCTTGTACAGACGCTTGACCTGGGCCTGATCGCCGATGCGGTTGTCACGCTCGATCACGTACAGGTGGCCGTTGTGCAGTTCCAGATCGGACAGGCCAACCCAGCCCTGATCGACGCGCTCCAGCGGGTAGTGCACCGCGCCCCACTGCCTGCTTGTCAGGTTGTAGGCCAGCAGTTTGGCGTGATGGGCCGGATCATCGGTCCAGGGACGCTGAATGGCGACCCAGAGGGTATCTCCGGCCAACGCAATGCCTTCGGCCCCAAACCGGGTCTGGTGCTGCAGCAGCTGTTCAGGCAGCGCCAGCGTCTGCTGGATCTCGCCCTCAGCATTCACATGCAACAGTGCATGCGGCACTTCCTTCTTGGCGTTGCCTTCCGAGGCCAGCCAGAATCCGCCCTGACCATCCGGGGTCAGCCCTTCCAGATCCAGCTTCTGGGCCGGCTTGCCGTCACGGGTAATGTCGATGGCGGAGAGAATGCGCGCCGGCTCGGCATTGGCATCGATGCGGAACAGGCGCGGCTGGTGCTTGTAGTAGCTGTCATTGACGGCATAGAGGATGCCCGGCTGCTGCGGATCGGCTGCCAGGCCCGACAGAGCACCCCAGCCGATCGGGGCTCCCGCGCTGTCATTGCCTGAAATCAGTTGCGGATACTCGGGTTCACCGGTCGACAGGCGGAACATCATCACATGGGCACGAGGGCCGCCTTCTTCAATCAGATCCTTCTCGTTGGCGCTCACCAGCAGGCCGCGCGCGGGAATGGCCACGGCGGATTCGGGCGCGATGCCGGAGGGCAGCAGCTGCACGAATTCAGGCGCCTTGCCGGTATCTCGGTAGACGCCAATCACGGAGCCGCGCTCGGACAGCACGAAGATATAGGTATCCTCGCCAAAACGTGCTACTTCCAGCCCTTCCGGTTCATTGCCCTTCTTGCCCGAGCGCTTGTCCGGGTAATGCCCCGCCCGCACCACTTCATGCTCGAACGCGGCACCGGACTCAAACAGCAGACGCCCATCCTTGTGGAAGATACTGAAACCACGCGCACCGCCCTGATAGTCGCCTTCGTTGGCAATGACAAAACGCTCGCTGTCCAGCCACTTGACGGCATCCGGCTCACGCTTGACGCCTTCCAGATGCTCGGTGAAGGTCAGCGCGCCGTCCTTGCGGGTATCGATCTGCTTCAGATCGGTCGCGCCTGCCGAGAAATGGTTGATCACCCGGCCGCTGGCGGCATCCACCACCACCAGGTGGTTGTTCTCCTGCAGCGTAACCACGATCTCGTTCAATTCATTGAAGTCGACAAACTCCGGCTCGGGGTCGGTGGGCGCGATGGCGGCCAGACCGGTCAGATCAACGGTTTTCAGATTGCGGCAGTCCAGTACGCCCTGCTTCATCGGCACGATCACCAGATTGCCGGCCGGCAGCTGCGGCAGAGCGCCGTCATTCAAATCTTCATCACGCTCGTTTTCGATGGCCACCGCCACAAAGCGCTGATCCTTGGATACCGCTACCGAGTCCGGCTGGCCACCCAGATCACAGCGCTCCCCCTGCTCGCCGTCCGGTGCAACACGCGTCAGAAAGCCGGAAGGTGCCGTGTAACGCTTGGAGGTGTTCACCGCCGTCACAAATCCCTGCCCCAGCGCGGCCACGGAGGTTGGCTCCCCCGACAGAGCCACGAAGCCGCCCGGCATCGGCTTATCGGCGCGACGCATATCAATAAAGCCAATGCCTTCACGCGGGCTGTCCGAATACGCCAGCATCATGCCATCGGCCGAGGCGGCAATGATTTCCGCCGAGGTTTCCTGTGTCGGCGTGTCCGCCGGCAGATTCTGACTGACCGGAAAGCTGGCCAGGCGGTTGAAGCTGTCGGCCTGCGCGCCAGCGGCCGCTACGGCCAGGGCCAATATGGAAATACGGGAGGCAAGGTACTTCATGATATTGCTGTCCTGTTGATGAATAAGGCACATCAAACTAAACAGCCAAAATGACAGAAAAATGATAGATCTTTGGATTATCACGAAAACATGAACATTATATTAAAAAACAAATACATGATTCTTTAATATATTTTAAATCCATTCGTAATATTCAAAAAATAACATGCGCACCAGCTTTAAAACTTACAAGTATGCGGTGCATTTGATGAAGAAGACCTTAATAAACACGGTGCTGACCACCACGCTTCTGGCTGCAACCTCAGCAGCCGCGGAAGTGGTAGTCGTGCCAGAGACCGGTGTTGAAATCATGGCGGTCAATGGCGTTGCCATCGAGTCGGATTCATTTTTCAGCAACACCGCACGTCTTGAGCTGGAAAACGGCAAACATCAGGTGGTTGTCGAGTACCTGGCCGAAATCGAAGACTCGGCTGATGATTTCCTGCTGGAGCGCAGCGATACCTTTGTGCTGCTGTTCGAGGCCAAGGATGTGCAGCTGAACATAGCAGCCCCGCAGATCGACAGTCATTACGACCTGAAGGCGTTTAACCGCGACCCGCAGTGGCAGCTGAAAACAGCTGCCGGACAGACGGTTGCCTATCAGGTCGACACGCTGGAAAAGGAAGGTTTTCAGCTGGGTCGTGATTATGCAGAGGAGCTGCAGCGGTTCAATCAAACCGCTGCCAAGGCGGCCCTGCCCTCTCTGACACACGCCACACATTCCTTCGCGACCGAAGTTGCTCCCGCAACCGCGGCCGATATTCAGAGCACCGATCAGAAAATGGCCGGCGAAATGCTGCAGTTCTGGTATGAGCGTGCTGATGAAAATACCCGGGATAAATTCAAGAGCTGGATAAAAACCAGCCATTAAACATCACCTCTTATTTAAAATACTTCTGGAGTCTCGCACATGAAAAAGCTTCTTCTGGCTGTTGCAGTATCTGTTGCCGCCGGCTCTGCCAGCGCTGCCACTATTTATGAAGGCAATGGTCTGACCTATAAACTGAACGGCGACTTGCAGGTTCAGTTTCGCAAGGAAGTGGGTAACGATGAGCACGCTGATATCGAATTCGATGACCTGGAACTGAAAAACTACATCAGCTATGACCTGGGCAATGACATGACCGCCTTCGGTCGTGTCGACTTCGGCTTCAAGGATGCAGCTGAAGACAAACAGGATGGCAGCAAGCTGGAAGAAGCCTATGTCGGCATGTCGTTCGGCCACACCTCCGTCTCCTTCGGCAAGCGCGGCCTGGCTTCTGACGAGTTCGGTATCGAAGAAGCCGTTGAACTGACACTGGATGAAGACCGTTTCGACGCCATGGGTACTGATGGTGACGACGTTATCCGCCTGGACGTGGAACTGGAAAACACCTATATCGTTGCCTCTTATGAAATGGAAGCCGAAGGAGAGTCCAGCGAAAACGGCGAGTACTTCGACCTGTTCGCGTCTACCGACATCGGTGCGCTGACGCTGGCGGCGGCCTACCAGAACGTGACTGAAAGCATTGGTGCCGACGACTTCGACACTTGGGGTGTCAGCGCGTCCTACGATGCCGGATTTGCCACACTGGCTGCTGACTACAGCACCACGGATGATATTGCCGACCAGTACAACGTTGCTGCTGTCTTTGCCGCGGCTGCAACCACCGACATCGCGGTCGGTCTGGTCAATGTTGACCCGGACAACGGTGACGACGTCAACGAATGGTACGCAAACGTGACGTACAAATTCCCGACCCAGAAAAACGTGCGTCTGTTTGCCGAAATCGCAGACTCTGATGAAGAAGGCGCGGATATGGGCTATCTTGCCGGTATGCGCGTAAAGTTCTAAGACCCAGTTCTAAGGAAAAGAACGGCGCAGTATGCCTTAACCCCTTCGGGTCTGCTGCGTTCACGGTTGCTACCGGCCCCTTGTGGGCCGGTTTTTTATGTTTGCCCGCCAATGCCGTCTTCCCCTGGCCGAACCCTCCCTCTCCTGCTTAACTGCATACGCTTCCCTTCCACTCGACAGGAGATGTTATGAAACTGCTGGAAAATTCCGCTACCCCCAGTGCGCGCCGCGTGGCGATCTTTCTGAATGAACTGGGCCTTGAGGTTGAACGCGAGCACGTCGATATCAAGGGCGCCGAAAACCGCACACCGACCTTCATGGAGAAAGCTCCCAATGGCTTGATTCCGGTGCTGGCGCTGGATGACGGCACCTGGATCTGTGAAAGCGTGGCGATCTGTCGCTATTTCGACGCCATCACCCCCAACGACAAGGCCCTGTTCGGCAGCACGCCGCTGGAGCAGGCACGGGTGGAGATGTGGCAGCGCATTCTGGAATTGCAGGGCGTGGTGCCGGCCTTTCAGGCGTTTCGCAACCTGTCGGGGTTCTTCAGTGATCGCGAGAACTGCATCAAGGCATGGGGCGAGGAGTCGCGCCAGCGACTGGCGCAGTTTCTGCCAGTGCTGGATGCTCAGTTGGGCAAGTGTACCTGGGTGGCCGGCGAGTACTTTTCGATCGCGGATATCACCGCTTGGGTGTTGTGTGGTTTTCTGGAGCGACTGGAGCTGGCCGTGGATGACAGCCTGCCCCATCTGCAGCGCTGGCACCAACAGATGGCGCAGCGCCCCTCTGTGCAGTAACGCCTATTCCGATCTCAGCCACTGCCCGTCCCGTGCAATAAGCACCGCGTCGGGCAGTTCGTGGTCCTGTAGCCACTGATCCATTTCATGGCCGATATGGGTCAGCCAAGTGGTCTTTGGCTGCAGCCGTTGATGAATCGCCAGCACCAGGTTGAGGTCATTGTGGTTGCGCGGAGGTTCAGGACGAGGCGGTTGGCTGCAGTCGATCACCATTTCCAGTTCATCCAAACCTTCCAACAAACGTGCCGTGTTTTCCGGCAGACCGACAGTGTCGGTCAGGTAAGCGATGCGTTTGCCATCCTGCTCGAACAGGTAGCCGAAGGTGGGTTTGGAGTGCTGCAGCGGCAGGGGTGTGACCTGCGCCTCGCCCAGCATGAACGGTTCAAACGGTTCCAGCGGAGGACGAAAGTCCAGAATACCGGGATGCTTGAGCAGGTCGGCACAGCCATCCCGATCGTCCGGGCCGTACACGGGAATGGCATCATTCACCCCCCAGCGCAGGTGAAACAGGCCCTGCACATGGTCGATGTGATAGTGGGTCAGCAGAATGGCGTTCAGATCACCGGGCGCGAAGCGCTCGGCCAGATCGGTCAGGCCGCCATCGAGCAGAATGCGTTGTCCACCCGCTTCCAACAAGGCGCTGCAGGGCCTGCGCCGCAGGCGTGCATCGTCGCGAGCGGCCGTACAGGCGCGGCAGTGGCAGCCATAGACCGGCACTTGGCGCACATCGCCGGTGCCGAGAAAGGTCAGTTGCATGGATGCTTATCCGTTCAGGCAATGGGGTTCAATCTCGACGTGCTGCACGCCGTGCGTCATGACCAGGTTCAGCAACGCCTGAACGCCCTCTTCCAGCTTGCCGTCGTTACTGACACGCAGGGTACAGTCCGGCATCTGCGCCACCATGCGGGCATGACGCGCCAGCCGACACTCGATCTCGTCCGGTGTTTCCCGACCGCGCTTGATCAGGCGCTGGCGCAGCTTGTCCGGCGCAACGTCCACCAGCACCGGCACCAGCTCATCGTACATCGCCATCGCCTTGGGCAGGTACTCGCGGGAGCCATTGATCAGCACGTTGGCACCGGAATCCAGCCAGGCATCGATCTCGTTGCCGATGCCATAGTGATAACCGTGCGAGTACCAGTGCATGGCAAACAGCCCCAGCTCCTCGCGCAGATGAAACTCTGCCTCGCTGAGGTGGATATGATTTTCGCCCCCCGCACCAGCTGCCCGCGTGATATAGCGATGAGCGATGCAGCAGCGCAGCTGTGCCGGCAGTTGCCGGCGACAGCCCTCGAGCAGTGAATCCTTGCCGGAGCCCGAAGCTCCGACCAGATAAAACAGCGTACCCCTGACCATCAGAACACCCGTTTGCCCTTGCACCAGACCCGTTCCACCAGCGGCATCACCGAGTGGCTGTTGACTTGAACCAGATCGGCACGACGCCCCACTGCCAGTACGCCACGATCCTGCAGATTGGCCGCCTGCGCCGGATTGGCGGTCACCAAGCGGATCGCCCGTGCCAGATCGTAGTCGTTGTCTTCCATGTTAGCGACCATAAAGGCGGCCTGCACCAATGCCGAGGGATAATAGTCGGAACTGAGAATATCCAGCACACCGGCCCTGGCCAGATCCTTAGCCGCAATATTGCCGGAGTGAGAACCACCCCGCACGATATTCGGTGCGCCCATCAGCACTTTCAGGCCCAGCTCATGGGAGGCCTTGGCCGCTTCCAGTGTGGTCGGGAACTCCGCCACCTGCATGCCCAGTTCGGCGGATTCCTGTGCGTGCGCCAGGGTCGCGTCGTCGTGGCTGGCGATGGCGATGCCACGATCATGGCACACCTCGCAGATGCGGCGACGGAAGGGATCGGCGTATTGGGCGCTGTTGGCCTGCTGCAGCGCGATGAAATCATCCATCTGATCATCGCTGAGGCCGTACTTGATCATGTAGTACTCGCGATACTTGGGGATGTTCTCCGGCGGGAACTGGCGCTGACCGGGGGCGTGATCCATCACTGACACCAGCTTGACCAGATCTTCGCCAACGTAGCGCTCGAACAGCTCCATCAGGCCCGGATAGCTGACTTCGCAGCGCAGGTGCAGCAGGTGGTTGGCCCGGTTGAGGCCGACGCGCTCGGACTCGATGATCGCCTTGATCATGGCGTCTAGCTTCTCGACGCGGGTGCTCTCGCCGATGATGTCACCCAGCGCCACCGAGTCGAAGGAGGTGGTGATGCCGGCGGCGATCAGCTGGGCATCATGGGTCGCCATCGCCATGTGCGCCGGCCAGTCGACCTTGGGGCGCGGGGTGAAGTACTTTTCCTGGTTGTCGGTGTGCAGCTCCACCAGTCCGGGCATCAGGTATTCGCCCTCCAGGTTGTCGGCCTGGGGCAGCTGGCTGATCTCCTGGCTGATCTCGGCGATCTCGCCGCCGCGGATCACCAGGGTGCCGGTGACCACTTCGTCACGCAGGATCAGGCGGGCGTTGGTCAGAATCTGTTCTTTCATCTTCGTCTATCCAGTATGTCTATCAGATCGCTTTGATATCAACGAGGCGATCGGCAACCGCTTCACGCACGTCTTCGTCATGGAAGATGCCGACGACGGCGGCGCCACGGGCCTTGGCTTCGCGAATCAGTTCCACCACCACCTTGCGGTTGGTGGCATCCAGCGAGGCCGTAGGCTCGTCCAGCAACAGGATCGGGTAATCGACGATAAAGCCGCGGGCGATATTGACGCGCTGCTGCTCTCCGCCGGAGAAGGTGCCCGGCGCCAGCGACCAGAGCCGCTCCGGCACGTTCAGCCGCTGCAGCAGGTCCTTCGCCTTGGCTTCGCAGATGGCCGCATCCACACCCAGATCCAGCAGCGGCTGCATTACCACCTCCAGCGTGGGCACGCGCGGAATCACGCGCAGGAACTGGGACACATACCCCAGCGTCTGGCGGCGCAGGGCGATGATTCGGCGCGGCAGTGCCGAGGTGATCTCCACCATCTGCTCACCATCACGCAGGCGAATCGCGCCACCATCCACGGAGTAGTTGGCGTACAGCGCTTTCAGGAAGGTACTTTTGCCGGCACCGGACTGGCCGTGCAGCACCACACATTCTCCGGCCTGCACTTGCAGACTGGCGTTGTCGAGCACGCCAAAACTGGCGCCGCCCTGATTGTGCAGGGTAAAGGCCTTCTCCACCCCGGACACATCGATCATCAGTGGGTTTGCAGTCATGACAGGCTCCTAGTTCTGCAGAATGGATGACACCAGCAACTGGGTGTAGGGGTGCTGGGGATCGTCCAGAACCTGATCGGTCAGACCGGTTTCCACCACTTCACCACGACGCATCACCATCAACCGGTGCGCCAGCAAACGCGCCACGGCCAGGTCGTGGGTGACGATGATTACCGACAGCCCCAGTCGGGATACCAGGTTGCGCAGCAGATCGAGCAGCTTGGCCTGCACCGATACGTCCAGCCCGCCGGTGGGCTCATCCATGAAGATCAGTTTGGGGTGGGTGACCAGATTACGGGCGATCTGCAGGCGCTGCTGCATGCCGCCGGAAAACTGGCTGGGGCGATCGTCGATACGGCCGGTATCGATCTCCACCGCGGTCAGCCACTCTTCGGCCTTGGTTCTGATCTGTCCGTAGTGACGCTCGCCCACCGCCATCAGCCGCTCACCGATATTGGCCCCGGCGCTGACATTCATACGCAGGCCATCACGGGCATGCTGGTGCACGATGCCCCACTCGGAGCGCATCAGCACACGACGCATCGACTCTTCACAATCGTACAGATCCATCTCGCCGAACTGTTCGCTGTTGTAGATGACGTTGCCGGAGTCCGGTGTCAGTCGTGCCGACAGGCAGCTCAGCAGGGTCGACTTACCGGAGCCGGACTCGCCGACGATGCCCAGCACTTCACCCGGGTAGAGATCGAAGTTGATGTCGCCACAGCCCTTGCCCGGGGCGTAGAACTTGTTCAGTTCACGCACGCTCAGCAGCGGCGCGATATCCTGCCATTCGCTGGTTGAAGTCAGCAGGCCTACTGCAGTATTCATTAATTGGTCTCCACTTCAGCAATGGACAAGTCAGCAATGGGCAAGTCAGCAGCCGTGCCAACAAATCCCTGCTCAACGCGCTCGCGGCAATAATCGGTATCGGAGCAGACAAACATCTTGCTGCCGTTGTCGTCGGTAATGACTTCATCCAGGAAGCTATGGTCAGAACCACAAATGGCGCAGGCTTCGTCCCAGCTCTGTACCTCGAACGGATGGTCATCGAAGTCCAGGCTTTCTACCTGCGTAAACGGCGGCACGGCGTAGATGCGCTTCTCGAAACCGGCGCCGAACAGCTGCAGTGCCGGCATCATGCTCATCTTCGGGTTGTCGAATTTCGGGATCGGCGACGGGTCCATCATGTAGCGGTTGTTCACCATTACCGGGTAGTCGTAGCTGGTGGCGATATGGCCGAACCGGGCCACGTCTTCGTACAGTTTCACCTGCATGGCACCGTACTCGCTGAGCGCGTGCATCTTGCGCGTCTCACTCTCGCGCGGCTCGATGAAGCGCAGCGGCTCGGGGATCGGCACCTGATAGATCAGGATCTGATCCGCCTGCAGCGGGCGCTCCGGGATACGGTGACGGGTCTGGATCAACGTCGCGTCGGCGGTCTGTTCAGTGGTCTCCACGCCGGCGGTGTGGGCGAAGAAACGACGGATGCTGACCGCGTTGGTGGTGTCATCGGCGCCCTGATCGATCACCTTCAACTTGTCGGTCTCGCCGATCACGCTGGCGGTAACCTGCATGCCGCCGGTGCCCCAGCCGTGGGGCAGCGGCATCTCGCGACCACCGAACGGCACCTGATAGCCGGGAATGGCCACGCCCTTGAGGATGGCGCGACGAATCATGCGCTTGGACTGTTCGTCCAGATAGGCAAAGTTGTAGCCGGTGGCGGTGCTCATGCGTCGGCCTCCTTTTGTGTAGTGCTTTCGGTACGCGCCCCCTGCTCCTTGCGCAGGCGGCGGATCATCTCCAGTTCGGACTGGAAGTCGACGTAGTGCGGCAATTTCAGATGCGACACGAAGCCGTTGGCGGAGACGCAGTCGGTGTGGGACAGCACGAACTCCTGATCCTGGGTCGGGTAGAGCACCTCTTCGCCCAGCTCCTCGGCACGCAGGGCGCGTTCTACCAGCGCCACCGACATCGCCTTGCGTTCGGCACGGCCAAAGGCGATGCCATAACCCCGGGTAAACTGCGGCGGCAGATCCTTGGAGCCGTGGAACTGGTTGACCATTTCGCTCTCGGTCAGCAGTACTTCGCCCACCTCGATCGGGAAACCCAGCTCTTCAGGCACCAGCTCGACACTGACGCGACCGGTGCGCATCTCGCCGGAGAAGGGGTGGCTGTCGCCGTAGCCGCGCATGGAGGCGTAACTCAGTGACAGCAGGAAGCCCTCGTCACCGCGTATCAGGTTTTGCAGGCGCACGGCGCGTTCGGCCGGGTAGTTGACTGGTTCGCGGGTCAAATCACGAGGAACCTGATCGTCCTGGCCTGATTCACGGCTCTGCTCGATCAGACCTTCCCGGTTGAGCAGCTCAAGTACCCGTGGGCAGCTGTTGCCAGCAGCCAGCGCTTCAGACAGGGCATTGGCTTCTTCAGGTGCTACTTCCGCCTCGCCTGCCGCCAACAAACTGAAATCCAGCAGGCGGTGGGTATAGTCGTAGGTGGAGCCCAGAATCTGCCCGCCAGGCAGGTCCTTGAAGGTGCCGGAGATACGGCGCTCGATCTGCATCTGTTCGGTATCCAGCGGCTCGCTGTACCCGAAACGCGGCAACGTGGTGCGGTAAGCGCGCAGCAGGAAGATCGCTTCCACCGCATCACCACTGGCCTGTTTCAGTGCCAGCGCGGCCAGTTCCGGGTCGTACACCGAGCCTTCGTTCATTACCCGGTCCACGGCCAGCGGCAGCTGCTGGCGAATCTGGTCAACACTCAGTTCGGCAATGGCAGTGTCGCCACGGCGCTGGGTGCGCATCAGGGCATGGGCGTTGTCGATCGCCTTTTCACCGCCCTTTACAGCTACGTACATCAGCACGCCTCCTGTTCTGTGTTAAGTGGCTCGATTGCTGTGGTGCGCGGCTCAATTTTCGTGGTGCGCGGCAGCGCGGTCAGCCGGTTGTCGCAGCACCAGAAGGTATCGATGCCCAGCGGGAAGCGCTGGCGGCTTTTGATCAGCTCGGCGCGGAAGGCATCCGGCAGTCCGGCAATACGCAAAGAGCGCGTGTGTTCGATACCGGGGCCGCTCAGGGTCCAGAACGGCTCGGCGCTTAAGGCTGGCACCTGCACCACGAGAGTCGTGGAACGATCTGGATACTCGGCACTGCCCCAGTTCAGTTCGGCCAGTTGCGGCAGCTCGGTATTCAGGGCGATGGCAAAATCGGCATCTTTCGGAAACTCAACCAGCGGACACTGGCAGTGGAAACGCAGGTTGCTGATCACCGCATCGCTGCTGGCCAGCGTCGGGCTGAGCCAGACACGGGTATCGGGATCAAGCAGGCTCAGCGCCAGCTGCCAGGTGGACAGGTCCAGCCCCTTGGGCGCCTGTTCGACGTAATCAACCTCGACCCGCGTGCCCGGCTCGCTCATCACCTTGAGTGCAGCGCGAAACACCTGCTGAGACGCCTGTACCGGATCAGCAAAGCCGGCGATCAATTCATGACTGGAAACGGCCATCAGTCCTCTCCTCGTACCAGGGTGAAGAAATCAACGCGGGTGCTGTTGGCTTGGGCCGCACGTTGCTGACGCTCTGCCTCCAGCTCGTCCTGCAGGGGCTCAATCAGCTCACGTTGCAACAGGCTTTGAGTACTGCGCTCCTGCAACAAGGCATCCGCCAACGCGGCGGTAACGGCATGCTGGCTGTTGCGGCCGGACACATAGCTGACACCCAGCGTGCCGCTGGCCAGTCGTACGGCGCAGCGGGTCAGGGTCATTTCGCCCATGTTGAACGGCTGACCGCTGCCGCCGACACGGCCACGCAGCATAGCCAGGCCAGTTTCAGGCTTGCGGATAAATTGATATTCAGGCTCCAGCGAAAGTGCCTGCCAGCGCTGCTGTAGCGCCGCGACACTGGACTTGGCCAGTACGCCCATCCAATGCTGGCGGGCACAGGTCTCTGGCGTTTCCTGCTGTTGTTCAACAGACATGTTTGCGATCCATTCAAATAGGTTTGGATGACGTGGATGGCGCCATTGTGCTGAGCCGCAACGGCGGAAAAAACGGAGGGTTTCTGTACGCATGGCCGAGAAATGCTAATGCCAGCGCCAAGTCCCCGCCGGGCTGTGGCTTTGCGCCCGGGTTCGACACCGGCAGGGGCTGGAAAGCTTTTTGTCGCCGAGGCGCTGAAATATTACTGCCACAACTCTCTGCTATTCATGCCTGCGGCCGCGCCCTGCTTCTTAGATTTTCTGGGCTCTGCCTGACGCCATCCCCTGAACTGCCATGAGTCGATCCATGAAACACACCCACAGACCGCTGCCACCGCTCAATGCCCTGAAGAGCTTTGAAGCCGCCGCGCGTCTGCGCAGCCTGACCCGTGCCGCCGAGGAGCTGTACGTGACTCAGGGTGCCATCAGCCAACAGGTCAAGCTGCTGGAGGAATACCTGGATACCCAGCTGTTCATTCGCAAGCCGCGCGGGCTGGAGCTGACCGACGCCGCTCGTGCCTATCTGCCATTGCTGACCGAAGCCTTCGGTATGCTGCAAACCGGCACCCATGAGCTTTTCGGCTCCGACCACCGGGCGTTGCTGAAAGTGAAGTGCGGCAGCAGTTTTCTACAGCGCTGGCTGATGCCTCGGCTGACCAGTTTCTATGCGCAGCATCCGGGGATTCGTCTGCGGCTGATGTCGGCGGTCTGGCCATCACAGGACGAAGTCGAGGAAGCCGATATTGAGATTTCCAACGGCTACGGCAACTGGAGCGGCATGCAGGTGGAACGGATGACGCGGGAGCATCTGGTGGTGGTCGGCAGCCCCGACTTTCTGGCGCGCTACCCGGTGAATGAGGATGCGATGAAGATTCTGCAGGTGCCGCTGATCTCCATCATCGGCGAGAAAGAGAGCTGGCTGCAGTGGTTTCGCCAGCAGGGACTATCCAGCCTGATGCCGATGCCGGTACTGGAATGTGACACCAGCACCGCCGCCTTCGATGCGGCCTGCAACGGCATAGGCCTGCTACTGGCGCGCAGTTTCAACCTCAAGCCGTTGATGGACGAAGGCAAACTGCTGCAAGCACACCCCTTTACATTGAAGGTCTCGGGCGCACACTACCTGGTACTGCCGAACAAACCGCCCTCACCCAAGGTGATCGCCTTCCGCGACTGGCTGCAGACCACGCTGGAGCGGGAAGAGCAGTATATTCGGCGCTCGGAAGCCGCACAGACGGAGGGAAGCTCTGGTTGAACGATCAGTCGCGCCGATACAGGGCTTCGATGGTGCTGGACTCCAGCGAATGAGCATTAACCAGATAACCGACCATTGCGGCCGAAGCGTTGTCAGGCAACTCCAAAGGCTTCGACAGGGCATGTACCGTAAACCGATAACGGTGCTCGCCCCTGCCGATCGGTGTGCAGGCACCGCCAAAACCGGTGGTGCCAAAATCATTGTTCAGCTGAACACTGGCGGGTGGCATCAGGCTGCGCGCAGGGTCACCGGCCCCCCTTGGCAGGCTGGTGACATCGGCCGGAATGTTGATCACCTGCCAGTGCCACCAGCCACTGCCCGTTGGTGCATCCGGGTCATGAGCAAACAGGGCAAAGGCACGGGTGCCTTCGGGAGCATCCGACCAAGACAGTTGCGGCGAGAGGTTATCGCCGGTACATCCGAACCCCTGGAACTCGTGCCGCTTGTCCATCAGCGTGTTCTGTTCGATATCCGTGCTCGACAGCTCGAGTGCGCCGGCCAAGCCGGATGCCAACAGCCAGGACGCCCCCAGTGAGGTCAGTAACGTGCGCATGAGTCCCTCCAAATGCGTGATAAAACAGGTATCCAGTGTACACACAAATCGGGCCAAGACCGGCAACTTTATCCTACCCACTGGTGTGCCCGCTTTAATCCGGCACTGATACACTCTTACTTTTCCCATCGCTCAAAGGATGACGCCCATGAAATACTGGCTGTTTCTGTCCATCGCCATTCTGTCGGAAGTGGTGGCCACCTCCGCCCTGAAAGCGAGCGAGGGCTTTACCCGCCCGTTGCCTTCACTGCTGGTGGCCGGTGGCTACTTGCTGGCGTTCTATTTTCTGTCGCTGACACTCAAGGTTATTCCGGTGGGTATCGCCTATGCGATCTGGGCGGGGGTGGGCATTATCCTGATTGCACTGGTCGGCTGGTGGCTCTACGGCCAGAAGCTGGATCCGGCTGCTATGCTGGGCATGGCGCTCATACTGGCGGGCGTGGCGGTGATCAATCTGTTTTCAAAGGCAGGCGGGCATTGAGCCCGCGCCACCGTCACACCGACACCAGCACTAACCCCGCTACCATCACCACCAGCCCCTGCAGCCTGGGCCGGCTGACTGCCTCGCTCAGCCAGAACACGCCGATCAATACCCCCAGGGGGATGCTGACCTGACGCAGCGCCACCACGTAGCTGACTTCGCTGACCATCGACATGCTGACCAGAATCAGCAGGTAAGTGCCGATGATAAAACTGCCTGCCAACAGCGTCCAGCCGAAGTCCGGTACGGCCCTCAGCGACTCGCCAAAGCCCCAGCGGATCAATGGCAGCATCCACAGCAGACAGGCAGCGGCCTGCAGGACGACAAAACTGCTGCCAGCATCGAAGGCGCTCATGCCCTGCTGTTTCATCAGCTGAATCGCGGCGCTGTCCAACACCGAATACCCGGCGGTGGCGCAGGCGGCCAGCAGCACCCAGCCGATGGCCGGGGTGCAGTAGTTACGCCAGTGCCAGTCGCGCCAGCACACCAGCGGCAACGCCAGCGACCCCAGCATGATCAGGCCCATGCCGATCAGATCCGTCGCCTGCAGCTGGCTTTGACCGTAAGTGATCAGCACCACCGCCGGCACGATCAGCACCGGCAGCGCCCGCGCCAGCGGGTAGACCATATTCAGGTTGCCATGGCTGTACGCCTTGGCCAGACCGGTCAGGTAGAGGGTCTGGCACAGCCCCGAGGCCAGCAGCAGCCACCAGAACGCCGCGGGCAACGCCGCGACCTCGGGCCAGGCCCGGATCAGCAGTGGACTGAAGATCAGCATGCCCAGTCCCATGGCCCAGGCATAAAAACGCACCGTCTGAGCGGTGCGTTTGCCGATCAGGTTCCAGCCCGCATGCAGCAGGGCTGAAACCAGGATCAATCCGATGGCGGCTGGGGTCACGGCTTCTCGCCCATGGCCAGGCGGGCCGCGATCTCTTCCAGACAAGGGATCACATCAGCGATGCTGTCGATGACATAGTGGGCACCGCTGCCGATCATGCGCTGGTAGGCAGCCGTACGGCGAAGCGCCTGTTCCTCGGGGTTCAACGCCTGCCAGGCTTCCAGACTCATGCCCACTTCATTGCCGCTGACGGCGACGCCGATGGTCCACATGCCGGCGTTGAGCCCTTCCTCGATACCGGTCAGGGTGTCATCGATTTTGACGCAGGCGCAGAGGTGCTGCACGCCCAGATCCATGGCGTTTTTCAGGCTCATGTACGGATAGGGACGGCCCTTGGGCACTTCGGTGGCGCAGACGTTGCTGTCCGGGGTGTAGCCCTGCTCGGCGGCACGGGCCAGCAGGCCTTCGATCATGCTGCCCGCATAACCGGTATTGGCACCGATGCGGATATCGTTAGCACGCATCCAGTCCAGCGCCTCGGTCAGGCCCGGGATCAGCTCGGCAGTCTGGGCGATGGCGTCGATCTGCAGCGGCACGAAGTCGTCGTACATGCGGTCGATGTCGGCCTTGGTCGGCAGCGCGCCCTTCACGTCTTTCCAGGTGTCCTGAATACGCGGATGGGCACACAGCTGGCGGATATGTTCACGCTTTTCGGTGCCCATGGGGCCACGGGCTTCGGCTTCGCTGATCGGCACGCCTTCGTCAGCGAACAGGCGCTGGAAGGCACGGATCGGCGCCATGGAACCGAAGTCCACGGTGGTACCGGCCCAGTCCATGATCACGGCTTCGATGGGGCCGGTGTAACGGCGTTCAAACTGGTAAATCGGTGCAGTCATGACAATGTCTCCGTTGAATTCAGTGGGGTCAGGCGGTCGCCGCCGCGTTCAGCGTGTGGATGGGCGCGCCGGACGGGATCTGCAGTTCGTCCAGCACGGCGGCCACGGCGGCCAGGACCGCATCGATCTGCTCATCGTACAGCTGGCCGATACAGCCCAGGCGGAAGCTCTCCGCTGCGGTCAACTTGCCCGGGTAAATGATGAAGCCACGGGCTTTCATGCGGTCGTAGAAGGTCTGGAAGTCGAAGTGGTCATGGCCCGGCGAGAAGAAGGTGATGATGATCGGCGACAGCCACTCATCGCTGAGCAGGGTCTCGAAACCGAGCTGGCGCATGCCGGCCACCAGGCGCTGCTGGTTACGCTGATAGCGTGCATAGCGCCCGGCAATACCGCCCTCCTCTGCATGCTCCTTCAGCGCCTGCAGGAACGCCGCCACCACGTGAGTCGGCGGGGTATAGCGCCACTGACCGGTCTTGGCCAGGTACTGCCACTGGTCGAGCAGGTCCATGCTCAGCGAGTGAGCATTGCCCTTGGAGGCTTCCAGCGCGCTCCGGCGAATCAGGCTGAAGCCGAAGCCGGGTACGCCCTCAAAGCACTTGTTGGCCGAGGAAATCAGTGCATCAAACTGCACGGTTTTGGCACTGATCGCGACAGCACCAAAGGCACTCATGGAATCGATGATCAAACGACGGCCCTGACGCGCCACCACCTCGGCGATCTCCTCCACCGGGTTGAGGATGCCGGAGCTGGTTTCGCAGTGCACCACGGCCACATGGGTAATCGTCGGGTCGGCGGCCAGCATCGCTTCCACCTCTTCGCCTCGCGGTGGTGCGTAGTCGCCCTTGTCCAGCGCCACGTAGTCACGGCCCAGGTAGTCCATGATCGTGCCCATGCGCTGGCCGTAGGCACCGTTCATCAGAATCAGCAGCTTGCCGTTCTTCGGCACCAGCGTGGCCAGAGTAGCTTCCACGGCGAAGGTGCCGGAGCCCTGCATGGGTACGCAAACATGGCTGTCTTCGCCATCGATCAGGGTTACCAGCTGCTGGCACAGCCGGGCGGTCATGGCTCGGAAGTCGCCATCCCAGGAGCCCCAGTCCTGCAGCATCGCCTGCTTGACGCTAAGGGTGGTGGTGATGGGGCCAGGGGTCAGCAGATAAGGCTGTTCAGTTGTCATGATCTCTCTCTTTCTGGTCTATACCAGGGTTTCGAAGCAAAAAATTTTGGCTCGGATCAGGCGGGGCACCCGCAGGTGCCCCCGGCCTCAGCGCTGCCGCCAGCGCTGGGTGCGTTGCAGAATCTGGTGGCTGATCAGCCAGTGCAGTGTTTTGGCCGCCAGCGAGGTCAACATCAGCAGCACCGCCATGGCGGCGGCCGGGGCCGTATCCCCCGCTTCATCCATGTGCAGCACCGCCACCGAGGCCAGGGTGGTCTCGGCCGAGTACAGGAACACCACCGCCGACACCGTGGTCATGGCGTTGACGAACAGGTACACGGAGATATCCAGCACCGACGGCAGGGCCAGCGGCAGGGTGACGCGACGGAGCGTGGTGTAGAACGGCACTTTCAGCGAGGCCGACACCGCCTCGAACTCGTTGTCGATCTGCTTCAGGCTGGTCACGGCGGTCAGGTGACACACGGTGTAGAAGTGCACCAGCGTGTTCAGGACCAGGATCGCCATGGTGCCGTACATCAGGTTCAGCGGGTTGTTGGGCTGGTTGAAGAAGAAGATGTACGCCAGGCCAAGCACGATGCCCGGCACCGCCATCGGCAACATCGCCAGCAGCTGCAGCAGCTTGCGCGCCGTTGGCATCGGCTTGATCTTCTCGCTCATGTACGCCACCAGGAAGACCACGGCGGTGCCGATCACGGCGGCCCAGGCCGACATCTGCAGCGAGTTGAAATAGGACGCCCAGCCACCGCCATCCATCATGTCGAAGCGGTAGTTGTTGAACGACAGCGCCATGTTGTAGGGCCAGAAGGTGATGAAGGAGGCGTAAATCGCCATGCCCACCACCAGCAGCAGGAAACCACAGACTAGGGTGCAGAACAGGGTCAGCAGGGCATCACGCAGCGGCGCCTTGTTGGGTTGCAGCGGCACGGCGCGGGCCGACAGCTGGGATGACTGATGGCGCTGCACCCGACGCTCGACGATAAAAGACACCAGCGCCGGCAGCAGCAGGATCACGCTGACCACCGCGCCCATCTGAAAGTTCTGCTGCCCCACCACCTGCTTGTAGATATCGGTGGCCAACACGTTGTACTGCCCGCCAATCACCTTGGCAACGCCGAAATCGGTGATGGTCAGGGTGAAAATCACGAAGATGGTGTTGATCAGACCGTAGCGCACCGACGGCAGCGTCACGGTCAGGAACACGCGCCAGGACGGCGTTTTCATCGATTTGGCCGCTTCATACAGGCGCGCATCGCTGTTGCTGAAGGCGGTAATCAGGATCATCAGCGCATGGGGAAAGGCCCAGAAGCTCAGGCCCATGACGATGCCCACCGGACCGTAGATGCTGTCCACCGGCAGCCAGTCCTTGAGAATGCCCTGGTTGCCGAACAGGTAGATCATGCTCAGCGCCGGCAGCAGCGAGGGCGCAAACAGCGGCAGCATGGTCAGCAGACGGAAGCCCTTTTTCCCCACCATGCCACTGCGGGTCAGGGCATAGGCGAAGACAAAGGCGGTCGAAACCACGATCAGCGTGGTCCAGACGGCGATATTGAGCGAATTCAGAATCGACTCGGTCAATGCCGGGTTGCTGAAATAGGCGATGAAGTTGCTCAGGCCGATATACTCGCCGGCCCCGTTCTGCAGGCTCTTGACCAGCATGGTCAGCAGCGGCACCAGCAGCGCCAGCAGCAGGAACAGCACCCCGGCCGCCACGATCAGGCGCTGCAGCCAGGTTTCGGTATCAAAGCCGCGTTTGGCGGCCAGACTTAGGGTCGCGGACATCATCAGGCTCCTGCCACCTGCATGGCCGCCACGCCCAGATTCATCTGGCCGTTGTGCCCCGCTTCACTGACGGGATTACGGTTCTGGCCTTCCTGCGGATAAAACTTGAGCGCCGCCGCCGGCACGCTCAGCCAAAGGGCTCGCCCCACCGCCGGGTTCAGGCTGTGCAGCTGCTCCACCGGCAGGTCGACGTGGATCTGCGGCAGCTCGGCGTCATAGCCCAGCTCCAGGCGGACAAAGGCGCCCATGAAGTGGACCTGCTCCAGCTGCGCCTGGAATACCAGCTGCTCGCTGCGGTCCAGCCCCCAGGGGGCGGCATGCAGCTGCACGCTCTCGGGACGGAAGCCCAGCGTGCCCTCGTCACAGGGCGGCAGCATCAACGGCACCTGCACCTCCTTGCGTCCTAGCATCAGCTGGTTGTGGCTGAGCACTCGGGCCGGCAGCAGGTTCATGCTGCCAACAAAACGGGCTACGAATTCGGTGGCCGGCTGGCGGTAGATCTCTTCCGGGGTGCCGATCTGGGCGATGCGGCCGTGATCCATGACCACGATACGATCCGCCATGGTCAGCGCCTCGTCCTGGTCATGGGTCACCATGATGGTGGTGATGCCCAGCTTGCGCTGCAGGGCGCAGATCTCGTTGCGCAGGTGCAGGCGTACACGGGCATCCAGCGCCGACAGCGGCTCGTCCAGCAGCAATAGGCCGGGCTCGGTCGCCAGGGCACGGGCCAGCGCCACACGCTGCTGCTGGCCGCCGGACAGCTGGCCGGGGAACTTGTCGCCGATCTCCGGCAGGTGAATCTGGTCCAGCAGTGACTGGACACGCTGCTCGCGCTCGCGGCGCGGAATCTTCATGTTGGCCAGACCGTAGGCGATGTTTTCGCTCACGGTCAGGTTGGGAAACAGGGCATAGGACTGAAACACGATGCCGAAATCACGCTGCTGCGGCGGCAGGGTCGAGATGTCGCGCCCGGCCTGCACGATGCGCCCCTCTTCCTGCTGTTCCAGACCGGCAATCGCTCTGAGCAGCGTGGTTTTGCCGCAGCCGGACGGACCCAGGAAGCAGATGAACTCGCCTTCCTTGATTTCCAGGGAAATGTCATCCAGTGCGGTGAAACTGCCAAAGGACTTGCGCAGATGCTGAATCTGCAGGTAGTGGGTTGAAGTGGTCATGTTCAGTCTCCGTAAAAAATAGCGGGAGGGCGACAGCCGTCACCCTCCTTGAGTAACGCTCCGGGCGATCAGTTTTTCGCTTCGCTCTTGCCGTCGTAGCGCTGCTGCCATTCCTTGAGAATGCGCGCACGGTTGACGGCGGCCCATTCAAAGTCGTTATCGATCATGCGTTCAGCGATATCGGCCGGGTAGTTCGGCACCGGCTTGGCCACGCCCGGCATGGCAACGACCGCATAGTTGTCGTTGTAGAGCCTGTTGGCGTCACGGCTGACGGCCCAGTCCATGAGCTTGCCGGCCGCCGCCATCTTGTCGGTACCCTTGACGATGGCCGCCGCTTCCATGTCCCAGCCCAGCCCTTCAGACGGGAACGCCAGATCGATCGGCGCCCCCTGGTTGATCAGCTTGGCGCCGCGGTAGGCAAAGGAGATGCCGATCGGGGTTTCGCCGGAGGCGGCCATCTTGCAGGGCTTGGAGCCTGAATGGGTGTAGCGGTCGATGTTCTGGTGCAGATCATCCATGAACGCCCAGCCCTGCTCTTCGCCGAAGGTCTGCAGCCAGCTGGCCACATCCAGATAGCCGGTGCCGGACGAGTTCGGGTTCGGCATCACCACATGACCCTGGTACACCGGCTTGGTCAGATCCTTCCAGTTGGTCGGCATCGGCAGGTCATGTTTCTTCGCTTCGATGCGGTTGAAACAGATCGATGCCACCCAGGCATCCATGCCCACCCATGAAGGAACCTCGTCCTTGTCAACGAACTGACCGCTCAGCGCATCCACACCTTTCGGCGTGTACGGCTGCAGCATCTGCTGATTCTTCAGCACCAGCAGGCTGGTGGCCGCGACCCCCAGAATGGCATCCGCCTGGGGATTGTCCTTTTCGGCCAGCAGCCGCGCCGTGATGATGCCAGTGGAGTCACGTACCCAGCGGATCTTGATATCGGGGTTAGCACTTTCGAACGCCTTGGCATAGGACTTGAGCTGGTCCGCTTCCAGCGCGGTATAAACCGTCAGCTCCGTCGCGGCCTGTGCGCCGGTTGTTGTCAGGGCAACCGCAGCCGCCAGCAGGGTCTTTTTCAGGTTAAGCGTCATGGTGTAATCCTTTTATCCGTTGAACATGCATTGGAATGAAAACCGGCGTGTATCTGGTCTATACCAATGGATTTTCACAGTACTCTGTTGCAAAACAATGAACGAAAGATTGCATGTTTTTTAACCGGATCGTTTTTGGCTGCGCGCCAGGGCACAGCGGACCCGAAACGCCTCGCTGAACGGATCAACCGCACCGAAGCGATCAACGGCAAACGGCGTTGCGTCGGTAGACAGCGGCTGCTCCAGCGCCTGCTCGGCCAGCAGACGCCCGATGCCGCCGGACAGGGCAATGCCGCCGCCAGAGCAGCCGGTGCCGACCAACAGGCCGGGCAGCGCCGTGACTCCCAGCAGCGGCTTGCCATCGGGGGTGTAACTGGACACACCGGTCAGGTAATGGGCAATGCCCAGCTGCGCCAGCGCCGGGAATACCTCGGCCAGTTCGGCCCAGCCGGTTTCAAGGCATTCCCAGCCGTCCGGGTCGCAGTTGAACAGGTAACCGTGAATATCCGCCGGCAGATTGGCCGGGTCGCCATACACCGCCTGCCGGTCACGCAGACCGAACAGCAGCCCGCCCACTTCGGGGCGCGCATAGGCGTTGGCATCCGGCAGGATTACCATCGGGCTGTCGGCAGGAAAGAGTGCGGGATTGTCGTCGCTGATCCAGTAGTGACTGCGTACTGGCGCCATCGCCAGAGCCACGCCGTGCTGTGCCAGCAAAGGGATCGACCAGGGACCGGCACAGCAAATCAGCGTCTGCGCGCGCATCTCGCCCTGTGCGGTATGTACGCCGACCGCCCGGCCCTGCTCGACCAGCAGCTGCTCGATGCGACAGTTCTGCACCACCTCAACCCCCAGGCGACGGGCCGCGCTCAGGTAGCCCTGCGCCAGCTGCACCGGGTCCAGATAGCCATCATCGGCCACAAACAGCGCCTGCCCCCTGTCATCAGGCGCCAGCCAGGGCGCGCGCGTCTGCACCTGTGCCGGGGTCAGCCAGTCGGCCTGCAGCCCCAGCCGAGTGGCCGTCTCCGCCGTCTGTTGCAGATAGTCCTTGCCGCCCGCCTCGGTCGCCAGGTGCAGGCTGCCCACACGGCGCAGCGGCAATGGCGCCTCCAGCACGGCATCCAGCTGATCGATGGCAGCAAAGGTTTGCGCCACCAGCGCGGCCATGGCCGGGTCCGGGCGCACCCGCGTCAGCAGGGCCGCCGCCTGACTGGTGGTCGCCGCCGCCGTCAGCCCGGCTTCGACAATGCGGATACGGCTGCCGACCGGAGCGCGCTGCGCCAGCGACCAGGCCGTGGCGGCACCCAGGATGCCGCCACCGATGATGAGAAAGTCTGTCGAGGGGTATTGCATGAATCCGGCTCCAATCTGGTATAGACCAGATTATGGGCCGGCAAAATGACACCGCGGTGACAGATTGATTGCAGCGCTCAGTGACGGTTGCCGATATGCACCGCGATTTTCAGGGCATCATGCAGCCAGTATTCCCGGTCCAGCTCCAGAAACTCGCCATCCTGATCATGACTCAAGCGCTGTATGTACAGCCCGGCTGTGCCCTGGTTGACGTTCAGGGCTTCGGCTTCCTGCCCTTTCAGCGCCAGCGGATAGATTTCGATGTCACGATGTTCCGGGCGCAAGTCGTACTTGTCACGCAGCATCTGCCAGATCGACAGGTCGGTACTTTCACCGAGCAGCCCGGGACAGCGCGCCGGGTTGAGATAGTTGTGCTCCACCAGCAGCCCGCGCTCATCCACGTAGCGCCGCCGAAACACGTGGTAGATGGGGGCGCCCACCGCCAGCCCGGTGGTTTCAGCCAGCCAGGGCGGTACTTCCGTCAGCTGCTTGAACAGGGTTTCCGTGCGTGGCCGAAAGCCTTGTTCGATGACGTAACGATTGAAGCCGACATCGCGGCTGGGGTCGTAACGCAGCCGTTCGGGCGTGATGAACCAGCCACGCCGATTGGACCGAAAGATGAGCCCTTCCGCTTCCAGCTGTGCCAGGGCCTGGCGGATGGTCACGCGCGTGGTGTGAAACCGTTCCGAGAGTTCGCGCTCGGACGGCAGGCGTTGCTGGCTGGAGAGTTGCTCCGCCTCGATCCAGTCCCAGAGGCGATCACGCAGTTGCAGGTATACGGGATAATCAGTTCGGCACATCGGAAAAATTTGAATCCTCACACTGAGAAACGACTAGGTGGCAGAATAGCGGCAAAGGGACCGTCAATAACAGTCAACCGCCGCAGGGCAGACACCGAGGTTCCTGCACCCCGGGTATATAGTTGATCCGAGACCGATGAATCGCCAGCCAAACCCGGCGTCCCGGCAGAGGAATACAGGTGCCCGCCCGTCGCACCCGCAATGCCAGTTCGGGCACACCTGGCTGCAGCACAATACTCAGCCAATCGCTCGTCCCAACGGCCGCCCGCCGGGCCACTTCACCGCTCAACATCAGATGATCAGCGGGGTCAGGCCCCCAGGGGCCGGCCAGCAGATTAATATCCTTCGTACAGAAGCCGAGCCATCCACGTGTGGATGCCGGCAGGCTCGGACAGTGACCCAACACCACGCCATACGCCCAGATCTGATGTGCGCTATCGACCTTGACCTGCCAACCATTGTAATCCTGCATGCAGCAATTCCCGTACTCGGGCCACTGGAGCCCCGTTTGGCCTCAATAACGGCACCTTTATCGAATCAAGAGTAGCACCGTAGAATGACACCCCGATGACGCAGCTCCGCTTTACACCCCCCTTGCCACTGCTACAATTGCGCACTGTCCAGGCTGTCTGGAAATCCGCCCCAATTTGCAGGATTTGTGTGAATGAAATTTCGTTTTCCGGTCGTCGTCATCGACGAAGATTATCGCTCCGAAAACATCTCAGGCTCAGGCATTCGCGACCTGTCTGAAGCGATCAGTCGCGAAGGCATGGAGGTCATCGGCTTTACCAGTTATGGTGACCTGACGTCATTCGCACAGCAGGCCAGTCGAGCCTCCTGCTTTATTCTGTCCATTGATGACGAAGAATTCGGCTCCGGCTCGGACGAAGACGTCAACAAGGCATTGGCTTCCATCCGCGACTTCATCGGTGAAGTGCGCAAGCGCAATGCCGAAATCCCGATTTTCCTATACGGCGAAACCCGGACCTCGCGCCACATCTCCAACGATATCCTGCGTGAGCTGCACGGTTTCATCCACATGTTCGAGGACACGCCGGAGTTTGTCGCACGTCATATCATCCGTGAGGCAACCAAATACTTGCAAAGCCTGGCACCGCCGTTTTTCAGTGCCCTGATGGATTACGCCAGCGACAGCTCCTATTCTTGGCACTGCCCCGGCCATTCCGGCGGCGTTGCCTTCCTGAAAAGCCCGGTCGGCCAGATGTTCCACCAGTTCTTCGGTGAAAACATGCTACGTGCCGACGTGTGCAATGCGGTGGAAGAGCTGGGTCAGCTGCTGGACCACACCGGCCCGGTCTCCGCCAGTGAGGCCAACGCCGCGCGCATTTTCAACGCCGATCACCTGTTCTTCGTCACCAACGGCACCTCCACCTCCAACAAGGTGGTGTGGCATTCCACGGTGGCACCGGGCGATATCGTGGTAGTCGACCGTAACTGCCACAAGTCGATCCTGCACTCGATCATCATGACCGGCGCGATCCCGGTGTTCCTGATGCCGACCCGCAACAACTACGGCATCATTGGTCCGATTCCGAAGAGCGAGTTTGATCCGGAAACGATCCGCAAGAAAATCGAGGCCAACCCCTTCGCCCGCGAAGCGAAGAACAAGAAGCCACGCATTCTAACCATCACCCAAAGCACCTACGACGGCATCGTCTACAACGTCGAGACGATCAAGGAGATGTTGGGCAACACCATCGATACGCTGCATTTTGACGAAGCCTGGTTGCCACACGCGAGCTTCCATGACTTCTACCACAACATGCACGCCATAGGTGAAGGTCGCCCGCGCTCGGATGAGACCCTGGTGTTTGCCACCCAGTCCACGCACAAGTTACTGGCGGGTCTATCTCAGGCGTCGCAGATCCTGGTACAGGACGGCAGCAACCGCAAGCTGGATACCCATCGCTTCAACGAGTCCTACCTGATGCACTCCTCCACCAGCCCGCAATACGCGATCATCGCCTCCTGCGATGTGGCGGCAGCGATGATGGAACCGCCGGGCGGCAAGGCACTGGTAGAAGAATCGCTGCTGGAAGCGATCGATTTCCGTCGCGCCATGCACAAGGTGGACGAGGAGTTCGGTGAGCATGACTGGTGGTTCAAGGTCTGGGGCCCGGATGTACAGGCCGAGGAAGGCCTGGGCGATCGCGACAACTGGATCATCCATGACGATGACGACTGGCACGGCTTCGGCAAGATCGATTCCGGCTTCAACATGCTGGACCCGATCAAGTCCACTATTATCACCCCGGGGCTTAACCTGAAGGGCGAGTTCGACGAAGTCGGTATTCCTGCGGCCATCGTCAGCAAGTACCTGGCCGAGCACGGCATCATCATCGAGAAGACCGGTCTGTACTCCTTCTTCATCATGTTCACCATCGGCATCACCAAGGGCCGCTGGAACTCCATGGTGACCGAGCTGCAGCAGTTCAAGGACGACTATGACCGCAACCTGCCCATGTGGCGCGTGATGCCGGAGTTTGCCAAGAAGCACCCACAGTATGAGCGCACTGGCCTGCGCGATCTCTGTACCGAAATCCACAACGTCTACAAACAGTACGACGTGGCACGCATCACCACCGAGATGTACCTGTCCAACATCGAACCGGCCATGACTCCGGCCGATGCCTGGGCCAAGATGGCACACCGCGAGGTGGAACGCGTCTCCATCGATGCGCTGGAAGGCCGTGTCACCGCCATGCTGGTGACGCCCTACCCGCCGGGCATCCCGCTGCTGGTACCGGGCGAGCGCTTCAACAAGACCATCGTGCGCTATCTGCAGTTCGCACGTGATTTCAACTCCCGCTTCCCGGGTTTTGAAACCGATGTCCACGGTCTGGTGCGTGAAGACGTGAACGGCAAGGACGCCTACTTCGTGGATGTGGTCAAGGACTGATACAAATCCGCCACAATTACTCCCAAAGGCGACTGGACAAAGTCGCCTTTTTTATACATAAAATTTCCACATTATTTGTGGGTCGTCTATAGTCGGGTGCAGGACATTCACATGGCACAATAACAAGGACAAGATGCCCATGAAGAAGAACCTCCCCGTGACGGGTCATGCCGTCGAGTTTTCCGAGCACGCCAATATCCTCTCCACGACCAATCTCAAAGGTCAAATCACCTACGTCAACGATACCTTTCTTGATGTCTCCGGTTTTACGGCACATGAGCTGCAGGGCAAAAGCCATAATGTCGTACGCCACCCGGATATGCCGCCGGCAGCCTTCAAGTCACTCTGGGATACCGTCAAACACGGACAATCCTGGATGGGACTGGTAAAAAACCGTTGCAAGAACGGTGATCATTACTGGGTCAATGCCTATGTCACCCCCATCCAGGTCGACAATGAAACCGTTGAATACCAGTCCGTACGCACTCGCCCCGACCCGGCACAGGTCACCCGCGCCGAGCAGCTTTATACCCGCTTGAACAATGGGCAGCCGTTTAAAACCGCATGGCCCTCACGCCTTGGCTTGCCGCTCAAGATGATGGCAGCCGGCGTGCTGATCAGCCTGATCAGTGCGGGCCTGTTTGCATCCGGCATTCTGGGCCTGGCCGTGGCTTGGCCGGCCATTGCCTCGGCCCTATTCACCTGCCTGCTGTGCATGTTGCTGGTCCACCCATTGCATCAAGTCGTGGAGGAGACACGCAGGGATATCTCCGATGATGCCATCGCCCGCCACATCTATGCCGGCCGCGATGATGAAGCAGGACAACTGCGCTACGCCCTGTTTCGGCTGCGTTCTGAGGCCAAGGGTATCGCCGGACGCATCAGCGATTCCGCCGAGCAGTTAAGCCAGAATGCAGAACGTCTGGACGCGGCGGCTCAACGCAGCAGTGAAGGCTTGCGCCACCAGCAGGCCGAGACCGCTTCCATTGCCTCGGCCATGAGTGAAATGGTTGCCAGTATCGAGGATGTAGCCCGCCATGCGCAGTTCAGCGCCAGCAACGCGGAAAACTCGACCCAGGAAGCGCACAACGGACGTACCCTCATGACACAGGCCCGTGACGCCCTGCAGGCACTGAGTGCAGACATCGACCAGGGCACCGACGTGATCGATAAACTGGCACAGAACAGTGCTAACATTCACGGCATTCTCGAGGTCATTACCGGCATTTCCGAGCGCACCAACATGCTGGCACTGAATGCAGCGATTGAAGCGGCCCGCGCGGGTGATCAGGGACGAGGTTTTGCGGTCGTGGCCGACGAGGTCCGCGCACTGGCCCAACAGAGCCAGGCTTCGGTCAACGAGATACAGACGCTTTTGGATACTCTACAGGAGGGCTCGCGGCAAGCTGTCAGGGCCATGCAGAAGAGCCGGACAAAAGCCGAAACCACTGTAGCCAGAGCACTGGAAGCGGCCGAAGCACTGCAGCAGATTGCATCCGGTGTCACCCAGATCAGCGACATGAACACCCAGATTGCCTCCGCTGTGGAGCAGCAGCTGCAGGTGAGCAGTGAAGTCGGGCGCAACGTGGATCTGATTCGGGACGTGGCCGGCACCAACCTGCAGCAGGGACAGGAAACGGCCGCATCGGTCGAACAGATGAGCAACCTGTCACAGAATCTGAAACGGCTGTCCAGCCACTTCTGGTCGCTCAAGGCCTGAACGCCGAAGCAAGCGGTACGACAAGCTGTCGACACCGCTTGCCTCCCACTCAAGACTGGGCCTGCACCTTGTCCTCAAGCGCTGTCAACTTGCTGATGATTTCATCCGACAGCATTGATACCTGGTCATAGCAGCGTTCGGCATCCTGCATCTGACCTGATGACTTGAAGCCGATGGCTTCTTTCACGACACTGTGTAGCTGCTCATGAGGCGCTTCTATGCTACGAAACTCGGCCATCTGGCCATACTTCTGCTTACCTTCAGAGTAATACCACTTGCCGAACGCACAATCGAAGTGTGACACAGCCTCTTTTTCCGTCAGTGTCGACTGGCCGTCCAGGAAACTGCGCAAGCGGGTTTTCCATGACAGGTGTGCCGATTTGGCAGCACTGAGATCAATGCCGTCATGGTTGGTTTCGAAATGGACAACTTCCTGCAACAGCTCATCCATATAACTGCTGATGCGCTGTGTAACCGCAACCGACTGGCGCGAATAACCGGAGGTTCGACGCGCTTCATCAGCAATACCATTGATGTGACGATCCATATCCTGGGCCACCTGACTCTGTTCCTCAGAAGCCGTGGCAATCTGGGTATTCATGTCGGAGATGACACTGACCGCATCCACAATGCGTAGCAGCACACTGCGAGCCTCTTCGGCATTAGCGACACTCTCCTCGGCCAGCTGCTGGCTGGTGTTGATTGAACTGACTGCCGACGCCGACTGCTTTTGCAACCGTTCCACAATGCGTGCAATGCTCTCCGTCGATTCTTGGGTACGACGCGCCAGGTTGCGCACCTCGTCAGCGACCACGGCAAACCCTCGCCCCTGTTCACCGGCACGTGCCGCCTCGATGGCCGCGTTCAGTGCCAATAGATTGGTCTGCTCGGCGATGGCGGTAATCACATCCAGAATCTGACTGACTTCCTCGCTGTCACGCGCCAGGGCATCTATGACCTCGCCGGAAGAGCGTACCTGATCAGCCACAGCACCGATCTGGTCGCTAACGGTTGATACCAGTTGCTGACCGCCCTTGGCTGAATCATTGGCTGACTCGGCCGCTTCAGCAGCATTGGCCGCACTTTGAGCCACTTCCTGCACGGTCGCGGCCATCTCGGCAACGGCTGCAGCGACCATTTCAATCTGAGACTGCTGGCTGCTGACACCGCGGTCGGTATCCGCCAGGTCGGAATTGACCTGGCTGATGCCGGTACTGATCCGGGTTGCCGTCTGACTGACCTTCTGCAGCAGCTCACCCACTTCCAGGATGATAGCATTGTAGGCGGCATAGTTCTGACCGACTTCATTGTTGGGATTGTCAATTTCGATCGGTACGGAAAAATTGCCTTTGGCCAGAATGCGAAGGTGATCACGCAGATTTTTGATCTGGCGGAACATGACGGTGAAACCGAAAAAACGTCCCATCACGATCAAGATGAGTACGACCGCGGTCACCGCCAAGGCGATGTTCTGCAGCAATGACTGCTCGGCAATGGCATGCCGCTCCATCATGCCCACCGCCTTGTTCATCTCGGTCAGCACCTGCAAGGAGTTACGCTGCAACTGGCTCAGCTCGACCGCATCGCCACGGCCCTGGATCAGACGCTCAATGTCGGCACGGTATTCACGCCACAACTGCCCCACATGCTCAAGCTGGCGGCGAATGTCTTCGTTGCGGGTCCCCTTGACGCCCATCTCGGCATTGCCATTGAGCAGTGCCTGATGCGCTGCCTCAAAACTCTGTATGGTGGCACGCGGCAGCTCCGGCCCCACGGCGCCCTGCTGCAGTAGCAGCGTTTCCTTGGCCAAGCGCTGGCTAAGCATGCGCTGCTTGCCGGCCACGTTGATAGAGGTGGCATCGTCGCTGCCGGCCATCCAGACAGAGGCACCGATCAGGGCCGTTAGTACAAAGATGAGCACATAGGAAAACATGAACTGCGCATCCAGCGAACGCAGCCCTATCGCTTCCAGCGTCTGCTCAAGAATGCGGCCGGTCTTGTACCGCAGAGAATGCTTATCCAGGGAATATTTGAACATCACTCTGTCCCGAGTTGAATTTGATGCATACGATCAGCGACAGCATAATCCGCCCCACGCATGAACTCCAGCAGACAGATCAATCCGAACGCTTAAATTTGAACCGGACAAGCAACACAGGCGGGACCGCCCGAAGGCAAAGGCCTGCCATGCAAAGGCTGGCAGGCCGCGTGCAGAGCTCAGCCCTGCTTCTTGACGAATTTGGTCAGGATAACGATGCGTTGCCCCTCGACACGGCCCTCGATCTGTTCAGGGTTGTCATGTACCAGGGAAATGTTGCGCACCGCCGTGCCGCGCTTGGCCGTCAGGCTGGAGCCCTTGACGTTGAGATCCTTGGTCAGGGTCACGGTATCGCCCGCTTCCAGTACCGCTCCATTGCTGTCCAGGTGGCGCACCACCTCCTCTTCCGACAGATGATCACCGCTTGCCTGTGCCCAGGCCAGAGTTTCATCGTCCAGGTACATCATGTCCAGCAAGTCCTGCGGCCAGCCTTCGCCACGCAGACGGTTCAGCATGCGCCAGGCCATGACCTGCACGGCCGGCACCTGACTCCACATGCTGTCGTTCAGACAGCGCCAGTGGTTGGGGTCCACCTGATCCGGGTTTTCAACCTGGTTGCGGCAATTGCCACACAGGAGAACCGACTGATCAACGCTGTCCTCTGCAGCCGGTGGCACGGCAAAGACGGCTAGATCGTCCGTTGCACCACAAAGTTCACACTTGGATTCGCTGCGGGTATGCAGAGCCTGTTCGGTTGTCATGATCGACCCTCCTGAATAATGAAGCGGCGCATTATGCCAGAACCCGCGCACTTTTTGTGGCCATGAACACAAAAGGCTGCCCACAGGCAGCCTTTTGATCACGATGCGACGGCACCGCTATCAGTCTTCGAAGAAGAACTTCTCTTCACCGAAAGCCGGCTTGAGATGATTCAGCCAGGTGGCATTTTCATCATAGGCAGCAAAGAACGGACGTTGAACCCAATCCGGGTTACGGCCCTGAATGAAGCGCAACACGAACACCTTCTCGCCGTTGATCTCGGTCACCCCCTGAATTTCCACCTTGCCCGGCGTGGCGGACATGGACGGGCCACGGGCGGTACGGGCAATGCCGCTGACCTGCTTCATGGCATCACGGTAGGTATTCCAAGCCTGCGCCAGCGGCACTTCGAAATAGTGCTGGGCACCGGTGTCGCGCTCAACAAACATGTAGTACGGCTGGATACCCAGTTCCACCTGAGTCTGCCACATCTTCGCCCAGTCGTTGGCTTCGGTGTTGATGTGGTTCAACAGCGGCCCCTGACTGCGGATATGAGCACCGGTTTCGCGAATACGTGCCACCGCCTGACGGTGGATATCGGTTTCCATCTCGCGCCAGTGGTTATAGTGCGCCATGAACGCCAGGTGCTTGCCGGCGGCAATGATTTCGCTGAACAGCGCCATCAAGTCATCGCTGTCCTCATCGGTCACGAAACGATATGGCCAGAAGGTCAGCGCCTTGGAGCCGATACGGATGGTACGGATGTGGTCGAACTCTGGCTCCAGCAGCGGTTCCAGATAGGCACGCAGATTCTTGGTCTTCATCACCATGGGATCCCCCCCGGTGATCAGCACATCAGTCACTTCAGGGTGCTCACGCAGGTAATCGCACAGCTGACCCGACTCCTTCGCCGCGATTTTCAGCGACTGGTCACCGACAAACTGTGCCCAGCGGAAGCAGAAGGTACAGTAACTGTGGCACACCTGACCGGAGCTGGGGAAGAACAGTACAGTCTCGTTGTACTTGTGCTGGATACCGTTGACCGGCTCGCCATTGACGCGCGGAATGTTGTGTTCCATCTGCCCCGCCGGATGCGGATTCAATGCCTGGCGCACCTCGTTGACCACACGCTTGATCTCGGCCTTGTCTTCGGTCGCCAGAGCCGCTTCCACGGCGTCGAAATGCTCCGGCTTGAGCATGCCACGCTGCGGGAAGGTCAGCTGAAACATGGGATCGTTGATGGCATCATCCCAGTCGATCAGCTGATCGATCACATAGTTGTTGACCCGGAACGGCAGCACGGATGCAACCACTTCCATCTCATGCTTGAGCTGGGAGGGAAGTCGTTGCAACTGCTCAATCTGCTGCAGGTGACGTGCGGTGTAAACCTTGAACGCCGGGGCGTCGACTTCGGCAATCTGGACAGCATCGATCGGTGTGTGTGAATTCATGGGCTCCCTTGCAAACCTTGGTTAAGAAACAAAAAAGGCACGGCACCAGCTTGGCACAGCACTGTGCAAATCAGATGAAAAGGAGACACTCGGCAAGGCTGATGCGTTTGCACCACCCTGTCGGGAGGGGGCGCATGCCTAACATGCGCGACGGCACCACACAAGAGGGTGCTGCCTGAAGAACAGCAGGAAACAGGCAGGATAAAACCTATAAAAACCGCGATTACCCGCTAAAAACCTCCGATCTAGCTGAGTGACAATCAACCGCTATTGTCCTACAGGGCCGGATGAGGGTCAAGAAAAGTACCATCAGGGTGCCGGCGGCACAGCCAACCAATTGATTTCAATAGCCGTGGCTGCTCCGATCACGACATGACGCAGGTCAGGAGGCAGCATGGCCCAGCCGGGACTGACCTGTACCCGGCCGCCCATGATCTCGGCACGTTTTTGCGGCAACAGGGGGGTCTGTGTCGGGTTGGCAAAGCCGTCGGGCCACAACGGCTGATTAGTGGCGGGATCGTACTTGTCACTGGCGCCCAGGGTGTGCAGAAACTCGTGCACGGCGATAAGATTATTGCGCGGCTGATAATCAATGCCCGCAAAACCGTTCACCAGTCCTATCTGCCCGCGCTGCAGTCCCAGCGAATGGCGCGGCATGTCGACCGGACTGCCCGGCAGATGATAGTTGATGAAAATCCGGGCATCGGCCTCCCCCGGCGCAGTATCATGGCGCCACACCCACAGGCGCATGCGCAGCGACCAAAACACGGCATCGACAATGCTGGGATCGTCCGGCACCTGTGGCGGCGTCGCCTGAATGGGCGGGGCCAGCATCACCTCCACCGGCTGTGCCAGCGCCATCCGGTAGCGTGCTGCTTCACGACTGAAGAAGGTTTCGATATCGGTGAAGTGGTCCTCGCGTAACTGATCGATGTAGGCCTGCGTCAGCGGCAGCCCATCGGCGTTGACCGGGTAAATAGCCACGCGAACCGAATCCTGCCACCAGACCTGGTGCGCACGCCCCAGCCAGATGTTGGCCAGGAGCAACAGCAGGATCAACAGCAGCAGCCCTTGAATGATTCTGAGCACAACGAGTCTGGTCATCCGTTTCAACCGAAAAGTCCAATGATCACAGCATAGCGCAGCGCCTTGCCCAGAGTAATGGCGATTAGACTGGCGATCACGCCCAGCCGCAGCCAGCCAGCCACCAGACACAGAGGATCCCCGATGATCGGCAGCCAGGCCAGCAGGAGACCCAGCGGGCCATAGCGTTCCAGCCAATCACGGGCCTGCCGGTGGCGTGGGTTGTCCAGTGCGCGCAGCGGATAGCGGGTGGCAATCCAGCGCCCCATGGCGAAGGTCAGCAGGCTGCCGAGCACATTGCCCGTCGTGGCACTGAGCCACAACAGGCCAGGCGAGGCGTTTTCTTGTCCCAGCTGCCAGGCCAGCAACGCTTCGGACCCGCCCGGCAGCAGAGTAGACGAGATCAGCGCACTGATAAACAGCGCCAGCGGCCCCTGCAGCGCTTCGATCACATGTCCAGGCTCTGACGAATGCAGCGCAGCAGGCCGTACTCGTAACGCCCTTCCAGCGCTTCATGCACCTGCTTGAGTGAGTCACCGAATTGCTGGCGACAGAAGCGCATGGTCTTTTCGATCTCTTCCCGCTCCCCGGCCGGCAACTCGACCACCTCATCGACACTGATTTGACGCTGGCGGATTCCCTGGGCCAGATGGCCGTAAATCACATTGGGCGACAGCTTCTGTTGCCGCGCCACCTGCTCGACCGTCATACCGCTGCGGTACAGCAGCAACGACTGCTCCGCCTGGTCGCTGCCGTCATCGTCATTACGATTATGTTCGGCAATCAGATCCAGGAACGGCTGGCCATATAGATCCAGCTTGCGCTCCCCCACCCCGCTGAGCCGGCGCAGCTGCTCGCCACTGAGCGGCCGATACAGCACCATCTCCATCAGGGTGGCATCGTGGAAGATGACATAGGGCGGCACATCCTGTTCCTGCGCCAGCTGCTTGCGCAGAGCCCGCAGGGCATCCCAGAGACGGTTTTCTTCTGCATCCAAACGCTGCTGGGCCACGGCACTGCGGCCCTTGCCACTGCCGGCCGAGGGCGCTTTCTGGCGCAGATCACGGCGCAATTCCAGCGTTTCCTCGCCCTTGAGCAGCGACCGGCAGCTCTCGCTCAGATGCAGCACGCCAAACCCCTGGGGGTCCACATTGAGGTAGCCGCGTGCCACCAGCTGGCGGAACACCGACCGCCACTGCTGGGCATCCAGGTCCTGGCCGATGCCCCAGACCGACAGCTGCTCATGACCGCGCTGTCGTGTCTTGTCATTGGACTGGCCGCGCAGGATATCGATGATGTAGTTGACGCCATACTGCTGACCGCTGCGGTACACCGCCGACAACGCCTTGCGGGCCGCCTCGGTGCCGTCCCAGGTCGGAACCGGTTCCAGACAGGTGTCACAGTTGCCACAGGGCAGGTGGTCGCGCTCGCCAAAATACTCCAGCAGCGCCTGGCGCCGACAACTGGTGATTTCGCACAGCCCCAGCATCGCTTCCAGCTTCTGCCGCTCCACCTGTTTCTGCGCATCTTCGGCCCCTGACCCTTCCAGCATCTGGCGCAGAAAGATCACATCCTGCAGGCCGTATACCATCCAGGCATCCGCCGGCAGACCGTCTCGCCCGGCACGGCCGGTTTCCTGGTAGTAGGCCTCGATGGAGCGCGGCAGATCCAGGTGCGCCACAAAGCGCACATTGGGCTTGTCGATGCCCATGCCGAACGCGATGGTCGCCACCATGATGACCGGTTCTTCGGTCAGAAAGCGGTGCTGGTGGTGCTGGCGCAGTCCGGCATCCAGACCAGCATGGTAGGGCAAGGCATTGAAGCCGCGCTCGCACAGCCAGGCGGCCGTTTCTTCTACCCGCTTGCGTGACAGGCAGTAAATGACCCCCACATCCTGTGGGTGTTCTTCACGAATGAAACGCAGCAGCTGCTCGCGGGCACGGTTCTTCTGACCGATGCGATAGCGGATATTGGGACGATCGAAACCGCAGACAAAAGCGCGGACCTCTGTCAGCTCCAGTCGGTCCACGATTTCCTGCTGGGTACGCGCATCCGCCGTGGCCGTCAGGGCAATGCGCGGCACCCCCGGAAACAGTTCACGTAGCCGGTTCAACTGCATGTATTCGGGACGGAAGTCATGCCCCCACTGGGAGACGCAGTGGGCTTCGTCGATGGCAAACAGGGCCAGCCGGCACTGGCTGAGCAGGTTTTGCGTGCGCGGCTGCTGCAGCCGCTCCGGCGCCACATACAGCAGGTCGAGTTCGCCGCTGCGCAGCTGCTGCTCGGTTTCCTGCAGCGCGTCCAGGCTCATGGAGGAGTTGAGGCACCCGGCACGGATGCCCAGCTGCGACAGAGCACTGACCTGATCCTGCATCAGCGCGATCAGCGGTGAAACCACGATGCCACACCCCTCACGCACCAGCGCCGGCAACTGATAACAGAGGGATTTGCCGCCACCGGTGGGCATGATAACCAGGGCATCTCGGCCCTCGATCAGGGTAGCCACGACCTCATCCTGAGGATGGCGGAAGGACTCGAAGCCGAAGACATCGGCGAGTATTTGTCGGGCGCGTTCAATCATGGCCGGCATTATCCGTGATCCCCCGGGTGAAGTCATCCCGCAACCGTATCCCCGGGCCCCGGTTCGCGTTAGAATCCAATTTGTTTCTCTTATGCGGATGCGCTGTCATGACTGCCAATATTGCCCTGATCACCGAAGAAGAACTGGATCGTCTGGAAGAGTTTCTGTTCTCGCCAGCGGTCTCCGATGAAGCCCTGGACCTGATTGGTGCCCACGGTTTTCTGTGTGCCCTGAATATCAGCCCGGATGCCGTGCCCGAAGCGGAATGGCTGGAGCAGCTATTTGACGGCAAACCCGAGTGGTCCTCGGCCGCCGAGCAACAGGAGATCACCGAACTGCTGCGCAAGCTCTACCGCACCATCGGCAATGATCTCTATAACGATCAGGAAATCCTGCTGCCCTGCGAACTGAGCCTGGAACCGGAAGACGGCGAGGAAGGCACCGAGCTGACCATTTGGGCCCAATCGTTCATGGAAGGTGTATTTCTGAAAGAAGACGCCTGGTTCGGTCAGGATGAAGAGACCGTTGCCGGCCTGCTGCTGCCGATCATGGTCGCGTCCGACCTGTTTGAAGATGAAGATGTGGTGGAAATCAGCAAGGACCGTTCGCTGCGCGAAGAAATGTGCGTACAGATTCCGGAAGTGCTGGTCGACCTGTACCTGCACTTCCATGCCCCGGATAAGTAAGCCAGGCCTTGCAGCGGCCATCGAGGCCGCTGCCTGTCTTCAATAGGTGACTTTCAGTGAGCGTCCCTGACCCAGTACACGAATACGGTCACCCGGATTGAAGAACTGACCGTTCTCCACCTCCTGCACCACCGATAGCACACGTCCCGAGTCCAGGCGAAGGGTAATTTCCTGCCCCTGACGCCCGGTTGCCGCCTTCTCCACACGCTGACCGATCAGGCCACCGGCGACAGCACCGACCACGGTCGCCAGAGTGCGCCCGCTGCCACCACCTATTTGATTGCCGGCGATACCGCCGACGATCGCCCCGGTACCACTGCCGACCACCCCGTCATCACGGCCTTCAATGCGCACAGCCGTCACTGACTGCACCGTACCATACTGCACCGTTTGCGCCTGACCGACCTGACTACGGCTGTAACTGGTGCCGTAGAGCCCCTGTTGCGCACATCCACTCAGAAGGGTCACGGCCGATAACACGGCCACAGCCATCACTCTATTCATCGTCATGTCTCTACTTGATCTTCAAAACCAGTTGACTGATCAATGCCCAGACCAGTTCCTTCAGTTTGCGATGCCAGGGTCGCTTTGACCACTCGGCTGCGGTAATTTCGGCACATTGCTCAAGGTCAGCCAGCATCAGCTGCTCGACCTGACGTGTCAGGTCGAGCTCCACCACTTCGACGTTGGCTTCCAGGTTCCAGCGCAGGTTCCAGTGGTCCAAATTGCAGGATCCAAGAGACACCCACTCATCCACCAGTCCTACCTTGGCATGCAAAAAGCGTGGCTGATATTCGAAAATACGCACCCCCGCATTCAGCAACCGACGGTAATAACGCTTGGAGGCATGATAGACCCAAAACTGGTCAGTGTAAGGCCCGGCCACCAGCATGCGCACATCGACCCCACGCCGCGCCGCTCGCCGCAGCGCCGATCGGATTGAAAAGGACGGCATGAAATAAGCCGTCGCCAGCCAGACTCGCTCACTGGCAGCGTTGACGTGGTTTAGAAAAGCGACCTTGATGTCCTGCTGGTATAGTCCCTGCACCGTGGTTACCCGCATGAGCGCCCGTCCCCGCTCCGGCTGGGCGGACGGTGGCGGCAACTGCTGGCCGGTGCACCTGAACCATAGCCGGTTATAGAGGCGGGCCAGATCAGCCACTACAGGGCCTTCAACGGCGCACATCACCTCATGCCAGGGACAACCGGCCCGCTCCGACAACCAATATTCATCCGCCAGCCCGGTACCACCTATGAATGCCAGGCGCTCATCCACCAGCATCAGCTTGCGGTGATCACGGGCAAAGTTGCGGGTCAACTTGTTCAGTTGCAAGGGGTTGTACACCACCAGCCGCACCCCGGCCGTTTCCAGTCGCTGGCGGTCGGCGCGACTCAGGTGGCGCCCGCCGAAACCGTCGATGATCAACCGCACCTGCACACCACGCCGGCAGGCATCCGTCAGCGCCCGAATGAAACGGTCCATGATCTTGCCGGAAATGACCAGGTAAAACTCCAGCTGCAGACTGGAGTGCGCCTGCTCGATGGCAGCCAGCATGGCGGGGAAAAATGCCTCCCCGTCCACCATCAGCTCGACCCGATTACCGCCACGCCACTGGAACCGCTGCCGCATGTCCTCTGCCTCCCACTACATCTGGCGCTGCCCGTACAGCTGGGCATACAGCCCCTGCTGATCCAGCAGATCATCGTGACTGCCTTGCTCAATGATATGGCCATCTTCAAACACGTACACACGGTCCGCCTGCTTTACGGCACTGAGCCGGTGCGCCACGATCACCGTGGTGCGGTCACGCAGAAACTCGGACATCGCCCGGTGCAGTGCATGCTCGGTCTGGGTATCCAGCGCCGAGGTGGCTTCATCAAGTATCACCACCGCCGGGTCCGACAGCACCATGCGGGCAATCGCCAAGCGTTGGCGCTGACCGCCGGACAGGCGCACGCCCTGGCGCCCGACCAGGGTATCCAGTCCCTGTTCCAAACCGGTGACAAAGTCTTTCAGCTGGGCCACCTCCAGCGCCTGCCACAGCGTCTTATCATCGGCATCACGCCCCATGGTCAGATTGTCGCGCACCGTGCCGTTGAACAACGCCGGCTGCTGCAGCACCGTGGCCACATGCTCACGCACCCGTTCCAAACCTATGCGTTGCACCGGCACGCCGTCAAAGCAGACCTCGCCCCGCTGCGGCGGATAGAGCCCCAACAGCACCTGCACCAGAGTCGACTTGCCACCACCGCTGGCGCCCACCAGAGCGACTTTTTCACCGGCCGGGATATCCAGTGAAATGCCTTTCAACACGTCCTGTCCCGGGTAATAGCTAAAGTGCACGTCGCGCAGACTCAGACTCACGGTCTTGCGCCCTTCGAACGGGTTCTGCAACTGCGGATAGCGCGGTTCGGCCTTGAGCGCCTGCAAACGGTTGACCCGCTCCAGGGCCGCGCGAGCACCGAACCACGCATACTGCATGCCTAGCACCTCCTGCACCGGCCCCATCATGAACCAGAGGTAACCGAACACCGCCATCATCTGCCCCACCGATAGATCGGAAAACACCACCATCAGCATGGACACGGCCCGGAACAGGTCAACGCCGATCATGAACAGCATGAAGCTGAAACGGTTGGCGGCATCGGAGCGCCACTCGAAGCTGGTCGAGTGATCGCGCACCTCCCGTGCCCGATCAGTCAACTGCACCAGGTAATGTTTCTCCCGGTTGGCAGCACGGACCTGCTGAATGGCATCCAGCGTTTCCGTCAGCGCCGACTGAAACAGTTCATACGCGGAGTTTTCTCGCGCCTTGAGGTGCTTGACCCGCTTGCCCACGGCCATGGTCATCCAGATGACAAAGGGATTGAGAAACAGAATGAACAGCGCCAGCTGCCAGTGCATCCAAATCAAAATCACGGCGGTCCCGATGATGGACAGCACTGCGACCAGAAACCGGCTGACCGAACTGCCGACAAAGCGATCAACGGTATCCAAATCGGTGACGAAGTGAGACGCCACGCTGCCACTGCCCAGCGTTTCGTACTCCGCCATGGAGATGCGCTGCAAGCGTTCGAGAAGGCCAACACGGATGCGGTAGATCACATCCTTGGAAATGATGGTGAACTGGCGCGCCTGCAGTACGTTCAAGCCGATGGCCAGCAACCGCAACAGCACCGTCAGCACCAACACGGCACCAATGTAAAGCGGCGCGCCCTGCCAGCCTTCGGGAAAGAGTGCGTTGACACTGGCAACCACGACGCCGGGCTGTTCAAGCAGCACCTCGTCCACCAGCAGCGGCATCAACAGCGGCAGGGGCACGCTCAGCACTGCCGCCGCAATGGCAATCAGGTTGGCCAGAATAAGCTCGCGCTTGTGGCCAAGGGCAATATTGAAGATATAACGCCAGGTATAACTGGATGGAGATGACTGGGACACCCGAAGCTCCTTGCAACACACGACATCGTAAGGGCTCTTGCAGAGCACTGCCTGGCCGCTTGTACGTGCAAACGGCCAAGCCTGATGTCAATGTACGCCAGCCTCGGATATAAAAACACCCGCCAAGGCGGGTGTTATGAATCGCGTGGTGCGCCGAGCTCAGTTGCCGGCCGCTTTCAGCATGGCATACAGCTGGTCCTTGAGGTGCAGGCGCTTGAGCTTGTATTCCTCTTCGGTGTGAGTCGCCACCGGCTCCACCTCGGTTTCCATGCGCTCCACATCACGGGTAACCTGATGGTATTCGTCAAACAGACGGGCAAAGTGATTGTTTTCCATTTTCAGGGTGTGAATCTGATCGCGGTATTCGGGCAGCTCATGGACCAGATCGTGATGTTCGATTGTCATATGTGTAACGTCCTGAAGTTGTTGTCGCTGTGTACATTCACTATCCTGCAGACAGGTCACCGGGTCATTGACCGGTATCAACAGCGGCACGCGGAGGCCCAATGATTCATACTCACGTAATGTTTAACACGCCGGTTGGCCCCATCACCCTGCAGGCTGACAACCAAGGGCTGTGCCGGGTCGACTTCGGCCAGCGCGCCCCCGCGGGCACGGACGAGCCCAGCCATCCGGTACTGAAGCGGGCTTGCGACCAGTTATCCGATTACTTTCACGGCCTGCGCACCGCATTCGACCTGCCGCTGAACCCGGTCGGCACGCCCTTTCAGGGCGAGGTCTGGACCGCGCTGCAACAGATTCCGCACGGCCAGACCCGCAGCTATGCCGGCATTGCGCGCATGATCGAGCGTCCCAAGGCCTTCAGAGCCGTGGGCATGGCCAACAACCGCAACCCGATTTCGATCATCATCCCCTGCCACCGCGTAGTTGGAAGTGACGGCAGCCTCATCGGCTACGGTGGCGGCCTGGAGATCAAACTGAAGCTGCTGCAGCTGGAACAGGTACCACTGCAACTGCATGAACAGCTGCCCCAGTGCCGCGTCTGCCCTGAGGCGGTCGACAATCCACCTTAGGAGACTCGACCTTGGCGCCGAATAACGGTAGCTTATGCAGCCCACGACCTGCGTAGAGTGAAGCTGCCACCCATGGATACCCTGACCCTGCAGCCGCTGGCCCACGCCGACGGCGCCGTTCAGATTCCGGGCTCCAAGAGCCTGTCTAACCGAATCCTGCTGCTTGCGGCCCTGGCCCAGGGCAAAACCCGCATCACCAATCTGCTCGACAGCGATGATGTACGCCACATGCTCACTGCCCTAAAGGCACTGGGCGTGCACTATACGCTGGCTGATGACCGTCGCAGTTGTGAGTTGGAGGGACTGGGCCGGTCATTCAGCGCCGAACAGGCTCTGGAACTGTTTCTGGGCAACGCCGGCACCGCCATGCGCCCGCTCTGCGCCGCCCTTTGTGCCAGCCAGGGCGAGTTTACCCTGACCGGCGAACCGCGCATGTACGAGCGTCCCATCGGCGATCTGATCGATGCCCTCCGCCCCTTGGGCGCACAGGTCGAGTATCTGGGTGACGAAGGCTACCCACCGCTGAAAATCCGTGCCCGGGGCCTGCAAGGGGGTGAAGTCAGCATTCGCGGCAATATCTCCAGCCAATTCCTCACCGCGCTGCTGATGACCGCCCCGCTGGCCGAGAGCGACCTGGTGATCAATGTGGACGGTGAACTGGTGTCCAAGCCCTACATCGACATCACGCTGCACACCATGCAGCTGTTTGGTGTCGAGGTCGATAACCAGAATTATCAACGTTTTGTCATCAGGGCCGGGCAACAGTACCGCTCCCCGGGCGAAGTCATGGTGGAAGGTGATGCGTCTTCAGCGTCCTATTTCCTGGCCGCGGCGGCCATTGCCGGCGGCACCGTGCGCGTGTACGGCGTGGGCTCCGACAGCGTGCAGGGTGACAAGGCCTTTGCCGAGGTGCTGGGCAAGATGGGCGCACAGGTCAGCTACGGCCCCACCTGGATTGAAGTCAGCAAAGGCGAACTCAAAGGCGTGGATCTGGATCTGAACGCTATTCCCGATGCGGCGATGACCATCGCCACCACCGCACTGTTTGCCGAGGGACCGACCGCCATTCGCAACGTCTACAACTGGCGCGTCAAGGAAACCGACCGCCTCAGCGCCATGGCGACCGAACTGCGTAAAGTGGGTGCGGAGGTCGTGGAAGGCGAGGATTTCATCGAGATCACGCCGCCGGCGCAGGTACAAAGTGCCGCCATTGACACCTATGACGACCATCGCATGGCGATGTGCTTCTCGCTGGCCGCCTTTGGTGACGCCCCGATCACCATCAATGATCCGGGCTGCACCCGCAAGACCTTCCCGGAATACTTCGACCTCTTCGCTCAGATTACACGCTGAGCCGCCTCATTCACTGGCGGAGCGAGCTCCCACTGGGCTAAACCATATGCCCTGTCCCGTGGGAGCCTGTCACATCATGGTAGCCTGCGGGGGCACACTCTGTGCACGAAAGTGGCAGCCCTCGCAATGGCCGCCACACTCGCTGAGCGGGCACACACCATAACCTCAGCCCTGTTCAGCCTTGGAGCCACCCTTGCAGGTCGGTGACAGCGGCACTTCGCCATTGCGGGCTACCCACTCGTCCGGGGTATGCAGGTGCAGTGCCAGCGCGTGAATGGGATTGCGCATCAGCTCGTCTACCAGACCATACACCTGCTGATGACGCTGCACCAGGCGCTTGCCTTCGAAGTCCGGGCTGACCAGCACCAGCTTGAAATGGCTCTCAGTGGCCGGCCCCGAATGCATGTGACTTTCGTTTTCCAGCTGAATGTGCTGAATGTTCAAGCCTGCCTGAAGCAGGTTTTCCAGTTGTTCTGCAACGCTCATCTTTGCTCCGCAGTCAGGTGATTGATCAAAATGTAACCGTAGCTATCAGGCCGCCTGATCAGTCCCGAGACTGACCGGACTCCCTGCGCGCCATCTTGATGAAATGGTGGTGAATGCGCCGGGTCGCCAGCCAGACGCTGAACGCCACGACCGGCACCGACACACCGGTCGCCAGCGACGTGTCGATCGGGATACCCGCATCATACACCGCTTCGAACACATACTTCAGCAGCCCGATCAGGTAGTAACTGATGGCCACCACCGATAACCCCTCCACCGTATGTTGCATCATCAGCTGGATGCGGGAACGACGGTCCATCGAGCTGAGCAGCTGCTGGTTCTGCTGATGAATGCCCAGCTCGACCCGGGTACGCATCATGTCCGAGACCCGGTCGACCCGCCGCGACAAATCTTCCAGACGCTTGCCGCTGGCCTGACAGGTGCGTACCGCCGGTGTCAGGCGGCGAGTCATGAACTCGGTGATGGTCAGATGCCCGGACACTTCATCCTCGCGCAGCTCTTCCAGCCGCGTCAGCACCAGGGCGTGGTAGGCTTGAGTGGCACTGAAGCGAAACGTCAGTCGCGCCCGCCAGGACTCGATATCTGCCGCCATGTCGATCAGATCTGCCAGCAGCTTGGGCTCATCCACCTCCCCGTCATCCGCCAGCTGCTGGGTCAGCTGCGCCAGGCGATCATCCATGCGCACCAGCTCGGGCGAGACCGAGCGTGCCAGCGGCAATGCCAGCAGCGCCATCAACCGATAAGTCTCGATCTCCATCAGACGCTGCGTCAGGCGACCCAGCTGGCTATCACTCATCTGCTTGTTGACCACCATCAACCGGCCGAAGCCGTCCGAATGCAGCTGAAAGCTGGCCCAGACGCGGGCATCACCGTTCTGCGGGCTGCTGCCCACCAGGCGCATCTCTTCAAACGCGGCCTTTACAACCGGCAGATCCGGCTCCGGCGCCTGACGCGCATCTTCCACGCTGACATGAAACGCCGCCACCACTTCACCGGGCAGCGCATCGATCCAGCCCTGCGGCAGCGGCGTCAGACCGGTCACCTCGAAGGGGTCGCTGCCATCGGGGATATCCAGGTTGATAAAGGTATAGGTGGTGAATTCGGTATGTTTTTCGCGGCGCAGCCGGAAATGGCCACAATCGTATTCGTAACAGTTCAGGTCATGGTGGTTGACCGGGCAGCCAAACACGGCATGCAGTTCCTGCAAATGCTCGCTCTGGGCATGCTTTTCCGCTTCCGAGCAAAGCACGGCAATATGGGTAATCCGCGCGGGGCTGGGGATGACCTGAAAGGGCCGGGAGTGCAATTCGTCGTATAGATGGGAACGCAGCGGGTGGATATTCATCAATGATGTCCGGGCAAATGAAACTACCTTAAAGAATTGACCCGTGCATGAACAGCCTCTACGCATCGTCAATCCGTCGGGTTTTGGCTTATACTGGCGGCTTGCCCCATGCGAGTTATCTATGATCGTCCGAGTGTTGCCACAACTGGAAAGCCGCGCCCAATGGATCGCCTTTTGCCAGCGTGAAGCCCCCTACTGTCTGGTCGAAAGCCCCGCTTGCCTGGTGGATTTTCAGAGCCACTTTCTGCAGTTGACACTCTTCGGCAAGGGCGCCCCGGTACGCTATACCCTGGGGTCACGGCGCTCCATGGACCCGGCTTGGCAGCTGATCAAGCGCTGCCGGTGGAGCCTGAGCCGGTTGATCGAAGGGCTGGGCACGCTGGAATTCGGCGCCAATGTGCGTGACAACGAGCTGCTGGGCGTCCATACCGACTTGAGTGCGCGTCTGTCTTTTCCACGTGACCCGCACCTGCACGCCCCCGACAGCAGCCGGTTGCTGGCGCCACTGAAGACACTGCCCGCACACTGGAACGGTCAGGCCCTAGGCGCTTTGCTGGCCAACGGCCAATTTCGCGACTGGCGCCTTGAACAAGAACAGGCACCGCTGGGGCCGGATGCCGTCCTGCTGGACCTGCTCGACCACCCTGATGACTGGCAGGCCAGGCCGTCCGGCCCACGTCTGATGATTTTCTGCCGACAGCAGCCGCTGGCCAGCCTGATCCCGGACCTGGACCGCACCGGCGCGCCGGCCTCACGGACGGCGACAGCACCGGCACTGCGCTGACCGGTCAGGCCGGCAGCGCATTCTCTTCAGCCGCCATCACCTTATGCGGGTGATCCGAGGCCAGCAGCTCCTTTCCCAGCTCGGTCGGGAACTCCACATCCAGATCCACCACACGGCCGTCACGGCAAACATTGATGATGGTATCCATGCAGGATGACAGCAGGGAGTACTTTTCGTCCGGTGCGGCAATAATGGTCTGCAGCCCCAGATCCGACATGAAGCCCAGCGAGGTCACTGTGTTCTCGGAATCAAGCTTGTTGAACGCTTCGTCAAACACGGACAGGCTCATTCCCCCCAACGGCTGACCGTCGTTGCCTTCCCTTAAGCGGTAGGTTGCGCCCAGGGCCGCTGCCATTGCCACATAAAAGGGCACCTGGTGCTCACCACCGGAACCGGTCTTGATACGCTGGGTCAACGTGGTCTTGCGGTTGCCATCCAGGTCTTTGACCACCAGTTCGAAATTGTAAAAGTTGCGGTAATCCTGCAGCAGGCTGCTCTCGCCTTCATCGCTGAGCACGTCGTGAATCTTGTTGAGCGCTTCGCGATGATCGTTTTCGCCCTGATGCTCGATATCGAACAGCGTACCGACATTGGCCTGATCCAGGCGGGTATACGCTTCCACCAGCTCCAGAATGTCCTTGAGCTCGGGGTTGGGCATCATCTCGAAACTGTACATTTCCTGGTGGAAGGGGCGGTTCTTGAGATGGCTGTTCAGCTCGCGGATCAAATCCTTGATCTGATTGATCTGGTCATTCAGGTGCGCCACGAAGTCGGAGCGGAACGCGGTTTCCGCTTCCAGTCGCGCCCGTTCCGCACGCTGGGTGTATTCCGCCAGCTCGGAATCGCGCAGCGCCTGTACGGTCTTGTTGACGTAGAATTCCAGATCCTCATGACTGGAGTCGGCACTGATGTTGTCCAGCTCCTGATGACTCATGCCGCCGCCGTGATAGCGCGCCTTGTACTGAGCCACGGCATCGCGCACGGCGTTCTTTTTCTTCTCATGCAGCTGAATCTCGGACTGAGCGCGCTTGGCCGCTTCAAAGATGACACGCTCCAGTTCGCCGCTGCAGCTTTCATCCAGGTAGTCGCGCTTTTCCTGTGCCGACTGGGCATCGAACTGTGGCTTTTCCTCGCACTGGGCACGAGCCTGGGCATGTTCGACCAGCTCCTGCTCCAGCACTTCAAGGCTGGCACTGTCCTTGATCATGCCGGTGCGTACCTTCTGCAGCTTATCCATCAGCGTCTTCTGCTTGGCGTCGATCTGCTTTTGCTGCTCAGCCAGTTCCGCGATGCGCTGACGGATACCGCTGTCATCGTGGTTGCGCAGGTCAACGATGGCCTGCTCGTAACCCTCGATCTCGCTGCCCAGCTGAGCGCGCTGGTTGACCAGATCGAACACGCTTTCGGTCATCTGGGCCAAACCGGTGGTCATGCTGATAAGGGCATCGCGTAACCGCTCCAGTGACTCGTGACGACGCCCCAGCGTGGTAAATTCGGCGATCAGCTCATCCACCTGACGCCCCTGCACCTGCAGCTGATCCTGACGGCGACGGATGCCCATGATCGGGCTCAGTTCATTGATGGAAGTGGTGGACCCTTCCGTTTGCAACATACAGTCGTAGGTCAGGGCACGCTCCTGGCGCAGCAGCTCGTGCTCGGTCTCCACCGCTATCACTCCGCCCAGAGCACGGTTCATGTAAGCGCGTGCATGCTCATTGTCGGTGTCGATAAACTCGGCCAGCGAGCCGCGCTTGCTGCGATGCAGCCAGTCACCGGACTTGGTGGTATTGATGATGCGGCAGCCCTTGAGGTGGCGCCCCTTGCGACGGTACAGGGTGATCGCCTCCTTGACCCGGTCCGGCGCCACCACCAGCGCTTCACGGCGCGCGCCCAGGAAGGATTCGATGGCCACGCGCCACTTGTCGTCGTTGATATCGGCCAGTTCACAGATCGGTGTCGAGTCGATGCCGTATTCCGCCAGCAGCTCCATCAGCTCACGGGTGTTGTGGCGGATGGGGGCACGGCCCTGCTGCAGCTGCTCAACGGCACTTTTCTGGTTTTGAATCAGGCTGCGCAAATCATTGATGCGAATGACCGATTCTTCATAGCGGCGACCAATCGCCTTGCGTACCTCGTCCACCTGCGTCTTGAGCTGTTCGATCACCTTGTCGACACTGACCGGCTCAGCCGGCCAGGCATCGGCCGACAGGTTTTCGCCGGAGCGCCACAGCTCAACGGAACGCTCGACAAGCGGGCGGAAGGTCTCCGGCAGCAACTCGCGGTAACCTGCAAAATCGACCGTAGTGCGCAACAGACTATAAGCTTGCTGAATCTTGTCGCGCACCACACCGTGCTCATGCTGGCGGGCCTTCACGGTGGACTCCAGCGCGCTGATCTTGTGGGCGGAGTCACTGGTATTCAGCTCGGCACGGGCATCGGCGAGATCCTGCATCGCCTGGTTCAGGCGGGTGCTGTTTTCTTCCAGCTGCTGCTGCAGCTTTTCTTCCTGTTCGGTGGCAGCCTCCAGCCGTTCGGCAGTGTCCTCCTTGCGCAGGTCGGCATTTTCAAAACGCGCTTCGTGCACCACCCACTCGTACTCGACGGCATTGCTGACGTTGCGGCTGATGCCCCCGCAAAGCTCCTGCACCTTTTCCAGCTCACCGATGCGGCTGGCGACCTCCTGGGTCTTGTTTTCCATGGCGCGGTATTCGTCGAGCGATTTGCGGAAGGCGCCGACATGGACAATGTTTTCATCGAGCACGAACTCGCGGATAAAGCGGGTCGGGCTATCGATCGGCACGAACTTGAGCGCGTTCTTGAAGTTCTTGATGAACTTATCGTCATCATTCGGCATCTGCGGGTCGTGACTCAGGTGGGTCACCATGTCACGGATAAAGCGATTGGCACGTTTCTCCAGGACCATGTCCGGGCATTGCTGGAACAGGCTGTCCCGCACCTCGTTCCAGGGACGCGGCAGCCGGCCTTGGCCCTCCTTGACGGAGAAGTCATCCAGAGACACCGAGAAGTCCGGCAGGATAAAGCGGCCCAGCACATCCTCTTCGGCACTGGCGGTGGATGCACTGATGGCGATACCGATACAGCTTTCCTTGCCGGTTTCCGTATCCATGAAACTCAGCGCCATGTAGGTCAGAGCATCTTCTCGCTCGGTGGCCTTCTTGCCCTGGTCATCCATGAAGCCCAGGCAGTAGGTACGCAGGGAGCGTTCGCTTTTTTCGCCGGCTGAGGCGTTGAAGCTCAGATGGCGCTTGTGACCGCCCATGAGCACGGTCTGGATGGCATCAAGCAGCGACGACTTGCCGGAACCGTTGGGGCCGACAATGGCCACATTGCCCTTGATCGGGATTTCGACGGCCCCCAACACATACCAGTTGACCAGTACGATTCGGTTAAGCTGTTTCATGAAGGGGTGTCCTCTGCTTTGTCATCGGCGTGTTCGGTATCGGCATCCTGGTCGCGAGGGCTCACGCGACGGGCGATGGGGTTGGTGCCCTCCTCTTCGTGCTCGGAGAACGCTTCCACATTGGCATTGGCATTGGCATTGGCGTCTGCGTCTGCGTCTGCGTCTGCGTCTGCGCTATCCTCGGCCGCTTTTTCAGCCGTGTCAGCATCCGGTTGAGCTTCGACAGACTCTGCCGCTGCCTCGGCATCCCCACCCTCAAGGCTGTCGCGGATATCCATGTCGCAGAGGGCCTCCAGCTGGCCAATGTAGTCTTCCACCACCACCTGACGGATCGTCGGATTGATGCGCAGCGGAATGTTCTTGGGCTCGGTTTCCTCGCTCTTGCCACGCTCGATCAAGCCATGTCGCGTAAACAGCGACAGTATCTCTTTCAGGCGCGTTTCGTTGGGAATATCCTTGCCGGTCAGGCTGGAAAACAGGCGCAACAGCTCATCCGTGGTGGTATAGGCCTTGCCCCCTTCCACTTCAAAATTTTCCAGCTTCTGTTCATACTGCTGGCGCAGGCACAGCATCAGCAACGATTCGTCCAGCTTGAGTTTCAGCACCCGCTCTTCGCCCTGGGGAATCACCCCCAGAAAGGCTTCGTCCGGCTGATACACCAGGGTCCAGCCGATGGCGGCAAACAGGTTGCGGAAATAGTCCAGGTTGCTCGCAATCAGGAAGTAGCCTTCACGATGCACCGGGCGGTCCGCATAAAGGAACTGGCTGCTCAGCAACTGGCCGGCGGCACGAATGAAATCATCCGCGTCATGCTGTTCATTGCGAGAGACGATTTTCTGCAGATCACCAAGCATTTAGGTATTCCTGTGGATAATGAAACCACGACACTCCACCATGTTGGAGACGTTGACGTAGTGGTCTTCAAATTGAATTCGATAGCGGTTGCGCATGTGACGCGCCTTCTTGCCCAGCGAGCTCAAATGGCGGACATAGCTGAAGCAGATGTAGTCTTCCACTGACTCGATTCTGAAATCCGTGGCCTTGAGCTGATCGCGCCCGGCCAGTTGGCTTTCCAGATAGGTTTCAATGCGGTCAACATTGACCTCGCGGCGCTCCTTCCATTCCTTGAACAGACGTCGCATTTCCAGCACCTTGGGATCGATGGCCTGCTGAGTAATCACGCGGGGCTTGGCTTCGATACGACGCCGCACCGGCGCACGCACGCTGGCCGGTGAAATGAACCCGACTTCGTCCAGCGTATCAAGGGTCGGCATCAGGTGCTCCGGCAGCTTGCTGGCCGCGGCAATAACCCGGGACAGGCGTGCAGCCATGCCCGGCGTGGTCTTGTCCATGTAGCGCACGGTATCGGCCACGCGCTTTTCCAGCTGGTAGCGGAAATCGTCGATGGCGGCCAGGCGCTGATCCACCGATTCAAAGATACGTATGACACGGTTGATATGCTGATGTACCTGCGCTTCGGCCACATCGTAGGAGAGGTCCAGCTGCATGCGGTAATGCTCGCTCAGCTGCTGCAGCTTGAGCGGGTCAAACTGCAAATCCCGCAGCATGGACAGAATCTGGCGCCGAAAGCGGAACGGGTTGTTGCGCGTCTTCAAGGTCTTGTAGTCGGAGACCAGCACCTGTTCCACAAAGCGATCAAAGAAGCCGCGGACGATTTCCTGCGGGTTGTTGCTCGCCGACAGATTGATCTTCAGCTCACGCAGGCTGAGCATCATATCGGTCAGGTGGGCGCTGAAATCCGCCGCTGTTTGTGCCGCTTCGGCCAGCGTAATGCCGCGCCCCTCGGGGTCGTTGACGGCCGACTCCAGTGAGCTGAGGACGTTCAATACCGCACCGCCGTAACTGCGTTTCTCCAGCTTGGCGATGCTGACCAGGGATCTCAACAGGTAGCTGACCGAAGGCGACAGCAGTACATAGGTACGGTAGACCCTCTGCTCCTCTTCCAGCCAGCCGGTCTGAACCAGGCGACGGTAGATACGGTTGGTGTATTCCGCCGACGAGCGCGGCAACTCGGCTGCCGGTTCGTCACCGGCCTCGTTCTCCCAGCGTCGCACGCCCAGACGTACTACGGCGTTTTCGATGGTCGAACGTACCAGGTCACGCGGAATAAAAGGGTCGATCAGATCCTCATCAAAGAAGAGATCCGCCAACTCCAGCAACACCGACTGGTACACCTGCCGGTTCTGCCCCGAAAGCGGGTGAAAAATATCATCTGGAAGCTTGTTGAACAGCACTGAATCGTCCGCTTGTGGTCGGTTTGCGTAAACGCGCTATAGTAGCGAAAAACCGGAAGCGAGATAAGAGGAATGATGCGCCCTGCGCGCGCCCGCACAACTCTGTCCCACCGGCTGGCACGGCATAACCTCTGGCACACCGTCACCGCGCGCCTCTCCGCTGTCTGCTGTCTGCTGTCTGCTGTCTGCTGTCTGCTGTCTCACCGGTGACAGCCATGCAGCGTTGATGCAAAAGGAATATTTTCAAAATAATGCTTGACGACTCCGACCCTCATCTCTAATATGCGCATCCACGGTTGAGGTGTTCCTCGATAGCTCAGTTGGTAGAGCAGTAGACTGTTAATCTATTGGTCGCTGGTTCGAGTCCAGCTCGAGGAGCCAACCTACTCAATCGTACAATTCGGTTTTCCTCGATAGCTCAGTTGGTAGAGCAGTAGACTGTTAATCTATTGGTCGCTGGTTCGAGTCCAGCTCGAGGAGCCAACCGAAGTCGGAGCATAGCGCAGTCTGGTAGCGCATCTGGTTTGGGACCAGAGGGTCGGGGGTTCGAATCCCTCTGCTCCGACCATCTTAAGCACCCCTTCTTGTTTCAAATCCCCCGAATGCTTCGGTGGAAATTTCCATGAATGTTCTTGTTATCGGTTATGTCTGGCCCGAGCCTGCTTCAAGCGCTGCTGGCTATCGCATGCTTGCACTGCTGAAAAGCTTTCGGCGCGCGAATTGGCAGGTGACGTTTGCCAGCCCCGCCGAAATGAGCCCTCATCGGGCCGACCTCCCCGCCCTGGGCATCAAAGAGACCAACATCGCCCTTAACTGCTCCAGTTTCGATGATTTCCTGCGAGCGCTGCAGCCGGATGTCGTCATGTTCGATCGCTTCATGATGGAAGAGCAGTTTGGCTGGCGGGTCGAAAAACATTGCCCGAACGCGATCCGGCTGCTGGATACCGAAGACCTCTCCTGCCTGCGCCATGCACGCCACCAGTGCAGCAAGCAAAGCGGCCAGGTCAGCCTGGAGGTTCCCGAGACACTGCTGTTCAGTGATCATGCCAAGCGCGAAGTTGCGGCTATCCTGCGCAGCGACTTGACGCTGATGATCTCGCCCGTCGAAATTGAGCAGCTGCAGAATACCTTCAAGGTCGATACCGCCCTGCTGCTGGACAGCCCGTTCATGCAGCCGCCCGTCACGGCAGAGGCTCGGCGCCAATTTCCCGCTTTTGACCAGCGTCGACACTTTATCGTGATCGGCAATTTTCGCCACGCCCCCAACTGGGATGCCGTGCTCTGGCTGAAACAGTCGATCTGGCCCCTGATCAGGGCACGTCTGCCGGAGGCCGAACTGCATGTCTACGGCGCCTACCCGCCGCCGAAAGCAACACAGCTGCACAATGCTCGCGAGGGCTTTCTGGTCAAGGGCTGGGCCGATGATGCCAGCGAGGTCATGCGACAGGCACGGGTCAATCTGGCACCGCTGCGCTTCGGCGCCGGCCTCAAGGGCAAGCTGGTGGACGCCCTGGCCTGCGGTACGCCGTCCGTGACCACCCGAGTCGGTGCCGAGGGCATGGCCGGCGATGCACACTGGCCCCAGCCGGTTGCCGACACGCCGGACGCGTTCGCGGAACACGCTCTCGCCCTCTACACCCAGCCAGAACACTGGAGCAACTGCGCACGCCAAGGGTTTGAGCTGCACAACCGTCGCTTTGACTTCGAGCGGCACGCGGATGCCCTGATCGATCGCTTGCAGCAGCTTCGCCTCAACCTGGAAGCACATCGGCTAACCAACTTCACCGGCGCCATGCTGCGTCACCACAGCATGAAAAGCACCCAGTACATGGCGCAGTGGATCGAGGCCAAAAACCGCCCTAAAGATGCCAACGCCTGATACTATTCGGCCGACCCGACAATATATGCTGTCTTTCTAATATTGTGGCTTTTAGAATAAATGCCTTTCATACCCACACAGGAAGCATGTCATGAAAACCGCACAAGATCTGGTCGCTGCCGCCAAGGCCAACATCAACGAAGTACCGGTCGCGGCAGCAGAGGCGGCCCTCCAGGCGGCCGATGTCGTGATCGACGTACGCGAAGCCGATGAATACCACGCCGGGCATATCAGTGGCGCCATCAACATTCCGCGCGGCCTGCTTGAATTCAGGCTGAGCAACGATGAGGCACTGGCGTCACGCGACCTCAACATTCTGCTGTATTGCAAGACCAGCGGCCGCGCCGCACTCAGCGCTCAGAGCCTGACCGAAATGGGCTACCTGCACGTGACGTCTCTCAGCGGCGGCATTGACGCTTGGGTCGAATCCGGCAAACCGGTGGTCACGCCGTCTCTGCCGGAATTTGACTGAATAGCCCTGCCACTTCATTGCAGACGTACTCGGCCGGCAGACAGGACTCCAGCGCTCCGGCCGCATACTCCAGAAAACCGCGGGCGGCGTGCGGCAGACGCCGGTCCCGACGAATAATGAAGTGCCAGTGACTTTCGATCGGAAAGCCGTCCACCGGCAGAATCACGATACCAGGATGCACCATCGGCACCGCGTGCCGTGACACCACCGCGACCCCCATACCGGAGGCAACCCCCACCCGAATCGCCTCGTTACTGGCCATCTGCAGCACATTGGACCATTGCAGTCCGCGGCCCTGCAGCCAGCTCTCGAACAGCATCCGCGTGGCCGAGCCAGGCTCGCGCTGCAACAGACGCTCCGACAACAACTGTTCAACTGCCACCCGACCAACCTGCGCCAGCGGGTGCGATTCGGGCGCCAGCATGACCAGCGGGTTGCGCAGAAAACGTGCGGCCAACGCTTGCTCGGAGGATGGCGGATGACTGAACACATAGATGTCATCAAGCTGACGATCAAAACGCTCCAGCAACTGCTGACGGTTGCCGATATGCACCGTCATATCGACCTCACCAAAGTCCTGCGAATAAGGGCCGAGCAGCCGCGGCAGCACATATTGCGCCGTATTGACCAGCGCAATACTGAAGCGCCCTCGGTGCCCGCCTCTTAATTCAGCCAGGTAATCCTGAAAATCGGCGAACCGCCCGGTGACGTCCAGCGCCGTGCGATACAGCTCGCGGCCGGTATCGGTCAACTCCAGTCGACCGGACGCATTGTGAAACAGAGGCTCCTGTACGGTTTCCGCCAACCGTTTGAGCTGCTGTGAAACAGTCGGCTGCGTCAGGTGCAACTGGCGCGCGGCAGCCGTCACCGAGCCGGTACGCACCACCGTCACGTAAACTTCCAGCAAGCGAAAGGTCAAATGCCTGAGATTCATGCCCGCCTCATTACATAGATGAATATCTATACATCTTTTACCAAATATTAATTAGAAGCAATGCCCTCGCACAGGCACAATCGCGCCACGCATTTGATTCGAAACCAAAAGAGGTGGTCATGCCCGATATTGTTGTGATGTTTTTTCTGCTGGGGGTTGTTGCCGGCCTGGTGAAGTCGGATCTCAGCATCCCCAAAGCGGCCTACGATACACTCAGCCTGCTGTTGATGCTGACCATCGGCCTCAAGGGCGGGATGGGGCTGCACGGCAACCTGACGCCGAGCCTGGTGCCGGAGCTACTGCTGGTGATGTCGCTCGGTGCCGTGATTCCCCTGCTGCTGTTTCCCCTGCTGCGCCGACTGGTGCGCCTGTCGCTGGCAGACAGCGCCAGCATCTGTGCACATTACGGCTCCGTCAGTGCCGGCACCTTTGCCGTTGCTCTGGCCTATGCAGAAAGCCACCAGCTAATCACCGGGCCTGAAGTCACCCTGTACCTGGTGCTGCTGGAACTGCCGGCCATCATGGTCGGACTGGCCCTGTTCCGCCACTTTGACCGCAGCAGCGACACCGCGCACTCACGCCTGAGCCTGTTACACGAGACCCTGACCAACCGTGGCGTCGTTCTGCTGGCCGGCGGCGTGATCATCGGTTACCTCTATGGCCCCATGAACGGTGCCGCCGTAACCGACCTGTTCACCGGTGCCTTCAAGGCTATTCTCGCGCTCTTCCTGCTGGAAATGGGCCTGACCGCCGCGGAAACCCTGCGTCCCATTCCCTGGCAGCACTGGCGCCTGCTGAGTTTTGCCTGCATCGTCCCAAGCATTCTGGCCTGCTTCGGCATCGCCGCCGGCACAGTGCTGGAGTTGCCGATCGGCACGACCCTGGTACTGGCCAGCCTGACCGCCAGCGCCTCTTATATCGCGGCGCCGGCGGCCATTCGAGCCGCCATACCACAGGCCAACATCGGCCTGGCAATGCTGGCATCGCTGGGATTCACCTTCCCGTTCAACGTGATCATCGGCATACCGCTGTACCACCAGATGATCCTTGCGCTGAACTGACTAGGGTTCAGTGCTCAAGCGCGCAGGGATGCGCATCAACACGCAGTAGAACAACGGCAACACCACCAGTGTAAGAGCCGTTGCAAACAGCAGGCCGAACATCACCGTGACCGCCATGCTTTTGAAGAACGGATCGACCAGCAGGGGGGCAACCCCCAGAATAGTGGTCAACGCCCCCAGCACCACCGGTCTGGCGCGGCTGAGACAGGCACTCACCACACCCTCGAAGGGTACCTGCCCGGCACGGATATTATTGTCCGCCTCATCCACCAGCACGATGGCGTTCTTGACCATCATGCCGATCAGGCTGAGGAAGCCGAGAATGGCCATGAACTCAAACGGTGTCTGGAACAGGATCAGGCCAATCACGACCCCGATCACCGCCAGCGGTGCCGTCATCCAGATCACCAGCGGCTGCCGCAGGGCATTGAACATGAACACCACGGCCAGAATCATGGCGGCAAAGCCATAGGGCGCAGAGGCCGCTATCCCGGCATTGGCTTCACGCGAGGATTCATACTCGCCATACCACTTCAACTTATAGCCGGGCGGCAGCGCCATGGCTTCAATCTGCGGCCGAATCTGAGCAAAGGCATCGTTGGTGACCACGCCAGGCGCCGGGTCGGCCTGCACCATGATGGTCGGCTGCCGATCGATGCGACGAATCTGGGCATCACGCCACACCAGATCCACCGAGGCCAGCAGCTGGTTGACCGACACCGTCTGACCGGCGGCCGGACTGTAGACTTCGGTGTTCTCGATGGCACGCAACTGATTGCGCTCTTCCAGCGGCGCCCGCACCACCAGCGGAATCAGCTGATCGGCTTCCCGGTATACACCGATCTGGCGACCGCTCAGCGTCTGTGCCAATGCGGCATTGACCTCGGATTCGGTCAGCCCCAGTCGCTGCAGCTGTTCCTGCAGCCAGCGCGGCTGGGCAACCGGCACCTGATCACGCCAGTCGTCCTGAATGGCTATCAGGGAGGGCTGCTGGTGCATCAGCGCCTTGGCCTCTTCCGCCAGCTCGCGCAGAACCCGCGAGTCCGGTCCCGTGAAGGCAACTTCGATCTTCTTGCCGCCGCCCCGGCCGAGCATGAACTTCCACACTTTGACCGAGGTGTCCGGGAACTGGTGTGACAGCTGCGCCTGAAGGTCAGCCACCAGTGGCGCAATGCGACGGTAGTCATCGACATCGATCAACAGCTGGGCATAGCTGGGGTTGCGCGGCTCCGGTGAGTAGGTCAGCATGAACCTGAGTCCGCCACCGCCGACAAAGCCGGTGGTATGGGTAACCCCCTCACGCTCGGACACCACCTGCTCGACCTGTGCCAGACGCTCGGCTGTTGTCTCGATATCAGTGCCCTGCGGCAGATACAGATCCACCACAAACTGTGGCCGCTCCGAATCTGGCATGAAACCGGGCGGTATCAGGCTCGCAGCCGATACCGCGCCCCCCAGAGCCGCCAGCAGCAGCAGGACCGACAGGCCTCGATGGGTAAGCACCCAGTGCAGCAGGCCGGCATAGCGACGCCCGATCCAACCCGGCCCCTTGTCTTCAGCCTGCACCTTGACCTTGAGGAACTGTTGACACAAAAGCGGCGTAACCGTGATCGCAAACACCCAACTGAGCAGCATGGAATACAGGATGACCCAAAACAGGGAGCCGGCATATTCACCCATGTCACTGGGCGACAGGCCGATGGCGCTGAAGGCCAGAATACCGACCAGCGTTCCCCCCAGCAGAGGCCAGATGGTGTCTTTAACCACGGCCGAAATGGCGGCCTGACGCTCCTCGCCACGCTGCAACCGCACCAGCACGCCATCACTGACGACAATGGCGTTGTCCACCAGCATGCCCAGCGCAATGATCAACGCCCCCAGCGAGATGCGCTGCATGGCGATATCGTCGAACAGCATGATGATCAGGGTACCTGCCACCGTCAGCAGCAACACGAAACCGATGATCATGCCGACTCTCAGCCCCATGAACAGTAGCAGCACTACAAACACGATGGCCACGGCCGCAATCAGGTTGCCGACAAATGCCGACACCGACTGGCGCACCGAGTCGGACTGCAGCGAAATCGGATGCAGCTCCATGCCCACTGGACGCTGCCCTTCCAGTTCGGCGAGGCGCTGCTTGACCGCATCGCCCATCTCAACCACGTTGCCGCCCTGCACGTTGGAGATACCCAGGCCGATGGCACGCTCGCCATCATAGGTCATCATCAGACCGACCGGTTCCTGGTAGCCGCGCACCACCCTGGCAATGTCGGCCAGGCGCAGTACGGTATTGTCGGCACCAACGCCGACCTGAAGGTTGTTCAGATCACTGAAGTCCGTGATGGTACGCCGGGGTACCACGGGCACCCGCATGCCATCGGCTTCCATTTCACCGGCGACCGTCACCAGATTCTGTTTCTGCAGTACCTGGTAAATCTGCTGCGACTCCAGCCCGAACCGAGCCAGGCGCTCGCGGGATATTTCGATGAAGATGCGCTCGTCCCGATCCCCCAGCAGCGCGGTGCGCGCCACGCTGGGCACCAGCGCCAGCTCCCGCGACAGCCAGTCGGCGTAGTCCTGCAGCTCGCGATCACTGTAGCCGTCACCGGTAATGGCATAGAACTGGGCATACACATCCGCGAAATCGTCATTGACGATCACCGGCCCCACACCCGGCGGCAGGGAACGCTCGACATCGGCCACCTTGCGCCGCAGCTTGTCCCAAACCTGCTGTAGCTGGGCCTGGGTGGCGGCAAATTCCATCTTGATCTCGACCGTCACCTCCGAATATCCCTGCCGGGAGACGGACTTCACCTCGTCCAGTTCCTGCAAGGCCTGCACCGCCGCCTCGATCCGATCGGTGACCTCATCCGCCACCTCTTGGGCACTGGCGCCCGGGTAAGTGGTAATGATGACGGCCTGACGAATAATGAACTCGGGGTCTTCGAACCGCGCCAGCTTGCCATAGCTGATATAACCGCCCAGCAACAGCAGCAACACGATCACCCACAGACTGGTGCGCTTGGCAATGGCGTAACGCGCAATATCCATCAGCCCTTACTCCTTGTTGTCCAACGGACGCACGGCCATGCCTTCGCGCACGCTGCCCACACCGGCGGTGATGATGCGTTCGCCCTGCGCCAGGCCATCGGTAATGACGGCACGATCCCCCAGCAGCGGCCCGACCTGCACCGGCTGTTTCATCGCCCGTCCCTCATCGCTGACGCGCCACACGAACTGCTGCCCTTGGTTGTCCGGCACGATGGCACTGAGGGGCACGGCGACCCGCTGCTCGCCATTACTGCCCACGGCAAACACCTGTGCCGACATGCCCGGCAAGACCGGCGCATCGCCCTTGTCACCTAGGCCGAACACCACCTGGTAGGTCTGGGTGACCGGGTCCGCCTCGGTGGCAAAGAATTTCAGACTCAACGGAAACTGCTGTTCCAGCCCGACGATGCGTGCGGCCACCGGCTGCTCGCGATGATGCTGCAACACCACCTTGTCCGGCACCTGGATCACGACTTCCAAATCCTGCAGGTTCTGCAGCACGACGACCGTCTGGTTGGCCCCCACGCGCGCAAAATCTTCTACCAGCTTGCGCCCGACCACCCCTGCAAAGGGAGCGGTCAGCCGGGTTTCATCCAGGGCCAGCTGCGCTTCACGCAGGCGGTTGGCAGCCAGATTCTGCTGAGTAGCCAGCTTCTCCAGATCACTCTTGGAAATCGCCTGACTGCGCTTGTAGATCGCCAGCCCGCGCTTGTAATCGGCATCGGCGCTGGCGTATTCGGCCCGGGCCGAAGACAGTGCCGTGCGCAACTCCCGGTCATCCAGTTGCGCCAGCAGATCGCCGGCTTCTACCCGGTCGCCCTCGTTCACGACCATCTTCTCAACACGCCCGGCCACCTTGAAGGCCAGCTCGGCCCTCTGGGCCGCCCGCACCGTGCCGTTGAACACCAGACTGTCGGACTCCACCGATCGCACCCGCTCGATACGTGCCGGACGCTCGACGTCCGTCACGCTGGACGCGGCAGCGGGCGGTTCGCTGTCACAACCGGTCAACAGCATGCTCAGCAGCACCCCGGTCAACGCCAGGTACAGATGACGTGGCGATTTCTGCAGTGTTCGAAACATAAGCCTTCCTTTGGTATTTATGGGCAACCGAAACGGACAGTGACCAGTATAGTTGCGTTTGGTTCATGCCAGCTGAACCAGACGACACCGCCTATACGTAACACGGGCATGCCTGCACCCATGTTACAGCTGGTCTGGTTCAAGCGTGACCTGCGCCTGGACGACCACCCCGCACTGACTGAAGCCGCCCGTTATGGTCCGGTCCTGCCCTTGTTTGTGGTCGAGCCTGGGTACTGGGCCCAGAGGGATATCTCGGCCCGCCACTGGCAGTTTTGTCTGGACAGTCTGGCCGACCTCCAGCAACAGCTGGGCACTATGGGGATCCCCCTGCTGTTGCGCAAGGGGGAGCTAACAAACGTGCTGGCTGAGATCAAAACATTCTATGGCCAATTCGTGCTCTGGTCTCACGAAGAAACCGGCAACGACTGGACCTTCGGACGCGACCGTAAGGTGGCTGCCTGGTGTCGGGAACAGGGTATCCACTGGCAGGAACGGCCCCAAAACGGCGTTGTCAGGCGCCTGGGCAACCGCGATCACTGGGCCGACCACTGGGAGCGCCGTATGCAGCCTTCCACTCTGCCAGTGCCAGACCTGCAGCCACCCTCGGACGGGCCGACCTCCGTCCCCCTGTCAGACCTGGCACCCGAAAACATGTACCCCGTGCAGCAGCAGCCCGGCGGTCGCCGGGCGGGGTTGCGCTGTCTGGACAGTTTTCTGACCAACCGCGGCCGCGATTACCGCTTTGCCATGTCCAGCCCCAATACGGCCTATGCCGCCTGCTCGCGCCTGTCACCGCATCTGTGCTGGGGCACTCTGTCCGTACGCGAGGTCTATCAGGCGGCACATCAAGCCCTGGAACAGGCCGAACACACCGCCTGGCAACGCTCGCTGCGCAGTTTCATCAGTCGCCTGTACTGGCACTGCCATTTTATGCAAAAGCTGGAAGATCGCCCCTCACTGGAGTGGGCGCCGATTCACCCCCTGTTTGACGAACTGGATCGGGCACCGAACTCAGAGCGCCTGGAACGCTGGGCCAGCGGCCTGACCGGCTGGCCCTTTGTCGATGCCTGCATGCGCGCACTCAATGCTCGTGGCTGGATCAATTTTCGCATGCGCGCCATGCTCACATCTGTGGCCAGTTATCACCTGTGGCTGCCCTGGCAGGACAGCGGACAGGTGCTGGCTCGCGCCTTTATCGATTACGAGCCCGGCATCCACTGGTCACAGATCCAGATGCAGTCCGGCACCACCGGCATCAATGCCATTCGCGTCTACAATCCGCTCAAGCAGGGTCTGGATCTGGACCCGGATGGCCTCTTCATGCGCCGTTGGCTTCCCGAACTGGCAGAAGTTCCATTGTCGGCCCTGCACGAACCGCGCCTGCTCAGGCAAGCTCGCTACCCGGCACCGATGGTGGACCTGAATATGGCGGCCCGTTCGGCCAAGGACAAGGTCGCGGCCATTCACCATCATCCCCGCTTTGATGAACTCAGCCGAGCGGTGTACCAGCAGCTGGGCAGTCGCAAACGCAGCCGTCGTGCGAGCGGCCGCCGCACCAACCGACGCACCACATCCGCCACACCTCACAACCCGCAGCTCAGCCTGTGGGACTGAAACCAGACATCCGGAAGCCGCCATGCCCCGTATGAAGCGCAAAGCCGACCTGCCTGAAAAGATCTGTCCCGCTTGCCAGCGCCCCTTCAGCTGGCGGCGCAAATGGGCCAATTGCTGGGACGAAGTGCGTTACTGCTCACAACGCTGCCGCCGTCAACGCGGGGCTCAAGGAGAACACCAACCATGATTCGAACTGCACACTGGTTAGGCTATGCCGGCCTGATTCCCTTTATTGGCCTGACTCTGGGCATGAGCCTGCACCCTCTGACAACAGTGGCCTTCACCACCTACAGCGCGGTGATTCTGTCGTTCTTGGGCGGTATACACTGGGGCGTCGCACTGAGCAGGCCGGAGTGGAGCACCCCTTCCCGACTGTGTCTATGCATGCTGCCGAGCCTGTTGGGCTGGCTGGCCTTGTTGCTGCCAATGCCCGCCACACTGATTGTACTGATCGGCAGCTACCTGAGTTGGTGGTTATGGGATAGAACGCAACTGGATCAGCCCGACTACCGCCGCCTGCGCATGCACTTGACGGCGGTCGCCGTGCTCTGCCACCTGGTTTGGCTGGCTACCTGATCCGGCAGGTTACTGGATTGAGCCGGCGCAATTTTGCCGACATCAGACCAGGTCGGTCTGCACGAAACGCTGCAACACCGTGTACAAACCATGCGCATCCTGGCTACCGGCCAGTTCGCGAATGGAATGCATGGCGAACTGGGGCACTCCGATGTCCAGCGTCTTGACCCCTAGTTCCGCCGCCGTGATCGGGCCAATGGTGCTGCCGCAGGCCATGTCAGTACGCACCACAAAGCTCTGTACCGGCACGCCCACCTGCTCGGCCAAGTGGCGGAACAACGCACTGGTTTCACTGTTGCTGGCGTAACGCTGATTGGCGTTGATCTTGATCACCGGGCCGGCGTTGAGCAGCGGGCCGTGATTGCCGTCATGCTTGTCGCTGAAATTGGGGTGCACGCCGTGGGCGTTGTCCGCAGAGATCAACATGGAACACGACAGTGAGCGGTTGCGCTGATCGGCATCCGGCATGACGCGCTCCAGCCATTGGCCGAGCATGGGGCCCTGTGCACCACAGGCGCTCATGCTGCCCACCTCTTCATGGTCATTGCAGACCAACACCTGACCCGCCGCCGCTTCGCCACCATCGATCAATGCCTGCAGACCAGTAAAGCAGCTGAGCAGGTTATCCAGCCGTGCTGAAGCCAGAAACTCCTGATTGAGCCCCACTGCCGCGGCGCTCTGGGTATCATAGAAGCACAGCTCATAATCCAGCACGGTCTCGATCTGTTCGACACCCTGCGCCTGCAAACGCTGCTTCAACAAGGCCCGAAAATCCGGTTTCGTATCCGCCTGCCCCATCACCACCGGCAGGTAAGTCTGGGCATTGATGGTACGGCTGGCGTTGGCCTCCCGGTCCAGGTGAATCGCCAGGCTCGGCAGTACCGCCACCGGCTGTTCGAAATCGATCAGGGCGCTGGCAATACGGCCCGCCTCATTGCGATAGGTTACGCGGCCGGCCAGTGACAGGTCACGGTCAAACCAGGGGTTGAGCAGTACGCCACCGTAGACCTCGACACCCAGCTGAAAGTAGCCCTGACGGTGCAATTCAGGGGTGGGCTTGACCTTCAGGCAGGGTGAATCGGTGTGCGCGCCGATCAGGCGCCAGCCCAGATTGACGGCTGCATTTCGTGTCGGCTGACGCCAGGCAATGATGGAGGAACCGTTACGGGTAATGTAGTAGCCCTTGCCCGGCTCAAGTGTCCAGCTGTCCGCTTCATCCAGCGCCGCAAAGCCCGCCGCTTCCAGGCGCTCGGCCATGCTCCGGACGGCATGAAAAGGGGTGGGCGAGGCGTCCAGAAAGGTGCGCAGGGAGGCGTTGAACGCCGACAGCTCCAAGGTGGCATTCAGCATCAGTAAGCATCCTCGTTTTTGATCACTTCAATCAGTTCAATCTTGAAAATCAGGGTGGAGTTGGCGGGAATATCCGGTGATGGGCTGGTTGCGCCATACGCCTGCTCCGGTGGCAGGTAAAGCATGGCGGTGCCACCTTCACGCATTTTGATCAAGCCGTTGCGCCAGCCGCGCACCACTTGCTTGAGCGGAAACCGGGCCGGTGTGTCACGCGTGTAAGAACTATCAAACACGTGACCATCCACACGCGTGCCCTCGTACTGCACCACAACCGTGTCGGCCGCCGTGGGGCTGGCACCACTGCCCTCGACCAAGTGTTCAATCTGCACGCCGTTTTCCAAGACCTCTACACCTTCACGCTTGGCATTTTCAGCCAAAAAGGCATCTCCGGCCTGACGGGTTTCATCATTCAAGGCGCGCTCAAGGCGCTCCTGACGCAGGCGCTCCTGCTCGGGATCCTTATTGCACCCGGCCAGCAACAGCGCGACAGCCAGCGCCAACGGGACTGATTTCCAGATCTGCATCGGCATATGCTCCGTAAATTCTGCGATAAACCAATGATTTTACATTACCAGACGCGATGACTACACTCACATGGCTGTAGCTGACGGAACCGATTAGCGCCAACGCCGTCTACCTATTAGCCGACTGCATACGGACGGACGCCCTGCACTCGGATATAGCTCCAGCCACCCGATCCGGAGATCCGCTGCTCATGACCACGCGAATTGCCAAGCCCCTTGTATCAGTCCTGGCACTGACTCTGTCACTGGGCGTCTCGTCCGCCAGCGCAGCCCTTGCACCGGCGCCTGTCCATTCGCAGACACTGCTTGATGTAGTGACGGCACTGCAACAGGGGCACTACAGCGAGGTCGACTTCGACGACGACCTCTCCAGTGATGTGCTGGATCAGTATCTCGACACGCTGGACCCGGATCGCAGTTACTTCTACGCCGAGGATATTCGAGAATTCGAAGCCTATCGCCACCAGCTGGACGACGATATCCTCAAGGGCCGTACCGACGCTGCTTTCACCATTTTCAACCGTTACCAACAGCGTCGCAGCGAACGTATCGAACACGTGCTGCAGCAGCTTGAGAGCGCGCAATGGGACTTCTCACTCGATGAGACGCTGCGTACCGACCGCAGTACAGCCCCTTGGCCCGCTGATCGTGCCAGCATGGATGAGCTTTGGCGCAAGCGTCTCAAAAGTGCCATCCTCAGCCTTCGACTGGCCGACAAAACCACGGATGAAGCGCGCGATATTCTGCGCAAGCGTTACCTCAATCAACAACAGCGTATTAACCAGGCCAAGGGGGACGACGTGTTCGAAGGCTTCGTCAACGCGCTGACTCACGAATTCGACCCGCACACCCAGTATTTCTCACCCCGCGGCTCTGAAAATTTCGAAATCAACATGAGTCTGTCCCTGGAAGGGATCGGAGCCGTGCTCCAGGCCGAGAACGATCAGACCAAGGTGGTACGCCTGGTACCGGCCGGCCCGGCAGACAAGGCCGGTCAGCTCAAGCCGGCCGATATTATCGTCGGTGTTGGCCAGGGCGCTGACGGCACCATTGAAGACGTGGTCGGCATGCGTCTGGATGATGTCGTCAGCAAGATTCGTGGCCCCAAGGGCACCATCGTGCGACTGGAGATCATTCCGGCCGATGCGGCTGATCGCCAAAAACGTGCAGTGATCAGCATCGAGCGCAACAAAGTCAAGCTAGAAGAGCAGGCGGCCCGTAAGCGTGTATTGGAGCTGGAGCGCGACGGCCAGCCTTATCGCCTGGGCGTGATCGAAGTGCCCACGTTCTACATCGACTTTGCCGCCCTGCAGAGCGGCGACCCCAACTACAAGAGCACCACCCGTGACGTGGAACGGCTGATTCATGAACTGCGCAGCGAAAATGTCGACGGGCTGGTTGTCGATCTGCGCAACAATGGCGGCGGTTCCCTGCGCGAAGCCAACGAACTGATTGGGCTGTTTATTCAGCGTGGCCCCACCGTGCAGATTCGTGATGCTTCAGGGCGCGTGGACATACTGGGCGACTTTGACCCCAAGGTCGCCTGGGACGGCCCGCTGGCGGTGATCGTCAATCGCCTGAGCGCATCGGCATCGGAAATTTTTGCCGGCGCCATCCAGGATTACAACCGCGGTATCATTGTCGGTAACCGTACCTTCGGTAAAGGCACTGTCCAAACCCTGCAGCCGATTGACCATGGTCAAGTCAAGCTGACGCACGCCAAGTTCTATCGGATTTCCGGTGACAGCACCCAGCACCGCGGTGTCGAGCCAGATATCCACTTCCCTTCGCTCTACACCGTTGACGAAATCGGTGAAAGCGCACTCGATAAGGCACTGCCCTGGGACCAGGTGCGCCCCGTACGCCACGGCCGCTTCCCCAGCCTGAGCCCGTTCATGCAACAGTTGATTGAGCGTCACCAGGCCCGTACCGCACAGGACCCGGATTTCGTGTTCATGCGCAAGCAGGTGGAGCACCGTGCCAGCCAACAGGATCAGTCCGAACTGACCCTGAATGAAGACAAGCTCCGTGCTGAACAGTCCCGCAACGAGGACTGGATGCTCAAAGCTGAAAATGAACGCAGAGTCGGCCTGGGCCTGCCCCCGGTCGGTTCTTTAAATGAAGCCGACGATGACCTGCCCAAGGATGAACAGGGTCGCCCTATCAACCCTGAAGCCGAAGCCATTCTGTCCGAAAGCGGCGAGATCCTGCTGGACCTGATCAACCTCAGCGTCAGTCAAACAGCCTCGACCGGTTTGCGCAGCAACACGGCGGAGTAATAAAACGCGTGAAATTGAACAAGCTCGGCATCCTGCTGCTGGTGCTGATTCCGATGCTGCTGATCATCGGCGGCACCGTCAGCTATTTTGCCTATCAGAAAATGCAGCAGCAGCACCAGACCAACCTCGCCGAGCTGGAACAGTTCGGCTATGAGATGGTGCCCACCGACATCTATTCCAAGACCATGGGTGAACTCGGAGCCGAGCAGCTTCCCGCCACCTTTGCCGAAAAGAAACTGACCCCGACCGAACGTGTCATTCGCGGCCTGATGCGCGACAAGGAAAACCTGCTCGCCGAACAGCAAGCCCTGTTTGATGAAATCGATGCGCTCAAACAGCGCATTGCAGAGCTTGAAGACTACAAGCGCCTGAACAAGCACTTTGCTCCCGAAAGTTTTGCTGATGAGCTGGCCCGCATCAAGTCGGTGCTCAAAAGCACACTTGCCCGCATGCCCGAGTCCGAGCCCTTCAGCAACATTCGACTGGATGTCATGGCGGCAGCAGGCACCCAGGAATATGAGCGTTTCGTGACCGCCAACCGACTGATCCTGGACCGCGCTCACAAGGCCAAGGTGGTGGAGGAGCTGCTGCCGGCCTATGCTTTCTGTGTCGGCAATGCCGTTGATCTTGCTGCCAACAGCCGCCAGGAAGAACACTTGCTGCACAACTGGTTTAGCCAGCCGGACAACAACCCCTTGCCAAGAGCATTGGCCGATGACCTCAACACGCTGCTGCCGGCATGCCAGCTGCCCCTGCGTAAAAAACTTCAGGCCAGCCTGCCGACAACGGCTACAGGCGGATAAAAGTCGTCAACCTGCTGGCGTTAACAGGTGGGCACCTGTATAATTTTGCAACTTTATATTCTCCGTGCCGACTGCACATCGCCAGCTCAGTGCAGTCATGCGTGGCTATCGACAACCGACCCTGTATAGCTGGCATACAGGCTGGAAGCTGCTCTTCTCAACCCTGAGCAGCGAAAATATAGGATACTTTCATGAGCGAAAGCTTTGCTGATCTGTTTGAAGAATCCCTGCAAGACATTGCCATGACCCCGGGCACCCTGGTAATGGGTGAAGTTGTCGACATCGACAGCGACTGGGTGACTGTCAATGCTGGCCTGAAATCTGAAGCGGTTATCCCCCGCTCACAGTTCCTGAACGACAACAACGAACTGGAAATCCAGGTTGGTGATTCTGTCAAGGTCGCACTGGAAGCGGTAGAAGACGGTTTCGGTGAAACCCGTCTGTCCCGTGAAAAAGCCAAGCGCGCTGAAGCCTGGGAAGTTCTGCAGGCTAAATTCGACGCTGAAGAAGTTGTCAAGGGTTACATCTCTGGCAAGGTCAAAGGCGGTTTCACTGTCAGCATCAACAACATCCAGGGCTTCCTGCCGGGCTCTCTGGTTGACGTACGTCCGGTACGTGATGTTGATCACCTGGAAGGCAAAGAGCTTGAATTCAAACTGATCAAGCTGGATCCGAAGCGCAACAACATCGTTGTGTCTCGTCGTGCCGTTCTGCAGGAAGCCAACAGCGCACAGCGCGAAGAACTGCTGGCTACCCTGGAAGAAGGTCAGATCGCCAAGGGTTACGTCAAGAACCTCACCAATTACGGTGCGTTCATCGACCTGGGCGGCGTTGACGGCCTGCTGCACATCACCGACATGGCGTGGAAGCGTATCTCTCACCCGAGCGAAATGCTGAACCCGGGCGATGAGATCTCCGTCAAGATCATCAAGTTCGACAAAGAGACCAACCGTATCTCCCTCGGCCTGAAACAGCTGAGCGAAGATCCGTGGGACGACATCAAGGATCGTTACCCGGCCGGTACCAAGGTTGCGGCTCGCGTCACCAACCTGACTGACTACGGCTGCTTCGCGTCTATCGAAGACGGCGTTGAAGGTCTGGTACACGTGTCTGAAATGTCCTGGACCAACAAGAACATCCACCCGTCCAAGATCGTAAACATCGGCGACGAAGTGGAAGTGATGATCCTGGACGTCGACGAAGAGCGTCGTCGTATTTCCCTGGGTATCAAGCAGTGCACTGCCAACCCGTGGGTATCCTTCTCCGAGCAGCACGCTGCCGGTGACAAGGTTGCAGGCACCATCAAGACCATCACCGACTTCGGTATCTTCGTGGGTCTGGACAACGACCTGGACGGTCTGGTTCACATGTCCGACATCTCTTGGGAAGCCGATCCGGAAACCGCTCTGCGCCAGTTCAAGAAAGGCGACGAAGTGGAAGCGGTTATCCTGTCCATCGATGCCGAGAAAGAGCGTATCTCCCTGGGCGTTAAGCAGCTGGAAAGCGACCCGTTCGCTGAATACCTGGCTGCCAACGACAAGGGCACCATCGTAACCGGTACCGTTAAGAGCGTTGAGCCGAAAGCCGCTGTCATCGAACTGGCTGAAGGCATCGAAGGCACTCTGAAGGTTTCCGAGATCGCTGCCGAGCGTATCGAAGACGCCACTACCGCTTTGAAGGTAGGTGAGTCTGTTGAAGCCAAGATCACTGCCGTTGATCGTCGCAACCGCGTCATCAACCTGTCGATCCGCGCCAAAGACCAGGCTGACGAAAAAGCGGCTCTGAACGCTGTTCGCAACCAGGAAGTTGACGTTCCGGGTCCGACCACTATCGGCGATCTGATCAAGCAGCAGATGGCCAACCAGAACAACTGATTTTCCTCTTCAGTTGCAACACTAAGGGATGCCCTCGGGCGTCCCTTTTTTTATTTACGCTTCCCTGCCCCCTCATACCACTTCATTGCCACTCGCTATCAGCTGTATTGGCAATGAGAATTGTGCAGATCAACCCGGCTCTACTATCTTCTAGTAACAGCGAATAACCACATCCGTGGTATCGGATTCATTGTCAGGCGCGCTCTGCAGCAAGGCTGCTCAACGCTTTCTGCCCGTAGCGACGCACTGTCCAGCGAGCACAAGGAGTCTACACATGAGTCAGAACAACACTCCATCCGGCAAATGTCCTGTCATGCACGGCGGCAACACGGCCAGCGGCAATGACAATATGGACTGGTGGCCCAAGTCTCTCAACCTCGACATCCTGCATCAGCACGATACCAAAACCGACCCGCTGGGCGAGCACTTCGACTACGCCGAAGCGTTCAAGTCCCTCGACCTGGAAGCTGTGAAGAATGATCTCAAGGCCCTAATGACCGACAGCCAAGACTGGTGGCCGGCCGACTGGGGACACTACGGTGGCCTGATGATCCGCATGACCTGGCACGCCGCCGGCTCCTATCGCGTTGCAGACGGTCGCGGCGGCGGTGGTACTGGCAACCAGCGCTTCGCCCCGTTGAACAGCTGGCCGGACAACACCAACCTGGACAAGGCCCGTCGCCTGCTGTGGCCGATCAAGAAGAAATACGGCAACAAGCTTTCCTGGGCCGACCTGATCATCCTCGCCGGTAACATGGCCTATGAGTCCATGGGCTTCAAGACCTTCGGCTTCGGCGGCGGACGCGAGGATATCTGGCACCCGGAAAAGGATATCTACTGGGGCTCAGAGAAAGAGTGGCTGGCCCCCAGCGGCAGCGAAGGCACCCGCTACTCCGGTGAGCGTGACCTGGAAAACCCGCTGGCCGCCGTGATGATGGGCCTGATCTATGTGAACCCGGAAGGGGTGGATGGCCAGCCTGACCCGCTGAAGACCGCCCATGACGTGCGCGTGACCTTCGAACGCATGGCCATGAACGATGAGGAGACCGTCGCGCTGACGGCCGGTGGTCACACTGTCGGCAAGACCCATGGTAACGGCAATGCTGAGCACCTCGGCCCCGAGCCGGAAGCCGCCGACGTCGACGAGCAGGGCCTGGGCTGGAACAACAAGGTTGGCCGCGGGGTTGGTCGTGATACCGTCACCAGCGGACTTGAAGGGGCCTGGACCTCCAACCCCACACGCTGGGACAACGGCTATTTCGACATGCTGCTCAATCACGAGTGGGAGCTGAAAAAGAGCCCGGCAGGCGCCTGGCAGTGGGAACCGGTCGACATCAAGGAAGAAGACAAGCCCGTGGACGTGGAGGATCCGAGCATTCGCCACAACCCGATCATGACCGATGCCGACATGGCGATGAAGATGGACCCGGAATACCGCAAGATCGCCGAGCGCTTCCACAAGGACCCGGAATACTTCAATGAAGTGTTTGCTCGGGCCTGGTTCAAGCTGACGCACCGTGATATGGGCCCGAAAAGCCGCTACCTGGGGCCGGACGTGCCGAACGAAGACCTGATCTGGCAGGATCCGATCCCCACTGTTGATTACACGCTGGATGATGCCGAAATTGCCGATTTGAAGCGCCGGATCCTTGCCAGCGACCTCAGTGTGTCCGAACTGGTGGCCACGGCCTGGGATAGCGCCCGCACCTTCCGCGGTTCGGATTACCGCGGCGGCGCCAACGGTGCTCGCATCCGCCTGGCCCCGCAGAAGGACTGGGCCGGCAACGAACCGGAACGCCTGCAGAAGGTCCTTAAGGCACTGGAAGGCATTCAGGCCGGACTCGACAAGCCGGTAAGCATGGCCGACCTGATTGTATTGGGCGGTACGGCAGCCGTTGAAAAGGCCGCACGGGATGCCGGCGTCGACATTGAGGTCCCCTTCGCACCCGGCCGTGGCGATGCCAGCCAGGAGATGACCGATGTGGCGTCATTCGAATATCTGGAACCGCTGCATGACGGCTTCCGCAACTGGCTCAAGCAGGATTATGTCGTAACGCCGGAAGAGATGATGCTCGACCGCACTCAGCTGATGGGACTGAGTGCACCGGAAATGACCGTACTGGTCGGCGGCATGCGCGTGCTGGGCACCAACCATGGCGGCAGCCGGCACGGCGTGTTCACGGAGCGCGAAGGCGTACTGAGCAATGACTTTTTCGTCAACCTGACCGACATGTCTTATCGGTGGAAACCTGCCGGCAACAATCTGTACGAAATTGTCGAGCGCAGCAGCGGCGAGGTGAAATGGACCGCCACCCGGGTGGACCTGGTGTTCGGCTCTAACTCCATCTTGCGTGCCTATGCCGAGGTCTATGCCCAGGATGACAACCGGGAGAAGTTCGTGAAGGATTTCGTCAAGGCCTGGACCAAGGTGATGAATGCGGACCGCTTCGATCTGAAATGATCCACCCTCTCGCCTGACCTGCCAACGGCCGTCTCCCAAGGGTACGGCCGTTTTTGTTCAGTCTTCGTCCAGTACGTAATCAATCAGCTGATCTTCGCTGATTTCATTGTCACGCACTTCGTACACGCTCAGCACCGATGCATTGGCCGCGATGACGCTGTTGCGTTCGCCGGTCACCAGCGGGTGCCAGTCCGGCAAGTCCTTGCCCTCGTGAATCAAACGATAGCTGCACGTGATCGGCAGCCAGTCGAACGTTTCCACGTCTTCCGGCTGCAGGCGAATACAGCTGGGCACCAGCTGACAGCGCTTTTCATATTCAGTGCACTGGCAGTTGTCCATGTCCAGCAGATGGCAGACCACCGTGGTGTAAAAAACCTCCTCGGTATCTTCATCCTCCACCTTGTGCAGACAGCAGAGTGCACAGCCGTCGCAGAGCGATTCCCACTCCGGCCGTGTCATTTCGCGCAGCGACTTGCGGCGCCAGAAGACTTCCTGAGCCATATTCAGCGCACCCCGGTCTCGGGGCGATCCCGGAACAGATCCAGCATATACTCTTCCTTCTGGGGCGGTAGCTGCAGGTAGAAGCCCTTTTCTTCGATATCATCAAGCAATTTTTGCGTATTTTCGATACGCGCCAACTTGCGTTCAGCCTTCAACGGCATGTCCATGACATGCACAGCCTTGCCAAACATCTCCTGCAGGGCTTCGGGTACCCGTTCAAGCTGCTCACGCTTGTCGACGTACAGGTACATCTCATCCTTGCGCGAGCTTTTGAAAACACTGACGATTTTCATGCATCAACTCTTGTCAAACTGTTCAATTCGCGCCAGCAGCGCCTCGCCGACCAGAGGCTTGCGCCATCCGGACAGACTGGGCGGCAGACGATAATGGCTGTACTGATCACGGGAACGAATCAGAGCATCCAGATCCCGCTTGCGCAACAGCACCTCAGGCATGAGATCGTGCGCCTGGGCGGCCTCACGGCCGATGGCTCGCAGCTGCTTGAGCCGCTTGTTCCAGACATAGTGCAGCGGCCGCTCGATTTCGGCTGGCGGGTTGTCCCGGGCCGAGGCCTCCGCCTGCGCCAGAACCGCCAGAATGGCCTGCCCAAACTCTCGGATCACCCGACCACGCTGTACGATCCGATCCAGCTGCTGCTCGGTCTGAGGCAGCTTTTCCGCAATGTCCAACAACACCTGATTGCGCAACAGGCGGTTGCGCGACAGGTCACGCGCGCGACAGGTGCGCTCGCGCCAGGCCGTCAGATCACGCAGCGCTGCACGATGGGTGGCATCGAAATGCCAGGCCTGACTGAACCGCTGATAGTAGCTTTCCGGGTCTTGTTCATCCTGTGCGGAAACCGCTTCACACAGCGCCGCACACTCTTCTTCCACCCACGAAAGACGCCCGCGCTGCTCCAATTGTTCTCGCTGCATCAGGGCCAGCGCCGGCAGATAGGCCACATCAAGCGCGGCGTAATGCTCCTGCTCCGGTGTCAGCGGACGCTGCAGCCAGTCAGACGTAGTTTCGCCCTTGCCCAGCTCGACTTCCAACACTTCGGATACCATGCGCTGCAGCCCCATGCTGAAGCCCCAGCCGACAAAGGCCGCCGCGATTTGGGTATCATGTAGCGGAGCCGGCAGCACGCCATAGCTGTGTCTGAACAGCTCCAGATCTTCGCTGCCGGCGTGTACCACCTTGAGCACTTCGGGGGCGGCCAGCACCTGTGCCAGCGGGCGCATATCACTGATCTGCAGCGGATCGATCAGATAGCACCCCTGCTCATCCGCCACCTGGATCAGGCCGGGGATGGGGTAAAAGGTTTCGGTGCGCATGAACTCGGTGTCCAGCGCCAGCAGTGGCTGGGACAGCCAGCGCCGGGCATGCTCCGCCAGGCTGGCATCATCATTGATGCGCACCGGGGTTGCCGCCAGCTGCTCCAGCTTTTGCCAGTCATAGCATTGTTTCAGATCACTCATCGACACTCCGTTTCAGTGATCGACGCCCGGCAAAGGCATGTGCCAGTGTGCCGCCGTCGACAAACTCCAGTTCGCCGCCGACCGGCACACCGTGAGCAATTCGGGTCAGGTTGACGTCGCTGTCCTGCAGCTGCTCGGCAATGTAGTGGGCCGTGGCCTCACCCTCCACTGTCGGGTTGGTGGCCAGGATCAGCTCGCGCACCTGCCCGGCATCCACACGAGCAAACAACCGTTCAAGGCCCAGCTCATCAGGGCCTATTCCATCAATCGGTGACAGATGCCCCTTGAGCACGAAGTAGACACCATTGAAGCCACCGGTCTGCTCGACCGCCATCAGATCCACCGGTGATTCCAGCACACACACGACGCCGGCATCCCGCGCTGAGTCTTCACAGATGGCACACTGTTCCTGCTCAGACAGATTGCGGCAGGTGGCGCACTCACCGACCCGCTCCACAGCCTGCTCCAGCGCTTCGGCCAACGTCAGGGCACCACTGCGATCACGTTCCAGCAGGTGCAGCGCCATGCGCTGGGCCGACTTGGGCCCCACTCCGGGCAGAGCCCGCAGGGCACCGATCAGTTCTTGCAGTAAGGGTGTCAGGCTCATGTTCAGAACGGCATTTTAAAACCCGGCGGCATGCCCATGCCGCTGGTGATCTTGGACATTTTTTCCTGGGTGTTCTGCTCCACCTTGCGCACAGCGTCGTTGACGGCCGCCGCGATCAGGTCTTCCAGGATTTCCTTGTCTTCTTCCATCAGGCTGTCATCAATGCTGACGGCCTTGACGTCATGGCGACCGTTCATGGTGATGCTGACCAAGCCGGCACCGGATTCACCGGTCACTTCCGCGCGCTGGATCTCTTCCTGCGCCTTCTGCATGTCTTCCTGCATTTTCTGGGCCTGCTTCATCAGGTTCCCCATACCACCTTTCATCATGGTGTCGTTCCTCTTGTCTGTATTAATCAATCGGCCGAATCGACTCATAGTCGATGCGGGCGCCAAACTGGTTTATCAATGTCTGTACCATGCCATCGGCTTCAATGTCCGCCACAGCCCGCGCCAGACGTTCGGCACGCTTGCGCTCGGCACGCTGGGCCGGCGTTTCGCGCGTCTGTGGCGCCTGAACAAACTCGATGCTGAAGTGCGCGCCTCTGGCCTGTTGAAGCGCCGCAATGATGCGCTCCCGCCGGTCCCCGCTGAGCAGCGCTTCCTGTTCCGGCATGTAGTGAAAGCAGAGCCGGTCATCTGTTTCGACCTCAAGCGACAGGTTACGTGCCAGACTTTCGGCCATACCGCTCAGTCCCAGCGACGCCAGCAGCTCGCTCCAGCCGCCATCATAACGCTCGGGTGCGGGTGTCGGCACAGCGGCAGCACCGTGATTGGCAGGTGCCTGCGCCGCCCCGGCAACCGCCGTGGACGGCGCAACGGGAGCCGGCTGCGCCTGGGTGACGTCAGCCGGGCGGGGCTTTTTTGGCGGCGAGTCATCCATGGCCGCCATGTCCGGCGGCAGGTCTTCCCAAGGGGGCACGTCTTCCGGCATGCCCGGGGGCGGTGAAACCTGTGTCTGTGCGGCCAGCGCCTGTGCGACCGGCTGCGGTTCAGCCTGTGGCGGTGCACTCGGCGGTGAGGTCACAGGCTTGGGCCGGTGCGCAGGTGCCGCAGCCGGCGCAACGGCCTCTGGCGCCGGAGCAGAGACTGCTGCTGCGTTATCCGCAGCCGTCGCCGAGCCCGAAGCGTCCAGCGGCTGGTGGCCGGCCGGCCGGAAAGCCAGCATGCGCAGCAACGTCATTTCGAGCCCTTCACGGGGCTCGGGCACCAGCGGCAGATCCTTGCGGCCCATGAGTGCAACCTGGTAGTACAGCTGCACTTCTTCGGCGCGCATGCGCTGAGCCAGCGCCAGCACCTGATCACGATCGCCCAGGCTGTTGTCGACGGCTGCCGGGACCACCTGCGCCAGTGCAATGCGGTGCAGCAGGCTGACGATATCGCCCAGCACACCCTGGTAGTCCGGCGAGAACTCGGCCAGTGACTGTACCGATTCCAGCAGCGCCTGAGGCTCATGTGCCGCCACATGGCCCAACATGCGGTAGACCAGGTGCTGATCGATGGTGCCCAGCATGGCGCGCACATCCGCTTCCCGCACGGCACCGGCCCCAAAGGCGATGGCCTGATCGGTCAGGCTGAGGGCATCACGCATGGAGCCGTCTGCAGCACGCGCCAGCAGCCAGAGCGCTGGCACCTCAAAGCTCACCGACTCCTCGCCCAGCACGAACTCCAGGTGTTGCTGTATGCGCTCGGCGGTCAGGTTCTTGAGGTTGAACTGCAGACAGCGCGACAGCACCGTCATCGGCAGTTTCTGCGGGTCGGTCGTCGCCAGCAGGAATTTCACATGGGGCGGTGGCTCTTCCAGCGTCTTCAGCAGGGCGTTGAAGGAGCTGTTGGACAGCATGTGCACCTCGTCAATGAGGTACACTTTGAAACGGCCGTGCGTGGGGGCATATTGCACGTTTTCCAGCAGCTCTCGGGTATCTTCTACCTTGGTACGCGACGCGGCATCGACCTCGATCAGGTCGACAAAACGCCCCTCCGCAATCTCCACACAGGCACTGCACTGGCCACAGGGCTCCGACGACACGCCGACTTCACAATTGAGCGACTTGGCGAACAGGCGAGCAATAGAGGTCTTGCCCACACCACGGGTGCCCGTGAACAGATAGGCGTGATGCAAACGGTCATCATCCAGTGCATTGACCAGTGCCTTGAGGACATGTTCCTGCCCCACCATCTCCACAAAGCGCTTGGGTCGCCATTTGCGCGCCAGAACCTGATAGCTCATGCTGCCTCGTTGCCGAAAGTAAACGTAAAATCTTGGGCGGCGATATTAACACGCTTTGACCGCCAGCGTCCTGCCGTGCGCGGCCGCATGCGCCCTCGGTTATGCCAATAAATTGCTTTATCCGCCAATTCGATCAAGACTGATAACAGGGTTTATCAACAGGGCAAAATCGTGGCGAAAACAACCAAAGCCAAGAAACTTGATCGCATCGACCGCAATATTCTCACTATTTTGCAACAGGAAGGTCGCATCTCGTATACCGAACTGGCCGAACGCGTCGGACTGTCGACCACGCCCTGTATGGAGAGGGTGAAACGTCTGGAACGCGACGGCATCATTACCGGCTACCGCGCCAGTGTCGACCCCGAAATGCTGGACTACAACCTGCTGGTGTTCGTCGAGATCGCCCTGTCCTATCAGTCACCCGACGCCTTTGAGCGCTTCAGCCGCGCGGTACGCACCCTGCCCTACATTCTCGAGTGTCACCTGGTTTCCGGCGATGCCGATTACCTGCTCAAGGCGCGTCTGCATGACATGTCCCAATATCGAGAGCTGCTGGGCGACATGCTGCTGACCCTGCCGGGGGTCAAAAACTCCAAATCCTATATCGTCATGGAGGAGATCAAGGAACAGAGCGTGCTCCCGGTCGACATGATGCGCCCGTAACAGGCCCGCTGCACCCACCTGGTGTAGGTGCTGGTCATCCATCGCCTCGACCGATCCAACCGAAACTCAGAGACCACCGCACGTCCTCCCGGCATTTTGTTCTTTTTTTCTGTTTTCTGTCACTGCCGCAGTGATTATTGCTGTTCTACAATGAAGAACTGTCATCAAGATTATTGGCACTTTCCAATGGCACGGTGGCTGCATGGCCACTGCGCCTCAAGCCTGTCTCAACTCTAGACAGCGCCCAGAGTCTACTGACAACCTCGCCTGAGGCCTACCCGGCCGGGCCACATTACATACCTTACGGAGGTACATTACTGATGGAAGCCAGCGAAGAGACCCTACTGTCCAGCCTGACCCATGCCATAGAAGCCATCAATGGCGTTGTATGGGGCCCGATGATGCTGGTTCTGATTCTGGGCGTCGGCCTGTTCCTGTCAATCGGCCTGAAACTGATGCCCATCCTCAGGATCGGAACCGGCTTCAGGCTGCTTTGGGGCGGCCGCAGCGCCGCAGAAGGAGATGAAACACGCGGCGAGATTCCCCCGTTTCAAGCGCTGATGACCGCCATGTCCGCCACCGTGGGCACCGGCAATATTGCCGGCGTCGCAACCGCCATTTTTCTGGGCGGCCCTGGCGCCCTGTTCTGGATGTGGATCACGGCACTGATCGGGATGGCGACCAAGTACTCAGAAGCCGTGCTGGCGGTACGCTACCGGGAAACCGATGCCAAAGGCCAGCATGTCGGCGGACCCATGTACTACATCAAGAATGGACTAGGCAAGAAGTGGACCTGGCTGGGTGTGCTGTTTGCCGTCTTTGGCGCTTGTGCCGGATTCGGGATCGGCAACACCGTGCAAGCCAACTCCGTTGCTGATGTATTGCATGCCAATTTCGGTGTCCCGGTACTGGCCACGGGCATCGTCATCGCCGTGCTGGTTGGCGCCGTCCTGATCGGCGGCATCAAGCGCATCGGCCAGGTGGCGGGCGCGCTGGTACCTTTCATGGCCATTTCTTACCTGGTCGCCGGCCTGGTGGTACTGGGTATCAACTCACACTTGCTGCCGCAGGCGCTGGATTTGATCCTGACTCACGCCTTTTCCCCGATTGCCGCCCAGGGTGGTTTCGCCGGTGCCGCCGTCTGGGCCGCGCTGCGCTTTGGTGTGGCCCGGGGCGTGTTTTCAAACGAGGCCGGCCTAGGCTCCGCGCCTATCGCTCACGCCGCCGCTCAGACGCATGACCCGGTACGCCAAGGCATGATTGCCATGCTGGGTACCTTTCTGGATACCCTGGTCATCTGTACCATCACCGGCCTGGTGATTGTCAGCTCCGGCGCCTGGACCGGCGGTGAATCCGGTGCCGCGCTGACCAGTCAGGCCTTCGCCACCGCACTGCCCGGTTTGGGCAATTACCTGGTCGCCATCGCACTGGCCATCTTTGCCTTTACCACCATCATCGGCTGGTCATTCTACGGCGAGCGCTGCGTCGAGTTCCTGTTCGGCATTCAGGCCGTGACGCCCTACCGCATCCTCTGGGTCATCGCCATTCCGTTGGGCGCCAGCCTGCACCTGGACTTTGTCTGGCTGGTCGCGGACACCCTCAATGCCATGATGGCCATTCCCAACCTGATTGCGCTGGCGCTGTTGAGCCCGGTGGTGTTCAAATTGACGCGTGAGTACTTCAACCGTCAGTGATAACCAGAATATGTCGGCGACAAGGGAGCCGCACGGCTCCCTTTTTTACACACGCTCCCAGTGAATTCTCAGTTTCGTTTAAGCCAAGCTCTGTCACAATGAAATAAAGCCTCGACACGGAGCCATGCATGAGCCTGAACAAAGAGCTGCACCGACTCGCACGCAAGAGCAGGCTGGACAGCCTGTCACACCATCTCAAGACGCGAGTCGAACAGGGGCTGGAGCAGCGTATCAAGCTGGCGATTACCGGTCTGAGCCGCAGCGGCAAGACCGTATTCATCAGCAGTTTTGCCCATCACCTGCTGCAGAGCGACCTGGGCACCTCGCTGCCGTTCTTTGCCGCCTCGGCCGACGGCCGCATTATTGCCGCACGGGATCTGAGCACCGGGTCAATACAGCCTTTCCCACTGGCCAAGACACTGGACGGCTTGCGCACCTACCCGCCGCACTGGCCCGACTCCACCGAAACCCTGTCGGAAATATGCCTGGCGCTGCGCTACCGGCGCTCGCCGGGGCTCGGCCGAGTGCTGGGTGAACATGCAACCCTGTATATCGACCTGATCGACTATCCCGGCGAGTGGCTGCTGGATCTGCCGCTGCTGGAGCTGACATTCGAACAATGGTGCCAGCAACAGCGCCAGCTGTTTGCGCAGGCCCCTCGTGCATCGGCCGCCCAGGCCTGGCTGGCCCGCCAGCACGACATCGATTGGCTGGCTCCAGCCACGGACGCCGAACTGGCTCAACTGAGCGAAACCTTCCGCACGCTGCTGCAGCAGCTGCGCGAGCCGCCACACAGCCTGAGCCTGCTGCAACCCGGTCGCCTGCTGATGCCCGGCGAGCTGGCCGGCAGCGACCTGCTGAACCTGTTCCCGATTCTGACCGCCTTCCCGGAGAACCCGGCCGAGGCCGCCGACGACAGTCTGCTGGTGCGCCTGCAGCAGGCCTACGACCGCTACTGCCAGGACGTGGTGCGTCCCTTTTATCAGGATCATTTTCGCCACTTCGACCGCCAGATCGTGCTGGTCGATTGCCTTAAAACCCTGAACCGGGGCCGAGCCTGCTTCAATGACATGCAACTGGCACTCAACACCCTGCTGCAGAGCTTCAACTATGGCCGCAGCGGCCTGCTCCGTCGCCTGTTCAGCCCGCGCATCAGCCGGGTGCTGTTTGCCGCGACCAAGGCCGATCATGTCACCGCCAACCAGCACCATAATCTGGACCGTTTTCTGCAACTGATGGTGGAGTCGGCCCAGCGCGATATCCGCTTCGAACACGTGGATACCCGTTGCCTGGCGCTGGCATCGGTGCGCGCAACCCAGGCGGCCGAGGCACGGCTTGATGGTCAGCATCTGTCCTGCCTGAGAGGCATGCGCAAGGATACGGGCGAAGAGATCGCGCTTTTTCCCGGCGAAGTCCCGGTGGAACTGCCCGGCGATGCCGACTGGAACAGCGAGCGTTTTCGCTTCGTCGATTTCGCCCCCCGGCCCCTGCCCGCCGGGCCGTTGCGCCCCGAGCACCACATCCGCCTTGATCAGGCGGCCGACCACCTGTTGGGAGACCTGTTCCGATGAGCACACCCGAACACTGGCAGCGCCCGGTTGAACTGTCCCCGGACGCACTCGAGCCCCCGTCTAGCTCTGCATCAGGCCAGACAACCACAGGACATGCGCAAGAGTTGCCGCTGGAGAGTACCCGCCCAGTCGAGGTGGAAACCGGGGACATACCGCTGTCTCCATCACCTCCTGCACGCCAATCCTCCCGGCGCTGGCTCTGGGGGAGCCTGGGCGCCCTTCTGGTCACCCTCGCAGGCGCCGAGCTTTACCGTCTGATTCACTGGGGCATCGACCTGCACCCGCTGCTGGGGGCCACCTTCGCTCTGCTGGCTCTGGTGCTGGTCGGCGCCATCACGGTTGAAATACACCGCGGCTGCCACAGCCGTCGTCAACTGCGCCGGGTCAACCATCTGCAGCAACAGGCAAGCCGTCTGCTGACCCGACATGACACCGGCCACAGCAGCACACTGATCCATCAACTGGAACAGCAGTATCGACAGACACCGTTGGCGCGGGAGCTGAACACCGCTTTGCAACAGCTCGACAGCAGCTACAGTGATGCGGAGATCATCCGCTACCTCGACCGTCATGCCCTGCGCCAGGCCGACCGGGCCGCGCAGCAATGTGTGCAGCGCTACAGCGTTGAATCAGGGGTTCTGGTCGCGGTCAGCCCCTGGGCCAGTTTTGACATGCTGCTGGTCGCCTGGCGCAATCTGCGCATGCTGCGCGAAATCAGTACCATTTACGGCCTGCCCTCCGGACCGCTGACTCAAGGGCGCCTGCTGCGACAGGTGCTGCAGAATCTGGCATTCGCCGGGGCCAGCGAGATGGCGGTGGATGCAGGCTCGGCACTGCTCAGCAGCTCCATCACCGCCGGGCTGTCGGCCCGCGCCGGACAGGGACTGGGAGCCGGCCTGTTCACCGCCAGAACCGGGTTCAGTGCCATTGAGCTCTGCCGTCCGCTGCCCACAACCGACGACCGAAAAACGCGCTCCAATCGGATTGCGACCTTGATTTTGCAGCGACTGGGGAAGGGCAAGGCCGCTGAGGGTCCGGCCTAGGCCGAACCTCAGCGACAGAGTCTGGCAGGATACTGCGGATCAGACGTCGGCAGACGCTTGCAGCGTCGGATAATCGTTGTAGCCCTCCGCGCCCTGGGAATAGAAGGTCTTGGGATCGGCTGCGTTCAGCGGTGCACCCAGTTTCAGGCGTTCAGGCAGGTCCGGGTTGGCAATGAAGGGCACGCCAAAGGCGATCGCCTCCGCCTGACCGACGGCAACGGCGGTGGCCGCCTCGTCACCGCTGTAGCCCATGTTCAGGATCAGGTTGCCGCGGTAATGCTCCCGCACCGGCGTGATCACATCGGCCTGTTGCGCCTGCAGAAAATCGCCGCGCATCAGATGCAGGAATGCCAGGTCGAAGTCGTTGAGGCGCCGGGCTAGCCAGGTCATCAACGCGACCGGATCGCTGTCCGTCATGCTGTTGAAGCTGTTCAACGGCGACAGGCGCACCCCGACGCGGTCACTGCCCCAGACCCCGCTGACCGCTGCAATCACCTCCAGCAGCAGACGTGCGCGGTTCTCGATCGAGCCACCGTAAAGCCCCTCGCGACGGTTGGCACCATCCCGCAAAAATTCATCCAGCAGGTAGCCGTTGGCTCCGTGCACTTCAACACCGTCAAAACCGGCACGCCTGGCGTTTTCAGCCGCGGCCTTGAAGCCCTGAATGATCGCCGGAATCTCGTCATCGGCCAATTCACGCGGCACCGTGTAGGTTTGCTTGCCTTCCGGGGTGTGCACCTGATCATTGGTAATGGCCAGGGCGCTGGGGGCCACCGGCACGCGCCCCTCGTTCAGCAACGGGTGACAGGCACGGCCACCATGCCAGATCTGCAGTACGATGGTGCCGCCCTTGGCATGAACCGCATCCGTGACCTTCTTCCAAGCTTCAACCTGAGCGTCGGAGTAGATACCCGGTTCACGCCAGAACGCCGAATTGCCTGCCATCGCCATGGTGGCCTCCGCGATGATCAGGCCCGCCGAAGCGCGCTGGGCGTAATGTTCCACCATCAGCTCAGTGGGCACATGATCGGCATCCGCACGACAGCGGGTCAGCGGTGCCATCAGCACACGGTTGTTCAACGACAGGGCACCCAGTTGCAGCGGCGTAAACAGATCGGTCATATGCTTCCTCGCAGATCGGTACAGTGATGAAAGGCCCGTACGGGACGGGCCTTGTATGCATGAAACGTTATTGCATCAGACTCGAGGCTGGCTGTGTAGCCAACGCCCCTTTGCAACGGTTTCAAACAAAGGTTGATACAGAGTCGCCTCGCTACAACCGGCATTACCCGGTGTAGGCACCACTGGCGTAATGCAGCTCGTAGCTGTGGCTGTAGATTTCGACGATGTTGCCGAACGGATCTTCCATATAGATCATACGATAGGGCTTTTCACCCGGATAGTAGTAACGCGGGGCCGGCATACGTTTCTTGCCGCCGGCCGCGACGATCTTGTCGGCCAGTTCTTCCAAGTTCGGGTCCTGCACGCAGAAGTGGAATACACCGGTTTTCCAGTATTCGAAGTTGTTTTCCGGGTTTTCCTGATTCTTGAATTCGAACAGCTCAACCCCGATACGGTCTCCGGTCGACAGGTGGGCAATGCGGAAGCGCTCCCAACCGGCACCGAACACATCCGTGCACATCTCACCGATGGCCGAGTCGTCTTCAACGATTTCGGTCGGCTCCATGATCAGGTACCACCCCATCACCTGGGTGTAGAATTCGACGGCTTTTTCCAGATCCGGCACCGAAATGCCAATGTGTGAAAAGGAACGCGGATAGGGATTCATGCTTGACTCCTGCAGGTGTTAATCAACTTGCGCAAAGCTTAGGCAGGGACTAGCATGATTTGAAATTATCATTTCTTTTTACTTTGATAACATATTGTTTTCATATGCTGAACCCCACTTGGCTCAAGACCTTTCGCACCCTGGTCGACGTCGGCCACTTCACCCGCACGGCCGAAAGACTGCACATGACCCAGCCCGGCGTCAGCCAGCACATCCGCAAGCTGGAGCAGGCCTGTGGTCACCTGTTGCTGTGCCGTGATGGCAAGGGGTTCGAACTCAGTGAACAGGGCCGCTCGGTGTACCGTTACGCGCTGGAACTCGAGGCGCGCGAGGCGCGCTTGCTGGCCGACCTGGGCGCCGATGCTCCCTTCAGTGGCGTGTGCCGGATCGCCTGCTCCGGCGCCATGGCCATGAAACTCTATCCGCCGCTGCTGGCGTTGCAGAACCGCCATCCCGGCCTGGTCTCGGAACTGGAGGCGGCGCCCGCCCAGCGTGTGTTGCAACAGGTCCGCGACGGCGACATCGACCTTGGCATCGTGACCCGGATGCCGACCCCGGCACTGTTCGAACAGGAGCCGCTGGGGTTCGAATCGCTGTCGCTGGTACTGCCCCGCCAGACCGGCCGCGACCAAACTCTGGCCGAGCGTCTCAAGGCATTGGGCCTGATCCATCACCCGGATGCGCTGGAGTACCTCGAGCTCTACTGTGTCCATTGCGGCGAGGCCGAGCTGGAAAGGCTGGATATTGCCGCTCTGCCCCGCGCAGGCTATATCAATCAACTGCACCAGATTCTGCAGCCGGTGGCGCACGGCATCGGCTTTACTGTGCTACCCCAGTCGACCGTCGACCAGTTTGCCGCCCCCGAGGCACTGCAGATACATACGCCCCGCCAGCCGGTTCAGGAGCCTTTGTATCTGATTCACAAGCGCAACCGTCAGTTGCCGGCACGTTTTGATACCCTGCGCGAGACCCTCAGGCGCAGTCTCGCGCCCTCTTCTTCCGACCTATCAGGAGCTCCGCGATGAACACGACCGCCCCTGTCATTGACATGATCTGTAACACCCTGGCACTGGTCCGCCGGCACCGGCCGCTGATTACCAACGTGACCAACCATGTCGTCATGAACAATACGGCCAACGCCCTGCTGGCACTGGGGGCGTCGCCGATCATGGCGCACAGCCGCCAGGAAATGGATGAACTGATACAGATCAGTGGTGCTCTGGTGGTCAATATCGGCACCCTCGACAGTCACTGGATTGAACGGATGCACGAGGCGGTCGCCTGCGCCAACCGATACCACAAGCCGGTCGTACTTGATCCGGTGGGGGCCGGTGCCAGCACTCTCAGGACGGATACGGCCGCTGCACTGGCGCGTTCGACCGACCAGCTGATTGTGCGTGGCAACGCTTCGGAAGTACTGGCCCTGGCGGGTCAGCTGTCACGCAGCAAGGGCGTGGATGCGCAGGATAACAGCGAGCAAGCCCTGCAGGCGGCGGATACGCTGTTGGCCCGAGGTGCACGTGGCGTCCTGATTTCGGGCGCCCGCGATTATAGCGTGACCGCTCAGCAGACGCGGATGCTTGAAAACGGCCACCCGCTGATGCCTCGAGTAACCGGCATGGGCTGCACCCTCAGCGCGCTGACTGGCGCCTTTGCCGCCATGGGCGACCTGTCCGGAACCAGCGCGGCGGCGGTGCTTGGTGTTGCCGGTGAGCTGGCCGCCCTGCACTCCGCGGGGCCGGGCAGCCTGCAGGTCAACCTGCTCGATACCCTCTACGGCCTCGATGAGCCCACATTGCGCCGGCATCTGCGCGTGACCTGCGTCGATCGGCACTGACACCGGCAGGGGTAAAAGGCATCCATGTGCGGCTCACAGCGCTACGTCCGCGCTGGGCCATGTTGCCTGGCAGTGATGGAACGGTACGCCATCTTCCTGAGCATCGTAGCGTGTAGAAGCCTTCGGCTCGAAGGTTTCCTTTAATCGCCTATTGAGTGACAACCGGGCGTCAATATGTCAGGACACGATTTTTCAGCGCTTAAACCTCATGTTTCAATCCATCATAAATGGATTAAACCTCTGAGGTTCTTTTAGGCTCGCATTTAATGGGGGCATATGAAAGCGCCCGTACATTCGCGTCAATACCCGCCAGGATCAGCGGCTGCTGACAGCCCACCGTGCAGGACCCCTTATCCCCCGCCATACTCGGATGAGCGGCCCGGCATTATTCGGTAGAATGATATTCGCAAGTTGCTACCCGGCAGTCCATACAGGCGGCCCGAGCGCCGTAAACGGTAACGCATGATCCCCAATCAGCTCCATGTATTCATTGCCGTCGTCAAGAACGGTAATTTCTCTGCCGCGGCACGCCAGCTCGGGGTCTCCTCGGCGGCCGTCAGCAAGGCCATTGCTCAACTCGAAAAAACCCTGGCACTGCGGCTGTTTCATCGCACCACGCACTCCCTGACCCTGACAGAAGACGGCGACGAACTCTATGCCCGTACCGGGCACCTGGTGGAACAGTTGGAAGATCAGATTCGGCTCAGCACGGACAAGCAGAAGACGCCCCACGGCCGGGTGCGGGTCAACCTGCCCGACAGCTTCGGGCGCATGGTGGTGCTGCCGCTGATCCCGTCCTTTCTGGAAAAATATCCGGAGGTGGAGCTGGATCTCAAGTTTGACGACCGTATTGGCGATCTGGTCAAGGAAGGCGCTGACGTCGGCATCGGCGTCATGCTGAACCCGGACAGCCGATTGATCGCGCGCGAGTTTTACAAGGTACAGCCCGTACTGGTGGCCAGCCGCCGCTATATCGAACGCCACGGCGAGCCCGCTACTCCGGCCGATCTGGCCCGACACAACTGCATCGCCTACCGCTCTTCCACCACCGGGCGTAAGAAAGCCTGGAACCTGCGCGTGAACGGCGAGCTGATCCCGGTCGAGCCACAGGGCAACCTGGTGGTCAACAACCTGTCGGCCGCCATGAAGGCCGTTGAAATGGACATGGGGATCGCCTCTGTCGGCATCGGCTACGCCAGACCCTGCCTGGAACAGGGCAGGCTACGCCGCGTACTGCGTGACTTTGAAGCAGCCCCCATTCAGATCATGATCTACTACTCGTCACGCCACTACCTGCCCGCCAAGACACGCCTGTTCATCGATCACATGCTGGAGCACGTGCAGGACGAAGGGGCGATCGACCTGGAAGACATGATTCACGAGCTCTGATCAGTCGGCATAGGGTACCGCCTGAGTGGCACCATCGGTCTGCGACCAGTCCATGAACGGCAGCAGACGTGCCATGTTACGCGCATCATCAATACCACGGTGCAGCTGCCCTTCAAACTCAAGGTGATGATACTGCAGCGCCCAGGACAGCCCATTGCGCTTGCGCTGCCCGGTGGTACGCTTCCAGAGTGTTTTCAGGTTGAGATGCGGCAGCGCCAGTACATCGGGACTCACCCCCTCACGCCTGGACTGCGCCACCAGATGACGACGATCATAATTGCCCCAGCTGGCCCAGCAGTCCACGGGCGGCAGCGTGCTCAACCAGCTATTCAACTCCCCCATGGCCGCGACATAAACCGGCGCCCGATCTACCATGCTCTGGGTGATCGTGGTCAGCTGCTGACAGAAAGCCGATAGCACGGGATGATGCTGGGGTCGCACCATGAACGACCGCTCGGCCAGAACCTGCCCCTTGCTCGATGCCAGGACACATCCCAGCTCGATGATCTCCATTTCCTCAACCGTCTGCTGCCGACCTTACGGGGTCTTCATGCCTTCCCAACAGGTCGCTTCCAGATCAATGATCAACAGGGTGTGTTCCATGACGGCTCTCCAGCATTGCTCCGGCATCGGTACGATACGATGCCCCCTTGGCAAGGGCAGGCAGAGCAGCAACAGGGTCAGGCGCGATATACGCAGCACGCATGCTCGCGAGTCACGGCGTGGAACGGAAACAGGGCCTGGATCGGAAGGTGTACAGCCATTTTCAGGAGCCTGAAATGGAGGCGGCCCCGCCAGCCACATCCCGGCACACGAATCCACCGCTGTGGCTGCTCCCTTCCGGGCCTGACCAGGTTCACGGTTTATCGTTGCGAGAGGACCAACGGGGCCACCATAGTGTGGGCGTTGCGCCCTGTCTCATCAAGACAGGCGCGCAGTATAAGCATAGCGTTTGAGAAATGCAAACCAACTCAAGGCATTGCGACCCGAATGGCCAGCCCGATCAGCACTACGCCGGTCAATTGCTCGACACGCTTGAGGTGACGCCGCAACCAGGCCAGCAGGGCAGGCTGTGAAAACAGCAGCGCCACCAGCGTGTACCAGGCGCCGTCCACCAACATGGCAGTCAGCACCAGTATCAACTGCTCGGTGAGCGACTGGTTGGCGGTCACAAACTGCGAAAAAAGAGCCGCGAAGAACACCGCCAGCTTGGGGTTCAGCAGCGAAATCAGCGCCCCCGACCGGGCCGCCTGCCAACGGCTTTCTCGCGCGCCATGCCCGGCCTCAATCTCCGGCGTCGCAGCAAAGCGCAGCGCATTGATGCCCAGCCAGACCAGATAACCGGCCCCCAGCCAGGTAATCAGTTGATACAGCGGCTGGTACTCGTTCACCAGCATCCCCAGCCCCAGCACGGTCATGGCGGCCCAGAGTCCGACGCCGAACGCATGCGCACAGCCGGCCAGAATGCCATGACCGCGCCCGTTACTCACGGTCTGGCGCAGCACGACTGCCAGACTGGGGCCGGGGGACATGGCGCCCAGCACACAAATCAACAACAGTGATAACCAGATCATCAATGACATTTCATCTCCTTTCAGTCGGTAACGCGCTAGCAGCTATCGGTCGGTTCTGCCGCATTATGCTATAGTCTCGCACCGAAATCCGTCACACTCTGTAACGCACGCAGACCAGTATTCGAGGAAACACGATGGCAGGCTCTCTGCAGGACCAGCTGCTCAAAGCTGGCGTGGCCAACAAAAAACAGGCCAAACAGGCCAACGAACACAAGCGCAAGAAGGCCAAACAGAAAAAGGCCGGCAAGGCCGTTGATGACCAACAGCAACAGCAGGCAGCCCTGGAAACGGCCCGCCAGGAAAAAGCGGCCCGTGACCGTGAGCTCAACCTCAAGCGTCAGCAGGAACAGGCCCAGAAGGCGGCGCTGGCCGAGGTACGCCAGCTGATCGAAGCACATCGCCTGCCCCTGCCGAAAGAGGCCGAAACGCGCTACAACTTTGCCCATGGCCGCAAGATCCATCACTTGTACCTGAACCAGAAATTGATTGATCAGCTGGCCCGCGGGCAGCTGCGCATTGCATTTCTGGATGAGACCTATCACCTGGTGCCCGCCGACATTGTCGAGCGTGTCGAGCAGCGCCAGGCCGACGCCATTCTGCCCCGCCCCGTAGACGACACGCCGGCTGAAGACGACCCCTATGCCGATTACGCCATCCCCGACGACCTGATATGGTAATGCACAAAGGCCTGACGCCGATCAGGCCTTTGCACTGTCATCATTCAGCTACGGCTGATAGGCTCAGAGCCTCTTTCATCTTTAGCCCCCGGGATTGGCGGTATGAGCACACTCTGCATCAGTGAACTCAATATTCTTCTGGTCGAACCCTCTGCACTGCAGCGCAAGATCATTACCCAGCAGTTGCAGGACGAACACGTCATCGCCATCGATACGGCGACGTCACTGCATGAAGCCCTGGAATCCATGCTGCGCGTTCAACCTGATCTGGTCATCAGCGCCCTTCACTTTGATGATGGCAGCGCCACCGAGCTACTCGGTGCCATGCGACGTCTGCCGGCCCTGGCGGACATTCCCTTCATGTTGATCTCCAGCGAGACCCGCAAGTCACAGCTGGAAATTTTCAAGCAGTCCGGCACCATTGCCATCCTGCCCAAGCCGTTTACGCGCCACCACCTGGGGGCCGCACTTAACGCTACGCTGGATGTGCTGGATACTGACCCGGTGGAACTGGAGCATTACGCTATCGAAAGCCTTCGCGTACTGGTGGTGGACGACAGCCGCATGGCGCGCAAACTGATCAGCCGCGTGCTGACCAACCTGGGCATCGAGCACCTGTTTGAAGCGGAAGACGGCCGTGCCGCCATCGAACTGCTGGGGCGTGAAACGGTGGACCTGGTGGTAACCGACTACAATATGCCCGAAGTCAACGGTCTGGAGTTGACCGAGTACATTCGTCACTCCGAGTTTTACGCTCACCTGCCGGTGCTGATGGTGACGTCTGAAGCCAACGAAGCGCACCTGAGCCAGGTCGCGCACGCCGGGGTCAACGCCATGACCGACAAGCCGTTCGAACCGGAAAATGTCAAACGCCTGCTGGTGCAGATGCTGGATCAGTCGTAACGACGCGGCACGCGCGGCGTCAGCCCTGACAGCAGCGTGTAGGGTATGGTGTCACTCCAGCGGGCAACTTCCGCGACGGGGAGCTGACGCCCCCAGAGCTCGACCGAGCTGCCGACACCTGCATGGGGCAGATCCGTCAGATCCACCGTAATCATATCCATGGAAACGCGCCCGGCCAGTTGCGCACGCTGCCCCGCCACCACGACAGGGGTGCCGTTGCGGGCATGGCGAGGGTAGCCGTCAGCATAACCCATCGCCACCGTGCCGATGCGACGCGGTCGATCGCAGCGGAAGGTGGCACCATATCCCACGGTTTCACAGGCCGGCACCTCCCGCACGGCGATCACCTCTGAACTCAGAGTCATCGCGGCCTGCAGCTGGTCCGCAATCGGGTTGGGCTGCTCAAACGGCGTGGCGCCGTAGAGCATGATACCCGGACGCAACCATTGCCGGTGTGCCCGGGGCCAGGCCATGACCGCAGCCGAGTTGGACAGGCTGGCCGCCAGCCCCAGCGTACCGGCCGCCTGATCGAAACAAGCCAGCTGATCCAGCGTCATGGTCTTGTCCGGCTCATCCGAGCAGGCAAAGTGCGTCATCAGCACCACATCGGCCACCGCGTTACAGGCCTGCAGGCGCGCCACGCTGGTTGCAACCTCCTGCGGCTGAACGCCGAGCCGGTGCATGCCGGTGTCGATCTTCAGCCATACCGGCACGGGTGTCGCAAGCTGCGCCTGCTCCAAAGCTTCAAGCTGATGCAGGGAATGTACCGCCGGCCAGAACCCTTCACGGGCGATGATCGGCAGCTCATCGGCATCGAAGAAGCCTTCCAGCAGTACGATGGGCGCCCCGAGACCGGCTGCGCGCAGCGCCATGGCCTCCTCGATGCAGGCGACCCCGAACGCATCCGCCTCGGCGGCCAGCGCCTGTGCCACCGGCACGGCCCCATGCCCATAGGCATCCGCCTTGACGATCGCCACGGCATGGGCGCCTGGTGCCTGAGCGCGCGCCAGGCGATAGTTGTGCACAACCGCATCAAGGTGGATCTGTGCGCAGACCTTACGACTCATGAGTGCTCAATGACCTCTCTGCTCAGCCCTTGAGAACCATGACGGCGTCCACTTCGATATCGGCCGCCTTGGGCAGCGCCTTGACCGCAAAGGCCGCACGCGCAGGATAGGGCTCGCTGAAGTAGCGAGCCATCACTTCGTTGACCTGTGCAAAATGGCCCATGTCGGACAGCAGAATGGTCAGCTTGACGCACTCGGCCAGGGAGCCACCCGCCTCTTCGGCAATCGCCTTGAGGTTCTCGAATACGCGCACCGCCTGAGCTTCAAATGATTCAGTGACCATTTCCATGCTGGCCGGGTCCAGCGGGATCTGACCGGAGATATACACGGTGTTGCCGGTCTTGACCGCCTGAGAATAGGTACCGATGGCGGCCGGAGCCTGGCGGGTGTTGATGATGCTGCGGTTGGACATGCGGAGTTTCCTGTTGTTGATGTTATGGGTGACGGCAAACTATGGCGCAGTGCCGGCCGCTTGCCAAGAGAACGCTTTGTTGCTCAGCGACTATAACGGTTTATCGACAGCCCTTCAGTATCAATGGCCGGTGTCCGGCCATCGATGATATCGCTGATATAGCGGGCCGACCCCAGCGACAGGGTCCAGCCAAGGGTGCCGTGGCCGGTGTTGAGGTATAGCCCGGGGTATGCGGTCGCACCGAGTATCGGCGTACCATCGGGCGTCATTGGGCGCAGGCCAGTCCAGAGCTCGGCGGCACCGGCATCCCCGCTGCCGGGGAACAGGTCCTTGACCACGTGCTCGACATTGATGCGGCGACTGTCCGGCGTCGACAGGTCGAAGCCGTTCAGCTCGGCCGTTCCGCCTACGCGGATACGATCCCCAAGCCGGCTGACCGCCACCTTGTAGGTTTCATCCATCACCGTGGACTCGGGCGCGCACGCAGGATCAGTGATCGGAATGGTCAGCGAGTAGCCCTTCACGGGGTAGATCGGCGCCTTGATCCCCAGTGGCGCCAGCAGTGTCGGGCTGTAGCTGCCCAGCGCCACCAGGCAGGCGTCGCCCTTGAGCACGCCTGCCGAGGTGGCCACGCCACTGACCCGCCCCGCTTCAGCCAGTAGCCGGTCGATCTCCGTGCCGAATCGAAACTCCACCCCCAGTGCCTCGCAACGCCGTGCCAACGCACGGGTAAACAGATAGCAGTCCCCGGTTTCGTCTCCCAGCAGTCGCAGACCGCCGACCAGCTTGTCACTGACGCGCGCCAGCGCCGGCTCATGTGCCGCCACGCCCGCCATATCCAGCAGTTCGTACGCCACACCACAACGATCCAGGATACGCATATCCGCAGCAGCCGCTTCCAGCTGCTGCTGCGACCTGAACAGCTGGATCAGTCCCTGGGCACGGTGGTCGTACTCAATCCCGATTTCGTTGCGCAGCTCGATCAAACAGTCGCGGCTGTACTCCGCAATGCGCAGCATGCGCAACTTGTTGCGGGTATAGGCGCGGTGGTTGCAGTTGGCCAGCATCCGGGCCAGCCAGCCCAGGGTATTCAGATCCGGGCGAGGCGAAATGCGCAGGGGCGCCAGATCCTGCATCAGCCACTTGATCGCTTTGAGCGGCACACCTGGAGCCGCCCAGGGCGCCGAGTATCCGGGGGAAATCTGGCCCGCGTTGGCATGACTGGTTTCCAGTGCCGGGCCGGGCTGGCGTTCGACGACCACCACCTCGTGCCCGGCCTGCGCCAGGTACCAGGCCGATGTCACGCCGATGACACCGCTGCCGAGAATCAGAATACGCATACTGACACCTCAAAAGTAACAAAAGATGTCGCTATTTTTGTTTATTTTACGTGAGATTTTTTTGGTTTTTTAACGATCAAAGTAGATGATTTGACTGAATATATGCGCAAGACAGGATATTACTCTGAAGACCTTCGTACCGACCCTCAATAGCAATACGCGAATCTGGAGTGGATATCGACGAGCACGCGATTCGTGCACACGGACGGACGCACGGACACAAGCGGCATAATGGATAAAGGGGGGAGGGAGAGGTGGCCCTATTAAGCTATATCAGATGGCCCCCACCTTACTGACATAGCCGTTCAGGCCATAGAAACGAAATCATTTGATTCCGATATTTCCGAATATAGGGTGCCAAAAACGGAAAATCAAGAAAAAATTCAGCGCGAGAGGATTTTTTCTACATGCAAGCGCAACTGGTCAAAGGGGATCGGCTTGGGCAGCACATTCACCCCCGCATGCACGTTGCGAACACGCGACTTGACCTGACCCAGATTGAGCGCCGTCACGACAACCAGCTCCATACGTTCCATCACCCCCTGGCGCGCCAGGGCATCGATGATGCTGAAGCCGTCCATATTAGGCAGATTGATATCGAGCACCAGCAGATCGGGCTCGAAGGCGCCCAGTTCCAGCAGCCCCTGATACCCGTCGGTGGACTGTTTCAGCTCGATCGGCAAGCCCCAGCTGCGCAGCGTCATCGCATACAGCCGCTGCAACCGCGCATCGTCCTCAATCACATGAACACGGGCCTGGTCACGCTGACCGACACGGCCACGGAGCTCGGGTACACCGACACCCTCGCGGATCTCTTCCGCCAGGCGGTGTACGGCCTCAAGGCTGAAGCGACGGTGTCCGCCGGGCGTTTTCCAGCTTTGCAGGATGCCGTCATCAGCCCACAGCTGTACGGTGCGTGGCGTCACGCCCAAAAGCTCGGCGGCCTTGCGACTGGTACACAGATCCTGATTTGACACCTGAAACATCCGATTCATACACAATGGTGGTCATGTTAATCCTTAATACCGCTTTTGCAAAAGCAAAATCCACTACCCTTAAGGCGCAAACCAGAGAATTAATCGAAAATGAATGATAAGATATGTTATAAGATAACAAGCATGGTGATTCACCCCAATGACAACCCCTACAACCACGTTGCCCGATGTCGCTCTGAACACCCGCGCCAGCCACACACTGACGCTGGACTGGGTGGGCATGAGCGGCATTGGCCTGCCACTGCAACTGAATACCGACACCCCCTTCATTCTGCCCGCCAAGGCCGATATCCATGTGGATATTCATGCGTCGGAGCACCGCGGCATTCACATGTCGCGGCTGTACCTGGCCCTGCAGGAACAACTGCAGGGCCAGCCATTGACCGGTGCCGGCATTACGGCACTGCTGGACACCGCCCTGGCACGCCATGCCGGCATCAGTCAGCATGCCGGCATACGGCTTCAATTTGATCTGCCCGTGCAGCGAGACGCCCTGACAAGCACCCACCGGGGCTGGAAACACTACCCCGCTCAGGTACACGGCCGACTGGGACCGGAAGGCTTCTGCCTTGAGTGCCGGGTCACCCTGCCCTACTCCTCGACCTGCCCCTGTTCCGCCGCGCTGTCTCGCCAGTTGATCGAGCAGGCGTTCAGCCGTGACTTCGGCGGTGCTGATGCGATCCCCACCGAACAGGTCAGTCGTTGGCTGCAGGAACATGCCAGCCTGGCGACACCGCACAGCCAGCGCAGCAGTGCCCACCTGAAGGTTCAGCTATCGAATGATTTCACTGGCGAACTGCCTTTCCTGCGGCTGATCGACGAGGCCGAAACAGCCCTGCAAACGGCTGTACAGACCGCCGTCAAACGCGAGGACGAGCAGGCCTTTGCAGCCCTGAACGGCGAAAACCAGATGTTCTGTGAGGATGCCGCACGGCGCCTTAAACAGGCACTGCTGGACAACCCGCTGTGGCAGGACTTTCATGTTCGCGTCGAGCATCATGAAAGCCTGCACCCACACGATGCCATTGCCGTGTGCGTCAAGGGCGTCCCCGGCGGCTATTCCGCCAACCTGTTCGGCTGACGTGCAGGGTATCGGCTGCGGTATACTGTGCCCTTGAGCAACGAGGAGTAACAGATGCAGCGCTTGGATACCCTTCTGGTCGAACGCGGTTTGGCCGATACGCGCACCCGTGCGCAACGCCTGATCAAGGACGGGCGCGTCCAAGCCCGGCTGGGCGGCTGGAAGGTTCAGTATAAGCCTGGCCTCAAGCTGGCCGAGGACACCCCCCTACAGGTGGAAACGCGCGAGGAAGACCGCTTCGTGTCACGTGGCGCCCTCAAGCTGCAACACATTCTGCAGGCCCTGCAGCTGCAGCCGGCAGGCCTGCATGCCATTGATGTGGGCCAGTCCACCGGCGGCTTTACCGACTGTCTGCTGCAGGCCGATATCAGCGCCGTGGTCGGCATTGAAGTCGGTCATGATCAGTTGCACCCCCGCCTGCGCCACGACCCGCGCGTGACCTGCCTGGAGGGCTATAACGCCCGCGAACTCAGCCCCAAACTGTGCGAGCACACACCGGATGCCCGTGGCTTCGATCTGGCGGTCATGGATGTTTCGTTCATTTCACAGCGCCTGATTCTGCCGTCGCTGGCCCCTCTGATCCGTCCCGGCGGCTGGCTGCTGACACTGGTTAAACCGCAGTTCGAGGTTGGCCCCGGGCATATCGGCAAGGGCGGCATCGTGCGCGATGCGTCATTGTATGCTGAGGTGCGCAACAGCATCGAAGCCTGCTGCCTGGCTCAGGGGCTGCAGCCGCTGTACTGGGACGAAAGCCCGATCAAGGGCGGTGACGGCAACCGCGAGTTCCTGCTCGGTGCGCGCCAGCCCTGAACCGAATCCGCTTGCGCCGCCCTGTCGGCTGCCGCACACTGGGGCAGTATCTGTTGAAGAGGACTGAGCATGCGCATCGAAGATATGCATCTGGTCATCCGCAATCTCGAGCATGATGACTACCCCAAACTCCAGGCGCTGATGGACCGTGTCTACGACGACATTGGCGGCGCCTGGCCGGAACACACTATCAACACGCTGATCGACGATTTCCCGGAAGGTCAGATCTGCGTTTTTGATGGCGACGAACTGGCAGGCATTGCCCTGTCGGTGCAGGTGCGCCACGACCGCTTCAGCAACCCGCACTCCTATGACGATCTGATCGGCAAGCGCATGACCATCCTCAACGATCCCAAGGGGGATGCACTGTATGGACTGGATGTGCTGATACACCCGGATTACCGCGGCTTCCGCCTGGGTCGGCGCCTGTATGAAGCACGCAAGGAGTTGTGCCGCCAGTACAACCTGCGCTCCATTCTGGCCGGCGGCCGCATTCCCAATTATTACAAGCACGCCAGCGAAATGACTGCCAGCGAGTACATCGGCAAGGTGCGTCAGCGGGAAATCTATGACCCCATCCTGACCTTTCAGCTCTCCAACGACTTTCAGGTCAAGCGCCTGCTGGGCAGCTACCTGCCCGAGGATACCAAGTCCCAGGGCTACGCCACCCTGCTGGAGTGGGACAATATCCTGTTCGACCCGGCCAACGTCATCAGCAGTCGCCCGACCAAGGCGCGCATCGGCGCCATCCAGTGGCAGATGCGGCGAGTGGAGTCGGTGGAAGAGCTGTTGCAGCAGGTGGAATACTTCGTCGATACCCTGTCCGACTATCAGAGCGACTTTGCCCTGTTCCCGGAGTTTTTCAACGCCCCGCTGATGGGCCTGACCGATCAGACCAACCAGACCGAAGCCATTCGCTTCCTGGCCGGCTTTACCGAGCGCTTCCGCAACGAGATGTCCCACCTGGCGGTGAGCTACAACATTAATATCATCACCGGTTCCATGCCCTTGCAGGAAGGGGATATCCTGTACAACGTCAGCTACCTGTGCCGCCGCGACGGTACGGTGGAAGAGCAACGCAAGCTGCACATCACGCCACACGAGCGTCGCGACTGGGTTATCAAGGGCGGTGATCAACTGCGGGTGTTCGAGACCGATGCCGGCCGTGTCGGCATCCTGATCTGTTACGACGTGGAGTTCCCGGAGCTGGCGCGACTGCTGTCGGACCAGGACATGGATATTCTGTTCGTGCCCTTCTGGACCGATACCAAAAACGGCTATCTGCGCGTGCGCCACTGCGCCCAGGCACGCGCCATCGAAAACGAGTGCTATACGGTAATCTGTGGCAGCGTGGGCAACCTGCCGTCCGTCGAGAGCCTGGATGTGCAGTATGCCCAGTCAGCCGTCTTCTCGCCCTCGGATTTCGCGTTCCCCCATGATGCCGTGATGTCGGAGACTACTCCCAACACCGAGATGATCATGTTCTCGGATCTGGATCTGGATCAGATTCGTGTCATTCGCAACGAGGGCTCGGTGACTAACCTCAAGGACCGTCGACGCGATCTTTATCGGTTGCATTGGCGCCACGAAATGTGAGCCACGAGTGCCATAAGTGAAAACACCCGCCGGGCCAGAGGCCGGGCGGGCTCAAACAGGAAGGATGGAGCAGCGGAGATCAGTCAGCTTGGCGGCGTAGGAAAGCCGGGATATCCAGAAAATCCATGTCGTCCGTGCCCGTCTTCTTCACGCCGGTTGTTTCGGACAGCTTGTCGCCGGACTCGACCCCGCGCGCCTGCTCTTCGGCCTGTCGGTTACGCAGTACCGTAGGGCGCTCCAGCTGGTTGTAATCACTGCTGGAAACCGGCTTGCGCGCATTTGCCGCCGCAGACATGCCGCCGTTGACCACACGTGACTCTATCGCCTGAGCACGCGCCAGCCCCGTTGCAACGACCGTGACTTTCAATTCGTCCGTCAACTCAGGATCAATAACCGTACCCACAACCACCGTCGCATCCTCGTGTGCATAATCTTCGACCAGATCACCCACCTCGGAGAATTCGCCAAGACTCAGGTCCAAACCCGCGGTGATATTAACCAGCACACCGCTGGCGCCCTTGAGATCAATATCCTCCAGCAGCGGGCTGTTGATTGCTGCTTCCGCCGCCTCGCGGGCACGGTTTTCACCGCGCGCGATGCCAGTCCCCATCATCGCCATGCCCATTTCAGACATCACCGTGCGCACGTCGGCAAAGTCGACGTTGATCATGCCCGGGCGAATGATCAGATCGGCAATGCCCTGAACCGCACCCTTGAGCACATCATTGGCCGTACCGAAAGCCGTTACCAGCGATGTGTTCTTGCCCAGGACCGGCAACAGTTTCTCATTGGGGATGATGATCAGTGAATCCACGTGCTCCTGGAGTTCACGAATACCCTCTTCGGCCACCTTCTTGCGACGACGCCCTTCGAAAGGAAAGGGCTTGGTGACCACGGCCACGGTCAGAATGCCCATTTCACGAGCCACTTCCGCCACGATTGGCGCGGCACCTGTGCCCGTACCACCGCCCATGCCGGCGGTAATGAAAACCATATCAGCACCCGACAAAGCACTGGCAATGCGCTCTCGATCTTCAACCGCCGCCTGGCGACCGATTTCAGGGTTGGCACCGGCTCCCAAGCCCTTGGTCAGTTCGCCACCAATGTGCAGCGCGGTCTTGGCGACCATGTTATTCAGCGCCTGTGCATCCGTATTGGCACAAATGAACTCGACGCCTTCCAGTTCAGTGGTCACCATGTGATTGACGGCGTTGCCGCCACCGCCGCCAACACCTACCACTTTGATGACGGCGCTTTGAGGTACACTATCGACCAACTCAAACATGTTTGTTCCCTCCTGCAAGACCCCGCTCTAGACGGCAGGTATCCTGTAAGTACTCAATAATTGCCCTGTAGCCACTGCCTGAGTTTGTGAATCAGGCCACGGTTGCCGGTATCCGCCATACCGGCATCAATCAAGTCGTCCCTTTCGGTAACCGGCCCGACCGGGCCGTGGTCCTGTTTGGCATAATGAAGCAACCCCACACCGGTTGCATGCACCGGATTGCTCAGCTGCTCTTCCAGCCCTCTTATGCCCTGAGGCCTGGCCAGGCGCACCGGCATATGGAAAATTTCTTCTGCCAGTTCAACAGCGCCTTCCATCTTGGCCGTTCCCCCGGTCAGCACGATGCCAGCCGCTACCAAGTCTTCAAACCCGCTACGGCGAAGCTCGGCCTGTATTAGCGTAAACAGCTCTTCATAACGCGGCTCGACCACCTCGGCCAGCGCCTGCCGTGACAGATTGCGCGGCGGACGGTCTCCTACGCTGGGCACCTTGATCATTTCGTCTGCCTGGGCCAGCTGTGCCAGTGCACAGGCGTACTTGATCTTGATTTTTTCGGCATGCGCCGTCGGCGTGCGCAGTGCCATGGCGATATCGTTGGTCACTTGGTCGCCGGCAATCGGAATCACCGCTGTATGGCGAATGGAACCTGCCGTGAACACAGCAATATCAGTGGTACCGCCACCGATATCCACCAGACATACACCCAGATCCTTTTCGTCATCCGTCAATACGGCATGACTGGAAGCCAGTTGCTCCAGCACAACCGCATCCACTTCAAGACCACATCGACGGATACACTTCTCGATGTTCTGTACCGCATTGGTTGCACCGGTCACCAGATGCACGCGTGCTTCCAAACGCACACAGGACATGCCCAGCGGCTCCTTGATGCCTTCCTGATTATCGATCAGATATTCTTGCGGCAGAATATGCAGTATTTTTTGGTCCGCGGGTATAGCAACGGCACGCGCCGCGTCAATAACCCGATCCAAGTCATAATCGGACACCTCCCGATCACGTACGGCCACGATGCCATGAGAGTTGAGGCTGCTGATATGGCTGCCGGCAATGCCGACCGTGACACCGTGTATCTTGCACCCGGCCATCAGCTCGGCTTCTTCCACTGCGCGCTGGATGGAGCTGACCGTCGACTCGATATTGACCACCACACCGCGCTTGAGACCCCGCGACGGCTGCATGCCGACACCCACGATTTCAATGGTGCCTTCGGGGGTCAATTCACCCACCAGACAAACCACCTTAGAAGTGCCGATATCGAGTGCAACGATCATATTGTGTGCTGTCACCATGGTCCCTGAGTCAGACTCTGCAAATGGGCGATTCTTTGCAGGAATATACGCAAAAATCGGGCCAGAAAATTTTGCGCCCGAATTTTAACTGATTAGTGACAAGTATCGCTGCCCAGTGGTCAGAAAATCAACAAGGAACTGCAATTTCCTGCCGGCAAAACTTTGCCGCCTTAAAGCATTTTGCCTTGATTTTCAGCCAGATATTTCCCATCAGACTGCAGCCCCTTGCCGCTATACAAATGTTTTGCCGCCTGAAAAACTGTCAGTGCCTCGCAAGAACAGGGATTAAATAACGCTGATTCATCAGAACTTTATCTTGATTAAACACCTCATATCGACGGCAATCAGAATACCCCCATCAGGCTCACCTATTCCTGACGGCCCTGCATCAGGTGCTCGGGCGTAAACGCAACGCAGAAACTGCCCCAGCGACGTCCGCCGACATGTAAGGGAACCGAGAGCGAATTCAGGATCTCGCCGGTATCACGAATAAAGGTCTGCAGCAGAAACGGCGCGTCATGATTGGCACGGCGCTTCTCGGCCCGCGTGCCATTATAGATACGACGGTGACGGCTTAAGGCATTGTCAGTCTCGAAATCACCGGTCAGCGGTCGGGAAATCTTGCTATTGTGCGCCGGACAATAGCTGTTCAGGTCAAATGCAGACGCGATCATGAAGGCATCGTTTTCCTGCACACAGCGATCATACAGTGGCTGCAGGCGGCGTTCGAAACGATCGACGTAGCCGGTATCGTACTTCTCCGGCAGCTGTCCCGGATTGGTGCGCACATAATGCGTATCGAACAGGTCGACCCCTTCGCGGGCCAGGGCTTCCAGCTCCGCCTCGGCCTGGTGCGCCCAGGCCTGGGTTGCCTTGATGATCTGTTCGAAGCCGCCGTAGCCGATGGTAAAGCGTGACAGCAACGCCTGCATCTCCTCGGTGGCCCCGTCCAGCTCCTGCGAATAACGCGTTGACAGGCTCATCTCTTCACGGATGCTGTCGGCCAGACGCGTGATATCCGAAACCTGCTCATGGCTGCTCTGGTTGGAATAAGACAACTCCTCACTGGCGGCACTGATCTCGTTCAGCTGGCTGCCCAGTGCTTCGAAGTCAGCCACAAGCACCTGAAAGCGGCTGCTGGTATCGCTGATGAAGCGGTCGGTATCACTGACACTGTGCAGAATCTGGTCGGCACCGGCCCGAGTCGTGTCAACCAGTGACACCATTTCATTGACTCGGCTGTCAATTTCAACCGTGGCCGTACTGACTTTCTGTGACAGATTGCGCACTTCATCCGCTACTACCGCAAACCCGCGCCCGGCCTCACCGGCACGCGCCGCTTCGATGGAAGCATTGAGCGCCAGCAGGTTGGTCTGCTCCGAAAACCCCTGCACCAGCGACAAAATGTCGATGATACTGGCCGAGTTCTCCGCCAGCTGCTCGACCACCTGCTGAAACTCGCGCATCCGGGTTTCCATGGCCGCGACCTGCTCGCTCACACGTTGAAGCTCTTGCGTGGAGGCCTTGACCTCATCCAGGTTGTGGCCGTTGCGCTCGGCGATTCTTTGCGTGTGACCAGCAATTTCTTCAATGGCGGAGGTCGACTCCTGGCTGGCCTGAAACACGGCCTGCGCCTTGGCAACCTGCTCTTCGGCTGATTGGCCCGCTTTGAGTACAACCTGCTGCAGCTGACTGGCACTCAGTGACACCTGGACGCTGCGCTGGCGGGTGTCGGCAATCATCTGCTTGAGACTGTCGGAGAAGTGGTTGTAACTCCGGGCCATGTGCGCAATTTCATCATGCGTGTGGGCCGGCAGTGTGGCTGATATATCACCATCACGATGCTTGACCGCGCCGAGCACCTGGGTCATGTCATCAATCGGCTTCAGGAAAAGGTGGCGCATGAACAGTAGCGCGAACAGGGCTGCAGCCAGGGTAATCACCAGCATCACGGACGCCAGCCGCCCGCCGATGGCAGCCAGCTCGGTGACGCGCTGTTCAGCCTCGGGAGCCGCACTCAACAACTGGTTGAGTTCGCCCATCGAACTGAACAGCCAGTAGTTCAGGCCGATCAGCACCAGGCTGGGCAGAATCAGAAACAGGACATTACCGAAGATCTTGCGCGTTAGCGTGTGGAAGAAGGTTTTTTCGATCAGCCGGTACAAGCTCATGGGGCAGCACTCTTTTATTGTTATGGCACGACTCCGAAGTCGCCTTTTGCTAACAAAAAGAGTACTTGCAGGCCAACCGGCTGACAAGCGAAAGCGATACATAAATAGTGCAGCCACTTCAAAAAGTGGTAACACCAGGTGGGAGGCCCGACCGGCTTTGGCCGACCGGGCAGCACATCACCAGAAGTAGTACAGGGCACCAATGGACACCACCACCAGCGGCAGCATCACGAACAGCGCTTTCATGTCACCCAACAGGCGCTGAATCACCACCATGTGGATCAACGGGAAGGTGACAAACAGGCAGCTGACCGGAATCCACCAGTCAAGATGGCGTACCCCATAGGCCAGGGCGCCTATCAGCGTCAGCGCGCCCAGATTACCGGCCATCACCACCGCGACCAGACCATTGCGACTGGACATGAATGCCGGTCGCTGGTCCTCCGGCAGCTTGTTCAGTGCACCCGCGCTCAAGGCCGCCGACATGGACACCACACCGGTGACCAGAAACAGATACAAGGCTTCGTACATGCTTACCCTCCATTGACTGAACGGCGATTGTACAAGACCGCGTCGGTTTTCGTTACCGGAATCTGTGCCGATTCCGCCATCCCTGTTAATCTAGCGCCCTGCCTTTGGAGGGATCCATGTATCTGTTTACACGACTTAAAGTTGAACTTTACCGACACCTGAAAGCACTCAGCTGGCAGGGACTGCTGATCATCCTGGCGACCTACCTGCTGCTGAGCTGGGGCCTGCTGTGCCTGGCTGATGAAGACGCCCTGACCGGTCAGGACTTTCTGTACTGGATGGTGGTCACCGCTTCGACCGTCGGGTACGGCGACCTGTCGCCCTCGACGCAGGCCGGACGCTGGTTGACCGCCCTGTTCATCATTCCGGCTGGGCTCAGCCTGTTTGCCGTCACCATCGGCCGGGTTGCGGCCTTCAGTGCACATCAATGGAGAAAAGGAATCATGGGACTCAAGCAACTGAACCTGGATGATCATATTCTGGTGATTGGCTGGGACGGCAAGCGCACCCCGCAGCTGATCAAGCTGTTGCTGCTGGAAGCGGCCCAGCACCGCAAGCGCCGCGTCTGCCTGTGCGTGACCGATGAACTGGAAAACCCGCTGCCCGGTGAAATCGATTTTGTGCGTACCGAGAGCTATAACCAGGACGCGGACATGGACCGCGCCTGCATCACCAGGGCATCCAGCATCGTCATCGATACCCCGAGTGACGACCAGACCCTGGTCTGCGCCCTGTACGCCTGGCAACGCAACCCCAAGGCCCAGATCATCGCCTACTTCCGTGATGAAAGCATCGGCCACCTGCTGCAGCATCACTGCCCGTCCGTTGAATGCGCCCCCTCGGTATCGGTCGAAATGATGGCCAAGGCCACTATGGATCCGGGCTCAACACGTCTGCATCAGCAACTGCTCAACGCCTCCGACGGTATGACTCAGTTCTCGATCCTGTACCCTGCACAGGCACCGGCAATCCGCTTCGACCAGCTGTACGGCCCGATGAAAATGCAGTACCAGGCCACCGTGCTGGGCGTACAGCGCCCCGGGGATGCACACCTGACCCTAAACCCGCCTCTGGACATGCCGGTCGAGCCCGGTGCGTTGCTATATTACATCGCCCATCAGCGCATCCATGCCATTGATTGGCAGCAACTGCAGCAGTCCGGCGCGTAGATGATAGAATGCATTTTTTCATTAGCTGTTTCAGGTAGTATCCGCCATGCCCGATTTTCTGGTTGACGAAGCCATTGAAGACTACGCCTTTGTAAACACCCGCGCCGAGCCGCCGCTGCTGCAGGAGCTGATCGATCAGACCAACCTCAACATGGGCTGGCCGCAGAAGCTGTCCGGTCGCCTGGTGGGGCGCACGTTGAAAATGCTGGCGGCGCTGGTGCAGCCGAAGCAGGCCCTGGAGATCGGCATGTTCACCGGCTACTCGGCGCTCTCCATTGCCGAAGGCATGCCCGAGGATGGCAAGCTGATCTGCTGTGAGACCAACCCGCGCGCCATCGAATTCGCCAAGGGCTTCTACGACCGCAGTGAGCATGGCCACAAGATCGAAGTGATCTTCGGCCGAGCACTGGATACGCTGGAAACACTGGACGTTGAACTCGACTTCACCTTTATCGACGCCGACAAGCGCAATTACCTCAACTACTATGAGCGCGTCAAAGAGATGACACGCCCCGGAGGGCTGATCGTGCTGGACAACGTGCTCTGGTCCGGCAAGGTGGTACAGCCCGAATCGGATATCGACGACATTCTGGTTGAAACCAACCATCGCATCGCCAACGATCCGGATGTGGAAAACGTCTTTCTCACCGTGCGCGACGGCCTGAACGTGGTGCGCAAGCTCGGCTGAGGTTTATCCAGACGGGGAGCACCGGGAGGATTGCAGATGCGCAAGGGACTGATTGCTCTGCTGCTGACACCATTATTGGTACTGGGGCTGGCCTGGCTGGCCCTGCCCTGGGGGGCCGAATACCTGTTGCAGCGGTGGCTGCAGGAGCAGGGGTTCGAGCGCCCGGTGCTGACACTCCGCCACCCCTCATGGCAGCGCCTGCAGATTGACCACTTCAGTGTCCGTCAGAACCGGGACGGACTGCAGATGACACTGAGCGTCGACCATGTCGATATCCGTTTCCAACCGCTGGAGCTGTTGCAAGGCAGCCTGCAGGAACTGCGCGTCCAACAGGCCCGCCTGACCCTGAACGGCACGTCCACGGCCCCGACCGACTCCGGCAGCAGCGACCTTGCGCTGACGCCTCTGGATCCACAACAGCTGTTTCAGTACGCCCCCTCTCGCCGCCTGGTGATTGCTAGCCTGACTGTCAGCCGACAGCAGCCCGACCAGCCGACCTGGTCGGTACAGGGCAATCTCGACCTTGAACCCGAACTGCTGCAAAGCCGTCTGCACCTGACCCGCAACCAGTCGCCATTGGGCTATCTTGACCTGAGCCTGGACCCGGCTCTCAACCTGAGCTTGAGTCTGAGCCACCGAAATCGTTACCTGTTGCGCAGCTCGCATCAGCTGCAGCCCGCCGAGGATCACTGGCAGCTGCAATCCAACCTGCGCCTGAATGCCGATGCTCTGCAGGACTGGCAGACCCTGCTGCCGCCCGCGTGGCAACCGACGCTGGCGCGCCTGTCAGGCCACCTGCTGTTGAGCAACCGCCTTTATCTGCCCGCCATGCTGCCCATGCAGCCACCGGCATTGCTCAATGCACTCAAGGCCCATGCGAGCGTTCAAGGCACTGTTGAAATGGCGGATGGCCCCGGGGTTGAGTCCGTTCGGGCCAGCCTGAGCCTGCAAGCCGACTGGCAGCAAGGCCGTTTCAGTCTGAGAATCGACGACAGCAACCAAGCCCGCATCAGCGGTTTGGGCCGGGACACCGCATCGGGCCTGAAACAGGCCGACCTGGCGCTGAGCCATCCCTGGTCGGTAGAAGGCCACTGGCAACAGCCCGACCAATGGCGGCACGGCCCCCTGCAACTGACACTGGCCAGCCATGGCCTGCGGACACCGGCACCGGCGGCCATCACTCTGGCCCCAGTCAGTCTGACGCTGTCCGCCGGAGAGCTGCTGCGCGACACCTATGCCGTTCAGCTGCAACTGCCCCAAATACAGCTGCGCCCCGATGGCCTGGCACCACTGCAGCTGGCCATGAATACACACCTGAAACTGGCACCGGCAACCGGCAAGGTGCAGATTCAGGCATCCCTGAGCAGCCCCGACCTGCCCCTTAAACCCCGCATCCATGGCTGGCTGACACCGGACTTTAGCGGCCGCTTCGATCTGACGCTGCCGGCAGCCGCGCTTGACCGGCTCTACCCGGCACTGCGGCCCTGGCTGCCCGCCAAACTTGCACCGCTGCAGATCACCGCCGGGCAGCTCGGCATGACCGGACAGCTGCAACTGCAACAGGGCGCTTGGACGCTGAATGCCCGCCCTGATATTCAAGATACCAACCTGGTCTGGGATGAGCACACCCGGGTACACGACCTGAGCCTCGTCCCTCAGCTAACACTGAACCAGGATGGTGCCTTGCGCGTGCAGGGCTCGGCTGCAGTAGAGCATACCGACAGCGGCGTGCGCGTTTTCGGCCCCGAACTGGACTTCGATTTCCGCCGTTCCGCCACCGGACAAACCCGCCTGACCCTGTCTTCGTTCAGTCTGTCGGTGCTGGACGGCATCATTGCGGTACCGGCACTGGACTTTGACCCGCAACATCCGGCCATCAACACCCGTATCGCCGTTTCGGCGCTGGAACTGGAGCGCATGCTGGCCCTGTATCCGCAGCAGGGGCTCTATGGAAGTGGCGTTCTGGGGGGCGCCCTGCCCATTGAGCTGGAAGGCACCCGCCTGCATATCCGTGGAGGCCAGCTGATTAGCCAGGGAGAAGGCGGTGTCATTCGCTATCAGGCCTCGCCCGAGATCGCCCTGATGGGTCAGCAAAACCCGGGCATAGCCTTGGCACTGGGTGCCCTGACAGATTTTCGCTTCGACCTTCTGGACCTGACCCTGGACTACGCCCCCGATGGCACCACACGGGTACAGGCCCGCTTGAAGGGACAGAACCCTCAGTGGCAACAGGGCCGGCCCGTCGATCTGAACCTCAGCATCGAGGAAAACCTGCTCGATCTGCTGCGTACCCTGCGCCTCACCGATCGCGTCACCAACGCCATTGACCGCCGTTTTCGCCGCTGAAGCCTATTGGTTCGCGTTTTGTTAAGCTAAGCTGCGGCCCAATGGAACCCTGAGCCCTGACCCGCGTCTCACTAGCAAGGCCATGTGAATACAAAACCCAGGAAGGACACCCGATGCAACGCCACCCCTTGACTTCATCCCTCTGCGCGCTGGCGCTACTGCTGGCGGTCGGTTGCACGCCGACCGTTCAGGTCGCCGCGCCCTCCGAGCCGATTACCATCAACCTCAATGTCAAAATCAAGCACGAGATCCTGGTCAAGGTCGACAAGGAAATCGATGACATGCTGGATGAAAACAGCGAACTTTTCTGAGGTACCGATATGACTTTCAAACGTTATCGCATGCTGGCTGCAACACTGCTGGCGCTGATTATCAGCCTGCCGGCATATGCAATCTCACTGGACGACGCCAAGGCACGGGGCCTGGTGGGTGAACGTAGTACAGGCTACCTCGGCATTGTGGCACCAACCGCCGGTGCGGATGTCAAGCAACTGGTCCAGCAGATCAATGCCAAGCGCCGCGCGCTGTACCAGAAAAAGGCCGGCAAGGCCGGAGTGGCCTTGGATGTCATGGAACTGCGCACCGGTCAGCGCCTGCAGCAGATGACACCGTCCGGCCAGTACATTCAAGACGCCAACGGCCGTTGGGTTCGCAAGTGAAGTCCCGCCTTCGCATCGCCGCCGGCATCGCACTGGCATTCCTGCCCGCCGCGGTACAGGCCCAGGAAGTCGACAACAGCTGGACCGCCAACCTGTATTTTGAAAACGACCTGTTCGGCGAAACCGATCAGCAGTACACCAATGGTGTGCGTCTGTCGTGGGTCTCACCGGAACTGGACAGCTTCATTGACGACCCGGGCCTGCCCGACTGGCTGCGCCGCAGCAACCGGCTACTGAGCCCATTGGACCCGGAGCCGGTTCGGCTGGGCAATGATGTCAGCCGCCGCCTGATCGTTACCCTGGGCCAGCAGATCTACACCCCGGCCGATCGTGAACGCCGCACCCTGGACCCTGACGACCGTCCCTACGCGGGCTGGCTCTATGCCGGGTTCGGTTACCATACCCAGACCCGAACACGCATGAACTCACTCGAGGTCAATCTGGGCGTCGTCGGACCGGCATCGCTGGCTCAAGAGGCACAAGACTTCATTCATGACCTGCGCGGGTTCAAGAAATTCAACGGCTGGGACAACCAGCTCGAGAACGAACCCGGCCTGCAGCTGGTGTATGAGCACAAGTACCGCTGGCTGCGACAGGATCTGGGTAATTACTGGGAACAGGAAGCGATCCTGCATGGCGGCGGTAGCCTGGGCAACGTGGCGACCTATCTCAACGCCGGGATCGAGTACCGCATCGGCAAGCACCTGCCCCATGACTTCGGCACCTCGGCGCTGCGCCCAGGCGGCGACAACAGTGTTCCCGGACGCGGCGATCCGCGCTTTCGACATGACTGGGGTATCCACGGTTTCGTTTCGCTGGATGGCCGTTACATGGCTCGTGACATCTTCCTCGATGGCAACACCTGGCGCGACAGCCACAGTGTTGATCGCAAGCCCTGGGTTGCCGATGCCGCCTTTGGCATTGCCGCCACCTGGGAACGCTGGAAACTGTCCTATGCACGGGTCTACCGGACACCCCAATTTGAAAAGCAGACCGGCAGTCACAACTTCGGCTCCTTGGCGATGTCATATACGTTCTAGGGTTTTGTCCGAAAACGGCTGACGTAACCGATTCCGCTTGTTAGTATTTTATTTTTATACTGCGACGATAGTTGACCCACAATGACTCACGAACCGCTTAGCCTGCTGTTGGTCGATGACAGCCGTATTGCCCGCTTGAGCCTCAAGCGCCAGCTCGAGTCTCTTGGCCTGAGCCTTGAACTGCACGAAGCCGACTCGGCTGACAGTGCCGAAGAACAGCTCCAGCAACATCCGGTTCAAGTGGCATTGATCGACTTCAATATGCCCGGACGCGATGGTCTGGAACTGGCTGAAAGCCTGAAGCAGCAGTATCCACAGCTGCGCATGGCTCTGGTAACTGCCAATATTCAGGATGCGCTGGCCAAGCGAGCCCGGGAACTGGGCATGACTTTCCTGCCCAAGCCGACAACGGCCGAGCAATTACGTGCCTTCATCCAACAGGACCTCTGAATGGATCTTTTCAACGCTGATGAACACGACCTGATTGTCGAGTTGATGAACCTGGGGGTTGGCCGCGCCGCTAGCGCCCTGTCGCAGCTGGTCAGTGACGAGGTTTTGCTGTCGGTGCCCCGGCTTGAGTTTATCTCAGTGCCCGAGGCTCAACGTGCCTTCCATGACGACCTTCCGCCCTTCTTGGCTGGAGTGATGCAGAATTTCGAGGGTTTCATCAACGGCCGCGCCGCCCTGCTGTTCCCTGAGGCACGCAGCCTCGAGCTAGTCAACGCCATGATAGGTGAAGACTTGTCAGCCGACGAAATTTCCGAGCTTGAGCATGAAACCCTGGCCGAGCTGGGCAACATTCTGCTCAACCACTGCCTGGCCACGCTGGCCAACCAGCTCAAGCAGCAGGTACAAACCGATATTCCGCTGGCTTTCAACATCAGCGCCGACGAGCTTCCTGGCACGCTTAATCTGTACCAGGGTGATACCGAAAACACACTGGTCATGCTGGTGCAGATCGACTTCAGTCTGCGCAACAGCGCCTTGCGCGGCTACCTGGCCTTCATCATAGACCTGCACTCGGCCGACACCTTCGTGACCGCATTGAGAGCTTACCTTGCCGAACTCCTCTGAACTGTCAGGCGCCTGCCTGTCTGACATTCTTGACAATCTGGACTGTACCGACCTGCTACACAGCCTGGACGGCGGCGTGTTGCTGCTGGATGCCCGGTGCCGCATCATCTTCTGCAACCGCTGGTTCATACGTCATACCGGATTTAAGGAAGCCGCGCTGCTGGGGCGGACGCTGGCCGAACTGTACCCCAACCAGCTGCCGCTACCCTTGCAGGATGCAATCGAAACCGCCTGCCATCAGCGCATGGGACGCATCCTGTCCTATCAGCTGCACAAACGACTGCTGCCGCTGCAACGCCGTTCACCCAGCGGTGAACTGCGCCCGCTGCACCAGTCCATCCTGATCAAGCCGCTGAGCCAAAGCGACCTGACGCTGATCCAATGCCTGGACATCACCAATGCCGTCAAGCGCGAGCAGCACCTGCGCGCTGGCGAGCGGATTCTCAAGCTTGAACGCAAGGTACTGGAACTGATTGCCCAAGGTGATGCACTGGACAATGTGCTGAATGAGATCTGCGCGACTGTCGAGCAGCTGATTCCGGATGCCACCACAGCGATCATGCTGCTGGATGAAGAGCAAGAGCTGCTGAGCATCAAGAGTGCCCCCAGCCTGCCGCAGGCCCTACTGGACAGCGAGCGCGGCCTGGACCTCGGCAATTCCGCCACCACCTGTATTCGTGCCGTGCAGATGCGCGCGCTGGCCATTACCCCCGATGTGCATCGGGACGACGGCTGGCAGGACCGCCTGGCCCTGGCCACTCAGCTGAACATCGCTGCCTGCTGGGCACAGCCCATTGTCGCCGCTTTTGACGAAGTCGTGGGCGTATTCTCCTGCTACCCACAACGGGCCGGCTCCCCCAGCGAGCACGAACGCCAACTGCTGCAACGCATGGCTCACCTGGCCGCGATTGCACTGGAACGGCATCGCCGTGTTGAGCGCATTCGCTTCCTCGCCATGCATGATCCGCTGACCGGGTTGCCCAACCGCAGCCTGCTGAACGAGCATCTGGGACGCAACCTGCGCCGTGCCCACCGCGAAGGCAACCAATTTGCATTGATGTTCATCGACCTGGACGGCTTCAAGCAGATCAACGACTTCCACGGCCATGATGCCGGTGATGATCTGCTGTCGGTCCTGGCAGGCCGCATCACCGGCCAGCTGCGCGGCACCGATACCTGTGCCCGTATCGGCGGTGATGAGTTCGTGGTGATGCTGGAAACCGTCCACTCCGCCGATGCTGCGGAGCTGGTGGCCGACAAGCTGCTCACATGCCTGAGCACGCCGGTACAGCGGGGCCAGCAACAACTGAGAGTGTCCGCCTCCATCGGGATCGCCCTGTACCCCGATGACGGTAGCAGCGCCGACGCCCTGCTGACCCGGGCGGATGACGCCATGTATCAAGCCAAGGCCGAAGGCAAGAATCGCTGGTACCGCATCCGTTGATGCGGGACAGCCTTTCAGCGTGGTGCGGCCGTGATCAGCCCCGGTATATCTGCCAGCGCCACCTCACGTTCGACCGCGCCCAGCCGGAAGGCCTCCTTGGGCATGCCGTAGACCACGCAGCTGGCCTCGTTCTGCCCTAATGTCGCCGCGCCTGCCTGACGCATTTCCAATAGCCCGCGAGCACCGTCATCCCCCATTCCGGTCATGATGATCCCCAGTGCGTTGGGCCCCGCAGCACCCGCGACCGAGCGGAAGAGCACATCTACCGACGGCTTGTGCCGACTGACCACCGGGCCGTCTCGCACCTCAACCCGGTACTGAGCGCCGCTGCGCCGCAGCATCATGTGCAGTCCACCCGGCGCAACCAGCACCTGCCCCGGCATGACGCGATCGTTATTCTGCGCCTCGCGCACACTGACCTGGCAGACATGATTCAGCCGTTCGGCAAAAGCACGTGTAAACTGCGCCGGCATGTGCTGTACCACAATGATTCCCGGTGCATCCACCGGCAAGCGTGTCAGTACCTGCTCCAGCGCCTGGGTGCCACCGGTGGATGTACCGATGGCCACCACCCGGTCGGTGGTCTGAAACAGCTTGCCCGCCTGGGTTTTAGGCAACATGGAGTCGGCACTGAGCTTAGGCGACGCCTCGACAGCGACTGTTCGTGCCACGGAGCGACAGGCCGCAGGGCGCGACACCGCCGCCGCCTTGATAGCGGTAATCAGTTCCTGCCGGGACTGCTGTAAGAACTGCTTGAGCCCGGCCTTGGGCTTGGTAATGATCTCGACGGCTCCGGCCGCCATCGCCTGTAGCGTGGTATCGGCACCGCGCTCGGTCAGCGTGGAACAGATCACGACCGGCGTGGGGCGCTCGGCCATGAGTTGCTTGAGAAAGGTGATGCCGTCCATACGTGGCATTTCAATATCCAGAATGATCACGTCCGGCCACTGCTGCTGCATCTTGCGGCGGGCAAAAATGGGGTCGGACGCCGTCCCCATGACATGAATGCCACTGACACCGTCCAGCTGGGATACCAACACTTGGCGAACGACTGCCGAATCATCCACGATCAGCACATTAATCGGCATGTTTCTCCCCTGCCCTGTCCATGTGTTCAATCTTCAAAAAAGGTGACACTGCCGCCTTTCGCCTCAGTCTGCTCCTGCAGCCGGCGGTCGAGGTAGGTTGCCTCCTTGCGAGCAACATCACGGCGCTCGGCTCCCCCCAGCAATTTCACATACACCGCAAAATCACGCCCGTGAAAGCGTAACTGGCGACCATTGAAACCACCCAGATCGGATGCTACCAGTGGAATGCCTTCCTGCTCCAGGAAGTGACGAATAAAGCGCGTGTTCATGTCGCCCACGGCAAACCGGCCACCACTGTGATGCGATAGTACATTGGCGCCCCCGAACGCTTTGGCCTGCAGATGCCGCCGCTCGGCGCCCTGTTTGAGCATGGCATTGATCAGCAACTCCATGGCATGCACACCATAGCGACCGGCGGCTGATTCAAGCGCCGGCCGCGCCCGCGAACTCTGGCTGGCCAACAGAAAGTGGTTCATGCCAAACACGCCCGATACCGGGTCAAACAGACAAGCCGCCACACAGGACCCCAGCAGCGTAGTGATCACCAGTTCAGGATCGCGGCTGACCTGCACTCCGCCGGGCAACAGATTGACACGTTTTGCATCAAGCATCCGCAGCGCCGCACTTACGATAAATGGAGGGTTTGACCATGCGCAGCTCGGGAGAGATACCGTGCAGGGTTTCCGAATGACTGGTCAGAATATGCCCCCCCGGCTTGAGCTGGGCAATGACCCGTTTGACCACCTCATGCTTGGTGGGCTGGTCAAAGTAGATCATCACATTGCGAATGAACACCAGATCAAAGCGACCAATGGCCGGCAGACTGGCGGTCAGATTGATTTGGCGAAACTCGATGCCCCGCTTGAGGCGCCGGTCGATGGCAAAGTTGCCCGCTTGGGCACCAATGCCCTGCAGACAGTAGCGCTTGAGCAGGCGCTCGGGAATGGACCGGTTATCAACCTCGGGGTAGATGCCACGACGTGCCTGCTGCAGCATGCGACTGCTGATATCCGAGCCCAGCACTGACCAGCGGCCGGTCCCCAGCACATCATCCAACACCATGGCCAGGGTGTAGACCTCTTCACCGGACGAGGATGCCGCACACCAGACCCGACAATGTTCGGGATTTTGACGCCGTACCAGGTCCGCCAGAAAGGTGAAGTGGGCCGGCTCACGAAAGAAGTGGGTCTCGTTGGTCGTCAGGTGATCAATCATCACCTGCAGCTCGTCCGGGTGCTCAGTCCCCGTGACCAGCTTGTAGTACTGGCCGAAGCTGTGCAGCCCGTAATACTGGAGGCGACGATTGAGCCGGGTGGCCAGCATCACCTTCTTGCGCTCACTGAGATGAATGCCCGCGTGCGCGTACAACAGGCGGGCAAACTTGCCGAACTCGGCATCGTTGATCGCGGTCATTCAGCCGGCATCCGCTCCGAAGACCGGTCGTCATCGCCCAGGTGCACAGACAGCTCACTGACACTCAGCACCCGTGCCAGGTCCAGCAACACAATGAAACGACCATCCAGCTGCGCCATGTGGCGGATAAACGACTGCCGAATGCCGGCGCCGAACTCGGGGGCGGGCTGAAACTGGTCCGCTTGTATCTCGACGATTTCATTGACCTCCTGGGCCAGCATCCCCATCACCTGCCACTCGCCCTCGACCTCAATCTGCACCACCAAAATCACGGTACGCCGGTCCAGCTCGGTTGGAGTCTCGTGAAAGCGCTGCGCCAGGTCGATGACCGGCGCCACGTTGCCGCGCAGGTTCATCACCCCGCGCACGGCCGCCAACGCCATGGGCACACGCGTCATCTGTGTGACTTCGATGATCTCCTTGATATCGAGAATATTCACGGCGTACCGTTCGCCCAGCACCTGAAAAGTCAGGTACTGGTCGCTGCCGGTGGCCTCGGCGACCACCTGTTCCGTGTTAGCCATCGCCACCACCTCAGTAACGCTTGAACTCGCCGTCGCTGTAGTCGTCTTCATCGGCGGCACTGTCCTGCTGCGCCCGGTAACCGGACTGAGGCTTGTGCGCCGGTGCGCGGGAGCGCTTCTGCGAGCCACCATCCAGCTGGAAGAAGGCCACCGCATCCAGCAGAGCCTCCGCCTGGCTGCTCAGCTCTTCAGCCGTTGCCGCCAGCTCTTCAGAAGACGACGCATTCTGCTGCGTGACGCTGTCCAGCTGCGACATCGCACTGTTGATCTGGTCGATACCGGCGGCCTGCTCCTCGGAAGATGCCGTAATTTCCTGGACCAGGTCAGCGGTTTTCTGAATGCTCGGCACCATCTGCTGCAGCAGCTTGCCGGCATCTTCAGCGATGGACACGCTGTTGGTAGCCAGCTCATTGATTTCCTGGGCTGTCACACGGCTGTTCTCGGCCAGCTTACGCACTTCGGCAGCGACCACAGTGAACCCCTTGCCGTGCTCACCGGCACGGGCGGCTTCAATCGCAGCGTTCAGAGACAGCAGGTTGGTCTTGTAGGCGATGTCCTCAATCAGGCCGATCTTGTTGGCAATCTCCTTCATGGCCACCACTGTGCGCTGCACGGCTTCACCACCACGCTCGGCTTCACCGGAGGCCTGGGTGGCCATCTGGTCGGTAACACGGGCATTTTCGGTGTTTTGCTGAACCGATGCATGCAGCTGCTCGACGGAGGATGTAGTCTCCTCGACACTGGCGGCCTGCTCGGTGGCCGCCTGGCTGATGGACTGCGCCGAGGCGTTCAGCTCGTTGGAGGCACTGGCCAGGCTGTCGGCCCCACCGCGCACCTGCTCAATGGTGTTGGTCAGGTTGTCCACCATGTGGATCATGGCCCGGTACACGCCGGTTGCCTGATCACGATTCTTGAACTCGATCTGCAGGTCACCTTCGGCAATACGACTGGCGATGACTTCCATGTCGGCCGGCTCACCACCCAGCGGGCGCTTGATAATCCGTACCAGGAACCAGGACAGGAAGATGCCCACGACCACGGCGATTACGGAGATCCAGATGACCAACTGCACGGTACGGCTATTCTCGGCATCCAGACGCTGCCCCAGGGTACCCTGGTCAGCAATCACCGACAGCTTCACCTCTTCAGTGGCGTTGGCAATCACCGGGCCGATGCGGTGCATTTCATCCAGTGCGGTATCACGCTGCCGTGACGCCAGGTCCATACCATCCAGTGCCTCGGCATAAGCCTCCATGGCCACGCGGAAGTCGCGCAGCTCGGCACGCTGACGCGAATCCAGCGGCTGTCGTTCCAGGTCGCTCAGGTGCGAAGCAACGTTTTCGTCCAGCTCGCGGTGAGCACGCTCGGCTTCTACACGTTCACCGGTATTAATGAACTTGAGGGCCGATAGACGCGCCAGCAGCAGCGACTCCTGCACGCGACCGCCCAGGTAGACGGCGCGGGTATTGCCTTGCTGTTCAGCCTGCTCGATGAACTCGGTCATCAGCTGACGCATTTTCAAACCCTGTACATTGAACACCTCATCCAGCAGCTGGCCGCGCTTCTTCACGCTGCGCTCAACATCCTCGAAGGCTTCTTCGTAAGCATCGATTTCCTGCGCAATCAGGGTGATCTTGGCCGCGCGCTCAGGCTTCTGAATCTCGCGTCTGGCGTCTTCCGTCAGCTCCTTAAGCAGCGCAAAGCGTTCATCAAAGGTTTCCAGGGACTCTTCGGAAAAGTCTACCAGGTAACGATTGGCTTCCATCTCCACCATCAACATGTTGGCTTGCACCCGACCGGCCAAGTTGGCATCGCGGGCCAGATCACGGTACTCGCCAAAGCCGCCAACGGCACTGCTCAGCCCCAGATAGGCAGTGATGGAGACGATCAGCAGCAGCACCAGCACGGCGGCATAGCCAATGCTGATCTGCATGCTCAGTTTCAGTTTATTGAACATAGTCTTGCCCTGTTTCCTGAGGTTGTCTCAATGATTGGAGTGTGCCGCCTGAGGCACGCTGTCTGAAAGTTGCTCGGCGATGGCGCCGGCCTGCTCAATTTCGTGCTGCTCCAGTATTCGTGATACATCCAGCAGAATGATGAACAGCTGATCCACCTGTGCCATGGCCTGAATGAACCGAGTATCAGCCTGATCACCGAAAGAGGGCGGCGGCTTCACATGATCGTCCGTGATATCGATGATTTCACGCACTTCATCGACCAGAAGCCCCAGTATCTGCTGTACGTCATTCCGCTCGATGCTCACCAGCACCACACAGCTGCGCTTGGTCAAATCACTGAGGCCATTGCCCAGCTTGGCAGTCAAATCGATGACCGGCACGACACCGCCCCGCAGGTTGATGACGCCGCGAATGAAATCGGGGGTCTTGGGGACCCGCGTCAGCGCGCTGATCTCGATGATTTCGTTGACCTGCATGATGTCGACCGCAAACAGTTCATCCCCCGATACAAAGGTCAGAAACTGACCGCCATGAAGCGCATGTTGCACGGTTTTGTCTGTCATCCATTTTCCCCCGTCAGTGCAGCTGCATCTGTGCCGTGGCGGCTTGGATCAGCCCCTGCACGTCCAGAATCAACGCCACTTCACCGCTGCCCAGCACGGTTGAGCCACTGATGCCCCTGAAACCGCTGAAAATGCGCCCCAACGGCTTGATCACCGTTTGCAACTCGCCATGTAGGGTGTCCACCACAAAACCGGCCTTATGATGACCGATGCGCACGATCACCAGGCTTTCACGGCGGTGATCGTCATGGCAGTGCGGTATCTGCAGAAATTCCGCCAGACTCAGATAAGGCATCACCTCGCCGCGCAGGTTGACGTAGCGGCGATCTTCATCCACTTGCCAGGCCGTCGCTTCCATCTCCACACACTCTTCTACCATGGACAGCGGAATGATATAGCGCTCGCCCCGGGCGCTTACCATGAAGCCGTCGATAATCGCCAGCGTCAGTGGCAAATGAATGGTCACGGTGGTTCCTGTACCCGGTTCGCTGTCGATATCAATGATGCCGCGCAGCGCATCGATGTTGCGTCGCACCACATCCATGCCGACACCGCGGCCGGACAGGTTGCTGGCCTTGTCCTTGGTGCTCAGCCCCGGGGCAAAGATCAACTGGTAGATTTCCTTGTCCGTCAGTACCTGGTCCGGTTTCACCAGGCCGATGGCTTCGGCCTTGGCCCGAATCCGAGTGGCGTCCAGGCCCGCTCCGTCATCCCGAATCTGGATGACGATATGGCCCGAATCATGATAGGCGTTCAAGCTGAGGGTACCCTTGGCTGGCTTGCCTGCACGCAAGCGCTCCTGAGGCATCTCGATGCCATGGTCGAGCGAATTGCGCACCAGGTGCGTGAGCGGGTCGGTGATCTTTTCGACCACCGTTTTGTCCAGTTCTGTGTCCCCGCCGGTAATCACTAGCTCAATCTCTTTCTCCATATCCCGGCTAACATCTCGCACCACACGGCGAAAGCGGGAAAAGGTATCACCGATCTGCACCATGCGAAGCTGCAGTGCATTGTCCCGAATCTCTTCAACCAGATGTTCGCTAGCAGCCACCAGCTCGCTCAGCTCGCCCAGTCCCTGCTCTTCCACGCGCAGCTTGACCGCGGCATTGGAGATAACCAGCTCACCGACCAGATTGATCAAGCGCCCCAGTTTGGCCGAATCCACACGAATCAGGCTGGCTTCATGACTGGCCTTCTGCTTGGCCTTTTGCTGCTTGTCCAGCGCCTTATCGACCAGCTCGCGGCTGACTGCCTTCTGCTCGACCAGAATATGACCCACCGGCAGCACCGGTGCTTCGGCTTCTGCCGTCGCCTGCTCAGTTTGCTGCTGCAGAGACCCCGTCAGTTCATGTTCGGTAATGGCCCCAACTGCCAGCAGCATTTCGCCCAGGCGCTGGGTATGATCGTCCGGCAGTTCGTCCATCATCTGCTCAAAGGCACATTCGATCTCGGCCGGCGGCAGTATGCGAATGTCACAGTCGTCCTCGGCAAACTCGAACACTGCCTGGATCTCTTGCTTGCTGGCATCACTGTGGAAGATGATGTCAAAGCCCAGGTAGCAGGATTCGGGATCGAACGCGTCGCTGCCCGGCAGCTGGTCATGGTGCAGGATCAGATCAACCACGTCCCCCAGGTTGCCCAGGTAGCGGATGAATGACACCGGGTCGATTCCGTTACGCAGCGCATCGGGGTGGAACTTCAAGGTTATCAGCCAATGAGGCGGGCCGACCGGCTCCTGCTCCACCACGCCTTCCTGCGCTGCGTCAGCTGCTACAGCCGGCGCCTGCACCTGGCCTGTCAACTGCTCCAGCAGCGTATAGCCATCGGCCAACAGCGTCGCTTCAATCTCGCCGACACCGGTTATCTGCTCGACCAATGCTGCCGTGTGATCCTTACACTGCAGCAGCAGCCCGGCAAGCTCGTCATCCAACGCCCGGCCGCCGCTGCGCACCTGGTCCAGCACGGTTTCGACCGGGTGGGTGAAGTCAACGACAGGGTCAAATCCAAAAATACCGGCCGCGCCCTTGATAGTATGCATGGCACGAAACAGGCTGTTGATCTGCTCTTCGTCACCCGGCTCATCTTCCAGGGCCAGCAGCGCGTCTTCCATTTGCGTCAGCAGTTCTTCCGATTCCTGGATGAACGTCTGGGTCAGGTCATCCATCGGTTTCTGCCTCCTCGGCCGGCATCAGTACACTGCGCAGGCGCAACAGTTGCAGCAGGTCTTCCACACAGGGCGCCGGTGCCGTCAGCACGAAGCGATTATGCAACCGATCCGACGCCTGCTTGAGTGCCAGCAGCAGTTGAATGCCGGCGCTATCCATCTCGCTGACGGCGGACAGATTCATGTCGACGGCCTTGACCTGCGCCAGCAGCGGCTGCAGCTGCTCCCACTGCAAGGCGGCCGTGTAGATCGTCATTTCGTCCTGCACGTCGACAAACGCCGTGCCCTGCTCCTGCCTGATCTCAAGTCCCATACTCGCCTCGCCCCCCGTCATCATCAAGCTTACATGATCAATTTGGCGACCGCATCCAGCATCTGCGGCGGCTGGAACGGCTTCACGACCCATGCCTTGGCCCCGGCCGCCTTGCCTTCAGCCATTTTGTCCTTGCCGGCCTCGGTGGTCAGCATGATCACCGGGGTGAACTTGTAGCGCGGGTTCTGCTTGAGTTCCTTGACGAAGGTGATGCCATCCATGTTGGGCATGTTCACATCGCTGATCACCAGGTGAATCTTGTCCCCGGTCAGTTTGGCCAGGGCGTCACGGCCGTCACAGGCTTCGATCACCTTGTATCCGGCCCCTTTCAGGGCGATTGCAACCACTTGGCGAATGGAGGCTGAGTCGTCCACTACCATGATTGTTTTATCCATCTGTGTTCTACCTGGTCAACGGGGTTCAAAAAAAGCTGATGGAGCCGGCATCCGCCGTCTCTTCATTATCGGAATTCTGCTGTGTCGGCGCATGCTGGCGATGCTGCTCAACCGTGGTATAGCGGGTTTTCATGTCCTGCAGCAGCGCCTCAATGTTCATGGACAGTTCGCGCTCGCCACTGCGGTAACGGGACTCATCGGCTTCCAGCATATCGGTCAACTGTGACATGCTGCCGGACACCTGTTCCAGAATCTGGCTGACACGGTCCTGGAACTGCAGCTCTACCAGCACCTGTTCGATCTGACCGCTGACTTCCATATTGGTCGCCAACAGTTGTTCGCCTTCCGCAATCAGCTTGTCGGCACGCTCTTCAAGGTGCTGCACCACCTCGTTAATGAACTGCTCGCCCTCGTCCAGCGTCTGATCTTCCTGCTCGCGGGTATCGCCGGCACTGCTGGTAATCGCATGCATGGCCTCCTTGACCATGGCGATCTTCCCGGCGATGTGGCGTCCGGTTTCGCCCGACTGTGTCGACAGTTCACGCACTTCCTGGGCTACAACAGCAAAGCCACGGCCGGCATCTCCGGCACGAGCGGCTTCAATGGCCGCATTCAGCGCCAGCATGTTGGTCTGCTCGGCAATGGACGCAACAGAACCTGCCATCTGGTCAAGGTCGGCCGCGAAGCTTTCGAGCTGGCCAATACGGTCAAAGAGGAGGTCGGTGGTGGCGTCGAAACTCTTCATCTTATCGAACAGCTGCTGCAGGCGCGCCTTGTCCGTAGTCAGCGTATCCAGATGGCCGCTGTCACCCGCACTGTCCGACGAGGCGCGCGTCGCCGCAATCAGCTGTACCAGCTCGGCAAACCGGATGGAAAGCGCATTGATGGCTTCATTGCCCATGTCACGGCAGGAGTCGACATGACGCCCCCAAACCGGCACCACCTGCAGCCAGACCGACAGCAGCCGGTCCAGGTTGGTGTGGCAATGTTCGGCATACACGTGTTCACGTTCCAGGTGTGCCTGAAGCTCTTGATATTGAGCCTGCAATCGCCCCAGGCATCGCCATGCCAACCATGACAAGCCGCTGCCGAGCATCAACACTGGCAACAGTGCCCAATAGGGAACCGACGCCGACACCATGATCAGCAGCACAGCAGATAAAACCGCAACCCCGAGGGGAGACAGGGCAAGCCATTGGTCAGAACGGAGCATTGGTGCTCTCCATGCAGGTAAAGTTTACAGTGTCGGCTATTATTCTAGTGGCTGCAGACAGGCATTCAAACACAACACATGTATCATGTTTACTGACACAAACCAAAAAAGTGTATAAAAGTACCAATAACTCGGCTGTCTAAGCCAGCAGGTTGCCACCAATCGCTGATCCGCATGCCGAATCATCTCTGCTACCATGGCGATAATAACATGAACAACCGAGACCCTTCGCCATGAGTGAACAGACCCTGCCCCCTTTGCATGATCTGGAACAACAGGACGCCTTTATCAGCCGCCATATCGGCCCCTCCGCCGAAGAAACTGCCGCGATGCTGGCCGAGCTGGGTGTCGATAGCCTGAGCGCACTGATCAATGAAACCGTGCCGGGCAGCATTCGTGTCAGCCGGCCGATCCCGCTGGCCGCGCCCAAAACCGAGGCTCAGGCCCTGGCTGAACTGAAAGCCATTGCCCGGCAGAATCAGGTCAAGCGTTCACTCATCGGCATGGGCTACAGCGATACGCTGACACCCAACGTTATCCTGCGCAACGTGCTGGAAAACCCGGGCTGGTACACCGCCTACACGCCCTATCAGCCGGAAGTATCCCAGGGCCGTCTGGAAGCGATCCTCAACTATCAGCAGATGGTGCTCGACCTGACCGGTCTGGATCTCGCTAACGCCTCCCTGCTGGACGAGGCAACCGCCGCGGCCGAAGCCATGACGCTGTGCAAGCGCATGAGCAAGGCGAAGAAGGCCAACGCCTTCCTGGTGGACGAGCAGCTACACCCGCAGACCATTAATGTTATTCAGACCCGCGCCGAGCCACTGGGCTACGATGTCATCGTCGGTGATGTAGAAACGCTGCTGGACCAGCATGAAGCCTTCGGTGTCGTTGTACAGTACCCGGGCACCACTGGTGTACTGCGCGACTTTGGTCCGTTGATCGAGAAAGCCCACGCCCGGAAAGCACTGGTGTGTGCCGCCGCCGATCTGCTCAGCCTGGTGCTGCTCATATCGCCGGGTGAAATGGGGGCCGACGTGGTGTTCGGCTCCGCCCAGCGTTTTGGCGTGCCTATGGGGTATGGCGGCCCGCACGCGGCCTTCTTTGCAACCCGGGACGCTTACAAGCGCTCGGTACCGGGCCGTATTATCGGCGTCTCCGTCGATACCCGCGGCAACCCGGCGCTGCGCATGGCGATGCAGACCCGCGAGCAGCACATCCGCCGTGAAAAAGCGACCTCCAACATCTGTACCGCTCAGGTCCTGCTGGCCAACATGGCCGCCTTCTACGCCATCTACCACGGCCCCGAAGGCCTGAAAACCATCGCCGGTCGCATCCACCGCCTGACCGATCTGCTGGCCGCGGGCCTCAAACAGAAAGGGCTGGAGCTGGCCCAGGATACCTGGTTCGACACCCTCACCATTAAAGCCGGTGCCAACCGTGACGGTCTCTATCAGGCCGCTCAGGACGCCGGCTTCAACCTGCGCAAGCTGGGTGACGACGAACTGGGTATCAGCCTGGACGAACGATCCGACCGTGCCGAGATCGAAGCCCTGTGGACCGCCCTGCTCGGTGCCGATCACGGCCTCGACATTGCGGCACTGGACGCCGAGCTGATCGCTAGCGGCTCTTCCAGCATCCCGGCCGCGCTCAAGCGCACCTCCGACTTTCTGACCCATCCGGTATTCAACGAATATCACAGCGAAACCGAGATGCTGCGCTACCTCAAGCGCCTGGAAAACAAGGACCTGTCACTGGCTCACAGCATGATCGCGCTGGGTTCCTGCACCATGAAGCTCAACGCCACCGCCGAGATGATCCCGGTGACCTGGCCCGAGTTCGGTGCCCTGCATCCCTTCGCGCCGGTTGATCAGGCACAGGGCTACAAGGTGATGATCGACTCGCTGGAAGAGATGCTGAAAGCGATCACCGGCTTCGATGCCATCTGCATGCAACCCAACTCCGGTGCCCAGGGCGAATACGCCGGCCTGCTGGCGATCCGTCACTATCATCAATCTGAAGGTCAGGGCCATCGTAATATTTGCCTGATCCCGACCTCGGCCCATGGCACCAACCCGGCCTCGGCCGCACTGGCGGGGATGAAAGTAGTACTGGTCGGCTGTGATGATCAGGGCAACGTGGATATCGACGACCTGCGCAGCAAGGCAGAAGCCCACGCCGACGATCTGTCCTGCCTGATGATCACCTACCCGTCCACCCATGGCGTGTACGAGGAAGGCATCCGCGAGATCTGCGACATCGTGCACCAACACGGCGGCCAGGTGTACATGGACGGTGCCAACCTCAACGCTCAGGTGGCGCTGACCCGCCCGGCCGATATCGGTGCCGACGTGTCGCACATGAACCTGCACAAGACCTTCTGCATTCCGCACGGCGGCGGCGGCCCCGGCATGGGTCCGATCGGCGTCAAGGCGCACCTGGCTCCGTTCGTCGCCAACCACCCGGTGGTCGGTATCGACGGGCCCAGGGCGGGCAACGGCGCCGTATCGGCGGCGCCCTGGGGCAGCGCCAGCATCCTGCCGATCAGCTGGGTGTACATCGCCCTGATGGGCGGCGAAGGCCTGCGTCAGGCCACCGAACATGCCATCCTCAACGCCAACTATTTGGCGAAGAAACTGGGTGCGCACTACCCGGTGCTTTACTCTGGTCGTAATGGCCGCGTGGCTCACGAGTGCATCATCGATCTGCGCCCGTTGAAAGAAGCCTCCGGTATCTCCGAGGAAGACGTGGCCAAACGCCTGATGGACTTCGGTTTCCACGCCCCGACCATGTCCTTCCCGGTGCCGGGCACGCTGATGATCGAACCGACCGAATCCGAGTCCAAGGCCGAGCTGGACCGCTTCATCGAGGCGATGGTACGGATTCGTGAAGAGATCGCGCTGGTGGAAGCCGGTGAACTGGATGCGGACAACAACCCGTTGAAGAATGCACCGCACACCCAAGCCGACATCATCGACTCGGACTGGAACCGCCCCTACAGCCGGGAGCAGGCCGCCTTCCCGGCCAGCTGGCTGAAACAGTCCAAGCTGTGGCCGACGGTGAACCGTATCGACAACGTATATGGTGACCGCAACCTGATGTGCAGCTGCCTGCCGATCGAGGCGTACGCCGATCATTGAGGCCGGCAACGGGATGGGAGTCCGGCAGGGCTCCCATCATCGTTCAGGTTTCAGCTGTCGCTTTTATACACCCCGAAAGACTCTGTGCCGCCTCAACGCTTGATCACAAAGCAGCCCTGATTGTGCGCCTTCAGGCGCGCGCAGGCCGCACCGGCCGCATCTCGATCTGCAAATCCCATCAGCAGTACCTTATATGCCCCTCGCAACTTGCGAACAGTTACAGGGTGCCCCTCCAGAATGGCATGATGCCGTTGCGCCAAGCTGGCCGCCAGCATCTGTGCACCCTCGCGCTGTGACAGAGATGCCAGCTGAACCCGGAACGGGGCTTCAGGATCGATAACCGGCTCGGGTACCGGCTCTGAGCGACGCACAGAGGCGACCTCATCGGCCTGGACAACAGGCTCCACCGGTGACGACAACTCGGCCACCACGGACCGGTCACGCACGGGTACGGGCTTCTCGGCCGGGGCTTGAGGCTCAGGCTCAGGCTCAGGCTCAGGCTCAGGCTCAGGCTCAGGCTCAGGCTCAGGCTCAGGCTCAGGCTCAGGCTCAGGCTCAGGCTCAGGCTCAGGCAGTATGGTTTGTGCCGGTGTTGCAGATGCAACCACTTCGATCATATCGGATGCGGCCACTGGCGCTGCACTCGGCTCGGTCATTTCCCCCGAGGGCACTCTGGCTTCGGACTCTGCCGTGTCGAGGTCCGGCTGCAAGGGCATCGCATCGACAGGCTCACCTGCGGTGTCCTTCAGGATCGCCAGCGCCTGCACGGCTTGGGCATGACCACTGTTCGCCGCTCGCGTCAGCCACATCCGCGCCTGCCGCTCGTCGGGCTCTGCCTGCTTGAGAAAGAGAATGGCCAAGCGGTAACGGGCCTCCGCATGCCCCTGACGGGCTGCCTTGAGCCACCAATCACGGCTTTCATCACGATGACCTGCAAAGAAGCGCAGCGTGCCCAGACTGAACTGAGCCTCAGCCAGTCCAAGCTCTGCAGCCTGACGGTAGAAATGCTCGGCCTGCCCGGGATCCGGTGCCGCCAATGCACCGGAGCGAAAATGATGGCCCAGCTTCAACATGGCGCTGGCATCACCCTGGTCAGCCTGCTGCTGCCAGTGTGACAGTCGGTCAGCCAGGCGCTGATCGCCTGCCGTGTCTGCCCAGCCAAGAGGCGCCATTAACAGCCCCGCCGCAACGGCGAGGCTCTGTGCCCGTTTATATCCCCTGCCCAAGATCACCTCCATACCGCCAGCTCATGAAGCACGCCATCGCGCCCGGAGGCAACGATATAGCAACTCGGCACACTCAGGCAACGCCGACACCTGGCCTGCATCAAGGTTGGGCCTCACAGGTTGGGCCGCACAGATGAACTTGGAAAGCCTGGCCCGAGGAATCGGGCCAAGCCAGGACAGGTCAGGACAGGTCGGACACTTCCTGTTCGATTAGCCTGCGGATATGCTCCTCGTTGTCGATGAACTGCTCACTGTCTTCACGCAGGGACTTCACCAGGCCATACATCATGGCCAGCAGCACGAAGGTGAATGGCAAGGCACCGGCAATGGAAGCCGCCTGCAGGGACTTCAGCGCCAGATCGCCCCCCAGCAGCAGGATGATCAGGGTCACCGCGCCCAGCGCCATGCCCCAGAGGATGCGCTGCTGCACCGGCGGACGCTGCCCGAAGGCCAGCAATCGCCCCAACACCAGCGTACCGGAGTCCGCCGAGGTGACAAAGAAGATCACCACGACGACCAGCGCTGCCATCTTGGCCAATACGGCCAGGGTGCCCGGTGTCAGCACATCGAAGGAGTTGTACAGCGTACCGGCATAATCCCAGTCGTTGATGGCTGCGTTGTAGATGGTCATGTCCGCGCCATACAGAGATTGATGGATACCGGCAGAACCGATCACGCCAAACCAGACCAGCGCCACCACGGACGGAATCAGCATCACTCCGAGCACGAACTCGCGAATGGTGCGGCCCCGGGAAATGCGCGCAATGAACATGCCCACGAACGCCGACCAGGCCATCCACCAGCCCCAGTAGAAGATGGTCCAGCCACCCTGCCAGGTGCGCTCCTCGCCACTGCGGGCGGTCCACAGCGTCATGGAGATACCCTCGGTCAGGTAATCGCCCAGCGCGGTGATCGAACTGGCCACCAGATAGTTGGTATCGGTCACCAACATGAAGTACGCCAGGATAACCAGGCAGATCCAGGTATTCAGGGTCGACAGGCGCTTGATGCCACGGGCGACGCCACTGGTCGCGGACAGCGTTGCGATCACGGTAATCAACAAGATCGACACCACGGTCACGGTTTGAGTGGCTTTTTCCAGCACACCCAGCGAGACCAGACCAGCGCCGATTTGGTTAACCCCCAGACCCAGCGTTGTCGCAATACCGAAAATGGTGCCGAACACGGCCAGAATATCCACCGTATGGCCGATAGGACCATAGATGCGCTGACCGATCAGCGGATACAGGGCCGACCGAATCGACAGCGGCAAGCCCTTGCGAAACGCGAAGTAGGCCAGTGACAAACCGACTACGGCATACATGGACCAGGCAATCGTACCCCAGTGGAACACCGTCAGCTTAATGCCGCCGGCAGCCGCATCCGCGACCAGGTCATTCGGTACCGGGAACCCGGCATCACCGGGCATCAGCCCCTTGTCCAGCGCCGCCTGCTTAGCTGCAAAGAAGTCCGCAACCGCCGCCTTGACCTCACTGCTGAGGAAGGGGTTGCCACCGCTCCACTGGCTGGCAAAGTGGATCATCGGCTCCGACATGGAGAAAAACAGCATGCCGGCACCGGTGCCACAGCCAAACAGCATGGAAAACCAGGCAAAGTTACTGAACTCGGGGCGGTCCGTGTCACGTCCCAGACGAATCTTGCCCACCCGCGAACACATCAGATAGACACAGACCACAAAGGCCATGAACATGACCAGGATGTAGTACCAGCCCAGAGTGTTTTCGATCCAGGTCTTGATACCAATAAACTGCTCACTGGCGGTCTTGCCCAGCAGTACAGCATAGAGAATGAAGACAACGGTCATCACGATTGCCGTAATGCCCAGTGTCGAGTTGAGGCCTTTGAGAATGCCCCGCTTGGCGATCAGCGTATTGAGCTCTTCCTTGGGAAGCATGGTTTCCTCTGCTATTGAATGAACAAATTTCAATAGCAATGCATTATATATTCATTTTCCATGAAAGTGTGGGAAAGGCGACATTGTCCACCATTTGCAACATCTGACACGCCTGCTGATGACTGAACACCCAATGCTGATCAATCGGCATTCTTATACTAATGCTTGATTGCGTAGCATTACGAAGCAAGTATAAAAAATAATATGCGAGTGCCCCACATCAAGACAGCGCGGCACTGGAGGCAGGCGCCTCAAACGGCCAGCAGACTGGCCATACAAGGAAGAATCAGGCCTCGGGCCACAGGCGAAGCGGTTCCAGTATGACGCTGCTATCGGCATTGCTGACCCAGACCTGGCCATCCTCGATACTGCACTGCAGATGCATGCCACGCTCGGCCAATGCCGTCAGGTCGGCACTCTGGGCCGGTGAAACACGCAGCACTTCCAGGTTGTCGAAACGGTACAGCTGCCCGCGAACACCTTCCCACCAGGGGGTCACCGCCTGCTCGGAACCGTAGGCCAATATCACGACTTGTCGGGCACGATTACAGGCCTTGCGGATACGCTTATCACTGGGCAGTCCAACCTCGACCCACAATTCGATTTCGTCCGCGTAACTCTTGCACCAGAGGTCGGGCTCGTCATCGACACAGAGACCACGGGTAAACTCCAGCCGCTCATCCGCGCGCAGCATGAAGGCCAGCAACCGCATCATCAGGCGCTCTTCCGTTTCCGAAGGATGTTGTGCCAGCGTATGGCTGTAATCGGCGTAGTGGTGCCGATCCATATCGGCCAGCTGGAGGTGTACTTTGTGTACGGTTGCGCTTTGGGCCATTGGCAGGGTCCGTTCTGTTGATCAAGGTTAAAGGCCTGGCATCATCGCACCGGATGCATCATTCCACCAACCCGTATCAATCGCATGGTGACGTTTACTTTCCCGGCCCACACTTCAATACTAGCAACCCCTGCACGTTTTGCCCGACGACCGCCCGCACCCTGCCACCGGCCCGCCTCACGTCATGCATGCGGGGCACAGGGCATGCGGATCGCCATCCGCGTGCCCTCATTGCCGCTGTGTACATCAATATGACCGCCGCATTTGTCCAGCACCTCCTTGACCACAAACAACCCCAGCCCGAGCCCCGGCACGGACTCGCGCTCCGCCGCCCGGAAGTGGCGTTCGAAAATGCGGCTGCGCACATACTCGTTCATGCCGGCGCCATAATCACGCACAGTAAAATACCAGCCCTCAGGATCTACCCCCAGGCTCACATCCACCGGCTGCTCGTCCGGGCTGTACTTGAGTGCATTGTCAATCAGGTTGCGCATCAGCACTTCCAGAATCGACGCCGGCAGTCGCAAGCCGACACGCAGCTCGTCCGCTTCATGCCAGCGAATACGCTGTCGAGCCCTCGCATCAAAGGTCTCGATCACAGCCTGCAGCCGCTCGCCCAGGTCATACTCCTGCACCTCGACATCCGCGCCGGTCAGATCAGCACGGCCGCGCAGCAGACTCATCTGCAGCAACTGATCAATGCGCTGCACACTGTCGCGGATACGGGTGTAACGCTTGACGCGTTCATGGGATGAATCCGGCATCTGCTCCAACATGTCCAGCGATTGCGTGGAATTGTCGATAACGGCCAGCGGCGTACGCACCTCATGCGAGAACATGGCCATGAACATCTCATGCGACAGTCGCTGCTTGCGCTCCAAGGCCACCTCACGAGATGACAGCTCTGCGCGCCGTTGAGCGTCCCGTACCGTGCTTTCGGACTTGCGCACGGAAAACACTAGAATGAAGTGCAAACTCAGCTGAAACGACAGAATCATGATCGGCGCGATATACACCGTGCCCACTGTTACCGGCATTAGACCGATGGTATACAGACCATTCACCACCACGAAAACACCGAATACGAACAAACCACCGGCACGAAACCTCTGCTCGGAATCCATCCGTTTCCAGCTCAGCAACAACGGCACCGACACCAGAATTGGGAAAACCGATACATAGGTATTGATGAAAGCCATGGCTTCGGGGTAACGGCCATAGAACGCAAAGATTATGCCGACCATACTGTGCATGATACCGACGATAAACAGCCCGTTGACCCAGCGCTTGCCCCTGAAGGGAAAATCCAGCAGCCGCCAGAAGAACACGAACGCCAAAAAGCCCGAACACAGCACCCCCAACTGCATGATCAGGTTCTGCTGGTAGGCATCAATGTGCGGAAAAAGATCACGCACAAAACCGTTGCTCAACAGCACCGTTGCCAACATCGAGGCTTCATAGGCAACGAAATAAAAGAAAATGGGACGCCGCAGCCAAATACCGTTTAGCAGGTTGATCACCAGTATGACCACCAATATACCGATCAGAATGCCTTCGCCCAGCACGCGCCCCTCGATCAGTGCCTCATGCCTGCTCCAGGGCAGTATCTGGATCAGCAGAACCGAGGTACTGGTCGTTTCCAGCCTGACCAGCATCTCCATACCGCCCTCCGGCAAGCGGGTGCCGACGACAGCGATACGATGATGCAAGTCGTGCTCCGGGTCGTCCACCAAATCACCGGCCCGCAACCGGTCAAACAGCTGCCCGTCCTGCAGCAGAAAGTACTCAACCTTGTCCAAATAGGCCGGACTGCTGCTGAACGCCCACTTCTCGGCGGAACCGGGCAAGCGCTCGAGGCGCACATGCAGCCAGAAAGCCGATGTGCTGTAGCCCTGTCCCAGTGCAAACGGGATCGGCTTGAACCGCCCTGCACGCTGAGCCGCCAGCGCCTGCTGCCAATCCAGGGTACCCAAGGGGTCTTCCAGCACACTCAACTGTCCCTTATCCAGGGTCAACGCCCCTTGATTCAGCTGGACTGCCGGCGCATCCGCCCAAACCGGCGGCACCGAGGCAAACAGCAATAACAGGGTTGTCAGCAGCCTCCAAGGGCTGGCATACATGCGCAGGGTCAACATCGATTCTCGCTTTCGGTTATTCCAGGCCGGGCATACTATACCCGTGCATATCGGCAAGGCCGAAAACTTTATCTGGACAAGATCAGAACAAGGCTCAACAGCGGACGGCCGGAAAAATTTCCGTGGATAGTGGAAATTTCCGTGTAAGCTTATAACAGCCATACTTTTTCTCGATATCAGCAAGCAACAGGCGCGGCCCCATGAGTGAAGAGATCAGCCAACATATCGACCAGATGATCCGGCATGAAGAAGACGAAACATCCACGCCCCTGCCGGACAGTTTCGACGAACTGGAACCAGAACAGATCGCGCTGCTGCTGGAGTCTCTGCCGCAGGATGCCCGGCGCCATGCCTGGAGCCTGGTGCCCGTCGAACGTCACGCCGATGTACTGGTGGCCATGCGCAGCGAAGCCCGTGAAAGCCTGCTGCGCGAATTTGACAGCGCTGCGCTGGACCAGCTGACCTCCGACCTGGACGCGGAAACCCTGATCGAGCTGGCGGATTCACTGCCGGAAGAGGTGGTGGACATTGCGCTGGCGCGCATGGATGACAGCCAGCGGCATCATTACGAACAGAGCGCCGGGTATGACGAGGACCAGCTGGGCCGCTATGTCGATCATGAGCTGCTGATCCTGCCTCACAACAGCCGGGTCCGTGATGCCCTGCGCCTGCTGCGTCGTGCCATTCCCGAGTACAGCGAGCACCTCTGGCTGGTCGACCGCACCGGCCGCTACACCGGTGCCGTATCCATTCATCACCTGTTCGGCGCTGCGGCACACCAGCCGCTCACCGAACTGCTGGACGCGGAGCTGTCACCCCTTGCCGCCGAGCTGCCACTGAAGGAAGCCTGTGAACAATTCGAAGTAGCCGCAGTGGCGGCCCTGCCGGTCATCAATACCGAGGGCAAACTGCTGGGCCGCATGAGCCAGCGCCTGGCATTTGAAGTGGTACACGAAAACTACGAAGCCCAGCTGATGGCCAGCGCCGGTCTGGACGAAGACGAGGATCTGTTTGCGCCGGTACTGCGCAGCTCTCGACGACGTGCAACCTGGCTGGGCATCAACCTGCTGACCGCGTTTCTGGCGTCCTGGGCCATCGGCCTGTTCGAAGGCACCCTGCAACAGGTGGTGGCGCTGGCGGTGTTGATGCCGGTCGTGGCCTCCATGGGCGGGATCGCCGGCAGCCAAACGCTGACACTGATGATCCGTGGCCTTGCCCTGGGCCAGATCACCACCGCCAACGTGATGCCCCTGCTGAAAAAGGAGCTCAGCGTCGGCGGACTCAACGGGGTGCTCTGGGCCATCGTAATCGGGCTGGTGGCCTCCGTCTGGTTCAGCAGCGCCGCCATCGGGCTGGTGATCGGGCTGGCCATCGTGATCAACATCGCCGCTGCTGCCCTGTCCGGCGTACTGATTCCGGTGCTGCTGGAAAAACTGAAGATCGACCCGGCCCTGTCCGGCTCGGTCATTCTCACCACGGTCACCGACGTGGTCGGCTTTGTCGCCTTTCTGGGACTGGGAACGCTATTGCTGCTCTAGCATTAAAGCTCGCCCAGGCTGAACGTCTCACCGGCGCTGTCGACCACCAGCTCGGTGGTGCGGCCGTGCTGCACCATCCGCCCCAGTTCCACCAGCTGATAGAACAGGTTGCGCCCGATGCGCCCTTCCATGCCGAAGCGAATCATCAGGTAGGGCGAAGGCTCCTTGGTGCGAGGGTCCACCTCCACCCGAAGGGGGTGCTCGGCATCGGCCCTGACCCGATCCCCGGTTGCCGTGGTGAAGATCAGCTCCGGCCCCCGATCACCGATTTCGTGCTCCACGCCGATGACCTGAAAGGGCGCATCTTCAACCTGAATCCCCACCTTTTCCACCGGGGTCTTGAGAAAGTAGCGATCACCCTCCTTCCAGAGAATACGCGAGAACATTTTCACCATGGCCTCGCGGCCAATGGGTGAGCCTTCATAGTACCAGCGCCCGTCACGGGCAATCTTCATGTCGATATCGCCACAGAACTCGGGGTTCCAGCTTGCCAGCGGCGGAATTGTCGCTTCACCTTCCAGTTGTTGACTCACGGCCGCCGGATCAAAGGTTGTACTCATCACACGCTCCTTGGGTGTTGTGGCCTTGAATGTTTTTGCGCAGCCATGAACAGCCCTCACCATAGCTACAGAAGATTTCATCATGTCGCTTCAATAAATGAATATAATTCACTCATAACAAAACACCAACGTAAGGACGATGGATAACATCATGAGCGAATCCCTGCAGCAAAAATTTGCCGACCCTCATCGCAGCGTCTGCTTTGTCGGAACCACTCCGCCCAAGGCCAGCACCGATGACATGCAGATGCAGGAAATCGCTGATCGCCTGCTGGCGCGTCTGGATACCCTGGAATATGACGGCCTGATTGTCTACGACATTCAGGACGAGAGCAGCCGCATCGACACTCCGCGTCCTTTCCCGTACATGGAAACCCGTGATCCGCGCGAATATTCCAAGCTGCTGACCGCCAGCAGCCAGCGCCCGATCATTACCTACAAGAGCGTTGCCCAGCGCGACCGCACCGACTTCGAGCAGTGGTTAAGCGAAGCCTGGGATGACTACGGCATTCGCAACCTGGTGCTGGTGGGCAGTCCTTCGTCCGAAGGCGAGATCAAGTTGTCGCTGAATGACGCCTACGGCGCGCTCCAGTCACATGACAAGCCCTTTCACCTGGGCGGTGTCACCATTGCCGAGCGCCATGCCGTCAAAGGCAACGAGCACCAGCGCCTGATCAGCAAAGTGGAAAGCGGCTGCGAGTTTTTCGTGTCCCAAGCGGTCTACAACTCCCAGGCCACCATCGACCTGCTGACCTCCTATGCGCGCAGCTGCCGCGAACAGAGTATTGTCCCCAAGCGCGTCATCCTGACCTTTACCCCCTGCGGCAGCGCCAAGACTCTTGAGTTCATGCAGTGGCTGGGCATCTCCGTGCCCGAAGCGACACGCTACCGCATTCTGGACGCAGAGACACCGTTGGCCGAGTCCGTGCGCATCTGCCAGAACAACCTGGAGCAGATTCTGGATGCCTGCCTGCCACTGGGCCTGCCGATCGGACTGAACATCGAGAGCCTGACCAACCGCAAGGCCGAAATCGATGCCTCCATTCAACTGTATCAACTGCTGAAGGCAACCCTGGACCTGCGCCTGGCCGAGCGTCGGCTCAACCAAGCCGGCTGAATATAACACCAGGGACAATTCCAATTGATGGGAGCGCCTGCCAATTGACATGCCTCCCCGGCCTCAAGGTTTCGGTTTGCCACCGTTAGGCGGAATAGCCGAGGGCACACTGAGGACGGGGTAAGGAGCCTTTCGCGCGTCGTGGTAAACCAAGCAAACGCTTACTGTTGATTTTTTATTTCCTAGAATAGTTAAGTGAAAAATCGTATGTGCTACACAGACGGGCCAGCAGCTAGTGGATCATCGGCCACTGCCAGCAGGTCCTCCCCTTCAACCTGTTTCATCGTCGTCTCATCCTTGCCGTACTCGACCACAAAATCTTGTTCGTGCACATGGGTATTGCGGACCTTACTATCGACCTCCGCTTCACTGACACCTGGTTTTATCATACTGCGGTCGCGCCGGCTGCGCGGGTCGCTATAGTCCAAAATCGATTTAGTGCCCTGATGCCCCATTATGTATGCAGCCTCTTTCCTGCTGCGTCGCTTTGCCTGTACGTCAGAACGCAGATCCGCGCCCAGCTGATGTCGAAATGAATATAGGGTCGGCCTACCACGTTTGCGCCGCGGAAAAATCTTTGCCGTCATTCGGCTCCAGCGGGCCTGAATCGCTTCTATCAACTGCTTTGGATTTTTTCTGTAACCAGGCTCCGCTCTTATTATATCAATAGCGATCTTAATGGCTTCTCTACTCTTTTGCGAAACACATATATAGCGATCCAGCCCACGATCATCGTCCGACCAAAACTTTGACCCTGGGACAAATATCCTACCGTCATCCATCATATTTATACCATGCATTTCATTAGGCCTACAGCCCAACTCCTGTGCTAGAATAAATGCCGCATATAGCCCCTCTATACCGTGGTCATTTGGGTTATCTAGACGCTTATCGAGCTCAGTTTCAATTTTTTTCATATCAGACTCAGTGACCTTTTTCGGGCGACCGCTGGGTGGGCGATTAGGCAGGTTACGCGGCCACTGGGTGTCCTGTATACGTTTTACAGCATCGCTGTGCCCGAGTGATTTCTGATGCCAAGTCACCGCGGACCTGATCGCCATCCACGAATTTTTGCGATAATCTAACGTTGCAGCGCTCATTGCTTCAGCCAATCCTTTCGGTGTTGGGGGTGTATCGCCCAGGTATCGACCGTAAAACGCGACTGCTGTTCTGGTATACCGTGCTGCCGTTGTCTCATTGACCATGTTATATCACTCCGTTGTATCATGGCTCTCTATTCCACATGACTACCATGTCTTGCTTGGTACTACTGCTACGCTATAGCCTACGCGATCCTTCCTAAAACGCCACTTCTATAGAAGCTGAAACCAATCTCAGAACAAGCATACTTAGTCTGATGGTACATATGCGTCAGACTAAGTAATTCATTTAAGTTCAATGGACTTTGTCTGATGCAAATAAACATGGTTATAAACCGGTCTTCAACGCTATACAGCCTTTTCCCTGAGTTATGAAAAATAGCACAAAGCGCCAAAGACGTATTGGTTACGCCATGAGGGCAATGCAACCCAGAGTTAAGATGAGAAGCCTTTGCACTAACCCGTCAACATAGTGTTAGATAGCGTTTTAAATCAGCTTGAATCAAAATTTCAAATTAAACACGATGAGGCAAAATCGAAAGACTTTAAGTAATACTTTTCAGATGAAATTAGGATTTAGCTATTCTAAAACAGGTTTTTCTAGTTAAAAAACACCATCCTGTATGAAAATTAGCGAAAATCTTAGCTAAAAACACTTCTTTAAATAACAACCCACAAAAACTTTCATAATGCTTGAAAAACTCGAAACACATACTGACTACTGAGAATAACGCATAGTGAATATTATAAATAAATATCAAGATATCTTTCAGTCTCAGATAAAGCGAGCCGAGACCGTTAACCCGCACTTGCTCTATTCATGCGGATAATGACTGCATAATCAATAAGCCAATGATGCACCAAGAATTCCCGAGTTCGACAGTTAGCTTTATAACTTATTGATTCGTATAGATAGCACTGCAAAATGCTCCACTACACGATCAGGTTATCGGTGCCAACGCTGGGGTTTTCGATACTGAGGGCCTTGAAGATATCCAGCTGCTCACGGCTCATACTGGACACACCTGTCACGGTGCTGCCACCGAGGGTGGCCTGGTGATATTGGATACTCCGCAACTGCTCCAGTGCCCGCATGGGTGAGTGTTCAGAGCCTGCTGCCTTTAAGCGCATCCGCATCACGCGGTGCAGAACCAAAGCAATAAAGCAGATCATGGCATGGGCTCTGATCCGCTCTGGCAGCCGGTGGTACACTGGGCCGATTTCGATATCCGATTTCAGCGCCTTGAAGCCTCGCTCGATGTCTGCCAGTGATTTGTAGTGTTTGACCACCTCTGTTGGCGACAAGTCCTGGACGTTAGTGACCAGCAGCAGCTTGCCATCCATCAGTCGCGCACGCTTCAGGGCTTTTTCGTCAATATCGTAGCTGAACAACTCACTTTTCAGGTCAATACGCACGATTTTTGCCAACGAAGATTCACTGACCTCTTTGTATAAACGGGCTGTTGCACCACCATCAGACAGCTTGCGACCGCGTGTGGTCTTGCCTTCATCCTGCCGGATAAGCTTCTCGGTCAGGCGCTGTGCTTCCTCTTCGATCGCGTTGATTCTGGCATCACGGGCCGCGGTTTCATCGGCGGCACGTACGGGATCGTGGGCTACGATCAGGCGCTGCTCCTGCCACTGAGTCTCTGTGATCACTTCCGCGTCGGCGGAGTCAAAAACCGTGCGCTGCAACGGCTCCAGGATCGGTTCGAAGTCACTATAACGACGCCCGGGAACCGCCAGAATAAACTCAACCGGTTGACCGTTCAGCAGCGTCATCTGCTTCAGCTCATCCAGGTTGTCGACCGACAGTAACCCACGGTCTGCAACCACGACAATGCGCTTAACCGGGAAGCGCTCAATGATCGTTTTCAGGGTGGGCTGAAGGGTTTTGACTTCTGCGGTGTTGCCTTCAAACACCTCGTGGTACAGCGGCAGTCCTTCGGCCGTCTGAACCATACCCAGCATGACCTGTCGACGGATGCCACCGTCCTTGGAGCGCCCGTACTGCCTGAGTTCTTCGTCCTGTTCGGTCAGGCCTTCAGCGCGAATGGTCGTCATATCGTAGAAGACGACTGACAGCTCCTGATCGATCAACGGACGCAGCAGTTCAGTGACTTTGTCATTGACGGCATCACGTTGGGTATTGAGCGCATCCATTGCCCGCAACAGATGCTGATGGTCAACTTTTTTGATACTACCAACGCCGGGAACACATACAGTCTCCAGCCAGCGCAGCACGCCCAGCTTGGAGTCGGGCGAGGTCAGGCGATTCATGACCATAATGCGGATCAAGGCTTCGATCTGGATGCTGTGACGCGTGCCGCGGAAGGCCTTGCGCAGCTGTTCAAAGCCGAGAGCATTCCAGAGCTGAGTCAGTGCCCAGACATCACCCAAGGCACGAGATGACTCAAAGCTGACTGCGGGCTTATCCGGCAGCGATCGCCCGGTAATCCGGCACAGACCTTCGACCACGGACTCCAGCTCATCACCGAGCTTGTCGAGACGGCCGAGGGTCGCAATTGTGCGTTGTTTTGGGCGGCCGTTCTCGTCTCGATAGGCTTCAACGAGCTGCACATACTTGCGAGGGCCGGACTTGGTGACTTTGACGTACATGCCATGACTTTATCACCTATTGGATACCTTTAAAACGGAAAAGATATCCACAGGCATGCCACTACAGGGTTTTAGGCTACCAAAAAGCGGAAACCCGCATGAATACTGGGCTGGGGTGTGCAAAACAGACGATTTTCAGTGGATAACTGTCGAACTCGGGAGAATTGGGTGCCGGATTCACCAACCGGCCCTAGTATTAATCAGCTAACCCGTTTGTAGTGGTCATGCCATTTAGGCCACCGCCTTTTGGCATTCAAATAATTATGCTTTGCAAAATATTTTATTGTAGCCCACCATTCTTCTTATGGAGAATCAATTTAATGTAATAGACGATCATGTAATTTGTAACTGGCCGCTTTGCCGAGGTAAAGCATGTATGGGCACCCGCTCGGTTTTTAAACTTATGAAAAAACGCTCCATTGGAGCATTCCCCCAGCAATTTCCTCGTCAATTCAGGCTCTGTTTCATCTATTAACCAGGTGGTAATTTACATCTGATATAGTGCTTGCATGAATACAGACGCACGTAAGCTCAGCACAGAGCAACAAGAACTTCTCAGGCAGAAAGCGATTCGACTCCGCGAGAAGGGCAAAACCTTCCGCCAGATTGGTCAGCTTCTTGACGTCCACCCCGACACCGTTGGGCGCTGGTACAAGCGCTATCAAGCGGGTGGTGCCAAGGCCATCGCGGTTCAAAAGCGCGACCCCAAAAACAAGCCTCGGCGGTTGACCGAAAAGCAGGAGCAACGTGTCATCGAGGCGATGCGTGACCAGATGCCCGACCATCACAAGCTTGGCTTTGCGCTTTGGACACGGCGCGCGATTACTCAGTTGATCAAGCAGTTCTGGGGCATTGATATCCCGGTCCGCACGATGGGCGATTACCTCAAGCGCTGGGGTTTCACGCCCCAGAAGCCATTGAAGAAAGCGCGGGAGCAGAACCCGTCCCGCGTTGAAGCCTGGCTGAAGGAGGAATACCCGCAGATTCAGGCCCGTGCCAAAGCAGAGAACGCCCAGATTTTCTGGGGTGACGAGACGGGTATCAAAAACAATACCCAGCACGGTCGCAGCTATGCCCCGAAGGGGCAGACCCCGGTGCAACCTTTGCCGGCCAAGCGTGTATCGCTCAACATGATCTCGGCGATCACCAACCAGGGCACTGTACGATTCATGCTCTACGAGTCGACCATGACCGCCAAGGTCCTGAAGAAATTTCTGCGCGCGCTGATCGAATCGACGCCTGGTAAGGTCTTTCTGATCCTGGATAACTTGCGGGTACACCACGCCAAGGTCGTGAAACGCTGGCTGGAGCGCAAGACAGTCAAACGCTATCTGGAAGTATTCTTCCTGCCAGCCTACTCCCCGGAGTTGAATCCGGATGAATACCTTAACTGTGACCTGAAAGGCATGGTGCATAGTGGGCCTGCTGCTCGCTCTGTTGACGATCTGAAGAAGCGCACGCGATCATGCATGCTGACGCTTCAACGCCGTCCTGAACGAGTGAAAAAATACTTTGATGCTGAGCATATCGCCTATGCCGCATAAAAGACCTAAATTGCCGCCGGGTTAATAATATCGCCAAAGTAACTGCCTGAACCCTAGGCTTGTATATTTGCAGCCCTGATCCGAGTGGCACAGTACACCAGGGTGAGAGCGTGAACATTTTTTAAGCATGTATCACTTTCTCAAGATAGCCAACGTCCATTGCAGCCAGTCGTTGTTTGCGACGGATGCCGGCTTTCCTAGTCGTTTCCCGGCGCAACTGATTGAGGGCGACATGGCGTAGCGTGGCCAGATTGTTGGCACCGTGGCCCCGACTGATTTTGCAGGCACCCTCACGCAACGCGACATCCAGGACCCAGTGCAGACGATTTTCAATATCCCAGTGACTGCGCACGCTATGGGCGAACGCCTCTTCGCTCAGCACGGCTGAACTGATGTAGTAACGGTATTGCAGCTCTTCCTTGCCTGCCTTGTTGCGGCTGTAGCGCAAGGCCACGCCGACCGTTTTAAGGCCGGGCCAGTGCGGAAGTCCGGCGATCTCACCCGCATCGAGAACATGATGCTCACGGTATTCCTGGCGGCCGTGACCACTCTCAATCTGGCGATGCCTAGGCTCGTCAGCTGAGCCGAAAGCGGAGCGGATAGCCTGGTACAGCGTCTTTTGGTTGCCCTTAACGGCCTGCAGGTAGTCACCCTTTTTGTCGAGTATGGTCTGTGCGATCGTCCGCTGGCAGCCCATCGCGTCCAGCGTCACCAGGCTGTCTTGGAGGTCAAGCAATGACAACAGTTCAGGAATAGCATTGATTTCATTGGATTTTTCCTCGGTCTTCCATTGCCCCATCACCACACCATTGGCCGTCGCGAAAGCACTGACGATATGGATGGTCGATTGCCGATCTCCGGGGCGATAGGAGCTGCGCAGGGTTTTGCCATCCACGGCAATGACCTGCCGCTCCGTGTTGGCTTCGGTGTCTTTCATCCATTGGATTAAGCTGCTTTGCAGCGCCTCGGGCTCAATCCGGCTCAGCACCCGGGCGATGGTGTCATGAATCGGGATACCGTTCTCATAGCCGCCATAGCGCTTCAGCCAGTCGAGCCGAGCATGACCAAAGTCTTCGATTTCCTCCCAGCCTTCACAGCCCGCGATGACGGCGGTGATCGTCATAAAGAGGATATCGAACAGCGGATAGGTGATTTTGGCGGCTTGGCGCGTATCGGTGATGCCAGCCAGGTGTTGGGCAAGAACAGTGAGGCTCATGGTCTGGTTCGCAAAAGCGCCCATCAGACCACATCGGGTCAACCGAAGGAAAGTGTCAGCGCTGATCTGGTTGTTTTTTCACGCTCTCGCCCTGCACAGTACACCTTGTGGCTTACTACGGAATTAATAGGCGATTGTCAGAACCTGCTTCACCAGCGCAGTATTTGGTGACAGAAACACGGCCCAGCTAACAGGTTTACAGAAAAAAGTTCACTGCAGTGATGTATTCCATAGCGTTACGGATTATGAAGAGGGACGCGAGGACGCTTCGGCCAGCAGTTCCTTTTTGGCTTGTGCCAGCTCGCGATATCGATCGGCGTGCCAGATCACGACCTTGCGCTGCATGTCGATCTCGTATTTCAATCGGCCCAGAATATCCATACCCAACAGGCCATCATAGCCGGGGTTGGTCGAGGGCTCGATCACCATCACTTCTGATTTTCCCTGATCCACCGGCCCGAAGCTGATGCCATCAACCGGCAGCAGCCGGGTCGGAATGCGTGCGCCACCCACGACCTGGGCATAGCCGCCTGGCTTGGACAATCCACCAAGACGACTGATGGCCGACTGGTGCACAACGGTACGGCTGGCACCGGTATCCACGATCAAGTTGACAGTTTGCGTGTTACCCAAATGACGCAAGGTTACCGGTATCTTGACACTGTTGCCCCGCACATCCGCACGCTGCTCCAGGCTGGCCATTTCCCGCTCAATGGCGGCCAGCCGGCCCTGGGTACCCTTCTGAGCGGCCAGACGGCTGAGTGTTTGCTGACGACGCTCACGCTCGGCTCGGCTGAGCGTTTCGGATTCCTCCTTGCGTGCCTGGGTTTGTTCGCGAAAACGGGGGGGAATCTGACTTTGGCGGTCCACATAAACCTTCCGTCCACGATCATCCGTGTAGTGATAGATTTCAGCAACGGCAGACGCCACCCACACCGATTGCACGACACACAAGGCACCGGCTGCAAGACACTTCAGTTTCATCCCTGTCCACTCCCTTTATTCTATTGGCAGGCTTATCCTCCGGCGAGCTTGACCTGGTAACCGGCCGCCTCCAGCTCAGCCTTGAGCACCTCGCGGTGATCACCTTGAATCTCGATGATACCGTTCTTCACGGCACCACCGGTGCCACACCGCTGCTTCAGCTTTTTAGCGAGTTGTTTCAACTCTTTCTCGACCAAGGGAATACCACTGACCGTGGTCACACCCTTGCCCTTGCGGCCACTGGTTTCACGGCGAATGCGCACCACCCCATCCAGTGATGCCACGCGCTCGGCTTCAGCCTGATCATCACACCGACAGGCCTCCAGCGCTTCGCCACAGTCCGGACAGTGACGCCCGGTTTCCGTTGAGTACACCAGACCACCCAACTGATCACGTAAACTTGCCATACTGCTACAACTCTTTTCCTGCGTTAAATCATGATTGCGGATGATAGCAGCTCACGCCCGCTGCTGCGCAGCACCAGAATCACAGTCCGACGCCTGCGATCTGCCGGGCCAGATAAGAGGCATAGTTATCGGTCATGCCAGAGATGAAATCCAGCACCCGGCGGTAACCGTGATAGAGGCCATCTTTCGGATCAGGCGCATGAATCCCCATCAGCCGCAACACCCGTGATGCACGATACCCCACCCCCTCGCGCCCCTTGCGATGCTGCTCATACACCGCATCAATGAAAGCCTCCAGCAGCACCCCCAGCGTGGTATAGGCGCCGACTTCCAACTCAGCCTTGCGGGTATCCGGAAACACCCGCTCTCGCGCCACCCGCTTGGCGGTCAGAATACCATCTCTGACCATTGGGTCACCGGCCAGGAGCAACTCGCCCTGCCAGGTGCCCGCCAGGATCTCGTCATGAGCCGCCATGAAAGCACCAACGGCCGCATTGACCATGTTCTCCATCGCCTTGCCGCGCAAGGCCGAAATTTTGCGCCGTGCCGAGGCTTCGGTGGCAAAGATGGCATCATCAAATTCAAGATCGCCGCAGAGCTGCAACAGAATGGACTTCACGTCCTCGAAACCGAGAATATGCAGCTCGATGGCATCTTCCAGGTCGAGGATGGCATAACAGATGTCGTCTGCCGCTTCCAGAAGATACGCCAACGGGTGACGACACCAACGGCCGATCCCAGCCGCTTTCAGCCCCAGATCGCGCCCCAGGGCGTTGAGAATATCCTGTTCGGTCAAAAAGGCGCTGAACTTGCCGCCCGTGCCGGCGTACTCCACCCCCCAGGGGTACTTGAGCAGCGCCCCCAGCGTGGGGAAGGTCAGCCGCAGGCCGCCATCGAACAGGTGATTTTCAATCCGGGTGACCACACGAAAGCCCTGGGCGTTGCCTTCAAAAACCTGCAGGTCCAAACGCTCCAGATCGGACAGCTCGGCCAGTGCCGGGCAGCTGGCATGGCGCGCGAACCAATCCCGCATGGCGTACTCGCCCGCATGCCCAAAAGGGGGGTTGCCGATATCATGCGCCAGACAGGCCGACTGCACGATCATGCCCAGGTCATGGGGGGTGACCCAGGGCGGCAACTGGTCGGCCACCAGCTCACCCACCCGAATCCCCAGGCTACGCCCCACGCTGCCCACCTCCATGGAGTGAGTCAGGCGGGTATGGATGTGATCATTGAGCGCAAACGGATGTACCTGGGTCTTGCGCCCCAGGCGACGAAAGGCGCTGGAAAAGATGATGCGATCATGGTCCTTGTGGAAGTGCGAACGCCCGACCTCGTCGGGCATCAGCGCTTCATGACCGTAGCGGTGGGTGGTCAGCAGCGGGTGCCAGTGCATGCTCAAACTCCTGCCGGTGTGAACGACTTAACCAAACTCTAGCATGCGATCCGGCTTGCGCTGCAACCATCAGCGCCCCCAGCAGTCGTCCTTGTCACCGCTGGTACTACCCTTGAGCCCCTGATGGCTCAGTGTAAGGGTGCCACAGCGATCACCAGCCATGGCTCCCATTGGCGCTGCGTTCAATTGGTAGGCACCGCTACTGAGATTGCTGAGGCTCAGGGTGTAAAACTTGCTGCCTCCTTCCTTGGGCGACTGCGTATACGGTAATGCCGGCGCATCGCTGCCGCCGGCAGACGTGACATAGCGCCCATTGGCAGCGTGGTAGCGTTCCATGAACTGCGCCAACTCAAGCAGATTAGAGCGTGCTTCCGAACGCCTGGACTCGTTGACGTATTCCACATACGACGGATACGCGATTGACGCGAGGATACCGATGATCACAACCACGATCATCACTTCAATCAGCGTAAAGCCCCGGTTTTTCTGGCACGTATATACAGGCATCATCGCATCCGTCGCAGTAGATAATCCAGTTCCGTGCTCTTGGGCGATAACGTCTCGAACACGACTTCATCCCCCACCTCAAACACCGGCCTTTCATCCCAGAAAGCCTCGGACAGATCACTCAGGGTCTCGCCCTTGCGGGTCTTCAGCGTTGTACGGTAAAGCGTATTATCGATATGCACTACGCTCCCCTGCACACTGGTAATAACACCAATGCGCTCCTCGGCACGCTCTTCAGCCTGGACCGGTAGCCAGGCTACCGCACACAGGCCACCCAGCAGGGCTGTTCGTAACAATGTTCGCATTTCACATCTCCTCACAAGAGTTCACGCCAGCTGATGCGCCCTTCAAGGTGGGGCCCCGGGTTTTCGACAATGATGGTACTTTCATCCAGTACCTTTATTTCCTTTTCAGGATCCACCGGTACGATGGATGGATGCGGTTTTTCACCGTCCATTTGCACACCTGAAGGGGGCTTCTTGCCGCCTTCATTGCCGCCGCCATTGCCAGGATCAATCCAATCATTTTCATCAAAATCAAGGTCCCCATCCAGGTCAAAGCTGGCATATTCCAGTGCGCCCCCGGTAACGGCATCCATCTCCATCAGCCAGGTGACAGCATCGCTTTTGCACATATCCGAATCATCGGTCAACGGCGTAAAGGTGGTGAAAATAATCTTGCCGTTTCGCAGCGTTGCACCGGCGACCACTCGCTCTGATGATGATTTGTTCAAGTCCAGATACCAGCCTTTGTGCACGGTCCAGTCCGGTTGATTCTGGCTGGTCAGGCGCAGGTTATAGTCCTCACCGTCAAACGTGGCGCGGCCCTCGTAAGTAATGGTCTGCTCCAGCAGATCGGCTCGGCTAACAGCCCCACGGGAATTGTTGCCACCGCCCTTGTTACCGCCACCTTTATTGCCACCTTTATTGCCACCGCCATTTTTAGACGGCTGATCCCAGATACCATACAAGCTCTGCAACGTGCCATTATCCGACTTGTCGGTGGTTTCCAGGTACTTGCCGGTGCCAAAGTACACCATCACTCCCCCCATCGGATGGCGTCCCACCGTAGGTGCAGAGGTGATCGGCTGAGTATTATTGGCGCTACAGCTATCGCTCCGACAGGCCTTGAAAATCGGCGTGTTACCGGCAACCTTCCAGGACGAAGCACTATTGCCGGCCACATCGAATTTCCACAGGTTGCCGAACAGGTCACCGGCGTAGATGGTATCCGTCATGCCATTACCGTCTGTATCAACCGGTTTGGCCGTTCCCAGCCCGTTGGGACGCTCCTGGCCGGTCGGATCTTCGGCATACCCTACGCCAGTATTGATTTTCTGCAGTAGCGTACCGTCGGCCAGGTCCACCACAAAGAGCACGGCATCACCACCACTGCTGACGGCAGCATCAAACCGCTCATCCGTACTGTTATACCCGTTGCCGAACACAGCGACCCATTGACCGTTCTCAAGCTGCACAACTGCCGGGCGGCTATAGCTGTAGCCCAGATCCGGGTCCGAGAACTCCCACATGAACGTATTACGTGCCGCCCCTTCAGTAAAGCGGGAAGGGTCTGTCACATCCAGTGCATAGATGGATTGGCCACCACGCCCAAGGCCACCCACCAGAACCGTACGCCAACGGCTGTCCACCTGTGCATCGACCACCGTTGGCGTGCCGTCAACATAGAACCGATGACTGTAATCCTTGTCCGCCAAGGCGTGCAGGTGGCCGTTCAAGCTGCCCGGCACATAGGCCAGCAGCTCTTCACCGGTACTGGCCTTGAAGCCATGCAGCATGCCGTCATTGGCTCCCACGTAAATAACCGGCTCACGATCGGCATAATCACTCTTGAAGCGCTGGTACTCGGTATCCTCATAGCGAAAGGCGGGTGCCCCCACATACTGTGGCGAAGAATAAACGATGTCACCCAACAGCTTGGCACGCTCCCGGTACGCGGTCCCTTCATCAGACTGGTTGCCTCGCAGGTATTGCAACAGGCTCTGCTTGCCCTGGAAGAAGTCACGCTGCTGCTGACCCGAGAAACTCCCCCAGCGGAAGGGCACCCCTCGACCATTTAGGTTGGTGATGATGCGACGGTTATTCCAGCCGGTCTGCTTGATTCTGTCCGCGGCACTGCCCCACTCAGGCACCAGCTGCAGATAGGTACTGCTGGCTGGGTCACTGTCAAAGCGGTAGGCACTCAAGTCTCCGGTCCAATTCCCGCTGTTGTACTTCGGGAATACCGTCAGTGTTCCCGCATTCAGTGGCCCCTGGCTCACCGCCGCTGACGACACACTGAGCACCTTGTCCGAAATATCGGACAAGGCACTGCGTAATGCAGCTGCCAGCTGCTCCGCGTTATTAGCCGTGTAATACTGCCCCTTACCCAACTTGGCCGTTGATTTCAGCAGCTCGTGATCAAGTGCAAAACCAACCGTATAGGTATTCATGTTTTGCTGCTTGAACTCAGGGTCATCAAAGCTTTTGCCTTCCTTGTCCAGTCCCGATGTCCGCATATCCAGCTCGCGGGCAAACTGGGCGATATCGTCCAGATAATATTTCTCGCCATCACCATTCCAGTCCGGCAGACGGTTGCTTTTGCCCTCAATGGTATCGGACTTGTGCAGCTCCTTATCATCGAAGTCATCCTCGAATGGCTCACCATCCGTAATCAGGATGGAAAAGTTGCGCTGGCAACGGTATTCGATGGGTGATGTAAAAGTCACATCATCCGTCCACATGGACGACATGCCACGGAAATACCGAGTGACCTCGTAGTAGGTTTCACTGATGGGCGTATTGGTGCGGGCCGTGATACTGTCGAGGGCACTCATCACATCCTGCTTGTTGCCAATGTAATCACGACACTCGTTAATCACCTTGCCGCCTTGGCTGCTGTAGAAGATGGTGACGCCATAACGGATATTTTCAACACTGTTAACAACCGACTTGGCCACATCACGAGCCACCTGCATGCGGTATTCAATCGGAATCTTGCTGCCGTCACGCAGATCGGTACCACTGGGAAACGTCTCGAACAGATAGTTCAAATAGTTGCCGGTATAGCGCGTATTTTCGTTACCGAACGGATCCGGCAGCGCAAGACATTTTCGATCGGTCACGTCTTCTTTGCGCACAGCTTCGTAGAAGCCGTCACCAAACTCATCGTCACAGTTGTCATGACGCAAGTCCTCAAGGTCCACGTTGCCGGAATTCTTCTTCCAAGAGCTGCCTTCATAGCCATAACTGCCGCCACGCTTCAAAAGATCATCCCAGCGCGGGTATTCCACATCCGGGTCGTAACCGTCTGCCCAGATCATGTTGCGCATGCTGCCCGAATTATCCATCACCAGCATGACATTGGGCTGTACCCGGGACGAGAGCACCGACAGCGGCTCATTGGGCAAGGACAGGTTGGTAACCGCCAGTGCCGACGAACAGTAGGCTCCGGCCAGAACACAGGTTGTAAACTGACTGAATTTAATCATGATCCATCCCTAGTTGAACCGCTTGGCATACAGAGTTTCAAGCACAGACTCCGCTTGCTCGCTCTGGCCAAACCCCTTGGCTTCAATACGGTATACATCGCGCCCTGTTTGCGGCTTGAACCCCATATCAAGGCTGTCGGCAATGAAGTATTTCTTTTCCACCTGCGACTCGGGATCACCCGATACCGCAGACAGATCGGTCGCGGCGCCATCACCATACGGGCTGGCGCCTTCAGCCAGTTCCGGCAATTCAAGCGCCTCTTTCAACATGGCCTCCTGTTCGCGCAATGCGGCCTCGGCGGCCTGAAACGACACCTCCTTGTCACGCAGGTTGCCGGTCATGCGTTCCTGCACGGTTGTTGTCTGCATGGCACTGAACCCGACAATAGTGATCAGCACCAGCATAATCATGGCAACCAGCAGAGTGGCACCGCTCTGGCGCTTGCTGCACGGACGCTTGGATAGGTGTTTATATCGACTCATGGCAAACGATTCCTTATGGCAACAGTCGTAGTGAATAGGCTGCGCAAGCGCCCGTCAGGCGTAAACTCGACTTCGTCGGGCGAACCATCACCGTTGACATCAAACGGCCAGGTCAGCGTCTGCTCCACATCATTCAGTCCGCCGGCCGGGCTGGTGGTCAACAATGCGATCCGCACCGATACCACCTCATCCCAGTCCGACACCTTGTCAGCCGTAACATAGGCATCCAGCTCGGCGTTGGCACTGCCGCTGCCATCGGTATCCAGACCATACAGCAGACGCATGTCTTCCACGCCACTGACCAGTTCCACCGATTGCCCCAGGCCACCACCGGCATTCGGCATCACACGATATGCCTTGAGTGCAGGCTGGCCATTGCTGCCGGTGCCGATGTAATACAGCACACTGGTGAAGTACAGAATTTGCAAATCACCATCGTATTGATGACTCCATGCAGCCTTATTGAGGTTGCCCGGTGTACCACCCGCACCACGGTTCAACGAAGACGCATTTTCATTGTTGCCGCTTTGAAACAGGTCACATCCATAGGCATCCGCAATCATGATGATCGAGCCCTTCTTGATCCCATGCCCCTTTTCCACCGCGATTGCGCTGGCCTGTACCGGGTTATTGCCCTTGGCCACAGCCCCGGTCGCATTGGCGGCATGCTTGATCAGCAGCGCATCGCCGCGCACATAATCCGGTGCCAGGTTCGTCAGCGGCCCGGTGCCGCCCTGCCAGCCCAGTACAGCATTATTCAGATCAAACAGCTCTTCTTTATAAGCACCGCTATTGGTATCCAGAAGATTATTGATCTCCCCCGGACAGGCATACTTGAACCCTGCCTGACGAACTTCACGGGTCATCAGATAGGTGGCAAAACGGCCGCTCTCTTGCACCCGTGCCAGCGCCTCACTGGCGGCTTGAGAGCGGGTGCTGCTGACATACACCATCACCACTCCCAGCAAAATGAACAACCCGATCGTCAGGCCGATCATCAACTCGATCAAACTGAAGCCCGCTTGTCTGCGGTAGACAGTATCCATGTCAGATCTCCGTACTCAATGTCAGCGTACCGCCACTGGCATCCGTCGAGGCATTACCCTCGGCATCCACCACAGCACCGCGTGAATCATCCCAGGTGATGGTCAACGTGAAGAGGCGGTCCTGGCGGGTCAACTCGGCACCCGCATCTGCACCCAGCAGATCGCTCAGCCGCCCTTGCCAATAAGCACGGTCTCCGGGGCTGCCATCATCAAACTTGCCCTGCAGGGCAGCCGTGCGATTGGCGCGCATCAGATCAAACAGTTCATACGCGTGAAGCGTTGCCATTGAACTGAGCTGGGCACTTTGCCCGGCCTTGATGGTGTATAACTGCAGGGACAGCACACCCAGCAGGCCAAAAGCCACGACCACCATGGAAATCAGCGCTTCCAACAGGGTCGCACCCTGCTGCTGATGCAGATCTTTCAAACCTGGCTGAATCATTACTGACACCCTCCCTTGGTCAGACTGCCGGTGACGGCAATGCAGTAACTGCCCAGCACTTTTGCCGTAGCGGACGCTTGATCAACCACATCCACCGTCTGCGGTGCGAGCAGTTGCTGGCCACTGCCATTCACCGCCAAACCCAGTGCCGCAAATCGCAATTCAACGCTGCTGTTACCCGCTGACTGGTAGGCGATGTTCTTCTCGACATCCCATACGCGCACAAGCTCGGACGTACCGTTATCGGTCTCAGCCTCAACCCGGATTTCGCGACTGCCAGCACCGCAGGCCTCCATTACGCAAACCCGTGTGAAGGTATTGCGCGTCAATGCTTCCGAGCGCGCCAGACTGACGGCCGTCACAAAGCTGCTGGTGGCCGATCGCTCACGCGCCGATTCAAACAAGCTGTTGAAGCCCGGAATACCGATAAACAGGATAATAGAGAGGATGGTAACCGTGATCATCACCTCCAGGAGGGTAAAGCCTGACACGGCTTGACGGGTAATGCCGTTACGAACAAAACATGGGGGCGTACGTCTCACTTCTGTTCTCCCGAATCGATCACGCGGACGGAGACATGAAAAGCATGGGAAGTGAGGAGCAGGCGCATTGGAACATGCGCGGATCGGTACTACAGGATCAGACTACTCCATCAGTCTACTCATGCGCTTAGAATCATATATGAATTCCCGTTCATATAACGGTCATATTATCGAAAACCCCAGACGCGTGCCATATCTACAAACGAAAAGACCCCGATCAGGAACTGACCGGGATCAAGCGAACGTGTGTAGAAGGTTTTCAAATCCTATCAGTTGTCGACTTCTTCCAACCAATCGAAGACATACAAACGGCCGAAGGTTCCATTGTATCCAGCGCCTTCTCCGGTGCCATCACCGCTCACGTCAGGACAGCTGCTCGGTGCCGGAAAGCTGACTCCACTGGGCAAGCTGTTGGCCGCATCGATCATATTCTGACAACCATAGTTGTACAATGCGTTACCGCCGCCACTCACGTCCCAGTTTATCGTTGGATCGTCGGCATCATAGTCCCAACGTGACTCCCAATCATCATCCGTAAAATCTCTCTCATCGTCCTTATGATCATTCCAAGGACCAGGTTTGTAAGGGTCATCATCACCAAAGTCGATATTGGATACGATCAATGTACCGTCCAGGCCGTTAGCGGCACCACCGCCCCCGATATCAACATGCCCCCCCAGCACCATGATGATGCCATCCCAATGAGGGGTGCCGCCGAAGTTAGCTTCTCCGGTTACTACCAGAATCCCGGCACCGGAAAGCCCACCAGTAATATTCAAGTTGCCGTAAATAATGGTTGTCTTCATGGAGGAGGGGTCGCCCGGCGTGCCCAAGTCCTTGGGCAGGTCCTGTTTCACAACCACCATATTCTTATTGGGATTGGAATCCGGCTCACCGAACACCTTGCGATCACTCGGCGTGTAGGCATCCAAAGCAGCAAAGAACTTTTCCTGCCCTCCGGGGCTGGTAAAGTCAGGCTCGGGGTTATTGACAACCACCCCCCCCTTCAGCTGCCCTTCGCCATCATCAGCATTTCTGATTTGATCGGCACACGCCTTGGTATTGGTTGAAATGGCCGGCCCCCCGCGGCCATCATACAGATATGAATTAGATGGCCCAAAGTCAAAGTCGCAGTCAGGGTCATCCGGATCATCGTTAACAAAAACAGCTGGCCAGCTCACATCGCCACCGCCACTGCTTTGCCCAAGGTTGAAGTGAATTTTACGCTCTGCGTTGGACTGCTTGCCTTCACTGATAAGACTCAGTGTTTCAAGCGCCCCTTCCAGCTCACCGTTTTTCGGCTCACAGCGCCCCAGACTAACGGAAAACGTGCTTTTAAGCGCGGGATTGTCCGAGTCAGCGTTAGCAAAAACCTCATCCTGATACAGGTAAACCGTATCATTTTCACCAATTACAGTACCCTCGGGTGTTACCAGCGCGTAGGTACGATCTGATACGTTACTTGCACTGCAGTCGTCGACACACCGACATGCGTAATAGAACCACTCAGGCGGATTAATCGCTTCATCCATTTTATTTTCGTCAGGGTCACAATAGTTTTGCCCCCCGCCATATCCGTTTTCGTCGACATATTCAGTACAGAGCTCCGTGATAGCGGCCTTGCTTCCCGCTTCCGCTGCCAAGAAGGCATCGCTTGAGCGCTTGCTGTTACCGGACAGCCTTTCATCCTGAGTAGCCCCCGTCATCAGGGACACACCAATGACTGTTAGCACCAACAAAAAGATCATCCCGACCAACAGAACCATACCCCGTTGTCGAATGCAGAGCGGCTCATGTACTGGGCGGCGGACACCATGTTTCAACATTTAATTTTCTCCTGCACAGTCCGTGTGTCGCATTATCTTCACCAGCAGACATCATTGTTGCCGGATGTTTTGGCACCCGTTTCTTTCAGGGTAAGCGTACCGCACTCGGTGTCTGCAAATTGGGGTGTAGCCGTTACCGTATAGGTATTGGCATCATTGACCAGCGTAATATTATAACGCTCGGTCTCAGTCATACCGGTGGCAAAGCTGCAGTTAGTATCGTTATAACTGTTATAGCGTGTAAAACAGCGCTCAAGTTGCTGAGTAACAGTGGCAATGCCAGCACGCCCCTCGGCACGATTCCCTTTGATCACGTAGTTTTGATAGGCTGGCCAGGCAATCGCCATCAAGATGCCGATAATGACGACCACGATCATCAACTCGATCATGGTAAAACCGGCTTCGCGCCCTGTTTTCAAATTCATGTTCTGCATGAGGGTATCCCGTGAATCTGTGTTTGACCGCTGCAATACTGTCAACTTATTGGCTATCAATCAGGCTTGACACACGATTGCGCATTGCAACCACTGAACTGATCTCTTTATCACCGACTCCCTGACCTCCCCAGGGCGCTGCATCCGTAAAGGTGACCGTCGTTTCAACCGCGGTAACCTTATCCCAAGTGCAGTCAGCGGGTTCACCGCTGTACTCGCTGTACTCGCTGTACTCATAGTCGGGCTCACTTTCGTAGCAAGCATATTCAAAGTTGAAATGGGAAATCGCACTAACCAAAGGCTCAAAGTTGCCTTTTGCGGGTAAATTATCATAGTCGAATTCCTCCAAGCCGGATTTGCGATCGTCTCCAGCCCTTCTACGGTATACGACTTCTTCATCACCGTTCAGCGAATACTCAACTTCGACAAATGCCTCTTCCGTGTCACCGTCATTATCAGTGTCCGCAAACCCCACATAGCGTACGACCAGCGTACCGTCATCCTCTTCAATCGGCGCATAAAGATCTCCATCAGAGTCTGTTGGCCAAGTTTCACCACCATAGCCTCGCCCTCCCATACGCAAATCGCGCGCCATGAAGTCAAACAGAAAACGGGCATTATCGGTAATCGTCGAGATGCTCTGTCGAGTAGCACTGGCTTCTTTACTGGCCAGCATGGTCTGCATGATCCCGCCCAACAGCACCAAACCAATGACCATGCCGATCATCAATTCAATCAAGGAAAGGCCCTGTTGACGATATGCCGGGCATGCACATGAATACTTGAGAGTCCTGCGCTCCATGCTCACTTCCTCACCCTGTAGTCAAAGGTCACATTTTCAAATGCTTGGTCCCCCGTATCGCCATCCAGACCTCGCTCGCTCCACGTGAGACGAACGACGTAATCGGAACCATCTTCAGTGACAGAAGCCGATACAAGCTGCCCACCGAACAGGGCTGACGTATTAGCGCACCAAGTAATGAGGTCCTCCGGTGCACGCAATGTCCCTGCAGGCGCAGGGCATGATGTAAGTTTATAGTCACCTTCGCCACTTGCCTTTGGATTCGCACGTATGCGCTCTTCCAGGTCGTTCACCTGAATTGTCGCGAGCGTACGAAAATAAGCGCTATGACTCATGCTCATCATCTGGGTATACATCTTGGCCAGCCCCAGCAACGCTACCGAAAAGATCACCAGTGCAATCAACGCTTCCAGTAATGTGAAACCACCCGCCTTGGCATGTTGATAGGATTTCAGATCCATTTGTCGTTCGACCTCCTGTTCAGTCAACGCTTCATCCATGATCATTGACATGCATCCACATCAACAAATCCGCCACTGAGGTACAGCTTGCGCCTTTCTGTGATATCGCCATCGACCAGGGTGAAACAGCCTGAATCAGGTGTTTCGCCACGACCGTTGAACGCTATGCTCAAGGGGCAATCCGCACACTGCACACCCGCCTTCAAACCATCAAAGCGTCGCAGTTCTGAATCATCACTTGCGTACACCGACCAGCCATCTTCGTAACTGGCTCCAGCTTTGATACTGACAGTGTCATTACGTTGAATGGCCTCGCTGCGGGCATAGCGAACGGTTGTTTCGATGTCGGTCACGGCAGCTTCAATGCGAGCACGGTCAAGCATCGACATGAATGAAGGCATCGCAATGCTGGCAATAATGGCCAATATGGCCAGAACCATCAAAAGCTCGATCAGCGTAAAACCGCGATGATGACATGTTGAAGTGTTCAATTCAGGCATCCTTGCTAGGCTCCTGTTAAGAATTGGGCCCCACTATTCTAGCCTACTTGTACACGCTAGTTTCATCATTGGAAACGAAAGACTGGAATTCTACATTGAGTTAGATCAGGCTTTGCAGACAACACTTATTGCAAACATGCGTATTCTGCTAAACAATGAGCGTTAAGCTAATATTCATACTCAAGTACAACTTGATGCGACGACGGTGATACGGTGCCCATTTGATATGGTATGTGATGCATGGACAGCTGATGCATCAGTAATCGAGTCAGCGGTACGACTCCTCCGGCTACATTCATCGTTATGCTGGCAAGCAACTGTAAAAATGGAGAACAGTCATGCCACACCTGCCTACACCCCGTAAACGACAAGACGGCGCCGTCCTATTGATCGGTATGATCCTTATGCTAATCCTGATGGTCGGCGCTGTCAGCCTAATGAACGGCACTACACTGGACGAGCGCCTGGCAGGCAACAGCAAGGCCAGTGCAGAAGCATTTTATGCTGCCGAGGCAGGCCAACTGGAAGCCTGGCAGTACTTGACCGAAGATAAAAGCGAGGGTTACAAAAACTGGCTGGGACTACATAAAAAGGTCAGCAACCTGCCGGACGAAGGCAATGAAAACTCTGTTCTCGTACCTGTTTCCAGGACTGATGAAAGCATCCAGTTTCGGGTAGTTGCACAGAAAATATATGATAGCGACGGCAACCCTGTAGACGACCGCTTTCGGCTCAAGAGCTTTGGTCAGTCAGGCAAAGCAACACGTGTCATCGTGATGGACCTTGATGGCTCACCGATTCCCCCCGGGGTGAAAAACCCGCTTGCACCAGCCGCTATAAGCTGCTTTGGTGCACGCTGCACCCTATCCCCAGGTTCTGCCAAGAAAAAGTCAGTTGTTGACGGGCGCAACCATAAGATCCCTAAAGACAGGGATTGTACAGGGAGCGGCTGCTGGCAGGACCCTGATGGGTGGGACGATGCCAAACGTGAATATAAAGACCCATCCGATGCTGTGAGTGTTCCTGCCGTTTATCTTGGTGGCAACGAAAATTATTCAGATGCACAAGATGTCAGGAATGCAAGCGACTTGCAGACCAGCGGGCAAAACAATACACCCTACATTGGTCAAAGCCACAGACACTCTTCAGATGAAGAGGGCGACAACCCACAGTCCAGCATCGCATTCGGTGGTAACAGCCAAGCAGCGTCAGTGTGGACTGATGATAATTTTCCTGACGATGACAATGGGGACTCAACCGCACCGAAATACGAAGATTACTTTGGCGAGTCACCAAGCGAGATGATGGCTGACATCTATGACACAGCGAAAAAAGAGCTGGACGCAGGCACAGCAACCCAACTCGGATCTGTCAGTGAGCCAAAGGTTACCGTCTTGGATGCAGCCGATACCCGACACAAACTTGGCGTAAACAGTGCCGGTGTATTAATTGTTAACGGTGATGGCCAACCCAGAACCCAAGGCAAGAAAAAGATTTATGAGTCTGTATCATTCTCAGGCACAGGCTTTTATGCAGGTCTTGTAATACTGCGAAATTGTAGTCAGATCAACCTTGGCGGCAATGTGACTATTTACGGCGCCATTATGGTGGATGCAAGAGACTCGAACGGTGATGATTGTGGCGACGAATACAATCCTTTTGCTGGTAATGGCCAGCCTGACGTTAAGTACAGTACTGACGCGCTTAACAACACAGGCTTTGGGGCGGGTAATGGTACTGGCTCAAATAGTGGCATTAGTGAAAAAAGAGATTGGTATGAAATTTTGCACCAATAATATCTGATTCTTTAAACACCAAACCAGTGCCACTAAAGGTCTTAAAAGTGGCGCTGGTTTTATTTACACCTTAGCCATGCTTGCTCTATATAAAACAGCTTCTCTTGGAGTTACAGGTACTACCATGCCAGCAAATGGTGGATGAGATCAACGTCGATACCTACTTGCAGCTATTGATCGTTCCACCCGCTGAGTTTTTGTGTAAATCCATCCGCACAAAACGGCCGCGACGGCTCAGCGTTACCGGGCAGCCTCCGCAGGCCACACCTGTTAAGATCACACATCCTGACGGACAACAAGAAGGAATTCACGGACCGCCTGCTCCGCTCAAAGCTCCATGACCCCAGTGGCTATCACCAGTTCGTTCATCTCGGCGCGGTTTTTTGGGGGTTGAGCATCGTCTAACCAACCACAAATCACCACAGACAAACGGCATAATGAAGCGCGTCAACGGACGCATCTCCGATGTGCTCAAAACGCATCACTTCGATAACCGTGAAGACCTGGAGCAAACGCTGCTACGCTACGCACATCAATACAATCACCGGGGGCACAATCAGCATTGAGATCCAGTCCCCATATAATGGCAATAAGGGAGTGGTGCAAAGACCATCCAGAGCTTATTACAAGCGCCTTTGTAACCATGCGGACGTGACATATATGCTTTACTCAATCCTGCTCGATTCCGGGGACTTTTGAGCTCTGCGGTTCAGGAGATGCTAAGTGAACACCACTAGCAAAGATTGTTACTCAATTGGTAATGCTGGCATCCACAACACAAACGGTACTGGCATCCAGGTCACAGAGCACCCCTGATTTTCCTGGTGAAACAGGGAAAGCCGTCATACTTTTTCGGTCAGCCGCAACTGTGATGCGTTCACATGCATTTTTCTTAAGTATCGGGATGGACTGCCTTTGACTGATTGCATCCATAACAGATGCAACTTGGCCTCGTACTTCAGAGAGACATGCCTTATTGGCGCTGCGCACGGCATATTGGCTATAGGCTGGCAGGGCGATAGAGGCTAGCACCCCGATGACCGCGGTGACGATCATTATCTCGATCAGAGTAAATCCTTTATGCTTTTGCATGACACACCCCGAATATTTTTCAGTAAGGCTTATATTCAAATACTAATATAAAAACCACAAAAAAAAAATTTAATTTTTTTGCTACGGGGTGAAAAATATCAAAATAAAACATCAAAAATAGAAAATTGGCTAAAGATATCTCCGTTAAACTTAATGACCGTACAAAAAAAGCCTCGAAAATGCGAGGCTTCTTCTAAACTAGGGGATGTTACTCTGACCCCAATCTCCTGGGGGATGTTACTCTGACCCCAATCTCCCTGGCGTCCAGGTCGCAGACAACCCCTTTGTCACCCGGCTTGACCGGAAAGGCGGTAAGGCTTTTACGATCGGCAGCAACGGTAATGCGCGCGCAGGAGGAAAGCTTGAAGGTCGGCGTGGGGTCATTTTGGCTGATGGCATCCATGACAGCTGCAACCTGGCCCCGCGCTTCTGAAAGACACGCACCATTGGCGCTACGAATTGAGTAGCGACTGTAGGCAGGCAGAGCGATAGATAACAATATGCCGATGATCGCGATAACGATCATGATCTCGATCAGGGTAAATCCTTTATGCCTTTGCATGACACCACCCCCGAATGCTGTTGAGTTAAGCTTGTATTCAGATACTAATATAAAAGCCATGAAAACAAAATGTACTTTTATTAATACAGGGTGAAAAATGTCAAAAAAACATTATCCATACACAGCAGGAAAACAGCCATCGAAAATTGAAGATCGGTTAAAACAATCTCGGGAAACACCACTCCGACCCCGATTACCAATCAATTTTACTCTGACCCCTTTTTCTTCAAAGTGTGTATGCAAAAAAGAAGCCCCATAACAGGGGCTTCACTTGCATACACTACAAATTTTGAAGCAGTGTATTTAACAACGTACCAACTTATTTATCTGTTTTACCTGTGCAGCCAGTCGGCGCATATTTGTCAAGCGCTGAAGTTTCGCATGTCCAAGTACCCGTGTCAGCACGAGAAAGAGTAATGGTTTCAGTTTCAACAGCAGGGTTACCAGCCATAGTACATTGAAGTGATGCCACGCCGGTTTTAGCAACGCTTACATTAAGAGCAGTACAACGCTCAGAGGTAGCGAGGCCAAGCAAAGAGGCATCGGTAACAGCGGTATCGCCAACACCTTCGTTAATCAGCACTTCAGCCTGCGTCTTCCCCGGTGTGATTTCAGCAAGTGCTGAAGTGACCTGCGATTTGGCAACGTAATCCTGATATGCCGGCAGTGCAATTGCAGCCAGAATACCGATGATCGCAACTACGATCATGAGTTCGATCAGGGTGAAACCCTGCTGTTTGTGTTTCATCATTTCAGTTTTCATAGGTTATCTCTCCAGCGAGTTAACAATCCATATTGATTAGCTGCATCCGACATCCTGTGGCTGCCAGCTGGTGACCATATTAGACAGCCCTGCCCGTGGCTGTCCAGCCTGAATACAAACTGAACACCAAATTCGCTTGAGCTTAGTCAATAAACGGGCACTTTGGGGCGTTCCGTTTACACTTTGGCTGTGTCTGTGGTTTGATTGCAGTACTATTTGTATCGTTTTTATCACCCTTTCGTTACAACTGCCTGATGGCAACAGGAGCAACGGTGTCTCAAGGATCGCAGCCCCTTACTGGCCTGGCCAAACGGCTGGTCAATGACGGCGTGTTTTCGGCTGAAGTCGCTCAGGATGCGGTGGCACAGGCCCGCAGCGCCAATCAGCCTTTCATTCATTATATTATCAGTCATCGCCTGGTCAGCGCTCACCGTGCAGCTACGGCTGCATCCGAAGAGTTTGGCTTGCCGCTGTTTGATCTGGACATGCTGGCTGACGATGTCATCCCACGTGAAGTGATCGCTGAAAGCTTGATCACCAAACACAAGGCCCTGCCCCTGAAAATTCGGGACAACCGGCTCTATATTGCTCTGGCAGATCCGACCAATATCCAGGCACTGGACGAAATCAAGTTCAGTACCGGCAAAACGACCGAAGCCGTTATCGTTGAAGAGGACAAGTTGGTACGGCGGCTGGAGCACTTCCTGGACAGTGCCAATGATGCCATGGATGAGCTGAACACCGAAGACCTCGAGCTGGAGGCCGGGGATAGCACCCAGGAAGAAAAGGATGAAGCTGAAGATGCCGCCAACGAAACCCCCATCGTCCGCTTTGTCAACAAGGTACTGCTGGATGCGATCCGTAAGGGCGCTTCGGACATTCACTTCGAGCCCTATGAAAAAGCCTACCGGGTACGCTGCCGAATCGATGGCATGCTGCAGGAAGTGCACCGCCCGCCTCTCAACCTGGCCAACCGCCTCACGGCGCGCTTGAAGGTCATGTCGCGCATGGACATTTCCGAACGCCGCGTGCCCCAGGATGGGCGTATCAAACTGAAGGTTTCCAACCGCCGCACCATCGATTTTCGTGTCAACACGCTCCCCACCCTCTGGGGCGAAAAAATCGTATTGCGTATTCTGGACCCTGGCAGTGCCAAGATGGGGGTGGAAGCCCTGGGCTTTGAACCGGACCAGAAAGAGGCTTATCTGACTACGCTGGAACAGCCCCAGGGCATGATTTTGGTGACGGGGCCGACCGGTTCCGGTAAGACTGTCTCCCTGTACACTGGCCTGAACATTCTGAATACAGAAGAGCGCAACATTTCCACCGCCGAAGACCCGGTCGAGATCAATCTGGAAGGCATTAACCAGGTCCACGTCAACCCCAAAGTGGGCCTGACCTTTGCGGAGGCGCTGCGCGCCTTTCTGCGCCAAGACCCGGACGTGGTGATGGTGGGTGAGATTCGAGACCTGGAAACCGCCGAAATCTCCATCAAGGCGGCACAAACCGGTCATATGGTATTGTCAACGCTGCATACCAACAGCGCCCCTGAAACCCTGACCCGTCTGCGCAATATGGGTGTGCCTGCCTTCAATATCGCCACCTCTGTCAGCCTGATTATCGCCCAGCGACTGGGCCGCCGCCTTTGCGGGAACTGCAAGCAACCCATAACCCTGCCGGAAGCAGCCCTTTTGGAAGAAGGTTTTACGCCAGAACAGGTTGCCAATCTGGAGCTACATGAAGCTAATGCAGAGGGCTGCTCCAAGTGCAACCGCGGCTATAAGGGCCGAGTGGGTATTTATGAAATGATGAAAATGTCACCCGAAATCGCCGAGTGCATCATGCAAAACGGCAACTCACTGGATATTTTACGTGTCGCCCAAGAACAGGGCTTTCGCACGCTGCGTCAGTCCGGGTTGATGAAGGTCGCCGCCGGCCTCACCAGCCTCGAAGAGCTGAACCGCGTTATCAAGGTTTAACAGGGATAGAATATGGCAACGGCAATCAAGAAAACCGTGAAGCTGACCACGTTCGAGTGGCAAGGCAAGGATAAAAGTGGCAACACCAGCAAAGGCAAGATTGATGCCGAAAATCTGGCGGCGGCCAAGGCTCTCTTGCGCAAGCAGGGCATCAAACCCGGCAAGGTAATCAAGGAACGAGGTTCTTTATTAAGCAGCAAAAACAAAGCCATCAAGCCTGTGGATATCGGTTACTTTATCCGTCAATTGGCTACAATGATGAAATCCGGTGTGCCGCTGTTGCAAGCGATGGAGATCGTTGCCAACGGCTCGGAAAAGGATAAACTCAAAAAGCTCGTTTATACTATCCGAGATGATGTTAATGGGGGCGCAGACTTATCGACAGCATTGGAACGCCACCCCGAACATTTCGATGATCTAGTATGCTCACTCGTACATGCTGGTGAACAATCCGGCGCGCTTGAAACGATTCTTGACCGTATTGCGACGTATAAGGAAAAAGTTGAATCTCTCAAGAAAAAAATCAAGAAGGCTCTGACTTACCCAATTGCCGTTATCATCGTAGGCATCATTGTATCGGCTATTCTTCTGGTAAAGGTCGTCCCCCAGTTTGAAACCGTCTTCCAGGGATTTGGAGCTGACTTGCCCGCCTTTACGAAGTGGGTCATTGAGTTATCAGAATGGATGCAGGAGTGGTGGTTTGTTGGACTTATAGGTATGGCAGCAATAGGATTCGGCTTCACCAAGGCCCGCGCCAAATCCAAGGGCTTTTCGGACTTCGTTGACCGAACCGTACTCAAGCTGCCCATTTTCGGCCCCATCCTCAACAAGGCGGCCATCGCCCGCTTTACGCGTACGCTGTCCACCACCTTTGCCGCCGGTGTACCCCTGGTTGAAGCACTGAACTCGGCAGCTGGCGCCTCAGGCAATATCGTCTACGAGAACGCCATCCTGCAGATCCGCAACGGCGTTTCGACCGGTCAGTCCTTGCAGAATGCTCTTAATATGACCGGCGTGTTCCCGGCCATGGCGGTACAGATGATTTCCATTGGTGAAGAAGCCGGTTCATTGGACATGATGCTGGACAAGGTGGCCAGCTTTTATGAAGAGGAAGTCGATAACGCGGTTGACAACCTGTCCAGCCTGATCGAGCCGATGATCATGGCCATTCTGGGTGTGCTGGTTGGTGGCCTCGTGATCGCCATGTACCTGCCGATCTTCCAGCTGGGTAACGTGGTTTAAGATGCTAGCGATGTTGCAAAACGAGCCGCTGCTCGCGGCCCTGAGTGTCGGTGCGCTGTCACTACTGATCGGCAGCTTCATGAATGTGGTGATCCTGCGCCTGCCGGTGATGATGCAGCGTGAATGGGACGCCATGCTCAAAATGGAAGCCGGTGAGCAGCCTGAGTCACGGGACAGGTTCAACCTGATGACGCCGCGCTCTCGCTGTGGCCAGTGCGGCCATCAGATTCGCTGGTACGAGAATATCCCGGTGCTCAGCTGGCTGGCCCTGCGGGGGCGTTGCAGTGGCTGCGGCACCGGTATCGGCATCCGTTACCCGCTGGTCGAGCTGCTGACCGGCGTGGCCTCCGCCTGGATCATCTGGGAAGTGGGCTTCAACCTGCAGGGCGGCGCACTGGTGCTGCTGACCTGGGCGTTGATCACGCTGACATTCATCGATATCGACCATCACCTGCTGCCCGATTCCATCACCCTGCCCCTGCTGTGGCTGGGGCTGCTGATCAATACCCAGGCGGTGTTTGTGCCGCTGGACAGCGCAGTGCTCGGTGCGGCAGCCGGTTATCTGTTGTTGTGGAGCGTATACTGGGGCTTCAAGCTGCTGACCGGCAAGGAAGGCATGGGCTATGGCGACTTCAAGCTGCTGGCGGCCATCGGCGCCTGGGGCGGTATCAAGATTCTGCCGCTAGTGGTGTTGCTGTCGTCGGTGGTCGGTGTGCTGCTGGCGGTGCTGCTGATTGCATTTCGTCGACACCAGGCGCAAAATCCCCTGCCGTTCGGCCCTTATCTGGCCATTGCCGGCTGGATTGCAATACTTTGGGGTGAACCGATCATTTCCGCCTATCTTGGGAGTTTCTGATGCTGGTAGCAGGCCTTACAGGCGGCATCGGCAGTGGCAAAAGCGCTGCCTCCGCGTGTTTTACCGCATTGGGTGTACCGGTCATTGATGCCGATCTGGTCGCCCGTCAGGTTGTAGAGCCGGGCAGCGATGCGCTGCAGAAGATCGCGGCCCATTTCGGTCAGGACGTTATTCGCGCCGACGGCCAGCTGGACCGCCCGGCGCTGCGCCGAATCGTGTTTGACAAAGAGCGCGAGCGCAACTGGCTGGAGGCCCTGCTGCATCCGCTGATTCGTGAATCGATTCTGGATACGCTGGAAGCACTCGACGCCGACGGCCACCCCTATGCCGTGCTGGCCTCGCCGCTGCTGCTGGAAACCGACCAGCATCTGCTGATCAACCAGGTCATCGTGGTCGACGTGCCCGAACAGGTGCAGGTTGAACGCACTATGGCGCGGGATGGCATTGAAGAGGCACAGGTACGCCAGATTCTGGCCGCCCAGCTGAGCCGTGAAGAGCGCCTGCAGCATGCCGACCAGGTACTGGACAACAGCGGCACCGAAGAGCAGCTGCAGGAGGCCGTCAAGGCCCTACACCCGGTACTCCTGGCCCTGGCTGAAGCGGAGAGTGGCGACCATGACTGACAAGACCGTAAAGTGCCCGCAATGTGGCGAACCGGCCCGCTATGCCGCCGATAACAAGTGGCGCCCCTTCTGCTCGGAACGCTGCCGTCTGATTGACCTGGGCGAGTGGGCCAGCGAGAGCTATCAGATCGCAGCCGAGCCCTCACTGGATGAATTCAGCTCGGGCATGACCGCTGAAGAAATGGCCTTTACCCCCACCCGCCACTGACCTTTCCCTGCCGACGCCACGGCGAGGCGCTTATGCCTCGCCGTTATAGTCGTCCAGCGCCGCCTGGCGTGCCTGCTTGTAATCGATGATCGGCGCCGGACGGCCATAGCGCTGCCCGGCACCGGGCTTGTGACGCGCCTTGGGCTCCAGCTGGCGCAGTTCGGGCAGCCACTCGGCCAGAAACTCGCCATTGGGATCAAAGCGCTCGCTTTGCAGCTGCGGATTGAAGATGCGGAAGTAAGGCGCAGCGTCGGCCCCGGTCGAGGCACTCCACTGCCAGCCCCCCAGATTGGACGCAAAATCGCCGTCAATCAGCTGCGACATGAAAAACGCCTCGCCCTTGCGCCAGTCCACCCGCAGCAGCTTGGTCAGGAAGGATGCTACGATCATGCGCAAGCGGTTGTGCATCCAGCCGGTGGCCAGCAGCTGCTTCATGGCCGCATCGACAATGGGAAAGCCGGTTTCGCCCTGCTTCCAGGCCTCGAACAGGCGCTCGTTGTCCTGCCAGGTGATACGCGCCTCGGTTTCGGGGCGGAACGGTGTCAGCCGGCTCAGCTCAGGAAACGCCACCAGCAGATGGCGATAGAATTCGCGCCAGACCAGTTCGTTGAGCCAGGTACTCTGTTGCCAACGATCATCCTCGTGCGCCGCCTTCAGCACCGCCAGACACTGACGCGCGGACAGTGCACCAATGGTCAGCGCCGGCGACAGGCCGGAGGTGGCATGACGGGACGGGAAGTCCCGCAGGCGCTGGTAGTCGGGCTCCTGCTCGCGCACAAACGCTTGCAGGCAGGCATGCAGTGCTTCATCCGAGACCGGGTAGGCCGCATCACGCGCAGCGCGCGCGCCCACACAGGAAACCGTACCCGAAAAGCCCACCTGCTCACCAGCCTCGGAAGCTGACTCGGACGGCTGCAGCGTTTCAGCGCAGGAAGCCGCTTCAGCCTTGATCGGCGATGGCAGCGGAGCGTGGTCGTCTTGCAGCAGGCGCTTGAGCCAGGCCTTGCTGAAGGGGGTAAAGACCTTGAAGGGCGTGCCCTGGCCCGTCAGGACCTGGCCGGGGGCGACGATCAGGTCGCCATGATATCCCAGGGCCGTCACCCCTTCGGCGTCCAGCGCTTCGCATACAGCACGATCACGGTGACGCTCGTTGAGCGGGTATTCGTAGTTGAAATGCAGCGCACTGGCGCCCTGCTCCTGCACCAACCGGGTGATGGCGGCAGGGCAATCGGCAAAGCGCTGCAGGTTCAGTCGGATCAGTTCGATGTCGGCCGCCTGCAGCCGTGCCTCCAGCCACTCCAGGCGACGCTGCCAAAGCGCCTGGCGTGCCGGGGACTCATGATGCTCGGCCCATTGCGCCGGGGTCAGGCATACCAGTGCCTTGACGGCTTCGCCGCTGGCACAGGCGGCGTGCAGCGCAGGGTTGTCGGCCAGACGCAGATCGTTACGAAACCAGACCAGTTGCATGTGGGCGGATTCCTTTTGGCTTGATGAACGGGATGGCGGATACGGGGTGAATGCTCAGGTCGCGCCGAGGGCTGCCCCGGCGCAACGCGGTCAGATGTAGTTTCTCAGCCCCAGCTCGTACGGGTGCGGATCCAGGTAGGTTTGCTCACGGATATAGTCATTGCCGTGACGCTTGACGTAGTGCTTGAGCAGCGTGAGCGGCACAACCAGGTGCACGTGCTCCTGGCGATACTGCTCAATGGCCGCTAGCAGCTCCTGCTTGCACTCGCTATCGATGTCGCGCTTGAGGTAGCCCATGATGTGCATCAGCACGTTGGTATGGCTCTTGCGCGTCGCCTTGTGGCGCATGTGCTCCATAAAACGGCTGAGGTAGTGCTTCAGCACCGCATCCAGCGGCTGGTCATGGGCCTCGGCCAGATAACGGCCCAACTCCCGGTAGCCCTCGTAGTGGTGTGCCATCAACAGGTACTTCTGCCGACTGTGGAACTGCAGCACGGCATGATAGGAAGGGTCCGGCTCGACACTGCGTTTCCAGTCGTCATAGGCGAACACGCGGGCAATGAAGTTTTCCCGCAGTACAGCATCGTTCATCCGCGCCTCTTCTTCCAGCGGCAACTCCGGGTAGCACTCGCGCAACGCACGCACGAATACGCCCTGATCGGCATGGTGCGGCACGCCATTGGGGTGATATACCTTGACCCGTTCCATGCCACAGCTGGGCGAACCTTTCATCAGGATGAAGCCGCGCAGGTGGCGGTGACGCTCGGCAAAATCTCGCCCCACACGCAGCAGGTCATCGGTCACATCCAGCTCAGGGTCGGTGGTACCGCGTGCCTGCGGATGCTCACCTTCCATCCCCACCAGGCGGATGGGGTCGCGCGGAATGCCCAGCCCGATCGCGACCTCGGGGCAGAAGGTTTCATACTCGAAGCAGTCATCGAGCACATTGAGACAGTAACGGGACTGTTTATGGCCGCCGTTGTAGCGGACTTTCTGCCCGGTCAGGCAGGCACTGATGCCGACCGGGATTTTCTGCTCCAGCAAGGGCTGATCAGACATGGTGTACTGTTCCGTCAGAGGCCGATGAAAGGCTGTACCAAACGCCCCATCAGGCCGGAGAATTTGAGCGGCGCATCCGTCGCAATCAGACAGATGCAATCTTCATCGGTGTCGACCAGCGGCTGGTGTTCAACATCGCCGTCCAGATCCGCCACGTCGCCCCGACAGAAGCGCCCCAATTCGTCATTATAGGAGCCTCTGAGGATCAATGTCAGCTCGTTGCCGCCATGGGTGTGGTGCGGCACCGATACCCCCGGCGAAATGCGCAGCAAGCGGGTGGCGCCAGGGCCACCCAACTCCAGATCCAGCTGACGCACGCCGTAACCGATACGCCGCCAAGGCAGCTGATCCAGCGGCTGCTCCAACAGGCCGGTCAGCGGAGCGGGCAAGTCATCATCCTGTTGACGTGTGCCTTGAGGCTCAGCAGCCGCGAACTCCTGTCCGGGCTCGTCCAGGCGCGACAGCACGGCATTGAGTGCATCCTCACTCAACGCTGAGGGCGCCAGATTGTCCAGCAGGACGCCTCCGATCGCGTTGGTGTGTTCGGTGCGCTGTCGGCAATGCGGACACCAGTGCAGATGGCAGGCGACCAGCAGGGCCATACCCTGGGGCAGGGTACCGGCCGAGTAGGCCATCAAGGTGGCATCGTCAAAGTGATGACTAATATTCACGCGTCTTCTCCCCAGTGCGCTTTGAGCTTACTGAATGCTAACCTGAGTCGGGACTTTACGCTGCCCAGCGGGATGCCGAGTTGTTCGGCAATCTCGGAATGACTCTTGCCTTCGTAATAGGATAAATGCAGGACCTGAGCCTGATTTTCAGGCAAGGTGGCGATAGCCGCCTTCATGCGGTCTTCAATTACTGAGTGCTCACCCATGTCGCGATGATCAGGGTCGGGTTCCTCTTCCGGCAACTCGTACATCGGCATTTTGTCACGCCGCATCCGGTCGATGCTCTGGTTTCGCGCCAGCGTAAAAATCCAAGTACTGGCACTGGCCTTGGTACGGTTGAACAGATGCGCCTTGCGCCATACCAACAACATGGCTTCCTGGGTCACCTCTTCCGCCGTTGCGTCGGGCATGCCCAGGCGTAAAATGTATGATTTAACGCGAGGCGCAAAGTAACCGAACAGCCGGGCAAACTCCGACTTGTCATGCGTCTCGGCAAGTCTGGTGAGACAGGCGCTCCATTCGTCACGCACCTGCTTTCTCCTTTCCTCAGATGTCATAGTGTGCGGGGTGACAGCGGCAGCGTTCACATCGCCTCCTTCGGCTTCGTATTCCTGCATTTTCTCTCCATACGCATCGGTGACTCGGGGGGATCATCAGAGGCACACCTTTTTATTGGTTTACTCCAATTGAATGCGTCTGTCGATGATCTGCATCGATAAAGGCCGGCGTAACAGGCAACAATCAGGCATTTTTAATAGGACGACCCACCATGAGCGTTAAAGTGATCAAGCCGCTGAAGATCGCCGTGATCGGCTCCGGTATTTCCGGGCTGGCAGCCGCCTGGCTGCTGAATAAGCAGCACCAGGTCACACTGTTCGAAAAGGACGATCGCCCCGGCGGCCACTCCAACACTGTCAATGTTTCCACTCCCGACGGCGACTTGGCTGTTGACACCGGGTTCATTGTCTACAATCCGGTCAACTACCCCAACCTGGTGGAATTCTTCCAGGCGCTGGGCGTCCCCAGCCAGAAAACCGACATGTCGTTTGCCGTGTCAATCAACAAGGGTGCGCTGGAATACAGCGGCTGCGGTCTGGGCGGCGTGTTTGCGCAAAAGCGCAACCTGTTGCGTCCCAATTACTGGAAAATGCTGTCCGATCTGCTGCGCTTCTACCGTGAAGCCCCCGAGCTGATCGACGCTCCCGAAGTGCAATCTCAAACCCTGGGCCAAATGCTGCACAGCCGTGGCTATGGCAAGACCTTCATTTATCAGCACCTGATCCCGATGGGCGCCGCCATCTGGTCGACCCCGGCCGATCAGATGCTGGATTATCCCGCCGTGACCTTCCTGCGCTTCTGCCAGAACCACGGTCTGGTTCAGCTCAAGGACCGCCCACAATGGCGTACCGTCACCGGCGGCAGCCGCGAGTACGTCAACCGCATCTGCCGTGAACTGGGCGATGGCGTCCGTCTCAACAGCCGCGTTCACAAGATTCATCGTCGCGCCGGCAAGGCCATAGTCGAGTTCTTGCACGGCGCCACCGAAACCTTTGACCATGTGGTACTGGCCTGTCATGCCGATCAGGCCCTGTCGCTGCTGGCCGAACCCTCTGCAGACGAGCAGCGCCTGCTCAGCGTATTCCCCTATCAGCGCAACCGTGCCCTGCTGCATACCGATGCCGCTCTGATGCCGCGCCGCAAGGCCGCTTGGGCGAGCTGGAACTACCTGACCGACAGTCAGGATACCAACAGTCAGCCGGATGCCATCTCCGTCACCTACTGGATGAATAATCTGCAGCATCTGCCGCCGGAGCATCCGGTATTCGTCACCCTGAACCCGGTACAGGAGCCGGCCGAGGGCAAGATTCTGCGCAGTTTCCTGTATGACCACCCCGTGTTCAGCCTTGAGTCGATCGAGGCTCAGCAGAAGATCTGGTCACTGCAGGGACGCCAGAACACCTGGTTCTGCGGTGCCTACTTCGGTTATGGCTTCCATGAAGACGGCCTGCAGGCCGGTTTGGCCGTTGCCGAACAGCTTGGCGGCCTCAAACGCCCCTGGACACTGGACACCCCCAACAGTCGCATCCATGTCCACAACAATGAGCGCCCCCGAGTGGTCTGGCTGCCGGGAGCCGTGGCGTGAGCCGCTCCTGCCTGTATGCCGGCCAGGTGATGCACCACCGGATGAAACCGGCGCGTCACCGCTTCATTTATCGGGTCACCTCGATGCTGGTTGACCTGGAAGAACTGCCGCAGCTGGAGCGCCGTCTGAAACTGTTTTCACGCAACCGCTTCAACCTGTTCGGTTTCTACGACCGCGACCATGGCGACGGCAGTGATCGCCCGCTGATCGACCAGGTCCGCGCCACCCTGTCGGAACAGGGCCTGGCGCTGGGCCAGGGCCGGGTGGAACTGCTCTGCTACCCGCGCTTGCTGGGGTATGTGTTCAACCCGCTAAGCGTATTCTATTGTTACGATGAACAGGATCGGCTGGCGGCGATCCTTTATGAAGTCAGCAATACCTTCAATCAAAAGCACAACTACCTGATCCCGATCGAGGCCGATACGGATAGCCAAATCCGGCAAAGCTGTGACAAGGGGTTTTATGTTTCCCCCTTCATCAGCATGGCCACGCGCTACCACTTTCGCATGCAACCGCCCGAGCAGCGCGTCGCGGTCTGCATTCGCCAGACCGATGCCGAGGGGCCGGTGCTGCACGCCACCTTTACTGGCATGCGCCAGCCGCTGACCGACCGTCAGTTGATCTCGACCTTTTTGCGTCATCCGCTGATGACCCTGAAGGTCATTGCCGGCATTCACTGGGAAGCACTGCGCATCTGGCGCAAGAAAGTGCCGTTGCAACCACGCCCGACACCACCCGCCGCCCGCACGACGCTTGTTACCAATCAAGGGGATGAACAGCATGAAACCGTCTGAATACCGTACGCTGGACCCGGCACAGGTTCTGCCCAAGACCGGTTGGCTCAATCGCTGGTGCGTGAAGACCCTGCTCAATCATCTGCCCGATCTCGATTACGGCACCCTGGATCTGCAACTGCCGTCGGGCCAGCTGCTGCAGTTCGGCAAGGCGCGCGAACACCAGCCCCGTGCCGAGATCCGCATTCACCATTACCGCGCCCTGCGTCGCCTGTTGCGCGGTGGCCCGGTGGGCTGGTCCGAGGCCTACATGGATGGTGACTGGGACAGCCCCGACCTGGTGTCATTATTTCGCTGGGCACTGGGCAATGAGGCCAGCATTCAACGCATGGCCCGTGGCAACTGGCTGCTGCGCTCGCTCAATCGCCTGCGCCACCTGCGCCGCGCCAACACCCGCAGCGGCTCACGCCGCAACATCGCCTACCATTATGATCTGGGCAACGATTTCTATTCGCTCTGGCTGGACCCCAGCATGACCTACTCGGCGGCCCTCTATGCCGATGGCGCCGACAACCACGGCCCCGACGCCCTGCACGCTGCCCAGTTGAACAAGTACCGCCGCATCTGCACCCTGCTGAACCTGCAACCGGGCCAGCGGGTGCTGGAGATCGGCTGCGGCTGGGGTGGCTTTGCCGAGCTGGCGGCGCGTGAATTCGGCGCCGACGTTCACGGCGTGACCCTTTCCGTGGAGCAGCTGCAATACGCCCGTGAACGGATCGAGCGGGCCGGTCTCAACGCGCACTGTCGCTTTACCCTGACCGACTACCGCGACCTGAGCGAACGCTACGACCATATCGTCTCCATCGAGATGTTTGAGGCGGTGGGCGAAGAACACTGGCCGACCTATTTCAGCCAGGTACACCAGTGCCTCAAGCCCGGCGGCAAGGCGGTCCTGCAGATCATCAGCATTGAAGAGGCGCGCTTCGAGCGCTACCGCAACAGTGCCGACTTCATTCAGACCTATATCTTCCCGGGAGGCATGCTGCCCAGCCCGGAGCGCCTGCGTCAGGCCATTGCCGAGGGTGATCTTCAGCTGGAGCAGGAACAGACCTTTGCCCTGGGCTATGCCGATACCCTGCGCGAGTGGCGTCACAGCTTCATCGAACAGTGGCCGCGCATTCAGGCCCTGGCGCAGGAAAAGCGCTTTGATGAGCGTTTCCGCCGCATGTGGCTGTATTACCTGGCCTATTGTGAAGCCGGCTTCCGTCACGGCAGCATCGATGTCGGCCTGTATCAGCTGAGCCGATGAGCCTGTCGCGGCCACAGCTGCTGGCCTACAGCCTGCCGGCGCTGCCGCTGGCCATTCCCACCGTGGGGCTTTATGTGCTCCTGCCCAGCTGGTATGTGGAACACTGGCAGCTGGCGCTGGGCCTGGTCGGCCTGCTGCTGATGCTGGCCCGTCTTAGCGACCTGCTGACCGACCCGCTGATCGGCTACTGGCTGGACAGTGGCCACCCGCAACGCTTTCATCACTTCATCATCTCCGGTGCCCTGCTCTGCATTCCCGGCCTTTGGCTGCTAATACGGCCCCCGACGGCGGCGCCCGCGCTCGCCCTGCTGGCAGGCTCGGTGCTGCTGTATCTGGGTTGGACACTGGTGCAGGTACCCTATCTGAGCTGGCTTACGGCCCTGAGCCGCAACAGCTACCAGCGTGCCCGTGCGGCCAGCTGGCGGGAAGGGCTCACCCTGATCGGTCTGCTGGTATCGGCCGCCCTGCCGGCACTTGGGCTGAGCCTTGGCGTCAGCACGGGCCAGGTGCTGACCTGGATCGCGCTTGCCACACTGCTGCCGGGAGCGCTGGCCCTGTTCTGGCTGTTGCGGTGCACGCCCCTGCCGACCTGCGCCCAACCTCCGTCGCAGCTACCACTCTGGCCAGCGTTGCGCGATACCCTGCTGCATAATCCTCCGGCCCGAACACTGCTTGGCAGCTGGCTGTTCAACGGCATCGCCAACGGTGTGCCCGCCGTGCTATTTCCGCTCTATATCAGCCGCACCCTGGGCGGCGGGGAAGCCGACCGGGGGCTGCTGATTCTGATCTACTTCGGCGCCGCCATCCTGTCACTGCCGCTGTGGCTGGCCCTGAGTCGTCGTCTGCACAAGGTTAGAATCTGGCAGGGTGCCATGCTGTTTGCGGTCATCGCCTTCGTGCCCGCCACCCTGCTGGGCGAGGGCGACCTGTTGCTGTTCATTCCCGTTTGCATTCTCACCGGACTCGCCCTGGGCGCTGACCTGGCGCTGCCCCACGCCCTGCAGGCCGAGGTGTGTGACTGGGACCGGATGCACTTCAACCGCGAGCGGCGTGGTCTGCTGTTTGCGTGCTGGAACGGGGCCAACAAGCTGGCCCTGGCGCTGGCGGCCATGATCGGACTGGGCCTGCTGCAGCTGGCGGAGCAGCTGGCCCCCGCCCAGGCACCCTGGCTGCTGGCGCTGATCTACGCCGGCGTGCCCTGCGTAATGAAAATCATCGCAGTGGCCTGGCTGAAGGACTTCCCACTGCAGCTGCCGTTGCGGCAGCAGCCTGGCACCTGACCTAAACCGATGGAGAGGCCCATGCGGATTAAACAGGTTTTGCTTGTTCTGTTGACTCTACTGGTAACCGGATGCTCACCAATGAAAACAGACCCGTTAAGCCAACAAGGCCCGACACTCAAGATCGAAGATTTTTTCCAGGGCAAGGTATATGCCTGGGGCATTTTCGAGGACCGTTTCGGTAACCTGCGACGCCAGTTCCAGGTTGAAATCGATGGCGACTGGAACGGCGAACGTCTGGTACTCGACGAGAAATTTCTGTACGGCGATGGCGAGCGCGACCGCCGCGTCTGGACCATCACGCCTACCGGCGATGGCCGTTATATCGGCCGCGCGGATGACATCATCGGCACGGCCGAGGGCATCAGCGAAGGCAACCGCTTGAACTGGCGTTACAAGATGGAACTCAAGGTCGGTGACGGCAGCTGGAAGGTCGCCTTCGACGACTGGATGTACCTGCAGCCGGGCAATGTGCTGGTCAATAAGGCGGAAGTGCGCAAATGGGGGGTTCAGCTGGGCGTGGTTACCCTGTTCTTCATGCACGCCGATCAGCTTAAAGAAGCGCCGTTCAGTTTGTAACGTACGTATACAAGTGTCTTTCGGAACGGTTCATTCGGCGGCGATACGCCGCCGAACTCGTTGCAAAAATCGTCCGATGAGCGGCAGTTTCAAGTACACCGGGGCGCTGTCCCAGTAGTCCAGATGTTCGGTAATCAACCCTTGTGCATTGACCTGTACCCGGCTGCACCCTTCTACCGCGAGCGTGCCGATCACCGGCAGCTCGGCCCTGAAGTGCCAGCGCAGCCAACCGGTTGCGCTGGCGGCATGCCAACAGATATCGTCGACATGGAAGTCCGGTCGACCGGCACGGGCAAACATGTCCATCAGCAGATGACGCATGGCCTCACGCCCGTGGAGGTCATTGAACGGATCACGAAAGTGGACATCGTCACTGACCAGTCGACACAGCTCATCCACGCGCTCCGGCGTCAATGCCGCAAAGCACTCGGCGTAGGCGGTCAGCGCCTGCTCGGCGCTCAAAATCCTGTACTCCGCTTCACCAGCCGGAAGTACAGGCCGTAAGGCAGCTGACGCAGCAATGCCAGGCTGCGTGCAAAACGCCCGGGGAAACGGATCTCGAAGCGGCGGCTGTGCAGGCCGGCGACCAGTTGACGCGCGGCCTCATGCGGGGAGATCAGCTGCGGCATTTCAAACGGGTTCTGATCCGTCAGCGGCGTCTTCACAAACCCGGGGTTGATTACCTGCAGGCGTACGCCCGATCCCTGCAGCTCGACCTGCAATGCTTCGCAGGCATTTACCAGCGCCGCCTTGCTGGCACCGTAGGCCGCCGCCGTCGGCAAGCCACGGTAACTGGCCAGAGAGGCGGTACAGGCAATCTGACCACTGCCCCGCCGACGCATGCGCGGCAGGATCGCTTCCAGCCCGGCCATCACCGCAAAGTAGTTGATGTCCATCAGCTCACGGCAGGTCGCGACATTCAGCTCGTTCAACGGCATCGGCTGATGATTGCCGGCATTCAGAATAACCAGATCCGGCAGTTTCCATTCCGCTTCGATCTGCGCCAGCGCCGTTTCATAACGGCCAGGCTCGGTCACATCCATCACCAGCGGCAGAATACGCCCGTAGAGGTCACGCTGCCGGGCCTCCTGCCGCAGTTCCTGCAAGGGCTCCAGCCTGCGCCCGCTGACGATCACGTCGGATCCTTCTTCCGCCAGGCGCAGCGCCGTGGCACGTCCTATACCGGTGCCGGCACCGGTAATCCAGACCAGTGGCCAGCGGGGCAATGCGGTATTCATCCATCTTTCTCCTGTATCACGTTGGCGGCCTCCACTGCGGACACACCCGAAAACGATTGCATGCTGTCTGACGCCAACGGCTCATCACAGTGGCCCGAAAGACATCAATCACTCTTGAGCTCTGCGGTCAAACGCCGAAATTCGTTGAGCATCCGTTCATTTTTGAAGACCCGCACATCCGGCATCTGCAGGGCGACCAGTTGGTCAAAGGTCCGGCCGCCTTGACGGATCATGGATACCACGTTGGAACTCAAGGCAACAGTATCATAGGTGTTTTCGGCAACGGCCTGCTGGCGACGGTTCACCTCAAGCGCCTTGCCCACCTGATGCAGCTGCTGTTGCAAGATCTGCATGTACAGGCCAACGACCTGGCGGGTCAACTGGTTCGCCTCGATGTTTGCCTGAAGGGTCGCGCGATTGTCACCGCCACGCATCAAGTTGCGTGACGCCTGGATGTTGGCGTCGGCCGCTTCCCTGAAGCTTTCAAGCTTTGGCAGATACTCGTTCTTCACATCGTGGATAAACTGCTCCTGCATCAACCCCACCATGCGGTGCAGCACGACCACCATGCCGTAGTACTGCTTGCTGTACGCAAGGTCTTCACCCGATGCAGCAACCATCTCAACCAGCTGACCGGTCACCTCCCGAATACTGTTGAACACGACCGTCATCTGAACCATGTCATCGCCCACAACGGAGGCAAGCAGACTTTGCAGTTGCGCTTCACTGAGTGAAAGGCCCAACTCATCCAGCGCAATGCGCAGTGCCTCAACAACCTCTGTCTGGCTGGACTGATACGCCTTGAGATTGGTGTCAGCGGATATGATCAGCCGATCATAGTCACCCCGAGTGCTGGCCACCATACGCTTGAGCGTATCACCGGGAATCAGTTTGGATTTTAGACTTTCGTCCTCGGCCGGTGCGAGCACCCGCTCGGCACGCAGCATACTGAGTGTACGCTGCTGTTCGGCGATCTTGACTTCAAGCGCTCGGTATTGGCTGCGCAGCTCGTTGATCCGTGAAGATTCGAACAGGGCCATCGCCTCGTCCAGCATCTCATCCAGATCGCTGCGGGCGCTGCTCTGGTCACGCCCGAACAGCCTGGACGGCTGCAGCGTTTTGATCTCATCGTGCAAGGTAACGGCTTCTTGCAGCGACTCAAGTACATCACGGGTATCGTAGTCGAGCAGTTCCTTGCGCTCGGCTTGCGTGGCCCCTGCCCCGCCTGACAACAGGGCAAGGAACACCGCCGCGGCGGTAAACAGCTTTCTGGATCGCATATAGGGTAATTTCCGTTTTCAACTCATGCCGGCACGCGTCGCGGCTGGCCGCGACCAGCCCCCACAGGCGGCTGCTACAGGTGCTCAAGGGCGTCAGCCATTGTGCCGATGTTCGGTGTCGGGCCGCAGCCGCACCCGAATGCGACTGCCATCACGGGCACTGAACTCCATGCCCAGCCAGCGCCCCTGCTCATCATACCAGCTCAGGGTATTGTTGAGCTCACCGCCCAGACGGTAGCGTGTCGCCATGACAGATTCACCGCCGATCTGCAGCGCTTCCCGGGCCTGGAGTTCTACATTCAGCGAGCTGACCTCACCGGTTAAGGTATTCAACAATTCAGACTGGCGCACCAGATGCGGGTGCCAGTGGTTCGAGGTGAGCAGGCGGTCGCCCAGTCGCACCGGCGACCGACCCGGCTCCAGCCGGTAAAGGCCATCTTCACGGCGCTGAAAACGGTAGTCGCGGGCCTCGCCATCATCGTTAATGCGCACATCAAGACGGCTCAGACGGTCAGCCCCCTGCCAGACCTCATTGGCCCGGTAGCGGTAATCGTATCGAAACAGGCCCAGCACTCTGATTTGCAGCGCCATCTCGACCGCCACTTCCAGCGTCTGTGCATCCGAACGGCTGAAATCCAGCCGGTAATGACCGATGGGCTTGCCCTTGCGCTCCACGGAGTAGGTGGCAGAGTCGCCATAGAGCTGCAACGGGTCGACCGCAAGCGCCGGCAGCGCCAGCATCCACAGTCCCAGAAACCATAATCCCAATACGAAAACGGACGTGCGCATAAAAAAATCCCCCCGCAGCTGATACGGGCCATCAATGGCCACGGTTCAGCTGCGAGGGGATGTCAGTGTCGTGCTTACACCTTGAAGCGTGACACCAGGGTATTGAGGTGCTGCTCCAGGTCGCTCATCTGCGAGGCTGTACCGGCCAGTTCTTCGGCATTCTGCGTGGCCTTGTCGGCAATATCGGCAATCTGCTGCACGCTTTGGCTGATCTCGTCCGCTACCGCCGTCTGCTGTTCGGCCGCACTGGCGATCTGGGTATTCATCTCGGTAATGGTGCTGACCGAATGCGTAATCTGCTGCAGCGAGCTGCGCGCATCATCGGCACGCGCAATGGTCTCTTGACTCTGGGCCTGAGAACTCTGCATCTCGGTCACCGCACGACGCGCACCACTCTGCAGCCCTTCGATCATGCGCTGGATCTCATCCGTGCTCTGCTGAGTACGTGTCGCAAGCGTGCGCACTTCGTCAGCCACCACAGAAAAACCCCGCCCCTGTTCACCCGCCCGCGCGGCTTCGATGGCCGCATTGAGCGCTAGCAGGTTGGTCTGTTCGGCAATTTCACGAATCACGCTGATCACGGTACCGATCTGGTCGGCATCGGAATCCAGGCTAGCGATCACTTCGGCCGATCGGTTGACATCGTCCGCCAGGCGATTGATGGATTCAATGGTCTGCTCCACCACGTTCTGGCCGTTTACCGATTCGCTGTCAGCATCACGGGCCGACTCCGCCGCCTGGGCCGCACTGCCGGCCACCTGCTGGACCGCCGCCGCCATTTCATGAATGGCGGCCGCCGCCTGCGAGGTTTCACCTTTCTGGGTATGCGCATCTTCGTGCGCACGGGTGACCACCTGCTTCATGGAATCCGTCGAATGGCTCAGCGACTGCACGGCGGTCTGCACTTCGGTCACCAACTGCTGGATCTTCTCCACGAACTCGTTGAAGCGGCTGGCAACTTCTCCGACTTCGTCGCGGGTTTCCACCGGCAGGCGACGCGTCAGATCACCCTCGCCCTGAGCAATGTCCTTGAGTACATCCGCCGTTTGCTGCAGCGGGCGGATCATGCGGCGCGACACCACCAGGTTGATGGCGCCCACGCCGCCCAGCAGCACCAGCGCCGCCACGGCGATCAGCACCAGGGTCGACTGAATCGACTGACGCACCTGCTGTTCCAGGCTGGCAATGGCCGCATCGATATCATCAATGTAGAAGCCGGTGCCGATCACCAAGTCCGTGCCGGGAATCTTTTCGGCATAACTCAGTTTGGGGGCATTGCGACCGGTCTGGGGTTTTTCCCAGACATACTCCAGATAGCCGCCTCCCTGCTGGCCCAGTCGGATGATTTCCTGCACGATGGCAACGCCATTGCTGTCACGCACGTCGTACATGTTGCTGCCGACACTGCCGTCCTCGGCACGCATGACAACATTGTTCCCCCGAGGATCATAGCCGAAGATATAGCCATCCTCGCCGAACTGCATGGCATCCAGAATCCGGGCCATCTCCAGTGACCGCTCATCGGCACTCAGGTCCGTACGGGCCTGGATGGGTTTGATGGCCGAAGCCGCCTGTTCCACATAATTTTTCAGCTCGGATTTCTTGCTCGACATCATGGAGGCATGGATCCGCTCCACCTCCTCATCGCCCATCTCCTGCATCTCGAAACGTACGATCAACATTACGGCGACCACCACCACGATCAGTGGCAGCAGCGACAACAACAGCAGCTTGCTTTTCAGCTTGAGTCCGGACATGGGAGGCACGCCTTTGTTCTATTATTTATGGGTGTTGCACTCGACATATTAATGCAAGTGAGCGTCGCTTTTTAACCACTTGATGTCCTAAATATGCATTTATTTGAGGCGCATCACCTTCAGTCGACGAGCATTACTGACCACCGTGACCGACGACAGTGCCATGGCCGCACCGGCAATGGCCGGATTGAGCAGCAACCCGCTCCAGGGGTAGAGCACACCGGCCGCCACCGGGATTGCCAGGCTGTTGTAGATAAAGGCCCCGAACAGGTTCTGTTTGATGTTGCGCACAGTGGCACGGGACACCGCGATCGCATCCACCAGCGACATCAGACTGGCCCGCATCAGGGTCACGTCCGCCGAACTGATCGCCACATCGGTGCCCGAGCCCATGGCGTAACCGATATCCGCCTGCGCCAGCGCCGGGGCATCGTTAATGCCGTCGCCGACCATGGCCACGATCTTGCCCTCGGCCTGCAACGCCTTGATGGCAGCCTGCTTCTGGTCAGGCTTGACGTCGGCGATAACGCGATCAATGCCGGCCTCTTCCGCTATTGCCTCGGCGGTACGGACGTTGTCGCCCGACAGCATGATCACCTCCAACCCCTGCCTGTGCAGATGTGTAACGGCATCGGCACTGTCGCTGCGCAAGGGGTCGGCCACCGCCAGCAACAGCACCAGCTCACCCTCGGCCGCCATCCAGATCAATGACCGGCCTGCTCGGCTGAAGTCATCGGCCTGCTGCTCGAATGACCGGGTTTCAACACCGTTTGACTGCAGCCAGTCACGGTTGCCCAACAGTAGGGTCTGGCCTTCGACCCGCGCTTCAATGCCGCTGCCGGCCGTGGCATCGAAGGATTCGCTGGCAGCCGGGCTCAACTGCTGCTCCCGCGCATGGTTGACCACCGCCTGTGCCAGCGGGTGCTCGGAGTTTTGCTCCGCACCGGCGGCCAGACGCAGCCAGTGATCGACATCTCCCTCGGCATGCACATCGACCACCGCCGGCTTGCCTTCGGTCAGGGTACCGGTTTTGTCGACCACCACGGTGGTAATGTCGCGGGCCCGCTGCAGCGCATCACCGTTGCGGATCAGCACGCCCTGCTCGGCGGCACGGCCAACTCCCACCATGACCGACATAGGCGTCGCCAGCCCCAGGGCACAGGGGCAGGCCACGATCAGCACGGTCAGCGCCGCCACCGTGGCATACGGCCAGGCAGGAGCCGGCGCCAGCCACAACCAGAGTCCGACCGTGATCAGCGCAATCAGTATCACCACCGGCACGAATACCGCGGCAATCCGGTCGGCCAGACGCCCCAGCGCCGGCTTGGCGTTCTGGGCCTCACGCACCGTGGCCACGATCTGCGCCAGGACGGTTTTCTGCCCCACCGCCGAGACTTCCATCAATAGACTACCCTGGCCGTTGACGGTGCCACCCGTGACCGTATCGCCCTGAGAACGTTTCACCGGCAGAGGCTCACCGGTCAGCATCGACTCATCCAGATGGCTGCTGCCCTCAATGACTACGCCGTCCACCGGCACCCGCTCACCGGGGCGAATGCGTACCTGGTCGCCCGGCAGCAGCATGGCTACGGGGACTTCACGGCTTTCACCGTCACGCACCCGCAGCGCAGAGCGCGGTTGCAGATCCAGCAGCTTGCGCAGGGCGTCATTGGTATTGCCACGGGCGCGACTCTCCAGTGCCTGCCCCAGCAAAATGAAGCCGAGAATCATCACCGCCGCTTCGTAGTACAGATGCATGGCAGCCTCGGGTAGCACGCCCGGAACCACGGCGGTCGCCACCAGCAGCCCGGTCGAGTAAACCCAGGCCGTTCCGGTCCCCAGGGCGATCAGGGTGTCCATGTTGAGGTCACCATGGAACAGGCCCTGCCAGGCGGCCTTGTAGATGTGCCCGGCGCTGTACGCCATGATGGCAAGCGTGACCAGGCCCAGCACCACGCCCTGCAGCATGCCGCTGCCGGTGTGCAGATCAGGCATCCACCCCGCCAGCATGGCGATCATCAGCACCGCACCGACCCCCAGTGCCACCAGGCTTTTGCGCAGGGTACTGTTAAACGCCTGGCGCTCTTGCTCGGCACGCCGGGCGTAGTCATCCTCGTCCTGCATCAGCGACGCCCCATAACCGGCCGCTTCGACGGCCTTCACAACGACGTTCGGATCATCATCGGTCTGGACCGACGCGGTACGGTCGGCAAAGTTGATGGCAAAATCGTCGATGCTCTCGACCTGACGGAGGGATTTTTCCACACTGCGCACGCAACCGGCACAGCGCACGTTATGCAAGGCAAACTGGTAAATGGCCATCACACACCTCTTTGAATGGGTTGGCGTGGGTTCTTGATGACTCAATGATAAACCCTGAAGCGGGGTACAGGGTCAAGCTCTGGTAACGACAGGCGGATAAAGGCGGAGTGTTGTCGCGACAGGCGTGAATTCGAGCACGCCACGTGCGCGGATCAGGCGGCGGAACGTACCCCGTGCACGCGCGGCACGGAGTACACAGCGGTCGGCCTCAGTACATGTGCAGGCCGCCGTTGATGGAGAAGTCGGCGCCGGTAATGTAGGCGGATTCGTCTTCCGCCAGGAAGGTCACGATGCGACCGATTTCGTCCGGCTCGCCCAGACGGCCGACCGGAATCGATTTGGCGATCTTTTCCAGTACGCTGTCATCGATCTTAGCCACCATCGGCGTCATCACGTAACCCGGAGATACGGTATTGACGGTCACGCCCTTGGCGGCCACTTCCTGTGCCAGCGCCTTGGTGAAACCATGGATACCGGCCTTAGCCGCCGAGTAGTTGGTCTGGCCGAACTGCCCCTTCTGCGCGTTCACAGACGAGATGTTGATGACACGTCCGAAGCCCTGTTCAATCATCGGGTTGATGACCAGACGGGTCATGTGGAACATGGAGTCCAGGTTGGCCGTGAGCACCTCATCCCACTGCTCCCAGCTCATCTTCTTGAACTGGCCGTCACGGGTGATGCCAGCGTTGTTGACCAGCACATCCACGTCACGCCCGGTCAGCTCCTTGACCGTTGCGATGCAGGCCGCGCAGGACTCTTCGCTGGTCACGTCGCCATAGGCCACGTCGATTTCATAGCCAGCCTTGCGCTGCTCTTCCTGCCAGGCCTTGGCCTTGTCATGATTGCCGCCGCTGTTGTATCCCGCGACTACGTGATAGCCGGCATCGACCAGCTTGCGGCAGATCGCTTCCCCCAGACCACCGGTGCCACCGGTGACCAATGCAACTCGTTTACTCATGTTTCGCTTCCCTTTCCATGTTATCGGAGCCTGTTCCGCTCGGACGCATATCATGTGCGGCCTGTGCAGAGCGGGGGCCGTCAGGCTGAGTGTACGGTTTGATTATTATGCGTGACGATTCTTATGCTTGTTGTGCCAGTCACTTCACTGATCATAGTCCATTAAAACGATGTCAGGAGTATGACTTTGGTGCATCAGGGAAAGTCCTGAGTCTCAGGATGCAGGCACCATGGCCGACTCGGTGGCCAGGGTTTTGAGGTAGCGGCGCATCCAAAAGGTAGCCACAACGGCGGTGATCGCATTGGCCAGCACCAGCGCGCTGAACATGCCGGTCAGACCGAAGAAGTGGTTGCCCAGCCACCCCAGGGGGACATACATCAGGAACAGCCGGAACAGGCTGATGCGCATGGCCCGCATGGGCTGATGCAGGGCGTTGAAGGACGAGGCACTGAGAAAGGTCATGGCCTGGAAACCGAAACCGGCCGGCACGATGAGCATCCACATCTGCAGCCAGCGCGCGACCTCCGGGTCCTTGCTGAACAGCCCGGCAATGGCGCCGGAGGCCAGTACCAGCACGGCAAAGATCAGTAACTGCCACACCAGTGCAAAGCGAATGGCGGTACGATATGCGGTTTTGACGCGATCGATCTTGAGGGCGCCATAGTTCTGGCTGATAAAGGGCGGCAGCGTCATCGACAGTGCCAGACAGACCAGCAGCGACAGAGATTCGATGCGTGCACCGGCACCGAAAGCGGCAACCGCCTCGGCACCGTGAACGGCCACCAGCGATGTCAGAATACCGTTGGCCAGCGGCGTCATCATGTTGGACAGCGCCGCCGGCAGGCTGATCGACAGCAGCTTTTTCCAGTGCGCCAGCAGCGTCTGCAACCGGGGCCGTGTCAGCAGCAGCATGCCCTTGCGGTGATACAGCAGGTGTAATGCCAGCAGGGTGGTGATGGCCCAGGCGAGCACACTGGCAATGGCTGCCCCGCGAATGCCCAGCGCCGGCACGGGGCCCCAGCCGAAAATCAGCAGCGGATCGAGCAGGATGTTGAGCAGCGAGGAGAGCAGCATCACCGTGGCCGACAGCCGGGTGTCGCCGGATGCTCGAAAGGTGCTGTTGCAGACCATGTTCAGCACCAGAAACACCGAGCCGGCAAACCAGACTTCCATGTAAGCATCGATCAGCGGCATCAGCTCGGGATCCGCCCCCATGAGGCGGAAGATCGGGTCGGCAAAGTGCTGCCCCGCCACACCGACCACCAGCATCAGCAGGGTCGTCAACAGCAGGTTATCGGTCGCCAGGCGCGCCGACGACTCGCTGCTGCCACTGCCGATCAGCCGTGCCAGCGTGGCCGAGGTCCCCACCCCCAGACCAATTGCCAAACTGACCACGGAAAAAGAGACCGGAAAGGTGAACGCCAGCGCCGCCATGGGCGCCGTGCCCAGCTGGGCCACAAACCAGATATCGGCCAGGTTGAACAGCATCAGGCTGACAATGCCCAGCATCATCGGGACGGTCATGCGCACCAGGGTTGGACGAATGGGCGCGTTGAGCAGGTCGGGCCGACGGGACATGCAGCTCCTGTGTCTGGTCAGTATCGTTGGATGAAAAGACCCGCAGTGTAACAGAAAAGTCCAAGCCCTCGCCGGTACATTGCCATTGACTCGCCCTGCGCTCTGGAACTGTTATTTGCTTATTACATATTAGTCTTTAAAGATGATTGATCCATAGCGCAAAAGAATTAGCATGGCTATCCTTCATCAGTACTGATTCAGCTACTGCTTGACCTGAGTTCTCAACCCGTGACGGCCCCCAACCCGGACGATGCAATGAACAAGACTGAAAACCTGAGCGGCTTTGCTCTCCTCGCTCTGATTCTGACCGCCGGCGGACTCGCGCTGGATTCCGACATTTTCTTCCGCCTGCTGGTCGGCCTGGGCTTTGGCTACGCCCTGACCCGTGCCGCGCTGGGCTTTGCCGGCAGCGTCAACCGCGCCTACCGCGCCGGCTCCACCAAGCTGATGCGTGCCCTGATGCTGATGTTCGTGGCGACCGCCGTGGCGTCTACCGCCTTTCTGTACAATCAAAATCCGCGGGATTTGAATCTGTGGGTCAACCCGATCAATGCCGGCCTGATCATCGGCGGCGTCCTGTTCGGGTTCGGCATGTCCTTCGCCAGCTGCTGCGCCTCCGGTGTGCTGACCTATTTCTCCAGCAACCTGACACGCCCGGCCCTGATCCTGACCTGTTTCGGCGCCGGGGTTTTCCTGGGATTCCCGCTGCAGGCCACCCAGCCCTGGATTACCGACACGCTGATCTCCACCCCGACCTATGCCAATCAGGGCGTCTACCTGCCGGACCTGTTCCCCAATGACCCGATGAAGGGCTATTTCGGCGCCATTGTACTCACCGCTGCACTGGCCGCACTGGTCAGCTGGCTGGCACACCGCTACGAGCAGCGTCGCCGTCGCAACGACACGTACATCGGCGTAGCGGCCGAACATGCACAGGCCGAGCAGAAGCCGCACAACCTGGGCGAACACCCCTTCTTCAGCCGCCAAACCTATGAGGCCTTGTTCGTGTCACGCTGGTCGATGACCACCGGCATTGCCGTCATCGTGGTGTTGTTCACCCTGTTGATGGGCGTGACCGGCGCCGGCTGGGGGGCGTCTACGCCGTTCGGACTCTGGTTCGGCCGTCTGCTGATCGCCTTCGGTGCCGACCCGGCGGCCATCGCCGAATTCACCCATCGCCCGGTGCAGGCCTTCACCATGCCGTTTTTCAGCCACCCGGTTAACGTGCAGAATATCGGCATCATGCTCGGTTCGGTGGTGTCTCTGCTACTGGCCGGACGCTTTTTCAGTGGCATATCCAAGATGCGCCTGGGCTTGAAGGAAGCCGTGCTGCTGATCATTGCCGGTCTGGCCATGGGCCTGGGTACCCGTTTCGCCAACGGCTGCAACGTGGGTGCCCTGTTCACCCCGATCGCCAACTTCTCCCTGTCCGGCTGGATTTTCCTGGTGTTCATGGTTGCCGGTGGCGTACTTGGCAACATGACCGGCAAGCGACTGCAACAGGCCTGAGCCGTCACGGTCGATACAAGCCCGGTGGTGCATGCCGCACTGCCGGGCTTTTCTTTTGCGCTCGCTACCATCCCTGACTGTAACAACACCTTGCCTCTTGCCGCGGAGACCGATGATGGCGCATGATGACGCCGGTCGTGGTCATCGATAACAAGGAGCCGTTGTGATACCCGCACTACAGTATGTTCTGATCCGCTGGCTGCTACTCTCTGGGGTCGGTCGAACCATCCGCATCCACTACTGGAACGGTGTGCTCAGCAAAGAGGAGTGTGCCAACTGATACGCCTGCGCTGGTATCAGCACAAGGGAAACGTACCCGGTTTCTGACCGCCATTCAGGCAGTGGTATGATCCACGTTTTGAACTGTCTGGATGCGACCGTGAACCTGATCCTGCTCTACACCTCCGACTTTATCGACCCGCACCTTGTCCGCATTGGGGACCGTCGCTTTCAACACATGCGTAGCGTGCACCAGGCGGCCGTCGGGGAAACCTTCAAGGTCGGGGTGCTGAACGGCCTGATTGGCCAGGGCCGGGTTACGGCCATGACCGATGACTGGATCGAGCTGCGCATCCGGCTCAACCAGGCACCGCCTCCGCCCCTGCCCCTGTCCCTGGTGATGGCACTACCTCGGCCCAAGATGCTCAAGCGCACGTTGGAAACACTGGCCACGCTCGGGGTCAAGGATCTGTGGCTGATCAACTCCTATCGCGTCGACAAGAGCTACTGGTCCACCCCGATCCTGCGACCGGAAAAGACCCTTGAGCACCTGCTGCTGGGGCTGGAACAGGCCGGGGACACACGCCTGCCCCGGGTGCATCTGCGCAAGCGCTTCAAGCCGTTTGTCGAGGACGAACTGCCGGCCATTGCCCGCCACACCCGCGCACTTGTCGCTCACCCCTATCAGGCGGCGCCCTGCCCGGCACCCTCGGCCGCCCCCACCACCCTTGCCATTGGCCCGGAAGGCGGCTTTATTCCGTATGAGGTCGAAAAGCTGCAGGCAGCAGGCCTTGACCCCATTCATCTGGGGCCGCGCATCCTGAGAGTGGAAACGGCCGTGCCGGTGCTGCTGTCACGCCTGTTCCCCTTGACGTTTTGACCCCAAGGCTCGCTCCGACTGATCTGGCGCAATGGTATTGCCGAACAATAACCTCATATAATGCATTGCTATAAGCCGAAAACAAGAATCATACTCAATACCATTGACATGCGAACCAAAACTGATAACAATTCGCATTAAGTTTTTAAGCCCTTTTCGACTTCATGCCGGCAACTTCCGGCTGCATTGGAGACACAGGATGACCGCAAAAAAAGCATTACTGGCAGGCTTGGCACTTTCAACACTGGGCAGCGTGGCTCAGGCGGCTGACGAAGTGAATATCTACTCCTACCGTCAGGAATTCCTTATCAAGCCTCTGCTGGAAGCCTTCACCGCTGAAACCGGCATCAAGGCTAACGTGATCTTCTCCAAGAAAGGCCTGCTGGAACGCCTGGAGCACGAAGGTGCCAACTCGCCGGCAGATGTGATCCTGACCTCCGATGTCGGCCCGCTGCACGATGCCGTCGAACGTGACCTGGTCGGGACCATCAACAGCGATATCGTCGACGCCAACGTGCCAGCACACTACCGCTCCAAGGAAGACAAATGGGTCGGCTTGACCGCGCGCTCGCGTATCATCTACGCATCCAAGGATCGTGTAGAGCCGGGCGAGATCCAGTCCTATGAAGACCTGGCCGACCCGAAATGGAAAGGCCGTATCTGTACCCGCAGCGGCAAGCACTCTTACAACCTGTCCCTGATCGGTTCCATCATCGAACACGACGGTGCCGAGCAGGCCGAGCAATGGCTGGCCGCTGTCAAGGAGAACCTGGCGCGTCGCCCCCAGGGCAACGACCGTGCACAGGTCAAGGCCGTGAAAGAAGGTCAGTGTGACCTGGCACTGGGCAATACCTACTACTATGGCAAGATGCTGACCAACACCAAGGAGCCGGAGCAGGTCGAGTGGGCCAAGTCCGTTAACCTGGTATTCCCGAACCAGGATGACCGTGGTGCGCACATGAGCATCTCGGGTGCCGCACTGGCCAAGCACGCGCCGCACCCGGACGCGGCCATCAAGCTGATTGAATTTCTGACCAGCGAAAAGGCACAGCAGATGTACGCGGAAGTGAACTACGAGTTCCCGGTGCGTGAAGGCATCGAATGGTCTGATCTGCTGAAAGAGCACATGGGCGAATTCAAGGCCGATGAGGTCAATTTGGGCGATGTAGTCAAGCACCGCGCTGAAGCTTCCCGCCTGGTCGACAAGGTCGGTTTCGATAACTGATTTGCGGTTGAATAATCGACACTTGCGCGCTGAAACGGTAGTCTTCCCGGCTACCGTTTTTGTGCGTGTTACCGACTTATGACTGATATCACCGCTACCGCTGCCGCACCACTGATCGATACCCGCAAGCCGAGACGCTTCATGCCCGGCTGGTACTCGGTTGCCTGGGGCAGCGCCATTCTGGTGATGTTACCGGTGCTGGCCGTGTTCTGGCTGGCCCTTTTTCCCACCGAGAACATCTGGCCGCACCTGGCCGACACTGTGCTGCCAGTCTATATCCGCACAACGCTGCTGCTGCTAGCCGGCGTGGGTGGCCTATCCGTGGTCATCGGGGTCAGCACCGCCTGGCTGGTGACCATGTGCAATTTCCCCGGGCGACGGCTGTTCGAATGGGCGCTGCTGCTACCCTTTGCCATGCCGGCCTACCTGATCGCCTACCTGTATACCGATCTGCTGGAGTATGCCGGGCCGCTGCAGAGTTTTCTGCGCGAACTGTTTGGCTGGCAGACGGCGCGTGATTACTGGTTCCCGGAGATTCGCAGTCTCGGCGGCGCTATCAGCATGCTGACGCTGGTACTTTACCCCTATGTCTACTTGCTGTCGCGGGCCAGCTTTCTGGAACAGTCGATGAGCATTCGCGACGCCAGTCGCATCTTCGGCTGCACGCCGCTGCAGAGCTTTTACCGCGTCTCCCTGCCGATCGCCCGCCCGGCGGTTGCCGTCGGCCTGTCGCTGGTCTCCATGGAAACGCTGAACGACTTTGGCACGGTGGACTACTTTGCAGTGAAGAGCCTGTCGGCCGGGATCTACGATGCCTGGCTTAACATGGGCAACATCGGTGCCGCGGCCCAGATCGCAACCTTGATGATGGTATTCGTAATTCTGCTGATCAGCCTGGAGCGCATTGCTCGCTCGCGCCAGAAGCAGTTCAACGCCAGCGATCGCTTTCGCAGCATCGACCGCTATTCACTGTCGCCGCTGAAGGCACTGCTGGCCACCACAGCCTGTGCGCTCCCGGTCCTGCTCGGCTTTCTGATCCCGTTTCTGGTCCTGGGCAGCTATGCCCTGCCCCGCCTGGACCAATTTGCCGAAGCCGACTTCCTGGCCCATGCCAGCCACAGCTTCACCCTGTCGGCGCTGGCGGCCGTACTGACGGTAGCAGTGGCGGTCGTGCTGGCCTACAGCAAGCGACTCTATCCGGGGTTCAAGTCACTGACCCTGGCCACCCGCTTCAGCAGCCTGGGCTATGCCCTGCCTGGCGCCGTGCTCGCCATCGGCGTCATCATCCCGCTGGCCACATTTGACAACAGTATCGATGCCTTCATGCGCGAGCAATTCAACATCAGCACCGGGCTGCTGCTCAGCGGCACGCCCTTTGCCATTGTCTTTGCCTATTGTGTGCGCTTCCTGGCCGTGTCCACCGGCAGTGTGGAATCCTCGCTGGCCAAGGTCACGCCGAGCATGGACATGGCATCGCGCTCGCTGGGGCTGAATCCGCTGCAGACCCTGCGCCGTGTGCACCTGCCGCTGATTCGTGGCGGCCTGCTGACGGCCGTACTGGTGGTTTTCGTGGATGCCATGAAGGAATTGCCGGCCACCTTGATCCTGCGCCCGTTCAATTACGATACCCTGGCCACCTATGTGTACCAGTATGCGTCGGATGAGATGCTGGAAACCAGTGCGCTGGCGGCCCTGCTGATCGTGCTGGTGGGCATCGTGCCGGTGATTCTGCTGAGCCGCACCATCACGTCGACGCGCCAGAGCGAGTAGATTGATGATTTCGGGCCCTCATTCGCGCACAGAGTGCACTCACACGACTCCTCACCAGCCCCTGCGGGGTGCCCAACCGCACGAATCAAGGCCCTTACTGCAGTCTGCCCTGTGGACGTACAGGCCCGGTCAACTCTCAGGTCTAGCGCCGAATGGCGACGTAGATCCCCTCCAGGCGCATGCACACCTGTTCCTTGCAGATCACCTCGACGGTTAGCGCCAGCTTGGCCTTGCCGCGTTCACGCACCCGCTCGGCCAGCTCATCCGCCCGGGCAGCTTCGTCAAGGCTGACCCGCGTGACAAAGTCGTCCGTTACCGGTTTCAGGTACTTGAGGTGACTGTCGGCAATCACCACATCGCACACCAGACCACGCTCCTTCAAACACAGAGTGGTGAGACACCAGCCGGCGACCGTGGCGATGGCGGCCTGCGAGCCGCCAAACCCGGTCCCCTTGTCGTTGACATTGGGGGCCAGCGGCGTCGGAACTTCCAGCGCCTGGCCGTCCCAGTCCAGGCGTTCGATCCCCAGGTGCTCCAGCAGGGGGATCTGTGTTTTGAGCCAATCGAGAAAGTCATGGGTGTCTGTTGTCATGATGCTATCCTTGTAGTTGTCAGCAGCAGGTAGTTGTCAGCATCAGGGCCGGTTTGGTGAATGGGCACCTGACACCCGAACGCGGAGTGCGCTCCCGCGCCGACCGTTTTCGCACGCTGGCAGCACCAGCGGCCAGCTTTTCAGACCAGGATCCACCAGGTCGTGCTCATGTCCAGCTACGAACATGCACGCCACGCACGCTCATCCAAGCCCATTCAAGCCCATCAATCCCAGCGGGTTACGAAGGCATCAAGTTCCAGCTGCGGCGCTTCACGCTCACGACCGGGCTGTCCCAGGTAGATATAACCGACAATTGTCTCGCCTTCCCCCAGACCCAGGCCCTGATGTACATGGGGGTGATAAGCCATCTCGCCGGTACGCCACATGGCACCCAGACCCTGCGCGTAGGCAGCCTGAATAATGCCATGGGCAGCACAGCCGGCGGCAACCAGCTGTTCGCTAACAGGCACCTTGGGATGGTCACGGATCACGGCCACGACAGTAATCACCATGGGCGCACGCAGGGGCATGTTGCAGTATTTTTCATGGCGCGCCGGTGCCAGTTCGGGGTTATCCTGAAGCGCCGCCTCGGCATACAACCGGCCCAGACGCTCCAGCCCCGCCCCCTCGGCAACGATGAAGCGCCAGGGGCGCAAGGCACCGTGGTCGGGGGCACGTACGGCCGCCCGCAGCAGCGCTTCCAGCTGCTCCGGAGTCGGTGCCGGCGCCTCAAGACGCGGACAGGAGACGCGGTTGATCAGGGCATCGAGAGCTTCCATGGTGTTCCTCGCGGTTGATGGCAGGCAGCGCCATGGCTGCCGCCGGGGTTATTGGCGCGACAGGCGCAGGTTCTGCGGCACATCGTTGATGCTGGAGCGGTAGGGGTTGATATCCAGACCGCCACGGCGAACATAGCGCGCATAGACACTCAGTTTCTGCGGCCGGCAGCGCTGCCAGATATCCATGAAGATATTTTCGACACACTGCTCATGGAAATCGCCATGCTCACGGTACGAGATCAGGTAGGCCAACAACCCCTTGTGGTCAATCTGCGGCCCCTTGTAACGGATCTGCACACTGGCCCAGTCCGGCTGCCCAGTGACCGGACAGTTAGACTTGAGTAGATGACTGACCAGGGTTTCATCCTGCATCATGCCGCCTGCCTGCAACAACTCCGGTGCCGGTGTGTAGTGTTCCACCTGCAACGGTAGCTCATCCAGACAGCGCCCCTTGAGTTGAACCACCTCGACCGGCGCCGTCAGCGGCGTCAGGATCACCTCGACCGGCGCACCGGCTGCCGCGCTCAAATCCTGCCGCATCAGTCCCTTGACCTCGGCTTCGGAGGCAAAGCGGCTGAGGTTGAACGAATTCAGGTAGAGCTTGAAGGATTTGGATTCGATGATGTTGGGCGACACTGCCGGAATACGAAATTCGGCAATGCGCACCACCGGCTTGCCGCCCTGGTCCAGCCAGGACACCTCATAGGCGTTCCAGATATCCAGCCCGCGAAACGGCAATGAACTACGCTTGACGCCCTTGGCTTCCCAGTTGAGATCACGCGCAATCGGATACAGCAGCGCCGGATCATACTCGTTGACGTAGACCGTCTCCTGCCCCAGCGGAGACGCCTTAACCTGATGATGTTCACTCATTCACGAATCCCCTTGCCGGTTCTGAGCAGATACATGGCAAAGCCGCCCAGCAGCACGATAAAGCCGATGATCATGGCGAACGCAAAGCCGATGTTGATATCGCTGACACCGAGAATGCCATAGCGGAAGCTGTTTACCATATACAGTATAGGGTTGAGCTGAGACACGCCCTGCCAGAAATCCGGCAGCAGCTGAATGCTGTAAAACACGCCCCCCAGATAGGTCAGCGGTGTCAAAATGAAGGTCGGCACGATGGCAATATCATCAAAGGTCCTGGCATAGACCGCGTTGATGAAGCCTCCCAGCGCAAACAAGATGGCGGTCAGGATAACCACGCCAATGGTGATCAGAAGATGATGAATCTGCAGATCGGTAAAAAACAGCGACAGCAGCGTCACGATAAAGCCGACTATCAAGCCGCGAGAAGCTCCGCCAATGACATAACCGGCCAGAATGATCCAGTTGGGCACCGGCGACACCAGCAGCTCCTCTATATTGCGCTGGAACTTGGTACCGAAAAAGGAGGACACCACGTTGCCGTAAGAATTGGTGATCACCGACATCATGATCAGCCCCGGCACGATGTACTCCATGTAATCGAAGCCACCCATATCCCCGATCCGCGAGCCGATCAGGTTGCCGAAGATAATGAAGTACAGCGTCATGGTAATCGCCGGTGGCAGCAGCGTTTGCACCCAGATACGGGTGAAACGGCGGATCTCCTTGACGACGATGGTGACAAAAGCGGTCCAGAGCAACCGGGTGTTCATGTACTCTCCTGTTTCAAATTCTTGTCGACCAGCGACACAAACAGCTCTTCCAGGCGGTTGGCCTTGTTGCGCATGCTGGTCACCTCAAGGCCCAGTGCCTGCAGATGCTGAAACAGCGCATTCAGACCCGATGACTTGGGCACGTCCACTTCCAGCGTGTGCGCATCGCGGGCACGAATGACATAACCGTCCAGCCGAGGCAGCTCAGCGAAATCCCCTTCCAGGTCAAGAATGAAGGTTTCCGTATCCAGCTGCTGCAGCAGGGCCTTGATGCTGGTGTTCTGAATGATGGTGCCATGATCAATGATGGCGATGTTGCGGCACAGGCTTTCCGCCTCTTCCAGATAATGCGTGGTCAGGATGATGGTGGTCCCGGCCGCATTGATCTCGGTGAGGAAATCCCACATGGAACGGCGCAGCTCTATATCCACCCCGGCCGTGGGCTCATCCAGAATCAGCAACTTGGGCTCGTGTACCAGCGCCCGAGCGATCATCAGGCGGCGTTTCATGCCGCCAGAAAGCATGCGCGCACGCTCGTTGCGCTTATCCCATAACCCCAGCTTGCGCAGGTAATGCTCGGCGCGCTCGGTCGCCTGCTTGCGCTTGATGCCGTAATAGCCCGCCTGGGTCACCACGATATCCAGCACTTTTTCAAAAGGATTGAAGTTGAACTCCTGGGGCACGACACCCAGGCACTGCTTGGCTTGCGCCAACTGGGTATCAATGTCATGCCCGAACACGCAGACCTTGCCGCTGCTCTTGTTGACCAGCGAAGAGACGATCCCCAGCGTGGTTGACTTGCCCGCCCCGTTGGGGCCGAGCAGCGCAAAGAAATCGCCCTGTTCCACTTCCAGCGAGATGCCCTTGAGAGCCTCGAAACCATTGCCGTAGACCTTGCGCAGATCCTGTATCGATAAAGCTGTTGTCATGTCCTGCCTTTGTATCTGTTGGGTGTCGACACCCGCGACCTAGACCGTGAAATGGGTTGATAGATGTGGCTGAAACTTGAAAATTCAACCCAAGCGCCCCATTGTACCCGTTCTGCCGTTCGGGTTCCTGCCCGAATGGCCCTGATGATACCTGCAAGCCTCTGGAGCACCGCGTGACCGATTCCCATGCCTTTCACCTCAACCTGCTGAAAATCGCCTACAACAACCTGCTGCAGCAGGCCGACTTCAAGGGCGAGGATGCCGACCCGGTTAACCTGGAATTTCTGGACCTGTTTGCCTCGGTGGTAAACGCCTATGAGCAGCATCAACCTGACGCTTTCAGCGATGGCCAGGACTTGATAGTGCGCCTGGTACGCGCATACCCGCAACTTGTACCTCTGGTAGCACGCGACCTGTTCTGGCTATTTGGTGGCGAGTGTCTGCACTTCATGAGTGACGAGGAAATCGCACAGTTCCAGCGCCTGGATGAAGCGCTGGCCGAGGCACAGACCCAGCAGAGCGATATCGACTACCTGCAGCTACGCCAGGCCATTTTCGAGCCCGGCTCTGACATCCTGCACTGATCACCGACACAGGGGGTCGCGCCAAACCGACTTACGGCCCCCTGCGCATATTCCCCGCGTCCTCCAGCCCATCGCAACACAGCCTTACCCGAAACAGGAGAATACGGCACGGTAACGACCTATAACTCTCGCCCCGAACACAGCGCGTCCATAAGCGTGACACAACAGACCATGGCCGACGGCAAAAAACAGGCGTGAAACAGGATATGGTAGCGGTTTATTCGGTCTGACTATTCCAGACAGATCATCGAAAACAAAAAGCCATATGGCCGGAAGAATTGAATCTTGAGGGGTACGGTATAGAAAGACCGGAGCGGGAAACGAGACTCAAATGGTTCGACGTATCGATCGCGAGCCCGGCATAAAGAGTTGGGTCGCCTAAGATAAGACAATGAAATGGCGTTTTACTGATAGTAAATTTGGAGCGGGAAACGAGACTCGAACTCGCGACCCCGACCTTGGCAAGGTCGTGCTCTACCAACTGAGCTATTCCCGC
>NZ_JAHQZT010000070.1 GCF_019061305.1 Marinobacterium weihaiense
ATCAGATGGATCAGCAACTTACATTCGCGGACAGCGAGTTCAGCAACAAGCGCCGTCAGACCCGCAAGGAGAAATTCCTGGGCCGAATGGACAAGCTGATTCCATGGGCGCGTCTCGAAGCCGTTATCGAGCCCCACTATCCCAAGGCTGGAAACGGCCGTCGGCCTTACCCGTTGTCCACCATGTTGCGCATTCACTGCATGCAGCAGTGGTATAACCTCAGTGACCCAGCGATGGAAGATGCACTGTACGAGATTGCCTCAATGCGGCTGTTTGCAGGCTTATCACTGGATAAAGCCATTCCCGATCACACCACCATTCTGAAGTTCCGGCACTTGCTCGAACGCCAAGGCCTGGCCCGACAGGTTTTTGAAGAAGTGAACCAATGGCTGTCTGAGGCCGGTGTCCTTCTTAAAGAAGGCTCGCTGGTTGATGCTACTATCATCGAAGCCCCCAGCTCCACCAAGAACAAAACGGGCGAGCGAGATCCGGAGATGCATCAGACCAAAAAAGGCAACCAGTGGCATTTCGGCTTGAAAGCTCACATAGGTGTGGATGCCCGCACCGGTATCACACACAGTTTCAGTACAACTGCCGCAAACGAGCACGATCTCAATCAGGCTGACCAGCTACTGCACGGTGAAGAAGCATTCATCTTTGCTGATGCGGGTTACCGGGGCGCCGAAAAGCGAGACGAGCTGAAAGATGTCAGTGCGGACTGGTACATCGCTGAACAGCCAGGGAAGCTGAAGGCCCTGAAAAAACACCCTCGGATCAATAAGGTCAGAATCCGCACCGAGTATCTGAAAGCCAGCATCCGTGCGAAAGTTGAGCATCCGTTTCGGATCATCAAGTGCCAGTTCGGCTTCGTGAAAGCCCGTTACCGTGGCCTGAAGAAAA
>NZ_JAHQZT010000071.1 GCF_019061305.1 Marinobacterium weihaiense
CGTCACCTACGCGAGGAATCCATCATGAACTCAACCGAGCGCACACACTACTGGCAACAGTACATTGAACACTGGCGCGATACCGGGCTATCCGGTGCTGCTTTCTGCAAACAGCAATCACTGTCCTATCACCAGTTTGTCTATTGGCGCCGCAAGCTCGAAGCTACAGATGATGCGACCGGTACCGAGCGTGTGCCTACATCCGGCTTTGCTCGCGTCACCCAGGTGGCCGCTTCACCGCTATCGGATGATCTGACCCTGAGGCTTCCGGGCGGCATGGCCATTACCGGTCTGCATGCCGGTAATGTTGATCTGCTCGGTGCAATCCTGAGGCAACTCTGATGAAACCGCTGTATCTGCGTCCCTCTCGGTCCATGCCCGAGATCTATCTGTACCGTGAGCCCATTGATTTTCGCAAGCAGGCCAATGGCCTGGCGGTGCTGGTTGAGCAGGAGTTAGGGCGTAGCCCCTTCACTGGTGCCCTGTATGCCTTCACCAACCGGCAGCGTAACAAGATCAAGTGCCTGATGTGGGAAGACAACGGTTTTATCCTCTACTACAAGGCGCTGGCCGAAGAGAAATTCAAGTGGCCCAGCCCGGCTGATGAGCTCATGCCGTTGACCGGCGAACAGATCAACTGGTTGCTCGATGGTTATGACATCAGCCTGCTGCAAGGCCATAAAACCTTGCAGTATGAGGCCGTTGGATAGCCGGTTTTGGGTGCTTCAACTGGCTGTTTTTGATATAATTTTACCCATGAAAATACAGCCCGAAACCACCTCAAAGACGCCTGATATCAGCAGTTTATCGACCGCTGACTTGCTGTCGATGGTGGCCGGGCTGCAGCAGCAACTGGCCTCGAAAGAGGATGAGCTTGAGCAGCGGGATCAGGTCGTC
>NZ_JAHQZT010000072.1 GCF_019061305.1 Marinobacterium weihaiense
CGTCACCTACGCGAGGAATCCATCATGAACTCAACCGAGCGCACACACTACTGGCAACAGTACATTGAACACTGGCGCGATACCGGGCTATCCGGCGCTGCTTTCTGCAAACAGCAATCGCTGTCCTATCACCAGTTTGTCTATTGGCGCCGCAAGCTCGAAGGTACAGATGATGCGACCGATACCGAGCGTACACCAACATCCGGCTTTGCTCGCGTCACCCAGGTGGCCGCTTCACCGCTATCGGATGATCTGACCCTGAAGCTTCCCGGCGGCATGGCCATTACAGGGCTGCATGCCGGTAATGTCGACCTGCTCGGCGCGATCCTGAGGCAGCTCTGATGAAACCGCGGTATCTTCGTCCCTCTCGGTCCATGCCCGAGATCTATCTGTACCGTGAGCCCATCGACTTTCGCAAACAAGCCAATGGTCTGGCGGTGCTGATTGAACAGGAGTTGGGACAGAACCCCTTCACCGGCGCGCTGTATGCCTTCACCAACCGACAGCGTAACAAGATCAAGTGCCTGATGTGGGAAGACAACGGCTTCATCCTCTACTACAAGGCGCTGGCCGAAGAGAAATTCAAATGGCCGAGCCCGGCTGATGAGCTCATGCCGTTGACCGGCGAGCAGATCAACTGGTTGCTCGATGGCTATGATATCAGCCTGCTAAAAGGCCATAAAACCTTGCAGTATGAGGCCGTTGGATAGCCGGTTTTGGGTGCTTCAACTGGCTGTTTTTGATATAATTTTGTCCATGAAAACACAGCCCGAAACCACCTCAAAGACGCCTGATATCAGCGGTTTATCGACCGCTGACTTGCTGTCGATGGTGGCCGGGCTGCAGCAGCAACTGGCCTCGAAAGAGGATGAGCTTGAGCAGCGGGATCAGGTCGTC
>NZ_JAHQZT010000073.1 GCF_019061305.1 Marinobacterium weihaiense
TTGTGATCAGATACTGGCTTTTGTGATGACGACGATGAGCCTCAATGTTCTTGCCCAGCACCTGTCTGAGATCCCCGATGTACGTCAAGCCGCCAAAGTCACCTACCCGCTGTTCGATATCCTCTTTCTGACGATCACAGCAGTTATTGCAGGTTGTGAAGGCTGGGAGGAGATCGAAGACTTTGGTCATGCCCGACTGGATTGGCTACAGGGCTATGGAGACTTTGAAAATGGCATCCCGGTGCACGATACCATTGCGCGCGTCATGAGCCGAATCGATCCCGAAGCGCTTCAGACGTGCTTTATCCAATGGATGAAGGATACTGAAGTACACAGCGAACGCCAGGTAATCGCCGTCGATGGCAAAACGCTGAGAGGCTCCTATCGCCCGAGTGATCGGCAGTCCGCCATTCACATGGTCAGTGCGTTTGCAACCGCTAACGGTGTCGTCATGGGACAGCTGAAGACTGAAGAAAAGTCCAATGAGATCAAAGCCATTCCTGAACTTTTGTCTCTGCTGGAGTTAGAAGGATGCTTGGTGACGCTGGATGCCATGGGATGTCAAAAAGCCATTGCACAGACAGTTCTTGACCAGCGTGGTGACTATTTGCTGGCGGTAAAAGGCAATCAAAAGACGCTGTATCAATCCATTCGTTCCGCATTAACGCCTCTGGCGGGTGAGGAAGGATATCGCCAAATAGAAAGTGGGCATGGTCGCCATGAATACCGGGAGTATCATGTTCTGAGTGCCTGTGAGGTTGAGGATTTACCCAACTGGCCCGGTTTGAAAACGGTCGGAATGGCGACGCGCTACAGCCTCAGCAAAGAGGGACAGGAGATGCTGGAGCA
>NZ_JAHQZT010000074.1 GCF_019061305.1 Marinobacterium weihaiense
TAGGGGACGTTCTCAATTAGTGTAAACTCCTACCGATAGTCACTGCATCAGGGCCTTCGGAGTGTAAATGAGTGAGCGTACAGTACTGAGAGATGACCAGTGGGAACGGATCAAGGGCTTGCTTCCGGGTAAGGCCAGTGACTGTGGGGTCACCGCAAAAGATAACCGTCTTTTTGTTGAAGCCGTGTTGTGGATTGCTCGAACAGGAGCGCCTTGGCGGGACCTGCCGGTCTCCTTTGGCCACTGGCACCGGGTCTATGTTCGCTATAACCGCTGGTCACACAAAGGCGTATGGGCACGTATTTGGGAAGCCGTCTCGGACGATCCCGACCTTGAACACCTGATGGTCGATGGCAGTATCGTCCGGGTCCATCAGCATGGGGCCTCAAAAAAACAGAACGCGACGAACAAGCACAAGGTAAGTCGCGAGGAGGACTGAGCACCAAAATTCACCTCGCTGTCGACGCGTTGGGTAACCCAGTTCGCGTACTATTAACGCCCGGACAAGCGTCGGAATATGGTCAGGCCAATCAGTTGATTGAAGGCTTGGAAGCGGACGTTGTGATAGCCGACAAAGGGTATGACTCGGATAACTTCGTGGCCGCAATCTGTGCCAGTGGTGCCAATCCGGTGATCCCACCCAGGAAGAACCGGAGCAGCCCTCGGGATTACGATAAGGCGCTGTATAAAGAGCGTAATTTGGTTGAACGCGCTTTCCAAAAGTTCAAGCATTACCGTCGTATCGCGACACGATATGAACGTGTCGCGAAACACTACACCGCCATGCTCAATCTCGTATCAACGGTGATATGGCTGACATGATTGAGAACACTCCCTAG
>NZ_JAHQZT010000075.1 GCF_019061305.1 Marinobacterium weihaiense
CATGCAGACCATGCAGACCATGCAGACCATGCAGACCATGCAGACCATGCAGACCATGCAGACCATGCAGACCATGCAGACCATGCAGACCATGCCGAGACGGCGCATCATTCGCATGCCGATGGCGGTGATCCGCACATTTGGCTGGACCCGCTCAATGCACTGGCGATGGCCGATCAGATGCTGCCGGCGCTGCACCAGGCCTTTCCAGAGCAACAGACACAGCTGACGGCGAATCGGGCCGCATTTGAACAGGCCGTGCGGCAGCAGGATGCGGCGATTGCAGCCCAGCTGGCGCCCTATCGCACGCGTGGCTTTTTCGTGTTCCATGATGCCTACAGCGGCTTTGTAGAACATTACGGGCTGAATCAGCTGGGCTATTTCACGGTCGATCCGGGCCGCCAGCCGGGAGCTCGCCACCTGGCCGAGATCCGCCAGCAGCTGGAGCAGAGTCAGGCGGTATGCGTGTTCAGCGAGCCCCAGTTTACCAGTGCGGTCGTGGATGCCATCACCCGCGGTCTGGAGGTGCGCCTGGGTGAACTGGACCCGCTGGCCCGCGATGCCGACGTTGGCCCCGATGGGTATACGGCCTACTTGCAGGGCCTGGCAGATGACTTTGAAGCCTGCCTGAAAGAAAAGTAGAAATAATTTCAAAAAAAGCTATACAAGGTGAAAGGGGGTCGATATAATGCGCCCCACTTTCGAAGCAGATGTGGTGGAATTGGTAGACACGCTAGCTTCAGGTGCTAGTGCCTTCACGGGCGTGGGAGTTCGAGTCTCCCCATCTGCACCA
>NZ_JAHQZT010000076.1 GCF_019061305.1 Marinobacterium weihaiense
TCGGTCAAAATATGAGTGATCTTGATAGGCGTCGCCTGCTGGAGGCTATCCAGGAAACGCCGGGCTGCCGCCGCTGTTTTGTTCGGGTGGATCTGTACAAAGACCCAGCGAGTGGCGCGGTCAATGGCCACAAACAGATAGCGGCGTTTGGTTTCATCCGCCATTTGCGGCAGGTACTTGACGTCGATATGGAAGAATCCGGGCTGATAGGCCTTGAATTTCTTCGGCGCCGGCTTGGGCGTTTTGGGCTTGAGCTCGTTCAGGTTGCTGACCCCATGACGGCGTAAGCAGCGGTCCAGACCTGAGCGTGACACCTTGTCGCAGAGGAACTCTCTGACCACGGCCAGCAGGTCGTCCAGGGGGAGCAGAAGCTGCTTACGCAAGTAAACCACGATGGCTTCCTGAGCCGGTGTCAGGTGGGTTTGCAGGCGGTGAGGCGTATGCGAACGGTCTTCGGTGCTGGAGCGACTGCGCCACTTGCGCACAGTGGCCTCGCTGATGCCATACTGTCGAGCCAGTTCACGGACAGGTTTAGTACTGGCCGCCAGTTCTTCGCGAATGGCCGGTGTCGTACGTGCTCGTTTGTGCAAAGATACCATCATGTCAGGCGGCCTCCTGTGCTTCCCGGATGAATTGCTGAATAGCGCTGTACATGATGCCGCGAGCGGCAAACCAAGGATAGCGCCTTTTGCTTATATGATCATCCGGGATGCGACAG
>NZ_JAHQZT010000077.1 GCF_019061305.1 Marinobacterium weihaiense
TTCCGCACCAGCCTGGAAACCGAGTGGGGCCTGTACTACCTGCGCTACAGCGATCGCATTCCGCTGACGCAGTACAACGCCCTGAACAACACCTACCAGATTCGCTACTTCGACGACATCGAGCTCTACGGTGCCACCATGACCACCAGCCTGGGCATGGCCTCCATTGCCGGTGAACTGACCTACAAGAAGGGCGCGCCGGTTCTGGTGGGCACTCAGCTGCCCGTGGCACCAGGCTACAGCATCTCCATGCCATCGGCCGCCCGTGCCGATATCATGCAGACCAACGTCAACGCCATCGTCAACTTCGGCCGCTCCTGGATCGCCGATACGGTCAACCTGACCGCCGAACTGTCCTACGTGGACGTGATGGATGTTGAAAAGACCGGTCTGAACGGGATTCCGGGAACGGAAACCGACGATCTTTACTACACGGGTCATGGCCTGGCGTTCTCCAGCAGCCTGTCGCTGAGCTATCCGGGCCTGACCCAGGACTGGGATTTGAGCGTGCCCGTCGCCTACTCCCGTCAGTTGAGCGGTCGCACGCTCACCGGCGGCATCGGGGGCGAAGGTGATCATCGCTTCAGCATCGGCGCGGATTTCACTCATCGCACCGGCCTGCAAGTGGGCGTGAATTACCTGACCTACCTGGGTGATGCCGACGAGGACGACAA
>NZ_JAHQZT010000078.1 GCF_019061305.1 Marinobacterium weihaiense
TGCTGTAACCCTGATCAACCACCAGGCTGGCGGCTTCCACTTTGAACTCGGTTGAAAACGAACGACGCTGTCTTGCCATTGAACACCTCTCCTTCAGCGGTCACTTTACCACCTCAAATTGGTGTCCGGGATCATTAGACCACTACACACACTCGGAGTTGAGAAACATACTGCTTAATCAATATTGGCAGTATGCTCATTCCCTGGACCACACTGCTCTGCCTGCCTCTTGAACTGAACAGCACCCTGCTGAACATAAGGTCTTCAGCAAGGCGCCGTTTGCTTGGTGTGCTAACCCTTACGGCTGTTTGGTTATGCGCAGGTAAGGTAGTTTAGCGTCGATTTCGCCAAGCTTTTCCTTCGCTTCTTCAACATTCAGAGAAAGTGCCACAATGACATCATCACCCACTTCCCTGTTAGGGAAGGTGTGATCAAGTCCGCCACATGGGATAATGCTGACTGCACATGATCGAGGACGCATCAGATGGATCAGCAACTTACATTCGCGGACAGCGAGTTCAGCAACAAGCGCCGTCAGACCCGCAAGGAGAAATTCCTGGGCCGAATGGACAAG
>NZ_JAHQZT010000079.1 GCF_019061305.1 Marinobacterium weihaiense
GGATTCCGGCGTTGAGTGGATTGGGCAGGTGCCGGAGCATTGGGAGGTGAAAAGGCTACGTCATGTCGGACGTTACGCTAATAGTGGCGTTGACAAGAAGAGCTATGAAGACCAGCAGGCAGTTGAGCTTTGTAACTACACGGATGTTTATTACAACGAGTTCATCAGTGATGGTATGCCTTTTATGCAGGCTACTGCCAGCGCCCACGAGATTGAGCAGTTCACTCTGAAAAAAGGCGATGTCATTATCACGAAGGATTCGGAAGACCCATCCGACATAGGGATTCCTGCCTTTGTTCCACATGATATGCCTGGAGTGGTTTGTGGCTATCATCTCACTATGATTCGTGCCTTAAATGATAACTATGGAAGCTATATCCATCGTTCGATTCAGTCGGATCATACAAGAGCTCACTTCTTTGTTGAGTCGCCAGGAATAACCCGATATGGCCTGAATCAAAATACTATTGGTAATGCTCCAGTAGCGCTCCCTCCACCAGAAGAACAAGCCGCCATCGCGGCCACCCTCGACCGCGAAACCGCCCGTATTGAT
>NZ_JAHQZT010000007.1 GCF_019061305.1 Marinobacterium weihaiense
GCCGATGGTAGTGTGGGGCTTCCCCATGTGAGAGTAGGTCATCGCCAAGCATTTATTCAGTGAAAACCCCGGTCTCGTTGAGATCGGGGTTTTTGTGTTTGGGGCCGGGGCCCACGCTTGGCGTAGTAGAGTGCGTTCATTCAACTGTTTTGCCGATTCACCAGGCTTGGTGTTATATACTACCCAGCGACAACCTTGCGGCTATACATTGTCCATGATCAGGGAAAGGCGATCAGGCAGCAATAAGTGTGCTAACTCACGCTAACCGCCTGATCGCAAGCGCTAGTTATCACGCTTCAACGCGTGAAGTGGCTCTGGGTTACGGATACGGTGTGGACGAAAAAAGGTTCCGCGCTCTGCTTTCTCTGCTTGTTTTAGTGCAGACTCGGCTATAGATGCAGGTGAGGCCAGCCCCAGTGCTTGAAAGACGGCCTTTGTGTTTGCTGCCCGTGCCTCAAAGGCGTGTAAGGCAGCTAAAGTGTCGTTACCGAGACGTCCCTTAGACTCAAAGTACTTGAGTCGCGGGTAGCGCCCTGCCAGCACTACTCCCCAGTTAAGGGCGGGGTTCCACCATGAATTGACTTCACGCCCTTGGCCGCTCTGGTGCTGCTCTATCACGTCATTCAGTGCGCCGTTCAGTAGTTTCAGGTCGAAGTCGGTGCCCGGTACAGGGTCTTCACCATAGGCGTTAACGCCGGTTTTTGATGGGCCGGTGCGCGTATCACGATAGCGGGCGAGGGTCATCATATCGCTTGCCAGCACGGGTTCGTTCACCGGCAGGCGAACGGCATCAGGGTCGCCCATCAGCTGGCCCCAGGACATACGAATAAAGGTGTGCTGATCTTCCATGCCGGGGTGAGTGCACCTTAGGCCAATGGCATAGGCTTCTAGGTCTTCCTGCATAAACTGAAACCCGGTGTAACGCGCCCAGCGCACCACAAGAAATTCATGGGGGGCGGCACCGGGCAGATGAAAGTTCACCTCCTGCAGGTAGTTCAGCACTATTTGCACCTGTTCGTCCGACAGCTCAATATCTTCGTGCAGCGGATACATCCCTTCAAAGGTGTTGCGCACGGGCCTGGGCAGCGCGGCCATGTAAGCATCCAGCTCGGCCTGAGTCGTTGGGCGTGTTTTTTTCAGCGTCATAAAACTCTTTCCTTTTTTCACGAACGCTCAGATCAGCTGGTTGCGATCGAAGAAGTCGGTGTCTTCAAAGTAGCCACCGCGGCCCTCAAGAATAATGTCGTAGCGGTTGACCACCTCAATACGTTCCAGCCACTTCAGGCTGCGAAATCCGGTCGAGCTTTCCAGGCGTAGCCGCACCGGGGCGCCATTTTTGGCCGGGATCTCGCCCTCGTCGTTAAGCTCAAAGGCAATCAGCGTCTGAGGCATACGAGCCTCCACCATGGGGGTAGACTCGTAATAAGTTCCCCCCTCATACAGGGCATCGTCGCGGCCCATGTTCTGAAAGCTGGTGTATACCACGTCGGTGGCACCGGGCAGGGGCTTCACCAGATCCAGCAGGTCAGCCACGGCAATGCCGCGCCAGCGCCCGATGGAGCTGAAGCCCTGCACACAGTGGTGCAAGGTGGTTTGTGAGTGGCCTGCGGCGAGCTCGCGCAGCTCTGCAATGGTCAGCGTCATGGGGTGTTCAACGTAGCCGCCGATCTCAAGCACGTAGTCGTCCTCATAGCAGTTGGCCATCAGTGCCAGGTACTCGGGGGTTTCGGGTGGCCGTCCACTGCCACGGAAGTTGTGGGTGGCGTTATCAAGCCCCACGTCTTTACCGGTGATATTGGAGCGGTCGTAGTGCATGCGTGCGGGTAGTTTGTACAGCAGGTTGGACCACGGCCGCACAATCCGGTTATGCAGCTTTTCAACGGCACGACCGTCCGCCAGGGTCCAGCGCGTGACAACCACATGCAGAGCAATAACGAGAGCGAGGCCGAGGGTGAAAATGACGCCACCCAGCACTGGGTTGTTGGAGTGGCCCAGCACCATCTTTGAGGTCTCGTGCAGGTAGCCGTGAAGAAAGACCAGGGGCAGATGGACGGCGAAGAAGGCGACATAGCCAACCAGGCACAGAAAGTGCGTGCTGCGGATTACCTGGCGGCCACCGAGTAGTCGGGTGATGCGTGAAAAATGGTTGGCAATGGCCGGAGACTGAAAGGCGCCGGTCAGAATGACTAAAGGCGTCAGTATTAACACCACAAAACCGTAAGACAGTTGCTGCAGGGCATTAAACACCATGCCATCGGTGGGGTGGGGCATGGTGAAAGCGAGATAGGCCAGCATATCGTGCCCCGCCTGAGTGAAGGTGTCCCAGCTGGTGGGCACGTAGCGCCGCCACTGGCCGGTAACCAGCAGTAATATGAAGTAGATTATCCAGCAGGTTATAAAGCCGGTCACAGTGATGAAATGCCAGTAACGGCCCAGACCAAGCTGGCGTTGGCCGGGAAGCGAAATGCGGGGAGAGTAGTCACTGTCTTCGCCGCCCACCGTGTAGTACTTGTGCTTGGGCTCCTGCTGAACGGTAAACTTGGCCCAGGAGGTACCAGGCACTGTGTGCTGGGAACGGTAAAGCTTGGGGTAGGTAGCCAGAATTTCCAAGCCTGATCGAACCAGAAAGGAAATGAAGATGATGTTGAGGAAGTGCTCTATACGAAGCCACCACGGAAATCCGAGATCCATTGATAATCCCTTATCAGTCTAAAAAGTGTTGGTGGTCGGGAGCGGCGACTATCATGCCGCAACGTAGTGCCCAGGAAAGCACCAGGTAAGCGAGGGATGCCAGCAGCGTCAGGTTCCAGATGGCGGCGGAAACAACACTGGCCCCGTTCCAGACATAGGGCGCATTACCCAGCAGGCCGCCAAGGTAGATAAGCAGTGAAGAGAGCGCGATTGGCACGCCCCATTTCCAGATGCGGGCAGAGGTGAGTAAACCCACGGCAACGAACAGAGCAGCAGCCCCGCACACACTCCACAGCGCATGGGTCGCGTACAGAAAGGGCTCATGGTTGGATAAGGCAACAGATGCGGAAGCCCCGCCAATCACCGCGATTACCGCGATGATCAGTAGGCGGGTGGTGCGCGGCAGATTGATGCGAATATAGCGCCAAAACGGAGCGCGCTTTTTGCCAGGCTTAATGTGTTCAAGCACCGGCTGAGTCGCGTTTGGGGTGCCCCGAAAGTCTACGCCGGCGCGCAGCGCAGGGGAGTTTTCATCTTCCATTGCTATGTATTACCTCCATTTTGCAAAATCCCGCGTAAATCCTTGCCCAACCGGGCTGAGGTACAAACGTACGTTGCGTGGCAACGTTGACAATGCGTTAGAATCTGTATTGTGTAGTGGCCTACTAGTACCGGACAGTCAATTACGTTTTTCTTCTGCCACTGCCACTGCCACTGCCACTGCCACTGCCACTGCCACTGCCACTGCCACTGCCGGTGCAGTCCCTGACTGCATTGATACGGCCGCTGCCAATTGTACCGCTCCATGATATGGAAGCTAATGTCGAGCTGGGCTTTGATGGCTGTTATGTAACCTTTAAATGAAGTAAACGGGTTCTACTCCCCCTTACTGGAAATTCTTCTGAAAAGAGGCTGGACTTGTCCCGTTATGGTAGACAGCCTCAGCCTGTGATTTGACCCTAGTCTAGGGGTTGCCATGAGCACCCAGCGCTATACCCCGGAATATATAGATGAAGCCGTCTGGCAAGTACTGGAGCGAGGCTACAGCGTGAAGCCAATGTGGCGACAGCCAAGGCCTTTCAGGAGAGCGCTTCCCCATAAATGAAGAAGCAGCTTGCCTGAAACGTGCTGGCCCGGATTAAAAAGGAACACAGGTTTTCGCGTGAAGCGGCGATGTTTTTCGCTGAAGAGTCGCCCCCAGATATCAGGCCGTTCAACACTGTCGCAATCACTTCCGGATATAACCAATGTGCCGGTGCTTGAAGGTCTCAACCAGTGAATTTTACGCGTGGGTGTCCAACCCGGTAAAGCGCAGTCAGCGCCCGTTAAAGCGTATTTGCAAGATTTATGCGGGACATGATACAGAGTTATGAACAACTAGCCTTTGAACAGGATGCGATTTTTCGTCACAGGGGTTGTCACAAACAGAGCATAGGAAAGAACAACGAAAAAAGGCAGACCGGTAATTACCTGATCTGCCTCTTAAAATTTGGTAGCGGGGGCTGGATTTGAACCAACGACCTTCGGGTTATGAGCCCGACGAGCTACCAGACTGCTCCACCCCGCATCAACTTGATGACGTGTATATTAAGGATGTGAGGTACTAACGTCAAGCTTTTATTACGAATTTTTATTCCTGTGGCGAATTTGCTCGGCTTGGTACCAAGTAATGAACTCTGACAGCAGACGCTGTTCACGCGCCGGCAGCTCGCTGAAGTCGGCACACCATAGAGTTCCGCTCTTGCGAACCAGGCGCAGTGTGCAGTTGATTTGATGAATCTGCTTGCCCGTCCGGAACTTGAGGCGGGCCGGGTAATACTGCAGTGTAAACAGTGCTTCCGTAGTGAAGGCCATACCGGTGGCAGACAGGTTATCGACCTGTACGAGTTCACCGTTCACCTTTGCACGCAGGGGGGCGTCTGGCAGGATGCTCAGTCGAAAGGCGCGACGTCCGCTGTCGGCCATGTCGGGTAGGCGCAGTTTGGGTTTCATCAGTCCAAAGCCCGTTTTTCGAGTACAAATTCAATGCGCCGGTTGATGGCGCGGTTCTGGGGCGATGTATTCGGTACCAGTGGCAGCGACGAGCCGTAGCCGGTTGCTGTCAGTCGTCGCGGGTTGATGCCGGCATCAACCATGTAGCGCAGCACCGTGGTAGCACGCACGGCCGACAACTCCCAGTTGGAGGGGAACTGGGCGGTACTGATCGGAATATCATCCGTATGCCCCTGTATCTCTAATTTATAGTTCGGATTCTGCACCAGCGTGTCCAGCAGCCCGTCCAGCATGGGTAGCATGGCGCGATTGAAGGTGGCGTCACCCGAACCGAACAGCAGGCCACCCTTGACCCTCAGAGCCAGCTTGCCATCCTTGGGCGTACCGATTTCAATGGCGTCCTGCATCTTCATCTGCTCAAAGGCGTTTTCCAGATCATCGTTCAATTGCTGCCAGTCCAGTTGTACCGCGCGTGCCTGTAAATCCTGCGCCGATTCCTTGCGATCTTCACTGCAGCCCTGCTTCTGGGGGGACTGCAGGATGGCGTCGTTGATATCACTGGGCGTACTGGTAGGGGCATTGTGGTCCAGCGGCACGATGCTGTTGGGTGCACCGGAGACAGCACGTTGAAACGCTGACTGGAAAGAACGTACAGCATCTGCAAAACGTTCTCTTTCCAGGTTAGACATGGAGAACAGCAGCACGAAAAATACCAGCAGCAGCGTCATCAAATCGGCATAGGTCATCAGCCAGCCCGGGCTGCCGGATTCATCGGTCAACTCGCGGCGACGGCTGCTCATGAGCCGGCAGCCTTGTTGTCGCTGGGCTTGCCGCTCTTGCCGATCTGGATCGGTTTGCGCTGTGCTTCCGGCAGGTAGGAGGCCAGCTGCTCATAGACATGCATGTAGTGATCGTTGGTGAGGATGCTGATACAGCCTTCACGGATGATCTCCAGGTTTGTGACCTCTGTCAGCGTACGGGCATGCAGTTTGCCAGCGATGGGCAAAAACACCATGGTGGCCAGCAGCGAGCCGTAGAAGGTGGTCAGCAGGGCAACGGCCATTGCCGGTCCGATGCTATCCGGGTCTGATAGTTGGCTGAGCATCTGGATCAGGCCGATTAGCGTGCCCAGCATGCCGAATGCCGGGGCATAGGAAGCCATCTTTCGAAACACGTCTTGTACTGAATGATGACGGGCAATCAGCGAGTCGATTTCGTTCTGCAGGGTGTTGCGGATGACCTGCTCCGAGGCGGCCTCGGCCAGCAGGTTGCAGGCACGCTTGAGCACATGAGAGTCACTGTCCACATCACCCAGCTTGAGCAAGCCATGGCGATGCGAGACCCGGCTGAGTTCCAGCATGGTATCGATCATTTCCTGGGGATTAGTGTTGTCCCGGGTGAACACGATCCAGGCGGCTTTGAAGCCGTTGAGGACATCTTTGAAAGGCACGGTCAGCAAAGTGGCGGCGATGGTGCCGCCGGCCACGATCATCATGCCGGGAACGTTGAGGAAGACATCGGCATTGCCGCCCAGAAAAATAGCGCTGATGATCAGCGCCAGACCTGAGATAATGCCAAGAAGCGAAGCGAAATCCATGAAGTTGAATACCCCGTGACGGCCGGCGTGGAGGCTGGTGGAATCAGGGCTGAGTATAACAACAGTGAGACGATGACGTCAGACTACTTTATTGGCCTGCCGCAATGGAAACATCCGCAGTGGGTACAATCGATCCTGCCGGACCCGGAACAGGGTGACCTGGCCCAGTATGCGGCCAGCTTCAGCTCCGTTGAGGGCAATACCACTTTCTATGGCCTGCCGGCCGTGTCGACCGTGGCCCGCTGGCAGGCCGAGACTCCGCCGGGATTTCGGTTCTGTTTCAAGTTTCCCCAGAGCATCAGTCACCAGAGCGGGTTGCGTCATGTTGATGACGAGGTCACGGCACTGCTGACACGGCTGCAGCCGCTGGCCGAGCGGCTGGGACTGCTGTGTCTGCAGTTGCCATCGCGTTTTGGCCCCGAACATCTGCCCGAGCTGGCCCGTTTTCTGACAGCGCTGCCGGCCGGGGTGCGGTATGCGGTGGAAGTGCGTCATCTGGCCTTTTTTCAGCGCGGGGATGCCGAACAGCGTCTGAATGCGCTGCTGGCCGACGTGGGGGCAAATCGGATCAGTTTTGATACCCGGGCTCTGTTTGCTCATCCGCAGCCGGATCCGATCACCCAGGAAGCGCTGGCTCAAAAGCCGCGCCTGCCGTTACGGGTACTGGCAACGGCGGATGCGCCGATGCTGAGGTTCATCTCACCGCTGGATCTGCAGCAGGGGCAACGCTGGTTGGCGCCCTGGGTTGAGCAGGTGCTGCGCTGGATAGGCGAGGGCAAAACGCCCTTCGTCTTCATGCACACGCCCAGCAATGCGCAGGCGCCCGAGCTGGCACGCTGGTTTGCCAACGAGCTGCAGAAACGGCAGCCGCGCCTTGCGGCCGGATTCGAGGACTGGGCCGGTCGCCGCGTGGTGCGGCGCCAGCCGGGTCTGTTCTAACTCAGTGCAGCGCGTTGGGCTGCGCCAGAGTGAAGGCCGGGATCGGTGTTTCGAAGGGGGTGTCATCGGCAGCGGTCATGCGATAGGCGCCCTGCATGCTGCCCACTTCAGTCGCGAGAACGGTACCGCTGGTGTATTCGTAGGTCTGGCCGGGCTCGATCACCGGCTTTTCACCCACCACGCCTTCGCCTTCGACTTCCTGCACATGCTCGTTGCCGTCAGTGATCCGCCACTGGCGACTGAGAAGTTGTACGCTATCGGCATTATGGTTGGTAATGCTGATATGGTAGGAAAACACGAAGCGGTGCGCATCCGGCTCGGACTGGTCGGGCAGGTAGGCGGTCACAACATTGATCTCGATATTGCGGCTGTACTCGGTAGCATCCATCAGTTCGTGACTATCCTCAGTTCGGTTCGCAGGGGGTATCAGCGGCATCACTCAATGCGTCGCTGATGGCGACAAATTGGGCCAAGGTCAGGCGCTCGGGGCGCAGGCCGGGGTCGATGCCCAATGCCTCCAGCCGGTCGGCGCTGATCAGCGGCTTGAGATTGTTGCGCAGGGTCTTGCGGCGCTGCCCAAACGCGGTGCGGACGACATTCTGCAGCTGCTTGACGTCTTTGGCCGGGTACGGTGGCTGTGCGTAGGGCACCAGCCGCACGATGGCGGAGTCAACCTTGGGGGCAGGTGAGAATGCACCGGGCGGCACGATGAACAGCGGTTCAACGCGGCAGTAGTACTGCGCCATGATGCCCAGGCGGCCGTAGTGGTTGTCCCCTGGGCCGGCGGCCAGTCGATCCACCACTTCCTTCTGCAGCATGAAGTGCATGTCCTGAATCAGGCCGTTGAAGCTGAGCAGGTGAAAAATCAGCGGCGTGGAAATATTGTAGGGCAGGTTGCCGACGACACGCAGCGGGCGTTCATCCTGCTTCAGGGCCGTGAAGTCGAATTTCAGTGCGTCGGCTTCATGGATATTGAAGGTATCCGCATAGCGAAAAAACTGGGTACGCAGCACCGGAATGAGATCACGGTCCAGCTCGACAACATCCAGCTCACCCTGGCAGGCGTCCAGAAGCTCTTCGGTCAATGCGCCCAGACCCGGTCCGATCTCAACCATATGCTGGCCGTGCTGCGGGTTGATGGCACGAATAATGCGACCGATAACGCCCTGATCATGCAGGAAGTTCTGGCCAAAGCGCTTGCGGGCCTTGTGGCCGGCGGGTTTGTTACTCATCGAATCAATTACCTGATTGGTGGCGCGCCATGTCCAGCGCGAACTGCAGGGCGGTTTGCAGGCTGCCGACATCGGCCTGGCCGCTACCGGCCAGATCCAGTGCGGTGCCGTGATCAACCGAGGTGCGGATAATCGGCAGTCCCAGCGTAATGTTAGCGGCACGGCCAAAGCCCTTGTATTTGAGGACCGGCAACCCCTGGTCATGATACATGGCCAGCACGGCATCGGCATCACGCAAGTGGTGTTCGGTAAACAGGGTGTCGGCCGGTAGTGGGCCGATCAGATCGGCACCATTGGCACGAAACTCCTCCAGCACCGGTGTAATGGTATCGATCTCCTCGCGCCCCATGTGACCGCTTTCACCGGCATGGGGGTTAAGGCCGGCGACCAGCACGCGCGGGCGCCTGAGGCCAAAAGAACGCTGAAGGTCCTGTAGCAGCACGGCGATGATCTCGCGCAGCAATGGCTGGGTGATGGCGTCTGCCACATCGCGCAGGGGCAGGTGGGTGGTGGCCAGAGCGACCTTGAGCCCTTCGGTGGCCAGCATCATCACGACCTTGTGGCTGCCGGTCATGGCTTCGAGAAATTCGGTATGACCACTGAATGGGATGCCAGCATCGTTGATTACGCCCTTGTGTACTGGGGCCGTGACCAGCGCATCAAAGGTGCCGGCCTGGCACCCCAGCGTTGCCTCGCGCAGGGTGCCGAGTACATACGCGGCATTGGCCGAGTCCAGTTGGCCTGGCTCGCTGGGCGCGGTCAGAGTGACGTTCTGGCAGTACAGGCTGCCCGGTGGCGCCGGCTGAGCCGGATCGGTGGCATGGAAGGGCAGTACCCTGAGTGGCAGCCCCAGCCGGTCGGCGCGATCCTGCAGCAGTGTCGGATCGGCCACGGCGACCAGCTGGCAGGCGTGTGCCTGTTGAGCCAGCTGGACGCAGAGCTCAGGACCGATACCAGCCGGTTCACCGGGCGTGATGGCAATGCGTGGGCAGTTCACGATCAAATCTTGCGCTCTATGTAGGCCTGGGAACGGATCTCACGCAACCAGTTGCTCAGTTCTTCGGTAAACTTGCGTTGGCGAATGCTGCTGCGTGCCTGGGATTCAAGCATCTTTTCACCTAGATCCTGGGTGCGGTAGTCCTGCACTTGCAGAATGTGCCAGCCGAAACGGGATTCGAAAGGTTCACTGACCTGCCCCTTGGCGGTACTGTTCATGACCTGTTCAAATTCGGGCACCATCTGTCCATTCTGGGTCCAGCCAAGATCGCCGCCCTGGGAGCCGCTGGCTGCATCATCGCTGTAGCGACGCGCCAGGTCATCAAAGGGCTGACCTTCCAGCAGGCGTTGGTACAGAGTGTTGATCTCACGACGGGTCTGTTCCGGGCTGCGGATTTCGTTCGGGGTCAGCAGGATATGACGTACCTTGGTCTGTTCGACCAGCTGTACCTTGCCGCCACGCTTGTCTTCCACCAGCAGCAGGTGGAACCCGCCAGGGGTGCGGATCGGCTGACTGATCTCGCCTGGGGACAGGCGGCGGATGGCGTTGGCCAGAGCTTCCGGCAACTCGGACTCCCGACGCCAGCCCAGCTCACCGCCCTGAAGGGCATTCGGTGCGTTGGAAACCGCAATGGCCAGCTCGCTAAAGGGCTGGCCCTGTTCCAGCTGCTGGCGTGCGTCTGCAGCCTTGGCTTCGGCCTTGCGAATCATGTCTGGCGTGGCGTTTTCCGGCAGAGCAAAGAGGATATTGCGCAGGCGGTATTCGGCCTGGACCTGCTGCTGACCCAGTTCGGAATCAAGAAAGTTCTGCACTTCCTGATCCGAGACGCTGATGCGGCGGTTGACGCGACTCTGTTGTACCTGGGTCAGCAGAATTTCACGACGAATCTGTTCACGGGCCTGGGCATAATCCTGACCTTCGGCAACCAGGGCGTCGCGGAACTGGGCCAAGGTCATGTTATTCTGCGCCGCGATGCGATTCAGAGCCTCGTTCAGCTGGCGCTCGGATACACGCAGCCCTTGACGTTCGGCGATCTGCAGCTGGATACTTTCCAGAATCAGCCGATCCATGACCTGGTCGCGGAGCACATTTTCAGGGGGCAGGCGTGTACCCTCTCGGGCGGCGATCTGCTGGCGCACCAGCTCCAGGCGCTGCTCCAGCTCGCTTTCGAGCACAATATCCTCATTGACAACCGCAGCGATACGGTCGAGTACTTCAGCCTGCACGCTGGCCATCGGAGCCGTTAGCAGCAGTAACGTCAGCAGGGGCCGACGAAGTTTAGAAAGCGCCATTGTCATCCTCATCATATCCGGTGATTTCTCCCAGGTATTCGCGTCCCTCGCCCTGGCCGAATGCACCCAGGCCACGCAGAACAAACTGCAGGAAAATACCGCTGTCGGTTTCAAACTCTTCTACGCTGCCGACAGTGTCAGGGTCGATAACCCAGCTACGACCGGTCAGGCGGACCTTCCAGCAGCAGCTGGCATATTCAAGGCCCAAGAGGGTTTCCAGGTTTTCATTGTTGTCCAAGTCTTGCTGCCAGCGGCCGTAGCCGGTCCAGCTGTTGCTCAAGGGCCAACGGAAAGCCAGATCCAGCTGCTGGTTGCCGTCCAGTGCATCCTTCTCAACGTCATCACGGTAGCTCATGTACAGCAGGCGCTTGTCACCCGGCGTGTAGCTGAGCTTGTAGTTGTGCTCGAGAAACTCGTAGCTGTCGCGGTCCAGTTCGCCGTTGTGGGTCAGGCGCAGATTACGGGTAAAGTTCCAGTTAGCCAATGTGGCAAGATTGGAGCTGCTTTCAGTCCCCCCGCTCAGGCTATCACCCGGCCGGCCGGCATGTTCGCGGTCGGCCAGATAGTGCGCTTGTGCCGCCCCCAGGCGAAGTTTTTCGATGCCCTGGGCAGAGTAGATGGCACTGGACAGGCCCAGAGTGGCCTGTCGAGTATCGGCCACGCGGTCGCTACCGCTCCAGCCGGTCTCGTGGAACAGGTTGTAGTAGGTGAAGTCCAGCTGAGAGGAGTCAAAGCGCGGAATATCCGCCTGGTCATCGGCATCCACGTCGGCATGCAGCAGAAACAGGCGTGGCTCCAGCGTCTGGGTGTACTCACCATCGGCCAGTGCGAAATCACGCTCCAGCGTCAGTCCCGAGTCCAGGCTGAGAATGCCGGCACTGATAGAATGGCTACCGTTGAGGTGCGCATGACGATCATTTTCAAGATCGTAAGACGAATGCCACAGTGTTGCCGCCGGGCGGAGATACCCCCAAGGGGCGTCCAGGTTCAGGCTCATGCGCGGGCGCAGGTGCACTCGGCTGCCTTCAGTACGGTCCAGGCCGGTCAGGTTACGACCGTATTTACCGTCAAGGTCGCGCTGGAATTGGACATATTCAGCCTGATAGTCCGCATACAGGCGATTGCCGGTTACATGTTGCCCGCTCAACAGAACCTGAGGCAGCTTTTCATAGGGCGCAGTGCCCCCGATGGTCTGGTAGCTTTGGGTGCGCAGCGTGAGACTGGCCCCTGGCATCAGGTAGCGCAGGTCGAACAACTGGTCTAGATGGTCATCCCGTTGAATCGCGAGGCTGGTCCCCAGGTCCTCGAAGTAATCATCGTCGCTGACACGGGTAAAGTTGACGTGACTGTACATGTTGCTGACGGGCTGGCCGCTGTGCTCGAATCCGATCAACCAGCGGTCATCGCCATGGCGGCGGTCACTGCCCAGCCAGGAATTGCTGAGTCTGTTGCTGGACCAGTGGTTCAGGTAGCGGAACTCGTTTTCCAGCATCAAGCCGCGTTCGCCGATATGACGCAGCGTCAGCGTATCGTCGTAGTTGTCGGCCAGGTTGAAGTAATACGGAATGGCAACATCGAGGCCGTCACTTTTGGAGTAACCGATGCTGGGATACAAAAAACCCGACTGACGACGATCATCGATCGGGAATGACAGGTAGGGCGTGTAGAGCACCGGAACGCCAGCAACATCTAGGGTCGCGTGGCGGGCGGTACCGCGGCCGGTTTCCGGGTCGAGTTCGATTCGGTCGGCGGCGATCTGCCAGGCGTTACTGTCAGGCTCACAGTAGGTTACGGCGCCTTCGTCAAGCCGGATGCGCCGATCACCGAAACGGGTGATCTGTTCGGCCTGGCCGCGCATGTGCTCCTGGTGCAGCACATATTGGGCATTGTAAAAACGCGTATCGCCACTGAGCATGTTGGCATCGGCCTGCTCACTCAGTAGCAGCAGGCCGGGCTCTCGGTACTTGATCTGTCCATACAGGCGCGCGTTGTTGCTGCTCTGGTCGTATTCGCCGCGGGTACTGGTAATCAGGCGGCCTCCGCGCTGAATCTGAATACCGCCTTCGAGTTCCGTGATGCCGCCGATAATGCTGGATGAGTTCAGGGCCTGAATGTAGACCGGCTGTTGATTGAGAGGACGGTCATCATCGATGTAATCGAAATTCGGTTCGATGTAACGCCCGCGGCAGGCGCCGGGGGCATCGCCCGGTGTATAAGCATACCAGTCCAGTGCGGCGGCTGCCGCCGGTGTCAATGGCCGGGATGCAGTGGTTGTACTCGCAACGGCCGGTGTGCGGCTTGCCACCTGTTTACACTCCCAGTCATGATCACCGGCTTGACACTCCCACTCGGGCTGTCCTTTGGTGCTGGCGGGACGAGTGGCCATTCGGGTCACGTGGGAGGTTGCAGGCGTCGAGTCAGACCGATTGCAGGCCCGGTTTGTTCCAGCCGTTTCACAGGACCTGCTGACTGTAGCGTCGGCTGGGCGTGTCTGCAAAGGGAGTGGAGAAGGAGCCTCTTTCGTGGCTCGTGCCTGCGTCGGCCATTGGACTGGCGGCGATGTATGCTGGGAAGCCGGGCGTGAATGCCTGTCGGATGACGACGATGGCGGCACGGTATCAGAGCGGCGTGAAGCAGGAGGGTTTTCAGGTGCCCCTGGTTCAGATGGTACCGGGCGAGCAGTATCTTTCAGGCGGTTGCTGCCCTCTTCAGAGAGGGGCTGCTGCTGGAGCAACTGTTCGTCGACTTCACAGTCCCATTCGCCGGAGGGGGTGAGATTGCAGCTCCACAAGCGCTCGGCGCTTTCCTGTGCCTGCAGTGTCTGAGCACTGATGGCGGCGGCTACGGCCAGTGTGAGTTTGAATCCAGCGCGGGTGTTAAAGGGCATCAGGTCGCTATCCAGTTGCGGTCGCAGGCCGGTTTCACGCCAGCCCGTAAGTCGAGTACCATATCGGACCATGCATGATAAAGCATTCACAACTTCAAGTGCTAGAGGATAAAAGCGAATGGGGCAGCGGCTGAAACAGCTTTCACAATGGGTCCAGCAGCAGGCATCGGACCAGGATATGCAGGTCTCTGCGGAGCTGGAGCCGGTCTCGGGTGATGCCAGTTTTCGTCGCTATTTTCGTGCCCGTGGCGAAGCGGGCAGCTGGATTGCCGTGGATGCGCCGCCTGCGCACGAGGACTGCGAGCCCTTTATTGCCATTGCCCAGGGCTGGCTGTCCCAGGGCGTTCCAGTGCCGCGGGTGATCGCCAGTGATCTCGAGCAGGGCTTCATGTTGCTGGATGATTTTGGTGATCAGTTATTGTTGCCGGCGCTGGATGATGGCAGTGCCGAACGTCATTATGCACAGGCATTCGAGCTGCTGCGCCAGATCCAGCGAACCACCAATCCGCAGCTTCCGCCTTATGACCAAGTCATGCTGGCACGCGAGATGGCGCTGTTTCCCGAGTGGTTCCTGACCCGCCTGCTGGGGCTGGAACTGTCGGACGAAGAGTACCGCCTGAACGGCCTGGTGGCGCGCCTGCTGATCGAGTCGGCTCTGGCCCAGCCTCGGGTCAGTGTGCACCGTGATTATCATTCGCGCAATCTGATGTTGCTGGAGGACGGCAGCCTGGGTGTGATCGATTTTCAGGATGCGGTGCAGGGGCCGGTAACCTACGACCTGGTATCCCTGCTGCGGGACTGCTACATCGATTGGCCGGACGAGCAGGTTGGCTTCTGGGTGGAAGCCTTCCGCCAGCGCCTCGGCAAAGATGGTGTCGACGTGGCCGAAGCCGGCCTGTTCCGACAGCAATTCGACCTCATGGGCATGCAGCGCCATCTGAAGGTGCTGGGCATTTTCAGTCGCCTGTCGCTGCGGGACGGCAAGGATGGCTATCTGGACGACCTGCCGCGCACCCTGGCCTATGTGTACCGGGCCTCGGCCCGTTATGAAGAGCTGGATACCTTTACCCGCTGGCTGGAAAAACGGGTGATTCCGGCGCTGCAGGCGCATCCCCACTTCGCGCAGCAGTCGCTGGCGCACTGGTGGCATTAATGAAGGCGATGATTCTGGCGGCGGGGCTGGGCACGCGGATGCGGCCGTTGACGCTGCATACGCCCAAGCCGCTGCTTAAGGTGGCGGGCAAGTGCCTGATCGAATACCACATCGAGCGCCTGGTCGCGGCCGGTATCAACGATATCGTCATCAACCATGCCTGGCTGGGTGAGCAGATCGAAGCGGCTCTGGGCGATGGGCGTCGCTACGGCGCTCGCATCGTCTACTCGCCCGAGTCGGAGCCGCTGGAAACCGGCGGTGGTATTCGTCAGGCGTTGCCCCTCCTGTGCAGCGAGGGTGAACCGGCTTTTATGGTACTGAACGGCGACCTGTTCAGTACCCACCCGCTGGCGCCTCTGAGTCACCTTGCTCCCCCTCCCGGCGGTGCCCATCTGGTATTGACGGACAACCCCGAGTGGCATCCTGAAGGTGATTTTGCCCTTGAAGTTGACGGGCGCGTGACATCTTCCGGGGGCGACTGGCTGACCTTCAGCGGCATCAGCGTGCTGACCCCCGGACTGTTCGCCGACCGTGACGAAGGCGCCTTTGCGCTGGCCCCTTTGTTGCGCGAAGCCATGGCGGCCGGGCGGGTCTGCGGTGAGCGGCTGCAAGGATACTGGCAGGATGTGGGAACCCCCGAGCGTTTGCAGGCACTGGACAGGGCTTTGCGCAATGGCACCATAATGGAGGCGTCATGACGGATTTGATCGAGCAACTCAAGCGGTTTCGCACCGGACTTGTCATCGGTGGCCTGATCGGTCTGCTCAGCGGCGGCCCGGTCGGGCTGCTGCTGGGCGGTACGCTAGGCTTTCTGTTGCAGCGAGGCCTGAGCCGCAAGCTGCAGGCCTACAATCCGCAGCAGCTGTTTTTTCGTGCCACCTTTTGTGTGATGGGACGGCTGGCAAAGGCAGATGGTCGGGTCAGCGAGTCGGAAATTGCCTTTGCCCGCGAGGTCATGACCCGCATGGGGCTGAGTGAAGAGCGCCGCCGCGAGGCTATCGGCTGCTTCAACGAGGGCAAGGACGAGGCCTTTGATATCGCCGAGGTGCTGCGACCGCTGGCGATTCTGCTGCGTCAGCGCTCGGCGGTGAAGCTGATGTTTGTCGAGATCCAGTTGCAGGCTGCCATGGCCGACGGCGATGTCAGTGCCGCCGAACAGGCGGTGCTGCAGCAGGTTTTTGCCCAGTTGCAGTTCACGCCGCAGGAGGTGGAGCTATTGATGTCGCGCATGAAGGCTGAAGACGCCTTTCGCCGTCACAGCTGGGAATCGCACCAGGCGGGCGGTTTTCAGAATGATGCCGTGCTGCTGAAGGAGGCCTACGGGGTGCTGGGGGTGAGCGAAGCGGCCACCGATGCCGAGGTGAAAAAGGCTTGGCGTAAGCTGATGAGCCAGCACCACCCGGATAAGTTGATGGCCAAGGGGCTGCCGGAAGACATGGTGCAGCTGGCCAAGGAAAAAACCCAGGAAATCCAGGCCGCCTATGATCGCATCAAGTCGGCCCGCCGGATGCGTTGATCGCTGCGCTGCCCGGAGGCGCCTGTACTCTGGGCACTGGCGTCTCCATCTTGCCTCTGAGTTTGCGGCTGTCATCCAGTATGATTCGCTCCAGCAACCCGCGTACATGCCGAGTCAGCCAAGGCATATCCCCCTGCCAGCCACGAAAGACACCGGGCAATCGGCTCTGGTGGTAGTGCTTGAGGTCGGCGCGGCGGGCCAGCAGGCGCCGTTGACGGGCGTTGGGCTCGGCATCCGGATAGCCGGGCATCGGGGCGTGGTAGAGGTCGATCAACGTGCGCCGGCCGACCAGAGGCAGCAGGGTGTGCAGCGGTTGCCTGGCGCCGGGCGAGGGGCGCGGGTCGATCAGCATCAGGTTAACGCCATCGTCCTTGCCCTGTGCCCAGTCGACACCCCAGACCGCACTGCGACCGATGCCGGTGATGATACGTTGCCTCAGCTCGGGGGCGCGTCGCCCCAGGGTGTCGTGTGCCTCCTGCAGGCGCTGGGCCATCTGCTGCTCGAATGACAGTACAGTCGGGCCGCTGGCGGTGGCGCTCGAGCCTTCAGCCGCTGCCGGGGCCGATGCTGAGTCGGCGGCAGGCGACGTCCGAGTCGGTACTGGGCTATCGGGCAGCTCGGGCGGTTCGACGGCAATCACGGTCCAGCCGTGCTCCGGCAAATAGGCGGTGAGGGCGCGGACCTGTTCAAGCCAGGCTTCGGCACTGCCGGGGTCCGGCAGCAAGAGCACGGCTCCCGAAGGCTTCGGGGTCATGGCAGGCCGATACAGCAAACGAAACCGATTGCCCTCGATATCCACGTCAATCAGCTCGTGGCCCAGCCCCAGCTGCTGCAGGATGCGGGCCTGGGGCACCGGTATGCCGGCACCGTGGCGCTCCGGCTCGGCTGCCGAGGCGAGAGTGGACAGGCACAGCAGGCTGGCGAATATCAAAGCGTGTGTAGGCATGTTGCGATTATCGGCGCTCATGGTGCCGACCGCAAGCGGAGACAGCGGCTGAACATGCCGGGCGGCTTGGGGTACAATGGCGCAATTGTTAACCAGCACACGAGTTCCCATGGCCGACTTCAAGATTGCTCCGTCTATTCTCTCCGCCGACTTTGCCCGTCTGGGTGAAGAAGTTGAAAACGTACTGGCCGCCGGTGCCGATATCGTCCATTTCGATGTCATGGATAATCACTACGTACCCAACCTGACCATCGGCCCAATGGTATGCAAGGCGCTGCGCGACTACGGCATCACCGCGCCGATTGATGCCCACCTGATGGTCAAGCCGGTGGACCACATGATCAGTGAGTTCATCAAGGCGGGTGCGTCCTACATCACCTTCCATCCGGAAGCCTCCGAGCATATCGATCGCTCCCTGCAGATGATTCGCGATGGCGGCTGTCAGTCCGGTCTGGTGTTCAATCCGGCCACGCCGCTGCACTACCTGGACCACGTCATGGACAAGGTCGACATGATCCTGCTGATGTCGGTCAACCCAGGCTTCGGTGGACAGAAGTTCATCCCGGCCACGCTGGACAAGCTGCGCCAGGTACGCCAACGCATCGATGACAGCGGTTTCAATGTCCGTCTGGAAGTAGACGGTGGTGTGGGCATCGGCAACATTGCCGAGATCGCCGCCGCTGGTGCCGACACCTTCGTGGCCGGTTCGGCCATCTTCAACACCGAGGATTACGCTGCTACCATCGCGCAGATGCGTGCCGAGTTGGCGAAGGTTTCGGGCTGATGCGCACTTTGTTCAATGGCGAGCTGCCCGCCTGCGTGATGTTCGACCTGGACGGCACGCTGGTGGACAGCGCGCTGGATCTGACTGCCGCTGTGGATAACATGCTGCAAGCTCTGGGGCGTGAGCCGGCAGGTGAAGCCAAGGTGCGCCAGTGGGTGGGCAACGGGGCTCAAGTGCTGGTACAGCGTGCGCTCAGTGGTGATATGCACCCGGCGGATAGTGCGGTGGAACCTGAACTGTTTCAGGTGGCATTTGAAGTCTTCCTGGCCGCCTATACCCAAAGCAACGGCCGTTACAGCAGACTTTATCCGGGCGTGAATGAGCTGCTGATCCATTTACAGCAGGCTGGTGTGCCCATGGCGGTGATCACCAACAAGCCGACGGCATTTACCATGCCGCTGTTGAAAGCATTGAAGATCGATCACTACTTCGGCCAGGTACTCGGTGGTGACAGCCTGCCGGTGAAAAAGCCCGATCCGCTGCCGTTGCTGACGGTTCTGGAAACAAACAGCTGCCCGCCGGAGCAGGCGCTGATGCTGGGGGATTCCCGCAACGACGTGGCCGCCGCCCGTGCCGCGGGCGTTCCGGTAGTCTGCGTCAGCTACGGTTACAACCACGGCGAGCCGGTGGCAAGCTGCTCGCCGGATCGGGTTGTGGATAGTCTTGCTTCACTGATGTGAAGGCAACCAAGGGATGATTGAGTTTTACTGATGTTTTGACTATGATCGCGTCCCCATTTGGAGACGCTTGGCCGATATCGGAAATGAATATTGGCAGAAGTGTCTGATACAAGGAGTTTTAAATGAACCTGAAAGCGATCACCCTGGCCGCTGCTGCAGCTGCTGTTATCTCGACCCCGTCCCTGGCTGAAACCAAGGCGACCGGCTCAGGCCCCAATCCTTTCACTGATTGTGGTATTGGCGCTGCGTTGTTTCAGGACGTGCACTGGGCTGCCGTAACATCCAATGTGATCTGGGACCTTGGTACTACGGCTGTCACCTCGGCTACGGCAAGCCCGGAAACTTGCAGTGCGCGCAAAGTACAAACAGCCCAGTTCATTCTAGACACGTATGAGAACCTGGCTGAAGATACTGCGCGTGGTTATGGTGAGCACCTGACAGCCGCCATGAACACATTTGGCTGTGCTGCAGATAAGCAAGCTATTATCAGCATGCAGCTGCGTCAAGCAATGGCACATGAAGTAGCCAATCCAGAATATGCTGAGCAGTCTTCACATGAGAAAGCTCAGCGCTACTACCAAGCACTTGATACGGCTTCGGCAGGCCGTTGCTCCGCCTGAACCCGACAGGCACAAGGGCATGCACAGCATGTCCTTTTCTTTGTGACATCCTGAGTCTCTCTGCTTTTGGAAACCTCTGTGTTCAAGTTACTTTTGCCGACGTATATCCTGCTTTTGTTGTCGGCAAGTTCAATTGCTTCAGCAAACGATCCGGCAGCTTATCATGTGTATCTTGTGGAAGAAGCACGTGAGAAAAGACTTGCACACTCCACCGTTTGGCTCAAGCTTCTACACTATGAACCTGTGGGGTTAGCAGGTAAAGGTCTGGAAAGCGCTATACACTCGCCCGAATTCTTTATTGCCCCTGATGGCCGCCATGAACCAGAAGCCGAGCTGACAGCGATGCTGGCCGGGATGCTGGAAGACGTCAGCGCAGATGGGCCTGACCAACATCCGATCTGTCGATTTCCTGCCAGAGCTGCTTGGCTTACCGAGCAACTTGAAATTCCCGAGGAGTGGATTCCCGTTACCCGTTGTCCAGAGTTTGACGACTGGTCCTTCAATGGAACCACGGACTCTATCAGTGTGGTATTTGCCACGGGTTATCTGGGGAACCCGGCTTCTTACTACGGGCATACACTTCTAAAGCTGAACTCCAGCCTCCAGCAGAAGCAGACCAGCCTGCTTGATGTGAGCGTTAACTATGGTGCGATAGTACCGGATAATGAAAATCCCCTGGCGTATATTGTCAAAGGTGTAACCGGGGGCTATGACGGTGGATTCAGTCACATTCAGTACTACTTTCATACTCACAACTATGGTGAGAATGAATTGCGTGACCTCTGGGAGTACAAACTTGACTTGCCCCAAGAGGCGGTTGATCTGATCGTTGCCCATGCGTGGGAAGTATTGGGGCGCAAGTATACGTATTATTTCTTCCGCAAGAACTGCGCCTACCGGATGGCTGAACTACTCCAGGTTGTTGAAGGGGTTGATATTATCCCTGAAAATCGCCCCTTTACCATGCCGCAGTCATTGATCAGCAAACTGGGTTCTGCCGACAGGGTGGGAGCGCCGCTGGTTAATCAGATCATTTACCACCCGTCGCGTCAGTCGCGACTGTACAGCCGGTTCAGGGCGCTGTCTGATCAGCAGAAGGCGCGCGTCAGGCTGGTGATTGACAGTGAACAAGACATGTCGCAATGGGCGGGGCTACTGAGCCATGTTGAGGTAGACACCCTGCTCGACTACTACCAATACCTGATCAAATCCGAATCAGGTACGGTTGCTGAAGCGAAAGAGCGCTATCGACAGGTTCTGTTGTATCGCTACCGCATGCCCCCGCAGCGCAAGGCGGAAGTTGCTGCGGCCAAGTTGTCGCCTGATCAGTCGCGCAGGCCTAGTCGTGTTGAGCTCTCCGGGATCCATTCATCCAGTCAGGGCAGTGGTTGGGGGCTGGCTCTAAGACCTGCTTATTACGATGCTTTGGATGGGGACGAGGCTCATGTTGGCAACTCCGCTTTATTGATGGGAGAGTTGTCTTTACAGGTGATCGATGATAATTGGAAAATTGATCGTTTTGATCTGATCAATATCGAGAGTGCTAATACACAGGTAACAGGGCTCCCCGGAGATGGGCGCGAAGCCTGGATGTTAAGGGCAGGTTGGGTAAGGCCTGACCTTGCATGCACGGGTTGTTTGTCACCACGTATTGAAGGCGCGTGGGGACGCGCTTTGACCCCGGTTGAATCTGTTGATATGACAGCGATGGTGGGGGCTGCGCTGCAAGATAAGCGTTATGGACAGGCATTGTTGGATGCCACTGTCAATATGCGTGGAGTTGCGCGCATCAGTGACACAGCCACTCTGTTACTGGAACGAGTTGTGCGGATGCCTTTCCACGGCCAGGGGACGACCAGGAGAGAGGATAAGGTGGTATTGAGATACATGTTTGAGCGCAATGCCGATATCAGGCTTCGCTATCGAGCGGATCAAACCACCGAGCTTTCTCTGGGGGTGGGCTTCTACTTTTAGTGGAGAGGCTCAACAGCTCTGATTTCCGGGGAGCCTTACAAAGGATGGCCGGGGGCTTGTTTGCTGACGTTCTTCCAAGCGATAGCATCGGTAAGTGTAATACCTGTACGCTTGAAGTATGTCTGGGCGGCCGTGGCGTAGCCGGTTACGAGCCGCGTATAGTTGGTTCCAAGGCGAGATATCAATAACAAAAAAGCCAGCCCCTTGGGGGGCTGGCTTTTCAGTATTCAAAGCGGGTGGGCTCAGTCGCAGAGCGCGTCCAGCTTCTGCTTCAGAATACCGGTAACGGCACCCGGGTTGGCCTTGCCGCCGGTGGCTTTCATGACCTGGCCCATAAAGAAGCCGATCATCTTGCCGCGCTTGTCCGGCTCGGCCGCCTTGTACTGCTCGACCTGCTTCTCGGCGTTGGCGATCACTTCGTCGACGATCTTCTCGATGGCGCCGGTATCGGTAACCTGTTTCAGGCCCTCGGCTTCGATGATCTCGTCAGCTGTGCCGCCCTTGCTCCACATCAGCTCGAACACCTTCTTGGCGATGTTGCCTGAGATGGTGTTGTCCTTGATGCGGACCAGCAGGCCGCCGAGCTGTTCGGCAGAGACCGGGCTGTCCTTGATATCGGTGTCGTTCTGGTTGAGGAACTTGGCCAGCTCACCCATCACCCAGTTGGCGGACAGCTTGGTGTCACCGGACAGCTTCACCACCTGCTCGTAGTAGTCGGCCTGAGCACTGTAAGCGGACAGCACGCCGGCGTCGTATTCAGACAGGTTGTATTCGCTGATGAAGCGTTCACGGCGGGCATCCGGCAGTTCCGGCAGCGTTTCGCGGATCGCTTCGATGTAGCTGTCATCGATAATGACCGGCAGCAGGTCCGGGCAGGGGAAGTAACGGTAATCGTTGGCTTCTTCCTTGGAGCGCATGCTGCGGGTTTCGTTTTTGTCCGGATCGTACAGGCGGGTTTCCTGCACTACCGTGCCGCCATCTTCGATCAGGTCAATCTGACGCGCCACTTCGGTGTCGATGGCACGCTCGATAAAGCGGAAGGAGTTGATGTTCTTCAGCTCGGTACGGGTGCCCAGCTTCTCCTCGCCTTTCGGGCGGATGGATACGTTACAGTCACAGCGCATGGAGCCTTCGGCCATGTTGCCGTCGCAGATGCCCAGCGTGGTCACAATCGCGTGGATCTTGCGCGCGTAGGCAGCCGCTTCCTTGGAGGAGCGCATATCCGGCTCGGATACGATCTCCACCAGCGGAGTACCGGCACGGTTCAGGTCGATGCCGGACATGCCATGGAAGTCTTCGTGCAGGGATTTGCCCGCATCCTCTTCCAGGTGGGCGTGATGCAGGCGCACGCGACGCTGGACACCGTCATCGGTTTCGATATCAACAAAGCCCGGGCCGACAATCGGCTCGGCCAGCTGGGTGGTCTGGTAGCCCTTGGGCAGGTCCGGGTAGAAGTAGTTCTTGCGCTCGAATACGGAGCGCTTGCCGATCTCGGCGTTGACCGCGAGGCCGAACATCACCGCCATGCGCAGGGCGTTCTCGTTGAACACCGGCAGGGTGCCCGGCAGTGCCAAGTCAACGGCGCAGGCCTGGGTGTTGGGCTCGGCACCGAAGGCGGTGCTGGCGCCGGAGAAAATCTTGGTTTTGGTCGACAGCTGGACGTGAATCTCCAGGCCGATAACAACTTCCCATTCCATGCTTACACCTCCACTCCGGCCGGGATCTGTTTATGCCAGTCAGTTGCCTGCTGGAACTGGTGTGCCACGTTGAGCAGCTTCGACTCGGCGAAGTAGTTGCCGATGATCTGCAGACCGACCGGCAGACCGTTGCTCTGGCCACAGGGCACGGAAATGCCCGGCAGGCCGGCCAGGTTCAGTGACAGGGTGAAGATATCTTCCATGTACATGGAGACCGGATCGCTGCTCTTTTCGCCCAGCTTGAATGCGGTCTTGGGCGTGGTCGGCCCCATGATCACGTCGACATCGTTCAGCACATTGACGAAATCCTGCTGGATCATGCGACGAATCTGCTGCGCCTTGTTGTAGTAGGCGTCGTAGTAACCGGCGGACAGGGCATAGGCACCGACCATGATGCGGCGCTTCACCTCGGTGCCGAAGCCTTCGCCACGGCTGCGCTTGTACAGGTCTTCCAGATCCACCGGGTTGTCGCAGCGGTAGCCGTAGCGCACGCCATCGAAACGGGACAGGTTGGAAGATGCTTCGGCCGGGGCCAGGATGTAGTAGGCCGGGATGCACAGCTCGGTGTTGGGCAGGCTGACCTCTTTTACGGTCGCACCTAGCTTTTCGAATTCGGCCACGGCGTTACGGACCTGCTCGGCAACACCGGCATCCAGCGCGGCGGAGAAGTATTCTTTCGGCAGGCCGATCTTCAGGCCCGCCAGTGGCTGGTTCAGCTTGGCGGTGTAGTCTTCAACATCACGCTCGGCGCTGGTGGAGTCCATGGGATCGAAACCGGCCATGGCGTTCAGAATCATGCCGCAGTCTTCGGCGGTCTGCGCCATGGGACCGGCCTGGTCCAGCGAAGAGGCGAAGGCGATCATGCCGTAACGAGACACGCGGCCGTAGGTCGGCTTGAGGCCGGTGATGCCGCACAGGGCTGCCGGTTGGCGGATGGAACCGCCGGTGTCGGAGCCGGTGGCGGCCGGGGTCAGGCGTGCGGCCACGGCGGCGGCGGAACCGCCCGAGGAGCCGCCTGGTACACAGTCGGTGTTCCAGGGGTTGCGGGCCGGACCATAGAAGCTGCTCTCGTTGGAGGAACCCATGGCGAATTCGTCCATGTTCAGCTTGCCCAGCGTCACGGTGCCGGCATTTTTCAGGCGGCTGACGATGGTGGCGTCGTAGGGAGAAACAAAGTTGTCCAGCATTTTGGAGGCGCTGGAGGTGCGCACGCCCTGGGTACAGAACAGGTCCTTGTGCGCGATCGGCAGGCCGCACAGGGCGCCGCCGTTACCGGCTGCGCGGGCTTCATCAGCCGCCTTGGCCTGGGCCAGTGCCTGTTCTTCGGTCAGGGTAATGAAAGCGTTGTAGCGGCTGTCCAGCGCGTTGATACGCTGCAGGTAGGCCTGGGTCAGCTCGGTACTGCTGTAATCGCCGCGCTCCAGCCCCTGGGCCAGCTCGGCAAGTGTCTTGTCAAACATGTTGATGTCCTTGAACCTGAGGCGGATTATTCGATGACCTTGGGCACCAGGAAGAGGCCTTCCTCGGTGGCGGGCGCTACGGCCTGCAGCGCCTCGCGCTGGTTGGTCTCGGTCACTTCATCGGCGCGCAGGCGCTGCACGGCATCCAGCGGATGCGCCAGGGGCTCTACGCCTTCGGTGTTGACGGCCTGCATCTGATCTACCAGGTTCAGGATGCTGTTGAGTGAATCGCTGTAGCTGTCGATATCGGCGCTATCGATCTGCAGGCGCGCCAGATGAGCTATCTGCTCCACTTGGGATCGGTCCAGTGACATGGGTCCGTTTCTCGCTCTGGTCAGTCTTCCGCTTAAGGGTTCCTTAACGCTCAAGGCCCCGCCGCGATTGAATTTGTAAAGGGTGAATGGCGCATACGATAGCATGTTTGAACCTTGCTCAAAATCCCTGCCGTTGTTAGAGTTGTGAGCTTTCCGACTAGCGGCCGCTGCGGCAATTTCCAAGGTATCTACAGTCAACATGTTCAAGAAAATTCGAGGCCTGTTCTCCAGTGACCTTTCCATCGATTTGGGAACGGCCAATACACTGATTTATGTGCGCGATCGCGATATTGTCCTGGATGAGCCCTCGGTCGTGGCGATCCGTGTCAACGGCAACCAGAAGTCGGTAGCGGCGGTTGGCTCGGATGCCAAGCGTATGCTCGGCCGTACGCCGGGCAACATTACCGCAATTCGTCCGATGAAGGATGGCGTTATCGCCGACTTCCATGTCACCGAAAAGATGCTGCAGTACTTCATTAGCAAGGTGCACGATAATAGTTTCATGACCCCCAGCCCCCGCGTGCTGGTGTGCGTACCCTGCAAGTCCACCCAGGTCGAGCGTCGCGCTATCAAGGAATCGGCCATCGGTGCCGGGGCCCGTGAGGTGTACCTGATTGACGAGCCGATGGCGGCCGCGATCGGTGCCGGTTTGCCGGTGGATGAAGCCAGTGGCTCCATGGTGGTGGATATCGGTGGCGGTACCACCGAGATTGCGGTGATCTCCCTTAACGGTATTGTCTATGCCGAGTCCGTGCGTGTCGGCGGCGACCGTTTTGACGAGGCCATCGTGACCTATGTGCGCCGCAACTATGGCAGCCTGATCGGTGATGCCACGGCCGAGCGCATCAAGCAGGAGGTTGGCTCGGCCTACCCGTCCAGCGATATTCTGGAAATCGACGTGCGCGGCCGTAACCTGGCTGAAGGGATCCCGCGCAGCTTCACGCTGAACAGCAACGAGATTCTGGAAGCGCTGCAGGAGCCGCTGTCTTCCATCATCCAGTCCGTCAAGAGTGCGTTGGAACAGTGCCCGCCCGAGCTGGCGGCGGATATTGCCGAGCACGGCATCGTGCTGACCGGTGGCGGCGCTCTGCTGCGTAACATCGACCGCCTGGTCAGTGAGGAAACCGGCCTGCCGGTCATCGTGGCCGAGGATCCGCTGACCTGTGTTGCCCGTGGCGGTGGCAAGGCGCTGGAGATGCTGGACAAGCATGCCTTTGAAATTCTGACATTCGAGTGATGGCCGGTGCTCGAGTGGCTCTTTCCTGAAAGCCCTCATTACGCCGGAGCAGCGCTGTCTAGCCCGGAGGTGAGGTATTAAACCGATTTTCCGAGGCGGTTCCCCGCGTCGCCTATTTCTGCTGCTGGTTATTTTGGCCGGTCTGCTGATGGCGGCTGATCTGCATTGGCCGAAGATGAAAGAAGGGAGGGCCTGGCTGTCGCTGCTGGTGACACCGCTGCAGTGGCTGGTCGATATACCCACACGTGTGGCGGACGGAGTGTCGGATGTGGTGGTTGATCGCGCCAGTCTGCTGCGTGAAAACGAGGCACTTAAATCCGAGGCGCTGGTGCTGGAGCGCAAGGTACAGCAAATGGCGGCACTGACCGCCGAAAACATTCGCCTGCGCGAGCTGCTGGCGGCCGGAGACCGTTTGGATCCTGAAACCCGCCTGGTCGAGCTGATTGGCGTCAACCCCGACCCATTTCAGCATGAAGTGATTCTCAATCAGGGCTCGGAAGACCATGTCTTTGACGGGCAGCCGGTGCTGGATGCTGGCGGGGTTATGGGGCAGGTGGTATCCCTGGCGCACTATACCAGCCGCGTAATGCTGATTACCGATGCCCGCTCCGCGATTCCGGTTGAAGTCAACCGTAACGGCTTTCGCTCGGTTGCACTGGGCAAGGGGGTGATGGATGAGCTGGAGCTGGAGCATGTCCCCGACACTGTCGATATTCGGGCCGGTGACCTGCTGGTGACGTCGGGATTGGGCGGACGTTTCCCGCGGGGCTACCCGGTGGGGCGCGTACACGAAGTAATCCGTGACCCGGGCCGTCCGTTTACCCTTGTCAAGGCCGTGCCGACTGCCCGTTTGGACCGTAGCCGCCATCTGCTGCTGGTGGAATACCGGTCTTCGGCCGATGTGGAGGCTGTGGATGACTGAGCCCCAGGGCGGCGGTTTCATCATCTTTGCGACCTTTCTGGTCGGGCTGGTGCTGAGCCAGATGCCGCTGCCGGACATGCTGGCCTGGGCTCGGCCCGAGTGGGTTGTGCTGATTCTGATCTACTGGGTCATGGCACTGCCGCATCGGGTGGGGCTGGGCAGCGCCTTTCTGCTGGGCGTGCTGCTGGATGTCGTGCGTGGCAGTGTGCTGGGCCTGAGTGCGCTGTCGCTGACGGTTATCGCCTTTTTTGTGGTCATACTCTACAAGCGCCTGCGCATGTTTCCGTTGTGGCAGCAATCGCTGATGGTGCTGGTGCTGGTAGGCATCAATCAGCTGCTGTTCCACTGGATGCAAAGCATTACTGGCACCACCGGTGATTCCCTGCTGTTTCTGCTGCCGTCGCTGGTCAGCGCTCTGGTCTGGCCCTGGTTGTACCTGCTGCTGCGTGCCGTGCGTCATACTTTCTACCTACAGTGATTCTTATGCCTGAATTGATTCTAGCGTCCGCCTCTCCTCGTCGCCGTGAGCTACTGCACCAGATTGGGGTGCGCTTTCGTTGTGCCCCGGTCGACATTGATGAAACGCCGCAGACGGGGGAGTGCCCGCAGGCCTACGTCGAACGCCTTGCACTGGGTAAGGCGCAGGCTTGCCAGGCACAGCATCCGGGTGCGGTCGTGCTGGGATCGGATACCAGTGTGGTGGTGGATGCGCAGATTCTGGGCAAGCCGATTGACGAAGCGGATGCTGTGCGCATGCTGATGCAGCTGTCCGGGCGCCGTCACCAAGTGATGACGGCAGTGGCTCTGGTCAAGGCCGGTCGTCAGGAGGTTGAGACAGTCGTGACGCAGGTCGACTTTGCCGAGCTGGATGAAGCGCGCTGTCGGGCCTACTGGCAAACCGGTGAGCCTTGCGACAAGGCGGGCGCTTATGGCATACAAGGATTGGGGGCAGTGCTGGTTACATCCATTGAAGGCAGTTATTCCGCCGTAGTGGGGTTGCCGTTGCAGCAGACAGCCGCATTGCTGCAGGCGTTTGATATTCCCGTCTGGGAACAGGTTTGACCCGGTCGTACACACGGACAAACGCAATAATAACAACAGCTCGAGGATGCACAGGATGGGGGAAGAGATTCTGATCAACTTCACGCCGATGGAAACGCGCGTGGCAGTGATCGAGAATGGTATGCCGCAGGAAATTTACGTGGAACGGGCCAAGCGGCGCGGCATTGTCGGCAACATCTATCAGGGCAAGGTGGTACGGGTACTGCCGGGTATGCAGGCGGCCTTTGTCGATATCGGCCTGGAGCGGGCGGCGTTCATCCATGTGGATGAAGTGGTGGATCAGAGCCTGTCCAGCGAGCAGCGCAACGCTACGTCCATTGCCCAGGTACTGCGGGAAGGACAGTCACTGCTGGTGCAGGTGACCAAGGATCCGATCGGGACCAAGGGCGCCCGCCTGACCACCCATATTTCTATCCCTTCGCGGTATCTGGTGCTCATGCCGGGCAGTACCCACATCGGTGTTTCCCAGCGGATTGAAGACCCCCAGGAGCGGGATCGCCTGCGCAGCCAGATGCTGGAGCTGATGCAGGATGAATCCAGCACGGCCGAGTGGGGCGTGATTCTGCGCACGGTGGCCGAAGGCATTTCCGAGGTAGAACTGGCCAGCGATCTGCAGTTTCTGCGCCGGCTGTGGGAATCCATCCGTCAGAAGATCAAGCAGGTGAAAGCCCCGGCAATCGTGTACGAAGACCTGCCGCTGAACATGCGTGCTCTGCGCGACATGGCGCATGCCGGTGTCGAGCGTATTCGCATCGATTCGCGTGAGACCTTCCAGCGTGCCCAGAGCTTCGTCAAGGCGCTGGTGCCCGAAATCGAGTCCAAGCTGGAGTATTACCCCGGCGAGCGACCGATCTTTGACATGTTCAATGTCGAAGAGGAGATGCAGAAGGCGCTGGGCCGCAAGGTGGAGCTCAAGTCCGGCGGCTACCTGATTTTCGATCAGACCGAGGCGATGACCACAGTGGACGTGAATACCGGCGCCTTCGTGGGGCATCGCAACCTCGAAGAAACCATTTTCAAGACCAACCTAGAGGCGGCAACCGCCATCGGTCGTCAGCTGCGCCTGCGCAACCTGGGTGGCATCATCATCATCGACTTCATCGACATGGAAGATGCCGATCATCAGCGCCAGGTGCTGCGTACGCTGGAGCGCGTTCTGGAGAAGGACCATGCCAAGTGCAAGGTGACCGGCGTATCCGAGCTGGGGCTGGTGGAGATGACGCGCAAGCGCACCCGCGAGAGCCTGGAGCAGGTGCTGTGCGAGCCCTGCAACCACTGTCAGGGGCGCGGATCCCTGAAAACGCCGGAAACGGTTTGTTACGAAATCTTCCGGGAGATCCTGCGCCAGCATCGCGCCTACGATACCGAAACCTACCTGGTGCTGGCAGCACAGTCGGTGGTGGACCATCTGCTGGATGAGGCGTCCGACTACGTGGCCGAGCTGGAGGACTTTATCAACAAGACAGTGCGCTTCCAGGTGGAGCCGCTGTACACCCCCGAACAGTTTGATGTCGTCTTGCGTTAAGCAGGGGGTTGTGTGCGTCGCCATTTGAGCCGAGCATGGTGGTTCAGCGTCGTCCTGCTACTGTTACTGGCACTGCTGCTGACCAGCGTGCGCCTGGGACTGCAATCCATTGACCGCTGGCGGCCTGAAATTGAATCCCTCTTGAGCGATACCCTAGGCGTGCCGGTCGCCATCGAGCAGCTGCACGGGCAGTGGAACTATGCCCTGCCTGTGGTGCAGGTGCAGGGGCTCCAGGTGCGTGCCGGTGGTGGTGCCGGCCCTCAAGGTTGGTTGCGGCTTGAGCAGCTGATTCTTGAACTGGATCCCTTTGCCTCTTTGTACCATCTCAGCCCGGTCTTCCAGCGTTTCGAGGCGCGTGGTGCCGCCCTGCGCTGGCATCAGCGTGGAGGCGCCTGGCTGCACCGCCCGGGTGCGGCACCCGGTGCCGACCCCGATAGCCACGGCGGAGTGGCGGAACCGGTCTGGGAGCGGCTGGTTGGTATACTGCAGCAGCAGCCCTATGCCGTTATCCGTGATGTCGAGCTGACACTGGTGCCGGAGGAGGGGCAAAGTCTGGTGATCTCGCCGGCTGACCTGGAGCTGGAGAACGCGCTCCGTGAGCACCGTCTCAGCGGCCTGTTCCGCATACCGTTGCTGGGCGAAACGGCGGAAATGCGTTTTGTTGTGGAAACCGATTCGCTACAAACGGCTTCGGCGCTGGATGCTCGTTACCGCCTGTATCTGGAGCTGGAACAGCTGGGACCGGAACTGTTCCAGCTGTTCGGGCAGGAGTGGGGCGTCGAGCAGCTGGGGTTGGATATGCGCATCTGGGCGGAGTTCGATCGGCGCCAGTTGCGCAACGCTCAGGCGGAGGTGTCTCTGCAGCGGTTGGCGTTGCAGCAGGCGGACGTTCCCTATCCCCGTTCAGCCCGCTTCAATGCCAGCCTGCAGCCGCGCGGGCAGGACTATCAACTGCAGGTACGTCAGCTGCAGCTGGGACACGAGCAGGGCACGTTCGAGTTGCCGCTGTTGATGCTACAGGGGCCGCTGTCACGGCAACCCGAGCGTGTGCAGGCAGGCATTGAAGCACTGGACCTGTCTGCATTGTCTGCCTGGCTGGTACAGGCACCGGGCATGCCGATGCAAGCCTCAGAGCTGCTGCGAAACCTGCAGCCGGGGGGGCGCTTGTACCGTCTACGGCTCGACAAGCCCGCCGGCGTCGATTGGCGCCAGCTGCAGCTGAGTGCCGACCTGGAGCAGCTTGAAGTGCAAGGCTGGCATGGCGCGCCGGCACTGAGTGGCGTCAATGGTCGTTTGGAAGCCGGGTTTGACCGGGGGCATATCGATCTGGTCAGTGAGGATTTCGGCCTTCATTTCCCGCAGCTGTTTCCTGACCGGTGGCGCTACTCTGATGCCCGTGGCCGCGTACGCTGGCAGCTGGATGAGCGAGGCGTGCGTGTAGCCAGTGAGCGCCTGCAGCTGCGTGATCGGCATGTGCAGGCGTCCGGTCGCTTCAGTATCGATCTGCCCTTTGAGCGCAGTTGTCAGAGCGAATTGGTACTGATGATCGGCATGACCGACAGCGATGGCTCCCAGGCGTCTATCTATACCCCGGCACGTGAAGTGGGCGAGGGGCTGCATCGCTGGCTGCAGCAGGCGCTGCAGGGCGGGCGGCTGCGCCAGGGCGGGTTACTGCTGCGTACGGGAACGCGCAATAACGGTCAACCGCGTACGCCGGTGGTCCAGTTGTTCTTCGACGTGGCCGAGGGGGAACTGGCATACCAGCCTGGCTGGCCCATATTGACCGAGGCCGACCTGTTCGTGCTGGTGCGCGATGCTGGCCTGGCCATCAATATCAATGCAGCTCGCATGCTGCAGAGTCGTATTCCGTCAGGTTGGGCCTACCTGGCGCCCGGTGAACGGCGCCTGCAGGTGGAGACCTGGCTGCAGGGACCGGTGACGGACCTGGATCATCTACTCAAGCAGACGCCACTCTCCGAGCGACTGGGTGAGAATATTCATGATTGGCAGCTGGACCAGGGGCAGGCTGAAACACGGCTAGGACTCAGCATTCCATTGCAGACGGATGCCGCGCCGCACGCAGACGTAAGGGTCAACCTGAACGGGGTACGCCTGCGGGGGGCGGGGCGCGTTGAGGTGACGGACCTGACGGGAGAATTGCTGTACCGGCAGGACAAAGGGCTGATCGCAGACAGGCTTCAGGGACGCTTTCTGGAGCATCCCGTTCAGGCACGTATCCACACTCAAGACCGGCGCTATCGGGTTGAGCTGAGTGGAAGTACCCGAATTGAGGCATTGCAGGCGTGGCTACAGCAACCGGCCTTCAGTGTTGCGAAAGGAATGTTGCATTGGCAGGGCGTGCTTGATATCTGTGCCGATGCATCCTGTCCGCAGCTGCGCTTAACTTCCGAGCTCAAGGGCGTCGCGCTGGATCTGCCCGGTATTCTGGCCAAGTCATCCGAGCAGTCGGCACCGTTGGAGCTGGAACTGAAGCTGGCGGGTGAGCGGGCAGGCTTGAGTCATCTGCGTGCCCGGCTGCCGGCAGATGGCATTGCGCCTCTTCAGGTCAGTGGTCGAATGCGTGACACGGGCGCAGTTGAGTTGCAGATCCAGCATCCGGATATAACAGGCCGGGTGCAGCTGGCGACACCGGAGCAGCCATTGCGGCTGAACCTGGCGCACCTGCAGCTGGACGCGCTGTGGTCGGCGTCCGAGCCGGTGAGCGAACGGGTATCCGACGCTATGTCCAAGCGCGCGCCGGCAGACTCCGTGGCGTCTGCTACCGGAGCCATACCGGCACAACTGCCGGTGATTGTGATCGATATCGAAGACCTCTGGCATGGTGCCCGACCCGTTGGTGCCTGGAGCGGCCGACTGCAGCCGGTTGCTGATGGGGTGGCGATCCAGTCACTGCAGGGACGCCTGGCTGAACTGTCAATAGAAGGCGAAGCGCACTGGCAGCAGGGGAGCGATGAGCATACGGCGCTGGCGCTCGCGATGACCGGTGGGGATTTCGGCACGCTATTGACCCGCTGGGGGCTGGAGCGGGTGCTGGAAACGGCATCGCTCGATAGCCGCCTGCAATTGAGGTGGTCCGGTGCACCCTGGGCATTTTCGCTGGAGAGTCTGACGGGGGAGTTGAAGTTTGATACGGGTGAAGCCCGTCTGATCGAGGCATCGGATGGCACCAATATCCTGCGCGTATTCGGTATCCTCAATTTCAATTCGTTGGCACGCCGTCTGCGGCTGGACTTTACCGACCTAGTGAAGAAAGGTGTCAGTTTTGACCGCATTAGCGGGCATTACCGGATAGAGAAAGGTGTGGCCAGTACTTTGGCGCCACTGCAGATGGAAGGGCCGTCGGCCAATATGACGCTGCAGGGGCGGGTCGACCTGGCCGCCGGCCAGTTGGACAATACCGTTCAGGTAACCTTACCGGTCAGCAGCAACGCGCCGCTGGCTGCCGTGCTGCTGGGGGCTCCTCAGGTGGCCGGCGCTGTATTTGTGATCGACAAGCTGATCGGCGACAAGCTGGAACGCTTCAGCACGCTCAGTTATACGCTGAGTGGCGACTGGGACGACCCCAGCCTGGAACTGCAGACCGGGTCACGCTGACCGGGTCACGCCGGTCGCTGCCCGCCAGCCTTCACGGCGTTGCAGCCATTACACGTCATACAGCTCACGGATGTAGCGAAACAGCTTGCGTGCCTGCGTGGGGGGCTGTTCGCGTTGGCGCTCGCGCTGGGCATTGCGCACCAGTTGACGCAGGTGCTGAATATCGGCGTTGGGATGGTCATCGATGAAGGCCTGCAGAGGTTCGTTGCCACCATCAATCAGGCGTTCGCGCCAGCGCTCCATCTCGTGAAACAGCTGGTTGTGTGCTTCGCTGGCGGAGTCGAAGCGATCCACCACGGCCTGAATGGCGTCGGCATCAGCGGTGCGCATCAACTTGCCGATATACTGCAGGTGGCGACGCTTGGCACCGTTGGCCTTGATCCGGGCATATTCCTCGATGGCGGCCCGCAGCTGGTCGTCGATCGGTAGCTTGGTTTGCTGGTCCGGTCGCAGTTCGGCCATGCGCTTGCCCAGTCGCTGCAGGTCTTCTGCTTCGCGCTTGAGCTGTGATTTGCTGGGCAGCAGGTCATCGGTGTCCGGCTGGTTGGAGTCAAAATCGGTCATAACGTATTCCATCAGGCGAAAAACAGGGTGGCCAGGCCCAGAAAGGCAAAGAAGCCGACCACATCGGTAATAGTGGTCAGCAGCACACTGCCGGCCAGGGCCGGGTCGATACCCAGCGACTTGAGAATCATCGGCAGCAGGGTGCCAGCCATGGCACCGGCCAGCAGGTTGATGACGATGGCAAGGGCGATTACCACCCCGACCGTCATGTCCTGAAACCAGAGCACGGCGACCACGGCCACCACCAGTGCCCAGAGCAGGCCGTTGAGCGCGCCAACGATCAATTCACGGTTGAACAGCCAGCCGATATTGGAGCGCTCCACGTGGCCCAGTGCCTGGCCGCGAATCACCAGCGTCAGGGTCTGGCTGCCGGCGATGCCACCCATGGAGGCCACAATAGGCATGAGTACAGCCAGTGCTACCACGCGGTCCAGCGTATCCTCGAACAGGCCAATGACGGCCGAGGCGATGAAGGCCGTGATCAGGTTGATGCCCAGCCAGACTGCACGGCGTCGGGTCGTCTTCATGACTGGCGCAAAGGTATCTTCATCCTCGTCCAGGCCGGCCATGCTCATCAGCGAGTGGTCGGCGTCTTCACGAATGACGTCTACCACGTCATCGATGGTGATACGGCCCAGCAGGTGGCCGTCGGTATCGGTGACGGGGGCCGAGATCAGGTCCAACTGTTCAAATAGGCGCGCGACCTCTTCATCCGGCATATCGGCGGCAATGGCATCGACATCGGTGTTCATCACCTCGCGCACCATGACATCCGGGTCGGTGGTCAGCAGGCGGGTCAGAGGCAGCACGCCGATATAGGAGCCCTTGCGGCTGACCACGAACAGAGTGTCGGTGGTTTCCGGGATTTCCTTGTGGCGGCGCAGGTAGCGCAATACCGTTTCCACCGTGATATCCGGGCGGATGGTCACCGTATCGGTGTTCATCAGGCCGCCGGCTGTATCCTCGGGGTAGGACAGAACCTGCTCAACCCGGCTGCGGTTTTCCGTATCCATGATCTGCAGCAGCTCTTTCATCACCCGGTCAGGCAGCTGTTGCAGGATGTCGGCCATGTCATCCGTTTCCAACGATTCGGTGATCGCCAGTACTTCCGACGCTTCCATGCGGCTGAGAATTTCGGCCTGGGCATCATCACCCAGATACTGCAGCACTTCGCCTTCCAGTTCCTGGTTGAGCAGGTTCCAGAGGATCTGACGTTCTCGGGGCGGCGTCTTCTCCAGCAGGTGAGCCACTTCGGCGGGGCGCAAGCCCTTGTTGAGCATGAACCTCAATTGCTGCAGCTCCCCCACTTCCAGCGCGGCGCTGAGTGTTTCCAGGTTGGAGGGGATTTCTGGCTGGCTCATGGGCAGGTCTCATTTGCGGGCGAATAACGCGGTGTACAGTGGCGCGGGAGTAGCGGAGACTGTTTATTCGGGTTCGTCGAAACGGTTATTGATCAGTGCTTCCAGGGCATCCAGAGCCGCCTGTTCATCCTCGCCTTGGGCACTGAGCTGCAGTTCGGTCCCCTTGCTGGCCGCCAGCATCATTACGGACATGATGCTTTTGCCGTCAATTTCACGGTCGTCACGGCTGATGCGTATGTCGGCTTGAAACTGGCTTGCTGTTGTCACCAGCTTGGCAGCGGCGCGGGCGTGCAGGCCCAGCTTGTTGATGATGGTCAGTCGCTTTTCAATCATGTTGGTGTCCCGCGGCAGGCTGACTCAGTTCACGGTGCAGCACCTGAACATTATCCATATGCGCGCGGAAATAACCAGCCAGTTGCTCGGCGACATGAACGGAACGGTGCTGTCCGCCGGTGCAGCCGATGCCGATGGTGATATAACTGCGATTGTTGGCCTGAAATCGGGGCAGCCACTTGTGCACGAAATGGCGAATGTCCGCGATCATGTCGGTGACTTCATCCGACGCGTTGAGAAACTCGATCACTTCCCGGTCACGTCCGGTGAAGCGTCGTAGTTCCGGCACCCAGTAGGGGTTGGGCAGGGAACGCACGTCGAAGGTAAAGTCCACGTCCAGTGGGACGCCGTGCTTGAAACCGAAAGACTTGAACTGCAGTGACAGAGGCTGTTCGCTGCGGCCGGCAACACGCAGTTTAACCTCGTCACGCAGCTCATACAGGGACAGGCGTGTGGTATCGATGCGCAGGTCGGCCTGGTTGGCGATGGGCTCCAGCAGCTCGCGCTCGGTGCGGATGGCCTGTTGCAGGGTCTGACCACCGGCCGTGAGCGGGTGGCGGCGTCGGGTGGCATTGTAGCGGCGCAGCAACGTGGCTTCACCGGCATCCAGAAACAGGATTTCGATGCGCAGGCCGCTGGTCTGGCGCAGCTGCAACATGATGTCGGGGAACTGTTGCAGGTTACTGGGCAGGTTACGAGCATCAATACTGACGGCAATGGTTTGCCCCGGCTCCTGTTCGGCCAGCATCAGGCGTGTCAGTTCGGGCAGCAACAGGGCCGGCAGATTATCGATACAGTAGAAACCGACATCCTCGAGTGCCTGCAATGCAGTACTTTTGCCCGACCCGGAGCGGCCGCTGAGAACGACCAGACGCATATCAGCCCTCCTGGCACAGTTGTTGTACGCGCTCCATGAGGCTCTGGGAATCTACACAGGCCCGCAGAGCGTCGCGGGTTTCGGAATGGTTGAACAGTTCAGCCAGGCCCGCCAGTGTCTGCAGGTGTTCCTCGGCGCCCTGCTCGGGCACCAGCAGCAGGCACACCAGATCCACCGGACGGTTGTCGATGGCATCGAAGTCGATGGGTGACTCCAGCGTCATCAACATGCCGATGGCTCGGTCGACGCCGGCCATGCGGCAGTGTGGAATGGCGACGCCCTCACCGATACCGGTGCTGCCCAGGCGCTCGCGATTAATAAGGCCGCTGAAGATGTCTTCAGCGGCCGGACCGTTCAATTGCTCGGCAATCGTCTGGCTCGCGAGCTCAAGGGCTCGCTTCTTGCTGACCACATCCACATGGCAGAGTGTTCGGGATGGGGTCAGCAGTTCAGATAGTTGCATGTCGTGACGTGCTGCTACCGGTTATTTGTGGGATTTCATCTTTTCTTTGTGCTTGATCACCTGGCGATCAAGCTTGTCGACCATGCCGTCGATGGCGGCGTACATGTCGTCATGTTCGTGTGCAGCGAACACTTCGCCACCGGCCAGATGGATATCGGCTTCGGCTTTCTGGCGCTGTTTCTCAACACTGAGTGTGACCTGTGCATTGGTGATGTTATCGAAGTGGCGCTCCAGACGGTCAAACTTGGTACGAACGTATTCGTTAAGGGCGTCAGTCAGTTCGACGTGATGGCCAGTGATGTTGATCTGCATAGGTTTTTCTCCTCGTCATGGACACGTTCTTTCGGCGTGCCTTTCACTCTCATTAAACCAGACGCTTGCGCTCATTAGAAGGCGGAATGTTCATTGCCTCGCGATATTTTGCCACGGTGCGTCTGGCTACATTGATTCCCTGTTCTTTTAACAGCTGTGCGATCTTGTTGTCACTCAATGGCTTGACGGTATTTTCGTTATTGACCAGTTTCTTGATCAGCGCCCGGATTGCGGTTGAAGAGGCGGCACCACCATCGGCCGTACCGACGTGGCTTGAGAAAAAGTATTTGAGTTCGAAAATGCCTCTGGGCGTGTGCATGTATTTCTGCGTGGTCACGCGGGAGATGGTGGACTCGTGCATGTCGACCGCTTCGGCGATGTCATGCAGGACCATCGGCTTCATGCCTTCCTCGCCCTCTTCGAAAAAATCGATCTGGCGGGCCACGATTTCAGTGGCGACCTTGAGCAGTGTCTCATTGCGGCTGATCAGGCTTTTGAGAAACCAGCGCGCTTCCTGCAGGTGGTTCTTGAGGTAAGTGTTGTCGGCACTGTTGTCGGCGCGTCGAATCAAGTCGGCATACTGGGTATTGATCTTCAGTCGGGGGGACGCTTCGGTATTAAGGCTGACATTCCACTGCCCCTGGATTTTGCGTACAAGGACATCCGGGATGACGTACTCGGACTGTTCACAGCTGATCAGTGTACCCGGCTTGGGGTTCAGGCTCTGGATCAGACTGATTACCTGCTGCAGGCTGTCTTCCTTGAGGCGTAGACGGCGCATCAGGGTGCGGTAGTCATGGCTACCCAGCAGGTTCAGGTGGTCGCGTGCCAGGCGCATGGCTTCGCGATGAAGTGGTGTCGACTCGGGCAGCTGGCGTAGCTGCAGCTGCAGGCACTCGCTCAGATCGCGGGCGGCCACTCCGGCGGGGTCAAACTGTTGAATGCGGTGCAGGACGGTTTCGAGCTCTTCCAGGTCGGTATCGGCAAACTGCTCGGGCTCGCTGTTCTGAAAGTGTTCAAACAGCTCTTCCAAGGTGGTGCGCAGATAGCCATCGGCGTCTACGGCATCAATCAATGTCAGGGCGATCAGGCGATCCCGGTCACTCATCGGAGTCAGGTTGAGCTGCCACAGCAGGTGGTCCTGAAGGTCATCTTCGGCGCTGTCGTTGTCGCCGGGATCCCAATCCGAGTCGCGCTCGGGGCCCGGTGTGCTCTGATGCTGAAAGGTGTCATCCCATTGACTGTCGGTGGCCAGCTCTCCCGGAATGCGGTCTTCGCTCCAGCTGTCTGCACTGCTGCTATCGTCCCAGGGATCACCGTCATCGGCACGGTCGCCATCGGTTGCGGTCGCTTCGGCGGTGTCTGGTGTAGCGGCGGTTTCGTGTGTGGGCTCAGGCGTTTCGGCGTCGTTTTCCTCATCGACTTCCAGCAGCGGGTTGCTATCCAGCGCTTCCTGGATCTCCTGCTGCAGGTCCAGAGTGGACAGCTGCAACAGGCGAATGGCCTGCTGCAGCTGGGGCGTCATGGTGAGGTGTTGGCCGATCTTGAGTTGTAACGATTGCTTCATATCTACACTGCTCGATGGACCGATTCAAGGGTCTGGTCTGGGGACAGTTCAGAGCGAAAACTGTTCGCCCAGGTAGGCACGGCGAACCTGCTCGTTGTGAAGGATTTCATCCGGTGTGCCCTGGGCGAGAATGCCGCCCTCACTGACGATATAGGCCTGCTCGCAGATATCAAGTGTCTCGCGTACATTGTGATCGGTAATCAGAATGCCGATATTGCGCGACTGCAAATGACGAATGGTCTGCTTGATATCGTTGACTGAAATGGGATCGACACCAGCAAAGGGTTCGTCCAGCAGGATGAAGTCGGGCTCGGTGGCCAGAGCACGGGCAATTTCGACCCGGCGCCGCTCACCGCCGGACAGGGCCATGCCCATGCTGTTGCGCAGATGGGTGATATGGAACTCTTCCAGCAACTCCTCCAGTAGCAACTTGCGTCGGCTGGCATTCAGGTCCTTGCGTGTTTCAAGAATGGCCATCAGGTTGTCGTGCACGCTCAACTTGCGAAATACGGACGCTTCCTGCGGCAGATAGCCGATGCCTCGACGGGCACGCTCATGCATGGGTAGGCGGGTAATGTCATCCTGATCAATGCGAATCTGGCCTTGATCGGCGTTGATCAGGCCCACGATCATGTAAAAACAGGTGGTTTTGCCGGCACCATTGGGTCCGAGCAGGCCGATGATCTGGCCACTGTTCATGGTCAGTGATACATCGCGGACGACTTCACGCCCCTTGTAGCTTTTGGCCAGGTGGAGGGCCTGGAGCTGTTTAACCTGTACCGTCATCACTTGTCCTCGGGCTTAGGCTGAATCACCATCTGTACACGCTGACCCGATTCGGAGTCACTGCCAAAGGCATTCACGATCGCCTTTTCCATGTTGTAGACGATACGCTCACCGGTAAAGCTGTCCTGCCCCTGGTCGACACGCGCGGAACGGGTAATAGTGACTTCCTGTTGATTGACTCGGTAGTCCATGCGTTCGCCATAGGCCTTGGTCAGGGGCTGGTCATGGCTGGGTTGCTGTTGAAACTGAGCGGGCTTGCCGGTGGAGATGATGCGTTGCACGCCGGCATCGCTACGGTGAAGTTCCACGCGTGCGCCGCGAATGACCATGGTGCCCTGCACGATTTCGACGTTGCCGGTATACACGGTAATACCGGTACGTTCGTTCAGGGTGGCGCGGTCGGCGCTGATGCGGATCGGCTGCTGGCGGTCTTCCGGCAGCGCCTGTGCCAGCAGGGGCAGGCCGAGCAGGGTGGTCAGCAGTATGGCTTTTAAGTTATTGCACATGGTATTCACCCTTTACGCCCGAGAGCAGGTCTATCCGTTGTTGATCGAAAAACACGTCCATGCCGGTAGCTGATGTCGAGTCGCTGCCGCGCTCAACCATGACTTGTGCATCGGTGTGCGCAAAGTCGCGTGGCGGATACAGCGTCAGCGTGTCGGTATGCAGGCGGGCCGGCAGACCCGAGGCCGGATTATCATGAAGCTGCACCCCCCCTGCAAGCAGGACTTCGTTCTGCGAGTCAGGCAGGATGCCGCACTCGGCCTGGATGCGATATTCGCCGCCATCCGCACCGGGGACCCGTGTCAGGGGCATGGTCAGTTCCATCTGCTCTCGCGCCGGGAAATGTCGCATCAAAGGAGTGGTCATGATCTGGCCGGTACGGCCGTCGTCCTGCCAGCGAGTGATTTCGGCGCCACGCACAAAAAAGTCGACAGCTTCAACCCGAGGTGCCGTCGCCGACGGTAGCGTTTCCTGTGGAGTATGCAACCCCCACCATAGCAGGGGGGCTGAAATCAGTACCGCCGCAGTTAAAAGACGCTGACGCTGACTCAGCATCCACGGTACTCCGCGTAGATTGCCTCCAGCTTACCCTGGGCGGCCAGGATTAATTCACAGAACTCGCGTGCGGCCCCCTTGCCGCCGGCTGCGCCCGTGACCCAATCGGCCTCGCGGCGCACCAGCGGGTGGCCATTGGGAACGCAGGCACCGAAGGCGCTGGCGCGGATGGCAGCCAGGTCCGGCAGGTCATCACCAATATAGGCGGTACCGGCCGCATTATGGCCACTCTGTTCCCAAAGTTCGCCCAGAGCGACCAATTTGTCTTCCCGGCCTTGGCGCAGATAGGTGATGCCCAACGCTTCGGCGCGGTGTTCCACCTGGGGCGAGCGGCGGCCGGTGATGATGGCCGTTTCGATGCCGCAGCGTTGCAACAATTTGATGCCAAGACCGTCGAGTGTATGAAAGCTTTTGACCTCGCGGCCATCGGCCAGGAAGTTGAGACGACCATCGGTCAGGATGCCATCCACATCGAAAACCGCCAGGCGAATGGCGCCCAGAGCATCACGTACCTGTGGGGAAAGACTGTCCAGTTGCATCAGATGACTCCTGCCTTGAGCATGTCGTGCATGTTGAGTGCGCCGACCGGGCGCTCTTGATCGTCCACGACCAGCAATGCGTTGATTTTGCGTTCCTGCATCAGGCTCAGGGCTTCGGCAGCCAGGATGCCGGGGCGGATGCGGGTGGCGTCCGGTGTCATGACCTCATGGATCTGCGTGGCTGCCAGATCCACCGCCAGGTCCAGCGTGCGGCGCAGGTCGCCATCGGTGAAGATGCCCAGTAGTTTGCCATCGGCATCTGTAACGGCGGTCATGCCCAGGTGCTTGCGGGTTACTTCCAGCAGCGCTTCTCGCACCGGGGTGTCGGCCGATACCACCGGAATTTCCGCGCCGGTGTGCATGATGTCGTCCACCTTGAGCAGCAGGCGTCGTCCCAGGCTGCCGCCGGGGTGAGAGAACGCGAAGTCCTCGCTGCTGAAGCCACGCGCTTCGAGCAGAGCGATTGCCAGTGCATCGCCCAGCACCAGCTGCGCGGTGGTGCTGGAGGTGGGGGCCAGGCCCAGCGGGCAGGCCTCGCGGTCGACCGGAATGTGCAGGTTGATGTCGGCACTGCGGGCCAGCGTGGACTGGCTGTTGGCGGTGATGCTGACCAGCGGTGCGCCCATGCGTTTGATCAGTGGCAAAATGGTCACGACTTCCGCGGTTTCGCCGGAGTTGGACAGGGCCAGTACCAGGTCATTCCCGGTAAACATGCCGAGGTCACCGTGGCTGGCTTCGCCGGGGTGAACGAAAAAAGCCGGCGTGCCGGTGCTGGCCAGGGTGGCGGCGATCTTGTTGCCGATATGACCCGATTTACCCATGCCGGTCACGATGACACGGCCCTTGCAGTTGAACATCAGCTCACAGGCGCGGCTGAAGTGGTCATCCAGATGGTTCAGTAGCTCCTGCACGGCCTCAATCTCCAGCCGAATGGTCTGGCGGCCGGATGTAAGGTAATCAGTGGCTGTCATGGGGTTGATGCCTGCCTTGAATTGAATTGCAAAAGCGTATTCTACCCCAGACTTCAGCCAAGCACGAAACCCCGTGCAGGGCGTTTAGATTCACGTTTGCATGTGACAATGGTATATTTCGCTGTCAATTTTTGCGCCGCCACGCCACCGTGACGGCCGGATGAACGGAAGCAGGAGTGCCCGGCTACAATGAAGCCTGAGGACGATATTATTATTGATATCAGCGGGTTGAGCTTTGCGCGTGGTGACAGGGCCATCTTCGACGCTGTTGATATTCGCATCCCGCGCGGCAAGGTTACGGCCATCATGGGGCCGTCCGGTACCGGCAAAACGACGCTGCTGAAGCTGATCGGTGGCCAGTTAAGACCGGATCAGGGGCGCATCTGCCTGGACGGTACCGACATTCCCTCTCTGGGGCGGCGCGAGCTGTTCGAAGTGCGTGAGCGCATGGGTATGCTGTTTCAAAGCGGCGCTCTGTTCACCGACATGAACGTGTTTGAGAACGTGGCCTTTCCGCTGCGGGTACACACCGCACTGCCAGATGACATGATTCGCGATATCGTGCTGATGAAGCTGCAGGCGGTGGGGCTGCGGGGGGCCCGTGACCTCATGCCCAGCGAGCTGTCCGGCGGCATGGCCCGCCGTGTGGCGCTAGCCCGCGCCATCGCGCTGGACCCGGATATTGTCATGTACGACGAGCCCTTTACCGGACAGGACCCCATCGCCATGGGAGTGCTGGTCAACCTGATTAGGCGCCTGAACCAGGCGTTGGGGCACACCAGTATTATTGTATCGCACGATATCAAGGAAACCCTGGGCATAGCCGACTACATTTACCTGCTGTCCGATGCCCAGGTGATCGCCCAGGGGACGCCGGCCGAGTTGGCGGATATCGACTCCGAGCAGGTCCGGCAGTTCATGCAGGGGCTGCCGGATGGCCCCGTCCCTTTCCATTACAAGGCGCCTGATTTTCATCAGGACCTGCTACAGGAACTCTGATCATGCTGGAACTTGTGCAGCGACTGGGCCACCGGGTGCTATCGCGCCTGGCGGCCATGGGCCGCGCCGGGCAGATTCTGCTGCAGTCACTGGTGGCCGCTCCGCAGCCGATGACCATGCTGCCCCTGGTGCTGAAACAGATCTATTTTGTCGGCGTACTGTCATTGGTCATCATCGTTGTGTCCGGTGGTTTCATCGGCATGGTGCTGGGGCTGCAGGGGTATACCATCCTAGTTGACTATGGCTCCGAGCAGGCCGTCGGCCAGATGGTGGCCCTCAGCCTGGTGCGCGAGCTGGCGCCGGTGGTGGCGGCGCTGCTGTTTGCCGGCCGGGCCGGTTCAGCGCTGACGGCGGAAATCGGCCTGATGAAGGCCACCGAGCAGTTGGCGAGCCTGGAAATGATTGGAGTTGACCCGCTGCGCCGCATCGTGGCGCCACGCCTGTGGGCCGGTTTCATCTGCATGCCGATTCTGGCCATCATTTTTGCCGTGGTCGGGATCTGGGGTGGTTCTCTGGTAGCCGTGGACTGGCTGGGTATCTATGAAGGCTCATTCTGGGCCAACATGCAGCAGTCGGTGGATTTTTATGATGATGTGCTCAACGGCGTCATCAAGGCGGTGTGCTTTGGCATCGTGGTGACCTGGATCGCCGTCTTCGAGGGGTATGACTGTATCCCGACCTCAGAAGGAATCAGTCAGGCAACGACCCGAACCGTGGTGTACTCATCGCTGGCCGTCCTGGGTCTGGACTTCGTCCTGACAGCATTGATGTTTGGAGAACTTTAAAATGCGTATGCGAACCGTTGAAATCGGCGTCGGGGCCTTCATGCTGGCCGGCATGCTTGCACTGATCGTGCTGGCGTTGAATGTCAGTGGGCTGAATCTGTCCGAACAGAGTGGCGGCTACAAGGTCTATGCCCGGTTTGACAACATTGGCGGGCTGACGCCACGCGCCAAGGTGGCCATGTCGGGTGTACAGATTGGCCAGGTTACGGCGATCCGCATCGACCGAGACCTGCTGATGGCAGAAGTGGAAATGGAAATTTTCGACGATGTGGATTATCTGACCACCGACAGCTCGGCCAGTATTCTGACGGCCGGCCTGCTGGGCGAGCAGTACATCGGTGTGGTGCCGGGGGCAGAAGACGAGATCCTGGCGGACGGTGATTATATCCGGGACACCCAGTCGGCTCTGGTACTGGAAGAGCTGATCGGCAAGTTCCTGTTCAATAAGGTGAGTGAATAATATGAAGCTGAAACAGTGGATGGCAGCCGTGCTGCTGGCGGTCACCGCCCTGATTAACCCGGTGCTGGCCCAGGCCAGCTGGCAGGAAGCGAGCGAGGTCGTGGATGCGGCCACGCGTGACATGCTGGCGCTGATGGAGCGTGAAGAGCTGACGCGTGCCGAGAATACCGAACAGCTGATGGGCGAGATTGAAACCGTGATTGCACCGGTGGTCGATTTTCCCTATATCGCCAAGCGCGTCATGGGCAAGTACTACCGTCGTGCCACGGACGAAGAACGTGCGCGTTTTGCCGACGTGTTCAAGACAACCCTGCTGCGCACCTATGCCAAGTCGATTGCCGGTTTCGAGCTGAAGCAGTACCGCATCGAGTCGCCGGCCGGTGAAAGCCCCGAGCCCGACAAGCAGATTGTCAATGTTAGTGTTAGTGCCGGCAACGGCGAGACCTACACCTTGGTGTACTACATGCTGAAGCAGGAGCAGGGCTGGACATTGGTCAACGTACTGGTGGATGGCATCAACCTGCGCATCACCTTCCGCAACCAGTTTGCCGACCTGTATCAGCAGAACCGCACCATCGGCAAGACCATTGAGGCATGGGCGATCAAAATGCAGGATGTGAAGCTGGAAAAAACGGACGGTCAGGATGACAGCAGCGAAGGTTGAGCGCAGCGGGGATGCGCAGGTCGCGTTGAGTGGTGATCTGACCTTCGCCACGGTGCTGCAGATCCGCACTCCGCTGCTGCAGCAGCTCAAGGCGTGTGGCGAGGCGTGCGTGCTGGACTTGTCCGCCGTCGAGCGTGTGGACAGCTCGGCGCTGTCACTCTGGCTGGTGTGCCAGCGTCAGGCACGCCGGCTCAGCCAGCGGCTGACGCTGTGCGGCGTGCCGGAAGACTTTCATTCGATCGCCGGGCTGGTTGGCCTGGCCGATGGGCTTGACTGATCCCGGCAGGCCGGCCGGGGTGCAATCGCCTTTTGCTGCCCGTTTGGGTATCATTTCGCCAGTTATTTTTAACCAGATTCAAGGCACGGGAGTCCCGCATGCAGGCTGAAGACGTCAAACAGATCCTGGAACAGCAGCTTGAAGGCTGCACCGTATACCCCGAAGGTGAAGGCTGTGATTTCAAGGTCACGGTGGTGGGTGAAGTGTTTGCAGGCCTGACCCCGGTCAAGAAGCAGCAGCTGGTTTACGGCTGCCTGAATGACCAGATTGCCAGCGGTGCCATCCACGCCGTGACGATCAAAACCTATACACCGGAACAGTGGGCGGCACTGAGCTGATCCCGCACAGGAACCCCTGATGGATAAACTGATTATTGAAGGTGGCGCCTGCCTGAACGGCGAGGTGCGTATTTCCGGTGCCAAGAACTCGGCGTTGCCAATCTTGGCGGCAACGCTGCTGGCCGACGAGCCGGTGACAATCAGCAACCTGCCGCACCTGCATGACATTACCACCATGCTGGAACTGTTGCGTCGCATGGGTGTTGACCTGGTGGTCGATGAAAAACTCAGCGTGGAGCTTAATGCCACTACTATTACCGACCTCTGTGCCCCGTACGAGCTGGTCAAGACCATGCGTGCCTCTATCCTGGTGCTGGGGCCGCTGCTGGCGCACTTCGGGCGTGCCGAGGTTTCCCTGCCCGGTGGCTGTGCCATCGGCAGCCGTCCCGTTGATCTTCACATCCGTGGCCTTGAAGCCATGGGGGCCGACATCCAGGTGGAAGGCGGTTACATTCGCGCCACCAGCAACGGTCGCCTGAAGGGGGCCCGCGTATTCTTCGACGTGGTGACGGTTACCGGTACCGAGAACATTCTCATGGCGGCGGCACTGGCAGAGGGTGTGACCACCATCGAAAATGCGGCCCGCGAGCCGGAAGTAGTCGATCTGGCCAACTGCCTCAACGCCATGGGCGCAGATGTGCGTGGCGCCGGCACTGATACCATCACCGTACACGGTGTGGAATCACTGAAAGGCTGCCGCTACTCGGTACTGCCGGACCGCATCGAAACCGGGACCTTCCTGGTCGCGGCCGCAGCGACCGGTGGTCGCGTCAAGTGCAAGAATACCCGCCCGGACATTCTGGATGCGGTGTTGCAGAAGCTGACCGAAGCTGGTGCCGAGATCGAAACCGGTGAGGACTGGATCAGCTTGGACATGCACGGTCAGCGCCCCAAGGCGGTGAGTGTGACCACGGCACCCTATCCGGCGTTTCCGACTGACATGCAGGCCCAGTTCGCGGCGCTGGACGCGGTGGCCATCGGCGTCGGCAAGATTCGTGAAACCGTGTTCGAGAACCGCTTCATGCACATGCAGGAGATGATCCGCATGGGGGCGGATATCTCCATCGAAGGCAACACGGCCATCATCGAAGGCGTGCGCCGACTGCAGGGGGCGCCAGTCATGGCAACCGACCTGCGCGCATCTGCCAGCCTGGTGATCGCGGCACTGGTGGCCGAAGGCGAGACCTGTATTGACCGCATTTATCATATTGATCGCGGTTATGAATGTATCGAAGAAAAACTGCAGCTACTGGGCGCACGTATCCGTCGTGTACCTGGTTAAGTGAGCGAAGAGGCCCATGACACAACAGCTGACCATCGCCCTGTCCAAGGGGCGCATCCTGAAAGAAACGCTGCCCCTGCTGGCAGCGGCTGACATCGTGCCTGCCGAGGATATCTTCAGCAGCCGTAAACTGATCTTCGATACCAACCATGACCATATTAAGCTGGTGGTAATTCGCGCCACCGACGTACCGACCTACGTGGAGTATGGCGGTGCGGATATGGGCATTGCGGGTAAGGATGTGCTGATGGAGCATGGCGGTGCCGGGCTGTATGAGCCGCTGGATCTGGAAATCGCCAAGTGCAAACTGATGGTGGCGGGCATGAAGGATGCCGCACCGGTTGAGGGGCGGATGAAGGTGGCGACCAAGTTCGTCAACCTGACCAAAGAGTATTTTGCCCGCCAGGGTCGTCAGGTCGACATCATCAAGCTGTACGGTGCCATGGAGCTGGCACCGCTGATGGGGCTGGCCGACCGCATTGTGGATATTGTCGATACCGGCAACACCCTGCGTGCCAACGGCTTGGAGCCAATGCAGCACATTGCCGAGATCAGCTCGCGCCTGGTGGTGGGGCAGCCCTCCATGAAAATGAAGCACGCGCTGATTCAACCGATTCTTGATCAACTGCAGCAGGCGATCGATGCACGCCGGGAGAACGCCGAATGAGTCTTGCCATTCAACGTCTTGATGCCAGTCAGAGTGATTTTGATCAGCAGTTGAACCGGCTGCTGGCTTGGGAAAACGTGTCTGACGACAAGGTTAACGGCATCGTCAACGAAGTCATTGATCGTGTGCGCACCGAAGGTGACGCGGCCTTGGTCGAGTACACCAACCGCTTCGACCGCACCACGGCCACCGGCATGCAGGATCTGGAGCTGGGCCAGGCACGCCTGCAGCAGGCGCTGGATGGTCTGCCGGCCGAGCAGCGCAGCGCACTGGAAAAGGCGGCGGAGCGTGTGCGTGCTTACCATGAGCGCCAGAAGGGCGAATCCTGGCAGTACACCGAAGCGGACGGCACTATGCTGGGACAGCAGATTACGCCGATGGACCGTGTCGGCATCTATGTGCCTGGTGGCAAGGCCGCCTATCCGTCATCGGTGCTGATGAACGCGCTGCCGGCTCACGTGGCCGGGGTGAAAGAGATCATCATGGTTGTGCCCACACCGGAAGGCGTGGTCAACGAGCTGGTGCTGGCCGCTGCGGCGCTGGCCGGCGTCGATCGGGTCTTTACTCTGGGCGGCGCTCAGGCCGTGGCGGCCCTGGCCTATGGTACCGAAACAGTGCCGGCGGTGGACAAGATTGTCGGCCCGGGCAATATCTTTGTGGCCACGGCCAAGCGGGCGGTATTCGGTACCGTGGGCATCGACATGATTGCCGGTCCGTCCGAAATTCTGGTGGTGTGTGATGGCCAGACCGACCCTGACTGGGTGGCGATGGACCTGTTCTCTCAGGCCGAGCATGACGAGGATGCCCAATCGATTCTGGTCTGTCCGGATGCCGATTACATCAACCGGGTGGAGGCCAGCATCAACAAGCTGCTGCCGACCATGGAGCGTGAGGAGATCATCCGCATTTCGCTGGAAAACCGCGCCGCGCTGATCAAGGTGGCCGATATGGATCAGGCGGTCGAAGTCAGCAACCGCATCGCGCCGGAACACCTGGAATTGTCGGTGGCCGACCCCGAAGCCCTGCTGCCGCAGATCCGTCACGCCGGAGCCATCTTCATGGGCCGTTACACGGCGGAAGCGCTGGGGGACTACTGTGCCGGCCCGAACCACGTGCTGCCGACCTCTGGTACGGCGCGCTTCTCCTCGCCGCTGGGCGTTTATGATTTCCAGAAGCGCTCATCGCTGATCATGTTTTCAGCGGATGGTGCTTCGGAGATGGGCAAGGTGGCTTCCGTGCTGGCACGGGGCGAGAGTTTGACCGCACACGCACGTTCGGCCGAATATCGTATCAAGGACTGAGTCCCGCGGGCTCTGGCATGAAAAAAGCGCCCTGAGGCGCTTTTTTTGTATCGGAGATAAATACCGTGCTTGTGCCGCTTCAGTTGCGTCCTCGGGGACGCTCGCCCACGGTGGCGTTCAGGCTCATTTCATGACCGTTGCGCAGAATGCCCAGCTCGATGACGTCGCCGGGCTTGAAACCGGCAATGCGGTTCATTGCCGGACGGCTACCGACAATCGGCTGACCCTGAATCTGCAGCAGTACATCGCCCGGCTGCAGGCCCGCCTGATGTGCCGGCCCGTTACGGAAGATGCCGGCAATAATCAGTCCGGGGCGATCGCCCACATCAAAGGACTCCGCCAGTTGTGGCGTCAGCTCCTGAATCTCGACGCCCAGCCAGCCGCGGATAACGCGGCCATGGTTGATCAGGTCCTGCATCACTTGGCGGGCCAGCGTGGAGGGAATGGCAAAGCCTATACCCTGGGAGCCGCCGGATTTGGAGAAAATAGCCGTGTTGATGCCGATCAGGTTGCCATGGGCATCGATCAGTGCGCCACCGGAATTGCCGGGGTTGATGGCGGCATCGGTCTGAATGAAGTCCTCGTAGGTGCTCAGGCCAAGCCGGTTGCGCCCGGTGGCACTGATGATACCCATGGTTACGGTCTGGCCGACGCCAAAGGGGTTGCCGATTGCCAGCGCCACATCACCGATGCGCAGTTCATCGCTGGCCAGAGTGATGCTGGGCAGGTTGTCCAGATCGATTTTCAGCACCGCCAGATCGGTTTCCGGGTCCAGGCCGACTACTTCGGCCAGAGCTTCGCGGCCGTCCCGCAGGGCTACCACGATGCTGTCGGCTCCGCTGATGACGTGATTGTTGGTGACCACATAGCCCTGCTCGTTGAGGATGACCCCCGAACCGAGGCTGGATTCGATGCGCTCACGCTGCGGCAGCTGGTCACGGTTGAAAAAATTGCGGAAGAAAGGATCGTTGAGCAGCGGGTTGACCGGCTGACGTACCAAAGTACGGGTGTAGATGTTGACCACGGCCGGCGCGGCACGATCGACGGCGTCAGCATAGGAAACGACCCCTTGTCCTGGTGCGGGCATCGGCGGATCAACCGCCGCCGCTTCACGGATTTCGACTCGGTTGACCGGTGGCGTTATCAGCTGTGGATAGAACTGAAGGATGAGCACCGCGGCAAGAACACCGGTAATGACTGGCCAGATCAGGTAGGAGACTTTACGCATCGGCTTGCTTGCACCTGTAAATCATTTCAGTATTCGTCATTATACGTTTACAGCCTTGTCTTGAACAATGAGGGGGGAAGCTCATGGCCGTTTCAACCGATCAACTGGTGCGTTACTGCGATCAACTGCTGCAGACCGAGCGCTTTCGAGATTATTGTCCCAATGGCCTGCAGGTCGAGGGCAAGCCGCAGGTGCAGCGGGTCGTGACCGGTGTCACGGCCTGTCAGGCGTTGCTGGATGCGGCGCTGGAGTGGCAGGCAGATCTGGTGCTGGTGCACCACGGCTATTTCTGGAAGGGGGAGCCTGCTGAAATCACCGGGATCAAGCGCCGCCGCCTGCAAACGCTGCTCAGCACCGACCTCAACCTGATAGCCTACCACCTGCCGCTGGATGCTCACCCTGAGCTGGGCAACAACGCTCAACTGGCCAGGCGCCTTGGCATTAGCCTGGAGGGTCCGCTGGAGCCGGGGCAGGATCCGGCGATTGGTAATATCGGCCGACTGGACGTGCCGCTCTCACCAGCGGCCTTTGCCGAGCGGGTCGAACAGGTGCTTGGGCGTGCGCCGCAGATGATCAGTGGCGGTGGGGAATGCATCGAGCGAGTGGCGCTCTGTACCGGTGCGGCGGAACGCATGATCGATCAGGCCTTGGCGCAGGGGGCGGATCTGTATCTGAGCGGTGAAATCTCGGAGCCGGTGGTGCACGTGGCACGTGAGGCGGGCATTCATTATTGTGGGGCGGGACACCATGCTACCGAACGCTACGGTGTGCAGGCGCTGGGCGAACACCTGGCGGAGCGATTTGACATCGAGCACCGTTTCATCGATATCGATAACCCGGTGTAATGGTGTGGCAGCACCGGTTCAGGCCGGTGCTGCCACCAGGATTCAAGTCCGTGCCTTTTCCTGGGGCTTTACATCCGGTTCGTCGTCGGGCTCCGCGTAGGCGGTGGCATCACCAGCACCGGCCGGGCGCTGGGGCTCATCGTCCTGATTGTCATGCTTAAAGCCGTATTCCTCCGACAGAGTGCCGGCCTCATCCGCCTTTTTCGGTGCATAGTCACGCGGCGGCTCGGGCAGTTCTTCCTGCTCGCTGTTGTCCAGCGCATCAGTGACCGTGGGAATGGCGTCGTTCAGCGCCGGACGCAACTCGTGCTGCAGTGCGGCAGATGCCGGCAGCCCAGGGCACAGGGTTTCGGCGCTGCTGGCCAGGTGCTGATGTACTTTTCGGTACTGTTCGGTCAGGCCGTTCACCAGCTCGGCCGTCGTTTCGAAATGGTCGCCGACATGACGCTTGTACTGTTCCAGCTCGGCACGGGCGCACTCCAGTTCATCACTCAGGGCCTGTTCCTTGCTGCTATTGCCGCCGGAGCGGCCCAGCAGAAAACCGATCAGGGCGCCGATGCCCAGAGCAACAAGCGTTACCAGCCATATATTCGTTTGTTCCACGTATCAGTCCTCGGTCACACAATCTGTTCATTGGGCATCTTAAAGCAAAGTCGCCATGAAACCCACGCATGCCATCATTATCGCTGCCCCGGATGCACTGTCCATTATCGGTTGGTCGTGTGGCGGTCATGATGGCCATGCCTCTTCCATGAACAGAGCCGAACTTTGTTATACTGGCGCCTGAAAGCAACACCGTTTCGGGAAAACCCGCTAGCGGCAATTAAAGGTTCGCGATGACCCGGCCCCGGTCATCCTGTTTGGGACAAGCTGAAATTGAAGTATCAGGATACCTTGAACGCGATTTATGCGCGTCTGGACCGGCTGGGCGACCTCCCGGTATTCAGTGCCACGGTCAACCGCATTCGCCAGGTCAGCAGTTCCCGGCAAAGTGACGCCATGGCGCTGGCCATGGCCGTGATGAAAGATGCCAACCTCTCGGCCAAGCTGCTGAAAATCGCCAACACGCCGACCTATAACCGCAGTGGCGGTCAGATCAGTGCTGTTTCCCGCGCCGTGGTGCTGATCGGTTTCGAGCGTATCCAGAATCTCTGCGTGACCCTGAAGCTGATTGAAAGCTTTCGCAGCGAGCAGCCGGACTCCGGCGTGGAACAGCTGTTGATCAGGGCGTTTCTCAACGCGTCTCTTGCACGCGAGATGGCCGCAGCCAGCGGGGCGCTGGATATAGAAGAAACCTATATCTGCGGGCTGTTGTATGGCCTGGGTGAAATCATCGTAGCGTTTACCCTGCCGGATGCCTACCGGGACATGCTGGCGGCGCGCGAGCGGGGCCGTGACCGCTGGTCGCGCATTCAACTGCAGCAGCTGGGCGGACATTTTAGCGATATCGGCCAGGACCTGGCGCAAAGTTGGGGGTTCCCCAAGACGGTCGTGCAGGCGATGGACCCCCTGACAGCAGACCAGCTGCGCGGCAGCGGTCGTCTTAATCACTGCCTGGCCGTGGGCTGTCATGACCTGTTGGAGCGTGTTTATAGCCGTGATACGTCGAATGAACTGGAGTATTCCACGCTGATGAATGAGCTGGCCGAGTCGACAGGGCAGCCGCTGGAAGGGCTGGACCAACACATCAGTGAAGCGTTTCGTCAAGTGTGCGACCTGGCCGATGAATATGGCCTGCCGCATCGCATCATCAGCCCACAGCTGACCGATTCGGATGATGCCGAACTGGACGAGATGACCCGCAAGCTTGCCTACTACGTGCATTCGCGAGAAGCGCGTCACCGTGACCCCGTGGTTGAAGTGGAAGTGGCGGAACCGCTGCCGTCCGAACAGACGCGCCTGATGGAGCAGCAGCTGCACCATCTGCAGGCGATGAATACGCTGATTGCCGCACCGGGCAGTGCGGCCGAAATCCTTCAGGCGGCCGTTTCGGCCGTTGAAGCCTCTTCGGCGCTGGAGCGGGTGGTGTTTTGCCAGCTGGGCCCCAACGGCCAGGAACTCAAGGCCCGCTTTGTAGCCGGGAAAGATACGGGCAGCGTGAAGCAGTTTTTTCAGTTGCACCGTCAGATGCCGGATGTGTTGCTGTTCTTCCGTATTCTGGAAAAACGCATGACGCTGCTGGTGCCGGACAGTGAAGAACCTGGCTGGCGCGAGCGCCTGCCGGAGCACTTTCTGGAAACCGTGGATCCCAAGGGGTTCATCATGGCGCCGCTGGTCGTTAATGATCGCGCATTGGGGCTGATCTATGCGGATCGTGGCACCCTGGTGGAAGATCAGGACTTCAAGGTCTTCAACCAGTTTATGGTACAGGCGCGGCTGGGGCTGGAAATGCTGCAGAGCCGGCGTTAAGCCGACTCGGGTTGGCGTGGCTGCCAGAGCACGTCCTGTCCGCCGTCACGGCGGCTTAGCACTCGGGCGCAAACAAACAGCAGGTCAGAAAGCCGATTCAGATAGGCAATGCCCTCAGGGTTGACGCCTTTTGTATCGACTTCCGCCAGGGATACGGCCCGGCGCTCGGCCCGGCGGCAGACACTGCGTGCCAGGTGGGCGCGAGTTGCCGCAGGACCACCGCCGGGCAGGATGAACTCCTTTAATGGCGGCAGCGCGGCGTTGAGTCGATCCAGCTCCGTTTCCAGCCACTCGACCACCGCCGGTGTGATCACCCGGTAGTCGGGGTCTGCCACCGCCAGCTCTCCGCCCAAGTCGAACAGGTCGTTCTGGATGCGCTGCACCAGAGGGGCGAGAGGGTCGTCAGCGGCCAGCTCGGCAGCCAGGCAGCCCAGCAGGCAGTTCAATTCATCCACATCCCCCAGGGCCTCGATACGGGGATGGGTCTTGGCGACACGGTTGCCATTGGCCAGTGCCGTGGTGCCCTTGTCACCGCCGCGAGTATAGATGCGGGTCAGACGGTTGCTCATGAAGTCTCCTTGGAATGTTTGACGAGCGGGTGCTGCTGCAGCCCGGTGTGTGCCGGCTGCACAATCAATGGGTCAGGCTCCAGTGCCAGCTCCTCGTTGGCGTCCGGGTAGGGCAGCTGGCTGAGGATATAGCGCATGGCGTTGAGGCGGGCGCGCTTCTTGTCATCCGACTTGATGATTGCCCAGGGGGCGTCGGCGGTATCGGTATGAAAGAACATCGCTTCCTTGGCTTCGGTATAGGCGTCCCACTTGTCCAGTGAGGCCAGATCCATCGGTGACAGCTTCCAGTGCTTCAGCGGATCCGTACGGCGTGACTGGAAGCGTCGAAACTGTTCCTCGCGACCGACCTCAAACCAGAGCTTGAACAGGCGGATACCGCTACGCACGAACATGCGCTCCAGTTCAGGTGTCTCGCGCATGAACTCCAGATATTCCGAAGGGGTGCAAAAATCCATCACCCGCTCGACTCCGGCCCGATTGTACCAGGAACGGTCAAACAGGATGATTTCACCGGCCGAGGGCAGATGCTTGATGTACCGTTGGAAGTACCACTGGCTCTTTTCGCGTTCGGTGGGCTTTTCCAGTGCGACCACGCGTGCCCCGCGTGGGTTCAGGTGCTCCATGAAGCGCTTGATGGTGCCGCCCTTGCCGGCCGCATCACGGCCTTCGAAAATGATCAGGATTTTCTGGCCGCTTTCGCGGACCCAGCGCTGTACCTTGAGCAGTTCGATCTGCAGCAGGCGTTTGTCTGCTTCATACTGATCACGCTTGAGTTTCTTGGTGTAGGGGTAGGGTGCTTCCTGCCCTGGTGTATGTGTGTTGCTCATGAGGTTCAGTCCTTGGGGCTCATGGCCCGTATCGCCTGTAGAAGTGACTGGTTCACTGGTACGTCGATGCCCTGCAGCTGGGCCTGGCGGCACAGAAAGCCTGTGATCTGTTCGATTTCACTGCGCCGGCCGTGGCGGATATCCTGCAGCATGGACGACAGGTTTTTGCCGGTGGCACTGGCAACGGCCGCCGCGCGCTCTGCCAGGGGAGCGTCAAAGAGCCTGATGCCGGCGGCTGTCGCGACCTGTTCGACCTCCCGGCAGGTACGCTGCATCAACTCCAGGCGCGCCGTGTCGGCGAGCAGGTCGCCGTTGGGGCAGTCGAACAGGGCGGTCAGTGGATTGATGGCACAATTGATGGCCAGCTTGCGCCACAGGTGTGGCTGGATGTCGGTACAGGGGTGCAGGGCGATGGCCAGTGCGTTCCAGCCCGGTGGCTGTTCCGGGGTGTGCGCCGTCAACGGCCCGATATGGGTGTCGCCGCGACTGACACAGTGCAGCCGGTGACGGGTTTCCAGCCAGGCGCCGGCGGTCGTCGTGCCAGCCCATACGCGGCAGCCGTGCAGCCGTTCGACCACGGCCTGCTGCTGGCCCATGCCGTTCTGCAGCAGGACTACATCGGCTCCCGGTTGCAGCCGAGGCTGTATGGCTTCAACGGCACTCAGGGTATCATAGGCCTTGGTTGCGACCAGCAGGTGCCGAATGGTGGCTGCTGTGTCCGGGGTTTCCAGCTGGCAGTGGACCTGTCGTTGCTGGCCCGCTTCGGTTATGTCCAGCACGCCGTCCCGGGGCCATTGCCGAAGGGTCGTGTGGTTGCGCAATAGCAGGCTGACTCCGTGCCCTGCGCGGGACAGAAAATCGGCCCATAGACAGCCGATGGCGCCGGCGCCCAGGATATGCCAGTGCATGAAAACTCCAATACAAATGATGTGATCTTAGCCCTGTTGTGGCAGGGAATGAAACCGATATTAACAGGAGAGCCGCTATGCCTTCATTCGACGTCGTATCCGAACTGGATATGCATGAAGTAACCAATGCCGTGGATCAGGCCAACCGTGAACTGCAGAGCCGTTATGACTTCAAAGGCGTGCAGGCCGGTTTTGAGCAGAGCGGCGAAAACGTCACGCTGGAGGCGGAAGTGGACTTTCAGCTGCAGCAGATGCTGGAAATGCTGAAATCCAAGCTGACCAGTCGCAAGATCGATATCAAGTGCATGGAAGTGAAGGAGCCGGACGTCAGCGGCGTCAAGGCGAAACAGGAAGTGGTGCTGCGCCAAGGATTGGACCAGCCGATGTGCAAGAAGATCGGCAAGGTGGTTAAGGATGCTAAATTGAAGGTGCAGACCCAGATTCAGGGAGACAAGGTGCGCGTGACCGGCAAGAAACGTGACGACCTGCAGGACGCTATCGCCTTGTTGCGCGAAGCGGATATCGAGCTGCCGCTGCAGTTCAATAACTTCCGCGATTGATCTATCCGGCGCTGCCGTTCGGCAGCGCCGTCTTCCCGTTTCAATCCTGACAGCAGAGCAGAAACAGCTCCCGTGCCAGAGCTTGTTGCTCGTTTTCACTGCTACGGTGAAAGTCTGCTGCCACCAGTCCGCCCTTGTTCATGAGCCGCTGCAGTTGAGCGCCGTGCCACTGCAGCAGCATCATGCCGCTATTTTTATCACTGATACTCAGGGTCGGGTTGGGGCGCTCCAGCCAGGCGTTGATTTGAAACGTCATGTTATCGCTCCTGCCATTGGGTTGATGGCAAAACTATAGCGCTCAGAAGACTGGTTGTAAATGATAATAAGTATCATTTGCTTTTTAGGGGGTCCGTACCCTGGCTGATCCCGTTGAAGCGATCCCGCAAGACCCACAGCATCAGCAGTGATGGCAGCACCATCAAAGCAGTGACAACAAAGAAGCGTTCCCAGCTGCCCAGCCAGTCTACGGTGTAGCCGCTCAAGCCCGCCAGGGTCGTACGGCTCAGGTTGCCCAGTGAAGCCAGCAGGGCATACTGGGTGGCACTGAAGGCCCGGCCGGTCAGCAGGGTCAGGAAGGAGACGAAGGCGACAGTGGAGAAGGCCGTGGTAAAGTTGTCGATAACCAGCGTCAGCAGCAGCAGCCATTCGACAGGGCCGGTGGTGGCGAGAATGGCAAACATCAGGTTGCTGGCCGCCATGGCGCTGCCGCCCAGCATCAGGCCCTTGACTACACCGAAACGGGTGTTGAAAGCGCTACCCAGCAGAGTAAAGCTGACGGTAATGAACCAGCCGAACAGCTTGGTGTACTCACCGATCTGCTCGTTGCTGAAGCCGATTTCCTTATAGAACACCACCGACATCCGACCCAGAAAGGCCTCGCCGATCTTGAACAGGAAAATGAACAGCATCAGCATCAGTGCTACCTTAAGGCCGTTCTTACGGAAGAATTCGGCAAAAGGCTCGATGACGGTGGCCGCGAACCAGCCGGCCCAGCGGTGGCCATCCAACTGGCGCCGGTAGCGCTCATCGGCACGGGCCTGCAGTTGATCGCGCGCACTGGCGGGTTCGCGTACCAGCAGGGTAAATGTCATCAACAGCACAATGACACCGGCCATCAACAGGTAGATGTTGTTCCAGCCCAGTCGGTCGGCACTGGCAAAAGCCAGATAACCCGGCCAGGAATAGCCGGTCCACCAGCCCATGATCGCCACGGCTGCAGCCGGTGGCAGTGATGCTTTTTCATGCGGGGCGAACTGGTCGATGCGAAAGGCATCCACGGCGATATCCTGGGTTGCGGAACTGGCGGCGATGCCGAAGGCGAATAGGCCGGCCAGTAACAGCGAAGACGCCGGGTTGACCGTGGCCAGCAGCAGGGTGAATACCAGCATCATCAACTGGGTCGCCAGAATCCAGCTGCGGCGCTGGCCCAGAGTGCCCAGCAGCGGCAGGTGCACGCGGTCGACCAGTGGTGCCCATAGGAAGTTGACAGCGTATACCGTCGCCACGCTGCCCAGCAGGCCAACCTCGGCACGCTCGATGCCGGCATCGGTCAGCCAGCCACTGAGAATGCTGCCGGTCAGCAGAAAGGGAAAGCCGCTGGCGCAGCCCATCAGGAAAATCCACAGCAAGCGGATGTCGCGGTAGCGCTCGAAGGTGTCTTTCCAGGCGTTCGGCATGATCAGGCCCCTGCAGGTGAAAGGTGGCGCAGTATATCAGAGCGCACCGAGCGAATGCTGAACAGGGAGGCGAGGGGTCCGTCGGCTGGTGTAGTCGGCCGGACCCCGGGGCGGTGAGGTCAGATGCGCAGGGCGCCATCCACCTCGATGCAGCGGCCGTTGACGTAGTCGTTTTCGAGAATGAAAGTGACCGTGCTGGCAATCTCTTCCGGCTTGCCCAGGCGCTTGGCCGGGATACCCGAAGCGATCTTGTCCAGCGCTTCCGGTTTCATGCTCATGACCATCTCGGTGCCGATATACCCCGGTGCGATGGACGCTGCGCGAATGCCGTAACGCGCCAGTTCCTTGGACCAGGTCACCGCCATGGCCTGTACGCCGGCCTTGGTGGCGGTGTAATTAGTCTGGCCCATGTTGCCGGAGCGGGATACGGATGAGATGTTGATGATACAACCTTCGGAGCCGGTCTCGATCATCTTGATGGCGGCTTCGCGTCCGCACAGGAAGGTGCCGGTCAGGTTGACATCGATGACCTGATTCCACTGTTCCATTGTCATCTTGCCGACAACCTGACCGTCCTTGGCCTTGATGAACAGGCCATCGCGGGTAATACCGGCATTGTTGACCAGGCCATTGATGGCACTGAAGTCCCGGGCGATATCCGTAAACAGCTGCTCGACCTGCTGTTCGTCGGCAACATTGGCAGTGTAGGTACGCACTTCAACACCTTTCTCCATGCACAGGCCAGCGGCCTCATCCAGATCCGCCGGGTTCAGATCGACCAGTGCCAACTTGGCACCCTTGCCGGCCAGCTCCAGTGCCATGGCACGGCCCAAGCCGCGACCACCGCCTGTTACTACGATTACTTTGTCTTTGAGCTCCATGGGTATCACCTCTTTTTGGGGATGCTTGCTGTATTGTGCACTGCACATATTGCACTGCAACAATCTAGTTGTCATCGTCCAAAAAGTCTATATTTGACATGAAATAGTCATAAATTTCTGAAATTGTCCTGAAATTTGTTCATTGCTAAAAAGGCGTGTACGGGTGCCAAATATCTGTTAAGTAAGGGTTTTTACCTATTATTTGTGAGGCTAACAGGCAGGGAGCTTGCTTGGTTGAACCGAACAAAAATGAAACAATCCAAAGACACATCTCAGCCAAGTTCATAGCAAGAGGCTTCAATGCGCTTTCTTTTTTTGCTGTTCATCATCATTCCGATCATCGAAATCACTGTATTGATTCAGGTTGGACAAGCGATCGGTGCCTGGTACACGGTCGGTCTGGTGCTGTTATCCGCCTTCATTGGCGTCAACATGCTGCGTCATCAGGGACTATCCACGCTGGCACGTGCCCAACAGCGCATGCAGCAGGGTGAAATGCCGGGTCAGGAAATGGTCGAAGGCATCTTGTTGGCCGTGGGGGGCGCACTGCTGGTGACCCCCGGCTTCGTTACCGACGTGCTGGGCTTTAGCTGCCTGGTGCCCGGTATCCGCAAGGCACTGATCAAGCCGCTGCTCAGCCGCTTTACAGTTGTTGCCGCCGGTCAGGCGGGGCATGCCGGTTTCCAGTCGCAGGGTGCCGATATGCCGCCTCATGCTGCGCCGCATCATCCGCCACGGGAAGGGGATGTGATCGATGGTGAATATACGCGCCGCGATTGATCCTCAAGTCAGGCTTGAAAGCCGGTTCACTGTCCCCATTTAAATGTGGCAGTCAAGGTGAGCGCAGGTCAGCGTCTCATGCAAAAAAAGTTGCATGCAGGTCTTGAAATGCCATCGCGCCTCCCCCATCTAGGTTGCAAACAGGTTTGGGCTGTCCTGACGGATGGCCACCTTCAACAACAACATCGCATTGGATCCTCGATACCAGGAGAACAACCAGATGAAAATTCGTCCACTTCACGACCGTGTTGTAGTTCGCCGCAGCGAAGAAGAAACCAAAACGGCTGGCGGTATTGTCCTGCCGGGTTCTGCAGCCGAAAAGCCCAATCGTGGTGAAGTCGTGGCAGTCGGCCCGGGCCGCACACTGAACAACGGTGATGTTCAGGCGCCTTCCGTAAAAGTGGGTGACAAGGTCCTCTTCGGCCAGTATGCCGGCTCCAACACCGTCAAGGTTGACGGCGACGAGCTGCTGATCATGCAGGAAAGTGAGATCTACGGCGTGCTGGAAGACTGAGCAATCAGCTTCGCGTCGCTTAAATCATCAAATATTCAATTCGATACAGATACAGGACTAGCAAACAATGGCTGCTAAAGACGTACGTTTCGGTGATGATGCCCGTCAGCGCATGCTGCAGGGCGTAAACATTCTGGCTGATGCGGTTAAAACCACTCTGGGTCCCAAGGGCCGCAACGTGGTATTGGACAAGTCCTTCGGTGCTCCGACCGTGACCAAGGATGGCGTGTCCGTTGCCAAGGAAATCGAACTGAAAGACAAGTTCGAAAATATGGGCGCGCAGATGGTCAAGGAAGTGGCTTCCAAGGCCAACGACGTAGCCGGTGACGGTACGACCACTGCAACCGTTCTGGCGCAGGCGATCGTCAACGAAGGCCTGAAATCCGTTGCTGCCGGCATGAACCCGATGGACCTCAAGCGCGGTATCGACAAGGCCGCGATTGCCGTTGTTGAACAGCTGGCCAGCATGTCTGTTCCGTGCGAAGACTCCAAGGCGATCGCACAGGTGGGTACTATCTCCGCCAACTCTGATGCTGAAGTCGGCCGCATCATTGCCGAAGCAATGGAAAAGGTTGGCAAGGACGGTGTCATCACTGTTGAAGAAGGCTCCGGTTTCGACAACGAGCTGGATGTGGTTGAAGGCATGCAGTTTGACCGCGGCTACCTGTCTCCGTACTTCGTCAACGAGCAGGACACCATGACCTGTGAGCTGGAAGACCCGTTCATCCTGTTGGTTGACAAGAAAATCTCCAATATCCGCGAACTGCTGCCGACCCTGGAGCAGGTTGCCAAGGCCTCTCGTCCGCTGCTGATCATCGCGGAAGACGTCGAAGGCGAAGCGCTGGCGACGCTGGTGGTCAACACCATGCGCGGCATCGTCAAGGTATGTGCCGTTAAGGCGCCGGGCTTCGGTGATCGTCGCAAGGCCATGCTGCAGGATATCGCCGTGATCAGCGGTGGCCAGGTCATCTCCGAAGAGATCGGTCTGAGCCTGGAAACCGTGACGCTGGAGCAGCTGGGTACTGCCAAGCGTGTCAACATCACCAAAGAAAATACCGTGGTGGTCAACGGTGCCGGTTCTGCCGCTGAGATCGATGCGCGCGTACAGCAGATCCGTGCCCAGATCGAAGAAACCACGTCCGACTACGACCGTGAAAAGCTGCAGGAGCGCGTTGCCAAGCTGGCCGGCGGTGTTGCAGTCATCAAGGTGGGTGCCGCGACCGAAGTGGAAATGAAAGAGAAGAAGGCCCGCGTTGACGATGCCCTGCACGCGACCCGTGCGGCGGTTGAAGAAGGCGTGGTACCGGGCGGTGGTGTTGCACTGATCCGTGCGCTGAGCAAGGTCGAAGGCCTGGAAGGCGACAACCATGACCAGACCATCGGTATCCAGCTGGCCCTGCGTGCCATGGAAGCGCCGCTGCGTCAGATCGTGGGCAATGCCGGTGGCGAAGGCTCCGTGGTAGTGGACAAGGTCCGTGCTGGTGAAGGTGCCTTCGGCTTCAACGCCGGTACCGAAGAGTACGGCGACATGATGGAAATGGGCATCATCGACCCGGCCAAGGTGACCCGTTCTGCACTGCAGGCAGCGGCATCCATCGCCGGTCTGATGATTACTACCGAAGCTATGATTGCTGACCACCCGGAAGACAACGCCGGCGCTGGCATGCCTGACATGGGCGGCATGGGCGGCATGGGTGGCATGGGCGGCATGATGTGATGCGACGAGAGTCGCTCGCGAGGCGTATTGATTCCTTATAAATCAATACGTTGCCCGGGGTTTAGGTGTGTTGAGCACCTGCCCCATCCTCTCACCCGGACTGTGAATGAGAGGAGCCGCTGCGGCGGTCAGTCCACCCATGTGACCCCCGGTCGATGATGGCGTTCAGCTAAGCGCCTGAGACCACAGACTCGGTTCATCTGCGAATGAACCAACAACGCATGCGAAAGGAGAACCGGGCTTGTCTCGGTTCTCTGCATGCCTTCACCTTATGGCCCACTGGTCATATCACCTCGTGGTAACACATCCGCCCGGATGTCGTGAACACTCCGCTTCTGCACGGATAGTGCGTAGCACACTTACGATCACTACGGCTTACTTCAGCCACTGATCTAACCTCGCAGCGATGCAAGCTGTAACGATGATTGTTCGGCGCATTTAGCTGATGCGTAGAGAACCTGCTGTTCAGCCAGCTGTAGCCTAGGGATAGTGCGACTCTAGTAATGGAGTGGTGCGAAGCTTCCTGACAATGTAACCCCTTTTTATGGTGTGTGCGACCTGTGAGGGTACGTGCATGGATCCTGCGAGTGACAATGCGGGTGAGGTACTAGGCTGGGAGGTATGGTTAACGTATGTGAACTGCTGATAAATACCGTCAACCGCAAGGAGCCAAAGTCACTGACAGGCTTTAACCAAAATGGTGCGTAGCTGGTTAATCCTTTCACATCTGGGATTACGCTGACAATAAAGCTACCGGTAGATAGGCAGAACCTAACCCTCTTGTGTCATCGTTACGGAACTCGGTAAGCCCGTACACCTGCCCTCTGGGCAAGTAAGCCGCAAGGCGAACCCTTGGGTGTGCGGGTAAAGGAGGCTGGAAAAAGCGAATGTCTGGCTGTAATGGCCGGAATAGGGGTTCGAACTTTGCCCTGACTGGAAACAGTGCTGACTTCCAGCTGGTCTTTACTCGCGTAACGGCCTGTAAAGTTTTCTATCGAAGCCGGCTTCGGCCTGAGCTTCACTCATCGACACCCTTGTGGGGATGCAGAGTCCCCGCAAGGGGTTACTGCGTCTTCAGTCATTCAGGGGTGCTCAAACCTAGGAGGACTGCAAGATGAGTACATCAACTACGATTGACGTACCTGCGTCTTTCCACCCCGCCAGCTGGCACGGTATTGACTGGGAAACCTGTCATATCAGGCTGAGAGGACTACAGGTGCGCATCGCGAAGGCGGCCAGAAATCAGCAGTGGCGTAAGGTGAAAAGCCTGCAGCGCATGCTGGTTCGCTCGTTTTCGGCCAAGGCTTTGGCTGTGAAGCGAGTGACGGAAAACCGGGGGCGTAAAACTCCCGGTGTCGATGGCAAAACATGGGACACCCCTGATGCCAAATGGAATGCTGTATTTCGGTTGGTGCGAAAGGGCTACAAGCCCAGACCACTGCGCCGTGTATATATCCCGAAGTCAAATGGCGCTCGTCGCCCTTTGGGGATTCCGACGATGCTGGATCGAGCCATGCAGGCACTTTACCTGCTAGCGCTTGAGCCGGTGTCGGAGACCACGGCAGACCGAAATTCCTATGGCTTTCGTCCCCTGCGCTCTACAGCCGATGCAATTGAGCAGTTGTTCATCAACCTCAGTCGCAAGAGTTCGGCTCAATGGGTGCTGGAAGGCGATATCAAAGGGTGTTTCGACAACATCAGTCATGACTGGCTGGTTGCTCATGTCCCGCTGGACCGAGTGATCGTCAAAAAATGGCTAAAGGCAGGGTACATGGAATCCGGCCAGTTGTTCCCAACTGAGGCGGGGACTCCGCAAGGAGGTATCATCTCGCCGGTGTTGGCCAATATTGCGCTTGATGGCCTGGAACAGGAGTTAGAAACCCGATTCGGGAAGAAAAACACCAAAGCCAGCTACAAGACAAAGGTCAACTACGTGCGTTATGCGGATGACTTCGTTATCACCGGCATCTCGAAAGAGTTACTGGAAGATGAGGTAAAACCTATTGTTGAAGCCTTCATGGCGGAGCGCGGGTTAACCTTGTCAGCGGAGAAGACGCTGATTACGCATGTGTCGGAAGGGTTCGACTTTCTGGGTCAGAATATCAGGCAATATGGGGGCAGCTGTTAATCAAGCTTGCTCACAAGAACCTGAAGCAGTTTTTGGCCAAGATACGGCAAGTGGTGAAGGATAACAAAACGGCCCCGGCCTGGTTGTTGATAGATATGCTCAATCCGATGATTCGGGGCTGGGCCAACTATCACAGGCATATCGTGGCCAAGGAAATCTTTAACTACGTGGATTATCGTATCTGGAAGCTGTTGTGGCAGTGGTGTAAGCGTCGGCATCAAAACCGTCGTAAACGCTGGATCAAGGCGAAATATTTCAAGCGCGTTGAAAAACGCAATTGGGTGTTCGCGGAGCAGTATCCCAGCGGAAAACTCGCCAGCTGTTGTATGCAGCTGACACGCCGATAAAGCGGCATACCAAGATAAAGGCGGAAGCGAACCCGTACCTGCCGGAGTTTGAAACCTACTACGAGCAACGCTTGGAGTATGTGTGGAGAAATTCGGAACAGGGTAAACGGAAGACCTGCACGCTTTGGAATCGACAGCAAAAACGCTGCCCGATGTGCAAGCAGTACATCACGTTCGAGACCGGGTGGAACATCCACCACATTATTGAACGGCACAAGGGCGGGAGTGACAAGCTGGAAAACTTGGTGTTGTTGCATCCGAACTGCCATCGTAAGATACATGCATTGAGTGACGGGCCAGCTAGTTAATCTAGCTGGTTTGCTTAGACAGTTCTTGGTTTTCGGGGCCTATCCAGCCCTGAAATGTCGCTTGGGAAAGCGGCTAAAGGGCTTCTGGACTGGATGGTCAACCTCCCACGGGTGTGGGAACTATCCGCAGGCGGGGCCTGCCGGTAGGGGGAGATCCTCTGGAAAGGTTGTCCGGCGTTGAAGGGGATGCTAGTTCACCCTGATACAACCGCTTTGGCTAAGGCGGTATATAAATTCCAGGTTTCTTTGAATCTGGGCGCCCAGATCAAATTTTGAGGCATTAGCCGATGAATATTGATCTGACAGTAACGGTGGTTTTCGACCTCGCACAAGTACTGGCATCCTTAGCGGTGCTGCTACCAGTGATTTGGGGACGAAAGAAGTAATCACTGTTATCGGTGGGGCGTGTGCCCCACCATCCAATACCAAGATCTGATGCATGCGAAATTAGAAAGGTCTGCCGGTTCTCTGCAAAGAGGGCTTGTAAAGGCTTGAGCCGTATGCGGGGAAACTCGCTCGTACGGTTCTTAGGGGGCGGCGGCACAGTAATGCGCTGCTGCTACCCGGCATCTGCCCCCCGGCTCTCTGATCCAAGCCAAGCCCCGCGATTGCGGGGCTTTTTCGTTTTTGGCAAACCTGCTAGGGTTGATCGCCTGTTTTCTGCAAAGACTATATCCCGATGAGTGAACGCAAGGAACCCGGCCTGAATACGGACGGGCTGGAATCTCTGGTGGTCGAGAACGCGGCGCGACCGGCCGCCGCGACCCGTACCGCGCCATCGGCAGCCGCCCCGAACGGGCGCGGCGGTAACCTGCTGGTGACGCTGATACTGTTGCTGATGGCTACGGCCCTGGGGTACCTGGGCTTCATGCTGACACAACAGCAGGAGCAGTTGGCTGATGTACATGCCGAACTACAGCAGGCGCAGGAACGTGTCGAGTCCCTGGAAGCGATGCTGGAAGTGACTTCTGACAGTGCTGAGCAGTCTGGCGAGACGCTGCAGCAGCGCCTCGAAGGCGTGAACACGCGTGTGGAAGAACGGTTTGCCCATTTCGACTCCGAAGTGGCCAAGCTGTGGACCATCGCCTACCAGCGCAACAAGCCTCAACTGGAGCAGCAGGCCGAGCAGCTGAAGCAGCTGCAGGCGCGTCTGACAGCGACGAACACGGCGCTGGAGCAGGTGCGCACGGAAGCCGGCAAGGTGGCGGACGCGCTGGCACGGACCGACAGTCTCAGGACCGAGCAGGCGGCACTGAAGAAAACGCTGCAGGCGCGGCTGGCGGCGTCTGAACAGCAGCTGGCGACTCTGGAGCAGGGACTCAAGGTCGAAAGTGAAGGGCGTCTCAAGGTACAGAAGCAGCTGACACGCCAGCTGTCCGAACTGGAAGGCGGGTCGGGTGTCAGCGCCGGGCTGGCACAACGCATTCGCCAGAACGAACAGGCCATCAAGGCCATCGACGGCACCCGTCGGCAGATCAATCAGGATCTGTTGCGGATACGTCAGCAGCTGAACAATCTGCAGCTGCGCATGGAGCAGGGCTGAGCCCGAGGGAGAGCATCGAATGATCAAGGTATATGGCAGTGTCTTTTCGCGGGCCGGCATGGTGATGCTGGCGCTGGAGGAACTGGGACTGGAGTATGAGTCGGTCGATATGCTGCCGCGCAGCGAGCAGACACAGTCGGAGGACTACCGCGCCCTGAATCCGACCGGCAAGATCCCGACGCTGGTGGATGGCGAGCTGGTGCTGTTCGAGACCCAGGCCATTCTCTACTATCTGGCACGTCAATACGGCAACGGCTGCCTGTGGGCCGATACGCCGGCCGCGGAAGCGGATATCCTGCGCTGGTCGCTGTATATTAGCAATCAGATGGAAGTGCCGGCACTGGATATGCTGATGCAGTTCAAGTTCAACCGGGGTGCCCCGGATGCAGAGGTGATGGCACGTGCCAGTGCCGAGCTGGAGCGGTTCCTGCCGTTGCTGGAGCAGCAGCTACACGGCCGCACCTGGATCAGTGGCGATCATTTCACCATTGCCGATATTCATGGTGGCCTGGTGCTGAGCTGGCCCAAGTTGGCTGGGTTTGATTACAGTGCTTATCCAGAAGTGCATCGCTGGATCAAGTCCGTGCTGTCGCATCCGGCGCAGCAGCGGCTCATGGCGCAGGCAAAGGGGTAACACATGCCTGTTTGCAGGCTCTCGTTATGAACACAATAAGAACGTTTTTTGCGCTGCCGATTCCAGAGCGCATTGCCCGTCCGCTGTCGGACTGCGCCGATACGCTGTGCGAGTTCGATCGCGGTCTGGATGCGCACTGGGTCGACTCCTCCAACTACCATCTGACGCTCTGCTTCCTGGGCGATGTGACGCTGGAGCAGGTCACGGAGTTGGAACAGCTGGCCCGTGAAGTGTTGGCGGACCAGCCCAGCTTCATGGTGCCGTTAGATCAGCTGGGCTACTACCGGGCCAATCCGCGGCTGGGGGTGCTGGCGGCGCTGATCAGCGATCATGAGCAGTTGTATGCCCTGCATGATCGTATGGTTAATATCGCCAAAAAAGCCGGAATCCGCTATGATGAGCGCGATTTCATGCCCCATGTGACTCTGGCACGCCTACCGGCCGAAAACCGCTTTGAAGTGCCTGAAGCTTGGCCTCGGCCTGGCCTGACGACACCCGCGGATTCGGTGGTGCTGTACCAGAGTCGTCCGGGAGAGCGAGGCTCCATCTACACGCCTCTGTTTGGGATCAACCTGTCTGCCTGAGGCTCACTCAGGCCCGTTAATCTTCAGAACTCACTACAGGTCCTATGCGAACACCAGAACTGCTGTCCCCGGCCGGGACGTTGAAAAACATGAAGTATGCCTTCGCCTACGGGGCGGATGCCGTCTATGCGGGGCAGCCGCGCTACAGCCTGCGCGTGCGCAACAACGACTTCACCCATGACAACCTGGCCGAAGGCATTCGCATCGCCCATGAGCTGGGCAAGAAGTTCTTTGTGGCCAGCAATATCCTGCCGCACAACTCCAAGCTCAAGACCTACATGAAGGATCTGGATCCGGTCATCGCCATGGGCCCGGATGCGCTGATCATGTCCGACCCGGGCCTGATCATGATGGTCAAGGACAAGTATCCGGACCTGCCGATCCACCTGTCGGTGCAATCCAACACCATGAACTGGGCGTCGGTGAAGTTCTGGCACCGTGCCGGCATCGAACGCATCATTCTGTCGCGCGAGCTGTCGCTGGACGAAGTCGCCGAGATCCGCCAGCAGTGCCCGGAGATCGAACTGGAAGTGTTCGTGCACGGTTCTTTGTGCATTGCCTATTCCGGGCGTTGCCTGTTGTCTGGCTACATCAACCACCGCGACCCCAACCAGGGCACCTGCACCAACGCCTGCCGCTGGAAGTACGATGCCCACGAGGCCAAAGAGGACGAGTCCGGTGACGTGGTGCCGGTCCAGTCCTTTGATCCCGCAGCCGAGCCGCAGCCGGCCTTGGGTGAAGGTCAGCCCAGCGACAAAATCTTCCTGTTGCAGGAAGAGACGCGTCCGGGCGAATACATGCCGGCGTTCGAGGACGAGCACGGCACCTACATCATGAACTCCAAGGATTTGCGCGCCATTCAGCATGTGCACAAGTTGGCCGAGATGGGCGTGGACTCGCTCAAGATCGAAGGGCGTACCAAGTCGCACTACTACGTGGCGCGTACTGCGCAGGCCTACCGTCAGGCGATCGACGATGCGGTGGCGGGTAAGCCATTCGACATGAACCTGATGGATACGCTGGAGAACCTGGCTAATCGCGGCTACACCGAGGGCTTCTACCGCCGTCACGTGCATGACGAGTATCAGAACTACCAGACCGGCAGTTCGGTGGGCGTGCATCAGCAGTTCGTCGGCGAAATCACCGGTCATGATGCCCAGAAGGGCTTTATCGAGATCGACGTGAAGAACCGCTTCGAGCTGGGCGATACCCTGGAGCTGATGACCCCGGCGGGCAACAAGCGCTTCAAGCTGCAGGAGATGCTGAACAAGAAGGGACAGCCTGCCGAGGTGGCACCGGGCTCAGGGCACCGGGTCAGCATTCCGGTGGATTTCGACACCGACATGACCTACGCGCTGCTGATGCGCGATCTGCCCAACGCGCCCGAACGCGACTAGACGCGATCACACCGATACAGGGAGCCCAGCGGCTCCCTTTTTTATGTACAGTATGCCCACGCGGCAATGACAAGACTGCTGGGGCCGCCGTAAGGGTGCGGACCCCGGGCAGGTGAGGTAACCAGACGATGGAGTCAAGCGGGATGGCTGCAACCATGCAATCAGGATGTGATGCTGAGGATATCGGCAAGTATGCCTTTCGCCGTGCACTGCGTCCGTTTTCCTTTCCGGTGGCGCTGATCACCTGCATGATCGGCATTCTGCTGGCAGCCCTGCAGGGGCCGATCAATCCGTTTGCCGCGCTGCTGGTGCTGGCGGGCGGTCTGCTGCTGCAGGCGGGCGTCAACCTGATCAATGATCACGCCGATATTCGTCTGCTGCAGGGGCGCCCCGAGAATGCCGCCGCCATTACCGCGATCCGGCATAACTTCAAGTCCGGCATGCTCTGTTTTCTGCTGGCCTCGGCAATCGGTTTGCACTTTGTCATTCAACAGGGGATGGGGTTTCTGCTGCTCTGCGTACTGGGGTTGGCCGGGGCGCTGGGCTATACGGTCAGTCCGGTCAACTACAAGAGTCGCGGGCTGGGCGTGGTGCTGGTGTTCTGGCTGATGGGCGTGCTGATGATGGCCGGCAGTGCTCTGGCGCTGGGTGCTTCCCTGACACCGGAGCTGCTGCTGCAGACGGTGCCGGTCAGTCTGCTGGTGTCGCTGCTGCTGTTGAGCAATGAATTACGCGACTGCGAACGCGACCGCCGTGACGGCCTGCACACGCTGACCGTGCGCATGGGCTATGCGGCTGGGGTGCGGCTCTATCTGAGCCTGCTGGCCGGGGTCTATTTGGTATCGGCACTGCTGTTGGGGCTGGGGTTACTGCCCGGAGCGCTCTGGCTATTGCCGAGCCTGCTGCTGACCCTGAAGCCGGTGCGGTTGCTGCGTGTCGATGCCGATGCACGTCAGCCGCTGACGCCGGCAACGGCCCGCCTGCTGCTCGGGTTTGGCATGCTGTTTTGCCTGGCGCTGCTGAACCCCTGGCCGATTATGCTCTAATACCAATACCCGAGAAGTTAAGGGGTCGAATTGGTGTATAATGCTGCGCCAGTTTATGCCGGTCTGCGGACGGGCCCGACCTCAATGAACCACAACCAAGCCAGATTGGAGAGTCGTCAATGAGCGTTATTCGCCAGGATGATTTCATCAACAGCGTCGCCGATGCGCTGCAGTTCATTTCCTACTACCACCCGATTGACTTCGTGCAGGGTGTGCACGAGGCCTATCTGAAAGAGGAAAACCCGGCGGCGAAAGACGCCATGGCGCAGATCCTGATCAACTCCCGCATGTGTGCCGAAGGCCAGCGCCCGATCTGTCAGGATACCGGTATCGTTACCGTGTTCCTGAAAGTGGGCATGAACGTGCAGTGGGATGCCAAGATGTCCGTGACCGATATGGTCAACGAAGGCGTGCGTCGCGCCTACACGCACCCAGACAACGTGCTGCGTGCATCCATCCTGGCTGATCCGGCCGGCAAGCGTCAGAACACCAAGGACAACACCCCGGCGGTGATCCACTACGAAATCGTCGAAGGCGATGAAGTGGAAGTTCATGTGGCAGCCAAGGGCGGCGGCTCCGAGAACAAGTCCAAGATGGTGATGCTGAATCCGTCCGACAGCATTGTCGACTGGATCGTCAAGACCGTGCCGACCATGGGCGCCGGCTGGTGCCCGCCAGGCATGCTGGGCATCGGTATCGGCGGTACCGCCGAGAAGGCAGCGGTACTGGCGAAAGAGTCCCTGATGGACCCGATCGACATTCACGAGCTGCGCGAGCGCGGCCCGCAGAACCGTGTCGAAGAGCTGCGTCTGGAAATCATGGACGCGGTCAACGCACTGGGCATTGGCGCCCAGGGTCTGGGCGGTCTGACCACCATTCTGGATGTGAAGATCAAGGATTACCCGACGCACGCGGCGTCTCTGCCGGTGTGCATGATCCCGAACTGTGCCGCGACCCGTCACACCCACTTCACTCTGAACGGCAATGGTCCGGCCGTGCTGACGCCGCCGAGCCTGGATGACTGGCCGGAAGTGACCTTCGAAGTCGGCGCCAACACCCGTCGCGTCAATCTGGACGAGATCACCCCGGAAGCGGTGAAAGAATGGAAAGTCGGCGAAACCATCCTGCTTAACGGCAAGATGCTGACCGGTCGTGATGCTGCCCACAAGAAAATGGTGGAGATGCTGAACAACGGCGAAGAGCTGCCGGTGGATCTGAAAGGCCGCTTCATCTACTACGTGGGTCCGGTCGATCCGGTCCGTGACGAAGTGATGGGGCCGGCCGGTCCGACCACGGCGACCCGCATGGACAAGTTCACCCGTCAGATCCTGGAAAGCACCGGCCTGCTGGGCATGATCGGCAAGTCCGAGCGTGGCCCGGTGGCGATCGAAGCGATCAAGGACAGCGAAGCGGTCTACCTGATGGCGGTTGGCGGCGCAGCGTACCTGGTGTCCAAGGCGATCACCGACGCCAAGGTGCTGGCATTCCCGGAAATGGGCATGGAAGCGATCTACGAGTTCGAAGTGAAGGACATGCCGGTGACCGTGGCGGTCGATACCGCCGGCGAATCCGTGCACACCACGGGTCCGGCCAAGTGGAAGGACATCATCGCCCACAAGGCGGTCTGATCCTGAACGGCTGATCGTCCTCTGAATCATGCAACCCCGCTTCGGCGGGGTTTTTTGTGCCTGTCGTTTATCCGCCCGACTTATCCACAGCACCCAGCTTCTATCCTGGTGCCGTTTCCTCGCCGTCAAGCATTGAATGTATTGTTCATATAGTAAATAATGCAAATCGTTATCATTTGTTTTACTTAAACGGATTGCTCATGGACCGGATACCCTTGAAGGCGGTGCTGCTGTCTGTGCCGATGCTGTTGCCCGTCATGGCTCAGGCCAACACCCTGGAGCAGAACCAGCAGGTGCTGGAACGGGCGCACCAGCAGGGTGCGCAGGCGCAGCGCCACATCGACCAGCTCGATCAGCAGACGCGCGAAAACTATGACGCCTACACTGCGGCCCTGCGCCAGGCGGAACTGATGGAAGCCTACAACCGCCAGCTGTCACGCATGGTGGAAGACCAGCGTCGTGAACTGGCGGACGTCGAGGCTCAGCTGACCTCCCTGACCCAGACCGAGCAGGCGACGCTGCCGCTGCTGGTACGCATGCAGTCGATACTGGAGCAGTTTATCGCCAGCGATCTTCCTTTCCTGCCGGAAGAGCGCGAACAGCGTGTTCAGCGATTGGCGCGTCTGTTGGATCGTGCCGATATCAGTTTGGCGGAAAAATATCGTCAGATTTTGGAAGCCTACCGGATCGAGGCCGAGTACGGCCGGACCCTGGAGGCCTGGAGCGGAGCGCTGGAACAGGGGGGGCAGGTCCGAGAGGTTACCTTCCTGCGCCTGGGGCGTGTGGCGCTTTATTACCAGACACTGGACGGCGAAGAGAGCGGTCGCTGGCGTCGTCAGTCGGGTGACTGGGAACGACTTGATGCCGACTTTGACTGGCCGATCCGCAAGGGAGTCAGCATGGCCCGCCAGCAGTCGGTGCCCGAGTTGCTGGAACTGCCCATTGAGTTGGTGCCCAATGAACACAGCGGAGGTGCCTCATGAAGGCCATGACCCGTACCCTGGCCGCACTGATGCTGGTACTGGCGGTGCCGTCCCAGGCCAATGAGCTGCAGCAGCTGTTGCAGCAGGTGCGCTCCCAAGTGGCCACCGATCGTCAGGCCGATGCTGAACGTCTGGCTGAATTCCGCTCTGATAATGCCCGCCAGCAGGCGCTGCTGGACCAGGCCAGGGCTCGTCTGGCGGCCGCCGAAGCCGAGCAGGCCAAGCTCAAGGCGCAGTTCCAGAGTAATGAGGATGCGCTGACCGAGCAGGGCGAAGCCTTGCGTGTGCGCAGTGGTCAGTTGGGCGAGGTGTTCGGGGTCGTCAAGCAGCAGGCGCAGGAGCTGAAGGGGCTGGTGGATGATTCCCTGATCTCCGCACAGCACCCCGAGCGTGCCGAGCTGCTGGCCTTTGCCGAACGCAGACGCATCCCGACACTGAGCGAACTGGAAGGCCTCTGGTTCCTGTTGCAGCAGGAGATGACCGCGACCGGGGAAGTGACCCGCTTTACTGCCCCGGTTATCCAGGCGAATGGTGTACGAGAAGACGCCGAGGTGTTGCGTGTCGGCCCGTTCACGGCACTGACAGAGCAGGGACGCTACCTGAACTACGTCAATGGCGCGCTGCAGGTGTTGCCGGTACAGCCCGCGGGTGCTGTGATCGACCAGGCGCAAGCCTTCGTGCAGGGGCAGGGTGATACGCTGGTGGTCGACCCCAGTCGCGGCAACCTGCTGGCGCTGCTGGCGCAAACCCCTGACCTGAAAGCACGCATCGCCCAAGGCGGGCTGGTGGGCTACATCATTCTGGCGCTGGGCGGCATCGGCCTGCTGGTGGCGCTGTGGAAGCTGCTGACCACCTTGCAGATTGAAGTCAGCGTGCGGGCTCAGTTGCGCAATGCCGACCAGGCCAGTGAGCGCAACCCCCTGGGGCGTGTACTGGCGGCGGGCCAGGCAGGCCGGACCACGGATGAGACCGAGCTGCGCGTGGATGAGGCGCTGCTCAAGGAAGCGCCGTTGCTGGAGCGTGGCCTGACGCTGCTCAAACTGGTGGCCGCCGTAGCGCCCCTGTTGGGTCTGCTGGGTACGGTGACCGGCATGATCGGTACCTTCCAGAGCATCACCCTGTTCGGCACCGGTGATCCCAAACTGATGGCCGGGGGCATCTCCCAGGCACTGATGACGACCGTGCTGGGGCTGTGCGTCGCCATCCCGCTGCTGTTCTGTCACAGCTTGCTGGCGGCACGCAGTCGCCGCCTGTTGCAGTTGCTGCAGCAGAAAGGGTTGGCGTTGTTGGCCGTCAAGCGTGAGCAGCTCAGCGATGCCGAAGAGGCGCGCCATGCTGCCTGACCTGGCCCAATTCGAAGCGGCGCTGGCGGGCTTCTTCAATGCCGGTGGGCCGGTGCTCTGGGCGCTGCTGGCGGTCACCCTGGTGCTCTGGACGCTGTTGCTGGAGCGGCTCTGGTTCCGCTGGTTCGACTTCCCACGTCGTATTCGGGCCTATCGGGCGCAGCGACCGGGCAGCGCGCGCCAGTTGCAGCGCGCCGACCTGCTGCTGGAGCTGCAGAATGCACTGCCGTTGATCCGCACCCTGATTGCGCTCTGCCCGCTGATCGGCTTGCTGGGCACCGTTACCGGCATGATTCACCTGTTTGACACCCTGGCGCTGAATGGTACCGGTAATCCGCGCCTGATGGCGGCGGGGGTGGCGCGGGCCACGCTGCCAACGCTGGCCGGCATGGTCATTGCGGTCAGCGGCCTGCTGCTGTGGAACCGCCTGGCCCGCTGGAGCCAACTGCAACGCACTCGACTGGATATCACGGGAGCCAGAGGATGAGGCAACGACTGAACCTGGACATGATGGACAACGATGCCGAGATCGACATGACGCCCATGCTCGACATCGTGTTCATCATGCTGATCTTTTTTATCGTATCGACCAGTTTCGTGCGCGAAGCCGGGGTCGAGATCGAGCGCCCGGTGTCGGAGACCGCCGAGGTGAAGGAAAACCAGGGCGTGATGCTGGCCATTACGGCCCAGGATGAGATCTGGCTGGATCGTCAGCCGGTGGATGTGCGCATGATTCGGCCCACGCTGGAGCGGCTCAAGGTGGAGCAGCCGGATCTGGGGGTAATGATTCAGGCGGACAGAGACGCCAAAACCGGCCTGCTGGTGCAGGTGATGGATCAGGTCAAGCTGTCCGGTATCGAACAGGTGGCCGTGGCGACACGTGAAGGAGCAGGCTGATGCGGGGGCTGTTGTTTATTCCGCCCGCTATCCTGGTCAGCCTGCTGCTGTTCCTGTTGATGGCGCATCTGGCCGGGGTCGGGCGTACCGTCGAACCGGAGGTATCGGCACAGACGCGCATTAACGTGCAGCGGCTGACACTGGACTCCGAAGTTCAGGTGCGTGAGCGTGAAGCCGTGCCGCCACCGGATATCATGCCGGAGCAGCCGCCCAGCCCGGCCGTGCCGGACATGGCGCAGCCGGTCGCCGTGAACACCCCGGCGGTGGCATTGAACATGCCCGCGCCCCAGCTGGATATCGGCATGAAGATCAATGCGGCGGTGGATCTGTCGTCGGTGCAGGCCCTGTCAGTGGCTGCGCCCTCACCTGCGGTCAGTATGGCGACCAATCTGAATGCCGCGCCGGTGTCGCGCATGAATCCACAGTATCCGCGGCGTGCGCTCAGTCGGCGCATTGAAGGTTTTGTGGTCGCCGAATTCACGGTGGACCCCAAGGGGCGTGTCGTGCCGGACTCATTCAAAATTGTCGAAGCGACCCCGCCGGGAGTGTTTGATCGCGCGGTGGAGCGGGCCCTGTTGCGCTGGCGCTTCAACCCGATGACTGAAGGAGGAGCAGCGGTACCCTTTCGGACCCGCCAGCGGCTGGAATTCAAACTGGAGTAAATCATGAAACGGATGATGCAAGCGCTGTGCCTGTCGGTTGGGCTGATGCTCGGCACGACCGCGCTGGCCGAACGGATCCAGCTGTCACCGGGGGTACTGCGGCAACTGAACCAGGCCCAGCAGGCGATGGCCGAGGACAATTACGCCCAGGCGGCCAAGATTCTGCAGCAACTGTCGTCGCACACGCTGAGCAAGCCGGCACAGGCCTATACCCTGCAGTTTCGCGGTAACCTGGCGCTGGCGCGGCAGCAGGAGACGGCGGCACTACAACACTTTGCCGCCGCCCATGCGCTGAAGGCCCTGTCGGGCGCGGATCAGCGTCGTTTGCTACATACGGTGGCTCAGCTGCAGATGGGGCAGGAGCAGTGGCGCAAGGGGATCGCCTCGCTGGAGCAGTGGATGCAGCAGGTTCGTACCCAGGGTGGACAGCACGAAAGCATCCGCGCCGAGGATTATCTGTTGCTGGCACAGGGCTATTCGCAACGGGCGCAGTGGTCGCGTGTGGTCAAACCCGTACAAACGGCGATCCGCCTCAAGGGAAGGGCGCCTGAGGATTGGTATCGATTGCAGTTGGCGGCGCACTTTCAGCTCAAGCAATGGAAGGGCGCGACAGCGGTGCTGCAGTTGCTGGTCAACCGTTATCCACAGCAGGCCCGGTACTGGGAGCAGCTGGCCAGTGTGTATCAGCTGCGTGACCGCCACAGCGATGCGCTGACGACGCTGAGAGCGGCCTGGCTGGCGGGCAAGTTCAGCCAGGAACGCCACTACACCTGGCTGGCCCAGCTGATGGTGCAGCAGGGACTGCCACAGCGGGCCGCCGAACTGCTGGACGATGCCATGTCCCGGCAGCAATTGAGCCGTACGCTCAAGCATGAGCGTCTGTTGGCACAAACCCAATTGCAGGCCAAACTTTATCCACAGGGGCGCGCAACCTTGCAGCGCATTGCCAAACGCCAGCCGGATTACGCCACCTGGCGCCAGATCGCCTATCTGGACATGCAGCTCAAGCACTGGGATGCCATGCAGCGCAGTATTGGTGAAGCGGTGGCGCTGAAGCCGGACGCGGCGGATCTCTATCTGCTCGACGGCATTGCCGACGTCAACCGTGCCCGCTATGAGCGAGCGCGCCAGCGTTTCAATAAGGCGCGTGAGTTTGAGGCGACCCGCGCCCAGGCACAACGCTGGCTCAACTACCTGGACCAGGTGAGCAACAGTGTCGCCAGTCGCGAAGCACCGACCACCGAAGGGCCGCTGACCGCGCGCAGCTGACGAGAAAATCGGCGCCGGATATGGCAGGATACGCCCATCTCCAACCAGGTAACGATGATGAGCAAGACACCCCAAGCCCTGTCCGGTCGTGCGCCACAGCAACAGTGGTCGACCCGCATCTCCTTTATATTGGCTGCAGCAGGGGCAGCCGTTGGCCTGGGTAACATCTGGAAGTTCCCGTATATCGCCGGCGAGAACGGAGGCGGAGCCTTCATTCTGGTCTATCTGGCCTGCATCGCCCTGCTGGGGGTGCCGCTGCTGATGGCCGAGGTGTTGATCGGCCGTCGCGGCCAGCAGAACCCGATCAACTCCATGGCCAGACTGGCGCAGGAGGCGGGCGCCAATCCGGCGTGGAAAAACGTGGGTCGCCTCGGGGTGCTGACCGGCTTTCTGCTGCTCAGCTTCTATGTGGTCGTGGCGGGCTGGGCGCTGGCCTATATCCCCGTGACGGCCAGCGGCACCTTTACCGGCCTGGAGCCGCAGGCAATCGGCCAGCGCTTTGATGCCCATCTGGAGCAGCCGCTGGTCCTGATCGGCTGGAGTACACTGGTGCTGCTGCTGACGTTGGGCATTGTCGGGCGCGGCGTGCGCAAGGGCCTGGAAAGGGCCGCTAACCTGTTGATGCCGCTGCTGTTTCTGTTCCTGGTGATTCTGGTGGGCTATGCCACCACCACGGGGCATTTCGGCGCGGCGGTGGCGTTTATGTTCGAGCCCGATTTCAGCAAGCTGACCGCATCCGGCATTCTGGTGGCGCTGGGGCATGCCTTTTTTACCCTCAGCATCGGTGGCGGCGCCATGATGATCTATGGCTCCTATCTGCCGCCGGATGTTTCCATCGCCCGTACCTCCATGCTGGTGGCGGTGCTCGATACGGCGGCGGCACTGCTGGCGGGGCTGGCGATCTTCCCCATCGTCTTTGCCTACGGGCTGGAGCCGGGCGCCGGGCCCGGGCTGATCTTTGTCACCCTGCCGATCGCCTTCGGCCAGATGCCGCTCGGCACCCTGTTCGGCACCCTGTTCTTTGTCATGCTGTCGGTGGCGGCGCTGACGTCGGCGTTCTCGCTGATCGAACCGGCCATCGCCTGGCTAACGGAAAAGCAGGGCATGTCGCGCCTCAAGGCCAGCGTGCTGGGGGGCAGCGGCATCTGGCTGCTCAGCCTGGGCACAGTACTGTCGTTCAATCTGGGCGCCGAGTGGACCCTGGCCGGCAAGACCTTCTTCGAGAGTCTGGACTATTTGACCTCCGGTTGGATGCTGCCGCTGGGCGCCTTGTTGATGGCGCTGTTTACCGCCTGGGTGATGAAGCCGGAGATCACCGCCTATGAGTTGGGTGGTGAGAGCACCGGTTACCGCATCTGGTTACTGTTGATCCGGTTTCTGGCACCGGTGGTGATTCTGGTGATTTTCCTGCAGGCGATCGGGCTGATCGGCCTCTGAGCCCCGTTAGAATGCGTCTGTCACGCCGCCCGTGCCGATAAGGTCGGGCGGCTTTTTTGTTCGCCGCCCAAGGTTTACAAAACTTAACCATTCTCATTCGTTGATGGTTAATGAGAATTGTTATATTCTGGTCTCCTGTCATTCAGGCCTGCCCTGATCTTCATCGGTTCCCGTCAGGGATGTATTGCAAGGAAGAAGAATGCTCGTCAGACGCTCGCTTTGGCTACGCCGCCTCCTGACCTGGCACTGGATCAGTTCGGCGCTGGCGCTGTTCGGCATGCTGCTGTTCGCCCTGACTGGCTTCACCCTGAACCACGCCGGGCAAATACCCGCCGATGTTCGTGTGCAAACCCTTGAGCAGCCGGTACCGGCGCCCTTGCTGGAGCGCCTGCGTGCCACGGCAGTCGAAGCGGATGCTGCTCCTCTGCCGGCAAGTGCGCGTGACTGGTTGCGTGACGAGCAGGGTATCAACCTGCCGCATCGTGATGCGGAATGGTCCGCCTTCGAAGTGTACCTGTCACTGCCGCGCCCCGGTGGGGATGCCTGGTTGAGTGTTGACCTTGAAAGCGGCGTGCTGTTGTACGAGTCCACCGATCGTGGCTGGATCGCCTATCTGAATGACCTGCACAAGGGGCGGGATGCCGGCCCTGCCTGGAGTCTGTTTATTGATGCCTTTGCCCTGATCTGCGTGCTGTTCAGTCTAACCGGGCTGGCGGTGCTCGGGCTGCATGCGCGTGAGCGCGCGGCGGTCTGGCCGGTCACGGGGCTGGGGGTTCTGGTGCCGGTGCTGCTGGCCGTACTGCTGATTCACTGAGGAATGTTTATGCAATGGAAACCCTTGGCAGCGGCGTGTCTGCTGTCAGCCATGGCCATACCGGCCTGTGCGTCCGAGTTCAGTGTGGAGATCGAGATTCCGGCGCTGAACGTGGCCGAATATCACCGCCCCTATGTGGCGGTCTGGATCGAAACCGACAAGGGGCGTCATCAGCAGGACCTGGCGCTCTGGTATGACCTGGCGCTGCAGGACAACGAAGGCACCAAGTGGCTGAAAGACCTGCGCCTGTGGTGGCGGCGCAGTGGGCGCCAACTTGAATTTCCGGTGGATGGACTCTCGGGGGCGACCCGCCCGGTGGGGGTGCATCAACTGACATTCAAGGCGGACTCTCCGCAGTTAAAGGCATTGCCGGCAGGTGACTACCGGCTGGTGGTGGAAGCCGCCCGCGAGGTGGGCGGCCGCGAGGTGATCCGCTTGCCGTTCAGCTGGCCGACTGACGCCCCCGGACAGATTTCCCGACAGGGCAAGCACGAGTTGGGGCGCGTTGCCCTGCAGCTGACGCCCTGAGCCCTCAATTTCATTCGCAATAAGGACATCACATGAATATCAAACGTTTGGGCGCCTGTACCCTGCTGGCCCTGGGTATCGGCGTGGCGACCACGGCACAGGCGCACCGTGCCTGGATGCTGCCGTCGGCCACGGTGCTTTCCGGTGACAACGCCTGGGTCACCGTGGACGGTGCCGTCTCCAACAGCCTGTTCTATTTCGAACACCATCCTTTGTCACTGGAGCGGCTGGAGATCCTGTCGCCCTCCGGTGAGCCGGTCGAAGCCCAGAACCCGGCGCGTGGGCGCTACCGTTCCATGTTTGATATCGAGCTGAAGGAAGAGGGTACCTATACCCTGCAGATGTATCGTCAGGGCGCCTTTGCCCGTTATAAGCAGGCGGGCGAGTTCAAGCGCTGGTCGGGCCCGGTGGAGCAGCTGGATCAGATCCCGGTGGCTGCCGAAGACGTGCGTGTCAGCGAGATCGATAGCCGGATGCAGGTGTTCGTGACCAAAGGCGCACCGAGCGCGCATAACTTCACGCCGACCGGGCAGGGGATCGAGCTGGTGCCCATCACCCATCCCAATGATCTGGTGACCGGCGAACCGGTCCGTTTCAAGTTTCTGCTGGATGGCCAGCCGGCGGCCGGACTGCCTCTGGTGCTGATTCGGGATGGTATCCGTTACCGCGATCAGGTCGGGGAGATCGAGCTGACGGCGGATACGAATGGCCAAGTTGAAGTGACCTTCACCGAGCCCGGCATGTACTGGCTGGAAGCCGAACTGGAACAGCCCAGCCGCCTGATCGAAGGGGCTCAGCGTCGCCTCGGTTACAGCGCCACCCTTGAGGTACTGCCGCTTTGAGACCGGGGTTGAAAACCCTCGCGGCGGCAGTGGCGCTCGCCCTGCTGCTGGTCTGGCAGCTGGACGACGTGAGCGGTGCACGGCGCTGGATCGCGAGTCTGGCACTGCTGGCCTATGCCGCAGTCCTGGCTGCCGCGCTGCGCAGGTCGGGTGACCGCGCGGGGCTTCAGGGCGGGGCACAGGACTACTGCATCGCCTATGCCACCGAGACTGGCACCGCCCGCCAGCTGGCACAGGCCACGCGCAAGCGGCTGCGCCAGACCGGTTTCCAGGCCGAGGTGGTCGCACTGAACCGGCTGGCCGACACGGAGGTGCCCGAGCAGGCCCTGCTGCTGGTGGCCAGTACCACGGGGCAGGGCGATGCACCCAAAACCGCTCAGGGCTGGGATGATGCTGCGGTGCTGGCCCGTTTTGACCAGAAACCCTATGCCGTGCTGGCGCTGGGGGATCGAAGCTATCCCCGTTTCTGTGCCTTCGGTCTGGAGGTCCACCGGCGCCTGCAGGCCGCCGGGGCACAGCCACTGTTCGACCCCGTGCAAGTGAGTCAGGCTGATCCGCGCATGGTGGATGTTTGGTTCCGGCAACTGCTGCCTGCCAGCGATTAATCGCCCGCCGCTGCCCGAATCTGAAGGCTATTCTCGGCCAGCTCGGCAAGGCGAGCCGGTTCAATCGCGACGGTAGACGATTCGGAAGGTGGCTCCCGGGCCGTGATCACCCTGGATGGCAAATTCCTGCCATACACGCCGTTCTGATGATCGGTTAGACTCTGCGCCGGTGTACAACACCGGCGTTTCTGTTTACACGGGTAACCACTGCATCATGTCTCAACAGTCTTCCTCGATCGGCGCCCGTATGGCGGGCATCTGGCCCATGCTGATCATTATTGCGCTGGCGCTGAACCTGCGTCCCATCGTCACCTCACACGGCCCTCTCTTGGAGTCGATCCGTCAGAGTACGGGGCTGGGGCTGCAGTCGGCCTCGCTGCTGACGGTCCTGCCCATGCTGTGCATGGGCGTCTTTGCCCTGTTGTTGCCCCGCATCGGCCGCTGGCTGAGTGAAGGCGGCTGGGTTCTGTTCGGCCTGCTGGCCATTGCCGTGGCCTGCGGCTGGCGCTTCTGGCTGGAAGACGGTGCCTCACTGGTGGTGACGGCTCTGGTGGCCGGCATCGGTGTGGCGGTAGTGCAATCACTGGCGCCGGGGGTGGTCAAGCGCTGGTACACGCACAAGGTGCCGCTGGGCATGGGACTGTACTCGGCGGCGTTGATGGGCGGTGGCGGCTTGGCTGCTGTGGTCAGCCCGTTGGTGGCCCGTGCCAGCGGCCACTGGCAGGCCGGGCTGGGCATCTGGTTATTACCGGCGGTGTTGGCGTTGCTGTGCTGGCGGCTGCGTCCGCGTGATGGCGTCTCGACGGCCGCTGCGCCGCCGCAGCTGAACTGTCTGCGCAACCGCCGAGCCTGGCTGCTGGCGGCGTATTTCGGGCTGGCCAACGGCGGTTATGCCAGCATGGTGGCCTGGTTGCCGCTCTATGCCCAGTCGTTGGGCTGGAGTGCCGCCGACAGCGGCGAACTGATCGGTCTGATGACCCTGTTGCAGGTGTGTGCCGCGCTCTGCGTGCCCCTGCTATGTCGCGGCCGTGTCGACCGCCGTCCCTGGCTGCTGCTGGCCGTCGGTCTGCAGCTGATCGGTTTTAGCGGTCTGCTGTTCTGGCCCGAGCCGGGGCTGGTGGTGTGGGTGGCGCTGATCGGCTATGGCCTGGGCAGCTGCTTCGCACTGACATTGACGCTGACGCTGGATCATCTGGAGGGGCCGGCCATGGCCGGTGTGCTGGCGGCATTCGTGCAGGGAGTGGGATTTGTCATTACCGCGCTGGTGCCCTATCTGGCGGGCTTGCTGCATGATCTGGCGGGCAGCTTTGCCGCGTCTTGGGGGCTGATTCTGGTGACGCTGGTGGCGATGCTCATGGTGACCGGGCGCTTTGCGCCGCAAGGTTATGCTCAGGCCATGGCCGAGATTGCTGCGCCCAGGCGCTGAGCGGCCACAGCAGGCTGGGCGGTTGTTATTGCTGTGCGCATGATAATTCCCGTGTGTTCGGATTGTGATCCCCCGAGGCAAACCCTGCCCCGGGGGGGATGTCAGCCGGTTAAAACCAGAAGCTGACCCCTAGTCGCCAGTAGGTTTCTTCCACGTCGTGACCGCTGGCGCGGGCCAGGTCGGCGCTGTCACCCAGCTTGCGCTCCCAGGTGACGCCGACATAGGGCGCCAGGTCGGGGCGCACTTCCCAGGCCAGACGCAGTTCCAGGTCCAGGTCGGCCAGGCCGCTGCCTTGGTGTTCCTCGGGATCACTGAAGTTGTGCGCCGTCAGGCCGACTTCCGGGCTGAGCACCCATTGCCGGGTCAGTCGGATCTCTCGTTCCACGCTCAGCTCGGCGCTGAGGTCGGTGCCTGGGCCCATCAGCAGGTTGAACTCGGTTTCCAGGTACCCGGGCGCGGTGCCGTTGATGCCCAGCAGGGCGCGGTCATCGCGGCGCTCGGCCAGGGGCGCGTGGTGCCAGCCCAGCTGCAGGTCCCAGTAGGGCGCGATGGCGCGACGATAGAACAGGCGCAGTTCCTGCTCCTCGCTGCGGCCATCCAGGCGCGCCCCCTCGCTGGTGAGCACCAGCTTGTGCAGATCGGTCCCCAGCCAGCCCTCGATATTCCAGGCCAGACGGGTATCGCCATCGCGGTAGGCGCCTTCCAGTTGCTTGACGTCGAGCTTGGTGAGCACCGGATCGTCATTCATGCCGGCCAGCGCCAGGGCCGGTGTCAGCAGGGCCGCCAGTGGCCAGTATGCATGCAGTTTCATTCGCTCTCTCCTCAGCTGACCACGACTTTTCGGAACATGCCCATCATGTGATAGAGCAGGTGGCAGTGGAATGCCCATTCGCCCTTGGCGTCGGCGGTCACCAGATAGCTCAGGCGTGCGCCGGGCTGCACTACCAGGGTGTGTTTGCGCGGCAGGTGCGTGGCGTCACCGGTTTCCAGATCGCTCCACATGCCGTGCAGGTGGACCGGGTGCGGCATCATGGTGTCGTTGACCAGGGTGATACGCACGCGCTCGCCGTAGTTCAGATGGATGGGGTCGGCGTCGGCATAACGGATGCCGTTGAGCGACCACATGTAGCGGCTCATGTTGCCGGTCAGGTGCAGCTCGATCTCGCGGCCGGGCTCGCGGGTGTCGGGCGTGGGGTGCAGGCTACGCAGGTCAGCGTAGGTCAGCACTTTGCGGCCGTTGTTGCGCAGACCAACGCCGGGATCATCCAGGCGGTATTCTGGTGCTTCGGCGCGCATGTCCACATGGGGGCCGTATTCGCTGTCGGCATGCACCGGCATGCCGGCCGACAGGGGATGGCCCTTATAGGTTGGCGCATCGGTGTGAGCCTGGCCATGCGACCTGCCCTGTGAAGCGCTATGGGTATTGCCGTGGGACATGCCGTGCCCGTTGCTCGACGCCATGCCGTGGCTGGCATGTGCATCCTGAGCGCCCTGATTCATGGTGTGTTGGCCCATGCTGTGCCCGGTCATGCCGTGGTCGGCGTGTGACTGAGCCATCGGCATTGCCATGCCTTGGTGCGGCATGGCAGCGTGCTCGCCACGCACGCCAAGGTGGCCGCCGTGTTGCATGCCGCTGTCGGCCGTCGGCATGTCATGCCCTGCATGTCCGTGTTGGGTTGGCATCGCATGGCCGCCATGCGCACCATGATCACCGCTGCTCATCGCCATGCCCATATCCATGTGGGTCAGTTCGGGGGCCGGGTCCATGGCCGGCGGCGTGGCACTGAGCGCCGGGTCTGGGGTCAGGTGACCGTGGGCGTAACCGGAACGATCAATGGCCTGGGCGAACAGGCTGTAAGCCTTGTGTTCGATGGGTTCCACAATGATATCGATGGTTTCGGCCACGCCGATGCGGAACTCGCCGACACGGACCGGTTCCACGTACTGGCCGTCACAGGCCACCACGGTCATGCTCAGGCCGGGAATGCGCAGGTCGAAGAAGGTCATGGCCGCGGCGTTGATCACGCGCAGGCGCACCTTCTCGCCGGGGCTGAACAGGCCGGTCCAGCCGCTGGCCGGCGTCTGGCCGTTCATCAGGAAGGTGTAGGTGTACCCGGTGACATCGGAGATGTCGCGATCGCTCATGCGCATCTTCTCCCACATCTGGCGCCGTGACAGCGCCGCGCCCCAGCCATCCTGCTGCGCTTCCGGGATGAGATCATCGGCCAGGGTACGCTCGCGGCGGTTGTAGTAGTGGCTCATCTTCTTCAGGTTGGCGTACACCCGCTCCGGCGGGGTATCGCTCCAGTCCGACAGCATGAGCACGTAATCGCGGTCGTAGCTGAAGGGCTCGGGCTCCTTGGGGTCGATGATGATGGCGCCGTACAGGCCGGTCTGTTCCTGGAAGCCGGAGTGGCTGTGATACCAGTAGGTGCCGTTCTGCTGCACATCGAACTCATAGGTAAAGGTTTCGCCGGGGGCGATGCCATCGAAACTGAGCCCCGGCACGCCATCCATGTCCGTGGGCAGAATGATGCCGTGCCAGTGGATGGAGGAGTCGGTGTCCAGGGTATTGCGTACGTTGAGGCGAACCCGGTCACCCTCGCGCCAGCGCAGGATGGGGGCAGGCAGGGAGCCGTTGACCGTCGTGGCCAGCGTGTCGGTGCCGGTGAAATTGACCACCTGATGGCCGATGTCGAGGTTGAACTCGGTACCGCTCAGCACGGGATGCGCAGTGGCAGCCGGCGTTGCGGCCAGCAGCGGGCGGGCATGCAGGCCCAGTCCGGTGGCGAGACCGCCCAGGGCCAGTCCCTGGACGAAACGGCGCCGCGAGGGCGCAGGCAAAGTCGTATCCTTGCTCATGAAGGTGCTCCTGAAAGACGTCAATAATGTCGGGCCGCGAACGGTCGGGCCGCGATCGGTCGAGCCGCGTACGGTCGGGCCGCGTACGGTCGGGCCGTGCATGAAACAGCGGCGATTATTCGGCGTATGTCAGGCGATTGGAGGGCGGTGCAGGCTGTTGGGGAACAGCCGTTGATACAGGTCGGGCGGGAGCGTGCCATGGACACTGCCGGCGGCAGTTGCCAGCGCGATACCGGGCACCAGCGGGGCGCAGTGACTGGCGCAGCTGGCCATGCACTGCTGCCAGCAGTCGGCGGCGGTCTGATGTTGTTGGTCGCTGTCATGCGGCATGTCGGTGGCATGCAGGTGCTGTGCGGACGGGTCGGTCATGGGGACTGCTGCCGTGATCACGGGCGCGAGCAGCAACAGCAGCAGCGCAAGTGCGCTCAGCAGGCTGATCAGTCGTGGTGCGGGCAGATTCGGCATGACAGCTCCATCAGGGTTTTGGCATAGTATAGCGTTGTGACCGGTGCCGGGTGCAAGGGTTCCGGTTGTTTCCGTCCAGTGTACCGGTAACCGAGATCGCCTTGTCCAACCGTCATCCTTCTTTTCTGCAACGTTATCTGCTGCGGCCGTTCTGGCGCCTGTGCTGGCGTCTGGGGCTGGCGCTCATGCTGCTACTGACACTGCTGGTGCTCAGCCTGAAGGTGATCGACCCGCCGGTCTGGTCCTGGCAAGTCTGGCGCGACTGGACGCGCCCGGCCGGTTATCCCGACCAGCAAGCGCACCGCTGGGTGGATCTGGATCGCATTCCGCTGCACCTGCAGCTGGCGGTCGTGGCGGCCGAGGATCAGCGCTTTCCGCTGCATGCCGGGATTGACCTGCGGGCGGTGCGTCAGGCCGTCGATGACGCCTTGGCCGGAGAGGGACTGCGAGGCGCCAGCACACTGACCCAGCAAACGGCCAAGAACCTGTTTCTCTGGCCCGGGCGTGATTGGGCCCGTAAGGGACTGGAGGTCCCGCTGGCACTGATGCTGGAGGGAATACTGGGCAAGGCGCGGATTCTGGAGCTGTACCTGAATATTGTTGAATTTGCGCCGGGCGTGTATGGCGTGGCGGCTGCCAGTGAATACTGGTATCGGCAACCGGTCGAGCAGCTGGATGCGGATCAGGTGGCACGGCTGGCCGCGATTCTGCCTAATCCGTGGCGCTACAGCGCCCAGCCGGCATCGCCCCATGTGCGTCAGCGGGCGGATTGGATCCGTCGCCAGATGCAGCAGCTGGGGTCTGACTGGATCCTGCAGATTGAGTAATCGGTTATAAAAGGTTCAGTTTTTATGATGATTGCGGTATAAAGAATCCATTCTCGGTACCCTTGGGTACCATGCCCCTGCATGGATACGTGCCGACCGGCTTGGCACTGCGCATAACTTCTTGATTCCGTTCGCTGCCCCGCTGACCTGGCCGGGCAGTGGTGAATATTTGACCTGATCGGTCAGGCATGACTCGGATAGCACAATGACGAAAAACTCTCCCTTGGCCCTGTTGCCACTCGGACTCTTTCTGGCCCTGTTTATCGGCAGCGGTCTGTATTATCAGGCGGCCGGCGTCGAGTTCGCCTTTTACGAGATATCGGCGCCCGTCGCCATTCTGCCGGCCATCGTACTGGCCCTGATGCTGGAAAAAGGGCGCTTGAACGCCCGCATCGAAACCTTTATTGCCGGGGTGGGCGATCACACCATCATCACCATGGCATTGATTTACCTGCTGGCCGGCGCCTTTGCCAGCGTGGCCAAGGCGGTGGGCGGTGTCGATGCTACGGTCAATTTCGGACTCAGCATCATTCCGCCGGAGCTGGTGCTGCCGGGGCTGTTCGTGATCAGTGCTTTCATCGCCACGTCCATGGGCACGTCCATGGGCACCATCGCCGCCATAGCCCCCATTGCCGTGGGCGTGGCCGATGCCACGGACCTGTCGCTGCTGTTGGCGGTCGGTACCGTGGTGGGGGGCGCGATGTTCGGTGACAACCTGTCCATCATTTCCGATACCACCATTGCCGCCACGCGCACTCAGGGATGCGAGATGAAGGACAAGTTCCGCCTCAACTTCAAGATCGCGTTGCCGGCGGCGCTGCTGACGCTGGTCTGGCTGTTCTTCCAGGGCAGCAGTGCACAGGTGGAAGTGCCCGGCGAGTATGAATTGATCCGTGTGCTGCCTTATCTGGCTGTGCTGGCGCTGGCGCTGTCGGGTCTGAACGTGATGCTGGTGCTGTTTGTCGGCATTCTGCTGGCCGGTGGCGTGGGCCTGTTTGCCACCGAGGGCTACAGCGTGGCGCAGTGGTCCAAGGATATCTACGCCGGGTATACCGGCATGCAGGAAATCCTGATTCTGTCGCTGCTGATCGGCGGGCTGGGTGCCCTGATGAAGTCCCAGGGCGGTCTGGTGTGGCTGTCGGGCATGATCGACAAGCTGTCACGCCAGAGTGATGACCCGAAAAAGCACCGTCGTTCCGGTGAGTTCAGCATCAGCGCCGCAGTGGCCCTGACCAACGTCTGTACCGCCAACAACACCGTGGCGATCATCATTTCCGGTGGTTTGGCCAAGGACATCGCCGGCCGTTACGGCGTCGACCCGCGCCGCAGCGCCAGCCTGATGGATATCTTCTCCTGCGTGGTGCAGGGCATGCTGCCGTATGGTGCCCAGGTGCTGCTGGCAGGCTCTATTGCCAAGCTGTCCCCACTGGAGATCATCGGCAATATTCACTACTGCTGGGTGTTGGGACTGGTGGCGCTGGTGTCCATCGTGGCCGGTTATCCACAGCCGAAAAAGGCACTGAACGGCTGAGCGTTCAGTAACCTGAAAACGCAAAAGGCCGCTGCACTGCAGCGGCCTTTTTGATGGAGCCCCACGCGGTCGGGGTCAGAACCGCAGTTCCATGGAGGCCAGGAAGTTGCGGCCCTCACCGATGACGGTGTTGTTCCGGTCACCCCCGGCCAAGTAGTCCTCATCGAACAGGTTTTCCACCTTCAGGCGCAGGGTCAGGTCGGCCTGGTTAAACTGGTGCAGCTGGTGTGATACAGCGGCATCAAAGCGGGTGTAGCTGTCCTTCTTGTAGGTGTTGCGGGCATCGCCATAACGCTCGCCCACGTGAATGGCACCCAGGTTGAAAGCAGTGCTGTCGGTCAGGTCGTAGCGGGTCCAGACGCTGGCCGCAAACTCCGGCACGTCGGCCGGGCGGTTGCCGTCCAGTGAGGCGTCGTAGGGGTCCTTGAGTTCGGCATCCAGCCAAGTGGCCGAGCCCTGCAGGGACAGCTTGTCGGTCAGTCGCCCCGATGCCAGGATTTCGGCACCGACGTGTTTCTGTTCGCCGACCTGGCGCGTTTCCACCAGGCCCGCGCCCAGGTCGTCACGGTCACGGGTCAGAACCTTGTTGGTCTGGGTCAGATCGAACACGGCGGCACTGAACATCAGACGGTCGTCCATCAGGTTCCACTTGGTGCCCAGCTCGTAGATTTCACCGCTGACCGGGTCCAGTGTCATGCCATCGTTGATGTCATCCGGGTTGCTGACCGGGCTCTGTGGCTCGAAGCTTTCGGCATAGGTCAGGTATACGGAGCCGGCCGGAGTCGGGTGGTAGATGACGCCGGCCTTGGGTACCAGGTTGCCCTGATTGTCGTCACCACTGTCTTCGTAGTCGTAACGGGCACCTATCAGCAGCTGCCACTGCGGGTTCAGGGTGATCAGGTCCTGTACATAAAGGCCATAGGAATCACGCTCCGGGTAGACGCGCGCATCCGCGGTGCGGTAATCGAGGTCGGCCGGTTTTTCGATGGGCTGCCCGACGGTTGCGTCCACCGCATTGCTGCCACGGAAACTCTGTTGCTGGCGCTTGTAGTAGTAGTTGAGCCAGTTGGCGCCAATCAGCACCTCATGCTGGACCTGTCCGGTATTAAAATGTCCATTGAGGTCGGCATAGGCGGTGTCAAACTGCCAGTTGTCGTGGCGGTCAAAGCCGCTGACCTTGTAGGTGCCGGCAGCGGCGTCGTAATGACTGAAGGACGAGCTTTCCAGGTCATGACGGACGAAGTCCTGATGGTTGTAACCGGCTTTCAGGCGCCAGTCCTGCCCAAGCTGCCAGTCCAGATCGACGCCGATGTTTTCCACATCGTTGTCAATGTTGGACCACTGGGCGTTCCAGATGTGCTGATCCCCCAGCACCGGTTTGCCGTTTTCAATCAAGGCACCGGAATCCACGCTGCCATCGTCGTGGGTCTTGTCGTAGTGAAAGGAGAGGGTCGCCGTGTCGGTCAGGTCATAGTCCACGAACAGGCCGCCGACGAAGCGCTCGGTTTCAGGCGTGCTGCCGTCGGTGTACTCGCGCCAGCTGTCATACTGCTGGCGTGACAGGACCAGGCGTGCCCGCAGGCGCTCGTCCTCGGTCAGCGCACCGCCGGTGTCCAGCATCGTGCGCAACTCGTTGTCCGAGCCAACGTCCTGGCGGATGATCGTCTGGCGTTCGTAGGTCGGCTTTTTGGTGACCATGTTGATCAGACCGCCCGGCGCGGACTTGCCGTACAGAAGGCCGGACGGGCCTTTCAGAACTTCAACTCGGTCCAGCAATTCGATCGGCTGGCGATAGTGGGACCAGTGCTGCTGACCGTTGCGCAGAAAACCCGAGCCGCTGCTCAGTTCAAAGCCGCGCAGGGAAAAGCGCTCGCGGTTACGGCTGGTACCGCCGGCCGACACACTGGCATCGTTGCTCAGTACCTGACCCAGGGTGGTCGAGCCCTGCTCCGTCATCAACTGCTCATTGATGACATTGACCTGCTGGGGCGTTTCCAGCTGATCCATTTCCATGCGCATGGCGCCGCTGCTGGTGATGGTCTTGAAACCGTCTTGTACACCGGTGATCAGGATACTGTCGTTCTGGACGACCTCCCGGTGACTGGTGTTGTCAGTGGCGTGAGCGGCCTGGGTACTCAGCAGGGTGGCAATGGCAAGAGCAAGAGGGTGTGGCTTGGGCATGGAACAGTCCTTATGCATTGGCTTCCGGGGATAAGTAAATATTGTAATTATACTAATGATAACAATTCGCGTTAGCAATTAGTTTTTGTGTGAGGCTTTATGGGCCCAGGCCGGATAGCCTCGGTTACAAAAGTCGGTTCCGGTTGCAAAACGCGCTATAATTGGCCGTTAACTTGTGCCTTACCGACCGGGATCTTCATGCACGCTGTCACTCCGATTTACGATTACACGCCGTACTGGGCCGAATGCTTCGGCTCGGCGCCTTTCCTGCCCATGTCCCGGAAGGAGATGGATCAGCTCGGCTGGGACAGCTGCGACATCATCATCGTCACCGGCGATGCCTACGTGGATCATCCCTCCTTCGGCATGGCGATCATCGGCCGCCTGCTGGAAGCCCAGGGCTTTCGCGTCGGTATCATCGCTCAGCCGGAGTGGCACTCGGCCGATCCCTTCAAGGCGCTTGGCAAGCCAAACCTGTTCTTCGGCATCGCCGCCGGCAACATGGATTCGATGATCAACCGCTACACGGCTGATCGAAAAATCCGCTCCGACGACGCCTATACCCCGGGCGGCAAGGCGGGCAAGCGCCCGGACCGTGCCAGCCTGGTGTACAGCCAGCGCTGCCGTGAAGCCTACAAGGATGTGCCGATCATTCTCGGTGGTATCGAAGGCTCGCTGCGCCGCATCGCGCATTACGATTACTGGCAGGACAAGGTGCGCCGTTCCATCCTGCTGGATGCCCGCGCCGACCTGCTGCTGTACGGCAATGCCGAGCGCGCCGTGGTTGAGGTGGCCCACCGCATCGCCCGGGGCGAACTGGTCAGCGAGATCACCGATGTGCGCGGCACGGCATTCGTGCGCAAGGACACCCCCGAAGGCTGGATGGAGATCGACTCCACCCGCATCGACCGTCCGGGCAAGATCGACAAGATCATCAATCCCTATGTGAATACCCGTGACCTGGACGCCTGCCAGATCGAAAACGGCCGTGACGATGGCGAGACCGCCGAGATGGACGCCGAGGACGAGGTGCAGATTTTGCACATCGAGCCGCGGGTGAAGCTGGACCGCAGCCAGACGGTGATTCGTCTGCCGTCGTTTGAAAAGGTCAGCAAGGACCCGGTGCTCTACGCCCACGCCAACCGGGTGCTGCACCTGGAAACCAACCCGGGCAACGCCCGTGCGCTGGTGCAGTTGCACGGCGATCAGGAGGTCTGGCTCAACCCGCCGCCGATTCCGCTGAGCACCGAAGAGATGGATCACGTCTTTGGTTTGCCGTACCAGCGCGTGCCGCACCCGACCTACGGCAAGGCGGAGATCCCGGCGTACAAGATGATCCGGTTCTCGGTCAATATCATGCGCGGCTGCTTTGGCGGCTGTACTTTCTGCTCCATCACCGAGCACGAAGGGCGCATCATCCAGAACCGCTCTCACGAGTCGATCCTCAACGAGATCGAAGAGATTCGCGACAAGGTGCCGGGCTTTACCGGCGTCATCTCCGATCTGGGTGGCCCGACCGCCAACATGTACCGGCTGGCATGCAAGAGCCGTGAAATCGAAGCGGCCTGCCGCAAGCCATCCTGCGTGTTCCCCGGTATCTGCCAGAACCTGAACACCGATCACAGCTCGCTGACCGGTCTGTACCGCAAGGCGCGGGATCTCAAGGGCGTGAACAAGATCCTGATCGCCTCCGGCCTGCGCTATGATCTAGCGGTGGAAGACCCCGAGTACGTGCGCGAGCTGGTGACTCACCATGTCGGCGGCTATCTAAAAATCGCGCCCGAGCATACCGAGCGTGGTGTGCTCGACAAGATGATGAAGCCGGGTATCGGCACCTATGATGCCTTCAAGCGCATGTTCGAGAAGTTCTCCAAGGAGGCGGGCAAGGATCAGTACCTGATCCCGTACTTCATCGCGGCGCACCCGGGCACCACCGACGAGGATATGATGAACCTGGCGCTCTGGCTCAAGCGCAACGACTTCAAGGCCGACCAGGTGCAGGCGTTCTATCCGTCCCCCATGGCCACCGCTACGGCGATGTACCACTCCGGTCGCAACCCGCTGCGCAAGCTGACCTACAAGAAGAGTGGCGAGAAGGTGGAAACGGCCAAGGGCGAACGCCAGCGCCGTCTGCATAAGGCGTTCCTGCGCTGGCACGATCCGGACAACTGGCCGCTGCTGCGCGAGGCGCTGACCGCCATGGGCCGTGCCGACCTGATCGGTGACGGGGAGAAGCAGTTGATTCCGGCGACCCAGCCCGAGGATGCCCAGCATGTGAATCCGCGGCGCAAGAACTCGCCCAAGGCGGCGCCCGCGAAGGCGCGTGCCGGCAAGGGTAAACTGCTGACTCAGCACACCGGTCTGCCGCCTCGCGCGGGCAACAAGCCCGGGCGTGGCGGCAAGCACAAGCCGAACGCGGGGGGCCGTTCCGGTCGCCGTTGAGTGGCTCTAACGCCGGCCTGCAGCGTCAGACCGGCCGTTGCCTCAGCGCCGGCTGATCTCCTGCTTCAATGCGTCGTCATCCTCGAACGGCGTTGGGCGAGGAGTGGCGTCGGCGGAGGGCGGCAGCATCGGCAGCAGGAATCGGGGCTGGTCGCCGGTCAGCGTTTTCAAGAATGCCACTATCTTGGCATTCTCTTCCTGGCTGAACTCACGCCCTAGCTGCAGCCGAGCCATGATATCCACAGCCTCGGTCAGCGTTGCCGCCTCGCCATCATGAAAGTAGGGGTACGTCAGTTCCACATTGCGCAGTGTCGGGACCTTGAACGTGAACCGATCGGCATCCTTGCCGGTTACCGCAATCCGGCCTTCGGCCGGGTTGGAGGTGCTGTAGGGTTTGACGACCCCCATTTTCTGGAGTGAGTTGCCGCCCACGGCTGCACCGTTGTGGCAGGCAGTGCAGCCACTGCTCTTGAACAGCTCGTAACCTTCCCGTTCGAAGGATGTAATGGCTTCGGCATCCCCCAGCAGCCATTGGTCAAAGGGCGCGTTGGGAGTCACCAGTGTCTTTTCGAACTCCGCAATGGCTCCGGTGATACGTTCGATACTGACATCTTCACCATTGAAAACCAGCTTGAATTCGCGCACGTAGCCGGGAATGGACGAGATGACGTCAACGGCCAGCGCGTGTGAAGAGCCCATTTCCATCGGGTTGGCGATGGGGCCTCCGGCCTGTTCCTGCAGATCTTCAGCTCGCCCGTCCCAAAACTGCGCCAAGTTCAGGCTGGCATTGAGCACGGTGGGGGAGTTGATAGGGCCTTGCTGCCAGTTGTCACCGATCGATGTTTTCAGGTTGTCGGTGCCGCCCATGCTGAGGTTATGGCAGGAGTTACATGAAATGACTCCCGATTTAGACAAGCGGGGATCGAAGTAGAGCTTCTTGCCCAGTTCCGCCATGGCCGCATTGATTTCCTTTACCGGCTGAATGGGTTGAATCGGTTCCGTGGCTTGAAGCTGCGGGCTGGCTCCGACGGCAAGTGCCAGGAGCGAGATTTTCAGTATGTTCATGACAGTCCTTTGATTTGCGTGTATCGCGTGTACGGTGAATTACATTTCATCGCCCGGGCATTGTGAAGTCAGCCAGGGCTTTGGGCAATGTGGAAAATGGGGGACACTGCAGGGTACAGCGGTGAGAAAGGGGGCCGCCCGATTGGCGTTTGCGTGTCAATTAGAGGGGTAAAAAATGCCCTTTGGAGCATTGTAATTGGGATTTACTGGGGTATTATGCGGTAAAGATATTTTATCCGGTGTGATTTGCGCAGGGCTTGCCAAGCGTAAATCCGGCCCTTGAAAAGGGCACCGGGCGACCGGAGCAATCCGGTACGGAGTTTGATTTAGTTGATTCGATTTTTATTCAGCAACCCCGGGGTTGCCCGTAAAAACCCGACAATCGCACCCCCGCGTGCGAGGAACAGCTTGTATACCATCCGGCACATCATGATGGCTCCCGAGATGGTCTCCTCCCTGTTTTACCTGCGTTCTTTATCCACTTCCCGTTCATTCCGCTCAGACAGCACCTTCATCGGCCGCCGCGCCTTCGGTCGTCTCGTCACGGGATCGCAACGAAGTGTGGATAGACTAGACTTGTCGAGGTTTTCAACGGTACTGGTGCACGTCGTGTCTGTACCATGGAAGATTTCCGCCTCCGGTTGACTGGAGGCAGAAGGCGCCCGCGGCCACCGGCGGCGGGCACGGGATTCGGCATGAGGCCGTTTCCCCACGATCGGATGGCACCCGAGTGCGTCCAAACATAAGAAAAACCAGCACATCGCTGGTGTACATGCAAAAGAAAGAGGCAAAAAATGTCACAGCTCGTTACCGGTACCGTCAAGTGGTTCAACGATGAAAAAGGCTTCGGCTTTATCCAGCAGGAAAACGGCCCGGACGTGTTCGTTCACTTCCGCGCTATCAACGGTACTGGTCGTCGCACTCTGCACGAAAACCAGACAGTAACTTTCGAAGTTACCCAGGGCCAGAAAGGTCCCCAGGCTGAAAACGTAACTGTTGTTGCTTAATCGCTGACAGTTCGGATTCGCAACAGCGGGCGTTCTGCCCGCTGTTCTGTTTTTGACTCTCCGCTTTCAGGGGCGCGGCACCGCCAGCGGCAGCTGCAGACCCGTCTCGCTTTCCCCCAGCAGCCAGGGCTGATTAAGCTCGATGGCTTCACGCAGAAACTGCCATAGCAAACGTACCCGCAGCAACTGACGCTGCTCGCTGCGTGCGGCAATCCAGAATTCACGACAGATCTCGATTTCCTGCTGCAGCACGGACAGCAGGGTATTTTCCTGTGCCGCCATGAAACAGGGCAAAACTGCCAGCCCGGCACCGGCTCGCACGGCATGCAACTGGGCAATCACGCTCGTGCTGCGTTGCACAAAGTGAGGCTGGGAGGATAGCTCGCGCAGGAGCGGATCCAGATAGCACAGCTGGTCACTGAAAATCAGGTCATCCACATACCCGATCAGCTCGAAGCGTGACAGGTCGCCCACATGTTCGGGGGCGCCCCTGCGCGCCAGGTAGCCGGCTTCACCGTAGAGGCGCAGCCGGTAGTCACACAGCCGGGACACGACCATTTCGGCATTTTTCGGACGGTCAATGGTGATCGCCAGATCGGCTTCATGACGGCTGAGGTTGACCGCGCGAGGCAGTGCCAGCAGTTCCACGGTGACATCCGGATAACGGCGCTGAAAGGCGCTGAGCAGCGGGGTAATGACGTAGGTGCCGAAGCCTTCTGTGACGCCGACGCGGATCTGTCCGCTAACTTGCAGGTTCTGATTGCTGATGCCTTCCTGGGCGCTGCCGGCCTGGCGTGACATCTCCTCGGCAAACAGCAGCAGCTGCTCGCCGGCGGCGGTCAGACGATAGCCGCTGGTACTGCGCTCGAACAGCTGGGTATTGAGCTCGGTTTCAAAGCGTCGAATGCGACGCGATACCGTGGAGTGATCGATAGCGAGCCGTCGGGCGGCATCGGTCAGGCGGTCGGCACGGGCGACTTCAAGAAAAATCTGCATGTCTTGCCAGTTGAGCATTCCCTATCCCTCTGTGCATTTTTGCACAAGCAATGTGCTTGGCTGAGCGTTGTCTGTCAACCACATGCGCCGCTAGACTCGAATGCACCTGCAACAGGGTTCTGTTTTGCCTGAATACACAAAAAATATAAGGAGATCAGGTGCATGTCGGTTCGAGAAATCCCGCTTTTCATCAATGGTGAAGCCGTACGTTCAAACAGCAGCGAATGGCGTGACGTGGTCAACCCGGCGACGCAGGAGGTGGTGGCACGTGTGCCTTTTGCCACCGAAGCCGAAGTCAATCGGGCGGTGGCGGCGGCCAGTGAAGCCTTCAAAAGCTGGCGCAAGGTATCTCTGGCGCAGCGCATGCGCATCATGCTGCGCTTCCAGGCGCTGGTGCGCGAGCATACTGCCGAGCTGGCGGCACTGATCACCGAAGAGCACGGCAAGACGCTGCCGGATGCCGAGGGTGAAGTGGGGCGTGGGCTGGAAGTGATCGAACACGCCTGCTCCATCACCTCGTTGCAGCTGGGCGAAATCGCTGAAAATGCCGCGGGCAATGTCAATGTCTACTCGCTGCAGCAGCCGCTGGGTGTAGGGGCCGGCATCACCGCGTTCAACTTCCCGGTGATGCTGCCCTGTTTCATGTTCCCGCTGGCGATCGCCACTGGCAATACCTTCGTGCTCAAACCGTCTGAGCAGGACCCGACCTCCACCATGCGCCTGGTCGAGCTGGCCCACGAGGCGGGTATCCCCGCGGGGGTGCTTAACGTGGTGCATGGCGGCCCGGCTGTGGCCAACCAGATCTGCGATCACCCGGATATCAAGGCACTGTCCTTCATCGGTTCCACCCACGTGGGCACCCACATCTATGACCGCGCCGGTGCCGCCGGCAAGCGCGTGCAGTCGATGATGGGCGCCAAGAACCACTGCGTGATCATGCCGGATGCCAACCGCAGCCAGGCAATCAACAATGTGATCGGTTCCTGCTTTGGTGCGGCGGGGCAGCGCTGCATGGCCAACTCGGTGGTGGTGCTGGTCGGCCAGGCGAAAGAGTGGCTGCCGGAAATCATCGAAAGCTCCAGAACCATGAAGGTGGGGCCGGGCACTCAGCGTGACGCCGACCTGGGGCCGCTGGTGTCACCGCAGGCGCGCGACCGTGTGGTCAGCCTGATCGATACCGGTGTCGCCGAGGGCGCGACCCTGGCACTGGACGGGCGTGGTATCAGCGTCGACGGGTATCCCAACGGCAACTTTGTCGGTCCCACCATCTTCACCGACGTGAAGCCGGGCATGCGCATCTATGATGAAGAGATCTTCGGCCCGGTGATGTGCATCGTGACCGCGGAGACGCTGGACGAGGCCATCGAATTCATCAACGCCAACCCCAACGGCAACGGTACCTCCATCTTCACCAGTTCCGGCTGGGCGGCGCGCCGCTACGAGGCCGATATCGATGTGGGCCAGGTCGGCATCAACGTGCCGATTCCGGTGCCGGTGGCCTTCTTCAGCTTTACCGGCTCCCGTGCCTCCAAGCTGGGTGACCTGGGTCCGAACGGCAAGCAGGCGATCCAGTTCTGGACCCAGACCAAGACCGTCACCTCGCGCTGGTTCGAGCCGGACAGCGAATCTGACGGCGTCAATACGACCATCAGCATGAAGTAAACCCCGGTCGACACGGTTGTCAGCCAACCGTGTCGCTGTATCCTGTTTTCACCCGCAATAAAAACAAAAGGAAGTGAAATCATGAGTCAGTATTCCCGCTTTACCACTGCTCTGGGCGCCGGTGCCGCTGCACTGGCACTGTCCACGACCCTGCACGCGGCCGGGCCGTCCAAGCTGGACGTGGCCAACACCTTCAACACCAACATCTTCATCGGTGAAGGCGCGGTGCGCTTTGCCTAAGAACTGGAAACCGTGACCGACGGCAAGGTCAAGCTGAAGGTGCACAACCCCGGCGACCTGGTGCCGGCGTTCGAGGTGTTCAATGCGGTTTCCTCTGGTGCGGTACCGGCCGGCTGGGACTGGATCGGTTACTGGGCCGGCACCGTGCCGGTGACCAACCTCTACGGCGCGCTGCCCTTTGGTCCGTCGCCAGAAGCCTTCATGTCCTGGATGTGGGCGGGCGAGGGCACCGAGATCCTGCAAAGCGCCTATGACCAGTACAACGTGAAAGTGCTGCCGTGCTTTATTTCGCCACAGGAAACCGGGGGCTGGTACAGCAAGGAAATCAAGGATATCAAAGACTTCGAAGGCCTGCGCATGCGCATCTCCGGCCTGGGCGCGAAGGTGCTGAACAAGTACGGTGCCTCCACCCAGCTGATTCCGGGCGGTGAAATCTACCTGGCGCTGGAGCGTGGCCGCATCGACGCCACCGAGTTCTCGGTGCCGCAGGTGGACCAGATCATGGGCTTCGAGGAAGTCACCAAGTATTACTACTTCCCGGGATGGCACCAGTCCGCCAGCTGGTTCTCGTTCATCATCAACAAGGATGTCTGGAACGAGTACGACGCTGCCACCAAGGCCAAGTTCGAGACCGCCTGCCGCTCCACGCTGCAGTGGGCCATGGCGGAAGCACCGGCCGAGCAGATTCGCACCATCCGCAAGCTGGAAGAGAAGGGCATCGAGGTCAAGCGCTTCCCCGATCCGGTTCTGGCCGAGCTGCGCAAGGGCTGGGATGAAGTGCGCGAAGAGGAAATGAAAAACAATCCGCTGTTCGCCAAGGCGTACAAATCGCTGATGGAACACAGCAAACTGGTGGATGAGTGGTATGAGCTGCAAGCAACTCCGCGTTAACCCACCGTTGCCCGGCTGGCGCCAGACTGGCGCCCGCTGGTGCGCCCGTCTGGCCTGCCCGTTGATCGGGCTGGGCCGCTGGCTGGGCCAGATCAGCAGCTGGCTGGTGCTGGGGGTGATGATGGCCGTGCTGGCCACAGTGATTATGAACGCCTTCGGCATCAACGAGCTGCTGCGCTGGGAAGACAAGATCCTGCTGCTGGGCAAGGCCGTCACCATCAACACCATGACCGAGCTGCAATGGCACCTGTTCGGCTTGCTGACGCTGGTCGGGGGCAGCTATGCCATGCATGCCAACATGCACGTGCGGGTCGACATGCTGCACCACCGCATGTCACCGGCGGTGCGGCACTGGGTCGAAATCATCGGCCACCTGCTGCTGCTGATCCCGTTCTGTGTGCTGGTTGCCTGGCTGTCCAAGCACATGGTGCAGATGTCCTATATCTCGGGTGAACAGTCGAACTATGGCGGTCTGACGGATCGCTTTTTGATCAAGGGCGCGCTGCCGGCCGGTCTGATTTTGCTGGCCCTGGGGGCATTGGGGCAGGTGTTCGACCACTTGGCGCGCATACTGGATCCGGCACGTGATGTAGAGGAGAACTCGGATGCTGGATGAATATGGATTGGCCATTGCGATGGTCGTGGCATTGCTGGTAGGGATTTTCAGCGGGTATCCGGTGGCCTTTCTGCTCGGCGGCCTGGGGATTGTATTTGCGTTTATCGGTGACATTCCGCTGCCGTTTCTGGGCACGGTCGGATCACGCATTTTCGGCGGGGTGATCGAGAACTGGCTGCTGATCGCCATTCCGCTGTTCGTGTTCATGGGGCTGATGCTGGAGCGCTCCGGTGTGGCCAAGAACTTGCTGCTGACGCTGCAACGGTTGTTCGGCAACGTGCGCGGTGGCCTGGCGGTCTCCGTGGCCCTGTTGGGGGTAGTGATGGCGGCCAGTACCGGCATTATCGGTGCTTCGGTGGTCATGCTCGGGCTACTGGCGCTGCCGGTGATGCTCAAGCAGGGCTACAAGGCCGAAATGGCCTACGGTGTGGTGGCGGCCTCCGGCACCCTGGGCATTCTGATCCCGCCCTCGATCATGCTGGTTTTGATGGGCTCGATCATGCAGATTTCCGTCGGGGACCTGTTCAAGGCGGCGTTGATTCCCGGCCTGATGCTGGGGGCGCTGTATACCCTGTATCTCCTGTTGGCCGCACGGCTGCGGCCGGACTGGGCGCCTCTGGCCAGTGAAGGCGGCGCGGCCGAGGAAGCGGAAGCGCAGGCCCCGCTGGCGCTGGCGCTGCTGCGTGATCTGCTCGGCCCGGTGGTGCTGATCACGGCGGTGCTCGGCTCGATCATGGCGGGTATCGCCACGCCGACCGAGGCGGCGGCGATCGGGGCGGCCGGTGCCATGCTGCTGGCACTGTTCCTGAAACAGCTGAACGTACAGGCATTGCGCGAGGTCTGCCGGTCCACTTCCAAGACTTCGGCGATGATTCTGTTCGTGGTGATCGGTGCGACCTGTTTCAGCGTGGTATTCAAGCGCCTGGGCGGGGCCGACATGATCGAGGAGATGATCACCGGCACCGGGCTGGGGCCTTATGGTCTGTTGCTGCTGTTGATGGGGTTGATCTTCCTGCTGGGCTTCTTCTTGGAGTGGATCGAAATCAGCTTTGTCATCTTGCCGCTGTTGTTGCCGGTGGTGAATGGCCTCGATTTTGGCGGCCAGCTGTATGGCGAAGCGGTCCTGGTCTGGTTTGCCATCCTGGTGGCGATCAATCTGCAGACCAGTTTCCTGACTCCCCCCTTCGGCTACGCGCTGTTTTACCTCAAGGGGATTACGCGTGGCAGTGTCAGTATCGGCACCATTTACAAGTCGATCATCCCCTTTGTGCTGCTGCAGCTGACGGGGCTTATCCTGTGTATTCTGTTTCCGTCCATCGTGCTCTGGCTGCCGGGGCTCGGCTGACTTTCAGCGAGAGTTCGGGCCAGGGAAGGCTCGATAGAATACAAGCAGCCGTACAGGCTGCTTTTTCATGCGCGTTTCTGAGAGGGGGACGCGCTTCATGGTGGGACGAATTCAGATGCCGTTCGACCGCTCAGTCGGCCTCCGGGCGCCCCGTCCAATGAGCGGAGGCATGCCCTTCGATATGTGCCTGCAGTTGCGTTGCCAGTAGTTGCGCGGCTTCCGTCAGGTACTCACGGCGGTGCAACGCGATCTCGATGTGCGGCAGCTCGGGCAGCCCCGCCTTGAGGACCCGCATGCCGCTGCCGAGCATCGAAGGCGTCAGCACTGTTACTGCCAGGCCGGCGCGTACGGCGGCAGACAGGCCGGACAGGCTAACGCTGGTGTAGGCGATGCGCCAGGAGATGCCCGCCGTATCCAGGCTGGACAGGGTGTGATCTCGAAAAATGCACACCCCCTGTCGGGAAACCGCCAGTGGCAGCGGCGAGCGCTGCTGGGTGTCGAAGCCGGTTGCGCCCACCCAGATCATCGGCTCGCGTCGCAGTACCTCGCCGCCGGGACTGCGGGGCTGACGAGTGGTGATGGCCAGGTCCAGTACACCCGTCTCCACGTCCTGCATCAGATCGACGCTGAGCCCGCAATGCACCTCAAGCTCCACCGCCGGGAAGCGGGCGTCGAAATCGGACAGGGCGGCGGGCAGGTAGCCCAGATAGTCTTCCGGAATGCCCAGCCTGACCACACCGGCCAGGCGCTGATCATGAATGTCCTGCCAGGCCAGGCGATTCTGGCGCAGCATCTGGCGTGCATGCAGCAGCAATTTTTCGCCTGCGACCGTGGGGGCGGCAAGCTTCTGGCCGCGCTCAAGCAACGGGCGGCCGAGCACACCCTCCAGTCGCTTGATATGCGCGCTGACCGTTGGCTGCGCCAGGTGTAAGTGTTCAGCGGCCGCTGTGAATCCTCCTTTCTCGATGACACTGACAAAGGTGTTTAACAGGACAAGGTCCAGTGGGCGCTGTGGTTGGGATCGGGTCATCATAATTCGTAATGGAGTTATTGGAAAACTTCATTTCCTTGATGGAGGTCAGTCTTCCAGAATGTACCCCACAAGGCAAACTGAGCGGCCATGTTGCTCATTCTCACCCGCCAGAGACAGGTTTTCGCTGACGCCAGGCGTTCGGACCTGGCCCGATCGGCACACGGCGGGTCTCTCAGATACACATCAAGGCGTCCCCCGGTGCACTGGGGGACTCGCTTGCCATTCCCGATATCTGCTGCTCCGCCGGCACTGCCGTGCGGAGGCTCAGCTGTTGGTTGCATGTGCCCGCAACCGGCGTGTCGCGGGCATGCCGATATTCACCGAATGATAGGAGCATTATGAACACCGAGTATCATCCACCCGATTCAAGCATCGCTGTGAATATACCTGATCCCGGTCTGCCTCTACCCGAAGGTGACTCCAATGTGATTGATACCGACTACGTGATCGGCCAGGACAACGTCACGGCCGGTATGCTGGGGCTGCGGGTGGATCTGCATGGCACAGTCTTCCTCTGGTCTGCTGCCGTGATTCTGTTTTTTGTCATCGTGACCCTGGGTTTCCCCGATACCATGGGACGCCTGTTCGGCGAGACGCGCGGTTTTCTGACGGCCAACCTCAACTGGGCCTTCATGCTTTCGACCAATCTGTTTGTCATTCTGGCAGTTGCCTTGATTTTCTCGCCCCTGAGCCGCGTGCGCCTGGGTGGCACTGATGCACGCCCAGACTTCAGCTACCCGGGCTGGTTTGCAATGCTGTTTGCGGCCGGCATGGGGGTGGGGTTGATGTTTTACTGCGTCTCGGAGCCGCTGACCTACTTCGGAGATCTGCGCAGCGGCACCGAAGGGCCGCTGGGAGCGCAGTTGACCGGTGTGAGCGAGGCACGCTCATTGAGCATGGCTACCTCCATTTTCCACTGGGGCCTGCACCCCTGGGCAACCTACGCGATCGTCGCGCTGGCGCTGGCGCTGTTCTCCTTCAATAAGGGCTTGCCGCTGACCATGCGCTCCATTTTCTACCCGATCCTGGGTGAACGCATCTGGGGTTGGCCGGGCCATCTCATCGATGTACTGGCGGTGTTTGCAACGCTGTTTGGCCTGGCAACCTCATTGGGGCTGGGGGCATCCCAGGCATCCGCCGGCCTTCATTATCTGTTTGGGCTGCCGAACAACAATACCACCATGGTGCTGTTGGTGCTGGGCATTACCGCCGTGACGCTGGTATCCGTGGTGGCCGGTGTGGAAAAAGGAGTGCGCCGCATTTCACAGCTGAACATGTCGCTGGCATTCGTGCTTATGTTCTTTGTCATCATCTGTGGTCCGACCCTGCTGATCGCAACCGGTGCCCTCAATAACCTCAGCGCCTATCTGAAGGAGTTGCCATTGCTGTCCAACCCCTTTGGACGTGACGACCAGGACTTCATTAACGGTTGGACCGTGTTTTACTGGGCCTGGTGGGTCAGCTGGTCACCCTTTGTCGGCATGTTCATCGCACGGGTTTCACGTGGCCGGACCGTGCGTGAATTCCTGATTGCGGTGTTGCTTGTGCCGACAGCGGTTTCGGTCGTCTGGATGAGTGCCTTCGGGGAAACGGCACTTGATCAGCTGATGAACGGATATGAAGGTGCCAAAAATGCGGCGCTGGAGCTGCAACTGTTTGCCATGCTGGACCAACTGCCGCTGGCTTCAGTGACCTCGCTGGTGGGGATTTTGCTGGTGATGGTGTTTTTCATCACCTCGTCGGATTCGGGCTCGTTGGTGATCGACTCCATCACCTCCGGCGGCAAGGTCAGCTCACCCAAGACCCAGCGTGTGTTCTGGGTGCTGATCGAAGGTGCCATCGCCATTGCGCTGCTTTTGGGGGGCGGCCTCACGGCGCTTCAGGCAGCCGTATTGATCACCGGTGTGCCGTTCATGCTGGTGGTGCTGGTGTCGGGTTACTCGGTGTATCAGGGGTTGCGCAGCGAACCACGTATCTGAAAACGGTGCTCGGCCGGCCAGGCCTGAATGCTCTCAAGGGGCTCAGGTCTGGCGCTCGCAGTATTTACAGCGACGGCTCGCCAAACATGGCCGCATGCAGCGACTGAAAATTCGGAAAGGCATAGTCTGCCAAGTGTGAATAATCCGGCAAGGTGGTGTAGTTGACCAGGCAGGATTTCATGTTGGCATTGCGGCCGGCTTCCAGGTCATAGCGATAATCCCCAACCATCAAGACCGCATGAGGCGGCAGCGCAAAATCGCGAGCCACTTCCAGCAGGGCAGACGGGTCCGGTTTGGGCCGTGAGTTTTCCCGCGTGATGACACGCTCGATGGGAATGGCATTGCGCTCGATCTTCAACTGAGAGGACTGATGCGAATTGCGTGTCACAATCGCCATCGGAATACGCTGTTGCAAACAGGTCTCGACAAAGGCGCGTGCTCCCGGAATCCAGTCACAACCCTGTGCATCCTGCAATTCATGACGATGAATGACCGCCTGCGCGGCATGACGTTGTTGCGGTGACAGCGTTTCCAGAAACGTCAGCACATCGGCATCAACGGGACAGCCGATTTCACGCTTGATGGCCGGAAAGTCCAGGGATGACGACACCAGTGTGCCGTCCAGATCAAAAATCACGCCGCGAAGTTGTTTCACTCGACCGCCTCTGCAAGGTTTAGGTTTGGGGTTGTACCATTGAAGCCAGCCATACTGGACGCAACCCGGTTGATTGCCAAGACTTACGCGGGCCTCAGGGGGATCGGTTCAGTAATAGGCTGCGCCCCGGGTCAGCTCCACAGTCTACGATGAAATATCATCCACACATGAAAAGTGCCGACATCCACAATCGGGAATATGCCAGCACTGCGACACAGCCCCTTTACATGTCAGATGCTACAGCGATACATGATTTTAATCTTTTTGGAATAGAATGAGTTTTATTAATTATAGATGAATTGATTTTATAATATAGCTATAACGTTATAATAGGATTATTTAAAAATGATATGTGATATTTAAGTTAAGACTTGGTACAACGATTGGATTCAAAAGTTTCGACGTGAGGAGCTTGATATAATTCTGAAATCCATCATTATATGCTCTCTATTTTTGAGGCTCTTGCAGTTCAACGATACACAAAAGTACCGGAAATAAATGTGCTCATTGATACAAAGCTGGCTATCAGTATTTGGGTGGTATTCGAACGCTGGCCGAGATGGAATGCTTATTAAAACATGGGGTTAAACAAGGGAAGAGGCTTTTGATCAAGAGCAGGTTTGAATGGAACGGCTTATGATGAATATGAAAGTCGTTAGTTTAGACCATCAGATCTGGCAATTTGAAGCAGCTCAGCCAGGCTGCTCCAAGTTGCATTTTTGTTGGATTACGCTCCCAGGTTGGAGAGAATAAAGCGCCCTCCCACGACCACCAGGAAAACGGCAAAGATTTTTTTCAATATCGGTTGCGACAGTCGGTGGGCCAGACGTGCGCCGATGGGTGCGGTGAGTGAGCTGGCCAGTACGATACCGGCAAAGGCCGGCATGTATACATACCCCAGGCTCCATGCCGGCAAGTTGGCTTCGCCCCAGCCCATCCAGATATTGGTCAAGGCGCCCATGACGGCAATGGGCAGACCACAGGCAGCTGAGGTGGCCACGGCTTGTTGCATGACGATGCGACGCCAGCTCAGGTAAGGCACGCTCAGAGTGCCGCCACCGATCCCGAAAATAGATGATGCCCAGCCGATGAGCCCCCCAGCAATGCTCAGCTCAGCCTTTGAGGCGACCTGGTCCCCCGCGCCTGGCTTCAGGTTGAGTGCCATCTGAATGGCCACCAGCAGGGCAAAGATGCCCAGTGCAATCTGCAGCACGCCGCCTGGCAGCTGTACGGCGGTATTCACGCCCAGTACGGCGCCCAGCAGAATCCCCATAGCCAGTGGCTTGAACAGCTCCCAGCGCACGGCGCCGTGTTGATGGTGTGTGCGTACCGAGCTGATTGAGGTTACCACGATAGTCGCCAGTGAAGTGGCGACCGCCATGTGGGTCAGCACTTCAGGGGCTATGCCCTGAAGTTCGAAGGAGAAGACCAGTACCGGTACGATCAGCAGGCCGCCGCCGATACCGAAGAGGCCTGCCACGACGCCTGCAAGCGCGCCCAGCACCACGTAGAGAAGCAAAGTTGTCAGCATGATATATCCATCCAAACTGGAAAGCGGACCATCTTAGAGCCTCAATTCGATAAATCAAACCGGAAATATCGGTCCGTTGGTGTCTCTAAAGGTTGATTTTGGCGTACGTTAAACCAATGAGTAAATTTCATATATCAATAAAATTAAATCAATATTATTCATTTAATCCTTGGGCAAGAATACGCACTCTGCTCTTAACGTTTGGTCACATCAGGTTTGGAACATCACCAGGCCCAATATCCAAAGAGACTGACAGGAGTGCTGACCGGGAAAGCCGTAATCGCAACCGGGTGACCTGGAAAGAGCAAGGAATACATTGACGCTTAATCTCGGATACATGATCACGATGAATACAGAATTCGATTTTTCCATCAAGAGCATTTGTTTCGATGAGCATTACCAGCCATCAGAAAAAACACGTCTTACCACCAACTTTGCCAACTTGGCACGGGGCAGCCGGCGTCAGGACAACCTGCGTGACACCCTGAAGATGATCAACAACCGTTTTAATGCGTTAGTACACTGGGATAATCCCAATGCTGACCGTTATTCTGTTCAGCTTGAAATCGTTTCGGTTGATATTGATATCGAAGGCAATGGTCGTACCTTCCCAAGCATTGAAGTGCTGAAAACAAATATCGCCGATCATAAAACCAATCGCTTGATAGAAGGCGTGGTTGGTAACAATTTCTCCTCCTATGTGCGTGATTATGACTTCAGTGTGCTGTTGCTGGAACATAACAAGGACAGGGAGACGTTCAGTGTGCCAGATCACTTTGGCGAGTTGCACGGGAAGCTATTCAAGTCGTTTGTGCATTCAAACCACTACCAGGATAATTTTAAAAAATTGCCTGTCATTTGTTTGAGTGTATCAGACAACAAGGTGTATCACCGGACGGAAAATCAGCATCCCGTACTGGGGTTTGAATATGAGCCCAACGAACCTTCCCTGACGGAGCGTTATTTCAAGAAAATGGGGTTGCAGGTACGCTATTTCATGCCGCCCAATAGTGCAGCGCCACTGGCATTTTACTTCTTTGGTGATCTGCTCAATGATTACACCAATCTGGAGTTGGCCAGCACCATCAGCACGATGGAGACTTTCCAGAAAATCTATCGGCCCGAGATTTATAATGCCAACACGGTGGCCGGCAGACGCTTCCAGCCAAGCCTGAAGCACCCGGATCATTCCCTGACCCGCATTGAGTATGACCGGGAAGAGCGCAGCCAGCTGGCCGTGAAACAGGGAAAATTTACCGAAGAGCACTTCATCAAGCCCTATCAAAAGCTGCTTGAACACTGGTCTGCCAATTTCGCGCTTTAATTCACCGGAACATGTACGGTTACTGATCATGAAAACACTATTGCCCACTTCAACGGCAGGTAGCCTGCCAAAACCCTCCTGGCTGGCAGAACCCGAAACGCTGTGGTCGCCCTGGAAGCTGGAGGGCGATACGCTGGCCGAGGGGAAACAGGACGCATTGCGGGCGTCACTGCACGAGCAGCAGTTGGCCGGTATTGATATCGTCAGTGACGGTGAGCAAACGCGCCAGCATTTTGTCACCACCTTTATCGAGCACCTTAGCGGTGTTGATTTCGAGCATCGCAAAACCGTCAAGATCCGTGATCGTTATGACGCCAGCGTGCCGACAGTTGTCGGCCCGGTTGCGCGTCAAAAGCCAGTGTTTGTCGAGGATGCCCGCTTCCTGCGTCAGCAAACGGATCAGCCGATCAAGTGGGCCCTGCCCGGTCCCATGACCATGATCGACACGCTGTATGACGACCATTACAAGAGCCGTGAAAAGCTGGCCTGGGAATTTGCCAAGATCCTCAACCAGGAGGCCCGGGAGCTGGAGGCAGCGGGTGTGGATATCATCCAGTTTGATGAGCCGGCCTTCAACGTGTTCTTTGAAGAGGTCAATGACTGGGGGATTGCGGCTCTGGAACGGGCCATTGAAGGCCTGAAGTGTGAAACAGTGGTGCACATTTGCTACGGCTATGGCATCAAGGCCAATACCGACTGGAAGAAGACCCTGGGCTCCGAGTGGCGCCAGTATGAGGAAGTCTTCCCCCGACTGCAGCAGTCCAGCATCGACATGATTTCGCTGGAGTGTCACAACTCCCGGGTGCCGATCGAACTGCTCGAGCTGATTCGGGGCAAGAAGGTGATGGTCGGAGCGATTGATGTTGCCACCAACACCATCGAGACGCCGGAGGAGGTCGCCGATACCCTGCGCGCGGCACTCCAGTATGTCGATGCCGACAAGCTGTACCCTTGCACCAACTGCGGCATGGCACCGTTGTCACGCGCCGTCGCACGCGCCAAGCTGCAGGCCTTGAGTGCCGGTGCACAGATCGTCCGTCAAGAGCTTCTGTCCCGGTAGTCGGCGCGATACGCTAGCGGTGTCAGAGCACCGGTTGGACCGGTTGGACCGGCTGGATTGCTGGATCCAACCGGGCGCGTGACACAAATACCGGTAGCGTCCGGCCTGCTGCGCGCTGACGATTCACCATCCTTAGGGCTGCAGGCAGTTCAGCAGTATCCTTGCCAGTTCGGTCTGATCCAGCGGCTGGCCTGTCAGTATTTCCAGTCGTGAATCGCGCCGCCAGGCGGACTCGTTAATCTGAGCCGGCTCCCCCGCGTTACGGTTGTAGCTGACCCAGGCATGGCCGATTCTCAGTACAGCCTTAAGCCTCAATACCCCGGTCATCGCATCCAGCGCGTGCTGAATAGCGTTCCAGTCAAAGCAGTCCTCGGCGGCAAACATCCAGCCGTAACTGTAGTAACCGTCTTGGCTGCCGCTTTGGGCTAGGGGCTTGCCCGGCTCGGCAACACGCGGTTTGTCCACCGGCGCCAGGTTGTGTGGACGCAGGTTTGGCTTGGCGGCATGGGCCTGGGGATAACGTGCCTGGCGCTGGATCCGGTGATCCAGATCCAGCCATTCCTGAGCCAGCCGGCCGTGTGTCGTGATGTGGATGGCGGCCTTGGGCGGAAACAGGTTGGCGGACAGCGCTTGTGCCTCGGTGACATCGGCTGTATCGACCAGGTCGGTGCGGTTGAGCACGATGATATCGGCCAGGTTGAGCTGGTCGATAAAGCTGGGGTGGCGCAACACTTCCGGCTGATGCAGTACGCCGGGATCAAGCAGGCAGATGATGCTTTGCAGTGAAAGTACGTTGCGGAATTGTTCGCCTTGCAAGGTATCGATGATGCGCGCCGGGTGGCCCAGCCCGGTGGGTTCGATCAGTAGGCGGTCCGGGCGAAAGCGGCGCAACAGCGTGGCCAGAGTGACCGGCAGGCTGGGCCCCAGAGCGCAGCACAGGCAGCCGCCGGCCAGCTCCTTCACCTCGATGCCGTCCTGCTGCTCGATCAGGCTGCCGTCAATACCCACCTGGCCGAACTCGTTGACCAGCACGGCCCAGCGTTCATGCGCGGGCTTGTGCGTCAGCAGGTGATTGATGGCGGTGGTTTTGCCGCTGCCGAGAAAACCGGTGATGATGTTGGTGGGGACATGCTCAATGGCAGGCTGGCTCACACGAAAACTCCCTGGCGGTTACAGGGTAACAATTGTGAGCCAGGGGCCCGTCGCTGACAAGGTCAGACACAGACCTTTTCGTGCTTGCGCTTGGCCTCTAGATAACGCGGCATGGGGCCTATATCTTCATATACCGGGTCACCATCCTCGACGCGAATCACGCGGGTGCCCGGTTTGTAGGGCATGTGCGCTTCGATATCGGTCAGAATGGTATGCAGCAGGATGGGAGTCAGTTCGACAATATCCATGCCGTAGGTTTCCGCCAGTGCCTGCAGCCGTACCATGTCTTCACGGTCGATGGGCAGGGTAACGGTTTCTTGCCGGGCGTGCCGTTGCGAGTGTTGCTCCAGCCGCTCCAGCAGGGCGGCAATATGACGGTCAGGCATAAGTGTGCATCCTCTCACTGGAACAGGACGCCCCACGGCGGGGGCACTCCCGTTCAGCATAGTTGACACTGATGCCGGCTGCACGTCTCAGCGCTTGGCAAAGCCCTTGCCGTGCAGGAAAGGCAGCATGTGCGGGCGTGCCTCCTTGACCAGCATGCCGGAGATCTGTTCGCTCCAGCTCATTTCCTTCTTGCCGCCGGTGCGGGTGCGGTAGTATTCGCGCACTTCGCGGTCATACTCGGCAATGCGCTCGGCATCGGCGCTGTCGTCGTAACGGTCCTGCTTGAGGACCACGTCCAGCGGCAGGCGCGGTTTGATCTCCGGGTTCTGGTCCGGGTGGCCCAGGCAAAGACCGAAGACCGGATACACCAGTTCCGGCAATTCCAGCAGGTCGGACACGGCGGCGATGTTATTACGCAGGCCGCCAATGTAAACACCGCCTAGGCCCAATGATTCGGCGGCGACCATGACGTTCTGGGCGAACAGGGCACAGTCCAGAGACGCGGTCAGGAACTGTTCGGTGTAGCCGGACTGCATCTCGGCCTGGTGCATGTCGCAGGCCAGTTGATGACGCTTCATGTCGGCACAGAACACCAGGAAGACCGGCGCTGTGGACACGTATTGCTGGTTGCCGGCCATCTCGGCCAGAGCATCGCGGCGTTCGCCCTGGCTGACCTGGACGACGCTGCAGGCCTGGATGAAGCTGGAGGTGGCCGCGCTCTGGCCGGCCTTGACCAGGGCTTCGACGGTGGCCTGGTCGATCGGCTCTGCCGTGAATTTGCGGATGGAGCGGTGGCTGTTCAGCAGGTCGATCATCGGGTTCATGCATCTCTCTCCATTAATGGGGTTGGGGGCGATTATACAGGGATCTGCGGCAAGATCAGGTGCCCGGCCGGTGCCGGGCACGGAGGCTCATGAGCGGGCGGTTACGGTCAGCAGCTGCTGTACCGCCGCGGCAATGGGGGCGGCAATGTCGATCTGGTTGCTCAGGTGCGGAATGCAGGCGGTGGTGACGACATCGGCCACTTCGGTCAGCTGGCTGTAGGCCTCGCCGGCGAAGATGCCGTGGACGCCGATGGCCACGGCACGGGGCAGGCCGGCTGCCTGCAGGTGCTTGATGGTCTCCAGCATGGTGCGGCCACTGGAGATGATGTCATCCACCAGCACCGGGGTCCGCTCGGCGGCGCTGCCCAGGTCGGGAAGGGACACGCTGACGTCGTAATCGCCGCGGCGTTCCTTCTGCAAGACCTGGAACGGGGCGTCGGCCAACTCGGCCACATGGGACACCCACTGCTCGCTTTCGCTATCCGGGCCGATCAGCAGCGGGTTTGGGATGTGGCTCTGAATCCACTGGGCGATCAGCGGCGCGGCTTGTACCACCCGCGATGGAATGCTGTAGATCTCGTCCAATGAGTCGTAGCGGTGCAGGTGCGGGTCCACCGTAACCAGGTAGTCAAAAGCACCGGACAGCAGCCTGGCAAAGGGGCGTGAGCTGACGCATTCGCCGGGCTGGAAGCGCTTGTCCTGGCGCATATAGGCCAGGTAGGGCGTGACCAGGCCTACGCTGCGGGCACCGCAGTCGCGCAGGGTATCGGCCAGAAAAAGCAGCCGCAGGGTACGCTCGTCCGGGTGGAACAGGTTGCACAGAATGACGCAGTCTTGGTCGGCGCAGTCAGAATGTACGCGCAGATAGCTTTCACCATCAGGAAAGCGGCGCTGTTCGAGAATGCCGGCCTGGGCATCCAGCAGCCGGACTAATTGTGATGCCAAGGCCGGGTCGGAATCGGGGTTGAAAATCAGCATGCGAGTTCTTGCTCTTCTTGGGTGGTGCGGTCCAGTTCAATAACCTGGGTGTGGTCGTTGAGATACTCAACGGCGTAGTTGAGTTCCCCGGCATTTTCCGCATGGATCATCAGCAGAATATCCTGGCACGCGACCTGGTCACCTAACTTGACGCAAATCTCAACACCGGCGGCGGGGTCGGCCGGTGCGCCAGCCAGCTTGGCGATTTTGGCCAGTAGACGGTTGTCGATGCGGCTGACGGTGCCGGCATGTTCGGCGACCAGTGCATAGCGATAGGAGGCCACCGGCGGCATGCGCAGCCCGCCCTGTGCCGCGCAGATGGCCTGAAACTTGTCCCAGGCAGCGCCGCTGTCCAGGGTTTCCTCGGCCAGGTGGGTGCCTTCTTCGGCACTGATGTCACGAACCATGGCCAGCATGGCGCCGGCGACCTGAGCGGCACGGGTGCGCAGATCCTGGGGGGCGTTCGGCATCCTTTGCAGTACGGCCAGCAGGTCGTGGGCTTCCAGTGCCGGGCCGATGCCGCGACCGACCGGCTGGCTGCCATCGGTAAACAGTATCTCGAGGGTCAACCCCAGATTGGCGGCCACGGCCCGGAAGCTCTCGGCCAGGCGCTCTCCGGCGTCACGGCTGCGCACCTTGGCCGTGGGGCCGACCGGAATGTCGATCAGCACATGGGTCGCGCCGGCGGCGATTTTTTTCGACAGCACCGACGCGATCAGCTGGCCTTCGCTGTCGATATCCAGTGCGCGTTCCACCTGAATCAGCATGTCATCTGCCGGGCTCAGACGCATGGCGCCACCCCAGGCCAGACAGCCGCCTTCACGGCTCACCACGTCACGCATCTGTTCCAGGGTCAGGCTGACATCGGTGAGCGTTTCCATGGTGTCGGCGGTGCCGGCGGGGGAGGTGATCGCGCGCGATGAGGTTTTGGGTACGGTCAGGCCACAAGCGGTCAGAATGGAAACGACGATCGGTGTCGTGCGGTTGCCCGGCAGTCCGCCCACGCAGTGCTTGTCGACCACCAGCGGCAGTTGCCAGTCCAGGGTGCTGCCGGACTTGACCATGGCCTGGGTCAGCGAGGTGATCTCACGGTCACTGAGGCTGTCGTCCCCGCAGGCAGTGATAAAGGCTGCCAGGTGGACTTCCGCATAACGGCCGTCGACGATGTCGTTGATGATGCTTTGAAACTGGAGGTCGTCCAGTTCATGTCCATAAACCTTGGCGCGTACATGCGACAGCGACTGTACCGGCTTGGGGTGGGACAGCCAGATCGGATCCTGGCTGGCCAGCTGCAGCCGCTCCCAGGCGGAGTCGGAAAAACCCACTTCGTCATCGCCCAGCAGGTCGCTGGTGATGATGTTGAGAGACGTGATCAGGTGCCGGCCCTGGTGGGTGGTGACCAGAACGCGAGAAAGGCTATCGAAACCTTCCGATCGGCAGACATGGCTGTGTGCCGGCAGGTACAGGGTGGGTTCATGGTGGGTGTCGATACCCAGCCGGCAGGCCTTGAGTGGCGCCATCCGCTCAGGGGGCAGCATCATCATCGGAAGTCTCCTTGTCATACAACCAATGTCTCAGTGTACCGCAACTGTTGCAGCAGCGGATAACGCGGATGTTGAGACAGTGCTGTCGGCCACCTGTTGCGGCTGCTAGAATGTCGGATTCGACTTTGGATCTACATACTGGATGCGAGCACAGCCTATGGAACGCCGTTACCGTTTGGTTCTTTCCTGCCCCGACCGCGTGGGCATTGTATCAATGGTCAGTAACTTCATCTCCAGCCACGGCGGCTCGATCACCGACGCCAACCAGCACTCCGATGCCAGCACCGGGCGCTTTTTCATGCGTGTGGAGATCGATGCCAGCACGCTGCCGTTCACGCTAGACGAACTGAAGGCGGCATTCGAGCCGATCGCGGCCTCTTTTCAAATGGAGTGGGAGATTCATGACTCAGCCCGCCCCAAGCGCGTCGTGCTGATGGCCAGCCGCGAATCGCACTGCCTGGCGGATCTGCTGTACCGCTACCACAGCAACGAGCTGTTCTGCGAGATTCCTTGCGTTATTTCCAATCATGACGACCTGCGCTCGATGGTGGAGTGGCATGGTATTCCCTACTTCCATGTGCCGGTGGACCCGGCTGACAAGGCACCGCACTTTGCCGAGGTCAACCGCCTGATTGAAGAGCACGCGGCCGATACCGTAGTGCTGGCGCGCTACATGCAGATACTGCCGCCGGACCTGTGCGACCGCTACCCGCATCGTATCATCAATATTCACCATAGCTTCCTGCCGTCCTTTGCTGGTGCCAAGCCGTACCACCAGGCACACGAACGCGGCGTCAAGCTGATCGGCGCCACCTGCCACTACGTGACCCAGGATCTGGATGCCGGCCCGATCATCGATCAGGACGTGACCCGTATCAGCCATCGCGACGTGCCCGAAGACATGGTGCGTCTGGGACGTGACGTGGAAAAAACCGTGCTGGCCCGCGGCCTGCGCTGGCACCTGGAAGACCGGGTGCTGGTGCATGGCAATAAGACGGTCGTGTTTGCCTGATGGCAGTGACGCCCGCCTGCGCTAGTATAAAGACAGGCCGAAGCAGCGGCTTCGACCCTTGTCTCGATACCAGGAGGTTGATGGATGCTTAGATCGGTAAAAGCGGAAGACTACATGGCGACCAGCCTGATCTCGTTCGGCCCGGAAACCCGGCTGTTCGACGCCATCCGCGCCTTACAGGAGTACAACATCTCCGGTGCGCCGGTGGTGGACGCCGATGGCGTGCTGATCGGAATGCTGTCGGAATTCGACTGCCTGAGGGCCATCCTGACACACACCTACCATGAAGAAGAGATGGGTAGTGGTGGCCATGTGGGTGATTACATGACACCCCAGGTCGATACGGTTGCCCATGACGCCGACCTGACCGCCGTGGCGCGTCAGTTTTTGGAGCAGGGCCGACGCCGGCTGCCGGTGGTGCGTCAGGGCAAGCTGGTGGGCCAGATCAGCCGCCGCGATGTGCTGCGGGCGGTGGAGGAGTTTGCCAAAGATGGTTGAGTTGACCCGCAGGCGCTCACATGCGTGACTGGTTGCCTGAAGCGCCGGTGCGCTTCTATCCGTCGCTGGCGCGCGAACTGGGCAGCGACGAGGCGTTGCTGCTGTCGATTTACAGCGATTATGCCCGGCATGCCGGCATGCACGCGGACGACGGCAGTGTCGAGTGCATTCTGCCGCACAGCCGCTGGCTACAGTTGGCCGACTTCTGGAGCGAAGCGCGCCTGAAACAGGCCACGGAAAGCTTGGCCCGGCAGAACTGCCTGCAGGCCAGCCTCAATCAGGGCGGCAGTGTGCGCCTGCGCCTGCTGCCGCGTCCGGTGGCACCGGAACCGGAACCCAGGCCAGAACCGACACCTGGATTGGCACCGTCCCGGTCCGCCGAATCCGAAGACAGCCGCGTGCAGCAGCTGCCGGTGTATGATGCGCCGCCGCCGCGACCGGCCCGGCCGGACACCATGATGCAGCGCAAGGGCCCGGCACCGACCTTTGGCGGCAGCATCGGCTGGCGTCGTCACAAGGATGAACTCCAGGCCATTTTCGAGCAGGCGGAAGAGCGCAACCAGCAACTGCAGCCGATGCAACTGGGCTGGCAGCCCTCTGACATGTTTCATGCCATGCTGCCGCGCCACGCCATTCCGCCCGAGTTTGCCAACGAATGTCTGGACGAGTTCGTGCTCTATTGGCTCGACAAGGACCGCAAGGAAAGCAACTGGGACCAGAAGTTCCTGGCCTGGGTGAAGCGCGAATGGGTGAAGAAACAGACGCGGGATGCGCGCGGACAACGCTACGAGCAGGAACGTCAGTCTACGGGGGGCAACGATGAAAACACCCGCTTCGATTCTCGGGAAAAACGCAAACGGATTACCGCAGCCATCATGGACATCAAAGACACCGACTGGTAACAGCAGTGCCCGCGTGCCCGCCGGCGAGAGCGCCCAGAAACCGATCAGTGCGCAGACCAAAACTCTGGTCAACATGATCTTTGCCCGCTTCATGGCGATCTACGGTCACAAGTTCAAAAGCTGCTTCGAAACCGAAAACGAGCTGCGCCTGGCCAAGCGCGAATGGGCATTAAGCCTGGACGGCTACGGCGAGGCGGAACTGGTGGCGGCGGTCAATCGCTGCAAGGAAAGCACGGCCTGGATGCCCAGCATCGCCGAATTCGTTGCCATTCTGCGCGAGATCCATGGCGACTTCGGTCTGCCCGGCGTGCGTGATGCCTATGCCGAAGCCTGTCTGCATGCCGAGCACCCGACCCGGCATCAGTGGTCGCACCCGGCGGTGTACCATGCCGGCCGCGAGGCGGGCTGGTTCATGCTGCGCAGCGAAGAAGAAAGCCGTGCACTGCCAGCATTCCGGTATCACTATGATGTCATCTGTCGCCGAGTGCGTGAAGGTGAAGCCCTGGATCAGCCGGTACCGCCGGCGCTGGAAAACAAGCAGGCCAATACGGTGGCGGATTTTATCCAGCGCTTTACCGCCGAACACGCGCTGGCACCTGAAGAGGGCGCAACGCTGCTGTACTACCTGACCCTGCCGCGCGGCAGCCGTATTCGCAAGCGGCTGCAGGCCCAGTCGCAACAGAAGCTGGACCGGCGCGGGCTGGCCATCAGGCTGCCGGACGAGGCCTGCTGAACCGGCCTCAGTGGCTGGTAGGCGCTTCGAAGGTCTGACCGAACATCTCGCCGATGGCTTGGCTCAGTGCTTCGCTGCGTTCCGGGTTGCGGAAGGCCTGCAGCAGCAGGGCACGGTGGACCGGCATGAACATCAGCTCCGCCAGGATGCGACTGAAACCGGTCTGACCGGCTTCGCCCCGGGCCAGTTGCTCCAGAAACCGGCTCAGTACGCGCGGTTCCAGCAGCGCGCTTTCGCAGCGCGTGGCGATCACGGTAATCACCTCGGCCTGAGTGGCATGCTTGCTGGCCAGCACTTCACTGACCCATTGCTGCTTGGCAAGCTCGTCGGGTCCATTGGACAGGGCACGGCAAAGGGCGGCTACCCGGTTGCCGTTGTCTTCGGTCAGGGCCGGGTGCAGCAGCTCCAGCAGAGCCTGATGCAGGCGCCCACTCGGCTGCTGATGCTCCAGCAGTGGGCAGAGGGTCTCCAGTACGGCGGCCGGCATGTCGGGCAGGCGTTCGCACAGTGCCTGCTCGTTGCCTTCTTGGTCCAGGCGCATGATGACATCCGCCAGTCCCTGATAGGCCAGTGACGGCCATTCATCCAGGCCCAGCTGGCCCTTGAACCAAGCCTGGGCACGTTCGTAATGAGGCGAGGCCGGGGCTTTCATCTCCCGTGCAGCTAGGGCGTGAAACGCTGCCATGCGGCTCTGTTCGGGGGTAAACGAGTAGGGATTATCCTTGAGCGCATCCTCGTCCGGCTGGCCGCTGCGGCTGTTGATCACGTTCTGAATCAGGCGCTTGACCAGGTCGTCGCGGGCGGCCGGTGCGACCAGCCCCTGTTCATCCAGCGGCAGGCGCAGAAACCAGACCGCATTTTCGTCACGCTGCTTCGGGTTCCAGATCAGCACCGCCAGCCAGGCCTGGTGCTGAAACGGCGTGGGATAAGGCAGCTGTGAGTCCTCGATGCGGCGAAAGCGCTCCAGCGGTAGCTTGCTGATGCGACGGCCCATGTCGAAGATGCGCAGGGCCGCGCCGGTGGCGCGCAACAGTTCGGTAAGAGAATCGGGCAGGGTGTTTTCAGCAGACATACACGTTCACAACATAATGATGGAGTCAGCCGTCATCTTACCATCTCGCCCCCGCGCCTGCCTTTGCACTTTACGGGCAGGGGGCGAGTGCAGGTGGACAGCTGTGATAGATTAACCGTTGAACACGCGACAAGGACCGCTGTTACCATGATCCTGACCCTTCTGTTTGCCAGCGCGATGCTGCTGATCAGCATCCTGCTCAGCCCTCTTTCCAACCGTATCGGCATGCCGGTGTTGCTGCTGTTTCTGGGCGTCGGCCTGCTGGCCGGGCAGACCGAGATGGGGCAGGTGTTGTCCACCGATGTGGACAGTACCTTCCTGGTGGGGCATCTGGCGCTGGCCATCATCCTGCTCGACGGCGGCATGCGTACCCGCATCGAGACTTTCCGCGTGGGGTTGAAGCCGGCGCTGGCACTGGCCACCTTCGGAGTGGTGGTCACGGCGGCCCTGACGGGTTTGGCGGCGCACTGGATTCTGGACCTGCCGCTGCTGCCGGCCCTGCTGATCGGCACCATCATTTCCTCGACTGATGCGGCGGCGGTTTTTGCCCTGCTGCAGAACCATGGCCTGCGGCTGAATCAGCGCGTCAGTGCCACGCTGGAGATCGAGTCGGGCAGCAACGACCCCATGGCCATTTTCCTGACCATCATTCTGTTGGAATTGATTACCCGTACCACGCCGCCCGGGCTGGGCGAGGCCGCACTGTTGCTGCTGACACAGCTGGGACTGGGGGCGGTGGCCGGTCTGGCGGCCGGTTGGCTGCTGGCACATTTGCTGCCGCGGCTGGAGTTGCAACCGGCGTTTTATCCTCTGCTGGTGACGGCGGCGGGGCTGACCGTGTTTGCTCTGGTTGGGCTGCTGGAGGGCAGCGGTTTTCTGGCGATCTATCTGATGGGGATTCAGATCGGTAACCGGGGGCTGCGCAAGCTGGATGATATTCTGCAAGTGCACGATGGTCTGGCTTGGCTGGCGCAGCTGAGCCTGTTTCTGATGCTGGGACTGTTGCTGTCGCCCCATGACAAAATCGACTACGTGGTGGAGGGGCTGGCGCTGGGGGCAGTGCTGATTCTGGTGGCGCGGCCGCTGGCGGTCTTTCTCAGCCTCTGGCCTTTCGGGTTTCGCTGGAAGGAGCAGCTGTTTATTGCTTGGGTGGGCCTGCGCGGGGCCGTGCCCATCGTGCTGGCGCTGTTCCCGCTGATGGCGGATATCGAACATGCAGCCCTGTTCCCGATTATCGCCTTCATTATTGTCACCCTGTCGCTGCTGTTGCAGGGCGCAACGCTGGCGCGGGTGGCGCGTTGGCTGGACCTGGAGCTGCCGGCTGAGCCTGAAGCGCGGCAGCGGCAGACGGTTGACTGGCCCTCCGACCAGACCCATCGCCTGATGGTCTTCGAGCTGGATGGCGAGCACTGGACGCCGCCGCGTACGCTCAAGGGCGTGCGACTGCCGGCGGATATCGTGGTGGCGGCCGTGCTGCGGGAGGGGGGCATGCTGCCCTACGAGGCCGATCTCAAACTGCAAGGCGGTGATCAGCTGGCGGTACTGGGCGGCGAGCAGGCCGAGCGGCCGCTGGCACGCCTGTTCAGCTCGGTCGAGTCCATCCCGGCCTTGAAGGAAAGTACCTTCTTCGGGGCCTTCGAGCTCAACGGTGATGTTGAACTGCTGGCGCTGGCGCAGAATTTCGGGCTGGCGATCGATGCTGAGCTGCAGGCTCTGAGCCTGGCGGACTATATTGCCCGGGCGCGGCATGCGCCGCCGGTGGTGGGGGATCGGGTTGTGCTAGGCGCCATCGAGTTGGTGGTCAAGGCGATGGAAGACGGACGGGTGACGCGGGTTGGCCTAAAGTTCTGATCCCTGTCGCTGACAGTCTTGGAATGGCATGGTTTAATGCCCCGCGATTGCAAGGATTAGAGGGAGTCACGCGTGATTGAAGCGGTCTGGATCATCTTCGCCTTCGGGCTGGGGATGGGGGTTAAATTGATGGGGCTGCCGCCGTTGATTGGCTATTTGGCAGCCGGTTTTGCCATCGTGGCGGCGGGGGACATGGCCGGCATTCCGGTGGAAGGCACTGAGGCACTGAGCCATATAGCACATCTGGGGGTGTTGCTGCTGCTGTTTACCGTCGGTCTGAAACTGAAAATACGTAATCTGGTTCGGCCAGAGGTGATCGGAGGCGGGGTACTGCATTTCGGCATTTCCATTGCACTGTTCACCCCGGCGCTGCACCTGATAATGGGGCTGGAGTGGTATACCGCACTGATGTTGGGTATCGCGCTGTCTTTCTCCAGCACGGTGCTGGCGGCCAAGGTGCTGGAGTCGAAACGGGAGCTGCGCGCCTTTCATGGTCGCGTTGCCATTGGCATTCTGATTGTGCAGGACCTGTTGGCACTGCTGGTGATGGCATTAGCCAGCGGCAAGACGCCCTCGGCCTGGGCGCTGCTGGTATTTGCCATTCCGCTGTTGCGCCCGGTGTTCTACAAACTGCTGGACATCAGTGGCCATGAAGAACTGCTGGTGCTGCTGGGCCTGCTGCTGGCCCTGGTGGTGGGCGGCAAGGGCTTTGAGCTGGTGGGCCTGAGTTCGGAGCTGGGAGCGCTGGCATTTGGTGCGCTGTTGGCCAACCACCGTCGTGCTGGCGAGTTGTCGCAGTCCCTGTGGAGCATCAAGGAAGTTTTCCTGGTCGGTTTTTTCCTGCAGATCGGTATGGGTGGTCTGCCGGATACCGATGCACTGGTATTTGCCCTGGTGATGGGGGTGGTGCTGCCGCTCAAGGGCATTCTGTTCTTCTTTCTGCTGCTGCTGTTCAAGCTGCGTGCGCGCAGTGCCTTCCTGTCCGGTCTGAGCCTGACCAACTACAGCGAATTCGGCCTGATCGTGGCCAGTATCGTGTTGCCGGAATGGCTGATTCCGCTGGCCATTGCCGTGTCGGTCTCCTTCCTGGTATCAGCGCCACTGTACCGGGTTGCACACCCGCTGTATGACCGTTTCAGTGTTTGGCTGAGCCGTTTCGAGCGCCACGGCTTTCATCCGGACGAGCAGCCGTTGTCACTGGGTGATGCGGAGATTCTGATTATCGGCATGGGCCGTACCGGTACCGCGGCGTATGATCACCTGAAGCAGCGCCAAACGCCGATGGTGGCACTGGACTCGGACCCGGCGAAAGTGGATACCCACGTCAAGTGTGGTCGCCATGTGGTGTTTGCCGATGCGGAAGACGTGCAGCTGTGGCAGAACCTGAAGGCGCCGGAACTCAAGTACGTGATTCTGGCGGCCAATGATGTGGAGGCCAAGGTGACGGCTGCGCGCCAGTTGCGTCAGGTCGGTTTCGAAGGGATCATCGTGGCGCACAGCATGTTTGCCGACCATGCCGATGCGATTACCGCGGCCGGTGCCGATCATACCTACCAGACCATGGCGGAAACCGGTGTGGGTCTGGCAGAACACATCTTCAGCGAGTCCCGTCGCAAGGAGGAGGCGCTGATCTGATCAGCGCTGTTCGGGCGTGTGACCGTCCCCGTCGGCTTCTGTGTCGGCTGGCGGGGATGGCTTTTCACCTACCGGCGACGATTGCCTGTCGGCGGATGCCTGTAACAGTGTCAGCACATGTTCCAGCTGCTGCTCGATATTCTCCAGCCGGTTCTCAAGCCGGGTAATGCGGTTCAGGTTCTGGCGTTCACGTTCGGCAATCTGACCCTCGTCCTTTTCGATAAAAAACACCGAAAAGCTCGCGGTCAGCAGCGAGAACATGCAGATCCCGATCAGAATCAGCAGCGAGCCAAACAGTCGGCCTTCATTGGTACTGGGAACAATATCGCCGTAGCCGACCGTAGTCATGGTGACCCAGGCCCACCAGATGCCATCCAGTGGGCCATCGAAGGCCGGGTCCAGTGCGGCAATCAGAAAGCCCGAAATCACCAGAAACAACAGGCACACCATCAGTGTGGTGCCCAAGTTGTGGCGTGACAGAATGGTTCTCAGGTCTCTGGACACTTTGAACAGGATGCCCAGCATCACCAGCAGCCGCAGGCTGCGAATGGCACCGGCGTAGAAGGCATAGTCACCGAACAGGGCCGGTAGCCCGGCGACAATGATCACCAGGCTCATCCAGTTGTTCTTCAGGTGTCGCTGACGGTCATCCACCACGCTCAGCATGATCACCATTTCCGCAGCAAAGCCTAGCCAGATCACCCAATCAGTAACCTGATGTGTCATGCCGTTGACGATGCCGTCGGCGCGCAAGTACCAATCCACCAGTATCCACAGCGCCAGGATCAGCATCGGCCATTCCAGCCGCTTGCCCCAGCGTCGTGCGCGCGGGTTCTCCGCCGCGGACACGCCGCCAAAGCCCATACGAAACATCAGCGAGTGGTGTTTGTCGAAGCTCATGGGCGTTCTCTGCAGCGGGTTAGTGGTGGACGCGCAGTGCCTGATCCAACTGGCTGATCAGTGCCAACAGCCGGTCGGTATCTTCCGGCATCGGCTTGAACACCTCTTCGGCCATGGGCTGGATTTCGCTGTTCTGCGGCAGCGGCAGCTGACGTTCGATCAGCTCCTGCAAGCGCGGCAGCAGCAGCCACTGCACCCATTCAGTAAAGTCCAGGGTATCGACACAGAAAGGCTCGCGGCTGGCCAGGGCCGCCGGTTCCGGCGGCTGCGACTGCCACAGATTCTGTGCCTGCATTTCGTTGCGGATCTCGATCAGCAGCACACTGACCTGCTCGTGTCGACTCATGCTTACTCCTTGCGTGCGGCCTTGAGGGTATCGGCAATCAGGAACGCCAGCTCCAGCGACTGGTCGGCGTTGAGGCGCGGGTCACACTGGGTGTGATAGCGGTCGGCCAGGCCTTCCTCGGTGATGCGGTAGGCGCCACCGATACACTCGGTGACGTCGTTGCCGGTCATCTCGAAGTGGACGCCGCCGGCGTGGGTGCCTTCGGCGTTGTGCACTTCGAAGAAGCCCTTCATCTCGGCCAGGATGGCATCGACGCTGCGCGTCTTGTAGCCGCTGGATGCCTTGATGGTGTTGCCGTGCATGGGGTCGGAGCTCCACACCACATGGTGGCCGCTGGCCTTGACCGCACGCACCAGCGGCGGCAGCATCTCGGTAATCTTGTCGGCCCCCATGCGCGCGATCAGTGTGATCCGACCCGGGATCTGGGCCGGGTTGAGGATGTCCAGCAAACGCAGCAGGTCGTCAACCTGGGTGCTGGGGCCAACCTTGATGCCGATCGGATTACGTACGCCGCGCAGGAATTCCACATGGGCGTGGTCCGGCTGGCGGGTGCGGTCGCCTATCCACAGCATGTGCGCCGAGCAGTCGTACCAGTCGCCGGTCAGGCTGTCCTGACGGGTCAGGGCCTGCTCGTAACCCAACAGCAGCGCCTCGTGCGAGGTGTAGAGGTTGGTTTCCTTCAACTGCGGTGTATTGTCCGAGCTGATGCCGCAGGCCTCGATGAACGCCATGGTCTGGTCGATTTGATCGGCCAGGTGCTGGTATTTCTCGCCCTGGGGGCTCTGTTGCACGAAGCCCTGGGTCCACTGGTGCACCTTGTGCAGATCGGCAAAGCCGCCGGTGGCAAAGGCGCGCAGCAGGTTCAGCGTGGCCGAGGACTGGTGATAGGCTGACAGCAGACGCTGCGGGTCCGGCGTGCGGGCATCGGCGGTAAAAGCGATGTCGTTGATGATATCGCCACGGTAGCTGGGCAGTTCAATGCCGTTGATGGTTTCGGTATCAGCCGAGCGAGGCTTGGCAAATTGACCGGCCATGCGACCGATCTTGACCACCGGACAGCTGCCGGCAAACGTCATCACCACCGCCATCTGCAGCATCAGCTTGAAGGTGTCACGAATCTTGTTGGCGTTGAATTCGGCAAAGCTCTCGGCGCAGTCACCGCCCTGCAGCAGAAAGGCCTTGCCTTCCGATACCTGGGCCAGCTCGTCGGTCAGTGAGCGGATCTCGCCGGCAAACACCAGTGGCGGATACTCGCCCAGCACCTGCTCGACCTGATACAGGGCGGCCTGATCCGGGTAGGTCGGGTGCTGTTTGATTGGCTTGCTGCGCCAGCTGTCGGGAGTCCAGATTTCCATTGTGCTACTCACTGCTTATTTACGATTAGGAACCCCGATACTACCGCAAATCCGCACGTTCGACAGCCTGCAGGAGGCATGAGAGGCTGGATGATGCGTATCGGCTGTACAGGCGGCGACCAGCAGTTGACGGGTTGGATGGGCGGGCGCATACTCCTGCTTTCATCCCTTTGGAGTCCGTCGGTGCCTTCGAGCCTGTCCCCAGTTATTCAACAGTGTACGCGGCTGCAGTCCCCGCTGCGGGCCGTACTGTTGACGCTGCTGGCAACCCTGCTGCTGTGCTGGAGTGTACTGGCACCGTCCGCGGCGGCAGTCACGGGCTTTGTCGACGTATCCCATCCGGCTGCCGTGCTGGCGACCCCGTCCCAGAAGGCGTTGCCCACCAATGAGCGGCGTGAGCCGGATATGCGCAGCGATGGCGATGCCCATCACCTGCTGGCGCTGCTGATCGGGCTGGCAGCATGGCTTGTAGTCACGCCGGTCCGTTGTGGCGCCATGTCTGTTCTGGCACATGGCGCGCGCCGTGCCGCCGCGGCTGTGCCGCCCCTGCGAGCCCCGCCCCGCCTGTAGTGTCTGCTTCCAAGTCGTCCGCGTGGACCACTTGGCACCTGTTGATCATTACATGTGGGAATCACCATGAAGCATTTTTCCTGGCGAGCGCTGACGTGCGGCTTGCTGATCGTCTGTGGGCTGCTCAGCGCACTGCCCAATTTTTTGCCATCTTCCATCGGTGCGCGTCTACCGCACTGGTATACCGATAACACCCTGTCACTGGGGCTCGATCTTCAGGGAGGCTCGCATCTGCTGCTGCAGGCCGACATGCAGGCCCTGGTGGCGCAGAGTCATGCGGCACTGGCCGACGAGGCCGGTAGCCGCTTGCGCGAGGCCGGCATTCGTTTTCGTATTGAGGATGCGCGGGCTGCGCCGGTGCAGCTGCGGCTGCTGCAGCCGGAGCAGTTGCCGCGTGCGCAAAGCCTGCTGCACGAGCTGAGCCGTGACCCGGCCAGTGGTATCAAGCGCTTCCGTATGCAGGCCGAGGGCGGCATGCTGACGCTGGCCCTGACCGAACAGTGGCAGGCCCAGCTGGGTCAGGATGCCATCGATGCCAGTCTGGAGGTGGTGCGCCGCCGGCTGAATGAAACCGGGCTGGTCGAGCCGGTGGTGGCGCGCCAGGGCGAAGATGCCATTCTGGTGCAGATGCCCGGCGTGGCGGACCCCGGTGAGGTACGCACGCTGCTGGGCACCACGGCCAGAATGACCTTTCACTGGGTGTTGGCGCCGGGCGAGGCCGGTGCCTCGATGATGCTGCCGGCGCAGACCGGCGAAGAACGCTACCGGGTTGCGCAGGACGTGGCGCTGGAGGGGCGTCACATCCGTGATGCCCAGCTGGGGTTCAATCCCGAGACCGGGGCGGCGGTGGTGAACTTCCGCCTGGATAACGAGGGCGGGCGTACTTTTGCGCGCATGACGGCTGACAATATCGGCCGGCCACTGGCCATTGTGTTGGATGATGCTGTGCTCACCGCGCCGGTGATTCGCTCGGTGATTGGCGGGGGCAGCGGCGAAATCAGCGGTGACTTCACGCCACAGGAAGCGGGCGAGCTGGCGCTGATGCTGCGGGCCGGCGCCCTGCCGGTTCCCCTGCAGGTGATCGAAGAACGTACGGTCGGCCCGGACCTGGGCAGTGATGCTATCGCCATGGGGCTGGCCACGGGGCTGGCCGGGGCCGCCCTAGTGGTGGCCTTCATGCTGGCGGTATACCGCGGGCGCGGTCTGGTGGCCTGCCTGGGGCTGTTGCTGAACCTGGTGCTGATGCTGGGCATACTCAGTCTGTTTCGTGCCACTCTGACGCTGCCGGGTATCGCCGGGATCATCCTTACGCTGGGGATGGCTGTGGATGCCAATATCCTGATCAACTAGCGGATCCGTGAAGAGGCACGGCAGGGCCGGTCTGCCGGCATGGCGGTCAAGGAAGGCTTTGCGCGTGCCTATCGCACTATTCTGGACTCGAACCTGACCACGCTGATCGCCGTCAGTCTGCTATTTTTGGTTGGTAGCGGTCCAGTCAAGGGATTTGCCGTGACCATCGGCATCGGGCTGCTGACCTCCCTGTTCACGGCCGTAACCCTGACGCAGCTGCTGACCGAGTGGCAGATTCGTGGTCGTGAACGTCAGCCGCTGGTGCTGCCGGGCGTTGCCTGGCTGGACCGTCTGAGTGCGCGGGTCCCCAACGTGATGAGGGGGCGCAGGGTCGGGCTGACACTGTCGGCCGTACTCTCGCTGGCGGCCGTGCTCCTGTATGTGCAGCCGGGGCTGAAGTACGGCGTCGACTTTACCGGCGGCACGCTGGTGGAAGTTCAGGCGCCGGGGGTGGCGGCGGATGACCTGCGTCAGGTGCTGCCCGGCCAGGCCGGTGTGCAGGAAAGTGAAGGCGAGGGACATTACCTGGTTCGCCTGCCGGTGGCTCAGGAGCCGACAGTGGCGGCTGAACAGATGGAAGCCCTGAAGGCGTCGGTACGTGACCTGAGTGCGGAGGCCGAGTTTCCCCGCACCGAAATGGTAGGCCCAAAGGTCAGCGGTGACTTCAGTGATATCAGTATTCTGGCGGTCCTGCTGGCCGGAGCCGGTGTGCTGGGGTACCTCTGGTGGCGCTTTGAGTCCCACTTCGCCCTGGCGGCCACGCTCACCATTGCGCTGGATCTGACCAAGACCATCGGCTTCTTCGTGCTGGCGGGCGTCGAGTTCAACCTGACCGCCGTGGCGGCGCTGCTGGCGCTGATCGGCTATTCGGTCAACGACAAGGTGGTGGTGTTCGACCGCGTGCGTGAACAGCTGCGCCTGACACCGGACAAGCCCCTGCTGGATGTGCTCAACGAAAGCATCGCGGCCACGCTGACGCGCACGGTGTTCACCTCGGTGACCACCCTGCTGGCGCTGTTGCCGATGGCGCTGGCCGGTGGCGCCGCTGTGGTCAGCTTTGCCCAGCCGCTGCTGTTCGGCGTGATCGTGGGCACCAGTTCGTCGGTCTTCATTGCCGCGCCGCTGCTGTACTGGCTAGCCCGTCGCCGGGCCCGCAGGGGGCTGGCTCAGCTGCAGCCCACGGCCGAAGAGGTACGCCAGCGGCTGGCGCAGATGCCTTGATGTACGGCATGCTGCGCAGGGGCGAGGGGAGTCGGTATACTGTCGCTCTTTTCGCTCGCGCTTGCCCGGAGGCCCTATGACAACCCGAGTCTTTCATGTATCACCCGGTTACCGACGTCGTCAGCAAGCCCGGCAGCTGGCCTGGATGCTGGCGATGCTGGGGCTGGTTCTGTTCAGCCTGTATTACCTGTACCGGCTGATCATGGGCAACGGTGCTCTGGCGGAGATGCTGGTACCGGTAGTGGGTGTCGCCGCATGCCTGGCGTATGCGGTCAAGCTCTGGCTGCAGCTGCGCCAGGGGCGGGCTGCCTATCCCGAGGTCTGCTGGGATGAGGATAGCCGGATATTGAGTCTGCAGGCGCCGGAAGGGGCCTTGGTACTGCCGCTGGCCTCGGTGCTGAATCTGCGTATTCAGGTGGGGGGTGGACGTGTGGTTGCCGCCACTCTGACGACCGAGTCCGGTGAACAGCTGCGCCTGGAAGGCTACGCCGAATTGGATGAGCTGGTGGGTCGGTTGGAGGCAGAACTGCCCGAGGGGCAGGTGGTGCGTACCCGTTTACGATACTGAGGTGAAGTCCGCAGGGCCTCAGGCGCTGCGGATGCCGTTGAGATTGTGGAAGGTGACTTCGCGTGCTGTGCCCAGGAAATCGACCATGAAATCGGCATTTTTCTGGTCTTCGCGCATGGCCGCGTACAGTGTGCACCAGAGTCCCTTTTCGCCTAGTGGGCGAGCGGCGATGTACTCCCGCTGAAGATACTCGTGCGCCGCCCAGTTGGGCAGTGCAGCCACCCCGCGCCCGCTGGCGACCAGCTGCATGATCATCACGGTCAGTTCGGCAGTGCGCACCTCGTCGGGTTCGACATCCGCCGGGTCCAGGAAGCGGGTGAACACGTCCAGGCGGTCCCGCTCGACCGGGTAGGTGATCAGGGTTTGCCCCTCCAGGTCGGCCGGCCGAATGCAGCGCTTGTTGACCAGCGGGTGCTGGCGTCCCATCACCAGAATCGACTCATAACTGAACAGTGGAATATAGTGGATGCCGGTACGCTCCTCCGGGTCGGAGGTGATGACCAGATCCAGGTCGCCCCGCGACAGCGCGGGCAAGGGCTGAAAGCTGAAACCCGTGGACAGGTCCAGCTCGACCTCGGGCCAGTGCTGGCGAAAGTGGTCGATGGTCGGCATCAGCCAGTCAAAGCAGCTGTGGCACTCGATGCAGATGTTCAGTCGACCGGTTTCACCACCGGCCAGGCGCATGATGTCCCGTTCGGCGCTGCGCACCATCGGCAGCAGTTCGTCGGCCAGGCTCAGCAGGCGCTGACCGGCGCTGGTGAAGCATATCGGGCGTGTTTTGCGGATGAACAGCGAACAGTTGAGGCGCTCTTCAAGGTCCTTGATCTGATGAGACAGTGCAGACTGGGTCAGGTGGATGCGCTCGGCGGCTTCCACCAGGCTGCCGGCGTCGCGCAGGGCGGCCAGCGTTTTCAGGTGACGAATTTCGATCATGCCCACACCTCTGGTTCCGGATAAGAGCCAGTATAGTATCGAATACAGCTGTCTGACGAGGGCGGCCGGGACGGCCGCCGTTCATCGTATCAGGATTTGACCAGCAGGAATTCCAGCAATGCCTTTTGGGCATGCAGGCGGTTTTCCGCTTCTTCAAACACCACTGAACGTGGATCGTCCAGCATGTCTTCGCTGACTTCCTCGCCGCGGTGGGCCGGCAGGCAGTGCATGAAGATGGCGTCTTCTTCGGCCAGATCCATCAATGCCGGCGACACCTGGTAGCCGCGGAACTCACGGATGCGCTCGCGTTGCTCGTCTTCCTGACCCATGGAAGCCCAGACATCGGTCACCACCAGGTGGGCGCCGCTGACGGCTTCTTCCGGGCTGGAGAATACATTGACACGGTCGCTGTTGCGGGCGACCAGATCGGCATCGGGCTCAAAGCCTTCCGGGCAGGCGATGTTAAGCTTGAAGTCGAACTGGCGTGCCGCGTTGATGTAGGAGTGACACATATTATTGCCGTCACCGACCCAGGCCACCGTCTTGCCCTTGATCGGACCGCGCTGTTCCAGGAAGGTCTGCATATCGGCCAGCAGCTGGCAGGGATGGTAGTCATCGGTGAGGGCATTGATGACGGGCACCCGGGAGTAGCGGGCAAAAGTTTCGACCAGCTCATGGCTGAAGGTGCGGATCATCACCACGTCGACCATGCTGGAGATGACACGTGCGCTGTCTTCGACCGGCTCGCCGCGGCCCAGCTGGGTATCGCGCGGGGACAGGAACATGGCGTGGCCGCCAAACTGGGCCATACCGGCTTCGAAGGAAACGCGGGTGCGCGTGGAAGACTTTTCAAAGATCATGGCCATGACCTTGTTCTTCAACGGCTCATAGGTTTCGTCCGCGTTGCGCATCTGCTTGAGGATGATGGCCCGCTGCACGATCTGCTGCAGTTCTTCGGGCGTCATATCCAGCAGGGTGAGAAAGTGTCGTGTACTCATAAGTAGGTATCGGTCGGCGGCCCATGGCCGCCGGCTCCCGGTGTCAGTTGATGTGAGGGGCTCAGTTGATGCTGTCGCGTTCTTCACCGGCATAAACCCGGATCAGCTGAGCAACGGTACCGACCAGCAGGTCGGCTTCCTGATCGGACATGATCAGGGGCGGCAGCAGGCGTATGACACGCCCGCCACCCGTGACATTGAGCAATATGCCCTTGACCTTGGCCAGAACCACCAGCTCGCTGCCGGCTTCATTCAGTTCAATGCCGATCATCAGGCCCTTGTTACGTATCTCTTTTACATAAGGAGCATCGCCCAGCCGGGCGCGGAAGCCGTCGGCAATGCGGTTGCCCAGTTGTTCAGCACGCCGGCACAGGCCATCCTGTTCAATGGTGTCAATCACCGCCAGTGCGGCCGCACAGGCCAGTGGGTTGCCGCCATACGTAGTGCCATGGCTGCCCGGGCCCAGTACCTCGGCCGCTTTGCCACGGGCCAGGCAGGCGCCGATGGGGAAGCCGTTGCCCAGCCCTTTGGCGGTGGTGACGACGTCCGGCAGGATATTGGTGTGCTGATAGGCAAAGTAGCACCCGGTACGGCCGTTGCCGCTTTGAACTTCGTCCAGCATCAGCAGCCATTCATGCGCGTCACAGATATCGCGCAACTGCTGCAGGTAGTCGGGGGCCGGAATGTGAATACCGCCTTCGCCCTGCACCGGTTCAACCAGCACTGCCACCACGTTGGTGTTGTTGCGTGCTACCTGGCGCACGGCCTCGATGTCATCGTAAGGGACGCGGACAAAGCCGCTGACCAGTGGTTCGAAGCCCTGCTGGGTGGCGCGATTGCCGGTGGCGCTCAGGGTGGCCAACGTACGGCCATGGAAGGACTGTTCCATGACGATGATGGTCGGGGTGTCGATGTTGCGGCTGTGGCCGTAACGGCGGGCCAGCTTGATGGCTGCTTCATTGGCTTCGGCGCCGGAGTTGGCGAAGAAGGCGTTGTCCATGCCGGCGATGCGGGTCAAGCGTTCTGCCAGTTCGATCTGCAATGGAATGGTGTAGATGTTGGAGCAATGCACCAGCTTGGCTGCCTGCTCGCTGATGGCGCGGGTAACAGCCGGGTGGGCATGGCCCAGTCCCGTCACGGCGATGCCGCACAGTGCATCCAGATATTTGTTACCGTCGGTATCGTAAAGCCAGGCGCCTTCTCCACGCTCAAAGGCAACCGAAAGCCGGTTGAATACATTCATCAGTGGCTGCGTAGCCATGGGGAGTCTCCCTACAACGCAAAAAGGCAGCCATGGCTGCCGATAAAACAAACATTCTATGAGTCGCAACCCGGTTTGGCAATTCAATCAGCGGGCCGACGTCAACAAAACGACGGCAAATGCGGTCATGTTGGCGGCTTTGCCACGGCGTATCGGTGGTACAAAAGGGCCCAGGTCCGGTCTAACTTGAGTGGAACACTCGGTTATATGTTAAGCTGTGGTGCTTGAACGGATCCACGAGTCAGACATAGTAAAGGTGCATAGATGAGCGTAGTCGATACGATCAAAGAACAGATCGAAAACAATGCAATCCTGCTGTACATGAAGGGCACGCCCCGGTTTCCGCAGTGTGGCTTCTCCTCACGTGCCGTTGAAGCGGTGATGTCCTGTGGCGAGCGTTTCGCGTTCGTGAACATTCTGGAAAACCCGGATATTCGCGCCGAACTGCCCAAGTATGCCAATTGGCCGACCTTTCCGCAGCTGTGGATCAATGGTGAGCTGGTGGGCGGGTGCGACATCATCTGCGAAATGGCGGCCAGTGGTGAGCTGAAAGAGATGGTGGCAGCGGCATCCCAGGCGGACGGTGAAGCTGAGGCCTGATCAGCCTGGCTTGCAAGCGTTTACAAAAAAAACCGCGCCTTCGAGCGCGGTTTTTTATCGTGAACATCCCGTACCTCGCGGTGAACAGGCTCAGTCGCGTGTGGCCAGCAGCATGTCCCAGCCGCCCATGTCTTTCCAGTGATTGACGATGGTGCAGAATAGTTCAGCCGTTTTCAGGGTGTCATACAGAGCCGAATGAGCTTGTTTGCCGTCAAAGTCGATGCCCGCCAAGTCGCAGGCTTTGGCCAATACCGTGTGGCCATAGGCCAGGCCTGCCAGCGATACGGTGTCAAACGTGGAAAAGGGGTGGAAAGGGTTGCGCTTGACGTTGCAGCGTTCAGACGCGTTGGTGACGAAGCTGTGATCGAACGAGGCGTTGTGGCCCACCAGGACAGCACGTTTGCAGCCGTGAGACTTGATCGACTTGCGAATCGGCTTGAAGATCTTTTCCAGTGCATCCTGCTCGGCAATGGCGTTGCGCGCCGGGTCATAGGGGTCAATGCCGGTAAAGTCCAGCGCTGACTGTTCCAGGTTTGCACCCGCAAAGGGGATGACGTTGGCGTCATAGCTCTGATCAATCATCAGATAGCCATTTTCATCCATGGTCAGGGTGACGGCTGCAATTTCGAGCAAGGCATCGGTGCGCGGGTTGAAACCGGCGGTTTCAACATCTACAACGACAGGCAGAAAGCCCCGGAAGCGGTCTGCCATGGGATGAGGGTGGGCGCTGTGATGAGTCACGAAAATCCTTACTTGCAAGTTATAATTGGCCGCGGGCATTCTAACAGCCTGGCCCACGGCGTCAAAACGGCCTCAAGTCCGACGCTCGGCGGCCGTTACATTGCGTGAAATCGGATCTGTGGAGACGACAAATTTGAACCCCCGCTGGTTGGCCTTACTGATGTTGCTGTTGTTGCCGGGCTGGGTGCAGGCGGTGGTGTTTCGTGCGTCCATTGATGACTCGGTCTGGGAGATGGAAACCTCGCGTTTCTTTTGTCGTCTCAGTCAGCCCGTGCCGGCCTTCGGCCGTGCCCTGTTCGAGCATGAGGCCGGCGAGTCGTTGCGATTTCGTCTCACGCCTACCCAGACGGACCAGCTCAGCGGCGAAGCGCTGCTGGTGGCCAGGGCCTCGGCCTGGCAGCCGGGTATTGCGCCGGTGATGATCAGCCGGGTGCAGGTAAGCCCTGATAATGGTGGCCTGGAGCTGGACAGTGACGCGGCCAACCGGATGCTGGTGGCTCTGCACAAGGGTATGACGCCCACCTTTTCCAGCGAGCAATGGTTTCAAAGCGGCGAGCCGGTGGAAATTGGTATCTCTGCAGCCAACTTTCAATCGGCCTACAACGATTACCTTGATTGCCTGACCACGCTGCTGCCGGTGAACTATCGTCAGGTGGCCCGTACCGCCGTGCTCTTTCCGTCAGCCACTTGGCGGCTATCGGATGCCACTCGCGAGCGTCTCGACCTGATTGCGCTGTACGTCAAGACCGACGACAGCGTGAAGTCGATCTATGTCGATGGTCACTCTGACAACTACGGCCGTCGCCTGCTCAACCGAGACCTGTCCAAGAAACGGGCGGAAGAGGTCACGCGTTATCTGGTCAGTCAGGGTATCCCCGAGGACATGATCGTGACACGCTTCCACGGCGAGCGTTATCCGGTCGTACCCAATACAACGGCCGAAAACCGAGCGCGCAACCGCCGCGTGGCGGTGCGCCTTGAACGGGACTGACCTATGCAGCAGTTCAGCGTTCAGGTGCTTTCTGATATATTATAAACACTTGTGTCGAGTGAATTTTAGCGGCCGGGTGTCCATGGTGGACACCCGGCAATTGTTTCTGGAGCAGCAACATGTCCGACATTAAAAAGGTCGTCCTGGCGTATTCAGGCGGTCTGGATACTTCTGTAATCGTGCGCTGGTTGCAGGACACCTACAACTGTGAGGTGGTGACCTTTACCGCTGACCTGGGTCAGGGTGAAGAGGTGGAGCCTGCACGTGCCAAGGCGCAGGCCCTGGGCGTAAAAGAGATCTACATCGAAGACCTGCGTGAAGAGTTCGTGCGCGACTACGTCTTCCCGATGTTCCGCGCCAACACCATCTATGAAGGTGAATACCTGCTCGGTACGTCCATCGCGCGTCCGTTGATTGCCAAGCGTCTGATCGAAATCGCCAACGAAACCGGTGCTGATGCGATCTCTCACGGTGCCACCGGCAAGGGTAACGACCAGGTTCGTTTCGAGCTGGGCGCCTACGCGCTGAAGCCGGGTGTCAAGGTAATCGCGCCCTGGCGTGAGTGGGATTTGACGTCGCGCGAAACACTGATGAAATACTGCGAAGACCGCGATATTCCGGTTGATTTCAGCTCCAGCAAGAAAAAGTCGCCGTACTCCATGGATGCTAACCTGCTGCACATCTCCTACGAAGGCGGCATTCTGGAGGATCCTTGGGCGGAAGCCGAAGACGATATGTGGCGCTGGAGTGTCAGCCCGGAGCAGGCTCCGGATGAACCGACCTACCTGACGCTGACCTACCGCAAGGGCGATATCGTCGCGATTGATGGCAAAGAGATGACCCCCGCCACCGTGCTGGAGTATCTGAATAAGGTAGGCGGTGCCAACGGTGTCGGCCGTCTGGATATCGTCGAGAACCGCTTCGTGGGCATGAAGTCCCGTGGCTGTTACGAGACACCGGGGGGCACCATTATGCTCAAGGCGCACCGTGCCATCGAGTCCCTGACGCTGGACCGTGAAGCGGCGCACTTGAAAGACGAGCTGATGCCGCGTTACGCCAAGGTGATCTATAACGGTTTCTGGTGGTCCGAAGAGCGCAAGATGCTCCAGCAGATGATCGACTACAGCCAGCGCAACGTGAACGGTGATGTGCGCGTGAAACTGTATAAGGGAGCCGTGACTGCGGTTGGTCGCCGTTCAGAAGACAGCCTGTTTGATGAAAGCATTGCGACTTTCGAGGATGATGCAGGTTCTTACGATCAGAAGGATGCTGAAGGCTTTATCAAGCTGAATGCACTGCGCATGCGCATCGCGGCCAGCAAGGGCCGTGATCTGCTTGACGACTGATCCGCGCCTCTTTCACAGACCCGCTCAGGGCCATGCCGGCAGTGCCGGCATGGCCTTTTTCGTGCGTGTTCGACAGCAGGTGCGTCAATCTTTGCCGGATCTTCAGTCGGCGTGCTACTTTTCCATAAGTTCCTGATAGTGTAGGTTTATGGATACTCTTCTTTCTGCTAAAAAAGCGCTGATACTCGACAAGCGGCTGGATGACATGCGGACCCTCAAGGGGCTGCTGCAGCGTCTGGGCGTGGCTCAGGTCGAGGTGGCGTCATCGGTCAACATGGCCCTGTCGATCCTGCGGGAAGAAACGATAGACCTGTGCTTCATGGTGTATGACCTGGGTAAGGGAGAAAAAAACGGCCTGCAGCTGATGCATGAAGCACAGGCCGAGGGATTGTACCGCTTCGGTACCGGTTTTGTACTGGTGGCGGACCAGGAAGCGGCCTCGCTGCTGTTCGGTTCTCTCGAGTCTTCCCCGGATCTGTGCATCGAGAAGCCTTATCAGGAAGGGCGTCTGCGCATGTCGTTGCAGCGCTTGATACGCCTCAAACAGGCGATCAAGCCGCTGGATTCCTTGATGGACCAAGGCCGCTGGGTCGAGGCCTATGACCTGTGCGAGCAGAAGCTGCGGCAGTACCCGGCACTGAAGGTGTTCATGCAGCGGTTGCAGGGCATTATTCTGCTGCGCCTGGGGCGCTATGATGCGGCGCAGGCGCTGTTTGGCGATTTGTTGGAGGAGCGTGACCAGCACTGGATGCGGGTCGGGGTGGGGGTGGCCGCCTATCGGCGTATCGAGCTGCATCAAGCTGAAGAGGCACTGGGCAGCGTGATTCGTCAACAGCAGGTTTGTATTGATGCTTTCAGCTGGCTGGCGCGGTTACACCGTCTCAAGGGAGAGCTGAATCAGTCGATGACGTTGCTGCGCAAGTCCGTGCTGTTGCAGCCGACGGTGGCGCAGCTGCAGGCCGAGCAGGGCGATGTGGCCGCACGGCTGCAGGACTGGCGCATGGCTGTGGATGCGTTTCGGGCTGCGGTTCGTTTCGGGCGCTATTCGGCGTTTCAGCAGCCCGATTACTACTTTGCACTGGCTCAGGCGCTACGGGCGCGAATGGAAGACCTGCAAGGTGATGCCGTGCTCGAGGCCGAGCAGGAAGCGGTGCAAGTGCTGGAGCAGGTCGTGGAAGATTTCAATCACGACCCGGTGGCGCAATTCAAGTCGCGTCTGCTGCTGTCCGATGTTTTGCGCCACTCGCGGGACAAGGGGCGGGCAGAGCAGGCGGCGCGGGCTGCGCTGGAGATGTTTGACCAGCTGCCGCTGGAATACCAGGCGCAGTGGCTGGATCAATTGCTTGATGGTCTGGAGCATAGCGAGTCGGCCGCGCAGGCGCACGCCATCCGGCATGATCTAACCCCCAAAACGGTCAGCATCGACTGGGCCCGCATCAACCTGAAAGGGATGATGGCGTTTCGCAAGGGGGACGTAGCGGGGGGGCGTGAGGCATTCCTGCAGGCCTATCAGGTTCAACCGGAAAACCCCAGTGTCGCGCTCAACCTGGTGCAGGCTGAGTTGGAACTGCTGCGCCGGGAACAAAGCGATGATCCAGTAGTATCGATTCGCCGTTGTGATGACGTGCTCTTCAATCTGCAGTATGCCGCGCTGACGCACCGGCAGCAACAGCGGTACAGCAGTCTGGCCGAGCGTTTGGCAGATCGACTCAAAACCCGCCTGGGAACGTCTCGGGCCGAATCAGAATAACTGCTCGTCTTCACGCAGGAACAGTGCTTCATGCTGGCTGGGGGCGGCGCTGTCGGTCGCGGCGTCCGGGTTTGCCAGCGAGCGTGCTACCTTGCGGCTCAGCAGTTTGCGCTGGGCGGCGTCCGGCAGATCGGTGAAACGAATGACCTGACGCTCAATCAGAGTGTCGATCAAATCCTCCAGTATGCGAATGGTCGACAGATCCGATCCGTCCAGAAATTCACTGGCGGTGAAGTTGGCTTCATCCAGTGACAGGAACGCCATTACGTCCGGGTCGTTGGCCTGTACGGCCTTGGCATCGGGCAGTGGTCTGTCGGTCAGTGCCGAAATGCGGCCCGCTTCATCTCGCAACGCATACAGCATTTCATGGATCCTGAACTAAGCTGGTAGTGGCTCCAGTGTAGCCACCATTATCTCGGCTGTAACGTGCATTTCCGACTTTTCTATTTTTGAAACACTTGTTAGATTGATTACTCATTGATCAGGAATCTGACTGCATGGATGTCGAAAGGGACCCGCTGCTCCAGTGTCTGGTGCTGCTGACAGAACAGAACAATCGCCCCTGCACCCCTCAGGTACTGACCGAAGGGCTTCCGCTGGAGTCTGGCCGTCTCACCCCCAAACTGTTTCTGCGAGCCGCCGCCCGTGGCGGTTTTTCCGCCCGGCTGGCCCAGCGCCGGCTGGGTGAGTTGCCCAACCTGTTGCTGCCGGCGGTGCTCCTGCTCGAAGGCGAAGGGGCCTGTCTCCTGCAGTCGGTGGATGAGGACGCCGGCGAGGCTGAAGTGGTACAGCCGGAAAGCGGCGGCGCCGCCCGCATGACGCTACAGTCACTTGAGAACGTTTATACCGGGTACGTGATCTTCGTGCGCCCCGAGTATCGCCTGGGCGAGCAGTCCAGTCGGGTGCTGGGCGATCGTGACGGCCACTGGTTCTGGGGCACGTTGTGGCGTTCGGCCCGCATTTACCGTGACGTGCTGCTGGCGTCGGTGCTGATCAACCTGTTTGTGCTGGCCAACCCGCTGTTCGTGATGAACGTGTATGACCGGGTGGTGCCCAACCATGCGGTTGAAACCCTGTGGGTTCTGGCAATTGGTGTGGGCGTGGTGTACCTGTTCGATTTCGGGCTCAAGATGCTGAGGTCCTATTTCATCGAGGTAGCCGGCAAGAAGTCCGATGTGCTGCTGTCGGCCCGGTTGTTCGAAAAGGTCATGGGGTTGCGCTATGACGCCATGCCGAGCTCGGTCGGGGCCTTTGCCAGCAACCTGCGCGAATTCGACAGCATTCGTAATTTTCTCAGCTCTACCACCAACACCGTTCTCATCGATATTCCCTTCATGCTGCTGTTCCTGGTGGTGATCAGCCTGATCGGCGGGCCGCTGGTGATCATCCCGGCGATGGCGGTGCCGTTGATTCTGCTGTATGCCCTGGCTGTACGGCCCGCTCTGCGGCGTTCCATCGAGCGCACCTTCAGCTCCACGGCACAGAAAAACGGAACTCTGGTGGAGTCGTTGACCGCCATGGAAACCCTCAAGACCCAGCGGGCGGCGAGCCCCATGCAGGTACGCTGGGAAGAAGCCGTGGGGTATATCGCCCGCTGGGGGCTTAGGTCGCGCATGCTGTCCGCCTCGGTGGTCAGTTTTGCCGGTCTGGTACAGCAGCTGGCGTCGGTGCTGCTGGTGATCGGCGGGGTATACATGATCATGGAGCAGGATCTGTCCATGGGGGGGCTCATCGCTTGTGTCATCCTCAGTGGGCGCGCCATTGCACCGCTGGCACAGGTGGCCAGCCTGATCGCCAATTACGAACAGTCGCTTAAGGCGCTGAAAACGCTGGATGAAATCATGGCACTGCCAGATGAGCACGAGGCTGATCGGCATTATGTACACCGCCCTGATTTCAAGGGTGGCGTTGCTTTCAAGGAGGTGGATTTTACCTACCCGGGCACGGAATACGGGGCGCTCAAATCGGTCAGTTTTTCCGTCCAGCCCGGTGAAAAGGTGGCACTCATCGGCCGCATCGGGTCCGGTAAAAGCAGCATTCAGAAGCTGGTCATGGGGCTGTATCAGCCGACAGCGGGCGCCATTGCCATTGATGGCATCGACCTGAAACAGATTGATCCTTCCGACCTGCGTCGCAGTATCGGCTATGTGCCCCAGGACGTGATGCTGTTTGCCGGCACGGTCCGTGACAATATTACCATCGGCCTGCCGCAGGCAACGGACAAGCAGATTCTCCGCGCGGCTCGGATGAGCGGCGTGGAAGCTTTCGTCAATCAGCACCCGCTCGGGTTTGATATGCCGGTGGGTGAGCGCGGCAGTGCCCTGTCCGGGGGGCAGCGCCAGGCTGTGGCATTGGCGCGCGCGCTGCTGCACGAGCCGGCCATCCTGATTCTGGATGAGCCCAGCAACGCCATGGATAACGCCTCGGAAGAGTACCTGCGCCGTCAACTCAAGACCTTCGCCCGCGAACGTACGCTGCTGATGGTGACCCACAAGATGTCGCTGCTGGACTTGGTGGATCGGCTGATCGTCATCGATGACGGCTGCGTGCTGGCCGACGGCCCCAAGGATAGCGTACTGGAAGCCCTGAAGCAGGGACGCCTGCAGGTGAGGCGCTGATGAGCAGGCATTCTCGACCCCGTGCAGGGGATATCCGTTATACCAACAGCATCAGCGAAGCCATGCTGGAGCAGGCGCCGCGAGGGGCCAGCCTGCTGCTTTGGGCCGGGGCGCTGTTCATCGTGCTGGCGCTGATATGGGCTAATTGGGCCGAGCTGGACGAGATTGCCCGGGGCGAGGGCGAGATCATCCCGTCACACCAGTTGCAAGTGGTGCAGAACCTCGAGGGCGGTATCGTGGCCGACATTTTGGTGCGCGAGGGGCAGCTGGTCGAGCGTGGCGAGGTGCTGCTGAAGATCGAAGACAAGCGTTTTGCCAGCTCCTTCAAGGAAAATCAGGTGCGTGAAGTTGAGCTGCAGGCCCGTGCCGCACGACTTGCCGCCGAAGCCAATGACGAACCCTTCAGCATGCCGCAGGACTTTGACCCGGCCTATCGGCGCTTGCTTGAACAGGAGCTTGATCTGTTCGAGTCGCGTCAACAGGAGTTGGCCAGCAACCTTGAGGTGCTGGTCCGCCAGCGTCAGCAGCGCGAGCAGGAGCTGGTCGAAGCCAATTCGCGCATTCGACAGCTGCGGGGCAGTTACGGCCTGCTGTTGCGAGAGCTGCGCATCAGTGAGCCGCTGATGCGTGAGGGGGTCATTTCGGAGGTGGAACATCTGCGCCTGCGTCGCCAGGCCAATGACCTGCGGGGCGAGATTTCCGGCATTGAACTGAGCGTGCCGCGTATCGAGTCCGCCATCAGCGAAATCGAGCAGCGCCTGCAGGAAATGGAGTTGCAGTTTCGTAACCGCGCCCGTGAAGAACTGAACGAGGTGGTGGCGGAGCAGGTGCGTCTGGAGCAGGCGCTGTCCGGGATGCAGGACCGGATCAGCCGCACCGATGTGCGCGCGCCCATTCGCGGTACGGTGAAACAGCTGATGATCAATACCATCGACGGTGTCGTCAAGCCGGGTGACCCCCTGCTCAGCATCGTGCCCTTCGAGGACAAGTTGCTGGTGGAAGCGCGGATCAAGCCTTCTGATATCGCCAATATTCGCCTGGGGCAGGATGCCGTGGTCAAGGTCAGCGCCTACGACTTTGCCATCTACGGTGGCTTGGATGCGAAGGTGGTGTTCATCTCGCCGGGCACGATCATGGACCCCGAGGCCAAGCTGCCCTACTACCTGGTGCGGCTGGAAACAGCGGCGCCCTATCTGGGCAGTGAGGCCAGCCCGCTGCCGCTGATGGCGGGCATGACGGTCGGCGTGGATATTCTGACCGGCAAGAAAACCGTGATGCAGTACCTGCTCAAGCCGATCAACCGCGCGTCTCAACGCGCCCTGACGGAGCGATAGACATGCACATCGAGCTTTATGCCCCGCACCCTGATCTGATGCAGCGCTGGCAGCAGGCCCTGCACAGTGACGCACACTGCTGTACCCGTCTCGAAGACGCACTGCGGGGGGGCGAGCCGACCCTGTTGCTGGTGCACTGGAGCGGACTGGATGCCCATTGGCAGCGGACGCTGCTGGCCCGGCCGTGGCCGGGGGCACTGGTGGCGCTGGTCGACCGGCCCAGCCCGGAAGAGGGGGAGTGGTTGCTCCGGCACGGGGTCAGCGGCTATGCCAATACCTATATTCAGCCGGAGCTGTTGCCTGAACTGGTTGCCAGCGTCATGCGGGGCGATGTCTGGGCCGGCCCCGAAGTCATGCAGGGCCTTCTCAAGCGGTTGCTGGACCGCCAGGAGCCGGTGTTGCGCCCGGCCGATGACTGGCATCTCAGCGGGCGCGAGCAGGAGGTGCTGGCGCTGCTGGCGCAGGGGCTCAGCAACAAGCTCATCGCACGCCAGCTGGAGATCACCGAGCGTACGGTCAAGGCACACGTCAGTGCGATTCTGGAAAAGTCCGGCGTACATGATCGGATTGAGCTAATTTTAAAGCTGAGCGGCCAGACGCTCTCGGACTCACGGAATGCAGGAGCAAAGATATGAGATTCAAGCACTCGATGCTGGCGCTAGCGCTGAGCCTGGGCGCGTCAGGCTGGACCCATGCCGCAACCTTGCAGCAGGTGGTGGTCGACAACATCGACCAGAACCCTGAAGTACAGCAGGCGCTGCAGAGCTATGCCGCGGTATTGCAGGAGATACGTCAGGCGCGGGCCGGGTACTACCCGACGCTGGATGCCAGCCTGGGCTATGGCTATGAATGGACCGACAAACAGAACGGAATACAGGACCAGGAACTGGACCGTCGTGAAGCACGGTTGAACCTGAATCAGATGATCTTTGACGGCTTTGCCACCCGCAGCGAGGTCGAGCGCCAGCAGGCACGGGCTGCGTCCCGCGCCAGCAATTACAAGGATACCGCGCAGCGTTACGTGCTGACGGCTGCACGGGCCTACCTGGAAGTGCAACGCCGCGAACAGCTGCTGCAGCTGGCCAAGGAAAGCCTGTACAACCACGTGACCCTCTATGATCAGATCCGCCGTCGCTCCGAGTCCGGCATGGGCACCCTGGCATCCCTGCAGCAGGCCGAAGGCCGACTGGCACTGGCCGAAGTGAACATGCTGGCGGCCGAGAACAACCTGCGCGATGCCCAGGCCAGCTATCGCCGAGTGGTCGGGCAACCGGCGCCGGATACCCTGGAACCCTTCGACAGCAGCACGTTGATGCTGCCGGAAACGCTGGCGGCGGCGGTTGAAAAGGGCCTGGCCAACCAGCCGATTGCCGGCTTGGCTCAGGCGGACGTGGAAGCGGCCGTGGCCCAGCGGGATGCCGCCAAAAGCCGTATGGCGCCGCGCCTGGACTTCGAGGTCGAGCGCCGCTGGGACCATAACATCGACGGCATTGAAGGTGATGACGAAGACCTGACCGCCATGCTGCGCTTGCGTTACAACCTGTACAACGGCGGCGGCGATCAGGCCCGCATCCGTCAAACCGAGCACCAGATCGGCGAGGCGCAGGCGATTCAGCGCGATGCCCAGCGTCAGATTCGTGAAAGCGTCGAACTGTCCTGGAATGCGCATGAAATCCTGCAGCGCCAGCTGGAGCACCTGGAACGTCATGTGCGCTCCAGCGAGGATACGCGCAACTCCTACAAGAAGCAGTTCGATATCGGTCAGCGGTCTCTGCTCGACCTGCTGGATACCGAGAACGAGGTTTTTTCGGCCAAGAATCAGCTGGCCGAGGCCCGGGTCGACAGTGAAATCGCCAAGCTGCGCATCCTGACCGGCACCGGCGAGCTGCTGGAGGCACTCGAAGTGTCGTTGCCGCCAGTGGAAGCCACGGCAACTGACGCGGATTCCGGCGCCCCGGAAGTGGTGGCCGGCGGCCAGTAATTGCATCCTTCGGCGCCGGTAGCTTAAAATCCGGCGCAGCCAGAGGTCTTTCTGAAGGGTTGTCCGCCGGGCAACCCTTTTTCATTTAAAGGATGCACCGAGCATGAAGTCACACAAAATACTGGAAGCGCCGATCCCGATGCGCTGGGTCGGCCCCATCAAGATCAGCGGCGATGTGCTTGACGAAAAGCTCAGCGTGCCCCTGGCCACCTATGAAACGCCGCTCTGGCCGTCGGTCGGGCGGGGGGCTCGGGTCTCCAACCTGACGGAAAAGGGTATCGTGACCACCGTCGTGGACGAGCGCATGACCCGCTCCATCCTGCTGGAAGCCGATGATGCCCTGGCGGCACATCAGGCGCTGCAGTCAATCAAGTCGCGCCGGGCCGATCTCAATGCTGTCGTGGCGACCAGTAGCCGCTTTGCTGACCTGATCGACATGCACAGTCAGATCGTCGGCAATCTCATCTATCTGCGCCTGGAGTTCACCACCGGTGATGCCTCCGGCCACAACATGGTGACCAATGCGGCGGACAAGCTGATCCCCTGGATTCTGGCCGAGTACCCGCAGCTGCGCTACTCCTCCATTTCCGCCAACTACTGCTCGGACAAGAAAGCCACCGCGGTCAACGGCATTCTGGGGCGCGGCAAGTATGTGGTCAGCGAAATCCTGATCCCGCGCGCTGTTTGCGAACGTCGACTCAAGACCACACCGGAAAAAGTGGTTGATCTGAACATCAAGAAAAACCTTATAGGTACCCTGATGGCCGGCGGCCTGCGCAGTGCCAATGCGCATTACGCCAACATGCTGCTGGCATTTTATCTGGCCACCGGCCAGGACGCGGCCAACATCATTGAAGGCTCCCAGGGTGTGGTGCATGCCGAGGTACGGGAAGGCGATCTCTATTTCTCCTGTACCCTGCCCAACCTGATTGTGGGATCCGTGGGCAACGGCAAGGGCATCGACTTTGTGGACGAGAACCTGCGTCAGCTGGGATGTCGCGAGGCACGCGAGCCCGGCGCCAACGCCCGGCGCCTGGCGGCCATCTGCGCGGCCACCGTGCTCTGTGGTGAACTGTCGTTACTGGCGGCGCAGACCAACCCGGGTGAACTGATGGAAGCCCATATCAAGCTGGAGCGGTCATGACCGACCCGACCAACGAGCGCAAGATCGAACATATCCGGGCCATCGAGCGAGACCCGGCCACCGACCGTGACAGCCAGTGGTTCGATCGCATTTTGCTGACCAACCGGGCTCTGCCGGAACTGTCACTGGACGCGATCGACCCGAGCACCCAATTCCTCGGCAAGCGTCTTAGCTTTCCGCTGCTGATCTCTTCCATGACCGGGGGCGACCATGAGCTGGTACGCACCATCAACACCAACCTGGCCATCGCCGCCGAACGGTGTGGCGTGGCCATGGCCGTAGGCTCACAGCGGGTCATGTTTACCCATCCCGCGGCCGAGGCCAGCTTTGCCTTGCGTGAGCATGCGCCCACCACGGTACTGATCGGCAACGTGGGCGGGGTGCAGCTCAACTACGGTTTCGATCTGGACAAGTGCCGCCGTGCGGTCGAGGTGCTGGGGGCCGACGCGCTCTATTTCCATCTCAATCCGCTGCAGGAAGCGGTGCAGCCGGAAGGGGATACCGACTTCCGTGGCGTGGCCGACAAGATCGGTGCCATCCGCCGTGAACTGAATGTGCCGGTGCTGCTCAAGGAAGTGGGGGCCGGTTTGTCGGCCGCCGATATCGCCCTGGGGCTGGAGCAGGGCGTGACCCACTTCGACGTGGCCGGCCAGGGCGGTACCTCCTGGAGCCGTATCGAGCACCATCGCCGTCACGACGGCAATGACATCGGCATCCGCTTTCAGGACTGGGGGCTGCCAACGCCGCTGGCTCTACAGCAGGCCGCCCCCTTTGCCGACCGCGCCACCCTGATTGCCAGCGGCGGTCTCAGAGATGGGATTGATATGGCCAAATCTGTTATACTCGGCGCCTCGCTGTGCGGCATGGCAGCCCCTCTGCTGCAGCCGGCGATGGAATCGGCCGAAGCCGTGGCAGCCGTCATCGAGCGACTGCGACGGGAATTTATCACTGCGATGTTTCTGCTCGGTACGCCGGATATGGCGGCGCTGTTCCGAAACAGGGCGCTTATTGTCCACGAGCGTTGAGGACCCTGGTCTAGTATGTCCGTTGGTATTGACGAAATCAGCTTTTACACCTCCAACTACTATCTCGATCTGAAGACGCTGGCAGAGGTTCAGGGCACGGATCCCGAGAAGTATTACACCGGTATCGGCCAAGAGCAGATGGGCATGGCCGCGCCCGACGAAGACATCGTCACCATGGCCGCCAATGCGGCTCTGCCACTGATCGAGCGGGTGGGGACCGATGCCGTCGGCACGCTGATGTTTGCCACCGAGACCGGCATCGACCAGTCCAAGGCAGCCGGTATTTATGTACACCGCCTGCTGGGACTGAACCCCAACTGTCGCGTGGTGGAGATGAAACAGGCCTGTTACAGCGCCACGGCTGCCCTGCAGATGGCCTGTGCGCTGGTGGCGCGGCAGCCGGAGCGCAAGGTGCTGGTCATCGCATCCGATATCGCGCGCTATGATCTGGATACTCCGGGTGAAGCCACTCAGGGCTGTGGTGCCGTGGCGATGCTGGTGAGCGCCAATCCGCGTTTGGTGAGCATTGCCCCCGAGGTCGGCAACTACACCGAAGATGTGATGGACTTCTGGCGTCCCAACTATCGCTCGACCGCGCTGGTCGATGGCAAGTATTCCACCAAGATCTACCTCAAGGCGCTGAAGAAGGCCTGGGACAACTATGCCGATATCAGCGGTCATGCCTTCGGCGATTTCAGCCGCTTCTGCTACCACCTGCCGTTCAGCCGCATGGCGCAGAAGGCCCATCAGCAGCTGGTGCGTCACAACAAGGCGGGCCTGTCAGCGGAAGAACAGGAAGCGCAGATCTGCGATACCCTGATCTACAACCGCATGATCGGCAACAGCTATACCGCCTCCATGTACATCGGTCTGACCTCGCTACTTGAAAACACCACAGAGGACCTGAGCGGTCAGCGTATCGGTTTCTTCAGTTACGGTTCCGGCTGCGTGGGCGAGTTCTTCTGCGGCACGGTCGTGCCTGGCTATCGTGATGCCCTGCACCTGCAGCGTCACCGTGACATGCTGGCGGCGCGTCGCGAGATCAGCCACGATGAATACCTTCAGCTGTACCGTCATCAGGTGCCTACCGATGGTGGCGAGCACGGTTTTGCGGAAGGCACGACCGGCCGTTTCCGTCTTGCCGGCATCTATCATCACAAACGCGAATACATTCCACGCTGATGCCCACCGCCTGCGCGCCGGGGAAAATCATCCTCAGCGGTGAACACGCGGTCGTTTACGGCGCCCCGGCGCTGGCGCTGGCGGTGGATCGGCACATGCGGATCCACTACCGGCCGGATCAGCTGCCGCGGCTGAGCTGGCATGCCCAGGAACGGACGCATGTGCTGGGTCTGGACAAGCTGGCCAGCCTGCGCCGTCGCCTCGACAGTCACTTTGAACGTTACCTGCGCGGCGAGCTGCCGATCACCCGCATCCTGCAGAAACCGGCCGAACTGGCCTTCTATGCCGTCGACATGGCGCGTGTGCTGTCCGGGCTGGATATCCACCCGCGGGGCAGCCTGCGCATCGATTCCGATATTCCCATCGGTGCCGGCATGGGCTCCTCGGCGGCGCTGATCGCCGCGCTGCTCAAGCTGTTCGGGCACTTCGATCGTCTCGACGAACTCATTCGCCAGGTCCGCCATTGCGAGCGCCTGCAACACGGGCGTGGCAGCATCATCGATGCCGCCGCTGTGTGCTCCGGCGGGCTGGTGCGGGTGCAGGGCGAACGGGTCGAACGCCTGACACTGCCGGCGTCGGGGCTGGGCGCAGGGTACTTTTGGCTGTTTACCGGCACTCCGGCCTGCAGTACCGGGGCCTGTGTTGATCAGGTGCGGCGCAACTTTGCCGGTGCCGCCATCTGGGATGAATTTGCCGCCACCACGGCTGCGCTGGAAGCGGCGTTGCTGGCCGGTGACAGCCTGCTTGAGTCGGTACGGCACAACCACCGCCTGCTGACCCGTATTGGCGTGGTGCCGGCACCGCTGCAGCGACTGGCGGAACAGGTCGAGCAGCGGGGCGGAGCCGCCAAGGTCTGTGGCGCCGGCGCCGTATCCGGTGATCAGGGTGGACTCATGTTGTTGCTGCTGCCGGAGGGCATGACCCCGGCGCAGCTGCCCCTGCAGCCGGACTGGCACTGGGGCGTATTGAAGGAGGATCCTCAAGGTGTCCGCATACTCGAAGATTGAGGTCAGTGCCCCCGGCAGTACCATGCTGATGGGCGAGCATGCCGTGCTGTTTGGCGAACCGGCCCTGGCCTGCGCGCTGGACGTCCGTCTGACCGTCAGCCTGCGCCCGCGTCAGGACCGTCAGGTGCATATCGACAGTGCATTGGGGCAGTACCGGGGATCGCTGGATGAGCTGACGCCGATGCCCGCGCTGGCCTTTGTGCTGGCGGTGATCGAACGCTATCGCGCCCACCTGCAGACCGGTATCGAGCTGAGCATTCACTCCGGTTTTTCGCATACCGTCGGGCTGGGCTCGTCGGCTGCCGTGACTGCGGCAACGACGGCTGCCCTGGCGGCGCACACCGGGCAGGACACCGAACCCGAGGCGCTGTTTGCCACCGCGCTGGCGGCGGTGCACCAGGTACAGAACGGGCGCGGCTCGGGCACGGATCTGGCCGCCAGCATCTATGGCGGCGTGATCGGATACGAGCTGTCACCCGCACAGGTACGTCCCCTGTCTGGCCTGCCGCCGATCGCGTTGTACTACAGTGGTTATAAGATGAAAACTCCCGATGTGCTGGCGCTGGTGGAGGCCAAGGCGGCGCGGCAGCCGGCACTCTACAGTGGTCTGTATCGCCTGATGGGGCAGACCAGTCGCGCGGCCGAGCAAGCGGTACAGGAGCAGAACTGGAACACGCTGGGCGAACTGATGAACCTCTATCAGGGGCTGATGGATGCACTGGGGGTCTGCGACGCCACGCTCGCCAACATGGTCTACCGTCTGCGGGCCGAACCGGGCGTGCGCGGGGCCAAGATATCCGGCTCGGGCCTGGGAGATTGCGTGCTGGTGCTGGGCCAGGTGAGTCCTGAGCAGCCCTGGGAGTGCATTCCCGTATCCGTATCTGCAACCGGCGTGGAGATCCGCTATGAAACGAACTGACGTGCTGGACCGGCTGGTACCCCGGGTGGTCAAGGCCTCGGCATCGGCCGAGCAGTTTGCCCCCAGCAACATTGCCCTGTGCAAATACTGGGGCAAGCGTGACCGCGAACTCAACCTGCCGATCAACGCCTCGCTGTCGGTATCCCTGGATTATCTGGGCAGCCATACCCGTCTGATTCCGGTGGACGGGCAGAGGGACGAGGTCTGGCTCAATGGCCAGCAGTTGCAGCCGGGCGCGCGGTTTAGCCAGAAGGTCAGTGCCTTTATTGACCTGTTCCGGCGCGACCAGGATTTGTATTTTCGCGTCGAGACCCGCAACAACATCCCGACCGCGGCCGGCCTTGCCTCTTCGGCATCCGGTTTCGCGGCCCTGACGCTGGCATTGAATGATGCGCTGGCGCTGGATCTGCCGCCCGAACAGCTTTCGATCCTGGCACGGATGGGCAGCGGCAGCGCCTGCCGCTCGCTGTTCACCGGTTTCGTGCAGTGGAACATGGGGCTGCGTGAAGACGGCATGGACAGTCACGGGATTCCGCTGGCCCGGACCTGGCCCGGCTTCTGCATCGGCCTGGTTGAGATTGATGCCGCGGAAAAGGCGACCGACTCCCGTTCCGGCATGCAGCGCACCGTCGAGACGGCACACCTCTATCAGAGCTGGCCGCTGCAGGCGGCAGCTGACCTGAGCAAGCTGCAGCAGGCAATCGAAGCGCGTGATTTTGAGCTGCTGGGGCAGACGGCGGAGCAGAATGCCCTGTCGATGCATGCCACCATGATCGCCTCCTGGCCGCCCCTGCTGTACTGGCAGCCGGAGTCGGTTGCGGCCATGCAGAAGGTCTGGCAGCTTCGGGCCGAGGGCATGCCGGTGTATTTCACCATGGACGCCGGCCCCAACCTCAAACTGCTGTTCCAGCGTGAAGATCGTGATGCGCTGCTCAAGCATTTCCCCGGCCTGGAAACCGTCGAGCCCTTCGGTCCCTGACGGCGGCCCCGGATGTCGATACCTGATGACGGGCTGGCCCGGGTCGGCCTGCCGCTGACCCGCCGCCAGCGCGATCATGACGGCCGCCTGCAGCTCAGCTACTGGCTGCGTACCGCCGGTGGTGCCGAAGAGGTCCTCATTGAGGGCGAATCGGCAGTGGCCTTTGTGCGCGCTGCCGACCATGAGCGGGCCGCCTCAGTGCTGCAGGGACTGCGCGGCTGCTCCCTGCGCCCGTTGGCGCTCAACACCCTGTCCCATGAGCCGGTATGTGGGCTCTATGCCGATAATCTGGCTGACTGGCATGAGGCGCTGAACCGCCTGCAGCAGGCGGGCGTTGCGCTCATGGAAGAGGATATCCGCCCGGTTGATCGCTACCTGATCGAACGGGGCATCTTTGCCGGGGCCCGGGTGGTCCATCGGAACGGGCAGCTGGCGTTGACCCGGGACCCCTTTGTCCCCGATCTTCGCTTGCTGTCACTGGATATCGAGACCACGCTCAGGGCCGATCGCATTCTGTCCATTGCCCTGCAGTGCGGTGACCAGGAGGTGGTGCTGTTCAACGGCGATATTCCGCCGGCCCCGGGCATTCTGCCCTGTGCCGACGAGGCTGCACTGTTGGGGGCTCTGGTCGAGCAGGTGCGGCGCATGGACCCGGACATTCTGATCGGCTGGAACGTTATCGGCTTTGACTTGCGTGTGCTGGTACAGCGTGCCCGCGCCCGAGGGGTGCGCCTGTGCCTGGGCCGCGATGATCAACCGCTGCGGGTGGAGCAGTCCCAGACCGGGCGCTGGTTTGCCCGACTCAATGGCCGGGTGGTGCTGGATGGCATCGATACCCTCAAGGGAGCGACCTGGCAGTTCGAACGCTACAGCCTGGAATTCGTGGCCCGTGAATTGCTGGGGCGTGGCAAGCTGATTCATGACCCGGACGACCGTGGCGAGGAGATCCAGCGCCTGTACCGTGAAGCGCCCGAGGCGCTGGCGCGCTACAACCTTGAGGACTGTCGCCTGGTCACCGAAATCTTCGCCAAGGCCGAGCTAGTGCCCTATCTGTTGGCGCGGGCACGCTTGACCGGTCTGGCGCTGGACAAGGTCGGCGGTTCGTCACAGGCGTTCGACAACCTGTATTTGCCGCGCCTGCACCGGGCCGGTTTCGTGGCGCCGGAATATGCCTCCGGGCAGGGGGATCTGGAAGTGCCGGGCGGTTTTGTCATGGACTCGCGCCCGGGGCTCTATCGCCATGTGCTGGTGCTGGATTTCAAGAGCCTGTACCCGAGCATCATCCGCAGCTTTCAGATCGACCCCCTGGGGCTGGCCATGGGCACCCGGGGCGATGCGCCGCCTGAGGCGCTGGTGCCGGGGTTTCATCACGCCATTTTCGATCGCCGTCATGCGCTGCTGCCCGGCATCATCGAGCGGCTCTGGCGTGCGCGCGATGGTGCCAAGCACGCGGGCAACTCGGCCCTGTCACAGGCGATCAAGATCCAGATGAATGCCTGTTACGGCGTGCTGGGCTCGCGGGTGTGCCGTTTCTTCGACCAGCGCCTGTCCGGCTCCATTACCCTGCGCGGCCATCAGATCCTGCAGCAGACCGCTGAACATATCGAAGCCACGTATGGCCATACCGTAATCTACGGTGATACCGATTCCGTTTTCGTCTGGCTGGGTGATGACTGGCCGGATCAGGACACGGATGCCCATGGTGAACGCCTGGCCGCCGAACTCAACCAATGGTGGCATGATCAGCTGCGCATGCGCTTTGATATCGACAGTGCGCTGGAGCTGCAGTACGAAGCACACTACAGTCGCTTTCTGATGCCGCGCATGCGCCACTCGGAGAAGGGCAGCAAAAAACGCTATGCCGGCCTCAAACGCCAGGCCGAGGGAGGCGAGGCGCTGGTGTTCCGTGGCATGGAGACGGTGCGCACCGACTGGACCCCGCTGGCACGCCGCTTCCAGCACCAGTTGTATGAATTGATCTTTCACGACCGCCCCTGGCGTACCCTGTTACAGGCGCAGGTGGCGGCCGTGTTTGCCGGTGACTGTGATGCCGATCTGGTGTACCGGCGTCGCATTCGCCAGCCCCTGGCGGACTACGTGCGCAACCGCCCGCCGCATGTGCGGGCAGCCCAGCAGCTGGAGGATAATCGCCGCCGTCAGGGGCTGCCGCCCGCCTATCGCGTGGGCGACAGCGTGGCCTACGTAATGACGGTAAACGGACCTGAACCGGCTGAGCAGTTGCGCTCGCCGATCGATTACCAGCATTATGTCGACCGGCAGCTGCTGCCGGTGGCCGACAGCATCCTCCCGTTCGTGGGCGAATCCTTTGCCCGGCTGGTGGCACCGCAAATCGATCTGTTTTGACGGGAGCAAAACGGGGGGCGGCAGGTCTCATGGACAAGAGCAGACAATTGACGAGGCAGGACAAGATGGCAGCAGAACAGGACCCGGACTCAACCCGTCGCGGACTGGCCAGGGGCATGCACTACATGACCTGGATTGTGCTGCTGGCGCTGTTGACGTTCTATTTCAACGATTTCGTGGGCGAGCAGCGCAACCCCAACCGGCACCTTAACCTGACGGATAGCGGCAGCGGCGAAGTGGTGCTGGCCCGTAATCGAGCCGGCCACTATGTGGCGCCGGGGCGCATCAATGGCGAGCCGGTGACCTTTCTGCTGGATACCGGGGCGACGCGGGTGAGCGTGCCGGAAAGCCTGGCGGATCGGCTGGGTCTAAGGCGGGGCGCCGAGCAGCGCACGCTGACGGCCAACGGCATGATCAGTGTCTATGCCACCCGGCTGGACAGCGTGAAACTGGGCGGCATCGAACTGCGCGATGTGGCCGCGAGCATCAACCCGTTCATGCCGGAAGAAACGGTTCTGCTGGGCATGAGCTTCATGCAGCACCTGGAGCTGCAGCAGCGTGACGGCGAGCTGACACTGCGGATACCGTCACGCTGAGTGTACTCACGTCGGAAGAATTACTGCTGCAGGAAGAAGGGCTCTGAGCGGCTGTCGAGCCAGGACTTGACCTGTTCTTCACTGGTGCCGAAGAATACCACACGGGGCAGAATGCTGCGGCGACCATGACGGGGAAGATCCGAGCGGAGCACCCACCAGCTGTTGTCGTCTACCTGTTTGATGGTGAAGCAATGGTCGGCCTGGGCAAAGTTCTGATGTGCGGTCATGGGGGTCCCGTTGGTTGTCTGTAAGTGCAGAGGCGCGGGCATGAACGCAGCGGTTCAGGCCGTTGGGCGCCGGGCTCGTGTTGTGGCGCTAAAGGTAGCCGCAAACCCGGTGTATCGCAAGAAATTTGGCGCGCTTGCTGCGCATTAATAGTGCAAACATTAGTCTAATGCACGCATTTGGTGCATTGTTGATATTTAACGTCAGGGTGCCTGCAATTCAGGTATGGTGCGTAGAGCAGCGCCCTTACATGGATACCTGCGGTATTGGCTACGCCTTGAGTGCACAAAGATGGTGCATTCGGGCCTGAAACAGATACCGCTCTACACATCCGGCCTCGGGGTCGGCAGAGGACAGAAGCAATGAGCAGTACAACAGTCACGCGCGCACTGTTTGACGATGTCATGGTGCCCAACTACAACCCTCAGCAGATGGTGCCGGTGCGCGGCGAAGACTGCCGCCTGTGGGATCAGGAAGGTCGAGAGTACCTGGACCTGACCGCCGGCATTGCGGTAACGGCTCTGGGACACTCGCACCCGGCGCTGCTGAAGGCGCTCAAGGAACAGGCCGATCGAGTCTGGCACCTGAGCAACGTGTTCACCAACGAGCCGGCCCTGCGTCTGGCGCAGAAGCTGACCCAGGCCACCTTTGCCGATCGCGTGTTCTTCTGCAACTCCGGTGCCGAGGCCAACGAGGCTGCCTTCAAATTGGCGCGCAAGTACGCCCATGACCATTTCGGTGCGGAAAAATCCGAAATCATCTCCTTTGTGCAGTCCTTCCACGGCCGGACCCTGTTTACCGTCACCGTAGGTGGTCAGCCCAAGTACTGTCAGGGTTTCGAGCCGGTGCCGGGCGGCATTGCGCACGCGCCGTTCAACGATCTGGCCGCGGTGGAAGCGCTGGTGTCCGAGCGCACCTGTGCCATCGTGGTCGAGCCGGTGCAGGGCGAAGGGGGCGTGATTCCGGCCGATCCCGCCTTCTTGCGGGGGCTGCGTGAACTCTGTGATCGCCACAACGCCTTGCTGATCTTCGATGAGGTGCAGACCGGTGTCGGCCGTACAGGCTCGCTCTATGCCTACATGGATACCGATGTGATTCCGGACATCCTGACCAGTGCCAAGGGCCTCGGTGGCGGTTTCCCCATTGGTGCTATGCTGACAACAGACGCCATTGCCCAAAGCTTCAGCGTGGGCACCCACGGCACCACCTATGGCGGCAACCCTTTGGGCTGCGCGGTGGCCGAGGCGGTACTGGATGAGGTCAACCGTCCTCAGCTGCTGGCCGATGTTGGTCGCAAGCATGAACGGCTGGTGGCGGCACTGCAGGCGATCAATGAGCGCCATGGCCTGTTTGCCGAGGTGCGTGGCAAGGGACTGCTGCTTGGGGCCGAGTTGATCGACGCCTGGAAGGGGCAGTCTGGACGCTTCCTGGCTGCGGCCCGCGAGCAGGGCGTATTGATCCTGGTGGCCGGTCCGGACGTGCTGCGTTTTGCGCCGCCGCTGATCATTACTGACGCCCAGATCGATACCGCCATGGCGGCGCTGGAGCGGGCGATCGAGCAGGTACTGGAAGAGGGGCCGGAGAGCTGATCCGACCCCGGGAGGGGATATGGACATGCACGCATTCCAGCCCTGGCTGGACTGGTTGAACGATCGCCGGTCCGCCATGCTGGAGGCCACCATCCGGCTGGCCGAGATCAACTCGGGCAGCCTGAACGTGACCGGTGTTGACGCCACGGGCGACGCACTGGTCACGCTCTGTCAGCCGCTGCAGGCGCAGGTCGAGCGCCTTCCGGTGGCGCCGTTCACCCGTATCACCGACAGCGGCGAGCTCGAATCCTGCCCGCTGGGACATGCTATTCGCCTGCGCAAGCACCCCGGGGCTCCGTTCCAGATTTACCTGGGCGGTCATCTCGATACCGTCTATGCCGCCGACCATCCTTTTCAGCGGGTGCGCTGGCTGGATGACAATCGCCTCAACGGACCCGGCGTGACCGACCTCAAGGGCGGTCTGGTCGTCATGATCCATGCGCTGATGGCGCTGGAACGCAGTCCCTGGGCCGGCGCTCTGGGCTGGGAGGTGCTGCTCAATCCCGATGAAGAGATCGGCTCACCCGCATCGGCTCCCCTGATTGCCGATGCTGCCCGGCGCGTGGACCTGGGCTTGATCTACGAGCCCTGCATGCCCGACGGCAGCCTGGCCGGGGCCCGCAAGGGCAGCGGCAACTTCAGTGTGGTTGTCGACGGCCGGGCCGCCCATGCCGGGCGCGAACATCACCTGGGGCGCAACGCCATTCGCGGACTCTGTGACTATATCGCGGCACTGGACCGGCTCAATGGCCAGCGTGACGGCGTGACCCTCAACCCCGGTTTCATTCATGGCGGCGGGGCTGTCAATACTGTTCCGGATCGTGCCATGGCGCGTTTTAATATTCGCATTGAACGGCCGGAGGACGAGCACTGGTGCCTGCAGCAGCTGCAGCACCTGAGCGATGAGATCAACCGGCGCGACGGGCTGGCACTGACGCTGCATGGTGGCTTTGGTCGCAAGCCCAAGCGGCTGAGTCGCGCCAACCGGGCATTGTTTGAACTGCTGCGCCGCTGTGGCGAGTCCGAGGGCCTGGCGCTGAGCTGGCATTCGACCGGAGGCTGCTGTGACGGCAACAATCTGGCGTCTGCGGGCGTGCCGAACATCGATACTTTGGGCGTGCAGGGCGGCGCCATTCATTCGATTGATGAATATCTCTGCGTTGACAGCCTGGTGCCTCGGGCGCGGCTCAGTGCAGCACTGTTGATGCAGCTGGCGGCCGATCCGGGGTGCTGGCCGGACCTGATGCAGACGGGAGGTGAGCATGATTGAATCCCTGTGGATCAACAATGTCTGGCAGCCGGGGCATGGCGCTGCGCTGGTGTCGCTGGATCCCGGCAGTGGTGCGCGGATCTGGGAAGGCGCGAGCGCCGACGCCGAGCAGGTGGCGGCCGCCGTATCCGCGGCTCGGGCAGCGGCCGGGGAGTGGGCGTTGACCCCGCAGGCAACGCGCCTGCGTCACGTACAGGCCTTTGCGCAGCGGCTGGCGGCCGAGCAGGAGGCTATGGCACACCTTATTGCCCGTGAAACCGGCAAGCCCTTGTGGGAGTCGCGCACGGAAGTGGCGGCGATGCTGGCCAAGGTGGCGCTTTCCGTGCGTGCCCAGGCGGAGCGTGCCGGCGAGCGTGCCCGTGATATCCCCGGCGGGCAGGCCTGGTTGAGGCACAAGCCGCATGGGGTGCTGGCCGTGTTCGGGCCCTACAACTTCCCCGGCCATCTGCCCAACGGGCATATCGTGCCCGCGTTGCTGGCCGGCAACGTGGTAGTGTTCAAGCCCAGTGAACTGACCCCTGCCGTGGCCGAAGCCATGGTAAGGCTCTGGCAGCAGGCCGGATTGCCACCGGGCGTGTTGAGCCTGTTGCAGGGCGGACGCGCCACCGGCGAGGTGTTGGCGCAGCACCCCGACCTTGACGGGCTGCTGTTTACCGGCAGCGCCGCGGTAGGGCAGCAGCTGCATCGCCAGTTTGCCGGCCAGCCGGAGAAAATACTGGCGCTGGAAATGGGTGGCAACAATCCGCTCATTCTGGACCGGGTGGATGATCCGCTGGCCGCGATCCACGAAGTGATTCAGTCAGCCTATCTCAGTGCCGGGCAGCGCTGCACCTGTGCCCGGCGCCTGTTGGTACCTCATGGCGACTGGGGCGATCGCTTTCTGCATCGGCTGACTGACGCGGTCCGTGCCATTCGCATTGGGCTGGCGCTTGACGAGCCGCAGCCGTTCATGGGCTGTCTGGTATCGGCCGAAGCCGCCAGCGGCATTGTGCAGGCCCAACAGCGTCTGATCGAACAGGGCGCGATGCCCTTACTGAAGGCGCAGGTCCGGCCCGAGAGTGCGGCGTTGCTGTCACCGGGGCTGCTGGATGTCAGCCGAATCGATGCCCTGCCCGATGAGGAGTACTTCGGGCCGCTGCTGCAGGTGCAGCGTTACGCCGATTTCGAGGCCGCAATCACTCTGGCCAATGCAACCCGCTTCGGCCTGGCCGCGGGGCTGTTGAGCGATGACCGGGAGCGATTTGTCCACTTTCATGCCCGCATCCGCGCCGGCATTGTCAACTGGAACCGTGCCCTGACCGGTGCCTCCAGCGAGGCGCCGTTCGGAGGGGTGGGAGCCAGCGGCAATCACCGCCCCAGTGCCTGGTACGCGGCGGACTATTGTGCCTATCCGGTGGCAGGGCTGGAGCTGGATACCCTGCAGCTGCCCGAGCGACTGGCGCCGGGGCTGGAACAGATGGCAAGGGGAGATCGGGATGGCGCATGAACTGAACCTCGATGGCCTGGTCGGGCCGACGCATTTCTACGGTGGGCTGGCCGTTGGCAATCTGGCGTCCGGCCGCCATGCCGCCAAGCCGTCCAACCCCAGAGCGGCCGCGTTACAGGGATTGGCCAAAATGAAACGCCTGATGGTGCTGGGATTGGAGCAGGCCGTGTTGCCGCCCCTGGCGCGGCCGGATCTGGCAACGCTGCGCCGCCTCGGGTTTGCCGGCCGTGATGCGGATGTTATCGCGGCGGCGGCCGCACAGGCTCCGGCACTGCTGCAGGCCTGCTATTCGGCGTCCAGCATGTGGGCGGCCAATGCGGCAACGGTGAGCCCCTCGGCCGATACGCCGGACGGGCGTGTTCATCTGACGCCGGCCAACCTGATCAGCCAGTTTCACCGCTCGCTGGAAACGGCGGATACCGCCGCCATGTTGCAGCGCATTTTTCATCACCCGGACCACTTTTGCCACCACCCGGCCCTGCCGGCCGCCGTGCCCTTCGGCGACGAAGGGGCAGCTAACCACAGCCGCTTGTGCAGCCACTACGCTGACCCGGGTGTGGCGCTGTTCGTGCACGGCGATCCGCGCGAGGCGCACGGGCCCCGTCCGCACCGCTATCCGGCACGCCAGCATTGGCAGGCATCCTTGGCGGTGGCGCGTCAGCACGGCTTGCGACCGGAGCGGGTGGTGCTGGCGCAGCAGCATCCCGATGTGATTGATCAGGGCGTGTTCCATAACGATGTCATTGCGGTGGCTAACCGTGAACGGCTGTTCTGCCATGAGCACGCCTTTGTCGAGCCCCGGCGCGTCCATGACGCACTCAATCAGGCGCTGCAGGGGCAGCTGCAGTTGATCGAGGTTGAGCAGGCCGTGGTCAGCGTCGAAGCCGCGGTCAACACCTATCTGTTCAACAGCCAGCTGCTGAGCCTGCCGGGAGGACAGGCGCTGCTGCTGGTGCCGGATGAATGTCGCCGGGATGCGGGCGTCTGGGCGTATTTGCAATCGCTCAAGGAGGAGGGGGGTATCGATCAGCTGGACGTGATGGATCTGCGCCAGAGCATGGATAATGGCGGCGGCCCCGCCTGTCTGCGGTTGCGGATGGTGCTGACCGATACTGAGCTGCATGCCATGCACCAGGGGGTGCGCCTGACCGAACGGCTGTATCGGCAGCTGGTGGCGTGGGTCGAACGACATTACCGTGACCGCTTGCTGCCCGCTGATCTGGCCGACCCCGGTCTGCTGCACGAAGTGCGCAGTGCGCTGGAGGAATTGAGCCGGATATTGGCGCTGGAGGGCGTTTACGCCTTCCAGCGCGGCTGAGGCAGTCAGGGGATCAGGAAGATGACCAGCTGACGAGGGCCATGGGCGCCCATCTGCAGTTTCTGTTCGATATCGGCGCTGCGCGACGGGCCGGTGATCATGTTGACGGTACGCGGCAGTCGACCGGGCGAGGCTTCGCGCAGCCGGTCCCAGGTGTCCTCGTAGGGGCCGACGATCGCCTGCTTGCTCAATACCACCAAGTGGGTATCCGGCAGGAAATTCAGTGTGGTCGGACTGTCTGGTCGGGAGAACAACATCAGCGTGCCGGTCTCCGCGATGCCGGCAAAGGCCAGGGTCAGGCTGGCCTGATCACCGACCTGCGCCACGCGCTGATGGCACTCCACGCGCTCGTGTACGGCAGCCCAGCCCAGCTCGGTCAGCGCCGAATCGCTGGCCAGCACCAGTTCATGTTGCTGTTTCTGCTCCAGGTTGTCGGCCACGGCGCAGGGTAGCTGTTCCAGACTGTCGAGTTCGACCACTTCAGCCGCGGCCTCCCGGGCCATGCGCACGAACAGTTCCACCAGGGCGTCATGCTCATGCTGGCTACGCGACGGTATGATGTTGCGAGGGCGCTGCTGCAGCCGCTGACGCACGGTTTCCCGCTGGGCCTCGGTCGCCTCGCTGCGGCGTAGACCGCGACGGATATTGGCAAAAATGTCGGCGCGGCTCATCGCTGTTTCTCCTGTTGCTGGCGTTCATTCCACTGTTGCATAAACGTTTTGCCGGTTGGCGTGGGCATGTCACGGTGATCGGTCCAGCCGCCAGCCAGCGGCAGTTTGCGGATCTTGCCCTTGCGACCGCCAAGCAGCCGCATGAACCTTGAGGCGCCGGCGGAAGCCCATCGATAAAGCCCGGGTCGAGTGGCAAAAAAAGCCCAGCCGCCCAGGCCCCAGCGCACCGCTTTCGGGCTCAGATGCTTTTCAAACTCCTTCTCGCGCCAGTGGCGCATCAGCTTCGGCAGCGGGATGCGCACCGGGCAGACCTCTTCGCACTTACCGCAGAAGGTAGACGCGTTGGGCAGCAGGGCAGCCTTTTCGATGCCGATCATCTGCGGCGTCAGTACTGAGCCCATGGGGCCGGGGTAGACCCAGCCGTAGCTGTGGCCGCCCACGGCACCATAGACCGGGCAGTGATTCATGCAGGCCGAACAGCGGATGCAGCGCAGCATCTCTTGAAACTCGGTGCCGACCATGTCGCTGCGGCCGTTATCGACCAGTACGACATGGAAATTTTCCGGGCCATCCTGATCATCCGGCCGGCGGTTGCCGGAAGACAGGGTGTTGTAGACGGTAAACTCCTGGCCGGTGGCGGAACGTGCCAGCAGGCGCAGGAACAGGCTCATGTCTTCCAGCGTGGGGACAACCTTTTCGATCGAGGACACCACGATATGAGTTTTTGGCAGAATCTGGGTTAGATCGCCGTTGCCCTCGTTGGTGGCGATGAGGGTGGAGCCGGTTTCGGCCACCAGGAAGTTGGCGCCGGTGATACCCACGTCGGCGGCCGCGAACTGCTTGCGTAGCATCTCGCGCGCCTCGGCCATCAGTACCGCCGGATCATCGGATTTGGGACGGTGGTGGTGCTCGTGGAAGGCTTCGGAGACATCTTCCAGGTTGAGGTGGATCGCCGGCGCAATGATATGGCTTGGGTGATCACCGCGCAGCTGCAGAATATATTCGCCCAGGTCGGTTTCCACCGGTTGAACGCCGTGTTCTTCCAGGTACTCGTTGAGGTTGATCTCCTCGGTCACCATGGATTTGCCCTTGGTGACGGTCTTGGCGTTCTGCTCACGGCAGATCTGCAGGATGGTCTGGCGGGCATCCTCCGAGGTACGGCACCAGTGTACCTGGCCGCCGTTTTCGACCACGCGGGCCTCGAACGCCTCCAGATACAGGTCCAGGTGTTCGAGGATATGGTTTTTCAGATCGCGGGCCTGATCACGCAGTGCATCGAACTCCGGCATGCGGGCGACGGCCGAGGCGCGCTTGCCGGGAAAGCCGGCCTTGAGGTTGCCCAGCGCTTTCTGCAGGTTGGCATCCTGCAGGGCGATACGGGCACTTTGCTTGAATTCGGGGCTTTTGATATCCATGGGTGTGCTCCGTTCAGAGTGGCTGGCCAAGGTCGTAATCGGCCTCGCCGATCGCCGGGGTATCCGTCATGTCGGCCAGTAGCTCGACTACATGGCGCACCTGGATGTCGCGACCTTCACGCTTGAGCTTGCCGGCCATGTTGAGCAGGCAGCCCAGATCGCCCCCCACCAGGGTGTCGGCATCGCTGTCGGCAGCAAAGCCGGTCTTGTTGCTCACCATGCGGTTGGAGATGTCGGCATACTTGACGCAAAAGGTGCCGCCAAAACCGCAGCAGGTCTCGGCTTCCTGCATTTCGCGCAGGTCTGCGCCGGCCACTTCTGCCAAGAGTTGGCGGGGCTGCTGCTTGATGCCCAGCTCACGCAGGCCGGAGCAGGAGTCGTGATAGGTGATGGTGCCCGTGAAACGGCTTTCAATGGCGTTGAAGCCCAGCTCATCGACCAGAAACGAGGTGATCTCGAACGCGCGGGCCTTGAGGTGCTCGGCGCGCTGTTTCCAGGGATCGCGGTCATCGAACAGCTCCGGGTAATGGTGCAGCATGCCGATACAGGAGCCCGACGGGCCCACAACATATTGATAGCCTTCAAAAGCCTCGATGGTCTGGCGTGCGATACGGCGGCTGTTGTGGTTGTCGCCGGAGTTGAAGGCGGGCTGGCCGCAGCAGGTCTGGGCGGCAGGCACTTCAACATCGCAGCCGGCCTGTTCCAGCAGCTTGACGGTGGCAAAGGCCACTTCGGGCCTGAACATGTCGGCCAGGCAGGTAACGAAAAGGCCGACCTTGATCGGTGCAGTCTGGGTGTCGGACATGGTCTCGGCAACCTCTGATTATGATCCTGTGGGCGTCTTGTCTGACGGTCGTGACTATCAAGATAGGTGATGAGGGCGCAGGCGTGAATGCTATACTGTCAACTGGTCTTACCAAGTGTTGTCGGGCGGGAGGCGTACCGATGAAGCTGCAACATGAACTGGAGCGCTGCCTGCTGGACGGGGACTGGCTGCCTGGTCAGACGGTGCCGTCCGAACGTGAACTGATGGCGCGCTACGGTGCTTCCCGTGGCGCCGTGCGCGAGGCGCTGGCCGGCCTGAGGGCCACCGGTGCCATAGAGACCCGCCAGGGCGGGCGCAGCCGCTGCTGCAACCTGCTGGCGCCGCATTTGCAGCTGCCGTTGGCCGGGCGAGAGGATGATGTGGAGTTCCAGCTGCAGGTGCTGGAAGCCCGAGCTGCATTGGAAGGCGCCGCGGCCTGGTTTGCCGCCCGGCGTGCCAGTGATGAGGAGCTGGGGCGGCTTGATCGGGAATATCGGCGCATGTGTGCACGTGCGTCAGCGAGCGGTGGTCAGGGCGAGGGGACACTGGAAAAAGCTAAGGCGGACCTGCAGTTTCACATGCTGATCGCCCAGTCCAGCCATCATCTGCTGGTCAGTGCCTTCAGCGAGCTGTTCTACAACCGCTATTTCAACGCCATTTACAGCGTGCTGTCGCGCACGCTGGGCCGCCTGGGGCGCTATCCTGACGGCATTGCTCAGCAGCATGGCGCCATTCATCGGGCGCTGCAGGCGCGAGACGCCGAGCGGGCCCGTGAACAGGCTCAGGCACATATCCTCTACACCCGTGACCTGCTGCGTCAGTGCCGGTAGCGTTATGCCCTCTGCCGGCGGATAAAATGAAGCCCTGCCATCGCGCTTTCACATGCCGGTGGGTATAATCCTGCACTGAGCCGGCCGACGCCTGGTATGTGTCGATGCCTCGAGCTCCGTAACCCTATTCAAGAGACGTGACCTGTCGTAGGGGCCACGTCTGACAATCAAGGAATTTTCCATGCCTGTCATTACACTTCCGGATGCGAGCACACGCACCTTCAATCACCCCGTTACCGTTCACGATGTGGCGGCCGATATCGGCACCGGTCTGGCCAAGGCGGCGCTGGCCGGCAAGGTCAACGGCGAACTGGTCGATACCAGCTACCTGATCGAAGAGGACGTGGATCTGGCAATCGTCACGGCGCGTGATGAAGACGGCCTGGAAGTGATCCGTCACTCCTGTGCTCACCTGATGGCGATGGCCGTACAGGAGCTGTTCCCGGGTGCCCAGGTGACCATCGGTCCGGTCATCAATGACGGCTTCTACTACGATTTCGCCTACGAGCGTGCGTTCACGCCGGAAGATCTGGAAAAGATCGAAGCGCGCATGAACCAGCTGGCCAAGGAAAACTTGCCGGTGTCCCGTTCCATCATGGAGCGTGCGGACGCGATCAAGCTGTTCGAAGGCATGGGCGAGAAATACAAGGTCGAGATTATTGACTCCATTCCGGGCGAAGAGCCGCTGTCGTTCTATCAGCAGGGCGAGTTCATCGACCTTTGCCGTGGCCCGCACGTGCCATCGACTGGTCATATCAAGGCGTTCAAACTGATGAGCGTGGCCGGTGCCTACTGGCGTGGTGACTCCAAGAACGAGATGCTGCAGCGTATCTACGGCACTGCCTGGGGTGATAAGAAGGCGCTCAAGGCGCACCTGCATCGCCTGGAAGAAGCCGAGAAACGTGATCATCGCAAGCTGGGCAAGCAGCTGAACCTGTTTCATATGCAGGAAGAAGCGCCGGGCATGGTGTTTTGGCACCCGAACGGCTGGACCCTGTACCAGCAGATCGAACAGTACATGCGCACCAAGCAGCGTCAGCACGGCTACCAGGAGATCAAGACGCCGCAGGTGGTGGAGCGTACCCTGTGGGAAAAATCCGGCCACTGGGGCAAGTTCCAGGAGCAGATGTTTACTACACACTCCGAGAGCCGAGACTTTGCCATCAAGCCGATGAACTGCCCGTGCCACGTACAGGTGTTCAACCAGGGCCTGCGTTCCTATCGTGACCTGCCGCTGCGCCTGGCTGAATTCGGTTCCTGTCACCGCAACGAGCCGTCCGGTTCCCTGCACGGCATCATGCGTGTGCGTGGTTTTGTGCAGGATGACGCACATATCTTCTGCGCCGAGGACTCCATTCAGACAGAAGTGGCCGCGTTCATCGATTTTCTGCACGAAGTCTACGCCGATTTCGGCTTCACCGACATCATTTACAAGCTGTCCACTCGTCCGGAAGAGCGTGTTGGTTCCGACGAGAGCTGGGACAAGGCGGAAAAGGCCTTGGCCGATGCGTTGAATACAGCCGGCCTGGATTGGGAAGAACTGCCGGGCGAAGGGGCTTTCTACGGCCCGAAAATCGAATTCTCGCTGCGTGACTGCCTGGACCGTGTCTGGCAGTGCGGTACCATTCAGGTAGACTTTTCGATGCCGGGCCGCCTAGGCGCCCAGTTTGTCAACGAGCATGGCGAGCGTGAGACGCCGGTGATGCTGCACCGTGCGATTCTGGGCTCATTCGAGCGCTTCATCGGTATTCTGATCGAGCACTACGCGGGTGCGTTGCCGGTATGGCTGTCGCCGCTGCAGGCGGTCGTGATGAATATCACCGACAATCAGGCCGATTACTGTCGCGAACTGGCAGAAAAACTCGAAAAAGCGGGTCTGCGAGCCACTGCGGACTTGAGAAACGAGAAAATCGGCTTTAAAATCCGTGAACGTACTCTGCAGAAAGTTCCCTACCTGCTTGTGGTAGGTGATAAAGAGGTCGAGTCAAAATCCGTTGCAGTGCGTACGCGCTCCGGTGAAGACTTGGGTACGATGTCGGCCGACGCGCTGGTGGATCAGCTGGTTCAAGAAGTGACGCGCAAGGGCCGCCAGGCATAATAAAATCGTCAGGAGATAAAGCTATCAGGCGTGATAACAGACGTGGTGGCCGTGCGCCACTGCCGCCGATCAATGAAAATATTCGTGCTTCCGAGTGCCGCTTGATTGGTGCGGATGGTAACCAGATCGGTGTTGTTTCGATTTCAGAAGCTCTTGAGCACGCTCAGGAAGCCGAACTTGACCTGGTTCAGATCTCGGATTCTGATCCCATTGTCTGCAAGATCATGGACTATGGTAAGCATCAGTACGAGCTGAAGAAGAAAGCAAATGAGGCGAAGAAAAAGCAGTCTCAGATGCAGGTCAAAGAAGTGAAATTCCGTCCGGGTACGGAAGAAGGGGATTATCAGGTAAAACTGCGCAACCTGATACGTTTCCTTGAAGCCGGGGATAAGGGCAAGGTTACCTTGCGCTTCCGTGGCCGTGAGATGGCTCACCAGGAGCTGGGCATGCAGTTGATGCAGCGGATCGAAAAGGATCTGGTTGAAATCTGTACTGTTGAACAGCGTCCGAAAATGGAAGGTCGTCAAATGGTCATGGTGCTAGCCCCGAAAAAGAAATAGTCACCCGACTGCACAAACCCGGTACCGCTCACAACGTGAGCTGTGTGCCGGGTTTTGTTATTTGTCAGAGGTTGGCTCATTAACAAACGAATGCGTGGAGAAAGTTAATGCCTAAGATTAAAACTGTCCGCGGTGCGGCAAAGCGTTTCAAGAAAACTGCTAATGGCGTCAAGCACAAGCAGGCCTTCAAAAGCCACATTCTGACCAAGAAAAGCACCAAGCGTAAGCGTCAGCTGCGCCCGATGCTGCAGGTTCATGCTGCTGACCAGGCTCTGGTTAAGCGCATGCTGCCGTATCTGTAAATCTCTCTCGGTCATTATTTAGTTTTTATTAAGAAGGAAATGCTATGCCTCGCGTAAAACGTGGTGTACAGGCTCGCGCCCGTCACAAGAAGATTCTGAAACAGGCTAAAGGTTACTACGGTGCTCGCAGCCGTGTGTTCCGAGTAGCCAAACAGGCCGTCATCAAAGCTGGTCAGTATGCATACCGTGACCGCCGTCAGCGTAAGCGTCAGTTCCGCGCTCTGTGGATTGCACGTATCAATGCTGCCGCACGCATCAACGGTCTGTCCTACAGTCGCTTCATCGCCGGCCTGAAAAAAGCTCAGATCGAAATCGACCGTAAAGTTCTGGCTGACCTGGCTGTATACGAGCAGGCTGCCTTTGCTGCGGTTGTCGAAAAGGCTAAAGCTGCACTGGCGTAACCCCACCGATTGGTAGGGATGGACGACATGCCCCGTTACAATTGTACGGACCTTGTCGCCCACACATGATCGAATCAAACAGGGGAAGGGTGCAAGCTCTTCCCCTGTTTTTGTTTGGAGCCGGAAATGGAAAATCTTGAGACCCTGTTGGCACAAGGCAAGCAGGCGGTTGCTGAAAGCGAGACACTGGCGGCACTGGATGAGATCCGAGTGCAGTATCTGGGTAAAAAAGGCGAATTGACCTCGCTGCTGAAAGGTCTGGGCAAGCTGTCCGCCGAGGAGCGTCCTGCAGCGGGTGCCCGCATCAACGAAGCCAAGGAAGCGCTGCAGGCGGATATCACTGCGCGCCGCAAGGCACTGGAAACGGCCGCGCTGGAAGCTAAGCTGGCAGCGGAAACCGTGGACGTGAGTCTGCCGGGCCGCGGTCAGTCGGTCGGTGGCCTACATCCTGTCACCCGGACCCTGGAACGTATCGAAGCCTTTTTCGGCAGCATCGGCTACAGCGTTGCTGAAGGTCCCGAGATTGAAGACGACTATCATAACTTCGAAGCGCTGAACATTCCGGCTCACCATCCGGCGCGGGCGATGCATGATACCTTCTACTTCGATGCCCACCGCTTGCTGCGTACCCACACCTCGCCGGTGCAGGTACGTACCATGGAGTCTCAGGAACCGCCGATCCGTATCATCTGTCCGGGTCGCGTGTACCGCTGCGACTACGACCAGACCCACTCGCCGATGTTCCATCAGGTGGAAGGTCTGCTGGTCGATCGCAACATCACCTTCGCCGACCTCAAGGGCACGCTGGAACAGTTCCTGCGCGAGTTCTTCGAGGAAGACGTGAAAGTCCGTTTCCGCCCGTCCTACTTCCCGTTCACCGAGCCCTCCATCGAGGTCGATATCGACCGTGGCGATGGCAAATGGCTGGAGGTACTGGGCTGTGGCATGGTGCACCCGAAAGTCTTCGAGTACTCCGGTATCGACCCGGAGGAATACACCGGTTTTGCGTTTGGCATGGGCGTTGAGCGTCTGGCGATGCTCCGCTACGGCGTGGACGATCTGCGTCTGTTTTTTGAGAACGATCTGCGCTTCCTCGGCCAGTTCAAGTAAGACGACAACGCACACAAACAGATTTTTCAGGAAAGCAGCATGAAATTCAGTGAACAGTGGTTGCGCGAGCTGGTCCAGCCGCAGATCGGAACTCAGGAACTGGCGGATCAGCTGAGTCTGTCCGGCCTTGAAGTGGATGGTGTCGAAGGTGTTGCCGGTGATTTTACCGGTGTGGTCGTGGGCGAGATCCTGACCGCCGAACAGCACCCCAACGCCGACAAACTGCAGGTCTGTAAGGTCAGCGACGGCGAACAGACGGTACAGGTGGTGTGCGGTGCGCCCAATGCCCGTGCCGGTCTGAAAACGGCCTTTGCCCGTGTGGGTGCGGTGTTGCCGGGCAACTTCAAGATCAAGAAAGCCAAACTGCGTCAGGTCGAGTCTTTCGGCATGCTCTGTGCCGAAGACGAACTGGGCCTGTCCGAGGATCACGGTGGCATCATGGAGCTGGCGGCCGATGCGCCGGTGGGCTCGGATATCCGTGAATACCTCAACCTGAACGACAAGATCATCGATGTCGACCTGACACCGAACCGTGGCGACTGTCTGAGCATCGCCGGCATGGCCCGTGAAGTGGGTGTGCTGAACAAGGCGGCGGTGACGGAAGTCGAAGCGCCGGCCGTGGCGCCGGTGATCGATGACCGCTTCGAGGTGGAACTGGTTGATGGTCATGCCTGCCCGCGTTACCTGGGCCGCGTGATCCGCAACATCAACCCGGGTGTCGCCACGCCGCTGTGGATGCAGGAAAAACTGCGCCGTTCCGGTGTGCGCAGCATCGATCCGGTGGTCGATGTGACCAACTATGTGCTGCTGGAGCTGGGTCAGCCGATGCATGCCTTCGACCTGAAAAAGCTCGACAGCGGCATCAAGGTGCGTCTGGCAGAAGAGGGCGAGAAACTGAGCCTGCTCGATGGCCAGGAAGTCGAACTCAACGCTGATACGCTGGTGATCGCCGATGCCAAGGGCCCCGTAGCCATGGCCGGCATCATGGGCGGTGAACCGACGTCGGTGACCGACCAGACCCGTGATATCTTCCTGGAAAGCGCCTTCTTTGCACCGCTGGCGATCGCTGGTCGTGCGCGCAGCTATGGTCTTCACACCGATTCTTCGCACCGCTTCGAGCGTGGTGTTGACTGGCAGCTGCAGCGCAAGGCGATCGAGCGCGCCACTGCACTATTGCTGGACATCGTTGGCGGCGAGCCCGGCCCGGTGATTGAGGCGGTAAACGAAGCCGAACTGCCGGCCGTTGAGCAGGTTCACCTGCGTCACGCCAAAGTCACTGCCGTACTGGCGCTGGAGATCCCGGCGGCCGAGATCGAAGAGATCCTGACCCGTCTGGGCATGCAGCTGGACAAGATCGAGGATGGCTGGAAGGTCACCGTACCGAGCTACCGTTTTGATATCAGCATCGAAGTGGATCTGATCGAAGAGATCGCCCGCGTGTACGGCTACAACAACCTGCCGGTCCACACGCCGACCGCCAAGCTGCCGATCCCGCCCATCGCCGAAGCACGCCAGACGCTGCAGTCCCTGCGCCGTCATCTGGTGGCTCGTGGCTATCAGGAAGCGATTACCTACAGCTTTATCGAAGCCGAGCTGCAGAAATCGTTCGATGATCAGCACGAGGCGATCGCCCTGGCCAACCCGATCTCTGCCGAGATGGCAGTGATGCGCACCACCCTGTGGCCGGGCCTAACGAAAGCCCTGCAGTATAACCAGCATCGTCAGCAGAGCCGTGTGCGCCTGTTCGAGACTGGTCAGCGCTTCCTGCCCAAGGACGACGAGCTGGTACAGGAAAACGTGATTGCCGGCATTCTGGCCGGCAACCGTGATGCCGAAGGCTGGACCGCCGGTAAGGACAAGCTGGACTTCTTCGATGCCAAGGGTGACCTGGAATCCCTGCTGGCACTGGGCGGCTGCGCCGATCAATTCAGCTTTGTCGCCGATCGCCATGTGGCGCTGCACCCGGGCCAGACCGCACGTATCGAGCGCAACGGCGAAACCGTCGGTTACATCGGTGCGCTGCACCCGTCACTGGTCAAGCAGCTGGATCTGAACGGACCGGTCTATCTGTTTGAAGTGAATCAGGATGCGGTCACCGGCGGCAAGCTGCCGCGTTTCAGTTCACTGTCCAAGTTCCCTGAGTCGCGTCGTGATCTGGCGGTGGTGGCGGATCAGGCAACGTCTTTCGAAGCGATTCGTCAGGTAGTGGAAGCCGAGGCGGGCGAGTTCCTCAAACAGGTCACCCTGTTTGACGTCTATCAGGGCCAAGGTATTGAACCGGGACGAAAAAGTCTGGCACTGGGCTTGACCTGGCAGCACCCATCGCGCACTCTTAATGAAGATGAAATCAACAGTGCCGTCAGTGCCGTTGTTTCTGCACTCCGCGAGCGCTGTGGTGCGATGCTGCGAGAGTAATCATAAACGGGGTGACCAACATGAGCTCGTTGACCAAAGCCGATATGGCCGAGCGCCTCTACGATGAGGTGGGCCTGAACAAGCGTGAAGCCAAGGATATGGTGGATTCCTTCTTTGATGAGATCCGAGCCAGCCTGGCGCACAACGAGCAAGTGAAACTCTCCGGTTTCGGTAATTTCGACCTGCGCGACAAGCGTGAACGCCCGGGTCGAAACCCCAAAACCGGCGAGGAGGTCCCCATTTCTGCCCGCCGGGTGGTGACCTTCCGCCCGGGGCAGAAACTCAAAGAGCGTGTGGAGATTCATGCCGGAAACCAGCCAGACAACGTCTGAACTGGGCACTATCCCTTCCAAGCGTTATTTCACCATTGGTGAAGCCGCTGAGCTTTGTCAGCTCAAACCCCATGTACTGAGATACTGGGAGCAGGAGTTCGATCAGATTCAGCCGGTTAAGCGCAGCAATCGACGTTACTATCAACATCAAGATCTGCTGCTGTTGCGTCAGATCCGCAGTCTGCTGCATGAGCAGGGTTACACCATTGCCGGTGCACGCCAGTGGCTTGCCGGTGATACGGCTGGCGACGATGCCGCCCGTTATCGCCAGTTGCTGCGTCAGACTATCAGCGAGCTGGAAGAGATTCAGGCATTGCTGCGGTCATGCTAGCGGTTTACCTGTGTTAAGTCACACAGGGGCCAGCGTTTTCAAAAAGGTTTCGAAAAAGCTTCCATTTATCAAAACGTTGGGGTAATATTTGCATCCTCTTCAGAGCTGATCTTTCAGCTCTCATCGTCGGGGCGTAGCGCAGTCTGGTAGCGCACCTGCATGGGGTGCAGGGGGTCGCAGGTTCAAATCCTGCCGTCCCGACCATTTAAAACAAGTAGTTAGAAGAATCGCCGCTTGGCGATTTTTTCGTTTCTGGCAGCTGTGACCGTTCTGGTTGCCACTCGGTTGCCGTTTGCAACTTGCTTGCTGAACTATCCCGCATCTACTTCTCAATGCCTGGGCCTGGTTGCCGGTGACATGTCGTGCTGTCTGAAATACTCTCGATCTATACTCATCACCAAGCAGGAGTTACCCCATAACGGCAGCTTCGCGCAGTCAAACACCAGTGACTGTCTGCGCAATGAACATGGGGCAATTGTCCAGCAGCCTGTTGGACAACCTTGGCATGTAGGCACCATTACAAACGATAACAGGCAGCAGCTCGGCACTAACAAGTGCCAACAGGGAGGTATCACTATGGCGGCATCCAGTGCGGACCTTGCGCCAGCAAGTCTAAGTGTTGAGGGGAAGGCTGATCTGGCTCGCTGGATTGAGCTGGACCGGCAACATAAGCAGCTTACTGAACAGCTCCAGCCCTGTAATGGTCCCGGCCATGAAATTAGCAGGCAGCTTGAATTGCTGTGGCATGAGAAGGCATTGCTGGCAGATCGGCTATTGTCGGTGCTGGCTCTTCAGTTGGCAGAGTAGATAGAGCTGTGAAGGCAGCTCGGCACAAGCACTGACACGGTATCGTATCCCGCCGTGGCCATGCCCTGTTGCGTTCGAGTGCAACGGTGTTGCGCCATGCCCTTGTTTCCATGGATACCCGTCTGGATACCAGATTAGTGGATACCGGGCCGCTCGTGCGCTTGAGGGTGTTTCCTTCAAAGGAAACGGTGTTTCCATCCGTGCGCATGGAGGTGTTAACTCCGGTGTTAACTTCGACTGTTAACCATGCCGGTGCGCCCCTGGATACATGCCGATTTGCTGCGTACCTCTCTGCGTACTTTACCCATTACTGTTTTGTAGTGGGGCAGCTGGGGCAGTGGGGCAGTAGCTCTACAAGTCCCGTAAATACTGACCTCCCGGCGCTGTCCATTGTGCCCCACCTGATTATGGGCACTGGGGCAGCTGGGGCAATTACTCTCAATGTGCTGGCGCTACTCCTCATTCAGCAGTTAACACCCGGCCAGATTCTGATCTGGTAATGCCGCTGGTCAGTAGGGTGCCCAATTCGTTCACCCTGTTATCTGCCGTCGTGTTCTGCGACGGGTGCTTGAGTGATCTGATTCAGGGGTGTCGCGTTTCGCTACCCCCTTGCCGGTAGAGTCTCTGAAGACGGTATTTCACCGTATCCAGCGCCAGCACTGGCCTGGTTCGTCCTGTGCGCTCATTTCGTGCCAGCATACCCGCAACAGATCGGCGCTCTGGTGGCCTTCTGGTAACTTCCCCCATTGGGGGATGTTGCGGCGTTCTGTTCGGTTCCTCAGCTTGAGCGAACGGGCCGGTAGTCCTGCGGCATCAGTTTAACTTCCTGCGGTGAGGGAGTTGGTTCCGGGCTTTTACCCCATTGGGGGAAAAGGCACTGCTGGATAATCAGTAGTGGTGGCCGGACAGCAGGTGTGTTGCTGGCGGGTTGGTTGGCGGGTTGCTGTTTCACTCCCGGCCCCGTGAATACTTGGCCTCTGGTGGGTTGATTGGTGTGTCGGCTGGAGTGTTGCCGGGATTCCGGTATCGGTTACTCAATCTGAGGTAATGGATCGTTTCCATCACTGGTGGCTTTTACCCAGTATCGGGTATTTCTCTACCCGGAATTGGGTAATCAGGCACCCTTCACAGTAGTAAGGGCAACCCTGAAAGCTGGCGCAATATCGGCGCTGGCTCCGGGTATCCCCAAATCTGGGGAAGCCCGTTCGGATTTCAAATCTATGCCGGACCGCTCCCGAAATATCGGTAACGTCCTCAATCTGAGGAAGTTGGTATTCCAAGCCCCCAGTGGGGTATGGGCATTGCTGAATAACCAGCAGTGGTGGCAGGGCAATAGGTGTGTCGATAGGTGTGTCACAGTTTCACTCCCGGCCCGGTAAACACTTGGTCTTCAGCGTGTCGTTTTGCGTGTCGGTAGGTGTGTTGCTGGTGTGTTGGAAGGTGTGTTGCTGTTTCGCCCTTGGCCTTGTGACCACTCGGCCTCTGGCGTGTTGATCAGCGTGTTGGCTGGAGTGTTGCCGGGATTCCGGTATCGGTCACGGGCAAGCGGTCCGAAAACTACCCAGGCTTTCGGGTAGTTAGTAGCGGGATTTCCCGCTTCTAACTTCGTGACGGTCACGGCCCGATTTCGGGCTTCTATCGGAAGGGGCGGGCTGGTGTCGGTGTGTGCTTGTACTTGTTGCCTGTGGTGCTGGATACCCTGTTCAATAGTCCCCGTTTGGGGATTCTTTACTCCCCGTTTGGGGACTTTCTATCTGGTGTGATTCCGCTCTGCCATTTCAGGTTTTATCAGGTTCCGGGGCGTGTCTTCACCAGCTGCCACCTGAAGTTTTCTGAAGTAATCAAGCGCCAGCCACCACAGGTTTTGACAGGTAGTTCAGTGCCCATGATGTCAGGTTTTGTAAGGTAGCAAAGCGCCAGCACTGGCTATTCAGTCGTCATCCTTGCGGGTGTACCGAATCTCCATCATGCGGCAGGTGTCAGGGTCGAATGTATCCATGACCGGCAGAGTGGTCGATTCTGGCTCCTGTGCGTCGTTGTTGGTGTTCTGGCTGCTGGGCTTCAGCTTTGCCATGAATCGCTGCCAGAGGCTTTTCTGTGGCGTCCTGTTGGGTGGTGCCATGATGGATGCTTCCCGGTTCCGTCTGTTTGGGAAAGGGGCCTTGGAACATAGTCTATTTCCAAGAACCCTCAGTTCTAGTTGGCCATGTATGAAGAATGCAGAGCGCCGAGCAATGAAGCCAAGCTACTATTGCTCTTTCCCCTGAAGTAACAAAGCTGTCATCTTGCGAGTTTCTCTTGAGTTGTCTGCAATATCCAAGATAGCAATGGCAACCTGGGCGAACATGACCATCAGAAGACCGACTACGATAGGGCTAGACGCAAGTAAAATACCCATCAGGCCAGCGCTATTACTGAAGCTTATAACAATTACAATCAAGCCAAGCACAACAGGTATCCAGCCAAAGAAACTGATAAAGGCACATACAGTTCTTGCGGTTTTGTAATGCTCTTCTGCTGGTGGTACATGGCTTGAACTTGAGCGTTCGGCCTTGAGGGGCGCTGCAGCATCTATGGCTGTAGATTCGTTTGGTGTTGAAGCTGGTTCAGCCTCCGCATTTACTGCAAAGTCATCTTGAAGGGGTTGCTTAAAGTTCAGTTCTAGACGACCAGTGGGTATTTTGACCTCAAGTTGTTGGTCGTGACGGGCCAGGTACAACGTTGCGGTAGCCTCTTTATCCACTTGCGAGCGCCAAATAGCATGATTAAGTGCTTGCTCATCTGGCAACTCAAAGTCGTTGTAGCGCAGAAGTTTGTCACCGGCTTGTAACTGGCCAAGGCGCGTATCAGCAACTTGTTCAATAATGAGCATGATAAATCCCTTTAGTTTTGTGATCTGTTCCGTATGACCTGCTGACGTACACAATCCAGTGCGAAGAACTTACTCCGCAGGCCAATACACCTTCACCAGCGGCAGCAACCGCTGTCCTTCGATATCGAACCGCTCATAGTTGGCCACCACCAGATCGGCCAGCAGGTCGATGTCGATCAGGGTCACCGGGATGCTGGCCCGCTCCGCTTCATAGCGAGCTTCACGGGTGAAGCCGCCGGTGCTGACAAACAAACCCTGGTCACCTTCGCGCAGAGCGCCGATAAAGCTACGGATCGGGTTTGATCCCATACTGCCACTGCGGTGTTTCACTTCTGCTTTGATACGCGGCTGCGTCAAACCCAGTCCGTCCGGTGATGCCAATACATCCACGCCACGATCGGGGCCTCTGGCTGAAACACGGGTCTGGTAGCCCATTGCGCGTAGCAGGGCGGCCGTGAGGTCTTCCATCTCATCGGGCGCCAGGCTTTGGATCTTGTCCTTGATCAGCTCGTGGCCGCGTGACACCACATCTTCGCGCAGCAGTTCGAGTTCAGCTTCCGGTGCTGGCGCATCGTCAGTAGAGGAGGGCGGTTCAACAGGTTTCCCGGCCAGGCGGTCCTGTACCTCGCTGATGACCGCATCCGACAGTGAGAACACGGTCAAGACAGACCCAAGGCTGTTGCGGGTCGATTGCGTGAACTGGTCGCGTGAGATGCGCCCAAGCCACTTCACCTTGCGGATATGCTGGAACTCGCCTACCTGCTCAGCCTCGCTACGGTACTCATACTGGCCGATGGCTTCGCCTACCAGATATTCGCGGTGTTCCTGGCTGTAGGTGATGATCAGGTCGTCGGGCCGGATATCGTCACGGAACTTGCGGATCATGGCGATGGCATTGGCGGTGCGGCCCGGTTTGGCGTTGCCAAAGTGCTGTATGTAGGCACTGCGCAGCGCATCCTGATTGGCGTACTGGTTCAGGTCGCCCAGGTTGCCCCAGCCTATACCGACGCACTCGGCATCCTTGAAGTCGTCGAAGTAGCAGCCGCCGTTACCGGCACGAATCATCCAGCCGTTTTTCATGCTCGTTGTATCTCCCTGGTATTCAATTGCTGTTATGGCGCATAGCCTCGACTTCATGCTTTGGCAGCCATTCGATTGAGAGTCTTGGACCATTGAGATTGATCACGCCCTGGCTGGCGTTGGCTTGATCATGTTGGGCACGATACGCCAGCAGAATATCCAGCAGTTCCATCATTTCAAATTTGAAGTCGGAGCCGGTGATGGCTTCATGATCTTCATCGCTTTCGAATTGCCAGGTCGCAAGATCCAGCCGGTTATCATCCGGGCTGGCAAAAAACAGAACCCTTCCGACCAATTCGGAGTTGCCAAGGTGCTGGCTGGCCAATTGATTCAGTCGGGTTTGATCGAAGGTATTGTCGTAATTCATCCCAAGCTCCATGTGGTTGTGTTCAGATCAACAGTGAAGGTGCGACTGACAGGCCAAGTTGGTTGAGGGTGGCTGGCGAAAGTTGGTTTGCCCGCTCCACGATCCACTCAACAAAACGCTCGCCATCCATAACTTCAATGCCTTCGCCACCGGCTTCGTCTACTAGTGCGGGCTGAACATCCCCGGTGGTGATGAGCCACTTCTGAACATCGGCGTCAGCCTCAAGATGTTGGAGCTGGCGCAGAGCGTGGTACCCGGTATCACCGTTATAGTGCTTTACTTGAATCAGCAGCTTGCTCGATGAAAAGCGGTCTTCACGAAAGGCTTCTATATCGGCATCCGCTTTTCCTTCAAAGGCTGTTTTGGCCAGCACCTTGGCGGCATAACCCTCCGTATGCAAAAGCTCGGTAACCAGCTTTTCAAGGCCGATGCCGCCGCTGGCAAGGTTGGTTTTGCCATTACGGATGTTATCCAGCAGCTGCTGGCGCACGTTGATCTGTGCTTCAGCTTCCAGTTCTTGAATATGGGAGTTGAAACTGGTGCCGCCGGTACTCTTGATCTGCTCGATGATGCGGGTGATGTCGTCCTTGAATTCGTCCAAGGATACGACCGACATACGAATCCGCAGGCGTGTGGACAGTGCTTCCGGCAGCTCTGTGCGCGGTACTCGAATAACAGAACCATCGTCATGACGCAGGTATTCGACGCCGGTACGGTTCTCACCGTAGCCGATGCCCGTGGCATAAGATCGCTTGCCTGTAGCGATTCCGAACGCTACCGCACGGTGAAGCGGGACAACCACAATATCGCCTGACTTGATCGAGAAGAAGCGTTTGATCTGATTGCGGTGGCGGCCAGGGTTAATCCCTTTCTCGGCGAACAGCGCCATGAGTCCCTTGGTATCTTCGGCCTCAGAAAAATTAACCTGTGGCCAGCCATAACCGGCCAGGTTGTCGGCAATCAGCTTGGCGGGACTGCGGACGAGGTAGATCTTGGCGTTTTCCATGTTGTGCTCCTTGCGTTCAGGGTGTTCATGACTATCATTGTTGGCAACACGGCCCCGATCGGTGGATCCGCTTTGTGGTGAAGCTGTTGAGGTTTTTTATTCATCCTTTACCCAGAGTGAGCTTCCGGGCGGTTGCAAAAGCGGTGCGGTCGGCCTATTATTCTCGTTAACACGGCCCCCGCCTCTTGGCTCCGACAGGAACCTACGCGGGGGTTCTTATTTCCTCTGTTACCTCACCACCAACTATCCCAGCCTTCCGGTACTCCCATATCCATCACGGATAGCCTTCTTGACGAGTGTTGAGCGGGAAATGACAGCATATGGTCTGCCAATCGTGTATGCCATTTGGTATCCGGGCAAATAATCTTGACCATGTGACGACAAATGGCCAGCAGCAGGAATGGCTTGGCGATTAGATCCTCTTTACCGATAAAGCTGCGGCACCATGCGATAGTGTCCGTGCCTGCCAAGCTGGGCTGATCGGCTACGTTGCGGTTCCAAAGACGACTATGGTGCGCACACAGATTGCGCAGATAGTTCAGCGAACGCAGCCAGGTCTGGAAGGTGTTCCAGTCGTTAACACCATAGTGGTTGGATAGGGCGAGCTGATCTTTCACCTTCATCATAGAGAAGAATTGGGAGACTGCACCGAAGTCCCAGGTCTCCACGGCAACCCAGATCGGGAAAGATTCACCATGTTTGGCACGGTAGTGCTTAACGAAGTCTTCCTTGGAACGGCGTTGTAGATTCAGGCATTTGTCCTGCCACTGTTCAAAGCGCGTCTGGCCATTCCTGAGTTTTTTGCGAATGAACGATGGATGAAGTTGGCTCTGGTCGAGATGCGCGAATACAGAGCGTTCACCCATCAGGTGGGCAATATCGACACGAAGCGCAACCTCGATACGCTCCAAAGCATCCATTGCGTGTAGCCGGAGCTGTTTGTCGAATAGATACAGGCGCACAGCATCAACCAGCTGAGTGCCCGGGTGAAACTCATCCATTGCCCTGGTCGACAGTTTTTCGGTTTTGCTATCCTGTACCACTTCGAACGTGCGAAACGGATACCAGTAGGCGCTGAGGCGGTAGTAGCCCACTCGCTGAAGATAATCCAGGGCAGCGGCCTCGTCGGTGACCACCATGCCCCGAGATTTGAGCAGCTCCAATTGCTCGGGGAAGGACTTCCATGGCCTGCTGTATGCCATTAGCTTAGCGCTCCTTCCACGACCGCCTCGGCCAGCTGACAGCGGGTTTCGCTGGCCTGGTTCAGACGTTCCTTGAGCTGGTCGCATAGGGCCATCAGTTCATCGACTTTTTGGACGATGCGCTGCTGTTCTTCCAAGGGTGGAAGAGGGAACAGCTTTGATAGGTATGAACTCTGGGACAGATGACCATGTGTAGAGCTTGTAACGACAACCTGGTTTTCGTTTATATGCTTGAGCCCATAAACAAAATAATCTCGCGACGTAGACCCAAATAGCTGGAATTTCCACATGTTCTGGTTCAGAACCGCGGGAAGCACCTGAGAGTCAACAACACCTATTTTCCCTAAGCTACCCCCGACCATAACAAGTAAAATGTCATTATCTTTGAGCTGAAATTTACTGTAGGTGGTTTCAGCTGCCACTTGGGAAATGTATTTCGCATCGCTGGTATCGATGGTTCCGTCTTGATTGATGTTTGTTACCCGAAGAACAAATGTTCCCTCAGTAGTGTATTCTCTACTCTTGAAGGCAAATCCAGTGTGCGTTTCTGCGATTCTGCCCAAGCGAACCCATGTCCAGTTTGCGGGCAGAGAATATGGCTTTTCTTCATCGTTAACGGGGGCTGGTGCTTTCTTACTCTTCAGCTTTCCACTCCGTATGAATTCAGCTTTTTCTTTCTCGATACGGTTAAGTAAATCTGAGACAGGCTCATCCTCCGCATCCTGCTCCACCAGTCGCCCCATCACCGCCAGTTGCAGTATGGTCTGCTTGAGCTTGTCGACGCTCTGTTCGGTCGTGAACAGGGTGTCGAAGTGGGCGGCGAGGCGAGCCCAGCTGTCGGCCAACTCGGCGGCATTCTCGGACTGGGTGAGGGTGCCGAGCAGGGTGTCCACGAGGGTTTCGTGGGCTTCGAGCTGGTCGCTGGTTTGCTGCTCCAGCCGGTCGCAGAGCGCCATAAGTTCATCGACTTTTTGGACGATGCGGTGTTGTTCAGCCAAAGGGGCAAGTGGAACTAACACTTCATTTGCCCTAGCTATTGTCAGGGTGTGTACGGTAGTGCCCATGCTTCCGTCATGAATGGCATTTATCCACGATGGGCTTTTAAAGAAACGTAGTAAGTAGTCTGGATATATTTGGCTGATGTTCTTGAAAATTAAGACGCTTGCATCTTTGAAGTAAAAGCGATCACTTGCTTTTACCAAATATGGAACCCCAATTGTTCCAACACCGGTCAGCATAATGTCGTTCTTTGATGGGGTAGTACCGCCATCAGTGAGCTCTCCAAAAAGCTTTTCAGAGATAAACAACTCGTTGTTCACATGCCCAAGTTTTGAGAGCTGAACTATCTCCCGGGCACGAAAGAATGGAACTCCGTCGTTCACCCAGTCTTTCTGATGGACCCTACTACTAGAAGTAATCCAGCCGAGCGCTCCAAGCCTTGCCCACGCCCATCCATTAGGTAGATTAAACGGAGTTTCCTCATCACTGATAAGAGAAAGCTTCTTTTGCTTCTTGAGTTTTCCTTCTTTGGTTAACTGTTTCTTCTCAGCAGCAATTTGCTTGAGTAGCAAGCAGGCAGGCTCATCAGTTGGGTTCTGCTCGACAAGCTTTCCTCGTACCGCCAACTCCAGAATCAACTCCCGCAGCTTCTTAATCCCTGTCAGTTCAATCTTGCCGTTGCTACCACGGCCACTGCTGGACTTCTTGGTGATCGCCCCGGTCCACAGGTCCAGATGGTCGATGAGTGCTCCTGCTACATCGACACTTCCGCCATCCCTGGCGGTCGCTTGTAATCGCTCCTGCGCACTCACGCCGCACCTCCATCGGTATCGGTATTGTGCGCGAGCGCATCGGCGAGGATATCGCGCAGCTGGTGGCGGATCTCCTGAATCTCGGCCTGCTGCTGCTCGTATTGCGCCAGCAGCTTATCCGGGTCGTGGTTGACCTGCTCGCCCTGGTGCGGGTTCTTGATGTCCAGGTTGTAGTTACGGGCCTTGATCTCGTCGATGGAGACCTTCCACGCCTGCTCGTTTTCAACGCGGCCGGCGAAGCCGTCGGACTCATCGCCCCACCAGTCGATCTCGGTCTGGAACTCGGCAAAGCGCATCGGCTTGGTCTTGCTGTAGCTCTTGTAGCCTTCCGGGTAAGGGTGTTCGTAGTACCACACGGCATCCGTGGGCTTGCCCTTGGTGAAGAACAGCAGGTTGGTCTTGATACCGGTGTAGGGGTTAAACACGCCGTTGGGCAGGCGCACGATGGTGTGAAGGTTGCACTCGTCCAGCAGCTTTTCCTTGAGGCGGGTCTTCATGCCTTCGCCAAACAGGAAGCCATCCGGCAGCACCACGGCGGCACGGCCTCCGTCACGCAGCAGGTGGATGAACAGGGTCATGAACAGATCGGCGGTTTCACGGGTACGGAAGGCGGCCGGGAAGTTGGTTTCGATGCCGTCCTCTTCCATGCCACCGAAGGGCGGGTTGGCGACGATCACATCGACACGCTCTTTCGGCCCCCAGCTGATCAACGGGCGGCCCAGGGTGTTGTCGTGCTTGATCTGATCCGGCACTTCGATGCCGTGCAAAATCATGTTGGTGGTGGCCAGCAGGTGCGGCAGCGGCTTTTTCTCAACGCCGTGAATGGTACGCTGGAGCGTCTGCTCGTCCTGCGGGGTGCTGACGTAATGCTGGCGCTTGTGCTCGATGGCGCAGGTCAGGAAGCCGCCGGTGCCGCAGGCCGGGTCCATCACTTTTTCATCCAGCTTGGGGTCCACCCGGTTGACCATGAACTCGGTCACCGCACGGGGCGTATAGAACTCACCGGCGTTACCGGCGTTTTGCAGGTCTTTGAGGATCTGTTCGTACATATCGCCCAACGCATGACGCTCGGCGGATTTGTTGAAGTCGATGCCGTCCTGCAATTTGTTGATCACCTGGCGCATCAGCTGGCCGGACTTCATGTAGTTGTAGGCATCCTCGAACACGTTGCGGATCACCACGCCACGGTAGTCGTCACCGGTTGGTTGCAGATTTTGCAGCCCTGGGAACAGGGTATTGTCCACGAAGTCCTTCAGCTCGTCGCCGGTCATGCCTTCAGGATCGGCGGCCCAGTTGCGCCAGCGCAGGTGAGAGGGAATAGGGGAGCGATAGTCATCGTTGAACATCTCCCATTCCAGCTCGCGGTCATCAAAAATCTTCAGAAACAGCATCCAGACTAGCTGGCCGATACGCTGGGCGTCACCGTCTACGCCCACGTCCTTGCGCATGATGTCCTGAATGGATTTGATGGTGGTGTTGATCGACATAAGGTGTCTGTTCCCGGGTGTTCAGAAAAAGAGATAAAGGGTTTGGTTCGGCTTACGAAGTCTGCTGGTAGAGCTCATCTTCCAGCTGCTTTACGGCCTGGGTGTAGCCGGGCTTGCCGCCAAAGGCTTGCAACAGCTCCATCGGCGCACCGATCTGGCTGAAGGGTGCCAGGGTGAGGACTTTCACATCTTCGATGGGTTCGATACCGGCATCGGTGTACTTGTCCAGCAGGGCGTCCAGCACCTGTTTGCTGGCGCCTTCGTACTTGCTGAAGTAGTTGTGCTTGCGCACCTGATCGGCCCGCTCCTTGCGGCTCAGCGGCGGCTGATCATAGACGATATGGCAGATCACATCGAAAGGATCGGGCTCGGCACCCAGTTTCTTGCTGACCTCTTTGATCAGGTCGTCCCAGATCACGCCCTGTTCGGCCAGTTCGTCGATGATCACCTGCTTGCGATCAGCTTCATTCCAGCGGCGCAGGAAGTCGCTGAGGGTGGCGTACCTTTCTTTTACCTGCTGGCGGGTAAAATCCTTCAGGCTCTCGGTAATGAGCTTGCCGTCCGGCCCCAGGTATTGCACACGCTCGGCGATCACGCGCACTTCGACATTGCCGACCACGTATTTGATGCGCTTGGGGGGTGGGTCTTCAAGGGTATTTTCATCCCAACCGGTGGTCGGTTGATCATCCGAGACCCACTCCTCTTCGGGGTCGAACTCATAGGCGCCATTGTCTTCACCCAGCATGTCATCCGGCTGTTCATCTTCTGGGGCCTGTTCATCGTCCGGGTTGATCGGGTCATCACCCTTGGGCACGTAGACCTTGACCGGATCGCCATCGAAATCCGGGTCGGCGAACAGCTCGGTGGCCTTCTTGAAGTCGATAATGGTGAACCAGTGCTTGTTGTAATCATCGTTGATGCGGGTGCCACGGCCGATGATCTGTTTGAACTCGGTCATGGACTGGATGCGCTGGTCCAGCACGATCAGCTTACAGGTCTGGGCATCGACGCCGGTGGTCATCAGCTTGCTGGTGGTGGCGATCACCGGGTAGCGTTCCTCCGGGTTGATGAAGTTGTCCAGCTCGGCCTTGCCTTCCTGCTCGTCACCGGTGATGCGCATGATGTACTTGCGGTTTTCCTGTACCCGCTGCGGGTTCAGGTTGACCAGCGCCTGGCGCATCCGCTCGGCATGGTCGATGTCTTCGCAGAACACGATGGTTTTCTGGTAGGGATCGGTCTGCGTCATGAACTCGGTGATCTTACGCGCCACGACCTCGGTGCGCTTTTCCAGCACCAGATTGCGATCAAAGTCCTTCTGGTTGTAGATGCGATCTTCGATCAATTCGCCGTTTTTGTCGGTCTGGCCCTTGCTGGGGCGCCAGCCCTGAAGGTCACGGTCCAGATCGACGCGAACCACCTTGTACGGGGCGAGGAAGCCGTCTTCAATGCCCTGTTTGAGCGAGTAGGTGTAGACCGGCTCACCGAAGTAGTCGATGTTGGAGACTTCTTTGGTTTCCTTCGGTGTGGCGGTCAAGCCGATATGGGTGGCGGCCGAGAAGTAATCGAGAATCTGGCGCCAAGCGGAATCCACAGCGGCACTGCCACGGTGGCACTCGTCAATCACGACCAGATCGAAGAAGTCGGGTGAGAACTGCTTGTAAATATTCTGTTCTTCCTCGCTGCCGGTCACGGCCTGATACAGCGACAGGTAGATCTCATAGGACGGATCGACGGTGCGGTTGCTGACCTTGGTCATCGCCTGACCGAAGGGTTTGAAGTCGTTGTTCTTGGTCTGATCGACCAGGATGTTACGGTCGGCCAGGAACAGGATGCGCTTCTTCTTTTTCGACTTCCACAGCCGCCAGATGATCTGAAAGGCGGTAAAGGTCTTACCTGTGCCGGTGGCCATTACCAGCAGGATGCGATTCTGCCCACGCGCTACGGCCTCGATGGTGCGGTTGATCGCTACTGTCTGATAGTAACGGGGCGAGCGGCCGCTGCCGTCATCGTAGTAGGGCTGTTCGACGGTTTGCCGGGCTGCCGACTCGCTGATGCCCTTGTACCGGCAGTAAAGGTCCCAGAGGGTGTCAGGCGAGGGGAATTCATTCAGGCCGAGTGTGGACTCGGTTTTGCCGAACAGGCCGGTGCGGTCATGAAACAGGAAGCCGTCGCCGTTGCTGCTGAATACGAAGGGCGCATCCAGCGCATCACTATAGGCCAGCGCCTGTTGCATACCGTCGCCAAGGCTATGGTTGTTGTCCTTGGCCTCGATGATGGCGATGGGGATGTTTTTCCTGTAACTAAGGACGTAATCGGCACGGCGGCGTTTGCCACGGGTATGAAGGCGACCGCGCACGATGATGCGGCCAGCGGTGAAGGAAACTTCTTCCCTGACCTGGGCCTGTAAGTCCCAGCCTGCCTGCTCCAGTGCGGGGTTAATGAACTTGGTGCAAATGTCCCGTTCCGTGAGCGTCTTCTTGTCCATGTTGAATATCCCGCATCCTGTTGCTGACGGCCTGATCAATAGGCTTCTCACCAGGGCTTAGGGTAGCTCAATGGGGACGGATTCTGAAGTGGAAGCGGTGCTGTGAGGGTTTGTAAAAGATAGCATGAATGGAACGCCCGGCCAGTGAGTCAGTGTTGATCATTGACCGGGTGTTGTGACCTCCTGCTATGAGTTTGATGCTGCGTCGTAATCACTCAGCCATTCATCTGCTTCATTGGGCATAGGAGCTTGCCGTATAACCGCACTGGGACTTCAGATAATAAGTGCGACACTCATGGTTGAACGGCGAGAGGTGGCCAACTGCCGAAGGTGGTACGCTTCAGCTCGCCAAAGTCAAAGTAAGTATCGCCATGAGTTATCAGCAGTTGACCGAGGGGAAACGATACCAGATATCGGCTCTCCTTACGCAGGGATATTCGCCGGCAGCGATCGCTACTGTAGTTGAAGTTCATCGTTCCACAGTCTACCGGGAGATGAAGCGTAACAGTCATGACGGGGTGTATAAGCCCGAGGAGGCACATGCCAGAAGCCGCTCACGTCGAGTCATGGCACGCAAATACAGAGTACCGGAGCAGACCGTCATGTATGTGGAACTGACGTTGTCCTGGCACTGGAGTCCGGAACAGATCAGTGGTATCGGCAAGCTCATTGGTCTGCCGGTGAGTCATGAGTGGATATACCGTCATGTCGCTGCCGACAAGACCCGTGGCGGCAAGCTCTACAAGACATTACGCCAGGGACACAAACGGTACCGCAAGGGCAGTAACAGCAAGCGTGCGGTCATCCCGGAGCCGATTTCGATCGACGATCGTCCGGCCATCGTGGACACACGGGAGCGCTTTGGCGACTGGGAGGTTGATACCGTTCTGGGCAGGCATGGTAGCGGTGCGTTGGTCACGCTGGCGGAGCGCAAGAGTCGCCTGTATCTGGTCCGCAGGGTCGACGCCAGGCGGGCTACGGATGTGCGGGATGCGATCATCGATATGCTCATGCCCTATGCCGACCATGTACATACAATCACGGCGGACAACGGCAGCGAGTTCGTCGAACACAAGGCCATAGCGGAAGCGCTGGGGGCGGAGTTCTACTTTGCTCACCCGTACTCCTCATGGGAACGCGGACTGAACGAGAACTGCAACGGGCTGCTGCGGCAGTTCATCCCGAAGGGTACGGATCTGAGGCTGATTACGGATGAAGATGTACGGTGGGCAGAGAAGAGGTTAAACCTGAGGCCGCGTAAATGCCTCGGATTCAGGCAGCCAGAAGTGGTGTTCCAAGAATACCTTCAGGCTGCATAGGCGGGTGTCGCACTTCGGAGTTGAATTCGCGACTACCTGTTAACCGTTTACCGTACTGGTTTTGACCCGTACCCAAATCGGCCTGTAGAGCAAGTAAACATGCGGGTTTCAGCATTTCCTTGTCCGGAAACTTTGTCCGGGAGTTGTCCGGGTAATGTCCGGAAGTTGTCCGGAAGTTGTCCGGAAGTTGTCCGGAGAAATGGCTGCTTCACTGGCACCGATTCCGGCACTCTTAAGCAGATGCTGATAGCTGATATCGAGAGGTTGCAGCGACTGCTTATCTGTCAAGTCCCGCATGATTATAAGGTCGCTTTTTAAAAAGTTCCGGATGGGTTTTATGCCACTCCTTCATCGCCATGATGGGTGGTTTGGA
>NZ_JAHQZT010000080.1 GCF_019061305.1 Marinobacterium weihaiense
AGTCGTAACAAGGTAGCCCTAGGGGAACCTGGGGCTGGATCACCTCCTTAAACGATTGCGAAGTTCTGGCAAGCGTTCACACATATTACCTGATCAGAAGTTAGAGAGAGCGTCTCAACCCTCGGGTTGAACACAGTAGGCTTGTAGCTCAGTTGGTTAGAGCGCACCCCTGATAAGGGTGAGGTCGGTGGTTCAAATCCACTCAGGCCTACCAATTTTCCATTCAGCTCAGGCTGTGTGGAATATCTCGTTGGGGCTATAGCTCAGCTGGGAGAGCGCCTGCTTTGCACGCAGGAGGTCTGCGGTTCGATCCCGCATAGCTCCACCATTCCTTGTCTGGAATGATGACCAAACGAGTTTTAAAACATACGCTCAGGTGAATACCCAATGTAAGCGGTATGACCGAGTTTATTTTTTAAAGCTTTATGCTTTAAACGCTCTTTAACAAATTGGATCTGAAAGATTGTCTTGTATTGTTTGATACAAGCGCCAACCGGCGATAATCGTTACGAACCATTCATT
>NZ_JAHQZT010000081.1 GCF_019061305.1 Marinobacterium weihaiense
TTTAGGAATTATTCCTATAGCCGGCCACCAGCCGAGCCCCTATTATAATCATCGAGGTTCACAGGACGTGATTGGCTGACAGGATGAGCGCCACCTCGAACGCCTGCGTGGGAGGCACGCAGCGGCTGACATGGATGTTGGTGACAGGGCCCCTGGCAAGGATAGCAGAGGGGCCCTTCTTTTTTGTGGTACCGTCGTTCAGTTGTCACTCTGCCCCCCTGCGTACCCCCTACCCTTTACCTACTTTTGCCCCGTACCTGCTTGTGCCTATTGCCTTACTCAACCGAACAAAGCCGTGCCCGGTGCTTGGGTGACGCGGGATCCGTCACGCTGAACATATAGCCCAGGCGGTATCTGAAACGGCATACGGTGTCTGGGTGAGGTCGTCAGGCGCGGACAGGCGCCGCTGCTGTATGCAGGCCCAGTGCGGGCCCCGGCCCCAAACGCAAAAACCCCGATCTCAACGAGACCGGGGTTTTCACTGAATAAATGCTTGGC
>NZ_JAHQZT010000082.1 GCF_019061305.1 Marinobacterium weihaiense
TCGGGGGTTCGAACCCCTCTTCGCCCACCAAAACACGGAGCGGTAGTTCAGTTGGTTAGAATACCTGCCTGTCACGCAGGGGGTCGCGGGTTCGAATCCCGTCCGTTCCGCCACTTCCTTCTCGAAGCGCTGAGAGGGTCGTAATAGAAGCCAGCTTTTTGGGCGAATAGCTCAGTTGGGAGAGCATCTGCCTTACAAGCAGAGGGTCGGGGGTTCGAACCCCTCTTCGCCCACCAAGACGCGGAGTGGTAGTTCAGTTGGTTAGAATACCTGCCTGTCACGCAGGGGGTCGCGGGTTCGAGTCCCGTCCATTCCGCCACTTCCTTCTCGAAGCGCTGAGAGGGTCGTACTAGAAGCCAGCGTTTTGGGCGAATAGCTCAGTTGGGAGAGCATCTGCCTTACAAGCAGAGGGTCGGGGGTTCGAACCCCTCTTCGCCCACCAAAACACGGAGCGGT
>NZ_JAHQZT010000083.1 GCF_019061305.1 Marinobacterium weihaiense
CACGTCGTTGCCTGGGGCGAGGCGCTGTTCATGCCCAGCATGTCACTCGCCCAGGGGCCGTCCGACGGCACCAAAGCCGGCATTCCGGGCGTAGAGGTGAAGGATATCCTGCTGCCGGAAGACCAGGTCTCCATGCAGCTGGAAATGAACCCGAACTGGTCGATCCTGGCCCATGCACAGTACAACTGGCATCCGGTGCAAGTATCCGAGCCGGGCGCTTTCCTCAGCACCAGTGATGCCGTCGGTGAAGGGGCCACCTGTCTGGGCGCGGCCCCTGGCCAGCCCTGCAGCTTCGGCGTCCGCGGTGACGACATCGAGCCGGACGAAGTCGGTCAGTGGGGGGTGGGCACGCGCTTCCGCACCAGCCTGGAAACCGAGTGGGGCCTGTACTACCTGCGCTACAGCGATCGCATTCCGCTGACGCAGTACAACGCCCTGAACAACACCTA
>NZ_JAHQZT010000084.1 GCF_019061305.1 Marinobacterium weihaiense
TAGGTGTTGTTCAGGGCGTTGTACTGCGTCAGCGGAATGCGATCGCTGTAGCGCAGGTAGTACAGGCCCCACTCGGTTTCCAGGCTGGTGCGGAAACGCGTACCCACCCCCCACTGACCGACTTCGTCCGGCTCGATGTCGTCACCGCGGACGCCGAAGCTGCAGGGCTCGCCAGGGGCCGCGCCCAGACAGGTGGCCCCTTCACCGACGGCATCGCTGGTGCTCAGGAAAGCGCCCGGCTCGGATACTTGCACCGGATGCCAGTTGTACTGTGCATGGGCCAGGACCGACCAGTTCGGGTTCATTTCCAGCTGCATGGAGACCTGGTCTTCCGGCAGCAGGATGTCCTTCACTTCTACGCCCGGAATGCCGGCTTTGGTGCCGTCGGACGGCCCCTGGGCGAGTGACATGCTGGGCATGAACAGCGCCTCGCCCCAGGCAACGACGTG
>NZ_JAHQZT010000085.1 GCF_019061305.1 Marinobacterium weihaiense
CAGATCCACCCGAACAAAACAGCGGCGGCAGCCCGGCGTTTCCTGGATAGCCTCCAGCAGGCGACGCCTATCAAGATCACTCATATTTTGACCGATAATGGCAAAGAGTTTACGGATCGCCTGTTTCACTCAAGAGCCCGTGAACCCAGTGGCAATCACGAGTTTGACCGTCTCTGTGATGATCTGGGAATTGAGCATCGTCTGACCAAACCCAGGACACCTCAGACGAATGGTATGGTCGAGCGCTTCAACGGTCGAATATCGGATGTGCTCAAGACTAATCGTTTTGACAGTCGTGAAGATCTGGAGCAGACGCTCTTACGCTATGTGCACCTGTATAACCATCAGTTGCCGCAGTCCGCTCTGGACTCCAAACCACCCATCATGGCGATGAAGGAGTGGCATAAAACCCATCCGGAACTTTTTAAAAAGCGACCTTATAATCAT
>NZ_JAHQZT010000086.1 GCF_019061305.1 Marinobacterium weihaiense
TCTACGCCCGGAATGCCGGCTTTGGTGCCGTCGGACGGCCCCTGGGCGAGTGACATGCTGGGCATGAACAGCGCCTCGCCCCAGGCAACGACGTGCTTGCCGGCGCGCAGGTTCAGATAGCGCTCGTTGCCCAGTTCAAAGGTGGTGTAGCCGTAAAAGTCCAGCAGACGGGTGTAGCCGCCGTGGTACTTCTCGGCATCGTCGGTGAATTTGTCGTCCTGATAGACATCGTCGTAGAAGGTGCTGGCCGACATCACCAGGCCGCTGTTGCCCTTGTGCAGGCGGCCTTCCATCAGCAGCGACAGGCGGTTGTTGATCAGGTCGTCCTGATCGAAGTTGCGGTTGCCGCTGGACTGCATGTAGCCCACGTCGGAGCGGTCTTCCAGACGCACACCGGTGCCATAGCTCAGGGTGCCTTTCCAGTC
>NZ_JAHQZT010000087.1 GCF_019061305.1 Marinobacterium weihaiense
AACAAGGATCGAAAAACAGTGCTGGGGAAACGCCTGCATACCCCCTTGCAGGCCCAGATCCAGCAGGCACTCGCGATCCAGGAAGAGGATAACCGTCAGGGTCATGGGCCTTCGCTGCCAAATGCCCTCGGCAAGAAATATCCAAATGCCTTTCGCCAGCCAACCTGGATGTTTCTGTTCCCATCCAGTGGTCTCTGCAAACATCCCATTACTGGCGAACTATGCCGGCATCACTTACATGATTCTGTGCCCAGAAAAGCCTTGAAGGCTGCTATAGCAAAAACGAATATTCAACATAAAAGAATCAGCTGTCATACGTTTCGACACTCGTTTGCTACTCAACTACTTGAAGCTGGACGCGACATCAGGACTGTACAGGAACTGCTTGGCCACAGCGATGTGCGTACAACACAGATATA
>NZ_JAHQZT010000088.1 GCF_019061305.1 Marinobacterium weihaiense
CAGGGCGAGAGCGTGAACATTTTTTAAGCATGTATCACCCTCTCCATGTACTCAATGTCCATGGCAGCCATCCGCTGTTTGCGCCGAATACCGGCCTTTTTGGTGGTTTCACGGCGCAGTTGGTTAGCGGCAACATGACGTAGCGTCGCCAGGTTATTGGCACTGTGGCCCCGGTTGATCTTGCAGGCATCTTCTCGAAACGCAACATCCAGTACCCAGTGCAAGCGATTCTCAACATCCCAGTGGCTGCGCACGCTCTGTGCAAAGTCTTCTGCGCTGAGTACAGCCGAGCTGATGTAGTACCGATGCTCCAGCATCTCCTGTCCCTCTTTGCTGAGGCTGTAGCGCGTCGCCATTCCGACCGTTTTCAAACCGGGCCAGTTGGGTAAATCCTCAACCTC
>NZ_JAHQZT010000089.1 GCF_019061305.1 Marinobacterium weihaiense
CCCTCATCCTGCATCTGAGTCATGATCGTACGGCTTCCAGCTGAACTGCGGCTTTGCGTGAACAGTTCATTCACCTTGGCCCGTTGCTCAAGCCGCTTTGCGTCAATTCGGGATCGGCTGCGGCGATGCTCGTAGTAACTGGAACGGGCAATACCGAACGCGCTACAGACCATTTCTACCGGCTCCTGCTCACTCAACTGGTCTATCAGCGCATACGTTCGAGTTCGTCCGACATCAAGAGAGCAGTGGCCTTTTTTAGTATCGCTTTCTCCCGCTCCAACCGATTAACTCTGGCTTCCAGCTCCTGGATCCTCTGTTGCTCCGGAGTGAGTGCCTTTGTAGTGGGCGTGACGCCGTCTCGCTCAGCGCGCAGCTGGTTGAC
>NZ_JAHQZT010000008.1 GCF_019061305.1 Marinobacterium weihaiense
GCCGCCGAGGCAGCACGTCAGGTGGAAGCCGAAGCCGCCCGTAAGGCGCAGGAAGAAGCGGAACGCAAGGCGGCCGAAGATCAGGCGGCGCGTGAAGCGGCTGAACGTCAGGCGCGCGAGGAAGCGGAACGTATCGCAGCTGAAAAAGCCGCCGAGGCAGCACGTCAGGCGGAAGCCGAAGCCGCCCGTAAGGCGCAGGAAGAAGCGGAACATAAGGCGGCCGAAGAGCGGGCAGCGCGTGAAGCGGCCGAGGCCGCACAGGCGGCCGGCGAGGACAAGACAGGTGGTTTCTTTGCCCGCATCAAGAACGGCCTGAGCCGCACCAAGGCCAACCTGACCGAACAGCTGGGCGATCTGTTCCTGGGCGCCAAGGAGATCGATGAGGATCTGCTGGAGGAGATCGAGACCACGTTGTTGATGGCGGATGTGGGCGTGGAAGCGACCACCGAGATCATCGAGCGTTTGACCGACCGGGTCGAGCGCAAGCAGCTGACCGATGCCGATGCGCTGAAAGTCGCGCTGCAGGAAGAGCTGGCCGCGCTGCTGGGTGGTGTTGAGCATCCGCTGACGCTGCCTGCCAAGAAGCCGGCGGTGATTTTGATGGTCGGTGTCAACGGGGTGGGCAAGACCACCACCATCGGCAAGCTGGCGAAGAAGTTCCAGACCGAAGGCAAGTCAGTCATGCTGGCGGCAGGTGATACCTTCCGCGCCGCGGCGGTGGAGCAGCTGCAGGTCTGGGGCGAGCGCAACAACGTGCCTGTGGTGGCGCAGCATACCGGCGCCGATTCGGCCTCGGTCATCTTCGATGCGCTGCAGTCGGCGCAGTCTCGAGGTGTGGATGTGCTGATTGCGGATACCGCCGGTCGTTTGCAGAACAAGGACAATCTGATGCAGGAGCTGCAGAAGGTGGTGCGCGTGATGCAGAAGCTGGACCCGGACGCGCCCCATGAAGTGATGCTGGTGCTGGATGCCGGTACCGGTCAGAATGCCATCAGCCAGGCCAAGCAGTTCAAGGAGTCGGTCGGTGTCAGCGGCATTACCCTGACCAAACTCGACGGCACCGCCAAGGGTGGCATCATTTTTGCCATCGCCAAGCAATTTGAACTGCCGATTCGCTTTATCGGGGTAGGTGAACAGGTCGACGACCTGCGCCCGTTCGAGGCGGACGAATTCGTCAAGGCCCTGTTCGACTGAGGTAGTCATGACCGCAATCCGGTTCAGTAATGTCTTTAAGCGCTATGCCAGCGGCCACGATGCCCTGCTGGGGGTGGATTTCGAGCTCGCATCGGGTGAGATGGCATTCCTGACCGGGCACTCCGGTGCCGGCAAGAGTACCCTGCTCAAGCTGATCATGCTGATGGATCGCCCCAGCCGGGGACAGGTCTGGATCGGCCAGCAGGATCTGTCTCGCCTGCACCGCTCGCAGATTCCCTACCTGCGGCGCAAGATCGGCGTGGTGTTCCAGAACCATCAGCTGCTGTTCGATCGGTCCATTTTCGACAATGTGGCGCTGCCGCTTCAGGTCAGTGGCTATGACCCGGCCGATGCCGCCCGGCGGGCGCGGGCGGCGCTGGACAAGGTGGGGCTGCTGGCGCGGGAAAAACACAACCCGATCACGCTTTCCACCGGCGAGCAGCAGCGGGTCGGCATTGCGCGGGCTATCGTGCACAAGCCCCGGCTGCTGCTGGCGGACGAGCCCACCGGTAACCTGGACCCGCAACTGTCCGAAGACATCATGCGGCTGTTCGGCCAGTTCAACAGCATCGGCACCACCGTGCTGATTGCCAGTCATGACCTGTCACTGATCAACCGCATGCAGCACCGTATGCTGACACTGAAAAACGGGAGGCTGGTGGCCGATGGCTAAACCGGAACGCAAGGGGCAGGCAACGCTGCGCCAGCCAGAGCCGCGACCGGCCGCTCCGCCCAAACGGGGTGCGCAGCAGCATCGGGTTCAGTTTGCCGATCGCAGCCGCAGCTGGCGCCGTCACCACTTGAGTGTGGCCCGCGAGGCGCTGCTGCGTCTCAAGCAGACGCCGATCGCCTCGCTGATGACGCTGGCCGTGCTGGCTATTGCCCTGGCACTGCCCGGCTTTCTGCTGGCGGCACTGGGCAATCTGCAGGGGCTGACCAACGGCTGGGAGCCGCAGCCACGTATTTCGCTGTACATGCAGACGGATCTCAGTGATGAGGCGATTGACCGTTTCAGCCGCGAGCTGCTGCTGCGTGAGGATCTGAACTCGGTCGAGCTGATTAGTCGCCAGAAGGGGCTGGAGGAGTTTCGCGAGTACAGTGCCTTTGCCGACCTGCTGGACAGCTTTGAAGACAACCCGCTGCCGGCGGTGATCATGGTGCTGCCGCGTGATACGGACCCGCTGCAGCTGCCGCTGCTGCGCAGTGATCTGGCGGCGCTGCCCGGTGTGGAAGAGGCGGCACTGGACATGGAGTGGGTCCAGCGGTTGGATGCTATTCTGATGCTGGCTGGTCGCGGCAGCTATGTGCTGGGCGGGTTGCTGGCGCTCGCCGTGCTACTGGTAGTGGGCAACACCGTGCGCATGACCATTGAAAGCCGTCGGGACGAAATTCTGGTTAGCAAGCTGGTGGGGGCCACCGATGCCTGGGTACGGCGCCCCTTCCTGTACAGCGGTTTCTGGTTTGGGCTGCTGGGCGGCGTGCTGGCCTGGCTGCTGGTACAGCTGGCACTGTTGATGCTGGCACAACCGGCGCAGGCGCTGGCCAGTCTATATCTGACCGATTTTGCGTTGCAGGGACTGGGACTGGGCGGCTCGCTGACCATGCTGGCCAGCGCCGTGGTGCTGGGGCTGGCCGGCTCCTGGCTGGCCGTCTCGCGCCACCTGCGTGACATTGACCCGGGTGCCGTCGCGCCGGGCGCCGCGGCTCCGGGCGCTGCTGCACGGTGAGCGGCGCCCGGAGGTCCAGGGTGTAAACCAACGGCAACACTTGCTCCCTAGACTGATTCGCGCTAAGTTTTTGTGTTCGCCGCCGGTGGCGGGAACTTGCCGGCACGATCGGTATCCAACCGTCAAACCGGTGCGGCATTTGTTGTATTGGCACCCGTATTACCCAGTGAACCAAGAGTTTTGTGAGGTCATTCCTGAATGGGCACCAGCTTGCAAGTTATTGAACAGCTTTCTCCGGGGCGCAACATCGACGCCTATGTTCAGACTGTAAGTGCCATTCCCATCCTCTCGGCTGACGAGGAGCGGGAACTGGCTGAACGCCTGCATTACCAGAGCGATCTTGAAGCGGCACGCCAGCTGGTCATGTCACACCTGCGCTTCGTGGTCCACATCGCCCGCAGCTACTCCGGCTACGGCCTGCCGTTGGGCGACCTGGTCCAGGAAGGCAATGTCGGCCTGATGAAGGCCGTGAAGCGCTTTGATCCGACCATGGGCGTGCGCCTGGTCTCTTTTGCCGTGCACTGGATCAAGGCCGAAATGCACGAATTCATTCTGCGCAACTGGCGCATCGTCAAGATTGCCACCACCAAGGCTCAGCGCAAGCTGTTCTTCAATCTGCGTTCGCAGAAGAAAAAGCTGAGCTGGATGACCAATGACGAGGTTGAAGCCGTTGCGGCCGATCTGGGCGTGGACGCCAAGGTCGTGCGCCAGATGGAGGGGCGCTTGGCTTCGACGGATACCGCCTTTGATGCGCCGGTCAGCGAAGACGAGGACAGCACCTACCTGTCGCCCTCGGCCTATCTGGAAGACCATTCCGCGGATCCGGCCCTGCAGCTGGAAGAGGCCAACTGGGAGCAGGATTCCCAGCAGCGCCTGCTCGGGGCGATGGAAACGCTGGATGAGCGCAGTCGCAATATTCTGGCGCGACGCTGGCTGGCCGATGAAAAGGCAACTTTGCACGAGCTGGCCGCTGAGTACCAGGTGTCGGCCGAACGCATTCGTCAGCTGGAAAAGAATGCGATGAAAAAGATTCGAGGCGCCATGCTGGAAGCCTGATGCGCCGACAGCTGCCGCTCTGAAGCCGCCCCGTGCGGCTTTTTTCATTTCAGGCACACTGTGCAAAACCGTTATAATGCTGCCCGGGAGAGCCGATGACTGCCCGTTTTACCCTGGTTACTGCCGCCCTGTTAGGGGCGCTGGCCGTTGCGCTGGGGGCTTTTGCCGCCCACGGCCTCCGGTCCATATTAACCGGCCGCCTGCTGGAGGTATTCCAGACCGGTGTCGACTACCAGTTCTGGCATGTCGGCGCCCTGCTGGTCACCGGGCTGTTGCAGCAGCGCTGTAATGGCCTTGGACTGAAGATCAGCGCGCTGGCGTTTCTGGTCGGCATCGTCTGCTTCAGCGGCAGTCTCTATGTACTGGCACTGAGCGGCATTCACTGGCTGGGGGTCATCACGCCGCTGGGCGGAACCGCTTTCATTATCGGCTGGCTGAGTCTGGCCGTATCCATCTTTCAACAGGATCAATAGCATGCAGATTCAGGTGAATGGCGATGCGCTGGATGTCAGCGAAGGCGCCACCCTTGCCGAACTGATCGAGCAGCTTGAGCTGACCGGTAAACGGATCGCGATCGAGCTGAACCTGGAAATCATCCCGCGCAGCGAGCACGCCACGACCCGGCTCGATGCCGGTGATCAGGTCGAGATCGTGCACGCCATCGGTGGCGGCTGAGTCGCCGACCGTCCTGCGTCCAACCCACTTCCTATCAGGTATAGATGATGTCAGAACAGCAACACAACGACCCGCTGGTTATTGCCGGACAGCGCTTCAATTCCCGCCTGCTGGTGGGCACGGGCAAATACAAGGACATGGCGGAAACCGGTGCCGCCATCGAGGCCAGCGGTGCCGAGATCGTCACCATGGCGGTGCGCCGTACCAATCTCGGTCAAAACCCGGACGAGCCCAATCTGCTCGACGTGGTCAGCCCCGACCGCTACACCCTGTTGCCCAATACGGCCGGCTGCTATACGGCCGAGGAGGCGGTGCGCACCTGCCGCCTGGCGCGTGAACTGCTGGACGGCCATGATCTGGTCAAGCTGGAAGTGCTGGGCGACCAGAAGACGCTGTACCCCAATATCATCGAAACCGTGAAGGCCGCCGAGACGCTGGTCAAGGACGGTTTCAAGGTGATGGTATACACCAATGACGACCCCATCGTGGCCAAGCAGCTGGAAGAGATCGGCTGTGTGGCGGTGATGCCGCTGGGCTCGCTGATCGGCTCGGGTCTGGGCATCCAGAACCCGCATAACATCCGCCTGATCATGGAAGAAGCCCGGGTACCGATCCTGGTGGATGCCGGTATCGGAACGCCTTCGGAAGCGGCCATGGCGATGGAGATGGGCTGTGCCGGCGTGCTGGTCAACTCCGCCATCGCCGGTGCCCAAAATCCGGTGCTGATGGCCCGGGCGATGCAGAAAGCGGTGGTGGCCGGACGTGAAGCCCACCTGGCCGTACGCATGCCGCGCAAGGCCTACGCCAGTGCCTCTTCGCCGCTGGATGGCCTGATTACCGGCCGCTAAACGCAATTTTCGGGGCTCCGTGGAGCCCCGCCAACAGACAGATGTGACCATGACAGACGAACAGAAACCGATCCGCCGTATCCGCAGCTTCGTGGTACGGGCCGGCCGTATGACCGAAGGCCAGCAGCGGGCAATGGACGAAAACTGGCCCCAATACGGCTTGGAACTGAAAGACGGCATGATCGACTATGCCGAAGTGTTTGGCCGCGAGGCGCCGGTAGTGCTGGAGATCGGCTTCGGCATGGGCGCTTCGTTGCTGGAAATGGCGCGCCAGGCACCGGAAAAGAACTTCATCGGCATCGAGGTGCATCCGCCGGGCGTGGGCCGTCTGCTGGCACAGGTGGCCGAGGAAGGCCTGACCAACATCCGCGTCTACTGTGACGACGCCGTCGAGGTGCTGGCGCAGTGCATCCCCGATGCCAGCCTGGATACCCTGCAGCTGTTCTTCCCCGATCCCTGGCACAAGAAGCGTCACCACAAGCGCCGTATCGTACAGCCGGAATTTGCCCAGAAGATCCGCCAGAAACTGAGCATCGGCGGCTGCTTCCACATGGCCACCGACTGGGAAAACTATGCCGAGCACATGATGGAAGTGATGAGCGCCGCCGAGGGCTATCGCAACCAGGCCGGCGAGGGGCAGTATGCGCCGCAGCCGGAATGGCGTCCGGTCACCAAGTTTCAGCAGCGGGGCGAGCGCCTGGGCCACGGTGTCTGGGATCTGATGTTCGAGCGCGTGGAGTAAGGCATGTCGAAGAGTACCGCATTGACCGTGACCCAGCCGAGCCTGGATTATCGCGCGGCGCTGAGGGCCCTGACCGCGGCGGCTGAGCAGGCCGAAGGGCTGGGCGTGCAGGTCAGCATTGCCGTGGTGGGCCGCAACGGTCAGCCGCTGGCGCAGCTGAGCCTGAACAGCGCGCCGCCGCAAACGGCTCAGCTGGCATTGCGCAAGGCGCGCACCTCGGCCGGCTTCAAGGTTCCCAGCCAGGCCATCCGCGAGCGCAACGAGCAGGACATCCACCTGCTGACGGCGTTGGACAGCCATCCCGATATGCTGCTGCTGGGCGGTGGCCTGCCGCTGCTGCTGGACGGCGAGTGCATCGGCGCGATCGGCGTGTCCGGTGCGTCCCAGGCGCAGGACATCGCCTGTGCCGAAGCCGGGCTGGCGACACTGGGGCTGACATCCGCGTAGGAGAGCGCATGCATCAAGCAAGCAAAGGGGCGGGATCAGCCCCTTTTCTGTTCATGGCGGTCGCGTCGGCCGTACTGATGGGTACCATCGGCGTGATCTCGAATTATGCCGGTCTCAGCGCCGAAACCCTCACCTTTTATCGACTGGGCTTCGGGGCCGCACTGATGCTGGGCTACCTGCTGCTGGCAGGACAGGCGCGTCTGCTGCTGACTTGGCCGTCCTGGCGGGTGCTGGCCAACGGTGTGCTGCTGGCGGCCTTTATCGTCTGTTATGTCCAGGCCATGCTCTACACTAGCATGGCCAACGCCATCATGATGGTCTATCTGTCGCCGGTGGCGGCTTCGGTGGTGGCGCACTTCCTGCTGGGAGAACGGCTGGGCCTGGCGGCGGTCGGCCTGATCCTGCTGGCCCTGTTCGGCTTTGCCATGATGATGGAATTCCGGCTCAGCTTTGCGTCGGCCGCTGATGCCACCGGCATGGCATTCGCCGCACTGGCGATGCTGGCCTATGCCGGCTTCATCCTGATGAACCGCATCATGCCGGCGCGGGTGCATGCCTATACCCGCTGCTGGTACCAGTTACTGGCCGGGGCCCTTTGCCTGCTGCCGCTGATGCTGCAGCAGGGCGAAAGCATCGCCGCGCCGCAATGGGGCTGGCTGCTGCTGGCCGGGCTGCTGCCGGGCTTTCTGGCGATCCTGTTTGCGGTGATCGCGCTGCGCGAGCTGCCGGCGGCTACCTTCGGCACCCTGGCCTACATGGAGCCCATCGCCGTGGTGACGTTCGGCTGGGTACTGTTCGATCAGGCACTGACCCCCCTGCAACTGTCCGGCTGCGCGCTGATCATGGCCTCGGGCATGGCTCAGGCACTGCTGAGCCAGCGGCGCGAACGTCGCGGGCGCACCGCTCTGGCAGCCCAGACCTGAGTCGGGCTTACCAGTGATCGCGCGGGCCCTCATGGCGATGGCCCTTGCGCGGTTGTTCGCTCTGACCGCGCCGGTCATGCAGGGCAGCCCATTTCTGTTCCTGTTCCGGGGTCAAAATGGCGAAGAGTGACGCCTTGAAATCGGCCCGTGCCTGGACCCATTCGGCCAGTTGCCGCTGCATTTCGCCGATGTGCCGCTGAACCTGCTGTCGGTAATCGCTGGCATTGGGGTCCAGTGCCTCCAGCCCCCGCATCCGTGTGCGCGGGTGTGCCGCGTTCCGCTCGGTCCGCGCCGCAAACAGGGCCTTGACGGCGGCCTGCTGGGCCTTGTCCAGCGCCAGTTGGCGGGTCAGGTGCTCGACGCGCTGGCCGGCCCGATCGGCGCGGTCACAGCCGGCTTTCTGACCGGCATGGGCCAGGGTGCTGCCACCGGCCAGCAGGCTCAGGGTCAGGGCGGATACCATCATCGTGCGTGTGTTCATGACATGCTCTCCTGTATTGATCGGTCGCCAGTATGGCCGGTGTCCACGCAAAGTTGTGTGGCGGTGGGGTAAAGTTAGGTAAAGGTATCCGGGCACGGGCCGCGACCGGGCTAGAATGGCGTCAGGAGGAATGATGATGCAAACCTTACTGCTGGTGGATGATGACCGCGAGCTCTGTGCCCTGCTGTCCGAATACCTGCGCCACGAGGGCTATGAGGTCACGCTGGCCCACTCGGGCGAGGCGGCCCTGCAGCAGCTGGAGCGGACAACACCGGATCTGGTGGTGCTGGATATCATGATGCCGGGCATCAGCGGCCTTGAGCTGCTGCAGCAGCTGCGTCCGCGCAGTGCCGTCCCGGTGCTGATGTTGACGGGGCGAGGGGAGGCGATCGACCGCATCCTCGGACTGGAAATGGGCGCGGATGACTACCTGTCCAAGCCCTGTCATCCCCGTGAACTGTCGGCGCGTATCAAGGCCATTCTGCGCCGTTGCGAGGGTACGCAAGGCTCGGCGACCGACGGGACCTTTCCGACCCGAACGCTGCAACAGGGAGCGCTGCAGCTGGATCCCGGCCGTCGCGAAGCCCATTTTGCCGGCGCGCCGCTGTCACTGACCAGTGCCGAGTTCAACGTGCTGGCCTACCTGATGCAGCATGCCGGCCAGGTACTCGGCAAGGCCGAACTGACCCGCTGGGTGTTACACCGTGAATTGAGTGCCTACGACCGTGCCATCGACGTGCATGTCAGTCGGCTCCGGCAGAAGCTGGCGGCTGTGGCCGGTGAGCACGTCGAACTGATCAAGACCGTGCGCGGGCAGGGGTACCAGTTTATCCGGAGCGCGTCATGAAGTGGTACCGACGTTTGTTCTGGAAAATGTTTCTGGTGATCTGGCTGGTCAGCCTGGTAGGCATGGGCAGTGTCTTTGTCCTGCTCAGCAGCCGCTACGATCACAGCCACCGGCTGGAACTGTTGGAGGCCCGCGCCCGTGGCCAGGCGCTGCTGATGCTGGCGCGTTACGAGGCGGGCACGCCGGACTGGTACCGGTTGCCGGGGCGTCGTCATTCAGTCCCGCTATGGCTGTTTGACGCTGACAGTGGGGCGCCGCTGAGGGCGGGCATGCATGAGCCGCCGCGGCGCACGCTGCCGCTGGAACTGACCACCGATACGGGGCATCGATACCTGGCTCGGGTGGCGCTGCCGCAGAAGGCCTTGTTTGCCGAACGGCTGCTCGGACGGCTGTTTTCGCTGCAGATGGTGCTGATTGTGGTGATCTCGGGCCTGTCCGGTCTGGTGCTTGGCGCGTTGATTGTGCGGCCCATCACCCGCCTGCGCGAGCACGTGCGCACCTTACATCAGGGCCAGGATCTGACCCTGAGAGCCGACCCCGCGCTCAGTGCGCGTCGCGATGAAATCGGCGAGCTGACACGCGAATTCGACCGGATGGTGGCGGCCGTGGAACAGACGCTGCTGTCCCGCCAGCGCCTGCTGCAGGACGTGTCGCACGAGCTGCGTGCCCCGCTGGCCCGGCTGCAGGCGGCGGCCGGGCTGCTCGAGCAGCGACTGAGCGAGGAGGATCCCCTGCTGGCGCGCATCAACCGGGAGTGTGGCCGCCTGGACCGTCTGATCGGCGAGATTCTCAGTGTCAGCCGTGAGCAACAGGCCCATGCCGATACCCGGTTTTCGCTGCAAGTGCTCTGTTCCGAGCTGGCGGACGAGGTCCAGCTGCGCCAGCCGCAACGGCCTTTCAGCCTGGCACTGCCCGCACAGGAACTGTACGGCCGGGGCGCTGTGGAACTGCTGCGCCGGGCGCTGCAGAACGGCATCGAAAACATCCTCAGGCACACGCCGGAGTCCTGTGCGGCTCGGCTGCGGCTGCAGCGTCTGGCGGACGGTCAGCTCGAGCTGGAACTGAGCGACAGCGGCCCCGGTGTGGCACCGGATCTGCTGCCGCACCTGTTCGAGCCCTTTGTGCGCGACGACCAGGAGGCGGGTGAAGGCTTCGGGTTGGGCCTGAGTATTGCCCGGCGCGCGATTGCGCAGCTGGGCGGCAGCCTTAGTGCCCGCAACGGGGCCGACGGGGGGCTGGTGCTCAGGATCCTGCTGCCGTCGGCAGACTGACCAGGCGTACCGGGTCTCCCGCCGTGACCGCCAGGGCCTCGGCCAGCGCCGGAGTCAGGCGCACCCGGTTGAGGGTCGGCTGCACGCGGGCCTGGATGCAGCGGAAGTCGCTGCAGCCGGTATTGCTGATCAGGCAGGGGCGGACATCCTCGGGGGCCGGCGTCGGGTCGATCACCACCTCGACCCGGCGGCTGCGCCGGATGGCGTCCACTTCCTCGGGACGCGCCGCCAGCGTCGGGCCGGCATCAAAAATATCGACGTAGTTCTCGAACCGGAACCCCTGGGCCTGCAGCAGTCGCCGTGCCGGTTCGGTGTTGGGATGCACCTGGCCGATGACGGCCTGGGCCTCCGGCGGCAGCAGATGAATGTAGATCGGGTGCTTGGGCATCAGCTCGGCGATCACCACCTTGTTGCCCGACCCGGTAAGAAAGTCGGCCTGACGATACTGCATGGCAAAGAAGTGCTGGCCGAGCCCTTCCCAGAAGGGGTTGCTGTCGTGCTGATCAGTAAAGCCGCGCATCTCGGCAATGATACGGTCGGCAAAGCGCTGGCGGTGTTCGGCCATGAACAGGAAGCGGGCTCGGGACAGCAGTCCGCCGCCGCCGCCGCCGCGGTGGGCCGGGCGCAGATACAGCGAGCAGAGCTCGCTGCTGCCGGTGTAGTCATTGCACAGGTACAGGGTACGGAACTCGTTGTGAATGCCCAGCTGGTGCGAGGCATGAACGATGGTGCCGATATGATAATGGTACCAGGGCGCGTCCAGGCCCACGGCCGAGGTGATGCCGGCGGTGCCCAGCACTTCGCCCGTGTCGCTGTTTTCCAGCACGAACAGGTAGGTGACGGGCGAGGGGCCCTCGGCGGGCCGATGCAGGGCATGAATCGACTGCTCGATCTTGCGCTCCAGCAGGGCGTCGTCGTCGGGCAGCGAGGTGAAGCCGGTGCCGGATTCGGCGGCAATGGCCTTCAACAGCGCGCCGTCGGCAGCGGTAAGCGGGCGAACTCGCAACATGTCGGGTGCCTCCTGCAACAAAACCGTTCAGCTTGCAGTATAGGCCGATTGGGCATAATGACAGGCGATTGGCGACAGCGGTATGATTTGCCGGGGATTCATTGAGGATATGACCATGCGCACGACAATTGCCGGTTGGCTGTTGAGCAGCCTGATGCTGCTGACACTGGGGACCGCCGTGAGCGGTTGCAGTACCATCGAGGGAGCGGGAAAGGATATCGAAAAGGCAGGTGAGGCGATTCGGGACGCGGCGCGCAACGCCGGCAGTTGAGACGGCCTCAGCCAGGCCCGTCCCGATCAGGGTACGGGCCGGCTGTGAATCAGAGTGCGTCGGGGCCGGTTTCGCCGGTACGGATGCGGATCACCTGCTCCAGCGGCATGACAAAGATCTTGCCGTCACCGATCTTGCCGGTGTTGGCGGTCTTGCTGATTGCCTCGATCACCTGGTCGAGCATGTCGTCATCGATGGCCACTTCGATTTTCACCTTGGGCAGAAAATCGACCACGTATTCCGCGCCACGGTACAGCTCGGTGTGGCCCTTCTGGCGGCCAAAGCCCTTTACTTCCGTTACGGTGACGCCCTGAATGCCGATATCGGACAGCGCTTCACGTACGTCATCCAGCTTGAACGGCTTGATCACCGCGGAGACGAGTTTCATCATTCAAGTCCTCATAGATCTGTGGCAGTCCCACTAGGCTCCAGCCGATGGCGGGTGGAGCAACCATTGGCGCCAGTATACTCATAATCAAAAGGCTGCGCATATTATGCGCAGCCTGAATCGGGTTCGGTGAGGCGGAACTACTTCTTGCCGCCGGAGAATTCGGGGTAGGCCTCCATGCCGCACTCGGCCAGGTCGACACCTTCGTATTCTTCCTCTTCGCTGACACGGATGCCCATGACCGCCTTCAGGATCAGCCAGACGATCAGACTGGCCACAAACACCCAGCCAAAGATGGAGACGATCCCCAGCAGCTGGGCGCCGAAGGTGGCATCCGCGTTGTTAAGTGGCACCGCCAGCAGGCCCCAGATGCCCACCACGCCGTGGACCGAGATGGCACCGACCGGGTCATCGATGCGCAGCTTGTCCAGGGTGACGATCGCCATTACCACCAGCGCGCCACCGATGGCACCAATCAGGCTGGACGCCAGAGCGCTGGGTGACAGCGGATCGGCGGTGATGGCGACCAGGCCGGCCAGGGCGCCGTTCAGGGTCATGGTCAAATCGGCCTTGCGGAACCAGAGGCGGGCCACAATCAGTGCGGCGATCACGCCACCGGCTGCCGCGGCATTGGTGTTGACGAACACTTCGGCCACGGCGTTGGCTTCACCGACATCGGACAGTTTCAGCTCGGAGCCGCCGTTGAAGCCGAACCAGCCCATCCACAGGATGAAGGTCCCCAGGGTCGCCAGTGGCAGGTTGGCACCGGGGATGGCGTTGATCTCGCCGTTCTTGCCGTACTTGCCTTTACGGGCACCCAGCACCAGAACCGCGGCCAGCGCGGCCGAGGCACCGGCCATGTGCACGATACCGGAGCCGGCAAAGTCGGAGAAGCCCGCTTCGCTCAGGAAGCCGCCACCCCAGGTCCAGTAGCCGGAAGTCGGGTAGATGAAGCCGGTCATGACCACGGCGAAGGCCAGAAAGGCCCATAGCTTCATGCGTTCGGCCACGGCACCGGAAACGATGGACATGGCGGTGGCCACGAACACCACCTGGAAGAAGAAGTCGGAGCGGGCCGAGTAGTAGGGTGCATCCTCGCCGCCGGCGAGCACGGCATCGACGCTGTTTTCGTCACCGATCAGGGCGCCCAGACTGGGCAGCACGCCGCCGGCGTCGGAGCTGTACATGATGGAGTAGCCACACAGCAGGTACAGGGTACAGGCGATGGCGTAGAGGGCGATGTTCTTGGTCAGAATCTCGGTGGTGTTCTTGGCACGCACCAGGCCGGCCTCGAGCATGGCGAAACCGGCCGCCATCCACATCACCAGTGCACCACACACCAGGAAGTAGAAAGTATCGACCGCGTACTGCAGCTGGGTCAGATCCCCGGCTGTCGCATTCAGCAGTGGTTCCATGGTTGTATCCTCCAGAAATAAACGGAATCGTGGTCAGGTGAACTCAAAGGGCGTCGTGGCCGGTTTCACCGGTACGGATGCGGACAACCTGTTCCAGCGGGGTGACGAAAATCTTGCCGTCACCGATCTTGCCGGTCTGCGCGGCCTTGGTGACGGCGTCCAGCACCTGGTCGATGATGTCGTCGGCCACGGCGGCGTCGATGCGCACCTTGGGCAGGAAATCGACGATGTATTCGGCACCGCGGTACAGCTCGGTATGACCCTTCTGACGGCCAAAGCCCTTGACCTCGGTGACGGTAATCCCCTGTACGCCGATATCGGACAGCGCTTCGCGGACATCATCGAGTTTGAACGGCTTGATGATCGCTGAGATCAGTTTCATGGCGTGGCTCCTTTGCTCACTGTTCAGGTGGCGGCCGGTCGCGATGGCGGCTGGCGTGCCCTGTACCCGGTCTTTGCGAAGCCTGTGCCAATTTGTTTATCCGGTTGAAAAACAGCCGCTTAGGTTCTCCTGGGCCAAGTCCAGCCGGGGATTGGTGACCTGAAACGCGTAAAACAGGGCGGGTTTAGTGCACCAAAAGCGTGCACGCACCGATTTGGTGCGCGGCTACGGGTCTGACCTGGCCGGCGTTCTGGTTTATAGTGACGGCTGAATACCCTTATGCATGTGGAGAGCCGGATGATTCACCAGAAACTGATCGATAACCTGTCCAGCCAGTTCAGCCAGCTGCTGGGCAGTCGCCCGGACATGCCGGGCCAGCAGGAACTGCAGCAGCAGGTCAAGACGCTGCTGCAGGGCAGTTTCGCCAAGCTGGATCTGGTTACCCGGGACGAGTTCGATGCCCAGCAGGCGGTGCTGCTGCGTACTCGCGAGCGTTTGGAGCAGCTGGAAGCCCGGCTGGCGGCGCTGGAGTCCGACGGCATGGCTGCCGCCGAAACGGCTGCGCCGGAGCAGCAGGACGACACCCCGCGCTGAGACGCGCCTTCATTTGAGCCAAGGATGGCCCCATGTCACTTGCTGTCATTCATACCCGAGCCCAGCTCGGGATCGAGGCACCGCCCGTTGCGGTCGAGGTGCACCTGTCCGGGGGCCTGCCCTCCATGTCGATCGTTGGCCTGCCGGAAACGGCGGTCAAGGAAAGCCGCGAGCGGGTACGCAGCGCCCTGATCACGGCCGGCTTCGACTTTCCCCAGCGTCGCGTCACCATTAACCTGGCCCCGGCGGACCTGCCCAAGGAAGGAGGGCGCTATGACCTGGCCATTGCCATCGGCATCCTGGCCGCGTCGGGACAGCTCAAGGGCTGGCAGGCCAACCCGTCGGTGGAAATGATCGGCGAGCTGGCGCTGTCCGGTGATATTCGTCCGGTGCGTGGCGTGCTGCCGGCTGCTGTGGCTGCCGGCAAGCTGGGACGGGCGTTGCTGGTGCCCCGCGACAATGCCGCCGAGGCGGTCATGGCTGAAGGCACGGAAGTCTTCGCCGCCAGCCATCTGCTGGAGCTGGTAGGGCACCTGACCCGGCGCGAGCGGCTGCCTGCGCAGCTGCCGGTACAGGAGCACGATCAGAGCGCGACGGCCATGCCCGATCTGGCGGAGGTCAAGGGTCAGCTGCAGGCGCGGCGGGCACTGGAGGTGGCTGCGGCCGGTGGGCACAACCTGCTGTTCTCCGGCCCGCCGGGCAGCGGCAAGAGCATGCTGGCCGCGCGTCTGCCGGGGCTATTGCCACCCCTGGCCAGTGATCAGCGGCTGGAGGTGGCGGCCATTGCCTCGGTCTCCGGTCAGCCGGTGGCGCCGGCCTGTGCCGGCGTGCGTCCGTTTCGCAACCCGCACCACACGGCCTCGGCCATCGCCCTGGTGGGCGGTGGTAGTCACCCCCGGCCCGGCGAGATCTCGCTGGCCCATCAGGGGGTGCTGTTTCTGGATGAGCTGCCCGAGTTCCCGCGGCGGGTGCTGGAGGTGCTGCGCGAGCCGCTGGAAACCGGCGAGATCCTGATCTCGCGGGCAGCGCGCCAGACCCGCTATCCGGCCCGCTTCCAGCTGGTGGCGGCCATGAACCCCTGCCCCTGTGGCTACCATGATGACGGCACGGATCGCTGCCTGTGTACGCCGGACCAGATTCGGCGCTACCAGATGAAAATCTCCGGCCCCCTGCTGGACCGTATCGACCTGCAGCTGCAGGTGCCAGCACTGCCGGCGCAAACCCTGCTGAGCCCGGGGATGCAGGGCGAGTCCAGTGCCGAGGTGCGGGCGCGGGTGATGACGGCGCTTGAACGGCAGCTGCAGCGTCAGGGGCGTATGAACCGCGAGCTGAGCGGGTCCGAGCTGGAGCAGGTCTGCGGGCTGGACAGCGCCTCCCAGGCCCTGCTGGTGCAGGTGATGCAGCACAGCCGGCTGTCGGCGCGGGCCTGCCATCGTCTGTTGCGGGTGGCGCGCACGCTGGCGGATCTGGCCGGGCAGGCGCGGGTCGAGCGCACCCAGCTGCTGGAGGCGCTGGCGTTCAGAGGGCTTGCTGACGGTGATCGTGGCTGAGAAGGGTCAGGAACTGCTCGCGGCAGACCGGGCGGCTGAAGAAGTAGCCCTGTACCTGGTCGCAGTCGTGGCGGATCAGGAACTCCAGCTGGGCGCGGGTTTCCACGCCTTCGGCAATCACCTGCTTGTTGAGGTTGTGCGCCAGGTTGATGATGGCGCGCACGATCTCCTCGTCATCCGCATTGCCGGGGATGCCGGCCACAAAGGATTTGTCGATTTTCAGTGTGGTGATGGGCAGCTTCTGCAGCAGGCTGAACGAGGAGTAGCCGGTGCCGAAATCGTCCAGTGAAAACTCCACGCCCTGGCGGCTGAGCTGGTCGATGGTGGCGCGGACATGTTCCTCGTCGCTGCACAGAGCCGTCTCGGTCAGTTCGAATTCGAGGGCGTGGCTGGCCATGCGGTGGCTCTGCATCAGACGCTCGATGGTAGGGGCCAGCTGGCGGTCCTGAAACTGGCGAAAGGACAGGTTGACGCCGATGCGGCCGTCCAGCCCGGCCGCCTGCATGGCCGGCAGGGTGCGACCTACCTCCTGAATGATCCAGTACCCCAGGGGCACGATCAGCCCCGAGGCTTCGCAGGCGGGGATGAAACTGTCGGGCTGCTGCAGGCCGCGCTCGGGGTGGCGCCATCGGATCAGCGCTTCGGCACCGCAGATGGCGCCCAGGCGCAGGTCGATGCGGGGCTGGTAGAACAATTCGAACTCCTCGCGCTGTAGCGCCGCCCAGAGTTCGGGATCATATCCTTGGGGTTGTGTCACCGGGGCTGCCGGGGCCGGGGCCGGTGCGGTGTCCAGCAGGCGACAGCAGTACCGCAGAATGCGGCGTACCGTGTCCGGGTTGCTGGCCGGCAGCACCAGATGATCATTGCGGGGATCGTTCAGCAGCGGGTCCCACTCCTGTGCCACGGGCGCTTCGTGCAGCAGCAGTACCACCGGCAGCCCCGATTGTCGCAGGCGCAGCTGGCGCAGGCCCTGACGGGCCTGGTCGGCATCGCTGCATTCCAGCAGGGCGATGGTCGGCAACTGCGACTGCAATACGGCCGCGGCGGCGGTGACCGAGTGGCAGCGGCTGAACGCGCCCTGCCACCAGGGCTGCAGCCAGTCCTGCCAACAGGCGTCCAGCGCGTCAGAGGCGCTGATCAGCAGCAGCGGCGGCTGGGTCGATTCCGGATCGGTATGGGCTGTGTCTGCGTGCATGGTACTGCTTCCCCGTCACACCTGAATTAATCCCGTCCAGCGGAACTGAATTTCATCAGGGGGCCATGTCATAATAGGCGATAATGATACTCGCCCAGCGAGATTACCACGGTTGTTCAGTGTCCAAAACAGTGCGGCACGGTGGCGCAGCGGGGGCAGGAGCCGTGTCGTCAGGGGGCCGAGCCCGCAGTTGCGTAGGCTTCCGGTACTGTATCGACCGGCTTGCGGCCGAGTTTAATGTTTTTTCAATGTTCGAGGTTTCATGAGCAGACTCAACCCCCGTCAGCGCGAAGCGGTGCACTACATCGGCGGCCCCCTGCTGGTGCTGGCCGGTGCCGGCTCCGGCAAGACCAGCGTAATCACGCAGAAAATTGCCTGGATGGTTCGCGAGGCGGGCCTGGAAGCACGGCACATCGCGGCGGTCACCTTTACCAACAAGGCCGCACGCGAAATGAAGGAGCGTGTCAGCCAGCTGTTGCAGGGTAAGGAAGGGCGCGGACTGACGGTCTCCACCTTCCATACCTTGGGGCTTAACATCATCCGCCGCGAGCGCAAGTACCTGGGGCTGAAGTCGGGCTTTTCGCTGTTCGACGATCAGGACACCAAGGCCCTGTTGCGCGACCTGATGCTGCAGAACGACGAGGATACCGACCAGCTCAACGACATTCAGCACCGGATCTCCAACTGGAAGAACGACATGTTGACCCCGGACCAGGCGCTGGCCGAAGCCGAGCTGCCGCAGGACATCCTGGCAGCGCGCGCCTACGAGGCCTACAACCGCCATCTGCGAGCCTACAATGCGGTCGATTTCGATGACCTGATCCTGTTGCCGGTGCAGCTGCTCACCGATCATGCCGAGGTGCTGGAGCGCTGGCAGCGCCGGATCCGCTATCTGCTGGTGGATGAATACCAGGACACCAACCTGTCCCAGTACAAGCTGGTACGCCTGCTGGTGGGGCATCGCAGCGGCCTGACCGTGGTGGGCGATGACGACCAGTCGATCTACGCCTGGCGCGGCGCCCGGCCGGAGAACCTGGCCCAGCTGCAGGTCGATTTCCCCAGTCTGAAAGTGGTCAAGCTGGAGCAGAACTACCGCTCCACCAGCCGCATCCTCAAGGCGGCCAACACCCTGATCGCCAACAACCCGCATGTGTTCGAAAAAAAGCTGTGGAGCGAAATGGGCTATGGCGACCCGCTACGGGTGATTCACGCGCGCAATGACGATGCCGAGGCGGAGCGGGTGGCGACTGAAATCCTCGATCGTCACCTGCGCGAGCGCATCGCCTTCCGGGATTTCGCCATCCTGTATCGTGGCAACCATCAGTCGCGGTTGATCGAGATGAAGCTGCAGAGCTACCAGATCCCCTACAAGCTCAGCGGTGGTACCTCCTTCTTTGCCCGCGCCGAGATCAAGGACCTGATGAGCTACCTCAAGGTGCTGATCAACCGCGATGACGACAACGCTTTTCTGCGCATCATCAATCTGCCGCGCCGGGAGATCGGCCCCAGCACCCTGCACGCGCTGGGGGAGTATGCTTCGGGACGCGAGGTCAGCCTGTTTCAGGCCTGTGGCGAACTGGGGCTGGAACAGGCACTGTCCGCCCAGGCGGTGGAGCGCCTGCGCCGTTTCTGCCACCTGATCGACCGTCTGTACGAGCGCTGCCGCGATGACGACCCCATCGCCGCCATTCACGAGCTGATCGAGGAAATCGATTACGCCGGCTGGATTCGCCAGAACGCCTCCAGCGAGGTGGTGGCCGAAAAACGGATGCAGAACGTCTACTTCCTGCTCGAATCGTTGCACTCCACGCTGGAACGGTTGCAGGAAGACGACGAAGGCGCAGGCATCGAGGATGCCATCGCACGCCTGGTGCTGCTCGACATGCTTGATCGCCAGAATGAGGAAGACGACTCCGACCGGGTACAGCTGATGACCCTGCATGCTTCCAAGGGGCTGGAGTTTCCCCATGTGTTCCTGCTGGGCATGGAAGAGGAGCTGCTGCCGCACCGCAACAGCATCGAGATGGATACCATCGAGGAGGAGCGCCGTCTGGCCTATGTGGGCATCACCCGGGCTCAGAAAACCCTGACCATGACGCTGGCCAAGCAGCGGCGCCAGTTCGGCGAATGGATGGAGTGCATGCCCAGCCGGTTTCTGGATGAACTGCCGGCGGAGGATATCGAACACGAGGGCCGGGGCGATGCCCGGCCGGAACAGAACCGGGCCCGTGGACGGGCCACGCTGAACAGCCTCAAGGGGATGTTTGACGATCTCTGAGGTCGATGGGCAGGGTCAGGGTGAAGCGGGTTCCCTGGCCCGGCAGGCTGTACAGCTGGATATGGCCCTGGAGTACCTGCGTTACCCATTGGTGGACCAGGTGCAGTCCCAGCCCGGTGTGCCCGCGCCCGCGCCCGCTGGTTACGAAGGGGTCGAACAGGGTCGGCTGCAAGGCGGGCTCGATGCCGTTGCCGTCATCGCGCACATGCAGGATTAGCTGCTCCGGCGCATCCGCTGGGTGTGCACCTGTCTGTGACGTATCCGCTGGGGGCGCATATTCCCCCTGCACCTGGATATGCCCGGGCGTGCCGTGCGTGAAGGCATGATTCAGCGCGTTTTCCACCAGATTCTGCAACACCTGTGACAGGATGCCCGGATGGCTGAACAGAGTGCAGGCCGGGACCTCCAGGCTCAATTGCACCGACTGTGCCGCCAGGCGCGGCTGCAGGCTGAGCTGCAGATCCTGCAGACATTCCTGCAGTTCGAAGCGCACCGGCGCATCCAGACTGCGGTCCTGAGCCAGACGCTTGAAGCGGCGGATCAGGTCACCGGCCTTGCCCAGGTGACGGCGGATCAGTGCCAGTCCGGAGGCGGTGCGGGTCATGTAATCCGTCAGCTCGGTTCGGGTCAGGCCCGTGCCGTCCACGGCGCTCTGCAGGCGTTGCAGGTCGGTTTCCAGCGTACTCAGGGTCATCAGGGCACCGCCGGTCGGCGTGTTGAGCTCGTGGGCCACCCCGGCCACGGTCATGCCCAGTGAGGACAGCTTGCGCGTTTCCACCAGTTCGTCCTGCAGCAGCTGCTGGTGTTGCAGCGCCTGCTGCAATTCGGTGTTGGTGTGTTTCAGGGAGGTCTGTTCCTGCTCGAGCTGAACCAGCAGGTGACGGCGCTGGGTTTCACTGTGGGCCACGCGGTACAACAGAGCGCCCCCCAGCAGCAGGGCCAGCAGGCTGATCAGGCCGATCGGCAGCAGCAGACTCTGGCGCAGTGCGGGGAGCATGTCCGGCGGTGTCGACATCAGCAGAAACCAGTGGGTTGCAGGGGTATCGGCATCGCTGCCGACCGAGTAGCCCGGCTCGATGCGGGCATAGCTCCACAGCCGGTCGTGCCGTTCGATGGCGCGTGCACTGGACGCATTCTGCATCTGTTGCCAGAGCTGTGGATAGCGGGCCTGTAGCGTCTGTTCGGGCTGTTGCAGCGCAAAGCCCCACTCTTGGGCTGGGTCGGCGTGCAGTAGCCAGTAGCCATCGGCGTTGATCATGGCTGGGCGGGTCACGGCATCCTGCTGCTGGCGCAGTTGCCGGAAAAACGGCTGCAGGTTGAAGTTGAGGACCAGCAATCCCGGGTGTAGATCATCCGCCAGCCCGGTCTTGACCAGCGTGCGCAGGGTCGGCTCCAGCGGCCGCACGACCTGGCCCTGCTCGATGTTCAGGTCCAGTGGCGAATAGTAGATATGATCGGCGGCCAGCGCCCGGGCGGCCTGCACATAATAGCGCTGGCTCTTGTCCTGCAACCGGGCCTGTGGCACCGGGCGTGGGCGGCCGTCTATCACGTTGACGCGGACCTGTTCATGGCCGTGCGCGTCCAGCCAGCACAGCTGTGAAATCAGGGTCGACGACTGGCTGAAGCGGGCCAGGTGACGTGCCAGCTGGGCGCGTTGGGGCGGTGTGTGCGGCTGCAGGCTGCTGTCGACGGCATGACTGCGCTTGAGCAGCAGGGTGAGCTGGCCAATGTGACCCAGTTCCTGGCCCAGCTGGTAGCCAAGCTGGTCCAGCAGGCGGTCATGGTGGGTGATGACGGGATCCAGTCGCAGGCGGTAGAGCTCGGTATAGGTCACCCAGGCACTGGCGGTGATAGTGAGCAGCAGTGGCAGCATCAGTATCAGCCAGAGTTTCAGGGTGTGTCGTCGGCATCGTCGTGGCTCCGTCATGATGGCGCCCTGTTTGGGGATATCACTTGTGGTACACGGGGTCAGGCATGTGCCTGAGCCCATGCCAGTGCCTGCTCGGGCGGCAGCGGACGGGAAAACAGGTAACCCTGTGCATACCGGCAGCCTTTTTCAATCAGCAGCTGGCGCTGCTGCTCGGTTTCCACCCCCTCGGCGATCACCTGGAAGCCGAAACGGTCACCCAGGCGCAAAATCATGTCGACGATATGGTTGGCATCGTCGGATTCACCCAGGCGCGAAATGAAGGTGCGATCGATTTTGAGGACCGACGCCGCCAGGTCGGTGATGTGGGCCAGGGAGGAATAGCCGGTGCCGAAATCGTCGATGCTGACCCCCATGCCGAGTGCGATCAGGGTGCGCAACTGGTGCGCGATGCTGCGGTATTCGACCATGGCCTGGGACTCGGTGACCTCCAGCTCCAGCAGTTCGAGCGGCAGCCCTGATTGGCGGATAACCGCCAGCATCTCATCGAAGTAGCCCGGCTGCAGCAGGTCGATGGAAGACGTATTGAACGATATCGGCAGGGCGACTCCCTGCTGCAGGAAATCGCGACAGACACTCAGTGTCTGTTGCAGCACGTTCATGTCCAGCTTGCTGATCAGCCCGGCCGTTTCCGCCACGGGAATGAACGTGTCCGGCGTGATAACACGCCCGTCCGGGTGCTGCCAGCGCACCAGCGCCTCGAAACCGACCGCCTGGCCCGATACCAGCTCGACCTTGGGTTGCAGCACGATCTGCAGGGCCTGGCTTTGCAGGGCCTGACGCAGTTCGTTGAGCAGGCCGTAGCGGTTGCGCATCTGCTGCTCCTGGGTATGGTCATACTCGGCCGCCGGCTGGCCGTTGCGTTTGGCGGCCACGACGGTCAGTTCGGCCAGCCGCAATATCTGTTCCGGCTCTTGGTGCGCGCAGCGGCTGAGCGGCAGCAGCGCGGCCACCGACGAAATCTGGTGTTCACCGCCATCAATGATAACCGGCTCGGCCAGCATCGGTAGCATGTCCTGCAGTGATGGAGCCGTATCCGCCGGCATCAGCACGGCAAAGGAGCGTCGATCAGTGCGTGCCAGCAGCAGCTGGTCCGGCAGGCGTGACCGCAGACGGTCGCGCACGCTTTGCAGGACGCGGTCGCAGAAGGGCTCGCCGAAATAGAGTGCGGTTTCATTCAGCTCATCCAGCTGGATGACCCAGAGCACATGATGCTGGCGCTCGGCCGTGCGCAGGGCGCGCAGGCTGCGTTTCAGGCTGTTGCGGTTGGGGATGTCGAGCAGCTGGTCATGGTAGGCCAGTTGCGACATGCGGCTGTACAGGGACAGGTTGGCAAAGCCGCTGCTGACATTTTCACAGAACACGTTCAGCAGATTGATCTCGGCCGGGGTGGGCTGGCGGTCGGTTTTTACCAGTGTCAGGTAGGTCGAGGCCTGCTCGTCTGCCGTGAAGCAGAGCACGCTGTAGCGCTCGCCATACAGGTGCCCACGCTGGGCAACGGCCTGGACCAGCAGGGGCCGGAACAAGTCCAGTTCGGGCACGGCCAGGGTCTGGTTTTGCAGGCGCTCGAAGCAGCCGCTGGCGGCAAGGATACGGGACTCGCTTAACGGCTGCGCCGGGCTGTTGAGCACGCACAGAATACCGCCTTGCTCGACACGTAACAGGCCGGACAGGGTTTCCAGTACACCTTGGGTGTAGCTGACCAGATCGCGGCGCTTGCTGAGTGCCTGGGATGCTTCGACGATCAGCTGCAGCCCCTGGCGGGCCTGTTCCAGCTGGCTGGTACGTTCCCAGGTGCGCAGGTTGCCGGTAATCACCGAGGTCAGGTGTTCATGGGTCAGGTCGGATTTGCACCAGTAGTCGTCGATATCGAACTGGCGCAGAATTTCGGGCTGGGGGGCCATGCCCGGCTGGCCCGTCAGCAGCACGATGCGGACCTGATTGTTGCAGATGACATCGCGGATGGTTCGCACCAGCCGCAGACCGGCGTCATCCTCTTCCATCACCACATCCAGCAGGATGATGCCGATGTCATGATGCTCGGGCAGCATGCGGGCGGCCTCGACAGCCGAGCGCGCACAGAGCACCTCGATGGGGCGGTCATCTACCCGGATCCGATTCAATGCGTGAATCAGCGATGCCTGGTAGGTTGGGTCATCTTCGACACTCAGCACCTTCCATGGTGACCGCGTCGTGATAGGGGCCTCGGGTGGCCTGAATTCGAACAATTCATCTGCCAGCATGCACTCAGTCCTTCCTTCCTGATGTCCCCGGCGCGCGTGCTTGTCAGGCACACCGGGTATCCTCAGCTTGGCGCATGCTGGTTATTTTGTAAACGGGTTCTGCAGATACCGGTTAACCGTATACGCGGGCCGGCAGCCAGGTGGCCAGGCCAGTCTGCCAGGCCAGCAGTGCCAGCATGGCCAGCTGGATCAGAATGAAAGGGACCACGCCCTTGTAAATCTGACCGGTGGACACATGAGGCGGTGCCACGCCGCGCAGATAAAACAGGGCAAAGCCGAATGGCGGGGTCAGAAAGGAGGTCTGCAGATTCAGCGCCAGCATCACGCCCAGCCAGATCGGATCCAGTCCCATGGCGAGCAGAATCGGTGCCACGATCGGTACCACCACAAAGGTGATCTCGATGAAGTCGAGGAAGAAGCCGAGCAAGAACACGATCAGCATCACGATTGCCATGGCGCCAACCACACCGCCGGGCAGGTCGTTCAGGAAGTCGCGTACCAGGTCGTCACCGCCGTAGCCGCGGAACACCAGCGAAAAGATTGAGGCACCGACCAAAATGATGAACACCATGGCGCTGACCTGGGTGGTGGAGCGCATCACCTCGTTCAGCGTTTGCAGATTCAGGGCACGGCGCATCAGCGCCAGGCCGATGGCGCCGACGGCGCCGACCGAGGCCGCCTCGGTCGGGGTGGCAAAACCGCCCAGGATGGACCCCAGCACCAGGCCGATCAGCAGCACCGGCGGTAGCAGCGCTTTCAATGCACGCAGCCAGAGGTTGGTAATTTGGTTCAGTTCGGCTTCGGGGATGGCCGGCACGGCTGCGGGGCGGGTGATGGCAACAAACACCATATAGCCAATATAGGCCGCCACCAGCAGCAGGCCGGGAATCAGCGCGCCAAGAAAGAGGTCGCCCACGGTCACCGTTTCCGGTGAGAAGATACCCTGGTCGATTTGGGCCTGCTGATAGGCCGAGGAGATGACATCGCCCAGCAGCACCAGCACGATCGACGGCGGTATGATCTGGCCCAGGGTGCCCGAGGCACAGATGGTGCCGGTGGCCACGGCCGGGTCGTAGCCGCGCTTGAGCATGGTGGGCAGCGACAGCAGGCCCATGGTCACTACCGTGGCGCCGACGATGCCGGTACTGGCCGCCAGCAACATGCCGACCAGGGTGACCGAGATGCCCAGGCCGCCGCGCAGGGTACCGAACAGGGCCGCCATGGTGTCGAGCAGTTCCTCGGCAACACGCGACTTTTCCAGCATCACGCCCATGAACACAAACAGGGGCACTGCGATCAGGACTTCGTTGTTCATGACGCCGAAGATGCGGTTGGGAATGGCTTCCAGAAACACGCTGTCGAAGTGGCCGGTGAGAGTACCGATGGCGGCGAACAACAGGCCGGTGCCGGCCAGTGAAAAGGCGACGGAATAGCCCATCAGCAGAATAATGATGGCGCCGGCAAACAGCAGCAGGGGCAGCAGTTCAATCACAGGGCATGCTCCTCTTCGGCAGACGGCAGATGGCCCTTGCCGGTGATGACCAGCAGGTTGCGCAGCAGCTCCGCAATGCCCTGCAGGACCATCATGGCGGGCATGGCCAGCAGGGCGGATTTGAGAATATAGCGATAGGCAATACCGCCCGCTTCCTGGGAACCTTCCCGGAGCGTCCAGGAGGTGGCAACGTACTCCCAGGAGACCCAGAACAGGAAGCCGCAGACCGGCAGCAGCAAAAACAGGGTGCCGAACAGGTTGATCCAGGCCTTGCCCTTCTCGCCCCGCGGACGGTAGAGGATGTCGACGCGGACGTGGCCGTCATGCTTGAGGGTGTAGGCGGCACCGAGCAGGAACACGAAACTGTGCATGTAGATGACCGATTCCTGCAGCGCGATGTTGCCCTCTTCAAAGACATAGCGCATGACGACGACCACGAAAGTGGCCACGACCATCAGCAGGGTCAGCCAGCTGACCAGGCGACCGGTCCATTCGCTGAAGCCGTCCAGCAGCCGAACCAGGGCGGCAACGGGGTGGGGGTGACTCATCATTCTTCTCGTTATCGGATGAACAAATGGGCCTCAGTATATCAGGTAAAACCTTTAGCGCGGCAGCACCCCGACCCCCTACAGCTTGCTGCAGCAAAGCCGTACAATAGCGGCACAGACACCAAGGTGGAGATCTCCCATGACTGAACTGCTGAATCTCGAGCCCGAGCTGGAAACGTTCGAGCCCTGGCAGCTGACCGCATTCTCGGCGGCGCTGACCGAACGCATGTTCCCCAATTTCGCGCTGTTCGCACGTTTGGTCGAGTTTGGCGATGTCGCCAAGATACGCCAGGTGCTGGATGGCGTTTGGGACAGCCTGACCGGGCGCGCCGGCAAGATGAATTTCGAGGTGCAGCAGGAAGCTGTCGAAGCCAACATGCCCGATCTGGACGAATACGACATGTACGGAGCCCTGCCGGCGCTGGACGCTATCGTGGCCCTGAACGCGACCCTCAACTGCATCCTGGAAAAGGACCGCAGTGAAGCGGCCAACATCGGTCAGCTGTCGCGCGAGTGCGTGGCCACCTTCCTGGAGGTGACCGAAGGCGATGACGAAATGTCCGACGAGGACCTGGTCAAGCTGATCAACACCCATGAGCTGATGCAGGCCGAGGATGCCTTCCGTGACGAGGTGCTGGAACAGCTGCGGGCGCACAAGCATCCCACGCCCGACTTTGTGGCCTCGCTGCGTGCGTTGGCGCGCAACGAAGGGGTCAGCAATATCGGCATCAGTGACGACGACTGACCATGTTGCGACTGGGACTGATATTGCTGGTGGTGCCGGCGCTGCTGCTGATGGGCGGCTATTTCTACGACCTGTCACTGGCCGATGCCTGCCTGGATCAGGGCGGTTCCTGGAACTATCAGGCAGCCGAGTGCGATGCCGCCGGTGCGGATCATCCGTTCGTGCCGTTCATGGTACGCCATCCGCTGATCGTCAATGGCAGCATGTTGCTGTCGGTGGTCGGGTTGCTGATCTGCATGGCCGGCCTGTATCGACGCCGCTGAGGCGCACGGGGAAACACGCATGCTGAAAAAAATCATTCTGGCACTGGTGCTGATTCCAGCACTGCTGATGCTCTTTTTGTGGCAAGTGCAGCCGGCCTGGTGGCTGACGGCCAAGGCGCAATGGCTGGCCGAGTTCAATGCTGAACGGGCCGAGCAGACGGCACACTGGCGTGGGCTGGGCACACGGCTGGGGCAGTCGGCCGACCAGGCCGCCTGCCTGGATCGGGCATTAACCGACTTCGATGGCTGTACCGGCTTTGAGTGCACGGTCAACTATGGCCGTTTTCTCAATGCCTGTTTGGCCGTGGCGGCGCCGGCCGATGGTTTTTGCGAGGACGTACCAGCGTTTCGCGAAGAGCCCACGGAAGATGACAAGACCTGGGCCAAGCACGCTTGCTGGGACCGCAACATTCGGGGGGAAGGCTGCCGTTTGCTGATGCGTCAGCAGCAGCTGTTCTGCAGCCGTCCCGAGGGGGCTGATGCGGCCGCGGCTGGCGCTGAGGCAGACCGCTAGGCTGTCAGTACCAGCTTGCCACGGATGTGGCCCTGGCTGCTCAGCTGATGGGCCTTGGCGGCCTCCGAGAGCGGCAGGGTATCGGCCACGTTGAGCATGACCTTGCCGCTGGACGCCAGCATTGACAGATCATGCAATTGGGCCGCGTCAGGCCGGGCCCGTATGCCCTTGACCCTGAGTCCGCGTGCCTCTCCGGCCGCCACCACCTCGGCGGCGGTCACGGACGGCAGCGTGACCATCAGGCCGTGCGGATTGAGACAATCCAGCGCACGGATGGCCGTGTCGCCACCCACCCCGTCAATGATCAGGTCGGCATCATGAATCAGGTTTTCCACCTGCTGTCGACCATAGTCGATGACATCGTCGCAGCCCAGGCTCTGCAGGAAGCACTTGTTGCCGGATGATGCCGTGCCGATAACATGGGCGCCCTTCCACTTGGCCAGCTGAGCCGCCAGGTGTCCCACGCCCCCGGCGGCCGCCAGCACCAGCACCGACTGGCCGGCCTTGAGCTGGCCGACCTCGAACAGCGCCTGCCAAGCGGTCAGACCTGCCAGCCCCAGACCTGCTGCCGTGACCGGGTCCAGAGCGGCCGGGCGTAGACAGAGCTGGTCGGCCGGCGCCACCAGGTGCTCGGCGTAGCAGCCGGCAGGGTGTGGGAAGCGCACGAACCCCATCACCTCGTCACCGCTGCGCAGCGTGTCGACGCCTTCTCCCAGCGCCTCCACCGTGCCGGCACACTCCCAGCCGGGACAGAAGGGCAGGGCCTCGATGAAGCCGCTGGCGCCGCCACCGGAACAGGTCTTCCAGTCGATCGGGTTGACACCGGCAGCACGCATGCGGAGCAGTACTTCGCCGGGGCCGGGCTGAGGGATATCCACCTCGTCCTGTTGCAGGTTTTCCGGGCCGCCAAAGTCATGGATGCGCATTGCTTTCATGTTAATCTCCCCGATTTCACGGCCATGGCTGGCCGTTCGCAGTCGTTATTATCCACAAGAGTAAAGTGATCTTCACTGATCTGGCAAACTTTGTTGCAAGGAGAGTCCATGCGAGCCAATCCCGTTCGTGGCGCCGGCTATCTGCTGCGCGGCGCTGCCATGCTGCCCCAACCCGGCCTGCGTCGCTTTGTGCTGGTGCCGCTGATTGTCAATGTGCTGCTGTTTATCGGCGCAATCTGGTTCTTGATCGAGCAGTTCTCGGTCTGGGTCGACTACTGGCTCGGGTTTCTGCCGCAGTGGGCCGATTTTCTGTACTGGGCATTTTGGCCCGTTTTCGCCCTGCTGGTGCTGGTGCTGGTGTATTACGGCTTCTCCATCGTGGCCAACCTGATTGCAGCGCCGTTCAACGGCTTTCTGTCGGAGAAAGTGGAGACACAACTGCGGGGCGAACCGGTGACGGACGAGGGCTGGGGCGAGTTGCTGGCCATGATTCCGCGTTCCCTGGCGCGTGAATTGCACAAGCTGGCCTATTATCTGCCGCGCCTGCTGTTGGTGTTTGCCATTACCTTCATTCCGGTGGTCAATCTGGTGGCGCCGCTGCTCTGGTTCCTGTTCGGTGCCTGGATGATGTCGATCCAGTACTGCGATTATCCGATGGACAACAACAAGGTGAGCTTCGGTCAGATGCGTCAGTTGATGAAGACGCGACGGGTGACCTCGATCGGCTTTGGCGGACTGGTACAGCTGGGCATGCTGATACCGGTGGTCAACCTGATTCTCATGCCGGCGGCAGTCGTGGGCGCCACCATTTTCTGGGTTGAAGAGTATGCCGGTGAGGTACGTGATATCAGCCCGCGTCCGTCTCCCTGACCGGCACTACCATGTCGGGCGTGAAGTGGCAGGTAAAGGTGCTGCCTTCGCCTGGTGTGCTGTCGATGCTCAGGTGCGCGCCGTGGCGCATCAGCACGTGCTTGACGATGGCCAAGCCCAGGCCGGTGCCGCCGCTGGCGGATGAGCGGCTCTCATCGATGCGGTAGAAACGCTCGGTCAGGCGCGGCAGGTGCATGGGTTCGATGCCGATGCCGTCATCGCTGACAGAAAAATGCCCACCCTGGCTGTCCACCTGCCAGCGCAGTGTGATGGTGCCGTTGTCCGGGGTATAGCGCACGGCGTTGAACACCAGGTTGGAAAAGGCGCTGCGCAGTTCGTTTTCCTGTCCCAGCAGGTCATATTCGGAATCCAGTTCCAGCACGAAGTGATGGCCACGGCCAGTGGCCAGGGCCTCGCCGTCTTCATGAATCTGGCGAATCAGGGAATGAATCAGGATCGGATGCTCGTCGCTGATGTGCTGACTGGCTTCCAGCCGTGACAGCAGCAGCAGATCGGTGACCAGGCTCTCCATGCGTCGAGCCTGTTGCTGCATCTGCCCCAGGCCGCGCTGCAGGGGGCGCGGCAGCTCCTGATCGAGAAACGTTTCAAGGTAGCCCCGGATCACGGTCAGCGGGGTGCGCAGTTCGTGGGACGCATTGGCCACGAAGTCCTGGCGGGTCTGTTCCAGACGCAGCAGTCGGGTGATATCGCGTGCTACCAGCAGGCGGTCGCCCTCGCCGAACTTGGTGATCTGGTATTGCAGCTGCAGATCGCTGTTGACCGGTGAGGGCAATTCTAACGGTTCCTGGTAATGCCCCTTGCGGAAGTAGCGCACGAAACGTGGATCACGCAGCAGGTTCATCAGCGGTTTGCCGCGGTCGGAGGTGGCCTTGAGCCCCAGCAGGCGGTCGGCTGAACGGTTCCACCACTCCAGGTTGTGATGGCTGTCGATGATCACGATGGCATCGCTGAGCGCCGCCGAGGACTGCTGGAAGCGGGAGATGATGCCACGCAGGTGCTGCTCACGGGCGCGGCTGCGCTTCTGCAGCCTGGCCAATTCATCAAACAGGTCGCCCCAGGCACCCCCGGCTTCGGGCGGCTCTGATCCGTCTTCACGGTGCAGCCAGTCGCTGAGGCGGTTGAAGCTGCGGATCTGCTGCACGCCCCAGATCAGCAGGCCGGCACTCAGGCCAACCATGGCGTGGCCGAACAGAGCACCGGCTATCAGACCGGCGGTGGCCAGCAGCAGCAGACTGATCAGCAGGGCGTGACGTGTTACATGCATCGCGGAACTCCATCCTGAAGGCGATCATGCCGGTGGGGCCGGCGGATTCAGGCCACCTGTGCCGAGAAGCGGTAGCCGGTACCGCGCACGGTTTGCACCAAGTAGTCATGGCGTTCGCCCAGTGCCTTGCGCAGACGACGGATGTGTACATCCACGGTGCGCTCTTCGACATAGACGTTGCCGCCCCAGACCATGTCCAGCAGCTGGCTGCGGGAGTAGGCGCGGTCAGGGTGGGTCATGAAAAACTGCAGCAGGCGAAACTCGGTCGGTCCCAACTCCAGCGGTTGGCTGTCGGCCGTCACCCGATGGGACACCGGATCCAGCGTCAGGCCATCCACGGTCACTGGCTCCTCGACACCCTTGGGCGTGGTACGGCGCAACACGGCCTTGAGGCGTGCCACCAGCTCGCGCGGCGAAAACGGCTTGGTGATGTAGTCATCCACACCCGTTTCCAGTCCCTTGATCTTGTTGTCCTCGTCTGTTTTCGCGGTCAGCATGATGATCGGAATATCGGCGGTGACTTCGTCCTTGCGCAGGCGACGGGCAAACTCGATCCCGCTGGTGCCGGGCATCATCCAGTCCAGCAGTACCATATCGGGCTTGTTGTCCACGATCTGGGCATGCGCGTCCTGGGCGTTGTCGGCTTCGCTGCATTCGTAGCCGGCCATTTCCAGCGCAACGGCGATCATCTCGCGGATCGGTGCTTCGTCGTCGACGATCAGCACGCGTTTGGATGCAGACATCGTTTTCTGCCTCATCTACAGGTGTTATCGGAAGCCTTTATTACAAGACGTTTCCGTTACACTAATATGACACAGATGCAGCAGAACCGATATTTGCTCAAAAAGACCAATACTTTCCGTGGCTTATCGGCTGGCATAGTCCAGTACGATGCCCACCAGTACGGCCAGTTCGGCATAGTGATTGTTGAGAAAGGCCTGGAAGCAGGGCATGCGTTCACGGTGGCGGATCAGCCACTGCTGGTAGGCAAAATAGCCTAACGCCGCGGCCAGGCCCAGATAGTACCAGTGCCCCAGTTGTTCCAGCATGCCGACCCATGCCAGCACGATCAGGGCGGCCAGCTGCAGCAGGCCCACGATCCGTTTGTCATGCCGGCCGAACAGCACAGCGGTGGACTTGACCCCGATCTTCAGGTCATCGTCGCGGTCCACCATGGCATATTGAGTATCGTAGGCCACGGTCCACAGCAGCTTGGCAGCGTACAGCAGCCAGGCCGTGAGCGGGACCTGTTCTTGAATGGCGGTAAAGGCCATGGGGATGGCCCAGCCGAAGGCTGCACCCAGCACCAGCTGCGGCAGGTGGGTATAGCGCTTCATGAACGGGTAGACAAACGCCAGGGCCAGGCCGCCGAATGACATCAGGACAGTCATCGTATTGGTCAGCAGTACCAGCAGGAACGCTGCCAGCATCAAGCCGACAAAGAGCCCCAGTGCCTCGCGTTCGGTGACCCGCCCCGAGGGCAGCGGGCGCTGGTAGGTGCGCTTGACGTGGCCGTCGATATGACGGTCGGCGTAGTCGTTGATGACGCAGCCGGCGGAGCGGGTCAGGAACACGCCCAGACAGAAAATCAGCAGCAGCGGCAGTGACGGCACACCCTCGGCGGCGATCCACAGCGCCCACAGGGTCGGCCAGAGCAACAGGTAGGTACCGATCGGCTTGTCGGCCCGCATCAGGTGGATGTAGGCCAACAGGCGGTCTTTCAGGGGACGTGCGGCTGGGGTCTGCAACTCGAAGCTCCTGCTTGCTGATTCAGAGCGGGTATTGTACGTGCTCCATCTCGGGGAGAAAAACCTCGCATACCAGCAGCGGCTTGCCGTGCAGGCGGAACACCGAACGTCGGGCCCAGTAGTGCTGGCGGTCCTCATCACGCAGGCAGCAGGCCATCAGCGGGCTGCGTGTCAGGCTGGGGTCGCTGAACATCAGCGAGCCGAGCGAGCGGTTACCGAGCAATGTGAGACGACGTTCGCGGCCGGTGAGAGTGGCGGCGGGCAGCACCGAGCGGGCATAGACCCAGGGGGTGCCGTTACGGCCCAGCAGTTCCACCTCGCGGATCAGGGCCAGCTGGCGCGGCGGCATCCCCAGTGCGCGGGCCTCGTCGGCGGTGGGGGTGTCCCAGCGCTGGGCCAGCACGCGCACGGCAAATTCGCCGCCGGCGGCGCGGGTCAGGCGCTGCGTCAATGAGCCGCGATCCTGCAGCCAGGGCCGCCAGTGATGCGGCGCGGCATGGCTACCCTCGGCCAGGGTCCAGTGTTTGGGCGTGAGTGGAGCAAGCAGGGCGGTGCGGGCTGACACGTACGAATTTCCGGCAGTTCGAAAGCGGCTGAGTGTAGCATTTTACGGCGCTGGCTGCCTGTGGGTGAACCGAAGGTAATGGTCTGCGTGGGTAATGGGGTTAAATCTGGCGGACACGCCATAAACCATCCTTGGGGCTCGGCTGCGGCCTTCCCTGGCCGCAGACGGTCAGCCAGACTCAACCCCATTACCCCTATGGCGAGTACGGGGGTACATCTGTCTTCGCAGTCATGTATATCGAAATAATGAATTGGCCCAGCCGCTGAAACGAGTTGGCACTCTGTTGTGGAGGGGGCGTGGTGATGGGTATGTGCAACCGTCTGCCGCCAGGCCGAAAATAGCTCCTGTATGTTCGGTATTTCCGCCATCCATGGCGGCCAGTGGCGGCAGTCGAGCGGTCATGGATGACGTATAGCGAGTCGCACATGCACGGCACCACTGCCTGTCAGTCGCTGGCCTTTTGTTGTACGCATCTGTTGCTCAGTCGTCGCTGTCCTCGTCCTGCAGGCTACCTTCGGACTCTTCCTGCACGGTGCGCTTGAGCTGCTTCAGGCTCTGGTGACGCACGTCGGTGCCGCTGACCTGGTAGATCAAGTGCTCGGACAGGTTGCGGGCGTGGTCGCCGATGCGTTCCAGGCTGCGCAGCACCCAGATCACATTGAGCACGTTGGAGATGGCGCGGGCATCTTCCATCATGTAGGTGACCAGCGAGCGCATGGCGGTGCGGTATTCCTGGTCCACGTTCTTGTCCTGCTTGGCGACGCGGTAGGCCATCTCCAGATCGTTGCGGGCAAACGCGGTGAGGATATCCTTGACCATGTCACGCACCAGGTTGCCGATATGGCGCACTTCCTGGAAGCCACGTTGGTTGGCACCGCTGTCGGCCAGTTCGATCGCCATCTTGCAGATGCGGGTGGCTTCATCGCCGATGCGTTCCAGATCGGACACCGCCCGGCTGATTGACACGATCAGGCGCAGGTCGCTGGCTGCCGGCTGGCGACGGGCGATGGTGGTGGTGCACTGCTCGTCGATCATCAGCTCCATGGCATTGGTCTGCTGATCGATGCGGCGTGACTGCTCCGCCAGTTCGACGTCACCGGTGAGCAGCGCCTCGACGGCGTCGCTGACCTGACGTTCGACAATGCCGCCCATGGTCAGCATCTGGGTGCGGATTTTTTCCAGCTCTTCGTTGAATTGCTGGGAAATATGGGTCGAGTAATTCGCGTTTTCGAGTTCCATGATCTTCTCCGTTGCTGATACGGGCCACATTAGCCGTAACGGCCGGTGATGTAGTCTTCAGTCTGTTTCTTTTCCGGTTTGGTGAACAGCGCATCGGTGGCACCGAACTCGATCAGGTCGCCCATGTACATGAACGCGGTGTAGTCGGACACACGCGCCGCCTGTTGCATGTTGTGGGTCACGATGACGATGGTGAAATCGTTCTTGAGTTCGTGGATCAGCTCCTCGATCTTCAGGGTGGAGATCGGGTCCAGCGCCGAAGCAGGTTCGTCCAGCAGCAGCACTTCCGGCTTGACCGCCACGGTGCGGGCGATGACCAGACGCTGCTGCTGACCGCCGGACATGCCCAGCGCGCTTTCGTGCAGACGGTCTTTCACTTCATCCCAGAGCGCGGCGGAGCGCAGCGCCCACTCGACGGTTTCGTCGATGACGCGCTTCTTGTTGATGCCCTGAATACGCAGGCCGTAGGCAACGTTCTCATAGATCGACTTGGGGAAGGGGTTCGGCTTCTGGAACACCATGCCGACGCGGCGGCGCAGATCGGCCACGTTGACGGTGCGATCATAGATGTTGTCCCCGTCCAGCAGCAGCTGGCCAGAGATGCTGCAGTTGTCGACCAGATCGTTCATGCGGTTGAAGCAGCGCAGCAGGGTGGACTTGCCGCAGCCGGACGGGCCGATGAACGCGGTGACGCGGTTCTTGGGGATATCCATGTTGATGCCGTGCAGCGCTTCCTTGTCACCGTAGCTCAGGCGCAGGTCCTGGACCTGCAGGGTAATCTGCTCGTCAGCCAGGTTGAGGTTGCTGTCGCCGCGCTGCATGGAGGCAATATCGATGGCGTGGGTTTTGGCTTCACTGGTCATATCGGTAAACCTTCAAATTTAATCAGTCAGTTGCGGCGATTACATCTCGAGCGCTTTGTACTTTTCGCGCAGGTGGTTGCGGATCGCGATGGCCGAGAAGTTCAGCAGGGCGATCACTACCACCAGCAGGAATGCTGTGGCATACACCAGCGGGCGGGCCGCTTCCACGTTCGGGCTCTGGAAGCCCACATCATAGATGTGGAAGCCCAGGTGCATGAACTTCTGGTCCAGGTGCAGGAACGGATAGTTGCCGTCCAGCGGCAGGCTCGGCGCCAGTTTCACCACACCCACCAGCATCAGCGGAGCCACTTCACCGGCGGCGCGGGCGATCGCCAGAATGACGCCGGTCATCATCGCCGGGCTGGCCATCGGCAGGACCACCTTGATCAGGGTTTCGAACTTGGTGGCCCCCAGGGCCAGGGAGCCTTCACGCACCGAGCGCGGAATACGGGCCAGGCCTTCCTCGGTGGCCACGATCACCACCGGCACGGTCAGCAGCGCCAGGGTAATGGAGGCCCACATCAGGCCGCCGGTGCCGAAGGTCGGCGACGGCTTGGCTTCCGGGAAGAACAGGTCATCAATGGTACCGCCCAGGAAGTAGACGAAGAAGCCCAGGCCAAACACGCCGTATACAATGGACGGCACGCCGGCCAGATTGTTCACCGCAATGCGGATCAGGCGGGTGACGAAGCCCTGCTTGGCGTATTCACGCAGGTAGACCGCAGCGATCACGCCGAACGGGGTCACCAGCACGGACATCAGGATCACCATCATCACGGTGCCGAAGATCGCCGGGAAGATGCCGCCCTCGGTGTTGGCTTCGCGCGGCTCATCGGAGAGGAACTCCCACAGCTTGGCACCGTAGTGCATCAGCTTGTCGCCGGTACCCATGTTGTTGGGCAGGAAGGCACGGACCACCTTGGACAGGCGAATCTCGACTTCGCGGCCGTCGGCAATCTCGGCGGTGAAACTGTCACGGTTGATCTGGCTGTAGAGGTCAATCAGGTCCTGCTGCAGGACTTCATAGTCAGCATTCAGTTCGGCACGGCGCGCCTCGATGTCGGCGTAGGCCTGGGCATCGGTGGACTGTTCCAGTTCCAGCGAGCGCTCCTGCAGACGCAGGCGCTCGATCTCGTAGTTGATGCTGCCGATCTTGTCCTTCTCGATCTCCAGAATCTGGTCGCGAATCTCCAACACCCGCTCCAGACGGGTCTGGAATTCGGCCCAGACGTTCAGGTATTCCTCGGACTTGGCATAGCCGTCATGGCGGGCCAGGGTCTCGCCCGCTTCGCGGATTTCGCGCAGATAGCCGTAGAAATTGCCCCATTCCAGACGTTCGGCCACCATGACCATCTCCGGGTGGGAGCGTTCGGTGATCATGTTGTCCATGGCCCAGACGAAGTCGGCGGGCAGAAAGTCGCGGTTGCCGACCTTGAGCAGGTCGCGGCGCAGGGCTTCCACGCCTTCCGGCACCTGGATGCCGGCGCCGCGCAGCTGCTCGGCGGGCACCATCTCATCCTGCACCATCTCGCCCAGGATGCGGCGGCTCTGCTCGCCCTGGGTATAGGTGGCCTGCATCACGTCGGCAGGCCAGAAATGGGCCAGGCCGCGCACGGCAATCAGGCCCAGCAGACCGACCACCATGATCACGCAGATGGCTACGGCACCGGCATTGAGCCAGACCCAGGGGGAGCCGGATTTGGTCCATTCGTTTACTGAATAACGCATCTATCTAATCCTCACTCTCACCGATCACAGGGATCCGTATTTCTTGCGCAGGTGCTGGCGGATGGTCTCGGCCAGGGTGTTCACCACAAAGGTGAACAGGAACAGCACGAAAGCGGCCAGGAACAGGGTGCGGTAGTGGGTACTGCCGACCTCGGATTCCGGCATCTCCACGGCGATGTTGGCGGCCAGGGTACGCATGCCCTCGAAGATGTTGATGTCCATGATCGGCGTGTTGCCGGTGGCCATCAGCACGATCATGGTTTCACCCACGGCGCGGCCCATGCCGATCATCAGCGCCGAGAAGATGCCCGGGCTGGCGGTGGGCAGGATGACGCGGGTTAGCGTTTGCCAGGCGGTGGCGCCCAGAGCCAGAGAGCCGTAACTCAGGTGCTTGGGCACCGCGAAGATGGCGTCCTCGGTGATCGAGAAAATGGTCGGGATCACGGCAAAGCCCATGGCGATACCCACCACCAGGGCGTTGCGCTGGTCGTAGGGAATGCCCGCTTCATTGCTCAGCCAGGTCGGCAAGTGGCCGCCGAACAGGGCGTCCTCGATCGGGCCGGCCAGACCCAGGCCGATCCAGGTGGCCAGCATCACCACCGGAATCAGCAGCGCCGCATCCCAGCCTTCCGGAATCAGGAAGCGGATCTTGTTGGGCATGTTGTTCCAGGTGAAGCCGAATAGCACGATGGCGAGCGGGATTACCAGCAGACAGGTAAAGATCCCCGCCAGATTGGCTTCCATGAAGGGCGCCAGCCAGAGACCGGCAAGGAAGCCCAGAATTACGGTGGGCAGGGCCTCCATCAGCTCGATGAACGGCTTCACCTTGCGGCGCATGCTCGGCACCATGAAGTAGGCGGTGTAGATGGCACCGGCGATCGCCAGCGGGGTTGCCAGCAGCATGGCATAGAAGGCCGCCTTCAGGGTGCCGAAGGCCAGCGGCATCAGGCTGTACTTGGGTTCGAAGTCGTTGTTGGAGGCGGACGACTGCCAGATGTACTCGGGCTCTTCATAGCCTTCATACCAAACCTTTTCCCAATAGGCGCTCCAGGAAATTTCCGGGTGTTCGTTGTCGACATGCCAGAAGCTCAGGCGATCGCCATGCTGCACCAGCAGTGCGTTGGCGCGGGGTGCCAGGGCGATGGCATCGGCGGCACCGCTGAACAGCGGCTCGCTCAGGGCCTGACGGTTGGCGGTGCTGCTGTACAGGTTCAGGGTGCCGTCGGCGGCCAGGGTCACGATGCCCTTGCGGCGCTGTTCGGTGGTCAGGTTGGTAATGGCGCTGCTGCCGTGCTCGAAATCGCGGATGTGGGTGAGCTGGAACTGATTGGTTTCATCACGCACGAAGAACCACTGTGACAGCTGGCCACGGGCATCACCGATGATCACGGAGCTGCCGCCCAGCAGCAGTTCGAAGCTGGTAATGCGGTCCTTGCTGGCCTCGACCAGCTGGGTCACTTCCGGCGTGTTGCCCAGCGACATGACCGCAACCTTGCCCTGGGGCACGCTGGCCAGCAGCCAGCGCTGGTCCGGCGTCATCAGCATCTTCTGCGGCTTGATGCCGAAGCTCGGCAGGTCGCGGCGGCTGGTGTCGATCTCGGTTTCCCCAGTGAGGAAGTTCTCGCGCATGGACAGGGTCAGCTCGGACAGCTGATCGCCGCTGAGCGCGATCAGGGTCCACTGGTCGCTGTCACGATTGAGTGTCAGGTGCTCGACCGGGCCGGCGGCCACGGCCAGCGGCGCTTCACCCAGCGGGTAGACTAGCTCGGGGTTGAGCACGCGCTGACCGTTGGGGTAGGTAGCCTTGTAGTTGTGCTTGACCACCTTGACGCTGCCGTCACTGAGACCGAAGGCGAAGGTCTGGCTGGCTTCGGATACCAGCGCGAAGCTGCTGATGTCGACGCCTTTCGGCAGGGCCAGCTGTTCGCGCTGCAGCACGCGGCCACTGGTGGTGTCAAAGAAGATCATCTCGCCGCTGTGGGTGGCGCGGAAGCCGATTTCGGCCTGTTCCTCAACGGCCAGATAGAGCGTCCTGCCCTGACCCGGTACGGCATAGCTGACCTCCTGTTGGCCACCCCAGGGCTCGATGCTGGCGGAGCGGAACAGAGGGGCAACTTCATACAGCAGGTAGAAGAAGATCATCACGACGGCGATGATGACGCTGATGCCGCCGATGGCAATGCCGCCGGCGGCCATCTTGTCCTTCATCATGCGCGCCTTGCGCAGGCGACGCTGGGCTGGAGTGTTGAAGTCCAGCTCCGGTACCGTGTTGGTTTGCTCAATACTCATGGCTGAGGATCCCGAGATGTGTCGAACTTGATATGGCCGCTACAATAAGTCAAAGACATGACTGTTTTGTTACATCTGTAACAAAAGCAAAAAGGGGAGCCATCCTGGCTCCCCTTCGTTAGGATCGTGCGGGTGATTACAGGCCCAGATCCTTCATTTGCTTTTCAACAACCTTGGCCGGCAGCGGGATGTAGCCGTCCTTCACGACCACTTCCTGACCCACCTTGGACAGCACCAGCTTCAGGAACTCACGCTCCAGCGGCTGCAGGTCCTGGCCCGGCTTCTTGTTGATGTACACGTACAGGGAACGTGCCAGCGGGTACTTGCCCATGACCGCGTTTTCCGGGGTCGGCTCGACATAGTCGGTACCGGACTTGGACAGCGGCAGCGCACGAACAGAGGCTGTCTTGTAGCCGATGCCGGAGTAGCCCAGGGCGTTCACGGACGTGGAGACAGACTGAACCACGGAAGCAGAGCCCGGCTGTTCGTTGACGCTGTTCTTGAAGTCGCCTTTACACAGGGCAACCTTCTTGAAGTAGCCGTAAGTGCCGGATACGGAGTTGCGGCCGAACAGCTGGATGCTCTGGTCGGCCAATGATCCGCCAATGCCCAGATCGCTCCACTTGCTGGCGTCTTCAGCGGCGCCGCACTTGCGGGTGGAAGAGAACACGGCGTCAACCTGGTCGATGCTCATGCCCTGGATCGGGTTGTCCTTGTGGGCGAAAACGGCCAGAGCGTCGATGGCCACGGCTACCGGCGTCGGCTTGTAACCGAATTTCTTCTCGAAGGCTTCGATTTCCTTGTCCTTCATCTTGCGGCTCATCGGGCCGATGTTGGAGGTGCCTTCGGTCAGGGCGGGCGGCGCAGTGGAAGAACCGGCGGCCTGGATCTGGATGTTGACGTTCGGGTAGCTGCGCTTGAACTCTTCCGCCCACAGGGTCATCAGGTTGGCCAGGGTGTCGGAGCCGACACTGGACAGGTTGCCGGAAACGCCAGAGGCCTTTTCATAGACCGGCAGGTTCGGGTCGAGGAGATCACTGGCGTGTGCGGTGAAGCAGGTGGCAGTCATGGCGACCGCTGCGAACAGCTTTTTCATCGGTTTCATTGTCGGCTCCTGGTACGGAAACGGGTTATTGATTCGATATGGGGGCACTATAAGCAGGCTTTGTGACGGTAAGATGACACTGGCGGTGGCCGGCGCCAGACGTGCCCGGGGCTGATCATCGTGTACAACCTTAGTATCATGGGCAGGGCTGGCGACAACGGGCCTGAACGGCTCCTTTCATGTAACGGGAATAGAATAATGACAATACACGACGATCAACCGCTGAGCCCTGAAGGGATGCTCAGCCTGCAGCTGCCGGCCGGGCCGGATGCCGTGAACATGTTTGGCGATGTCTATGGTGGCTGGGTGGCCTCACAGCTGGTGCTGGCCAGCGAGATCCGTGCCGGTCAGGAGGCGCGCGGGCGTGTGGCGACGGTGTCAGTGGGCCGGATGGGGTTCATGTCGCCGGTGTTGGCCGGTACGCTGCTGAGCTTTTATACCCGCGTGCTGGAGCGGGGTCACAGTTCACTGCGGATTCAGGTGGAAGTCTGGGGGCGTTGCCCGGATGGGCTGGAGTGGCGCAAGGTGACGCGTGCGGAGTGTGTGCAGGTGGCGATCGACCAGCAGGGACGCATACGTGCCCTGCCGGTCAGCGCCTGAACCGGTCCGTTCGGACCGGTTCGCCGGGCATCAGAGCATGACCCAGGCACCGCCGGCGATTACGGCGGTCATCATGATGTTGAGCACTACGCCGGCCCGCATCATCTCGCGCTGCGGCAGGTAGCCGGAGCCGTAGACAATGGCGTTCGGTGGCGTCGCCACCGGCAGCATGAAGGCACAGGATGCGGCAATGGCAATCACCGCTGCCATCACTTCCTTAGGCAGGCCCATGCTTTCGGCAATGCCCACGAAAATGGGTACCAGCAGGGCGCTACTGGCGGTGTTACTGGCAATTTCCGTCAGCATGACCACGAAGGCCGCGACCACCAGCAGGAACAAGGGCGCCGAGGCACCGGCCATCATGCCGCTGATGCCTTCGGCCAGGAACAGGCTGGCGCCGGTCGCCTTGAGTACGGCAGACAGGGTTAGACCACCACCGAACAGCAACAGCACGCCCCAGTCAGCTGACTTCTCGATTTGTTTCCAGGTCACTAGCTGCAACATGCACAGCAGTAGAATGGCGTTCATGGCGATGATGGAGTCCAGTCCCTTGGCCACGCCCAGCAGCTGTGCCAGTGGCTTGCTGAACAGCCACATGCCCACGGTCAGGGCAAAGACACCCAGCGTCATCCACTGCTTGCTGTTCAGGGCCTCGTGACGGTGCACTTCACGGAACTTGTGGCTCAGGTCTGGGCGGCACATGAAGTACAGTACGACGATCATCAGCGGCAGAGACAGTACCACGGTCGGGATGCCGAACTTGAGCCAGTCGGAGAAGCTCAGACCAACGGCACCGGCGGCAATGGCGTTGGGCGGCGAACCCACCAGGGTGCCGATACCACCGATGTTGGCCGAGTAGGCCACACCCAGCAACACGAACCAGTAGGTGCGCTGGTTGCCCTCGTAGGGCAGCTGGCGCAGCAGGCCCAATGCCAGTGGCAGCATCATGGCTGTGGTGGCGGTATTGGAGATCCACATGGACAGGCCAGCGGCCGTCAAGAACAGCAGTATGGAGGCACTGCCCAGATGGCCGCGTGCCAGTCTGATCACGTGGCTGGCGATGTACTTGTCCAGTTCCTGGGCGTTGAGTGCCGCGGCCAGACCAAAGCCCCCCAAGAACAGGAAAATGATCGGGTGCGCAAAGCTCTTCAGAGCATCGGCGACTGAAAAAACGCCCGCCAGCACGGTGAGCACCGGCACCAGCAGGGCGGTCACGGTGATGTTGAAGGTTTCCGTCATCCACAGGATGGCGACCACCGCCAGAATAGCGAGGCCGGTGCGCAGCTCGGGCTCCAGCGGTGCCAGGAACCAGATGCCGGCCGCACTCAGCACTGCCAGCAGGAAGGTTATCCACTTGCCGGTCATGAATCTCTCCCAGGCGAAAGTTGAAGGAGGTTTTTAGGAAAGCGCGAATTCTACACAGTTGTTTCTGGTGGAGCCACTTTGGTCTACAGGCCCAGATCAACTCCAGTTTAGGTAAGCTCAGCCGAAAAACCAGTAACCACAGGTGATGGCGGCAATGATACCGGCCAGGTCAGCGCTGAGGCCGCACCAGAGTGCATGCCGACTGTGGCGGATGCCCACCGCGCCGAAGTACACCGCCAGCACATAAAAGGTGGTTTCGGTGGAGCCCTGAATGATCGAGGCCACTTGGGCGGCGAAGGAATCGACGCCATGGGTACTCATGGTCTCCAGCATCATCGCCCGGGCGCCGGAGCCGGACAGCGGCTTCATCAGCGCCGTGGGCAGGGCATCGGCAAAGCGGGTATCCAGCCCGAACAGCCCGATTGCCTCACTCAGCAGCAAGATAAAGGCCTCCAGCGCGCCGCTTTCGCGCAGTACGCCGATCGCCACCAGCATCGCCAGCAGGTAAGGGATAATCATAATCGCGGTCTCGAAGCCCTGTTTGGCACCTTCGATGAAGGTGTCGTAAACGTTGACGCCCTTGCGCTGGGCCAGCAGCAGAAACAGGATGATGGCGCTGAACAGGGCCAGGTTGCCGACCAGTGCGGACTGACGCTGGAGCTCATCCACGCCGAGGGTGGCGAAGTAACCGATGAACGCCAGCAGCAGGCTGATGCCGCCGCCGAACCAGAGCAGCAGGGTGCGCTGCAGCAGGTTGATGCGCTGCACCCAGCAGGTCACCAGCAGGCCCACCAGAGTGGAACAACTGGTCGCGATGAGGATGGGGATAAACACCGCCGTGGGGTCGCTGGAGCCCTGCTGGGCGCGGTAGAGGAACACGGTGATCGGGAACAGGGTCACCGAGGAAGTGTTGAGCACCAGAAACAGGATCTGGGCGTTGCTGGCGGTGTGCTTGTCCGGGTTCAGCGTCTGCAAATCCTGCATCGCCTTGAGCCCCAAAGGCGTGGCGGCGTTGTCGAGGCCGAGCAGGTTGGCGGACAGGTTCAGGGTCATGGAGCCGATCGCCGGATGGCGCGGCGGTACCTCCGGCATCAACCGGGTGAATACAGGCCCCAGAGCACGGGCCAGGGTATCGACCAGCCCCGAGGCCTCGGCCAGTTTCATCATCCCCAGCCAGAAGGCGAGGGTGCCGATCAGGCCGATGGCCAGCTCCACGGTGAGCTTGGACATGGCAAAGGTGCTTTCCACCATGCGCTGGAACACACCGGAGTCGCCCATCCCCAGCCACTGCCAGAGCGCGGCGACAAAGGCGATCAGGAAAAAACCGAGCCAGATCCGATGCAGCATGGAGGAACGTCCTGTGGAATGCGTGCTTCGATTCTAGCGAGCAAGCCTTTCTCTGACCACCGGTAGGCTGTTGGTGAGCCTGTTTGTATTCGGCCGGTTGCCCAAGCTTTATTGACACGCCGTAAACCCATCCATGGGGGGCTCAGCTGCCGCCATCGACCGCCATGGATGGCGGGAATGCCGAAAATGCAGGAGCATTTTTCGGCCGGCAGGGGGAAATCAATCAATGTATTGCCGTGCAGCTGTGCAAAGGGGGGGATGCGATGGGTGGGGAGCAGGTGACGTCACATGCATGCGACACGCTGTTCGTCATCCCTGACCGCTTGGCTGCCGCCGTCCCTGGCGGCAGACAGTCGCATACACGTGGCGTCACCTGCTCTGTTGATTCTGCACCGGTATCACCCCTTCAACCGCCAGCAGGTCACTTCCGACAGGGTGTGCTGGAACTTGCGGCGGGTTTCGCGGATGACAAAGGGCACCGCTTCCGGGCCACCAATCAGTTCAAAGTGCTCGTCCAGCACGTCATGCAGACCGTCCAGGGTGGTGACATTCTCGCCGTCACGCTTGAAGCCGCCCAGCCACTCCTCTTTCGGGGTATGTTCTTCCAGCCAGGTGTAGGGCGAGGCCAGGACCAGCACGCCGCCGGGGTTGAGACGGCTGTATACCTGGGACAGGAACTTGCGCGGGCTGTACAGGCGGTCGATCAGGTTGGCGGCCAGAATCAGGTCGTAGCCGGTCAGGATCGGCTTGAGGTTGCAGGCATCGCCCTGGCTGAAGTGCACCTTATTGGCCACGTCCGCCAGTTCCAGTGACGCCAGATCGCGTTCGTAATAGCTGACCAGTTCCCCTTCGTCCGCCAGGGTATAACGCAGGCGGCCCTGCTGCTGTAGCTGCACGCCCAGATTAATCAGGCGGGCGGAGAAATCGACGCCATCCACGGCATCGAAGTGGCGCGCCAGCTCGAAGCTGGCACGGCCGGTGGCGCAGCCCAGATCCAGTGCCTTGCCGTTGCGCGCTCCCGCCACATCAATGGCCAGGCGAGCCAGCGCCTGCGGGAAGTTGGCGACGCCAAAGTGCTCGTCACCGTAGTGGAATTCGGCGTACTGGGAGGCCAGTTCGTCGCTTTCGTAACGGGAGTCGGGCACGGCCTTGGGCGGCTCGCCTGCCACGTAACGGAAACCGGCATGCTGGAAAAAGTGGCGGCGGAAGGCGTAGCGCGCGCTGCGCAGGCTTTCGTTGCCGCAGCTGATCCAGCTGCCTCCCTTGATCAGGTTGTGCTGGTCATCGAAGGTCGGGGTGGTGAAGTCGTCATAATAGGGATGCACTTCGAAGCCTTCGAACGGATGGATCGGGGTCTGTGTCCACTGCCAGACGTTGCCGCTAACATCATAGAAATCCCCCTGGGCAAAGCGGTAGACCGGGCAGGAGGAGGCAAAGTGGTCCAGATGCAGGTTGGCATTCACCGCCGCGCCCGGTGCCGGTTCGCCGACCCGGGACAGATCGTACAGGCGATACCATTCGTCTTCGCTGGGCAGGCGAATCGGTTCGCCGGTCTGGGCCGCTTTCCAGCGGCAGAAGGCCTCGGCTTCGTGACAGTTCACTTCCACCGGCCAGTCCCAGGGCATGTACACCTGCTCGCACATCAGCCGCAGCTGCCAATCGTCATCACCGCGTACCCAGAAGGTCGGATGCTCGGCGGCGGCAAACTGGCGCCAGTTCCAGCCCTCTTCGCTCCACCACTGGGCGTCGCGGTAGCCGACGGCTTCGACAAAGGCCAGAAACTCCTGGTTGGACACCAGCATCTGCGCCGCCTGGAAGGCGTCCAGCTCGACCTCGCGCTGGCCGTACTCGTTGTCCCAGCCGTAGAAAGCATCGTTCCGTGCCTTGCCCAGGGTGACAGAACCGGCAGGGATGTCGATCAGCTGGTTGGCCGGTGCCGGGCCGGAGTCGCGGCAAGGGGGCCAGGCCGGGTGTGGCTGTACATATTTGAGATCATGCTGGCGGATCAGCACCGAGGAGGTTTCCAGGTGGATGCGCTCGTGTTCGATACCCATCAGGATGGTCCACCAGGGGTGTTCCCAGTCGATGGGCGAGGTCAGCGGAGCTTCACGGATGATGCGGTCCAGCGTCTGACGCACCTGGTCGCGATAGGCCTTGACCTCGGCGGGGGCGGGCCAGTCATAGTGGTCGTCATTGAGATCGTCCCAGCTCATCTCGTCCACGCCGACGGCAAAGATCGACTCGAAATGCGGGTTGATGCGCTCCCCAACCAGTCCGGCCAGCAGCAGCTTGTTGATAAAGAAGGTAGCGGTGTGGCCGTAGTAGAAGATCAGCGGGTGGCGTAAGCTGATCGGTTTGACGAGATAGGCTTCGTCACAGGTCAGCACTTCGAACAGTTGCTCGTAACGGTCGAAGGTGGTGTGAAAATAGTCGAGAATCTCGCCACGCAGGGCGTCGGTATCCGGGTTGTCCAGCCGAGGGGTACGGGTTAGGCGTTCCATGTGCAGTCCTGATCCTGTTGGCGACATGTGTCGGTTCAGTATAGACAGCCGCAGGCAGGACAAACACCGGCCTCGGCCACTGGGCGTGGGACTGATACTGACAGGGGACAGATTTGGATCAGAAAGGATGGAAGGGCAGCGCCATGGCGACACTGCCCCGAAGGGCCCCGGAGGCGGGGCCTGCCGAGGTTCAGTCCAGCTGGGACAGGTCGCGTACGGCGCCCTTGTCGGCGGAGGTCGCCAGCTTGGCGTAGGCCTTGAGTGCGGCCGATACCTTGCGCGGGCGCTCCTCGGCTGGTTTCCAGCCCAGCTTGTCCTGTTCGGCGCGGCGCATGGCCAGTTCCTCGTCGGACACCAGCACGTTGATGGTGCGGTTAGGGATATCGATCAGGATACGATCGCCGTTCTTCACCAGACCGATGGCACCGCCGGCAGCGGCTTCCGGCGAGGCGTGACCGATGGACAGGCCTGAGGTGCCGCCGGAGAAACGACCGTCGGTGAGCAGGGCGCAGTCCTTGCCCAGGCCCTTGGATTTCAGGTAGGAGGTCGGGTACAGCATCTCCTGCATGCCCGGGCCGCCTTTGGGGCCTTCGTAGCGGATGATGACCACGTCACCGGCTTTCACCTCGTCGTTGAGGATCTTGCTGACCGCTTCGTCCTGGGATTCCATCACGTTGGCGGTGCCCTCGAACACCAGGATCGACTCGTCGACACCGGCGGATTTCACCACACAGCCATCCAGGGCGATATTGCCGTAGAGCACCGCCAGGCCGCCTTCCAGCGAGAAGGCGTTGTCGAGGGAACGGATGCAGCCCTGTTCGCGGTCACCGTCCAGGGTCGGCCAGCGGGTCGCCTGGCTGAACGCCTGCTGGGTCGGGATACCGGCAGGGCCCGCCTTGTAGAACTCGATCACTTCCGGTGTCGGGTTGCGCATGATATCCCACTGATCCAGCGCTTCTTTCATGGTCGCGGTATGCACGGTGGGGACGTCGGTGTGCAGCTTGCCGGCACGGTCCAGCTCACCGAGGATGCCCATGATGCCACCGGCGCGGTGGACGTCTTCAATGTGGTACTTCTGGGTGTTCGGCGCTACCTTGCACAGCTGGGGCACCACGCGGGAGAGGCGGTCGATATCCTTCATGGTGAAGTCGATCTCCGCTTCTTGGGCGATCGCCAGCAGGTGCAGGATGGTGTTGGTAGAGCCGCCCATGGCGATATCCAGGGTCATGGCGTTTTCGAACGCCTTGAGGCCGACCGCGCGGGGCAGGATGCGTTCGTCGTTGCCTTCGTAATACTTCTTGGCCAGCTCGACGATGGTGTGACCGGCACGCTTGAACAGGGCTTCACGGTCGGCGTGGGTGGCCAGCATGGTGCCGTTGCCCGGCAGGGACAGACCCAGCGCTTCGGTCAGGCAGTTCATCGAGTTGGCGGTAAACATGCCGGAGCAGGAGCCGCAGGTGGGGCAGGCGGAACGCTCGACTTCGGCCACTTCCTCGTCGGAAGCATTGGGGTCGGCAGCCAGTACCATGGCGTCCACCAGGTCCAGCTTGTGCTCAGACAGCTTGGTCTTGCCGGCCTCCATCGGGCCGCCGGAGACGAAGATCACCGGAATGTTCAGGCGCATGGCCGCCATCAGCATCCCCGGGGTGATTTTGTCGCAGTTGGAGATGCACACCAGCGCATCGGCGCAGTGGGCATTGACCATGTATTCGACAGAGTCGGCGATGATGTCGCGGCTCGGCAGCGAGTAAAGCATGCCATCGTGGCCCATGGCGATTCCGTCATCCACGGCGATGGTGTTGAATTCCTTGGCCACGCCACCCGCGGCTTCGATTTCACGGGCCACCAGCTGCCCCATGTCCTTGAGGTGGACATGGCCAGGCACGAACTGGGTAAAGGAGTTGGCAACGGCGATGATCGGCTTGTGGAAATCCTCGTCCTTCATGCCGGTGGCGCGCCAGAGGGCGCGGGCACCTGCCATGTTGCGGCCGGCGGTAGAGGTCTTGGAACGATACTCTGGCATGGGGCTCCCCTTGGAATTCGGGTGATCAAATATGCCCGAGTATATCAGATAAAATGCCCGCGCCGAGGCGCCGGGAGCCGTCGTGTTTTTCGACTACACTGAGCCTGAAATCCCGATGAAGGAGCAGGCAGATGCGTATAGGCGTGCCGCGAGAGATCAAGAACCGTGAGTATCGGGTCGGCATGACCCCCATGGGCGTGCGCGAGCTGGTGGAGCAGGGCCATCAGGTGCAGGTGGAACAGGGGGCAGGAGTCGCTGCCGGTTTCGGCGATCAGGCCTATGAACAGGCCGGTGCGGTGCTGGTGGATGATCCGCGCTCGGTGTTCTCCTGGGCTGATCTGATCGTCAAGGTAAAAGAACCCCAGCCCAATGAATGTGGCTGGCTCAGTGCCGATCAGGTGCTGTTCACCTATTTGCATCTGGCCGCCGACCGGGCCCTGACCGATGCCTTGCTGGCCAGTGGCTGCACTGCCATCGGCTATGAAACCGTCACCGATGCCCATGGCGGGTTGCCGTTGCTGGCGCCGATGAGCGAGGTGGCCGGGCGCATGGCGGTACAGGCCGGTGCCCACTGTCTGGAAAAGGCTCAGGGCGGCCGCGGTGTGTTGTTGGGCGGTGTCCCCGGTGTCAGCCCGGCGCGGGTGCTGGTAATCGGGGGCGGTGTAGTGGGTGAGAACGCGGTGCGGGTGGCGCTGGGAATGGGCGCACGGGTGGTCCTGCTGGACAAGTCGCTGCCGCGCCTGCGGCAGCTGGACGAACGCTTCAACGGCGCGCTGACCACGCTGTACTCAACCACGGAAAACATCGAGCAGCAGCTGGCTCAGGCGGATCTGGTCATCGGCGCCGTACTGCTGCCGGGCGCGGCGGCGCCCAAGCTGGTGACGCGTGGGATGCTGGCCAGCATGCAGCCGGGGGCCGTGCTGGTGGACGTGGCCATCGATCAGGGCGGCTGTTTCGAAACCAGTCATCCCACCACCCATGATGACCCGGTGTTCGAGGAAGAGGGTGTGGTGCATTATTGCGTGGCCAATATGCCGGGGGCGGTGGCGCGTACCGCTACCCTGGCGCTGACCAATGCCACTCTGCCTTATGTCGAGCAGCTGGCCGCGTATGGCTGGCGCCATGCCTTGCAGGATGTGCCGGGTTTTGCTGCCGGGCTCAATATCCATTCCAGGCGTGTGACCTGTGCCGGGGTTGCCGAGGCGTTTGACCTGCCTCAGGTGACGCCCGCGCAGGTGCTGGGCAGCGCTTGAAACCCCGGCGGTGCCGTTTTATGCTCGGGGGCTCATATAAGGAGTTGCTGATGAATAATAACAATATCCGCTCGGACCTTTGGCTCACGCGTTTGACGAAAATCGGGATTCCATTGGCACTGCTGTGCGTGGCCTGCCTCTGGGCCGGTCAGTGGCTGGGCAGTGCCCTTTTAGGCTGGCTGTTTCTGTTGACCCTGCCGCCGGTACTGGCGATCGGACTGGCCTACAATCTGCGTTACCTGTTGCTGGCACAGCGTGCCCGACGCATGGCATCCCGTTCCTGACCCCTGACAAGCGAGGTATATCTGATGGACAAGAATATCGGCATTCTGGACCAGCTGGTGCGTGTACTGGTCGGCCTGGTCTTCATCATTCTCATTTTCTTCGGGCCGCAAACCTGGTGGGGGCTGATCGGTGTGCCGATCATCGCCATTGCCATTTCCGGCACCTGTCCGCTGTACAGCTTGCTGGGCATTCGCACTTGCCGCCGCGGCGCCTGAGATTCATGTTGCATTCAGACCGCCGCCACTAGGGTAGGCGAGACTTTGAAGCATCCCCGTGCGTTGTCGTTGCAACACGAGCAGGGAGCAGTTGTACAGGCAGGACAGGGGAGTCACCATGAACAAAGACACGACCAGGTTTCGGCGCAGCAGGGCTGCCGCCCTGCTGCTGGCCGTGGCATTGCCGGCAGGCGCCGAGGTGGAGCCTGCCGAAGAGGCGGCTCCGGCCTCGCGGCCGGTAAATCTGCTGGAGGCCTCTCAACTGGCCCGTGATACACTGGGCGGTGCCATCATCAAGGCTGAGTTGACACGCCACGATGGGCGCGATGCCTATCGGGTACGTTTGCTGGACCAGGGGCGTGTCCGGGATGTGTTGGTTGATGCCGCCACCGGGCGGATGTTGTCACCCTTACAGGCGGAGAGCGCTGAATGAAAGCACTGATCGTTGAAGACGATGCAGACCTGCGTCGCCAGCTCAAGCAGCAGCTTGAGCAGCGCGGCTATACCATCGAAGAAACCGGCAACGGCCGTGAAGCCCTCTACCTGGGCCAAGAATACGAGTATGACGTGGCCATCGTGGATATCGGCCTGCCGGAGGTGTCCGGCCTGGAGGTGATTCGACAGTGGCGCAGTGATGGCAACACCGTCCCGGTGCTGGTCCTGACCGCGCGTGGCGACTGGCAGGACAAGGTGGAAGGCCTGGAGGCCGGCGCCGATGATTACCTGGCCAAGCCGTTCCATGCTGAAGAGCTGCTGGCGCGCCTGAACGCACTGGTGCGCCGCGCGTCCGGCCATGCCAGCCCGGTGCTCAAGTTCGGGCCGCTGGAGCTGGACACGGCAGCACGGGTGGTGACCCGTGAAGGTGCAGAAGTGCGCTTGACCAGTTATGAATACCGCACCCTCGAGTACCTGATGCTCAACGCCGGCAAGACCATTTCTAAGGCAGAATTGACCGAGCACCTGTACCACCAGGACTATGATCGCGACAGTAATGTGCTGGAGGTGTTCATTCGTCGCCTGCGCCAGAAGCTCGACCCCGAGCAGACGCTACAGCCGATTACCACGGTGCGCGGTCTGGGCTATCGTTTTGCCTTGGAGGGCAGCGGCCCGGCGTGACCGACTCCTCCGTAACCCTTTCCCTGCGGGGGCGCCTGCTACGGGCCTCCGCCATCATTCTGCCGCTGGTTATCGTGCTGGCGGGTTTGGCCCTGCTCAAGGCGTTCCATTCCAGTCTCGAAAATGCCGAAGCGTCCCAGGCGCGGCTGCAGGTGTACCTGCTGCTGGGCTCATTGGAAGTGAAAAACGGACGCCTCAGCTTGCCTGAGCGGGTGCTGGAACCGGGCTTCAGCCGTCCCGGTTCAGGCGTGTACGGCTTCATTCATGGCGCTGATCAGCGCATTTTCTGGCGCTCTCGCTCCAGCCTAGAGCTGCCAGAGGTGGTGGTCGAGCGTCTGCCCAGCTCAGCATTGCGCCCGGGGCAGGCGCTGTTCAGTCATCTGCCCGAGCAGCAGCTGTATCTGTTTCAGTACCCGGTGGTGTGGGAAACGCCGACCGGTGAAATGCGCTTTCTGATCTCGGTACTGCGCAAGGACGAGCAGGTGCGCAGCGAAATGAAGGCGTTTAGCCTGCAGTTGCTGGGCTGGCTCAGTGGCATCTGCCTGGTGGCCTTGCTGGCGCAGTATTTCATCATGCGCTGGGGGCTGCGGCCGTTGGATTTGTTGGCTGGCGACTTGGAACGGATCGAAGCCGGCGAGGCGGATGCCCTGGACGGCCAGTATCCGCTGGAAGTGCGTGGCGTGACCGATAGCCTGAACCGCTTGATCGAATCCGAGCGCAAGCAGCGCGAGCGCTACCGCAACACGCTGGGGGATCTGGCGCACAGCCTGAAAACACCCCTGGCGGTGATTCGGGGGGCCGGTGACGAAGGACTGAGCCAACAGGCGTACCGCCAGCAGGTTGATGAGCAGGTGCAGCGTATGCAACAGATCGTGCAGTATCAGTTGGCGCGGGCGGTGAAGAGCGAGGGGCGCACCCTGGCGCAGGCGCTGCCGGTGGTTCCGGTGGTGGAGCGGCTGCTGGGGGTGATGGAAAAAGTGTATGCCCGACAGCCCAAGGATATTGAGACCCGTCTGGATGCCTCCGCCGGGTTTGCAGGTGACGAGCGCGACCTGATGGAACTGCTGGGCAACCTGCTCGACAACGCGTTCAAGTATGGCGACAGCCGGGTACGGGTTGAGGTAGAGCAGGCGGGTGGCGTCTTGCGGGTGGCGGTCAGTGATGATGGCCTGGGGGTGGCGCCCAAACAGCGTCAGGTGATCCTGCAGCGCGGCGCCCGATTGGATACTACCCAGGCGCCGGGCCAAGGTATCGGCCTGGCGGTGGCGCTGGACATCGTCAGCAGCTACGACGGCGAACTGGAAGTCAGCGAATCCGATCTTGGCGGCGCCTGCTTCAATGTCATCCTGCCCGGCGAAAAGCTCAGCCCAGCGGCTTGAAGAACACTTTTGAATTGCGCTGAAAGTTGTATAGCGCCTTCTTCTCCTGCGGCAGCTGCTCGCGTTCGGCGGCAGCAAAGCCGCGCTCCACGAACCAGTGCGCGGTGCGGGTGGTCAACACGAACAGCTGGCCCAGGCCCAGTTCGCGTGCCTGTTGCTCGATGGCGGCCAGCAGGCGGTCACCGCGCTGGCCGCCACGATAGTCGCTGTTGATGGCAACACAGGCCAGCTCGCCAATGCCCTCGTCTGTGAACGGATAGAGAGCGGCACAACCGATGATAGCGCCGTCACGCACCACGACGGTGAAACGCTCAATCTCGCCTTCCAGGCGCTCGCGGGAGCGGCGGACCAGAATGCCCTTTTCTTCCAGCGGCGCGATCAGCTCCAGAATGCCACCCACATCCTCGATATTGGCCGGGCGAATCTGCTCATAGGAATGGCTGACCACCATCGTGCCTTCGCCATCACGGGTAAACAGTTCGTTGATCAGCGCGCCGTCACGTTGGTAGCTGATCAGGTGGCAGCGCGGCACGCCCTTTTCACAGGCGGTGGCGGCGGCTTCCAGCAGGCAGGCGGTTTCGGTATAGGGCTGTTCCGGGTCTTCAACCCGGGCCAGGTACTGCTGCACCAGGCGCGACGCCGTGTCGGCCAACAGCTCGCTGCGCAACTCGCCACGGCTGTCATGGATGCCGGCTTCGGAGCCGAACAGGATCAGCTTGTCAGCCTTGAGTGCAATGGCAGCATGGGTGGCAACTTCTTCCACGGCCAGGTTGAATACCTCACCGGTGGGTGAATAGCCCAGGTTGGATAGTAGTACGATCTGGTTCAGGTTGAGCAGATGGCGAATGCCCTCATGATCCACCCGGCGCAGCTCACCGGTATGGCCCATGTCGACGCCATCCAGCACACCCACCGGGCGGGCGGTGACGAAGTTGCCGCTGCAGACGCGAATGCGAGCGCCGTGCATGGGGGTGTTGGCCAGCCCCATCGACAATCGAGCTTCGATGTCGGTGCGCAGGGTGCCGACGGCTTCAATGACCGACTCCAGCACCTCGCCGCCGGTCACGCGCAGGTCGTGGTGCAGGCGGGTTTCAATGCCGCGTGCCTTCAGGCGTTGCTCGGCCTGGGGGCGGGCGCCATGAACCAGTACCAGGCGTACTCCCAGACTGTTGAGCAAGGCGATGTCATGGACGGTATTGGCAAAATTGGCATCCGCAATCGCTTCACCACTGAGCATCAGCACGAAGGTCTTGCCGCGGTGGGCATTGATGTAGGGTGAAGAGTGGCGGAACCAGTTGACGTGGTCGGTGGTGCTCAAGATCGGCTCCCGTTCGGGCTCAAGGGACAGCCGCTATTGTGCAGCCTTTGCCGCGACGGGTCCATGCTGACGGGCAGCACCGCAGGACGCGGGCTGCCCGCAGGGCGTCAGGAGAAGATACCCTTGAGCATGAAGAAGAACATGATCGACAGGATGGCGCCGGCCGGCAGCGTTACGATCCAGGACACGAAGATGGTGCCGACTACCTTCAGGTTCAGGGCCGCCAGGCCGCGGGCAATGCCTACACCCAGTACGGCACCCACCAGCGTGTGGGTGGTCGAGATCGGCAGGCCGGTACCGGACGCGACCACTACTGTGGACGCCGCCGCCAGTGTTGCGGCAAAGCCGCGGCTTGGCGTCAGCTCGGTAATATTCTGGCCTACAGTGGCGATCACCTTGTGGCCATACATCACCAGACCGGCCACAATGCCGCCACCACCCAGCAGCAGAATCCAGGCCGGCATGGCCGCCTTCTGGGCTACTTCACCACCGGCATTGACGATACCGACAATGGCCGCCAGCGGACCGACCGCGTTGGCCACGTCATTGGAACCGTGTGCAAAGGCCATGGCGCAGGCTGTAAACATCATCAGTACGCCGAAGACCTTCTCCACACTGGTGAAGTGGTATTCACGATCAGCGGCGGCATCGATCTTGATGTTGCGCTGCATGAACATGCCGGCGGCCATGGTGATTAGGCCGATGATGACCGATATCCCGGCGCTCTGCAGCCAGCTCAGATGCAGGCCAATGTGCTTGAGGCCCTTGGTAAAGGTCACCATGGCAATGATGAAACCCACCAGGAAAATGTAGTAGGGCACGTAACGCTTGGCGTTAGCAAAGGGATTTTCGGTATCCAAAATCAGCTTTTGCACGCTGCGGAACAGGAAAAAGGCGATGATCCCGGCAGTGACCGGGGACACTACCCAGCTGGCGACGATGGAACCCACCTTGGTCCAGTGCACCGCTTCCATGGAAATGCCGACGGCGGCAAAACCGACAATGGCCCCGACGATGGAGTGGGTGGTGGAGACTGGCCAGCCGAAGTGGGTGGCGATCAGTAGCCAGATTCCTGCGGCCAGCAGTGAGGCCATCATGCCATATACCAGCAGCTCGGGGTTGCCGGTCAGCAGTGAGGGCTCGATGATGCCCTTGCGAATGGTTTCGGTAACAGCGCCGCCTGCCAGGTAGGCACCGGCGAATTCAAACAGGATAGCGATGACAATCGCCTGCTTCAGGGTCAGGGCGCGGGAGCCGACTGAGGTTCCCATCGCATTGGCGACATCGTTGGCGCCTACACCCCAGGCCATGAAGAAGCCGAAGACACAGGCCATGATGACCATGATGTTGCCGTACTGAGCAATGATATCCATTGTGTAGCCTTGGTCGTTTGAGTTTATCGTGCAAGAAGCATTTGCAGGCGGTTACCAACCTGCTGGGCACGGTTGGCCAAATCGCCAACCCACTGAATGGTCTGATACAGGAACATGACGTCGATCGGGTAAAGATCGCGTTCAACGGCGAACAGGGACGAGCGCAAAGCACGTTCATGTTCATCGGCCTTGTGTTCCAGGGCGTCCAGTTCGGTGATCAGGCGTTCGACAATGTCGACCTCATGGCCACGGAAACCGGCGGTGAGCAGTTCGTCAAGTTCACGCAAGGCCAGGACTGCCTGCTCGATGGCCAGCAGCGTGGTGCGCAGCAGCTCCAGCAGTTCGCCCTGGATAGGCTGCGGAATCTGCATCTGGCGACCCAGCATCAGACCGGCAATATCTTTGGCGCGGTTGGCGATCTTGTCCTGCATGCGCAGCAGGTCAAGCAGGTCGGTGCGTGGCACCGGCAGAAACAGACTGGCGGGCAGGCGTTGGCGAATGTCACGCTTGAGATCATCCGCCTCGTTTTCCAGCTCGGCAATGCGTTGCTGGCACTCGGATGCGGTGTTCCAATCGTTCCTGATCACCGCTTCAAAGAAGGGGATCAGTTCCGCGGCGCTTGCCTGCGCCTTGACGATGTGCTCCTGCATCGGTTTGAACGGGGAACGTGCAAACATTTGCAGAATAGGGCTGTTTACCATGTTGCGTTCCTGTTGCAGGTGGAAAAACTCGGCGCAAGTATACGTGCTGATGTCATCGATCTGTAGTGATGGCGTCACAAAAAATGCTGAAATCTGACGCCCATCCACGCAAATCCTTGGGTACACTGGTAAAAAAACTACAGGTGCTGATGTCATGGCAATGGAAACCGAACTCAAACTCGCCCTGAACGAGGCCGATATCGAACGTCTGCGAACGCATCCGCTGTTGCAGGGGGCGGTCGCCGAGGGGCGACAATGGCTGCGCAATACCTATTATGACAGCCCGGATCTGGCGTTGGCGCGTGCCCGTGTCGCTCTGCGTCTGCGTTACCAGGGCGAGCGCATCATCCAGACCCTGAAAACCCGTGGACAGAGCGTCAATGGTCTGCATCAGCGTGGCGAATGGGAGTGGGACCTGTCGCGGGATGCACTGGCGCCCGAGTACCTGAGTGCGAGCATCTGGCCGACCGAACTGCCGCCCGCCGAGACTCTGGCGCTGCAACCGGTGTTCACCACCGATTTTGAACGTGAATGCTGGCAGCTCGACCATGCCGGTGCCGCCATTGAAGTGGCCCTGGACCAAGGCTGGATTCGCTGTGGTACGTCCGCGGTCCAGGACGCCATTCTGGAGTTGGAGCTGGAACTCAAGTCTGGCCCGGCCGAGGCGTTGCTGTCTCTGGCACAGGCGCTGTCGTCCGAGGTGACGCTGACCCCCTTTGATGACAGCAAGGCTCAGCGCGGCTATCGGCTTTTTCAGCACGGCCAGGATCAGAACTGACGAGGGACCCTCATGCATCAGACGCAACACGTTGACACCTCGGTACCGGCGGCGCTGCAGCCGCTGTTGGAACATCACCGGGAGCAGGTACAGCCCGCCCTCGATCGGCTGGCGACAATGCCCGACTGGCTGTCACCACAGCTGACACGTGCCCTGGTCGGCAGTGATTATCTCGCCGACCAGCTGCAACGGCACCCTGACTGGCTGGCTGCACTGATTGACAGCGGGGATCTGCAGCAGGCCTATACCGATGGCTGCTACGCCGAGCGACTGCAGGCACGGCTGGCTGCCGTGGACGATGAACAAGTGCTGCACCGTGAACTGCGCCTGTTCCGTCAGCGCGAGATGGTACGCTTGATCTGGCGCGATCTGAACCGTCTGGCCGATATGCGAGGCACCACCGCCGAGTTGTCGAGGTTGGCGGATGCCTGCATCGACTGCACTCTGGAATGGCTCTATCGCCGGGCCTGTCAGCGCTGGGGCGTGCCGCACTCGCGGCCGGATGCCAACGGACAGCGTCATCCGCAGCGGATGGTCGTGCTGGGCATGGGGAAGCTGGGCGCCCATGAGCTGAACCTGTCGTCCGATATCGATCTGATGTTCACTTTTCCGGCCAACGGCGAAACTGATGGCGAGCGCAAGAACCTGGATAACCAGGACTTTTTCATCCGCCTGGGACAGAAACTGATCCAGGCGCTGGATAACCTGACGGTGGATGGCTTCGTATTCCGCGTCGATATGCGCCTGCGCCCCTTCGGCTCGGCAGGGCCGCTGGCCTGCAGTTTTGCTGCCATGGAGAGCTACTACCAGGACCAGGGCCGTGACTGGGAGCGCTATGCCATGATCAAGGCGCGGGTGGTGGCCGGCGACCACGTGGCCGGGGATGAACTGCTGCAGCAGCTGCGGCCGTTCGTGTACCGTAAGTATATTGATTTCAGTGCCTTTGAATCCTTGCGCGACATGAAAACCATGATCAACCGCGAGGTACGGCGCAAGGGGCTGGAACAGAACGTCAAGCTCGGTGCCGGCGGCATTCGCGAGGTGGAGTTCATCGCTCAGGCGTTCCAGCTGATCCGTGGTGGCCGTGATCGGGAACTGCAGCAGCGCGAGCTGCTCAATATCCTGCCACAGTTACCGGACAAGGTCGGCATGCCCGAGGCGGCGGTGACCGAGCTGACCGAGGCTTACACGCTGCTGCGCAACGTGGAGCACGGCATTCAGGCCATTGCCGACAAGCAGACCCAGGAACTGCCCGAAGATGACCAAGGCCGGGCCCGATTGGCCTTTGCCCAGGGTTTCGCCGACTGGCCGGCGCTTCAGGCAGCGTTGGAGCAGGCGCGAGCTGCGGTCTCCCATCATTTTGCCGATGTGATTGCACCGGCCGAAGGCGAGGAGATGCAGGACGATGACCTGCGTACCGAGTGGCTGGCGCTGTGGCAGGGCATGATGGATGACGACAACGCGCTCGATTTCCTGCGTGAGCAGGGGTATGCCGAGCCGGTGGTGGCGCTCAAGGCGCTGCAGGACCTCAAGGGACTGCGTACCGTGCAGATGCTGCAGAAGGTAGCGTTGGAACGTCTGGAAGCCGTGCTACCGCCACTGCTGGAACTGGCTGGTCAGAGCGATAACCCGGAAACCACGCTGGAGCGTGTGCTGGTGCTGGTGCAGGCGGTGCTGCGCCGCTCGGCCTACCTGGTATTGCTGGCGGAAAACCCCGCCGCGCTCAAGCAGCTGGTGCGCCTGTGTTCGGCCAGCAGCTGGTTCGCCGAACAGCTGGCCAAGCAGCCGGTACTGCTGGATGAACTGATCGACCCGCGCACCCTGTACACCCCGCCCAACCAAGACGAGCTGCGCACCGAGCTGCGCCAGCAGCTGCTGCGCATTCCCGAAGATGATATCGAGCAGCTGATGGAGACGCTGCGCTATTTCAAGCACGCCCACATGCTGCGCGTGGCGGCGTCCGATATTACCGGTGTGCTGCCGCTGATGCGGGTCAGCGACTACTTGACCTGGCTGGCGGAAACGGTGCTGGAGGCGGTGCTTGAAATCGCCTGGCGCGACCTGACCGAAAAGCACGGTACGCCACAAAAAACGCCGGGGGTGCCCTGCGATCCTGACTTTATCATCGTCGGCTACGGCAAGGTCGGTGGCATCGAACTGTCCTACGGCTCGGACCTGGATCTGGTGTTCCTGCACGACGCCGATGCCAATTTGGAAACCGATGGCGGCCGTCCTATCGCCAATGCGGTGTTCTTCAACCGTCTGGGCCAGCGGATCATTCATATCCTTAATACCTTTACTCCGTCCGGGATTTTGTATGAGGTGGACATGCGCCTGCGGCCTTCAGGCAACTCCGGTCTGCTGGTCAGTTCACTCAATGCCTTCCGTGACTACCAGCACAAGGATGCCTGGACCTGGGAGCACCAGGCATTGGTGCGGGCGCGGGTCGTGGCCGGCAGTCCAGCACTGGCGGAGCGTTTCCGGGCGGTGCGGCAGGAGATTCTGGCCCGCCCCCGTGATGAAAACGAGCTGAAGGCGCAGGTGGTCGAGATGCGTACGAAGATGCGTGAACATCTGGGCAGTAAACCGGTGGAGGATGCTCCGGCGGTATTCAATTTGAAGCAGGACCGTGGCGGTATCGTCGATATCGAGTTCATGGTGCAGTATCTGGTACTGCGCCATGCGCAAGAGCGTCCGGGAATGATGCGCTGGACCGATAACATCCGTATCTTGGCCAGTATCGAACACGAAGGACTGCTGGCTTCGGACGAAGTGGAACTGCTGCGCGAGGCCTACAAGGGGTATCGCGCTGCCGGTCATCGTCAGACGCTGCAGAACCGCTCCAGCGTGCTGGACGAAGCGGCGATGCGTGAGTATCGCGAAGATGTGTCGGCAATCTGGCAGCGGCTGCTGGAGCCGGGCACAGCCGACTGAGGGCTGACATATTGAAAAAGCCGACGCATGCGTCGGCTTTTTTGTGGCGACCAGAGCCCTTACAGGCTGGTCAACCAGCCGTGCGTGTCCTCGGCCTTGCCCCACTGGATGTCGTTCAGCGCACGGCGCAGGCGCACGGTAGTCTCGCCAATGCCGCCGTTGCCCACCGGGTACTCCTGACCTTTGTAAATCAGGGTGCCGACCGACGTCAGCACCGCCGCGGTACCGGACAGCGCTGCTTCGCAGCCTGGGCGTGCGCTACGCTCAAGCAGTTCTTCCACGGTGAGTTCGCGCTCCTGTACATCCATGCCCATGTCGCGGGCCAGAGTGAGAATGGAGTCACGGGTGACGCCGTGCAAGAAGCTGCTGTCCAGCGCTTTGGTGATGATCTCGTTGCCGTCGATCAGCAGGAAATTGGCCGCGCCGGTTTCCTGCACATCGCCGCCCGGGCAGAACAGCACCTGGTCGGCCTGAAACTCGGCACGGGCCTTCATGATCGGCTGCAGGGCGCCGGCGTAGTTACCGCCGGACTTGACCACGCCCATGTGCGGCGGGCAGCGCATGCCTTCGTCGTCCAGCAGCAGGCGCAACGCCTTATCACCGCCGGTGAAGTAATCGCCCACCGGTGACAGCAGCACGTACAGGCAGGAGGTCAGCGAGGGAACGGCGGCCTTGCCGATGGCCGGTTCGGTGCCAATATGGGTTGGGCGGATGTACATCGAGCCCGGCGGTGCCGGCACGTCATCCGCGAAGCGGGCCACAATGTCGCGAATCATATCGGCCATGACGGCTTCATCAAAGGCCGGCAGGCCCAGCAGCTCGGAGCTCTGCGCCAGGCGGCGAATGTTCTTGTCCATGCGGAAGATCTTCACGGAACCGTCTTCGTGACGAAACGCCTTCAGGCCTTCGAAGCATGTGCTGGAATAGTGCAGCACATGGGCGCCCGGGTGCAGTTGCAGGCTGTCGCTTGATACCACCTCGGTGTCGCTCCACTGAGAGCCATCAAACCAGGAGATTGCCATTTCAGGCATGAACACGGAACCAAAAGCAGACATAAGACCTTCCTAACAAACTGGGTTGAGAGTGATCGCCGGAGTGACACTGCGGATGCGCATCACGGAGAGCTGCAGCAATCCTAGATTTTATGCATTCCCGGACAAAATGGAATGATCCGAGAGTATAAATACTGTTGCGGGCTTCGTGGCCGCAGGTGACCGGTGGTAGTATGCGAGCTTTCAAGGCGCCATTGAGTCGACCCTGGCGCCGGATGTGGAGAGTGAAGTGAGCGACAGCTGTCAACAGATCTGGATTGTCAGTGATGGCAAGCCGGGCCACCTGAACCAGTCCCGTGGTCTGGCCGAGGCGCTGTCACGCCGGCGTGAAGTGGCCATCAGCGAGCAGCCGCCAATGAGTCGGCTGCAGGCGCTGCGGCTGTGTTTCAGTACCGGTTTGCCGGCACTGGAGGACAAGCCCGCACTGGTGATCGGCGCTGGTCATGCCACCCACTTGACCCTGCTGGCGCTGCGTCGACTGTACGGCGTACCGGCAGTGGTGCTGATGCAGCCCTCCATACCCATGGGCTTTTTCGATCTCTGCCTGGTGCCGGAACACGACCAGCCGCCGCAGCGCCCCAACATTATTGCCACCCGTGGTGCGCTGAACCGGATGCAGCCGGGTGATAAGGTGCCCGGCAGCGGTGTGATGTTGATCGGCGGTCCCTCCAAACATTTCAGCTGGAATGAATCCCGCGTGCTCGAGCAGGTTGAAACCCTGCTGCGGCAGGTGCCTGGCGTCTGGACTCTGGGGTCGTCACGACGCACGCCGGCCAGTACCGAGCAGGCGTTAAAAGCATTGGCCGGGGAACGTTTTGTGCCGGCCGCGAACACCGACTCCGACTGGTTGCCGCAGCAGCTGGCACGTGCCGAGGTGTGCTGGGTGACCCAGGACAGCGCGTCCATGGTGTACGAAGCCCTGACGGCCGGCTGTAAGGTTGGGGTGCTGACCCTGGAGGAGCAGGCGGACAACCGCATCAGTCGAGGCGTAGATACCTTGCGCGAGCAAGGTATCGTCAGTGCAGCACCGGATTGGTCGCTGGATGCTATCACCTCGACCTCGGCAACCTTCAATGAGGCCGAGCGCTGTGCCGAGGTGATTCTGAAGAAAGGCTGGTTGGGCCGCGACTAGCGCCGGCTCAACAGTTCATGATAAAGCGTGTCGTAGGCGTCAATAATGTGCTGTTTGCTGTAGCTCTTGGCGTAGACCTCGGCGGCCCCTTCCACTAACGTGGCGCGCAGTGCTTCACTGTCCAGCACCGAACGAATCGCCTGCGTCAGTGCCTTGGCATCATCAATGGGTGTCAGCAGGCCGCTTTCACCATCGGTGATCACTTCCCCCGGCCCTTGGGAGCGGGTTGCCACAATCGGGCAGCGGTGTGCCCAGGATTCCATCACGATTGATCCCAGTCCTTCATGACGTGACGGGCACACAAACAGATCGGCCGTGCGCATCAGTGCCGTGACATCGGTACGCCAGCCCAGAAAACGGACGCGTTCATCCAGCCCGAGTGAGTGGCACAGCTGCTTCAGCGTCTGTTCCTCGGGGCCGGAGCCGGCCAGCCAGAGCATGGCGTCGGGAATCTCGGTCAGGCTGTGCAGCAGAACATCGAAGCCCTTGTTCACGTGCAGACGGCCTGCGGCCAGAATCAGTGGACGGTCCGTGGGCGTATCGAAGCTGTCGCGGGGCAGAGGCTCAACCTCGCGTTCATCGGCAAAGTTGGGAATATGGAAGACGCGATCGGCGGGGAAGCCGCCGTCGATCAGGTGCTGGCAGATGCCCTTGCTGATGCCGACCCAGTAATCCGAGTGCTGGTAGTACTTGAGGTTGTAATAGTGCCCCAGCCGGTTGATCAGAATATAGTCGTCGGAGTTGGGCGTATAGCCGCTGGCGCGGTTCATCCAGGTCATGACGATATCCGGCGCAAAGGCCTTGAGCTCACGGCGAAAGTGCAGGCGGTCCAGCACATCCAGGGGCGAGCCGAAACGGTAGCCCCAGGTCTCCACCCCAGCCTGGGTAAGGGTATCGATGCGATCCTGATGGTTACGGATGAAGGCCCGCACCTGCAGACTGTCACGCTCGTTCAGGCCCGCGACCATGCGGACAAAGAAGTTTTCCGCGCCGCCCCGGGCAGCGCCGGCCAGTACTTGTGCTACACGAATCTTGGAGTCGGTCATGCGGTCAGCCCTTGCGGTTGTCGTGAGGGAGGTGAGCGGTGGCCATGCCGTGATAGCCGGGTTGGTCGCCGCGTGCCTTTTTTGCCAATATCTGCTCGATGCGCTGTTGCAGGTTGGTCAGCTTGCGCTCGACCTTGGCTGAACGCAGTGACGGCGGCAGGCGATGGAACGGGATCAGGTTGGGGCTACCGAGGCCATCGATGACCACAATGCGCTGTACTTGGCCCGCGCTGTCTTTTTGTACCAGCAGGTTGTGCAGCAGCAGATCGCGTGAGGGTATCTGAAGGTTGCGCCAGGCAGCAATGAAGCGCTCGACGGCCGCTTGGCAGTCCGGGCCATAGCCCTGATGCCAGATCTGTGCCTTCAGGGTTTGTGAAATCCGGCCATCGGCGTCCCGCACCAGCTCCAGTACCAGGCCCGGTCCTAGGTCGGTAGTTTCGAAGCCGTAGCAGCGGCTGATCAGATCGAACACCGGTTCACCGTGTCGTGTGGCCAGGTCCGTGATTACCTCGTGCTCTTCACGGTTGTCATCAAAGCAGTGCAGCGGCAGCAGTGACTTGGGAAAGCCTTTCTTGCGGCGCAGGTCTTCCAGGGTGAAGTCCGGGCGACGTACCTTGATGCAGCGGTCGGCATGCCGGGGGTGGACAAAGCAGAGGCGGTGTCCTCCCTGGGCAAAGGCCTGCTCGTCGGCCAGTATCACACTCATTTCAGACGGCCGTCCAGGTTGATATCCTGGGCCCAGCAGTAGTCGTGGCTGAAGGGGGTCAGGGTACTGGCTTCGGCGATGTACTGGGCATAGAGCGTCGAGTTCATCTCCTGATGGAAGAAGCGACGGGCGGCGTCGGCCCAGGCCTGACGCTTGGCATCATCGGCGTGGAATTCACGGATTTTGGCAATCAAATCTTCTTCTTCATCGAAGTAGACCACTGTCTCAGGCGGCAGCAACTCGTCGAAAGCGCCGGAACTGTGGCTGAACTGCAGGATGCCGTTGCCGGCCAACTGCGCCATGCGCGCGGAGGAGTACCAGTGCAGGCCTTCCTGGCGGTTGAAGTTCAGGCCCATCTTGCTCTGCATCAACGCACGGTCGTAATCGCGGCCCCAGACCGGTGCCTCGCCGAAGCTGCCGAAGGTCTTGAAGGCCATGATGGGGTCCAGCTGTTCCTTCATGCGCCCGATCATCTCCAGCCGCTTGGTAAAGTTTTGGCTGTTGCTGCAGAAGATCAGATCGATCGGCAGTTCGGCATCGGTCTTGGTCGAGTTGTCGAAGCACTCCACCGACGGCTCGACCGGGTTGGGCATGTGGTAAATGCGGGCACGTGAGCCTTCGAACTGGCTCAGTTCGCGACGGCCGGTGGAGACGAACACGGCATCGGCCACTTCTGCACGGTGATGGATGCGTTCCACATTGGACGGCACGAACAGCGGGTCGTTATTGCAATGGGCAATGAAACAGTCCGGCTGGCGCTTGCGAATTTCGGCCAAGGTCGCGTTGGTGATCATGTCGCAGTGACCGGCGATCACCAGATCGGGTTCGAAGGACTCGACAGTTTCCAGCAGGCGCTGGTTGGCTTTCTTCTTACCCAAGTCACGAATGCCGAACGGTGCCTCGAAGGACGCGACATCCCGGTCACTGAAACCCTGCACCAGATGATCATTCTTGATCAGGCCGGAAGTGAGCTTCTGTGCCCAGCTGACGCGGGTGTGGCCGTAGCGCTTGAGCTGCTGATAGGCGATGTGGAGAATTCTCATAAGAAAGCCAAGTCCTGAATGTGCAGTGAGTCAAAAGCCATCGCTGGCCGGTGTTAGGGGGCCGTCACCGGTTGCGCGAGCAAGCGGTAGTATACATCGAGCGTGGCCTCGGCCTGGGCCTTGAGGTAGAAGGCATCGGGTAGCTGGATGTTGCCGGGGGGCTGGCTCAACAGCTGGTCGATGCGTGCAACAAAAGCATCCACGTCATCCGCTGGCACCAGTCCGGCAGGGAAGGCCGCATGCAGGGATTCGCTGGCGCCGCCGCGATCATAGGCCACCACCGGGCAGCCGGTGGCCAGGGCCTCGGGTACGGTACGGCCAAAGGGTTCGGCCTTGCTGGACAGGTGGCAGGTCAGATCGCACAGATTGTAGAACGCCTGAATGTCGCTGCGATGGCCTGTGAAGGTGATGGCCTGTTCCAGCCCCAGAGTACGGCAGCGCTGCTCCAGCTCCTCGCGGTAACTTGCCTTGTTGGCCTCGGCGCCGCCGAGGATGATGCCGTGGCAGTCATCGCGCTTTTGCAGCAATCGATGCATCACCTCGATGAAATCCAGCTGACCCTTCCAGCGTGACAGCCGGCCAGGCATCAGCAGCAGCTTCTTGCCTGCAAACTGCGGAAATTCGGCATGCAGAGCAGCGGTGTCTGGGTTGTGGCTGAAGATGTCCGGGTCCAGGCCGCGGTAGATGCGGGTGATCCTGTCCGCCGGCACCTGATAGTTGTCGCGGATGTACTGCTCGACACAGTCTGAGATGGCGATGACCTGCTCGGCCTTGGCCATGATGGCGCTGTAGGCGTTGACCGAATACATGCCATGGAAGGTGCTGACCAGACGCGGGCGCGTGGTCGGGTCCATCTTGCGCCAGGCCAGCCAGGTGATCCAGGCCGGGGCACGCGAGCGCACGTGGAGAATATCGGCATCCAACTCGGTGAGCAGACGTCGCAGTGGGCGCACCTGGGTCAGTGACCGGAGCGATTTGCGGTGGATCGGCAGCTGGATATGGCGCGAGCCGTCCCGCTGCAGGCGTTCCACCTGGCGGCCACCGTTGGAAATAACGATCGATTCATGACCCAGGCGCACCAGTTCGCGGGCGAATTCCACGGTGCCGCGCTCGACGCCGCCCGACTCGAGAGCCGGCAATAACTGAACAACCTTCAACGGGCGTGCTAGGGGCATGGGTGCGCTCTGTACCTGAGTGAATGAACCCGATTAGAATACCAAACTTCACCTCTGTTGTGTCTCGTCATCACCGGAACCCCTATGTCCTTGTTGAACACCTGGAAGCTCGAAAAAAGCCGCTAAGCTTACGAGTACCGCGTTAGAAGGTCTTATTCGCTCTCGTAGCGTCCCAGTGACAGGTTCAGCATCACCTTGTTGCCCAGGTTGATGTTGGCCTTGATCAGCATCGGCAGGAACTGCAGCAGGAACAGGTTGATCACACGGCGCTTGTAGCCGATACGGATCAGGTAGTGTGACCAGTGCTTGATCGAGTGCTTGATCCGCTTGTGCTGAGCAAAACCGGAGCCACTGACTTCCAGTGGGTGATGCTTGAACAGCCCGCGACCCTGAGCAATACGCAGTCCGGCCTGCTGCCACCAGGGCTCGATATTGGTTTCCAGATTGTCGAACTCGGTGAATTCGCGCTGCAGGAAATGTTCGCGCAGAAACTCGGTGCGATACAGACAGGGGTTGTTGGTGAAGTTGGCAATACCTGAGTCAGCGACAAAGAAGGTGCGGTTCAGGTGCTCGACGCGCTCGATCTCGTCGTATTCGCGATCCGGCTCGTTAAACAGGTAGGTGGCGTTGAGGTTGGCCTGCTCGGCACTCTTGCGACCTTCCCATACCTTCAGCAGCCAGTAATTCGGATCGCCATAGTGGTGCTGGTGACGCAGGCGTACACAGGCGATATCCGTGTCCACCGCCGCCATGGCGGCTTGCAGTTCCTGCTCGCAGGTGGCTTCATCTTCCACCAGCATGAAGTCGTTTTCCAGAAACAGGAAGTAACGGCCGCTGGCCGCCTTGATCAGCTCCTGGAACGGCTTGGCGATGCCGATATTGCGTTTCGCCTGCAGCACGGTGAAGCCGTATTTCTCGGCGATGCGGCGATCTTCTCCGGTGCATTCATTGAAGAAAATCAGCTTTTCCTTGGCCATATCCAACAGGCCCTGGCGCTGGTAGCTCTCCAGCGAGTGTTTCAGGGTGCGGGGCTGGCGCCATGACAGCATGGCCAGCGTCAGATCGTGTTGCATGGGCGTTCCTGCAGACAAAGAAAGGTTGGACATATCAGGTCGACGGCTTGGTGGTGCGCAGTGCGGGCAGCGGGTGATTCTCGTCACCGAACAGCTTGCGCTTGGCGCGGCGGAAGGTGCCCGGCATCTGGCCAAAGTCGATGGCCTGGTAACCGCGTTGGGCCAGGTCATAGGCCAGTACCGTAGCGGTGGGGCCGAGTACCGGCATGATCAGGTATTCCGCCGGATCATATTCGCTGATGCGGGCGATAATATCATCGTATTCGGCAAAAGCGTTCTTGGCCGGTGCATAGAGAAAATCCACCGAGGTGGCGTTATTGAACAGCTCGTCTTCAAAGGTGAAGCGGCTGTTTTCGCCCACTACCAGTAGCACCTTGCGGTCCTGCCACACCTGCTTGATCAGCTGCACCCGCTCCACCAGTGCGGCTTCGGATTCATCCGGCAGGACGCGGAAAGCGCCCATGGAAGGATAGCTGCGCTTGCCATCCAGTAGGGCCAGCACCTCACGCCCGATACGGATAATGAATTTCTGCCAGATGCGGCCCAGGCCGTCGTAATCCCGAACCGGGTGAATACCGATCAGAATGTTGGGCTCATCACTGCCCAGCACCTGCTCCAGGCGAGCATTCAGTTCAGGGTTAACGTCCTGAAAGGATTTGTGGCGCTCGCCCACCATCAGCTTGAGCTCGCCATCGCCAAAGCGGCAGATGCTGCTGCGGTGCTCGATCAGGTGGCGCAGGGTCTGTTCCTCGCTCCAGACCTCCGGGTAATCACGCACGAAGGCTTCGATATTATCCCGGAACAGTTCGATGATGCGGTCATCGAAAAACTCACGGAAACGGGTACGGCCTGCCGAGGTGAGCATGAACGGCGCACCGATAATGGCGATCTGGCGGTAAATGGCGCGCAGCAGGCGCTTGCGGGATGCGGACATGTCAATTCCTTGGGCGGTTAGCAGTCGTGATAACGGCGGAACCAGTGAACAAAACGGTCGATACCAGCCTCAATTCCGGTATCCGGGGTGTAGTTGAGGCTTGCTACCAGGTCATCGATATCGGCATAGGTAGCCGGCACATCGCCCGGTTGCATGGGCATCATCTCCTTTACGGCATCACGCCCGCAGGCACGCTCAATGGCAGCGATAAAGTCCAGCAGGCTGACCGGGTGATGATTACCGATATTGTACAGCTTATAAGGGGCTTCTGCCTGGGAGCCGGGTGCAGGGGTGCGTGCGGGTGGGCGTTCCAGCAGGCGGTCGATACAGACCACGATATCGTCCACGTAGGTGAAGTCCCGTTTCATGTGGCCACCGTTGTAGACGCGAATCGGCTCGCCGGCGAGGATGGCGCGGGTAAAACCGTAATAGGCCCTATCCGGACGTCCCCAGGGGCCGTACACGGTGAAGAAGCGCAGCCCGGTTGTGGGTATGTCATACAGGTGGCTATAGCTGTAGGCCAGTAACTCGTTGGACTTCTTGGTTGCCGCATAGAGGCTGACCGGGAAGTCGGTACGGTCGTGCGTGCTGAACGGGCTTTTGCTGTTCGTTCCATACACCGAGCTGGAGGAGGCGAATATCAGGTGTTTGACCTGTTGCTGACGGCAGCCTTCCAGAATCTTCATGAAGCCGGTCAGGTTACTGTCGACATAGGCGTGTGGGTTATCCAGCGAGTAGCGTACCCCGGCCTGGGCGGCCAGGTTGATCACCACATCAAAGGTTTGCCGTGCAAACAGCTGGGTCATGGCGTCACGGTCGGCAATGTCCAGTTGAAGCCAGTGCAGTCCCGGATGGTTTCGTACCAACTGGGCAATGCGATCATGCTTCAACTGCGGGGTGTAGTAATCGTTGAAGTTATCGACGAGAGTGACATCCAGCCCTCGCTTCAGCAGGGCCTGGCTCAGGTGAAAACCGATAAAGCCTGCGCCACCGGTCAGTAGTATCCGCATCCTGTCTCAGCTTCTTGTGATATTCAGTTGCGGCGCGCTTCGGCCAGTTTCAGGAACAGGTCCTTGTACTGCTGCAGAATCACCGGTTGGGAGAATTCGTCGCGGAATTTCTGTGCACCTTTTTGCGTGAGTTGGGCAGCCAATCCTTTATCTTCCAGCAGGCGGTTCACGGCTTCGGCGCACTGGGCATGATCGTTGATATCAAACAGCAGGCCGTTCTCTTCATGATCAATCAACCAGGCCGGTCCGGTGCTTGCTGCAGCGACGACGGGGGTGTTGGTCGCCCAGGCTTCCAGCACCACATTGCCCAGGGGCTCGAAACGGGACGGGAACAGGCAGATATCAGCCAGTTCAAACAGGTTGCGCACATCCTTGCGCAGGCCGAGAAAACGTACCCGCTCGGCTACGCCTTCGGACTCTGCCAGGGCTTCCAGATCGGAGCGCAGCTCACCGCTGCCGGCGATCAGCAGAGTGGCATTGGGAATCTGCTTCATGGCACGAATGGCGGTGTCCTGTGCCTTCTTTTCATGCAGGCGGCCCAGGGTGAGCAGGACCTTGTGATCGGCCGAAACCTCCGGCAAGGGGTCGGTGACGTTGAGTGTCTCGGGCAGTTCACCGAAATTGGAGATCATGCTGACGCGATCAGCCGGCCAGCCGTTCTCGGTGACATGGCGCACCAGATCGGGGGTGTTGACGACCAGGTGGTCGCATTTACGGTAATTATTGATGTCGTAGTAACCGCCCAGGCGGCCAATCACTACGGCATTGCTGGGCGGGCATTTGCGAGAGGCCCGGTTGACCCAGGTCAGGATGACATCAGGATCAAAACGGCTGACATGCTGTTTCAGGCGTGCATTGTAAAGCAGCGGCTTGCTGATTTTTCCCATCGGCAGGGTGCGGTAGGTGACTCCGGCACTGTCGAGCCGGCGCTGCCGGGAGGGTTGCTCTTCAATGATCAGTTCCTGCTCGAAGTCCGGGTCGGTGGCAAAGGCGGCCGCCACTTTTTCAAAGTAGGTTTCGGCACCAGCCTCAGACTGAGACAGGAGTATTTGTGTCAGCTTCATGGTGTTGTTGTGCCTGGTTGATGCTGTCAGCTGAGCGAAAAAGCATACCCGATAGTGCCAGGGGGAACCATGTCAGCAGCCAGATAAAGTCAGGATGGGTCAGCAGTGAATGGCCGATAGGAAAGCAGGCAATGATGCAAAATAAAAATACAGGAGGCCAATGAGTAGCTAATTGATGATGCTTGCGAAATAGGGAGTAGGCGCAAAGAAAAATCAATAAGAGACCAGCCACACCACCATAAAAAAATTGGGATAGCCATATACTATGTGGGTTGAAATAGTAAAAATTATCAACGTGGATATCGAAGTTAAAACGGTTTCCGCACCCCACTAGTAGTGAGCACTGCTCGAGCATGGAGTTAGCAACATTAAGCCAAATATCTACCCTTACAAACTCTGTGGTGAAGCGGTCAATGGATAGTACTAAAAAAATTCCTCCACTGATGAGAATACCAAGCCATACTAGTAGTGCTAAAAGCGCTCGTAGTTGGAAGAGGTAGAAACAATGTGCCAGTAATAGGGCGAAGATAGGCGTTCGGCTTTGCAGGGGGATGATAGTGATTATTAGTAAACAAACTAAAGCAGATGCGAACCAAGGGTTGTGGAATTGACTAGTTATTAAAATAAATCCGAACAGACATATTGCTAGTGGAAGGTGAATAGCATTGAGTGGGCCTGTCAGCTGGTCTAGGCGCGGGAAGTCTCGGACCCAAGCTTCCAGCCCTACACTGGCGATCAGGGTGTACAGGCTGTGTGCTTCCACGATTAAACCGATTAGTAGCCCCCAGGCAGCAATCCATTTGAGGCGTTCCGGTTGTGTCATTACCTGTTGGGTAATGGCGGTGAATGTCAGAATATATATGACATACTTTAGGTGCTTTAGGGCGTCTCCGGGGTCGGCATTACTCCAGAAAGTACTCAAAGCCACATATGAAAGGTAACAACACAGTAGCAGGCAGGGTCGGGTCGGAAGCAGCTGGCGGCGAGCTAGTATAAAAAAGGCCGGAAGCATTATGCACAAATAAAAGAAGTTGTTGGTCAGCTTTGTGTTATCGGAACTCAGCAACAGAGCAATAAAAAAGAGATAAGCAATCAGTAGTAAGCGCTCTGCCAGCCAGCCTTTGAGACAGCAAAGAGTCCAAAAACGTTTTTTGCCGATGTGTTCGTTTTTGATCATTTATACAAACGTCCCTTGCCGTCAGGCTGGGTCTTGAAGCGGCGGTGCACCCACATGTATTGACTGGGATCCTTGCGGATCGCCTTTTCCAGCTCATCGTTGATGCGCTGGGCATCGGCTTCGTCGTCACCTGAAGGAAAACCCTCGATGATGGGGAACAGTTCCAGTTCGTAATGCCCGTCGGGCAGGCGGTGCTGGGCCAGCATCAGAATCGGTGAGCCGTTGAGCTTGGCCAGTCGCGCCGTGGCGGTAATGGTGGCGGCCTGGACCCCGAAGAAGCGGGCAAACACCGAGTGCTTGCGGCCGAAGTCCTGGTCCGGGGCGTACCAGATGATGTGGTTTTTGCGCAGGGCCTTGATCACCGAGCGGATGTCGGAGCGTTCGATGGACTGGCCGAAATAGCGGCTGCGCCCGCGGGTAATGATCTGCTCCATCAGATCGTTGTTGTGACGGCGATACATGGCATCCACCGGGTAGTGTTGTGCAAACAGCAGGCCACCCAGGTCCAGGGTGGAAAAATGGGCACCCAGCAGCAGTACGCCCTTGCCCTGGGCAAGGGCCGCGTCCAGATGCTCGCGTCCCTTGAGTGTCGTGCGATGCTCGAACACGCGGATCGGGCTCCACCAGGCCATGGCCGTTTCGAACATGCCGATACCGTTGTTTTCCAGAATGCGTCGTACCAGCTGCCGCTGCTCTTCAGGGCCCCGTTCCGGGAAGCACAGGCGCACATTGACTTCAGTGATGTGGCGACGCTGGCGGTTGAAGTGGTACAGCAGTCTGCCCAGCAGTCGGCCCAGCCTGATCTGCGCGCCCCAGGGCAGTCGGTTCAGCAGCCAAAGCAGGCCGGTGCCGAGCCAGATATGCCAATAGCGCGGGGACATGAAGCTGGAGTCTGAGGCGGTTGTCTTGGTGGTCACGGTAAGTGTCTTCCAAAAGAGATGACGCTATTGTAAGGCGCTGCCTGAGCACGGGCAAACGACCTGGACGCCAATGCCGGTCCGGGCGCGCCATCCGTGTTGCGACACGGCTGTGGTATGATTGCGGTTTCACCTGACACGCTAACCGTGAACGAGAATCGTGATGAAGATAGCCGTAGCCGGGACCGGATATGTCGGTCTTTCCAATGCCGTCTTGCTGGCACAGCACAATGAAGTCGTAGCGCTGGATATCATGCCCGAGAAGGTGGCGCAGCTGAATCGGGGCGAATCGCCCATCGAGGACGCCGAAATCAGTGCGTATCTCGCCTCCGGCAAGCTCAATCTGACCGCCACGCTGGACCGTGAAACGGCCTACCAGGGGGCCGATTTCGTCATCGTGGCCACACCCACCGATTACGATCCCCAGACGCACTATTTCAACACGGCCAGCGTTGAAGCGGTGGTGCAGGATGTGTTGGCGTTCAACCCGGCCGCGACCCTGGTGATCAAGTCAACGGTGCCGGTGGGGTTCACCCGTGACCTCAAGGCACGGCTGGGCATCGATAACCTGATGTTTTCGCCCGAGTTTCTGCGCGAAGGCAAGGCGCTCTACGACAACCTCTATCCTTCGCGCATCATCGTCGGCGAACAGTCCGAACGGGCCCGCGTGTTTGCCGGACTGCTGCAGCAGGGGGCACTGAAAGAGCACGTGGATGTGCTGTTCACCGACTCGACCGAGGCGGAAGCGATCAAGCTGTTTGCCAACACCTATCTGGCGATGCGCGTGGCCTATTTCAATGAGCTCGACAGCTATGCGGAAACCCATGGCTTGAACGCACGCCAGATTATCGAGGGCATAGGACTGGATCCGCGCATCGGCTCGCACTACAACAATCCGTCGTTCGGCTACGGGGGCTACTGCCTGCCCAAGGACACCAAGCAGCTGCTGGCCAACTTTGCCGAGGTGCCCAATAATCTGATCAAGGCGATTGTCGATGCCAACGATACCCGCAAGGACTACATTGCCCAGGCGGTGCTGAGTCGCAAGCCGGCCGTGGTAGGCATTTACCGCCTGGTGATGAAGGCAGGGTCCGACAATTTCCGCGCCTCAGCCATTCAGGGCGTGATGCAGCGTATTCTGGATCAGGGCATCAAGGTGGTCATTTTCGAACCGGTGCTCCAAGAGGACAACTTCGCCGGTGTGCCGGTCATGGACGATCTGAATGCATTCACGCAGTTGAGCGATGTCATTATTGCCAACCGCCTGACGGATGAACTCGCTGCCTGTCGCGACAAGGTGTATACCCGCGACCTGTTCGGTGTGGATTCCTGATTTATTCGTCGTCTGAAACAGCCGGATAGCCTGCATGCAGTCAAATGTAACCAAGAACGATGTTCGGAAGCCGAAACCCGACGCCCCCGGTGCCGATACCGAAAGCGTCTGGGTCCTGTATCGCCGCCTGCTGACCTATGCCCGACCGCTATGGCTGGCTTTCATGCTCAGCTTCATCGGGTTTGCCATTTATGGCTTTGGTCAGGCGTTGTCGGCCAAGTGGCTGGAAATGGTGGTGGATACGGTACAGGCCAACCAGTATGACCAGCGCTGGTTTTTGGCACTGGCCGTGCTGGGCATCTTTCTGGTACGCGGCGTGGGCGCCTTTGTTGGCAATTACTGTATCGCCTATGTCGGGCGTGAAGTGATTCACACGCTGCGTACCGACGTGTTCGAGCGCCTGCTCAAACTGCCATCGTACTACTACACCCGAAACTCCAGCGGCGAACTGCTGGCCAAGTTGACCTACAACGTGGAGCAGGTGACCGGTGCGGTCACCAATGCGTTGAAAACCTTGTTTCGCGAAGGCCTGACCGTTGTGGGGTTGCTGGGGTATATGTTGTACCTCAACTGGAAGCTGACGCTGATTTTCATCGCGGCCGGACCGTTGATCGCGTTGGTGGTTTCGGTGGCCGCCAAGCGCATGCGCCGGTTGAGTCGCCATATCCAGCAGTCCGTGGGAGATATCACCGAGTCGGCGTCAGAGTCGATCAAGGGCTATCAGGTGGTGCGCATTTTCGGTGGTGAGGATGCCGAAAAGGAGCGCTTTCGCCAGGCCAGTCTGCAGAACAAGCGCCAGTACATGAAGCTGGTGGTGACCCAATCCCTGAACACACCCATCATCCAGTTGCTGGTCGCCTTGGCCTTGGCGGCCTTGCTGTTTCTGGCGATGCATCCCGATGTCATGGGGACCCTGACAACCGGTGGTTTCGTTGCCTTCCTGACGGCGGCGGGCATGATCACCAAGCCACTGCGTCAGCTGACCAATGTGATCTCCATCGTGCAGAAAGGGGTGGCTGCATCCGAGAGCCTGTTCGAAGTGCTGGATGAGCCCGCCGAAAAGGACCTGGGCACCCGGCAGGTCGAGCGGATCGGTGATATCGAGTTTCGCCACCTGGGCTTTACCTACCCAGGCACCGACAAGCAGGTGCTGCAGGATGTGTGCCTTACCTTGCCCAGGGGCAAGACCGTGGCCCTAGTGGGCCGCTCGGGCAGTGGCAAGTCGACGCTGGCCAGTCTGCTGCCGCGCTTCAATGATGGCTGGTGCGGCGAGTTGCTGCTCAATGGTGAACCGCTGCAGGCGTTCAGCCTCGACAGTCTCAGGGATCAGATTGCACTGGTCAACCAGAACGTGGTGCTGTTCAACGGTACCATTGCCGAAAATATTGCCTATGGCCGCATGGCCGGCGCCAGCGAGGCGGATATTCTGGCGGCGGCGGAGGCCGCGCATGTCACCGAGTTCGTCAATAAGATGCCGGATGGCATCAATACGCTGGTGGGGGAAGATGGTGTGATGCTGTCGGGTGGTCAGCGTCAGCGCATTGCCATCGCCCGCGCCATTCTCAAGGATGCGCCCATCCTGATTTTGGATGAGGCCACCTCGGCGCTGGATACCGAGTCCGAGCGTCATATCCAGGAAGCCCTTGAAGGCGTGATGCGGGGCCGGACCACGCTGGTGATTGCGCACCGCCTGTCGACCATCGAGAAGGCGGACATGATCGTGGTGATGGAAGAGGGGCGTATTCTGGAGCAGGGTTCTCACGCCGAACTACTGGCACACCAGGGAGCCTATTCCCGCTTTCACACCCTACAGGCGGATACCGGGATGCTGCCGTGAGCCGCATGCTCAAGACGCTCTACACCGGCCTGTTTTATCTGGCCACGCCGCTGCTGCTGTTCCGCCTCTGGCAGCGCGGTTGCAAGGCGCCCGGCTATCGGCGCGACTGGCGCCAGCGGTTGGGATTGGGGGCTTCGCTGCCGGGGCCAGTGATCTGGGTGCATGCGGTGTCAGTGGGCGAGACGGTGGCCGTCGCGCCGTTGGTCAAGCATCTGCTGGCAACCTATCCGCGGCACCGTATTCTGATCACCAACATGACGCCTACCGGGGCGGACCAGGTGCGCGCGCTGTTTGGTGATCGTGTCGAACAGCGTTTCTGTCCCTGGGATCTGCCGCTGGCACACAGGGCATTTCTGCGTCGGACACGGCCGGCGCTGTGCATCATCGTCGAAACCGAACTCTGGCCCAATATGCTGGCCCAGTGTGCCCGTGCCGGGGTGCCGGTGCTGCTGGCCAATGCACGCCTGTCGGAACGTTCGGCCCGCGGCTACCGCCGGCTTGCGGCACTGACGCGGCCCATGCTGCAGCACCTGAGCCTGGTCGCGGCACAGAATACGGCCGATGCCGAGCGATTCATTGCGCTGGGCATGCCGCCCGCGCGCGTAGAGGTGACCGGCAGCATCAAGTTCGATCTGCAGCCGGATGCTGCGGCGGTACAGGACGGGCAGGCCCTGCGCCGGCAGCTGGGTGCGGAGCGACCGGTGCTGATTGCGGCCAGTACCCATCAGGGCGAAGACGAGATGTTGCTGCAGGCCTGGCAACGTCTCAGGGCGGTACATGCGGACCTGGTCTTGATGCTGGTGCCACGTCACCCGGAGCGCTTCGCCGATGTGGCAGCGTTGTGCCGTCGCTACAGCGAACGGCTGGTCTGTCGCAGCAACGGCCAGGCGCCTGATCGACAAACCGAGCTGTATCTGGGTGACAGCATGGGTGAATTGATGCAGTTCTATGCGGCGGCGGATATCGCCTTTGTCGGCGGCAGTTTCAGCGGCACCGGCGGGCACAACCCGCTGGAGCCGGCGGCGCTGGGGCTGCCGGTGGTCATGGGGCCGGACTGCTTCAATTTCCAGGCCATCACCGATGCCCTGATCGAGCAGGGTGGTCTGGTGCGGGCCGAGGACGCCGACGCTCTGGTGGCGCAGCTGTCAGCCTGGCTGGGCCAGCGCGAGCTGGCGCGCCAGGCCGGGGCGCAGGGGGCGGCCTTCGTGGCCGCCAATCGCGGTGCGCTGGAACGGCTGCAGCAGGCCGTGGCGCGGCTGCTGGGCTGAGCCGTCAGAGGCCTCTGAAATCAAAGGCTTCGCCGGCCTGTTCGGCAAATGCCGCCTGGAGCACCTCGGTCAGGGGGGCGCCATCGCTGTCGCGCAGCCATTGTTCGCCATCGTGATCGAAATGGAAGCCGCCGTTGCGGGTGGCGACCCACAGCTGCTTGACCGGCGGCTGGCGCGTGAAAATGATCTGGCTGCCGTTTTCGCATTTCACCGTCATCATGCCGCCGTTGCTTTCGTAATCCAGGTCGCTTTCGGCCTCGTCCAGAATCTCTTCGATCTGTTCCAGCGTGGTGTCAACCCGGCTCATGAACTCGGATTCGGTCATAGGGCTATCTCTCTGCAGACAAATATCGGTGGATGAGTATAACTCAGCCGGGGGCGGTACTCAGCCCTTGTGCGCAAGGGTATAATCGGCGGTTAAAACACGTCCGCTGGCGGACGTTCAACCGAATAACAAAGGGATCGAGGATGCTGAAACGCTGCTGGGCTGCCGTGTTGCTTGGCGTACTGCTACTGTCGGGCTGTGGCCAGAAGGGGCCGCTGTACCTGCCGGACGAAACCGCGGCGCATCATTCCGCTCCCGCTGAGAGTGTCCATGGATAATTTCGAATACCGCAACGGTCGCCTGTTTGTCGAAGAGGTGGCGCTGGAACGTATCGCCGATGAATTCGGTACCCCTGTCTACGTCTACTCCCGTGACGCCCTGGAGCGCGCCTACCAGAGCTATGCGCAGGCGCTGGAAGGTCATGATGCCCTGGTCTGCTACGCCGTCAAGGCTAACTCCAACCTGGCCGTGCTCAACGTGCTGGCCCGTCAGGGCGCCGGGTTCGACATCGTCTCTGCCGGTGAGCTGGAGCGTGTGCTGCGAGCCGGTGGCGACCCGGCCAAGGTGGTGTTCTCGGGGGTCGGCAAGCAGCCGGACGAGATCCGCCGCGCGCTGGAAGCCGGCATCCTGTGCTTCAACGTCGAGTCCGATGCCGAGCTGGACCGCATCAATGCGGTTGCGGCGCAGCTGGGCGTCAAGGCACCGGTCTCCTTCCGCGTCAATCCGGACGTGGACGCCGGTACGCACCCCTATATTTCCACCGGCCTGAAGGAAAACAAGTTCGGCATCGATATCGATACCGCCGTGGACGTTTACCGCCGTGCCGCTGCCCTGGAGCATGTCCGCGTGGTGGGCATGGACTGCCATATCGGCAGCCAGCTGACCGAGGTCAGCCCCTTCCTGGACGCCATCGACCGCCTGCTGGCGCTGCTGGATACCCTCGCCACCGAGGGCATTCACATTCAGCACCTGGATCTGGGCGGTGGTTTGGGCGTGTGCTACACCGACGAAACCCCGCCGACGCCGGGCGAGTATATCGAGCAGGTACTGGCCAAGCTGCAGGGCCGTGGCTACAAGCTGATTTTCGAGCCGGGTCGCTCCATTGCCGCCAACGCCGGTGTCATGCTGACTCGCGTCGAGTTTCTCAAGCAGACCGGCGACAAGAACTTTGCCATCATCGATGGCGCCATGAACGACCTGATTCGTCCCTCGCTGTACGGTGCCTACCAGGAGATCATTCCGGCGACCCTGCGTGAAGACGGCGAGACCAAGCCCTGGGATCTGGTCGGCCCGGTCTGCGAGACCGGCGACTTTCTCGGCAAGGACCGTGCCCTCAACCTGCAGCCGGGCGACCTGCTGGCGGTCTGCTCGGCCGGGGCCTACGGTTTTGTTATGGCGTCCAACTACAACACCCGTCCGCGCCCGGCCGAGGTGATGGTGGATGACAACCAGGCCTGCCTGGTGCGTGCCCGCGAGACCCTGCATGACCTGATGCGTGGCGAACAGCTGCTGCCCGAGGCCTGAACGGAGTCACCGCTATGCTGGTACGCTTTACCAAAATGCACGGCCTGGGCAACGACTTCATGGTGGTGGATGCGTTGTCACAACGGGTGCGCATCACCCCGGCCATCGTGCGCAAGTTGTCGGACCGCCACCTGGGCATCGGCTTTGACCAGCTGTTGCTGGTCGAGCCGCCCAGCCGTCCGGACATGGACTTCCGCTACCGCATCTTCAATGCCGACGGCTCTGAAGTGGAACATTGCGGCAACGGTGCACGCTGTTTCGGGCGCTTCGTGCGCGAGCGCCGCCTGACGATGAAGGACGAAATTCGCGTCGAAACCGCCCGGGGCCAGGCCATTCTGTACCTGTTGCCGGACCGTCAGGTGGATGTCGATATGGGCGTGCCCCAGCTGCAGCCGGCCGAAGTGCCTTTCCAGGCGGAACGCCAGGCCGCGACCTATGCGGTCGAGGTCGAGGGCAAGGTGGTGGATCTGAGCGTGGTCTCCATGGGCAATCCGCACGGCGTGCTGGTGGTCGACAGCGTGGAGCGGGCACCGGTGGAGACACTGGGCCCAGCGCTGGAAGCACACCCGCGCTTTCCGCAGAAGGCCAATATCGGCTTCATGCAGATCGTGAACCGGGGCGAGGTGCGCCTGCGTGTGTTCGAGCGGGGCGCTGGTGAAACCCTGGCTTGCGGCACCGGCGCCTGTGCCGCTGTGGTGGCCGGTCGCCTGCGCGGGCTGCTGGACGAGGACGTGCTGGTGCACCTGCCGGGCGGTGACCTGCGCATTCGCTGGCCGGGCGAGGGCCAGGCGCTGCGCATGACCGGTCCGGCCACAACCGTATTCGAAGGACAGATTTACCTATGAGCGATGCAAGCGACGTACTCGACGCGCCGGTGCTGAGCGCCGAGCAGGTGGCCGACTATCTGGCGGCGCATCCGGACTTCTTCACCGCGCACACCCATCTGCTGGAAAAACTGTATGTGCCGCACCAGCGCGGCACGGCAGTCTCTTTGGTGGAGCGGCAGACGTCGCTGCTGCGCGAACGCAACCAGCAGCTGCACGGTCATCTGGCCGACATGCTGGATGCGGCACGGCACAATGATGTCCAGTTCGAAAAGACCAAGCGCATGGTGCTGGCCCTGCTCGAATCCTGGACCCTGGATGACGTGGCGGTGGCGATTGAAGAAAGCCTGTGCCGGGATTTCTATGGCGACGAGACCGAGCTGCTGCTGTTCAGCGAACGTTCCCTGGCCAGCAACAGTATTCGCACCCTGGCCCGCGCCGAGGATTCGCTGGTGCAGCCGCTGATCGAAACCAACCTGCCCAGCTGTGGCCAGCTGTCGGAGGCGATGAACCGCTTCCTGTTCCAGGAGCGCAGCGTCAAGGTGCAGTCGGCGGCGGTCGTGCCTCTGGTCAAAGGCGAGACTCTGGGGCTGCTGGCGATCGGCAGTCATGACCCCAACTACTTCCAGAGCAGCCAGGGCACCCTGTTCCTGAGCTACGTGGGCGAGGTGCTCAGCCGGGTGATTTTCCGCATCCTGCAGGAGCAGGGAGGCTGAGATGGCCGTGCCGGCCGAAACGGATTGGCCACACCACTTCCTGCATTATCTGCGGGTTGAGCGTCAGCTCTCCCCGCACACGCTGAATAACTATCGGCGTGACCTTGATACGCTGCTGACCGAGACCGGCGGCGGCCGTCACCCCTGGAGCGCACTCGACGAAACGGCGCTGCGCTACGCCATCGGTGCCCTGCATGCGCGTGGCCAGTCCGGGCGCAGCCTGCAGCGGTTGCTGTCTGCCGTGCGCTCCTTCTACCGTTTTCTGGCCCGGGAGGGCTGGGTCGCGCACAACCCGGCGCTGGCCGTGCAGGCCCCCCGAACGGCGCGCCGCCTGCCGCAAACGCTGGATACCGAACAGGTCGGCGCCCTGCTGGAGGTGAGCGGCGATGCGCCTCTGGATCGGCGGGACCGCGCCATCATGGAACTGATCTACTCGTCGGGCGTGCGCGTATCCGAGCTGGTCGGGATCGACCTGCGTGACCTGGATCTGACCGATGGTAGCCTGACCGTACTGGGCAAGGGCAACAAGCAGCGTCAGCTGCCGGTGGGACGCATGGCGCTGAGTGCCATCCGAGCCTGGCTCGAGGTCCGCGCCACCTTGGCGAAGGCCGATGAAACGGCGCTTTTCGTGGGCCAGACCGGCCGCCGCCTGAGCACCCGTGCAGTGGAACAGCGGCTGCGCAAGCGCGGTCAGCAACAGGGCACCCAGGGGCGCGTGTATCCACACCGCTTACGGCACAGCTTTGCCAGCCACCTGCTTGAATCCAGCCGTGACCTGCGTGCGGTGCAGGAACTGCTCGGTCACGCCAACATCAGTACCACACAGATCTATACCCACCTGGACTTTCAACATTTGATGGAGGTCTATGAACAGTCGCATCCACGGGCAAGGGAGAAACAGGATGATTAAATGTGTCACCTTCGATCTGGACGACACCCTTTGGGCCGTCAACCCGGTGATCCATCGGGCTAACCAGACGCTGTGGCAGTGGCTGGACGAAAATGCACCGTTGTTTACGGCTTCACACCAGCTGGCGGACATGGCGGAGGGCTCAGCCATGCGCCGGGCGCTGCTGGCCGAGCGCCCCGAGATTGCCCACAGTATGAGCCTGATTCGCATCACGCTGCTGGAGCGCGGCTGCATTGCTGCCGGTTATACCGAGACGGAATCGATTCTGCTGGCGGAGCGTGCGTTTGAAGTGTTCATGCAGGCGCGCCATCAGGTCGAGCTGTATGAGCATGCTCAGGCGATGCTGGAGCAGCTGCGCCTGGACGGGTACATCATCGGCGCGCTGAGTAATGGCAACGCCAATGTGGCGCAGACCCCGGTGGGCAACCTGTTCGACTTCCAGTTCAATGCCGACGGTATCGGCCATGCCAAGCCGCAGCCGCAGATGTTTCAGGCGGCTCTGAAGCATACCGGTCTGCGTCCGGAACAGGTGGTGCATGTCGGGGATCACCCGGATAACGATATTCGCGCGGCGGCTGAGGTAGGCATGTGGACGCTCTGGGTCAACCTGCCAGAGCATCACTGGCCACAACCGGCTCGGGCCGATATGGAAGTGAGCTGTCTGTCGAGCATTCCGACGCAGATCAAGCGTCTGGCGGCACAGGGCGAGATCCGCGCCACGCTCTGAGAGCGGGCGCGGCATAGGATCAGGTTCTGAAGCTGGAGACCGCGCTCTGCAGTTCGGCAGCCTGTTGGGCCACCATCTGGCTGGCGTCGGCATTCTGGCCCACCTGATCATTGGCATCTTCCATGATGTTGCGGATATGGTCGATATTGCGGGTGATTTCCGCGGCCACCGAGGCCTGTTCTTCGGTGGCCGATGCTACCTGTGTGGTCATGTCGACAATGCTGGTGGCGCCGGCAGTGATGGTGTTGAGTGCGTCAATGGTTTCACTGGCGCGCTCGGCTCCCTGTTCGCTGTCGCGGACGCTTTCCTGCATCAGGTGGCTGACATTATGGGTCTGCTCCTGCAGGCTGAGCACCATCTGCTCGATCTCGGCGGCAGACTGTTGCGAGCGTGACGCCAGAGTGCGCACTTCATCCGCAACCACGGCAAAGCCGCGGCCCTGCTCGCCGGCTCGGGCGGCCTCGATGGAAGCGTTCAGGGCCAGCAGATTGGTCTGGTCGGCGATATCCTTGATGACATCCAGCATGGTGCCGATTCGGTCGCTATCGGCACGCAGCTGATCGACCACCCCGGCCGTCTCACGCGCTTTGCTGGCCATCTGTTGCATGGCGTCGATATTGCCGCTGACGCGGGTGGTACTGTCCTGGGCGTCCTGCTGTGCCCGGGCGGCAGTAGCTGCGGTGTTCTCGGTATTACCGGCGATCTCCTGCATCGAGCTCTCCATCTCCTGCACCGCCGCCGCGACCTGCAGCACTTGGCTCTGCTGCTGGCTCAGGCCGCGCGAGGTGTCCTGGGTGGTGGCGGAGAGCTGCTCGGCGGCGGCCGCCAGCTGCGAGGAGGTGCCGGCCACGCGGGCGATCAGGGCGCGGAAGTTGTCCATCATGTGGTTGAAAGCCTGCGCCATCTGCGCCACTTCATCCTGGCCGTCCGCCTGGAACCGGAGTGTCAGATCATGCTCGTCGCTGGCGCGCTGCATGGTACCGGCCAGGGCGTTGATCGGCCGCAGAATGCTGCGCCCCAACAGCCAGGCGGGCACCACGGTGGCCATGATAGCAACCAGCATGGCGATGATGGCCGTCAGCTGCAGGTGGCGCTGTTCGCTGGCCATGCGCTCTTCCAAGTGGTGCTCCAGCTCCAGCTGCAGATCGTCAGTGCTCTTGACCGCGTGGCGCATCTGCCCCATCAGGCCTTCTTCCACAGTGAGCCCGAGTCGCGAGTAGGCGGCGACCAGCTGCTTGAAGGTGTTGCGGTACTCGACCAGCAGTGGCTGCAAATAATCGGCCTGAGCCGGCAGCAGCAGCATGTCGATCTGCTGCTCCAGATGAGTCATTGCGTCCATGAAGCGCTGCAGGTACTTGCTGTCCTTGCGCAGCAGGAAGTCTTTCTCGTGACGGCGCAGCTGCAGCAGGGTGCTGAGCAGGTCGGTATTGGCCGTGCTGCGGATCTCGCGCTCTACCGCGTGGATGGCCTGGCGCAACTGGCTGCGCAGGCCGGACTCTTCGTTCAGACCCAGCTCCAGGTTCAGCTCGGTCACGGCAGCAAAGGAGGCCATGTAGGTTTGCATGCGATCGCTGAACGTGGCCAGTTCATCCTGCAACTCGGGTTCCGGCAGGAGCTGACCGAGTTGCTGCAGGTGCTGGTTGAAGGCCGTCGATGTCTGTTCGAACTGCTTCAGGTACTTCTCATCCTGTCGTGCCAGGAAGTCCTTTTCATGGCGGCGCAGATCCAGCTTGCGCGTTTCGACCTTGGCCAGGGTCTCGCTGACGGTGACCAGATCGCGATATTGGGTCAGGGTGTACTGGATGATCATGGCCATGCCGATGAAGCCGGCCAGAATCAGAGCGATCAGCGTGAGGAGTTTTTGCTTGATGGTCATGCCGGTAAGGGATCCGTAATCCGGTTACTGCTACTGCGTCCATGGAGCGTGGAAGGCGCGATCAATCCAGGAACAGCGCCAGCAAATCATTCAGGAACAGCCGCCCCTGCAGGGTCGGGGCCAGGCGGGTGCGGTCGTTCGTCAGCAGGCCTTTTTGCCGGGCCTGATCCAGTAGATGTTGCACAAAATCTACACTAACGCCGGTTCGCTGGCTGAACAAGTCCAAGGGGGTGCCACAGGTCAAGCGCAGGGCATTCATCATAAACTCGAAGGCCCGCTCCTCGACCGGTACGGGCTGAACGCCGGCCAGGCGACGGCTTGGATCGAGGTAGCCCTTGGGCTGGCGTTGCTTGTGGCGGCGCTCGATCTGCAACCGGCCCTGGTCGTCAAGGTGACTGAGCTTGCCGTGGGCGCCGGCGCCAATGCCGAGATAGTCGCCAAACTGCCAGTAGTTGAGGTTGTGGCGCGCCTGTTGCCCCGGTCGTGAGTAGGCTGAGATTTCATACTGGTCATAGCCGCGCTGCGCCAACAGCACTTGCCCTTGCTCCTGAATGGCCCACAGCGATTCATCCACGGGCAGTTGCGGCGGCCGGGCATGAAACTCGGTATTGGGCTCGATGGTGAGCTGATACCAGGACAGGTGGCCGGAGTTGAAGGCCAGAGCCTGCTTCAGGTCGTCCAGGGCCTGGTCGATGCTCTGGCCGGGCAGGCCGTGCATCAAGTCCAGGTTGACGCGTGGAAACAGCGCCACGGCCGCCTCGGCTGCTCGCAGCGCTTCGTCAGGGTTGTGAATGCGCCCCAGGCGCTGCAGGTGCTCGGCATTGAAGCTTTGTACGCCGATGGACAATCGGTTGATGCCGGCGGCACGGTAGCCCTCAAAGCGGGCCTGCTCGAAGGTGCCGGGGTTGGCTTCCAGGGTTATTTCGGCTCCTTTGACCAGCGGCACACGCTGGCGAATGCCCTGCAGCAGGCGGTTGATGGCCTCGGCGCTGAACAGGCTGGGGGTGCCGCCACCGATGAAGATCGACTGCAGCGGCCGCCCGGCCGCCAGCGGCAGATCGGTGTCCAGGTCCTGCAGCAGGGCATCTACATAGGCCGCCTCCGGCAGCTGCTCTGGCGCGGCGTGCGAGTTGAAGTCGCAGTAGGGGCACTTGCGTACGCACCAGGGGATGTGAACGTACAAGGATAGCGGCGGCAGCGGGCCCGTGGCCGGCGGCAAGTCGATGGTTGCCTGGCTCATGCGTGGCTGAGCCAGGGGCCGATAGCAGCGATAAACTGGCGTACGGCTTTGCCGCGATGGCTGTACTGCTGCTTCTGTTCCGGACTCAGCTCGGCACTGGCACAACTGGTTTCCGGCACGTAGAACAGCGGGTCATAGCCGAAGCCGTTGTGGCCCTGGGGGGCGGTCAGGATGCGGCCTTCCCAGCTACCCTGGCAGATCAGTGGCGTGGGATCCTCGGCATGGCGCATGAACACCAGCACGCACTGAAAGCGTGCCGTGCGTTTGTCGTCCGGTACCTGAGACAGCGCCTGCAACAGCTTGGCGTTGTTTTCGTCGTCGCCGCAGCCCTCACCGGCGTAGCGCGCCGAGTAGATGCCGGGAGCACCATGGAGGGCGTCCACTTCCAGGCCGGAGTCATCGGCCAGCGCCGGCAGTCCGGTGATACGGGCGGCGTGGCGGGCCTTGAGAATGGCATTTTCAACGAAGCTGAGGCCGGTTTCCTCGGCGTCATGGACGGCGAAATCGGACTGCGGCATCACGTCGATCTGCAGCGGTGCGAAGATCTCGCTGAACTCCTTCAATTTGCCGCGGTTGCCGCTGGCCAGAACGATCTTGTCTATCATGGGGCTCCGTGGGGTCAGTCAACGTAGAAACGTTGGTCGAACTCAATGTCGTATGCCGGTTGATTGGGGTCCGGCTGGACGCTTAGGGTGATTTTCAGCTGTTCATCCTCGGTGAAGCGGAAGCTTCCGATGTAATACAGCGCGTCGCCTTCATCGATCTTCTTGAACTCCAGCTGCTGGGCCTGGTTGAGCAGGTTGGCGGCCTGGCCGGACACGATGGCGGTGGTCGGTTGCTTGCTGCCGTCATCCTGGATCTTCAGCACTGAAACGTTGATCAGGGCCCGGTACTTGCTGCGCACCAGGTCATTTTGGCGTGCCACTTCCGGGGTGATGAAACTGGAATTGAAGGCGTTGTAATGAATTTCGTACTGGCCGTCGGCAATTGACTGCTCGGCCGCTGCCAGCGGGCTGGCGGTCAGTGCGGCCAGGGCCAGCAAGTGACCGAGGGTCCGTTTCAAATGGCGCATGCTGTTCTCCTGTTCTGCGTCTCACCGTGTAATACGGTAAATGGCGATCTCGCCGAGCATATTGGGCCACAACTTGATCCACCAGCGATGGCGGTGGGTGTGGTCCACCACGGTGCGCTGCAGGATCTCAATGTTGCGGTCGACACACAACTGCTCGAAATCCTTGAAGGTACAAAAGTGGATGTTCGGCGTGTTGTACCAAGTATAGGGCAGAAATTTGGACACCGGCATCTTGCCGCGAAACGCCAGATAACCACGCGCACGCCAGTGGGCAAAGTTGGGGAAGGTGACGATGCATTCACGGCCAATACGCAGCATTTCGTCGACGATCAGATCCGGGCGGTGCATGCTCTGCAGTGCCTGGGTCATGATCACGGTATCGAAGCTGGCGTTGCCGATGGACGCCAGGCCGTCGTCGATATCCTTCTCGATCACGCTGACGCCCTTCTCGATGCAGGCGGTCAGATTGTCATGGTCGATCTCCAGCCCGTAGCCGGAAACCTGCTTTTCGGCCTGCAGGTGCGCCAGCAGCTCGCCGTCGCCGCAGCCCAGGTCCAGCACCCGCGAGCCGGGTGCAATCCACTCGTTGATGATTTCCAGATCAGCGCGCATGGCTGGCACCTCCTTCAGGCTGGGGTAGGGCGGCGGCAATGCGGTTCATGTAGCTTCGAAACACTTCCATGTAGCGCGGAATCGGAATCAGGAAGGCGTCATGGCCCTGGGGCGCGTCGATCTCGGCATAGCTGACTGGCTTGCCGGCGGCGATCAGACCGTCGACCAGCTCGCGCGAGCGTTCCGGCGAGAAGCGCCAGTCGGTGGTGAAGGACACCACCAGAAAGTCGCATTGGGCCGGGGCCAGGGCAGCGGCCAGGTCGTGGCCCTGCTCGCCGGCCGGATCGAAGTAGTCCAGCGCCTTGGTCATCAGCAGATAGGTGTTGGCATCGAACGAGGAGGAGAAACGCTCGCCCTGATACTGCAGATAGGACTCCACCTCGAACTGGGGGTTGAAGTCGAAGCTGAGCTTGCCGTCCTTGAGTTCGCGACCGAACTTGTCGCGCATGCCGTCATCGGACAGGTAGGTGATGTGGCCGACCATGCGGGCCAGCATCAGGCCGGTGCGGGGCACCGTGTTCCGTTCATAGTAGTGGCCGTCGTGGAACTCCGGGTCCTTGCTGATGGCCTGGCGTGCCACCTCGTTGAAGGCGATGTTCTGGGCACTGAGCTTGGCGGCGGAGGCGATGACCGCGCAGTGGCGCAGGCGCTCTGGGTAGCTGATCGACCACTGCAGCGCCTGCATGCCGCCCAGGCTACCACCGACCACGGCGGCCCATTGCCGAATGCCGAGGTGATCGGCCAAGCGTGCCTGGCTGTGCACCCAGTCCTGCACGGTCATGATCGGGAAGTCGGGCCCATAGGGCTTGCCGGTGGCCGGGTTCAGGGTGTTGGGGCCGGTGGAACCATGGCAGCCGCCGAGGTTGTTGACGCCCACCACAAAGAAGCGGTTGGTATCGATTGGCTTGCCCGGACCGATGGCGGCATCCCACCAGCCGGGCTTGCGCTCGTCCATGCTGTGGTAGCCGGCGACATGGTGGTGACCGGACAGGGCATGGCAAATCAGCACGGCGTTGGAGGCATCGGCGTTGAGCGTGCCGTAGGTCTCGATTATCAGGTCCCAGGTGTCGAGACGGCGGCCACAGCTCAACTCCAGCGGTTGTTCGAAATGAATGCGTTCGGGGCTGACCAGCCCCACACTGTCATCAGGTATTACAGCAGGCATGATGGTGTCTCGTGTGTCAGTGATGCAGGAAAGGACAGGGTGGCGCGAGGGCGCCCGGGTTCGAGCATCACATGTCGTAGTGCAACACCCGGCAGAGCATCAGAAACCTGGCTGTATACAACGTCGTGTTCCTTAATCCGAAGCAAGATCGAGACTGTCCGGCAGTTTGGCGGGGGCGTGGATACGCACCCGCTTTTCCCGGCCCAGCTCGCCGCTGATAATACTGACGTCACGCTTGGCGACGCCGAAGGTTTTGGCCAAAAATTTGACCAGCGCTGCATTGGCTCGGCCCTCGATGGGCGGTGCGGCAATGCGGATCTTAACACTGTCGCCATGCCGCCCGGAAATTTCATCCCGGGAGGCCTTGGGCTGCAGGTGGCAGTGCAGGATCAGATCCTCCCCCTGCCATCGGTAATGGGCTGCGCTCATCCGGTCTCGGTCCTCAGAGTATGACGAACCCTCGCAGGTAGCCCTGCACGATCTGAATCAGCAGGAAGATCAGAATCGGTGACAGGTCCAGCCCGCCAATGGGCGGAATCACCTTGCGTGCCAGGCCGAACAGCGGCTCGGTCAGTTGCAGCAGCAACTGCGGCGCCGGGTGATAGCTGCTCGGCGCCACCCAGCTGATGATCACCGCACCCAGCGAGGCCCAGAAATAGATGGTCAGCAGGGTATTGAGTACACCGGTCAATGAGAAGACCAGAAGGTGCAACGGATTGATCGACCCGCCCAGCGAGGCAAAGGCCGGCGCGAACTGTATCAGCAGCAGGATGCTAATCGCCTTGACCGCGATCGCCACGATCAGGGTGGCGAAGTCGAAGCGTCCACGGGGGCGCAGCGCCTTCTGCAGAGGGCCTACCACCGGTTGGGTGATGCGCACCACCGACTGCGAAATCGGGTTGTAGTAATCGGCCTGCGACAGTTGCAGGGCAAAGCGCATCAGCAGCAGGAAGGAGGAAATGCCTCCCACCAGGCTAACAATAAGTGTAATCGGGTCCTGTCCCATGATCAGTCCTGTTCGGCAGAGGGTTCAAGTCAGTCTTTGCACAGCTCGGCAGCCATGTCCACCGCGCGGTCGCGGCAGGCGGTCATCGCCTTTTCCACGGTCGCCTCCAGTCCCTGTGCCTGGAACGTCAGGATGGCCTGCTCGGTCGTGCCCTTGGGCGAGGTCACGCGGCGGCGCAGCTCGGCCGCATCCACATCGCTGCTGCTGGCCATGCGGGCCGCACCCAACGCGGTCTGCAGGGTCAGCTCGCGGGCCGTGGCTTCGCTCAGGCCCAGCTTGACGCCGGCGGCGGTCATCGCCTCCATCATCAGGAAATAGTAGGCCGGGCCGGAACCGGAGACGGCGGTGACAGCGTCCAGTTCGGCTTCGCTCTGGACCCACAGGGCGATGCCGACCGCCTGCAGCACCTGCGTTGCCTGTTCACGCTGCAGCTCGCTGACACGGGCATTGGCGAACAGGCCGCTGGCACCGGTCTGGACCAGGGACGGGGTGTTGGGCATGCAGCGTACCAGAGCCACATCGCCGCCCAGCCAGCGTTCCAGCGCCTCCATGCTGATGCCGGCGGCAATGGAGACGAACAGCGGCTGGTGCTGCTGTGCTGCGGTTGCCAGGTCGTTGGCCACAGCCCGCATGATCTGGGGTTTGACCGCCAACACCACCAGGTCGGCGGCGGCTACGGCGGCCTGATTATCGGTGGTGGTCTTCAGGCCCTGCGCCGCCAGGTCGGCCAGGCGTTCGGCATCCGGCTCGGCGGCCCAGATGTTGGCGGCGGTAAAGCCGTTCTCGAGTAGGCCACCGATGATAGCGCGGGCCATGTTGCCGGCACCAATGAATGCGATTACGGGTTGTTGGCTCATGAAACGACTCCTGGTCAGGCCGGTGAATGGGATGTTGAGTTGGGAGACGGGCGTGGCCCGAACAGGGCGGTGCCGATGCGCACGATGGTGGCGCCTTCGGCGATGGCTGCGTCCAGGTCACCTGACATGCCCATGGACAGGGTATCCAGTCGGGGCAATTCTGCCTGCAGTGCGGTCAGCAGTGTGCGCACGCGGGCAAAGGTGGCACGCTGGCGCTCGGGATCGGGTTCCGCCTCAGGAATCGCCATCAGGCCACGCAGCTGCAGATTGGGCAGCGCAGCCACGGCGCGGGCCAGGGCGGGCAGTTCATCCGGAGCACAGCCCGATTTGCTCGCTTCCTCGCTGATGTTGACCTGCAGGCAAATATTCAGCGGTGCCCGATGCGCCGGGCGCTGCTCGGACAGGCGCTTGGCAATCTTGAGCCGGTCGACGCTGTGGACCCAATCGAAGTGCTCGGCAATGGGCCGGGTCTTGTTGGACTGGATCGGACCGATGAAGTGCCACTCCAGTGGCAGGTCTTGCAGTGCTTCGATCTTGTCCAGCGCTTCCTGCAGGTAGTTTTCGCCAAAAGCGTTTGGGCCACAGGCATACAACTGACGTATTTCGTCGGCGCTGCGGGTCTTGCTGACCGCCAGCAGCCGGACGCTGTCAGGCGCGCGTTCCGAGGCCCTACAGGCACTCATAATCTGCTCACGAACATGGTCATACTTGTCTGCTAACATAATCACCCATGAATACTGACGGCTGTCATTGGCAGGTTAGGCCTATTCTGCTAGAACACTAAAGTTTAATGGAAGCTGCTTCGGATCTCGACCGCTTATGGATATTACAGAACTTTTGTCTTTCGCCGTACAACAGGGTGCGTCCGACTTGCACCTGACCGCCGGCATGCCGCCGATGATCCGTGTCGACGGCGATGTTCGGCGCATCAAGCTCCCTGCCCTGGAGCATAAACAGGTGCATACGCTTGTCTACGACATCATGAATGACAAGCAGCGCAAGGAATATGAAGAAAATTACGAGGCCGACTTCTCGTTTGAAGTACCCAACCTGTCCCGTTTTCGTGTCAACGCCTTCAACCAGCACCGCGGTGCGGCCGCGGTGTTCCGTACCGTCCCGAGCAAGGTGCTGACCATGGAAGATCTGGACATGGGCAAGGTGTTTCGGGATCTGGCCGAACAGGCGCGTGGCCTGGTGCTGGTGACCGGCCCGACCGGTTCCGGTAAGAGTACCACGCTGGCGGCGATGATCGACTATGTCAACGACACCCGCTCCGATCATATCCTGACCATCGAGGACCCGATCGAATTCGTTCATGAAAGCAAGAAGTGCCTGATCAACCAGCGTGAAGTGCATCGTGATACCCACAGCTTCTCCAACGCCCTGCGCTCGGCGCTGCGTGAAGACCCGGACGTGATCCTGGTGGGCGAGATGCGTGACCTGGAGACCATCCGTCTGGCGCTGACCGCGGCAGAAACCGGCCATCTGGTGTTCGGGACTCTGCATACCACCTCCGCCGCCAAGACCATCGACCGTATCATCGATGTTTTCCCGGCGGCCGAGAAGGATATGGTACGCTCCATGCTGTCCGAGTCGCTGCAAGGGGTTATCTCGCAGACGCTGCTGAAACGCACCAAGGGTGGCCGTGTGGCCGCACACGAGATCATGATCGGCACCCCGGCGGTGCGCAACCTGATCCGTGAAGACAAGGTGGCGCAGATGTACTCGGCCATTCAGACCGGTGCCGCCTACGGCATGAAGACGCTGGACCAGTCGTTGACCGAGTTGATGCAGAAAGGTCTGATTTCCAAGGAAACGGCCCGTGACAAGGCGAAGAACCCGGCCGCCTTTTAACGGCCCGAGAAACAGGAGTTAACCAGTGGATTTTACCCAACTGTTGAAGGTGATGGTGGATCGAGGCGCATCCGACCTCTTCGTCACCGCCGGTGCGGCACCGTCGATCAAGATTGACGGCACCATCCGCCCGCTGACCAAGGAAACGCTGAAACCGAGCCAGACCCGTGCGCTGGTGTACAGCACCATGAACGACAAGCAGCTGGCGGAGTTCGAGGGCACCAGCGAGTGCAACTTCGCCATCAGCGCGCCGGGTATCGGCCGTTTCCGTGTCAGCGCCTTCATGCAGCGCAACACCCCGGGGATGGTACTGCGTTCCATCAACAATCATATTCCGAGCATGGATGAACTCAAGCTGCCGGACGTGCTGCGTGATCTGTCGATGACCAAGCGCGGCCTGATCCTGTTCGTGGGCGGTACCTCGACCGGTAAATCGACCTCGCTGGCGTCGATGATCGACTACCGCAATGAAAACCATGCCGGGCACATCATCACCATCGAAGACCCGATTGAGTATATCCATAACCACAAGAAGAGCATTATCACCCAGCGTGAAGTGGGCATCGATACCGAGTCCTTCGATGTGGCGCTGAAAAACACCTTGCGCCAGGCGCCGGACGTGATTCTGATGGGCGAGATCCGCTCGGCGGAGACGATGAAATACGCGCTGGCGTTTGCTGAGACTGGCCACCTCTGTCTGGCGACCCTGCATGCCAACAACGCTAACCAGGCGCTGGACCGCATCATCTCCTTCTTCGGTCCTGAGCATCATGACCAGGTGTGGATGGATATGTCGCTTAACCTCAAGGCGATCGTGGCCCAGCAGCTGCTGCCGACCGTAGACGGCAAGGGCCGCCGTGCCGCCATCGAGGTGATGATCAACACGCCGCTGATCCAGGACCATATCCGCAAGGCCGAGGTTCACGAGATCAAGGAAGTGATCAAAAAATCCACCAACCTGGGCATGCAGACCTTCGACCAGGCGTTGTTCACTCTGTACCGTGATGGCGTCATCACCTACGAGGTTGCGCTGGCGCATGCGGACTCGGCTAACGACCTGCGTCTGATGATCAAGCTGGATGCGGAAACCAGTGGCAAGTCCGACGTCAAGCAGGAGTCCGATATGCCCAGTTTCACGCTGCAGGATGACGACGATGATCTCAACCTGGAAGGCGACATGAGCGTCAAGGGCATGTGAATGGCAAGTCATGCGTGATCAAAAGGGCGGCCCTGGGGCCGCCCTTTTGCGTTCAGTGTCCGGCGACTCAGAGCAGGGCCGTTTCCTGCATGCCGAAGATGCGCACGAACTCGTCGACCGTGGTCTCGCCATTGCGGATACGGCGTGCGCAGGTCTCCCAGATACTGACATGGTTGGTTGCATTCAGCCGCTCCGCCAGTGCCTGGCGGCCACCGCCGTTTTCGATCCAGCGCAGGATATCGGCATCCATGACCAGAATTTCATAGACCGGTAAGCGTCCTTGATAACCGGTATGGCGGCAGGCGTCGCAGCCGGACCCCTGCATGAATTCGACCTCGCCCAGATGCTCTGCCAGTGCTGCGGGAATTCATTCCGGGGGCGCTGCAGGCACCTTGCAGTGCTCACAGATACGCCGGACCAAGCGCTGGTTGATGCAGCCGATCAGTGTATCGGCAATGCTGTGTGTGGGCATACCTAACGCCCCTAAGCGTCCGACGACGCCGTATACACTGTTCACGTGCAGGGTTGATAGCACCAGGTGGCCGGTTTCGGCGGCACGCATGGCCGCCTCTGCCGTTTCCGTATCGCGGATTTCGCCCACCAGCATGATATCCGGATCGTGGCGCAGAAAATGGCGAATGGCCGCATCAAAGGTGTAGCCGGCCTTGCGGTTGACCTGGGTCTGGCTGGCGACGGGTAGCTCGTATTCGATCGGGTCTTCGACCGTCAGTATGTTCTTGCCGGTCATGCCGTGGGGCTTCAGGCCGGCGTGCAGGGCCGTGGTCTTGCCGGAGCCGGTGGGGCCGGTCATCAATAGCATGCCGTGAGGCTGCTGGAACATGCGGTTGATCAGCACCAGATGTTCGGGTGCAAAGCCGAGATCTGCCAGTCCGGACACCGAAATGCCCTTGGGCAGCAGGCGCATGACCATACTTTCGCCATGCGGAGTCACGCTGGTGGACACACGAATGTCGTACTGTTGTCCATCCAGGCTGGCCGAGTAGCGGCCATCCTGCGGCCGCAGGTGATCGGAGATGTCCATGGCCGACATGACCTTGATGGCCGATACCAGTCGCAGCAGGGAGCGCTCCAGACTGATGGGTATAGCCCTGCTGGCGTGTCGGCCGCCGTGTGGATGACGATAGAGTCATGTTGCCTCCGCTCACTGGCTCATTTTGTAGATGGCGACCACCGTGATGACCTGATCTTCATCCAGGTTGGTGGTCGTGTCATCCGCAGTGCCGGTCTCGGGGCCATAGGCGTCGGTGTTGTTGGTGGCCCACTCGGTTCCCGGATTTCCGCTGGTGTCATTGTTGATGTCCTGCTTGCGGAACAGGCCCTCATGGGCATCGGCCTTGCCGTCGATCATCTGGTCCAGCGAGCGGGCCAGGTCCGGCGTCAGGCCGGTGATAACCATGACGTTGCCTGAGCTGGATGCTGTGCCGGGCTGGTTCCATTAGAAGCAGACCTGCAGTTCCTGAGGGTTGCCGTTGGTATCCAGGTAGGGTAGCGGTCTTCAAAGCCTTCAGCGCGGCCCGGGGGCATGCGAATGCCGTGGCGATCCATTTCCTGATGCAGAGTCAGGTTGGCCGCACGCTGCATGTTGGGGCCGGTGGCGCCCTGGCAGATGGCATTGGGTTCGATAACCCCTGTCATATCCTGACCGGACACCAGGCTGCCGGCGACGGCATGGTCGGTGCCATTGACCATCATGCGGGCTGGGTCTGGCTGTCAGCTAGCACGACACCGGTACGCAGGTAGTAATTGTTGTAGGCACTGACCCACTGGTCGACGAACTTCTGCTTGATCTTGGTGTATTCGGCGTTGCGCTGTACATCCTTGCCGATGGAGATGGCACCGAGGATCAGGCCAATGACAACGAGGACCTGCGCGATTTCAACCAGGGTAAAGCCGCGTTGGGAAGAACGAAGCGTGCAAAGCTGGGGCTGTGCATGTTGTTACCTTTCGTTGCGGAAGGAATCGGCAATGCATACCCGAGACGTCCGGTATGAAGCAGTGTTGCTCCGTTATCGCACCTCAGATATGGATCGCATGATTCACGGCAGGTTTTTATGGCGCGGATTTTTTCATAGTGTTACCAGATGGTGGCATTCTATAAATATGTCAAATGGTTCAAACGCTTGTACGAGTTCATTGGCTCAGATCACGAAACACGATGCCCTTGCCGAAAATGGCCCGAATGGGCAAGGTCAGGTCGTGCTGGCGCGCCTTGCTGCGCAGCCGGCTCAGGATGACGTTGATGCGGTGGGTATTGGGTTCGGGGTCGTAGCCGAACAAGAGGTCGTGCAGCTGATCCTTGCTGCAGACCTCATTCTGGTTGCGCAGCAGGATCTCCAATAGGGCGTGTTCCTGGGGGGTGAGCGGCAAGGTCGTGCCGGAGGGTGAGACCAGGTGTTGCGCATGCAAATGCCAGCGCAGCGGGGCGGGCATGCCATCCGTCTCGGCGCTTGCCTGCTGACACATGCGGGACCATAGCTCGACAAGGTACTGGTACAGACGACCGAAATTGACCGGCTTTTGCAGATACAGGTCGGCGCCGAGGCTGAGGCCACGTTGCTTGAGCTGCATGGAGTCATAAGCCGTCATGATGATCAGACCGTATTTTTCCAGCCCGGAGAGGTAGTCGAGAACACTGAGTCCGTCTTCGCCTGGCAGGGCGACATCGATCAGTACGATATCAGCGGGTGTACGGTGCAGCTGCTTCCAGAAAGCTTCGGCGCTGTTGGCCCCCCAAGCATCCAGGCCCTTGGCCTTGAGAAAAAACAGCAGCTCGTCCTGCAGGTCCGGGTTGTCTTCGATGACAGCGATACGAGGGGATGTTGCCTGCATACTCGTGGGCTTCCTTGGGTGACGAAAGTTTCACATGACGAAGGTAAAGGCTGTAGCGGGCCTCCAAGGCAACCTCCATGTCATTTACAGCAGGAATTACATGCTTGGCCGCAAGTCCCTGGCGCACTTCGATGCAAGCGGTAACTATATCGCGTTTACGATTAAAACTTAATATTGCATGAATGCAATCAATGATTTGAAGCATGGAGGCGGCGCCTCCATGCAGGGTGTGGGCTCAGCGGCGGAAGACAATGCGACCGTCCATCAGCGTTGCGCTGACGCGGCCTTTCAGGGTTTGGCCCAGGAAGGGCGTGTTCTTGCCGGCCGATCTCAGACTGTCTGCGCTGACGACCCATTCGGCATTCGGGTCGAAGATGCAGATGTCGGCCTGAGAACCGATGGCCAGAGTGCCGGCGTCAATGCCCAGGATGCGCGCCGGCGCCGCCGTCAGCGCCTCGATCAGCTGCGGCAGCTCCAGCAGCTGCTGTTCGACCAGTGACAGGCTCAGCGGCAGCAGCGTCTCCAGACCGCTCATGCCCGGCTCGGTGGCGGCAAAGGGTGCCTGCTTGGCGATGGGGTCGTGCGGCTGGTGGTCGGAGCAGATGGCGGCAATGGTGCCGGTCACCAGGCCCTGACGCAGGCCGGCCCGGTCGAGCTGGCTGCGCAGCGGTGGCTGTAGATGGTAGGCGGCGTTGAAGCCGTTGACGCTCTCGTCGGTCAGCAACAGATGGTGCACGGCAACGTCGGCACTGACCTGCAGGCCGCGTTCGCGTGCCGCCTCGATCATGCGCACCGAACGCTCGCAGGACAGCTGGCCGAAGTGGGCACGCACGCCGGTCTGTTCCACCAGCAGCAGGCAACGGGAGACTTCGATGGTCTCGGCCGCTTCCGGGATGCCGTTCAGGCCCAGACGGGTCGAGGTGGTATCGTCATGCATGCAGCCATGGGCCACCAGGCTGTTGTCCTGGGCCTGGAACACCACCAACAGGTCATGAGTCGCGGCATATTCCAGGCAGCGCAGCAGAGTCTGGCTGCTGGCAATGCCCCGGCGCAGGTTGGTGAAGGCGACACAGCCGGAGCTGGCCAGGCCGTGCAGGGGAGCCAGCTGTTCGCCCTCCAGGCCTTGGGTCAGGGCGCCCATCGGCAGTACGCGGGCAAAGCCGACATCGGCAGCCCGGTCCTGAATTAGCTCGGCCACAGCGGCGGTTTCCACCAGCGGCTGGGTGTCGGGGGTGGTTACCAGCGTGGTGATGCCGCCCGCGGCGGCGGCGGCGGTTTCACTGGCAATGGTGCCCTTGCGGGTGAGGCCCGGCTCGCGCAGATGGGTACAGAGATCAATCAGCCCCGGACAGACCACCTGGCCGTCGGTCTCAATCACTTCTTCCGCTTCGAAACCCTCGGGCGCCTGTCCCAGGGCGACGATTTCGCCGTTGCTGATATAGAGGTCGGCCACTTCATTCCACTGCTGGGTGGGGTCGATGACGCGACCGCCCTGGATCAAAATGTTCATGCCTGCTCCTCCTGACTGAGTTCACCCCGTTGTGCCATCTGCCCCCCCATGGCCTTGGACATCACCGCCATGCGCACGGCAATGCCGTTGGTGACCTGATCCAGAATCAGCGAGCGGGGGCCGTCGGCCACTTCCGACTCGATTTCGACACCGCGGTTGATCGGGCCTGGGTGCATCACCACCGCATCCGGCTTGGCATAGGCCAGCTTGTCACGGTTGAGGCCGTACAGCTTGTAGAACTCGGACTCGCTGGGCAGCAGGGCACTTTGCATGCGCTCTTTCTGCAGGCGTAGCATCATGATCACGTCAACATCACGCAGGCCCATGGCCATGTCGGTGTACACCTTGACGCCCAATGCCTCGATATGACGCGGTAGCAGGGTCTTGGGGGCGATCACACGGATTTCGCCGGCGCCCAGAGTGCGCAGGGCATGGATCTGCGAGCGGGCCACGCGCGAGTGCAGAATGTCGCCCACGATCGCCACCGTCAGCGGCGCAAAGTCACCCTTGTGGCGGCGGATGGTCAGCATGTCCAGCATCGCCTGGGTGGGGTGCGCGTGGCGACCGTCACCGGCGTTGATCACGGCGACATTGGGGGTGACGTGCTGGGCGATAAAGTGGGCGGCGCCGCTGTCGGCGTGACGTACCACGAACATGTCGGCGTGCATCGCCTCCAGCGTCATCAGCGTGTCCTTGAGGGTCTCGCCCTTCTTGGTCGAGGAGGTGTTGATGTTCAGGTTTAACACGTCCGCGGACAGGCGTTTGGCGGCCAATTCAAACGTGGACAGGGTGCGGGTGCTGTTCTCGAAGAACAGGTTGGCAACGGTCTTGCCGCGCAGCAGCGGCACCTTTTTCACCTGTTGCTGGCTCATGTCGACGAAGGAGTCGGCGGTGTCGAGAATTTCGGTCAACAGCTCGCGGGGCAGGCCTTCGGTGGTCAGAAAATGGCGCAGCTGGCCATCGGACGTCAGCTGCAGCGCGTTCGGGTCGGTAGCCTCAAACATGGTGATATGCTCTTGTCGTTTCAGTCACGCTGACGGATGGTCAGCGTCAGGGGATCGGGGCCGTTGAGTTTGACCAGCTGGTCCGGGCCCAGCGCCAGGGTACCGCCGATGACATCAGCCTGGATCGGCAGTTCGCGGCGCTGCAGGTCCAGCAGGGTGATCAGGCTGACCGAGGCCGGGCGGCCATAGTCGAACAGCTCGTTCATGGCGGCCCGGATGGTACGGCCGCTCATGATGACATCGTCCACCAGCAGGATGTCTCGACCTTCGGTGGCACAGGGCAGTTGCGTCGGCTGCACTTTGGGATTCATGCCCACCTGGGTGAAGTCGTCGCGGTAGAAGCTGATATCCATCACGCCCAGCGGACTGGTCAGTGCCAGCTGCCGGTGCAGGCGTTCCGCCAGCCAGACGCCACCGGTGCGGATACCGATCATCAGTGGATCGTTCAGGTGACGCTGCGCAATCAGGGCGCGGGTTTCACTCGCCATCTTGTCGAGCAGTGCATCAACGCTCAGGGTGCCCGAGACCATAGATATCCTCCAGTCGGGTGTGGCTTGGAATGCGGTCGGAACTGTTGAACCAGTCCTCCAGAATCAGCTGGGCGGCGATGCCGTCCACCGACTCCTGCTTGAAGTTGGTACCGCCGCCGGCATCCAGGTGAATGCGCTTGGCTTCGGCCGTGGTCAGGCGTTCATCGCAGAGGAAACAGGGCCGCTGGTAGCGGTCCTGAATGCGGTTGGCAAACTTGCGTGCCCGGCGCGCCATTTCCGAGATGGTACCGTCCATATTGAGCGGAATGCCCACCACCAGGGTGTCGGGCTGCCACTGCTTGACGACGCGGTCCAGAGCGTCCCAGTCGGGCATGCCGTCACGGGCACGAATCGGCTCGATCGGGTTGGCGCTGGCGGTCAGACTCTGGCCGATCGCCAGGCCGATACGGGTCGTGCCGAAATCAAATCCCAGCACCAATTGGGTGTCGCTGCTCATCCAGTCGCTTCAGTCAGGCGTGTCCGGCGTGGGCCGGCATTAGATTCAGGTTGATGCCCAAAGTGGCGGCGGCGGCATGCAGCCGGTCCTCCAGGGGCAGGTTGAAAAGTATATCCGAATTTGCCGGGCAGCTTAACCAGAGGTTGTCGCACAGCTCCTGTTCCAGCTGCTCCGGACCCCAGCTGGCGTAACCCAACGCTACCAGAAAGGTGTCGGGGCCTTCATTGCGGGCGATGGCTTCGAGAATATCGAGGGAGGTGGTCAGGCAGATGTCGTCATTAATGCCGTGCGATGATAGCCACTGTTGTTCAGGCTGGCGGCGGTGCAGCACGAAACCACGATCATCGCGCACCGGGCCACCGTTGAAGACTGGCCGTTCGGACATCAGGCCGGTGTGATTATCCAGCTCCAGATGATTGAGCAAGTCGCACATGCGGATACCGCTGGGGCGATTGACCACGATGCCCATGGCGCCGTATTCGTTGTGGTCGCAGAGATAGACCACGGTTTGGGCAAAGGTCTCGTCCAGCAGGTGTGGCATCGAGATCAGAAAGTGGTCACGAAGTGAGGTCAGGGGCATAAGGTCGTCTCTCTTCGCTGGTTAAAGGTAGCTTAGGCTTAGTACACCCGTGCCCGTTTCTCAAATTTCCAGGTGCGAATAATTTCCAGCCGGTCGACATGCTTGCGCATCTCCACCGGGAAACTCTGGAATGGCGAAGCCAGCTGGACGATGCGGATTGCCGCTTCGTCCAACGTACGGTGTCCTGATGAGGCCAGTACCTCCACGTTGACGACCTGACCATCCGGGTTCAGGGCCACCAGTAGGCGCAGGGTGCCCTGCAGGCCCTGGCGGCGGGCCTCTTCCGGGTAGTTCAGGTTGCCGACGGTTTCCACGCGGCGCCGCCAGTTGTCCAGGTAGCCGGCGTACTTGTGTGAGCGCGTCGCCGCCGAGGTCAGGCGCAGAATGCGCGGCTTCTTGGCGCGTTCTTCACGAATCAGGTCCAGCTTGGCCTGCAGACTGGCCATTTCCAGGCTGCGGGCCATTAGAGAAGTGGACTGATTCGGTTGAGGCTCAGGTGGTGACGTGCGTGTTTCGCGTGCCGCCTCGGTCCGGTTGGGGGCCTGCTCGCTTTGTCGGGCCAGTTCGGCACGGGCCGCACGGAGTGTGCCCTGTTCCTGCTCGGTCTGCTCGCCAGGGCCCGTTTCCGTGCCGGGGTCCGCCTTGGGAGGTGTGTCCGAGGGCGCCGGCTGCGCCGCCTGATGGCGCGTCTGCTGGCTGTTGAGTGGCGCGATTTCCGTGGTTGATGGCGTGGCGACTTCCTCGGCATTGCCGCTGCCGCGCTGGTTATGCTGGGCGATGAAGTCGGCCTGGTCCGGTGCATCCTGCTGTGGATACTGGGCCAGCGTTACGTCCAGCGTCTGTTCCGGCGGCTCCGGTTCGGGAATGTGAAAGCTCAGTGTCAGCAGCAGGACGCCGTGTACCAGCGTGGCGATAAACAGCATGAAGCCGAAGCCGTCACTGTTCAGGTGGTGCCAGAGGGGTAAACGGTCGTCCTGGGTGTTCATCGTGTTGCCAATTCCTTTTCAATGCAGTCCATCAGCTCCATGCCGATGTCGAGGTTAAACTGATCGTCCAGTTCGCGGATACAGGTCGGGCTGGTGACATTGATTTCGGTCAGGTAATCGCCGATCACATCGAGGCCGACAAACAACAGGCCTTTCTCACGCAGGGTCGGGCCGACCTGTTCAGCGATCCAGCGGTCGCGGTCGCTCAATGGGCGGCCCTCACCGCGGCCACCGGCGGCCAGGTTGCCGCGGGTCTCGCCGGCCATGGGAATGCGGGCCAGGGCGTAGGGCACCGGCTCACCGTTGATCATCAGGATGCGCTTGTCGCCGTCCTTGATCTCGGGAATGTACTTCTGCGCCATGATGGTTGCGGTGCCATGGGCGGTCAGGGTCTCAATGATCACGCCCAGATTGGTGCCGTCTTCACGAATATGGAAGATGGAAGACCCGCCCATGCCGTCCAGCGGTTTGAAAATGACATCCTTGTGCTCGGCGTGGAACTGGCGCAGCAGGTCTTCGCGACGGGTGACCAGTACCGGTGGGCAGCACTGCGGAAAATGGGTGGCGAAGAGTTTCTCGTTGAAATCGCGCAGGCTGCCGGTACGGTTGACGATCAGTGTGCCCTGGGATTCAGCCATCGCCAGCAAATGAGTGCTGTAGATGAATTCGTTGTCGAACGGCGGGTCCTTGCGCATCAGGATGACATCCAGCTCGGCCAGATCACGAATGACATACTCGCCGCGTTCAAACCAGTCATTCGGGTCCATGGCGACCTTCAGCGGCGCCATTTGCGCCTTAACCACGCCATCGCGCAGAAACAGGTGCTGCTGTTCCATGTAATGCAGCTCCCAGCCCTTGCGCTGAGCGGCCCAGAGCATGGCCAGAGAGCTGTCCTTTTTGTAGCTGATGGCTTCGATGGGGTCCATCACAATGCCGACTTTGAGAGTCATCACGAGAGTCCTGTGCTGAATTCGATAAGGGTTACCCCAGGTCGCCCCAGAGGTACTGCAGGATGGCGCAGGCGGCCACGGGCGCGGTCTCGGTGCGCATGACGCGGGGGCCGAAGGCGACGGGCTTGAAACCGGTGGCCAGGGCAGCGTCCACTTCGGCTTCGGTGAGGCCGCCTTCGGGGCCGATCAACAGCGCAACCGAAGTCGGGGCGTTCATGGTCTGCAGGGGCTGGGCCGTATGGTGGTGCAACACCAGCTTGAGTTCGGCGTCCACATCGGTGATCCACTGCTGCAGCGGGCTGACCTCGAGGATCTCGGGCACCCGGGTACGCTGGCTCTGTTCGCAGGCACTGATCGCCACCTGCTGCCAGTGGCGCAGGCGTTTGTCTTCGCGTTCGGCCTTGAGGCGCACTTCACAGCGCTCGCTGGTCAACGGCGTGATCTGTGCCACACCCATTTCGGTGGCCTTCTGAACGGCGTAGTCCATGCGCTCGCCACGGGACAGAGTCTGGCCGATATGAATCTGCAGGCCGGATTCGACCGCAGGCTGTGTCACCTCGGAGATCCGGGCGCTGGCGCGGCGCTTGTCCACGGCGGTCAGTTCGGCGGTGTATTCTGCGCCATCACCATTGAACAGACGGATCAGGTCGCCATCGCGCAGGCGCAGTGCACGCACCACATGCTGGATGCTGGTATCGGACAGGACGATCAGAGCACCGTCACTGAGCGGCTGAGGTTCATAAACGCGGGGTATGCGCATAGCGTTCTGCTGGTTCGGGAAACAAGCCGCTATTATGTCGCATGGACTGCGGGGGATGCCAGTGGGGAGGGTAAGGATCGCGCTGTTCTCACGCAGATCGGCTGTTGTTGGGCTGTTGGTGCCGCGCATCTGCGACAGGCTTTACGTCGTCTGCGATCGTCACCAACGCTTCGCTAACACGGCATTACCCCGCTGGGCTGACTGAAGTTCAACCGCAGGTGCAAGACGCGTTGTCCAGGGGGTGGGTTAGATCTGGCTGACCGTCTGCGGCCAGGGATGGTTTATGGTGTGTCAGACAGAGCTGACCCTATTACCACAGCGGGTGGAAAAGGCGGCTCGATCGTACTGCCTGCCACTGATAAGTGGGCAGACAGTACAGATGGATAGCCGGTGTTACAGGCCCGCCGCATCCTTCAGGGCGTCCGCCTTGTCGGTCATTTCCCAGGGGAAGGCCAGGAAGGTGTCATCGCCCACGGTCATTTCGAACGGGTTGCGACCGAAGTGACCGTACGCCGCGGTCTGACGGTACATCGGGTGCAGCAGGTCGAGCATGCGGGTGATCGCGTACGGACGCAGGTCGAAGTACGCGCGCACCAGATCGATGATCTTGTCATCGCTGATCTTGCCGGTGCCGAAGGTGTTGATCGATACCGAGGTCGGCTCGGCGACACCGATGGCGTAGGACACCTGAATCTCGACGCGATCGGCCAAGCCGGCCGCGACGATGTTCTTCGCGACGTAACGACCGGCGTAAGCGGCGGAACGGTCGACCTTGGACGGGTCCTTGCCGGAGAAGGCGCCACCACCGTGACGCGCCATGCCGCCGTAGGTGTCGACGATGATCTTGCGGCCGGTCAGACCACAGTCACCCACCGGGCCGCCGATGACGAACTTGCCGGTCGGGTTAATGTGGTACTGGGTGCCCTTGTGCAGCAGCTCGGCCGGCAGCACGTGCTTGATGATCAGTTCCTGTACCGCTTCCTGCAGGTCGGCCTGGGAGACGTCCGGGTTGTGCTGGGTGGACAGTACCACCGCGTCGATCGCTACCGGCTGGCCGTTCTCGTAGCGGCAGGTCACCTGGGACTTGGCATCGGGACGCAGCCAGGGCAGCAGGCCGGACTTGCGCGCTTCCGCCTGGCGCTCCACCAGACGGTGGGAGAAGGTGATCGGTGCCGGCATCAGCACGTCGGTCTCGTTGGAGGCATAGCCGAACATCAGGCCCTGGTCACCGGCGCCCTGATCTTCCGGCTTGCTGCGGTCGACGCCCTGAGCGATGTCCACGGACTGCTTGCCGATGATGTTGATCACGCCACAGGTGTCGCCGTCGTAACCGACGTCGGACGAGGTGTAGCCGATGTCGCAGATCACGCCACGCACCAGATCTTCCAGGTCGATCCAGGCAGAGGTGCTGATTTCGCCGGAAACGATCGCCACACCGGTCTTGACCATGGTTTCACAGGCAACACGGGCATACTTGTCTTCCGCGATGATCGCGTCCAGTACGGCATCGGAGATCTGGTCGGCAATTTTGTCCGGGTGCCCTTCGGACACAGACTCGGAGGTGAACAGGCTGTATTCGCTCATTTCCGCAAATAATCCTCACAACAGGGTTGGGCGCAGCCGGCACGGCCGGACTGATCGCTGAAGATGGTGTTGTTCAAACCGGTTATATTAACGCCAGCCAGCGCGGCTTGCATAACCTCGGCCACATTTTTGCTTGAATTTTTTAGGTAATGGCCATGAAAAACGCTCTATTTGCGTTTTTGGATTTGAAGCCGGTCGCCATCTGGGTGAAAATTGCGCCTTTAATCCCGAATCCGTAAACCTCAAGGTTGGGTCCAGCCCCAGGAGTAGATTGATGTCCTCTCGCCGAGAACTTGCCAATGCGATCCGCGCATTGAGCATGGACGCCGTACAGAAAGCCAAATCCGGTCATCCGGGTGCCCCCATGGGCATGGCGGATATTGCCGAAGTGTTGTGGAACGACTTCATGAAGCACAACCCCGGCAACCCGCACTGGTATGACCGTGACCGCTTCGTACTGTCCAACGGCCACGGCTCCATGCTGATCTACTCGCTGCTGCACCTGACCGGTTACGATGTCAGCATCGAGGACCTGAAGAACTTCCGTCAGCTGCACTCCAAGACGGCGGGTCACCCGGAATACAGCTACTGCCCAGGCGTGGAAACCACTACTGGCCCGCTGGGTCAGGGCATCACCAACGCGGTGGGCATGGCCGTGGCCGAAAAGGCGCTGGCAGCCCAGTTCAACCGCGACGGTCACGACATCATCGACCACTACACCTACACCTTCATGGGCGACGGCTGCCTGATGGAAGGCGTCTCCCACGAAGCCTGCGCCCTGGCCGGTACCCTGGGTCTGGGCAAGCTGATCGCGTTCTGGGATGACAACGGCATCTCCATCGACGGTGAAGTGGAAGGCTGGTTCACCGACGATACGCCGGCGCGTTTCGAGTCCTACGGCTGGCAGGTGATCCGTGGCGTGGATGGTCACGACAGCGACCAGATCCGTGCCGCCATCGAACAGGCGCGCAACAATGGTGAACAGCCGACCCTGATCTGCTGCAAGACCGTGATCGGTTTCGGCTCCCCGAACAAGCAGGGCAAGGAAGATTGCCACGGCGCCCCGCTGGGCGATGACGAGATCGCGCTGACCCGCGCCGCACTGGAATGGCCGCACCCGGCGTTCGAAGTGCCGGAAGAACTGTACGCCGACTGGAACGCCGCTGAAGCCGGCAGCCGTGCCGAAAACGAATGGAACGAACGCCTGAACGCCTACAAGGCGGCGTACCCGGAACTGGCCGACGAGCTGCTGCGTCGCCTGTCCGGTGATCTGCCGGCGGACTTCGGTGACAAGGCCGATGCCTGGATCGCGCAGGTGGCCGAGAAGGGCGACACCATCGCCTCCCGCAAGGCCTCGCAGAACGCCATCGAAGCCTTTGGTCCGATGCTGCCGGAGTTCATGGGCGGCTCTGCCGACCTGGCCGGTTCCAACCTGACGCTGTGGTCCGGCTCCAAGGGCCTGACCCGCGACGATGCCAGCGGCAACTACATCCACTACGGTGTGCGTGAGTTCGGCATGAGTGCGATCATGAACGGCATCGCCCTGCATGGCGGCTTCATTCCTTACGGCGCCACCTTCCTGGTGTTCATGGAATATGCCCGTAACGCGGTGCGCATGGCCGCCTTGATGAAGCAGCGCGTGCTGTTCGTTTACACCCACGACTCCATCGGTCTGGGTGAAGACGGTCCGACGCACCAGCCGATCGAGCAGATCGCCAACCTGCGTCTGACCCCGAACATGGAAACCTGGCGTCCCTGCGATGCGGTGGAATCGGCCGTATCCTGGAAAGCTTCCGTGCAGCGCACGGATGGTCCGAGTTCCCTGATCTTCTCCCGTCAGGGCCTGCCGCACCAGACCCGTGACGCCGACCAGATCGCCGCCATCGAGCGCGGTGGTTACATCCTGCGTGACTGTGCCGGTACCCCGGATGCGATCCTGATCGCCACGGGTTCCGAGGTATCCCTGGTGATGGAAGCCGCTGATGCCCTGACCGCCAAGGGCAAGCAGATCCGCGTCGTGTCCATGCCTTGTACCGAGCGTTTCGACAAGCAGGACGCCGCCTACAAGGAGCAGGTGCTGCCGGCAGCCGTGACCGCACGTGTCGCCGTGGAAGCGGCCCACGCCGACTTCTGGTACAAGTACGTCGGTCTGAACGGCGCCATTGTCGGTATGCGCAGCTTCGGCGAATCGGCTCCGGCCGGCGAGCTGTTCAAACTGTTCGGCTTCACCGTCGATAACGTTGTCAGCACGGTTGAAGGCCTGCTGTAAACGCACCCCGGCCGGGTGCAGGTACGCACCCGGCACCTGGTAGATACTGGCATGAGCTATCGAATCGCGATCAACGGTTATGGCCGCATCGGACAGGGTGTCCTGCGAGCGATCTATCAACACGGCCTGCAGTCGGAACTGCAGGTAGTGGCGATCAATGAGCTGTCCGGTCTGGATACGCTCACCTACCTGACCCGCTATGACACCACGCACGGCCGTTTCCCCGGCACGGTGGAGAATGACGGTGAGGTGCTGCTGATTAACGGTGATCGCATTCGCGTGTTCAGCCATGCCGAGCCCGAGCAGATTCCCTGGGAGGCGCTGGACGTGGATCTGGTGCTGGAATGCTCCGGTGCCTTCAGGACGCGTGCAGATGCCGAGCGGCATCTTGCCAGCGGTGCGCGCAGGCTGCTGTATTCGCATCCGGCGCAGGCGGATATTGATGCGACCGTGGTGTTCGGCTTCAACGAGCATACGCTCGCCGCCGGGCACCGTATCGCCTCGGCTGCTTCCTGCACCACCAACTGTGTGGTGCCGGTGCTGAATCTGCTGGATCGTCATTTCGGCATCGATAGCGGCGTGACCACCACCATTCACTCGGCGATGAACGATCAGCCGGTGATCGACAGCTACCATCGCAGTGATCTGCGCCTGGCACGCAGTGCCATGCAGTCGATCATCCCGGTGGATACCGGCCTGGGGCGCGGCATCGACCGTTTGTTGCCGCATTTGGCTGGTCGGTTTGAGTGTCTGCATGTACGGGTACCGACGATTAATGTGTCGCTGATGGACCTGTCGGTGAATCTCTGCCGTGACACCGATGCCGCCACCGTCAACGCCATGCTGCGCGAAGCGGCCGGCAACGGTCTGGAAGGGCTGTTGGGCTACACCGAGGAACCGCACGCCTCCATGGACTTCAATACCGACCCGCGCTCCACCGTGGTGGACGGTACCCAAACCCGCGTTGCGGGTGGCCGGCTGTTGAAGCTGCTGTGCTGGTTTGATAACGAATGGGCGTTTGCCAACCGGATGCTGGATGTATCCCGGTACTGGCTCAAGCTCAAGGACTGAATAACCGACTCAAACAAGAAACAGGAATCCCTCTGATGAGCGTTTTGAAGATGACGGATCTGGATCTGGCCGGCAAGCGCGTGCTGATCCGTGAAGACCTCAATGTTCCGGTCAAGGATGGTCAGGTGACCTCCGATGCCCGTATCCGTGCCTCCCTGCCCACCATTGAAGTGGCGCTGAAGGCCGGTGCCAAGGTGATGGTGATGTCACACCTGGGCCGTCCCACCGAAGGCGAATACGAAGAGCAATACTCGCTGGCGCCGGTGGCCGAGCACATCAGCAAGCTACTGCAGCGTCCGGTACCGCTGGTCAAGGACTGGCTGGACGGTGACTTTGAGGTGGAAGAGGGCGAACTGGTCCTGCTGGAAAACGTGCGCTTCAATGCCGGTGAAAAGAAGGATAACGAAGCCCTGTCCAAGCAGATGGCGGCGCTGTGCGACGTCTACGTGATGGATGCCTTCGGCACCGCGCACCGCGCCCAGGCGTCTACCCACGGTGTGGCCAAGTTTGCGCCGGTTGCCTGTGCGGGTCCGCTGCTGGCTAATGAATTGGATGCCCTGGCCAAGGCGCTGGACAACCCGGCACGTCCGATGGCGGCGATTGTCGGCGGCTCCAAGGTCTCCACCAAGCTGGAAGTGCTGAATGCGCTGTCCGAGAAGTGCGATCAGCTGATCGTCGGTGGCGGTATCGCCAACACCTTCCTGGCGGCGGCTGGCAAGCCGGTGGGCAAGTCGCTGTGCGAGCATGACCTGATTCCGGCCGCCAAGGCGCTGATGGAGAAGGTCAATATCCCGCTGCCGGTGGATGTGGTCGTGGCGAAAGAGTTCGCCGAAACCGCCGAAGCGGTGACCAAGTCCGCCGATGATGTGGCCGATGACGAGATGATCCTGGATATCGGTCCCGAGTCTGCCAAGAACCTGGCCGCTCTGCTGACCAGCGCCGGTACCATTATCTGGAACGGCCCGGTCGGCGTGTTTGAGTTCGATCAGTTCGGCGAGGGCACCAAGGCGCTGTCACTGGCGATCGCCAACAGCGAAGGCTTCTCTATCGCCGGCGGTGGCGACACTCTGGCCGCGGTGGATAAATACGACATCGCTGATAAGATCTCCTACATCTCCACCGGCGGCGGTGCCTTCCTGGAGTTTGTGGAAGGCAAGGTACTGCCGGCGGTTGCGGTATTGGAAGCACGCGCGGCGAAGTGAACCATCAGTCACTTGCGCAAGCCAGGTCTTGTTCAGGTGGCTCGGCTCGGGCGCCAATCTTGTCGGGACGCCGTGGATACGTCCTTGTAGGCTCCGACCGCGACATCCATGTCGCGGACTGCCCGACAAGACCAGCACCCGAGCCGATATGCAGGTTGGGCAGAGACTGTTAGAAAGGTGCAGGTTGTGTCTGCTCGGGGTCATCCGCCGCAGGGATGCGGCGGTTGAAGCGTACAGGGATGTATTTACAGCGTCCCTGAGCAAATACGGCCTGCGCCTTGCCCCGCTAGGAAACGTGAGAGTTAGCTCTGTTTTACTTGGGCAATGCAGTGCTGAACGGCCTGCCAAGAACAGAATTTTTGATGAACCAATTCAAAGGGTGAAACCATGGCTTTGATCTCCATGCGTCAGCTGCTGGACCATGCCGCCGAATATGGCTACGGCATTCCGGCGTTTAACGTCAACAACCTGGAGCAGATGCGTGCGATCATGGAAGCGGCGGCCAAGACCGACTCGCCGGTGATCGTGCAGGCCTCTGCCGGTGCGCGCAAATACGCGGGTTCCAACTTCCTGCGCCACATGATCCTGGCCGCGATCGAAGAGTTTCCGGACGTGCCGGTGTGTATGCATCAGGACCACGGTACCAGCCCGGCGGTCTGCCAGCGCTCCATCGCCATGGGCTTCTCCTCGGTGATGATGGATGGCTCCCTGGGTGAAGACGGCAAGACCCCGACCGACTACGCCTACAATGTCGACGTGACCCGTCGTACCGTTGAGATGGCGCACGCCTGTGGTGTCTCGGTGGAAGGCGAACTGGGCTGCCTGGGTTCTCTGGAAACCGGTCAAGCCGGTGAAGAGGACGGTATCGGTGCCGAGGGCATCCTGACCCACGACCAGATGCTGACCGATCCGGACGAAGCGGCCGACTTCGTCAAGGCCACCAACGTGGATGCGCTGGCAATCGCCTGCGGTACTTCTCACGGTGCCTACAAGTTCACCAAGCCGCCGACCGGTGACATCCTGGCGATCGATCGCATCAAGGCGATCCACGACCGTATCCCGGGTACCCACTTGGTGATGCACGGCTCCTCTTCCGTGCCGCAGGAGTGGCTGGCGGTGATCAACCAGTTTGGCGGCGAGATCCCGGAAACCTACGGTGTGCCGGTCGAGCAGATTGTCGAAGGCATCAAGTACGGCGTGCGCAAGGTCAATATTGATACCGACCTGCGTCTGGCATCTACCGGTGCCGTGCGTCGCTTCCTGGCGGAAAACCCGGCCGAATTTGACCCGCGCAAATTCCTCAAGGCCACCATGCAGGCGATGAGTGAAATCTGTATCGCCCGTTATGAAGCCTTCGGAACCGCCGGTCATGCCAGCAAGATCAAGGCGGTCTCGCTGGAGGACATGTCCGAGCGTTACATGACCGGTGAGCTGGACGCTAAGATCAACTGATCAGGTACCGGTACGGTAATGGAGACCCGGCACTGCCTTTGGCGTGCCGGGTTTTTTATGTCACCTATCCTTCATGTCACTATCAAGAGACACTGTAAGTGCTTGATTTAAAATAAGTTTACATACACTTGAGTATACGGTCGTTCAAAACGCGACACTTTTTCACGGGTTACATACCAGCCTTCGGCTGAACCCGGGATTACCCAGAAAAATATTATATAAATTGTTGTTTATAAAAGTTTTTTATTTTTATGGCACGATTCGTGTTTGTGTTCTTCTGCAGTCACGGAAAGGAGCAAACAGGATGGTACGTCTGACATTGGTACTCACGGTCATGCTGACCGTCATTGGTCTGCCGGAAGCATTGAAACCGGTATTGTTTCAACAGGGTCCCCGGCTGGTTATTCTGACCACGGATGAAGAGCCGCATATACTGAACCCCATGGCTCGCGAGCGCGTGTTGCCCCCTCTGCAGCCGCTGGCGGCACCCCAGCAATTGCGGACACTGGAAATTGATGACGGACCTCAGCTGGGCCAGTATGAGGCCTATGCCGAAGCCCTCATGTCCCGTACCCAGAGCTGATTCACGGAGGCCCCATGCGAGCTTATTTCCCACGCCGTTCGACTCCCGTAGCCCTGATACTAACGGTGGCGCTGACCTTGGGCGGTTGTGGCACCATCATGCATCCCGAACGCAAGGGCCAGACCAGCGGGCGCATTGATCCCGGCGTTGCCGTACTGGACGGCCTCGGGCTGTTGTTCTTCTTTGTCCCCGGCGTTATCGTGTTTGCCGTTGATTTCAGCAACGGCACCATCTACCTGCCCGGCGGGGCACGTGCGGATGCCGGCACGCTGGATGACAGCCGTCAAATCAGCTTCGAGGGGCGTCCCGGCCGGGCCGAACTGGAGCGGCTGTTGCAGCAGCAGGCCGGTATCCGCGTGGATCTGGAGCAGGCGCTGGTGTTGAGCCCGGATCAGTACCTGGCCCTGCAGGAGGCATCGCGTCCTCTGCCTACCGCCGTGCCCCTGATTCTCTGACGCTGTGTAATGGGGCCGGACGCGGTATCCTTGCCTTCCCCGTTGTGATGCAAGGACCCGTCCGATGCCCTATTTGATTGCGGTTACCCTGTTGTGGGCCGTTTCCTTCAGCCTGATCGGCGAATACCTGGCGGGTCAGGTCGACAGTTACTTTGCCGTCCTGACCCGGGTGGTATTGGCCAGTGCCCTGTTTCTGCCATTGTTGCGGCCCGGCCGCCTGCCGCCGGGGCTGATGGCCGGGATTACTGGAGTCGGTGCGCTCCAGTTCGGCCTGACCTACATAGGTCTCTATCTCTCCTTTGAATATCTCAGCGTGCCCGAGGTGCTGCTGTTCACCATCTTTACCCCGCTGTATGTCGCGCTGATCGACAATGCCCTGAAGCGCCGCTTCGCCCTGGCGCCCGTCATGTCCACTCTGGTGGCGGTGATGGGGGCAGCAATCATCCGCTATGACCAGGTCAGCGACGACTTTATTCGGGGCTTCGTGCTGTTGCAGCTGGCCAACCTGACGTTTGCCGCCGGGCAGGTTGGCTATGCTCATCTGAGTCGTCATTACGATCATGTCGGGCGCCAGGCCTGGCAGGGTTTCGGCTTTTTCTTCATTGGCGCATTCCTGGTGGTGTTGCCCGCCTGGCTGCTGCTGGGGAACCCGGACAAGTTGCCGCAGACCGGTCTACACTGGGGTGTGCTGGCCTGGCTGGGGCTGGTGGCGTCGGGGCTGGGCTTCTTCTTTTGGAACCGGGGCGCTACGCTGGTGGATGCCGGTACTCTGGGCATCATGAACAATGCGCTCATCCCGGCGGGGCTGGTGGTGAATCTGGTGGTCTGGAACCGGGATGCGGACCTGCCGCGACTGCTGATCGGCGGAGCGGTGATCCTGGCAGCCATCTGGCTCAACGCGGCCTGGCCGCGCTGGTTCCGGGCCGGCAGCCGCTGGGCCTGATGTCCGTAGGCGCCATCACTGAATCAAAAATACCATGTTCCGAGGGCCTGTTATGGAGCGTTGGCACAATACCCGCTATGACGGACTGAAACTGTCCGAATTGATCAGCGCGCTATCCCATGCATTGGATATGACGGAAGGCCAGCCGCCGGGGCATTGCATGCGCTGTTGCTGGATCGGCATGCAGCTGGCGGACCAGCTGGGGCTGGATGATGGTCAGCGCTGGGCGCTGTATTACACTCTGCTGCTCAAGGATCTGGGCTGCAGCAGCAACGCGGCACGGATCTGTGAGCTGTACGGTACTGATGACCTGAGCTTCAAGCGTGACTTCAAGTGGGTCAATGACAGCCTGGGCCAGGTGGTACGCTTTCTGCTCAAGCATACCGGCCGTGACCAGGGCATCGCTGACAGCTTCAAGCGCCTGCTCAAAGTGGTGCGTGAAGGGGATCAACTGGCCAACGAGTTGATTCAAACCCGTTGTGAGCGTGGTGCCGCCATCGCCCGTGATCTGGGGTTTGATGCCAGTGTGGCCGAGGGGATCCAGGGCCTGGATGAACACTGGTGCGGCAGCGGCCGTCCCCGGGGGCTCAAGGGGGCAGACATTCCGCTGTTCTCCCGTATCGCGCTGCTGGCTCAGGTGGTGGATGTGTTCTACACCGGCGCGGGCCCCCAGGCGGCCTTGGCGGAAGCCCGGGATCGCAGTGGGCGCTGGTTCGACCCTGAGCTGGTGGCTGCACTCGAGCAGGCCGTGGCGCAGCCCGACTTCTGGCGGGTACTCAACAGCGATGACCTGAGCACTCGTATTCTGGGCTTGTCACCGGCCGATCATGAATGGACCGTGGATGATGACTGCCTGGATCGCATCGCGGCGGCTTTCGGTCAGGTGGTGGATGCCAAGAGTCCCTATACCGCAGGTCACAGCGAGCGCGTGGCGCTCTACACGGACATGATCGCCGAACAGCTTGGATTGCCCATGCCGCGACGGCGCTGGCTCAAGCGCGGTGCGCTGCTGCACGACATCGGCAAGCTTGGGGTCAGCAATAGCATTCTGGACAAGCCGGGCAAGCTGGAGGCGGACGAGTGGCAGCAGGTGCAGCGTCACGCCGGTTTTACCGAAGACATACTGTCTCGCATCGGTGTCTTCGATGAACTGGCACAGGTGTCGGGTGCGCACCATGAACGCCTGGATGGCACGGGATATCCACGGGGGCTTAAGGATGAACAAATCTCATTGGAAACCCGAATCATTACCACAGCGGATATTTTCGATGCGATTACGGCCGAACGTCCCTACCGAGGAGCGATTCCGGTGCGGCAGGCACTGGAGATGATGCGCGAGAGTCTGCATACGGCCATCGACAAGCGTTGTTTCGATGCGCTGGTGCAGGCATTGTCAGAGGTGGAGGCGGATGAGAGGGAAAGCGGGCTGCCGGTGGCAGAGTGAAGGAAGACGGAGGGGGTGGAGAGTGAGGCTCCACCCCGCGTCTACTCAGTTCACCAGAGCGGAAGCGCCAGCCAGCGGGCGACGGGGCTTGACCATGCGAACAATGCCGCGAACCAGTGATTTGATGCCGTTCATGATGAAAGCGGAACGCTCACGGCGCGCCTGTTCAACATAGTAATCCACGTCTACCAGACCATTCTGTGTCATTACCATGCGGTTGAAGTCGGACATTTGAGAGTAGAGCTCCTTAATGAGTCAGTTAATTTACAGGGCTTATACTAAGGTCTAAAAAGGCAGGCGACAAAGGATAGATTTTCAGGCTATAGTTGAAAAAAACTAAACAGTCGCCCAGCCCTTCGAGGAGAATCGCCATTCGCCGTCTGCCCCCCCTCAATGCCCTGCGCAGTTTTGAGTCCGCCGCCCGCCTGCAAAGCTTCAACGAGGCTGCTGAAGAGCTCTGTGTCACCCCGTCGGCCATCAGCCATCAAATCAAGTCACTCGAGCAATTCCTGGGCGTGAAGCTGTTTCGACGTGAGCGTCGCCAGGTCAGCTTGACGGCGGCCGGCGAGCGCTATCTGCCGTCGATCCAGCTGGCGCTGGATGAGGTGGAAAGTGCCACCCGCCGGTTGATGACCTCGCCCAACCTCAGTGCCGTGAACATCAGCGTGGCACCGGCGTTTCTCAGTCGCTGGCTGGTGCCTCGCATCTCACGCTTTCAGGAGCAGTACCCGGATGTGGAGCTGCGGTTCAGCGCCACTACCGGCTATGTGGATTTCGAACACTCGGATACCGACATGGCGGTCTATTACGGCGAGGGCAGCTGGCAGGGGGTGGATATCCATTTTCTGCGTCATCTGGTGTCGACGCCGGTGTGCAGCCCGGCGCTGATGGCGGCGGGCAAGGGCCTGCAGGAGCCACGAGACCTGCTGGACAAGACACTGATTCACGTTACCGGACGGCGGCAGGAATGGCCGCAGATTCTGCGTCAGCTGGGGGTCCGGGCCACCGGGCTGACCCGTACCATGTCGTTTTCAAGCACGGCGCTGGCGGTATCGGCCGCCATTGAGGGCATCGGCGTGGCGTTGGCGGATCGGGCACTGGTACAGCGTGAATTGGATTCAGGTCAGTTGGTGGTGCCGTTCGACATTACCCTGGACAAGCCCAAGGGGTTCTACCTGGTGTATCAGGAGAAGCGGCAGCTGACCTATGGCATGGAGGCCTTTCGGGACTGGATACTGGCGGAGATGCATCAAGACCTGCTGCCGGGTGCGACGAGCTGACCCGGCACAGGTCGGTACCGAATCAGTTGGTGATCAGCGAGCCGGTGTCTTCGGCCTCATTGATGAATTTTTCGAAGTCAGTGCTGGCCACGCGCCACCAGTCGATGGTGTCGTCCAGGTTGTTCTGGCTGACGCCGTGGCGCAGGTTGACGGCCATCTCCAGCGTGGGGTCACCGTCGGCATCCAGATAGGCCTTGCCAAAGCGCATCTCGCGGTTCCATTCGTTAAGACGGCTCAGGCTGACATTGATATCGCTCCAGACCGCTGAAAACTGCACATCCTTGCAATCGGCATTGTCGGTGCAGGAGTAAAAAAAGATACCGTACTTAATGCCTTCAATGCGGCCGGTAATCAGTGGGTCGCCGTAATTATCGGTGCTCAGGCTGGCGGAGCCGAAGCCACGCGCCACATCGACAATACGCTCCGGTGTTGTGGCGGAAACGAGAGAATCGGCACTGACGGGGGCCACCAGCAGGGAGGTGGTGGCCAGGGCCAGCAGGAATGAAACCGGTTTACGCATCACATGCTCTTTGTGTGGATGAAGGCGCCTACTGTTAACGATTTTCCGGTGGAACTCAACGGTTGCAGCAACGGCTGTCTTCCGTGCGCCGGATGGCGCTAGAATGGCACTTCATTTACAGCTGCAGGTGTCTCATGTCCGCGAATGTTTCCCAGCCTTTTTATCAGCTTATTCCCGACACCGTGATTGATGCCGTGGAGTCCATGGGCTACCTGAGCGATGGGCGCATACTGGCGTTGAACAGCTATGAAAACCGGGTCTACCAGGTCGGGCTGGACGAAGCCGAACCGCTGATTGCCAAGTTCTACCGGCCGGGGCGCTGGAGTGATGCCCAGATCATGGAAGAACATGCATTCTGTTTCGAACTGGCCGAACAGGAGCTGCCGGTGGTGGCCCCGTTGCAGCTGGATAATGGCGACAGCCTGTTTCACTTCCGTGATTATCGCTTTGCCCTCTATCCGCGTCGTGGCGGCCGTGCCCCGGAACTGGGCGACGCCGATCATCTGTATCAGCTGGGGCAGACTCTGGGGCGGATTCATCTGGTGGGCGCCGCACGTCCCTTTGTGGCCCGCCCGGCGCTGGATATCCAGAACTATGGCCGTGACAGCATCGAACTGATTGCCCGGGATTTCATTCCGGCCTCGCTGCGGGAAGCCTATACCAGCCTGGCGGATGACCTGTTGCAGGGCATTGAAGCCTGTTATGCCGTGGCGGGTGAGGTGCGCAATATCCGCGTGCATGGCGATTGCCATGGCGGCAATATCCTCTGGCGGGACGATACCCCCAACTTCGTCGACTTCGACGATGCGCGCATGGCGCCGGCGGTGCAGGATCTGTGGATGCTGCTGACCGGTGACGATCGCCAGCAACAGCAGCTGCAGCTGGCCGAGGTGATCGAGGGCTACAACGAGTTTGCCGATTTCGACCCGCGTGAGTTGCACCTGGTGGAGGCGTTGCGCACCCTGCGCATGCTCAACTACAGCGCCTGGCTGGCGCGGCGCTGGGAAGACCCGGCGTTTCCGCGCAGCTTTACCTGGTTCAATACCGAGCGCTACTGGGGTGAGCACATTCTGCAGCTGCGTGAGCAGCTATCGGCCCTGCGTCAGCCGCCGTTGAAGCTGCTGTAGGGCCGCTCAGCGTGGCGGGTCGATCTGGTTGTTGATGCTGGCATTGACGCGGAACCAGCCGGCAATGCTGTAGCGGTCGGTAGCGGCGGGCAGAACCTCGTGCGGGAACTGCTCGCTGAGGAAGATCACCAGCGTGCCCATGCGCGGCACCACCCGCTCGATTGGGGTTTCACTGTCCGGTTCAGGCCAGATCAGCAGTTCGCCACCGGCGTGTTCGTCCCAGTCCGGGTTGAGGTAAAGCACAGTGGTCAGCACCCGGTTGGTCTGACCGCGGAAGGCGTCCAGGTGACGCTTGTAGAAGGCCCCGGCGCGGTAGTGTGCAAAGTGTGCCTCATAGTCGAACAGGCCCATGAACAGACGCCGGTTCAGCCCCTCGCGCAGATCGCTCATCCAGTCCAGATAGTCGGCCTCCGCCGGGTGTTGGCGCCCCAGCCAGCGAATCTGGTCACGGCGTATATCAGCCTTCAGCTGATGGTCTTGCTCACGGCCGATACCGGCCTGCTGCATCTGTCGCGGCGAGAAGCTGTCCAGATGCTCATACAAGGCTCGGCCCAGTGTTTCCGGCAGCGCGGACGGCAGGATGATATAACCCTTGTCGACCAGCGTATCGGCGATACGGTCGAACAGGGACTCACGCAGATCAATGGGCAGTTCAGGGGGTGAATACACGTGGGCATCCTCCGCAACAGAGAATTGTCTTTTATACTGCCGAATCGTTAATCTGTCAGCAAAATTTTACAAAAGGAAGGTAAATGAAGGCTTCTTCGTTAAAGTGTCTGTCTCTGGCAGCATCGGTGCTATTAGTCGGCTGTGTGGAAAAGCCCCCGGAGGGGCGCGCCCTGACCGTCAAGGCCAGTGCCTACAATTCACTGGTGGCGCAGACCAATGCCAACCCGACCTTGGCGGCCTGGGGCGATACTCTGAAACCGGGCATGAAGGCGGTGGCGGTATCGCGGGATCTGATCAAGGAAGGGCTGACCCACAACACCCTGATCGAAATCGAGGGCTTGCCAGGTCAGTACCGGGTGCTCGACAAGATGAACAAGCGCTGGACCCGCAAGATCGATATTTACATGGGCAAAGATGTGGATGCGGCCCGTAACTGGGGCGTGCGTGAAGTCGAGATCCGCTGGACGCCGGTTGAAAGCGACATGTGATCAGGGCGTGATACGCTGGCCATCCCAAGCAAACACCTGGCCACTCTGCTCCGGACTGAGGCCATCCACCACCTGCAGCAGCGATTCGGCGGCAAAGGCCGGGGTGAACAGCTTGCCCTCGGGCACCCGCGCCTGAAACGGCTGCGACAGCGGCGTGTCCACGGTGCCCGGATGCAGCCCCGCCACCACCAGCTGCGGCCAGCGCCGCTTGGCTTCGATAGCGGTACAGCGCAGCAGCATGTTCAGCGCCGCCTTGCTGGCGCGGTAACTGTACCAACCGCCCAGGTGATTATCGCCAATACTGCCGACCCGCGCCGACAGTGCGGCAAACACTGCACGTTGATTCCTGGGCAACAGTGGAATCAGGTGCTTGGCCAGCAGCGCCGGCGCCAGGGCGTTGATCTGCATCTGCTGATGAAAGTAGTCCGCATTCAGTGCCCGCCAGCTTTTCTCCGGCGGGTGGCCGTCTGTGTGCAGCAGCCCAGTGGCGACCAGCACCAGCTGTGGCGCGGTGTCTTTGAGCTGCTCGGCGGCCGCGGCCATGCTGGACTCATCGGTCAGATCGATGCTCTCCAGCGTTAGCCGGTCACCCTGTTGTGCCTGCAGCGCTTCGGCGTCCGCCGGTGCCGAGCGGGACAGGGCATGTACTCGCGCCACGCGCTCATCGGCCAGCAGAGCTTCCAGCAGAGCACGGCCGATGCCGCCGCTGGCGCCCACCAGTACAGCCGTGATTGGAGTATCAAACGACGTCAGCAGAGTCATAATTGCTCCCGGTAATGGTTGAAAATGGCATGCACATCCACTCGGGCGCCCAGCCGTGCCGCCAGCATGAACAGTCCGCCCATCTTGCGATGCAGAAAGAGCACATCCGCCGGGGGGGTGTGCCAGGCTTCGGGGTCGCTGCTGATCGCCATGCCGCGTTCGTGGATGCGCTGGGCCAGGTCGGACTGGCCGAAGTCATAGGGGCCGGGCGTGCGCAGCGGCTCGGTGGCTTCCATGAAGATCTCCAGCACCACTTGACGGTTGGCGGCATCATGGCGCTGGCTGAAGAATCCCAGGGTTTCCAGTGCGGCGGCCAACTCGTCAGCGTTGCGGTCGGTCGCGGCGCAGATGGCACGGCCGTAGTGGTGCACGAAGTCGGTCGAGAAGTGGCGCACCGCACCGAAATCCAGCAGCACCAGCCGGTCCTGTTCCAAGTTGTACTGGTAATTGGCCGGGTTGGGGTCGGTCTGCACGCAACGCAGCTGGAACAGTTCACAGAAAAACAGCTCCAGCAGCAGCGCCGGAATATGGTGCTGCAGGTCTGGTTGGCGCTCGGCTGCATGCTCCAGGCTGACGCCGTCGATGAAATCCATGCACAGCATCTGTTCGGTAGACAGTTCGGTGTCCACGCCGGGCAGGGCCAGGGCGTCACGGTGCCGGAAGGCGACCAATGCCTCGGCATAGCCCAGCAGTTGCTGCTGCTCGTGCAGATAATCGGTTTCCAGTCGAAGCTGGTGCTTGGCTTCCTCGACCAGCGCATCGATCTCTAGTTCACGAGGCAGCAGGCCACTCAGGCGCAGCAGGGAGACCACGTTGTCGATATCGCTGTCGATGCTGCGGCGCACGCCGGGGTATTGGATCTTGATCGCCAGCGCGCGCCCGGCATGGGTGCGGCCCTTGTGCACCTGACCGATGGAGGCAGCGGCCACCGGTTCGAAACTGAACTGGGCCAGGCGTTGATCCCAGTCCTCGCCCCAGTTGGCCTCCAGCACGCCGACCAGCTGGGCGGCGGGCATGATCACGGCGTCATCGCGCAGGCGCTCCAGCACCGCGGCCAGCTCCGGTGGCAGCAGGGCGCCGGAGTCCATCGAGATCAGCTGACCCAACTTCATCGCCGCGCCGCGCATCCGCGCCAGCTTGTCGGCCACCTGCTCCAGATTCTTGCGGCTGAGCAGCAGCTCGGACATCACCGGGCGTTCGCCGCGCAGCCAGTGCTTGCCGCTTTCAGTCACCAGATTACCGGCCACGCGACCGGCCAGTCCGGTCAGACTGGCCATGCGGGACAGGCGGCTGCTGGGCACGGCCGCCGCGCGACGGGGTTTGGAGTTGGTGGTGCTCATGGCATCTCCTGGGCGTCCGGCCCTGATCAGGCTGTTGTATTATGTCGAGTTTACGCGCGTGGCGCGCGAATAGATGCATGAGCGGAGACACACCGAGATGGAATATGACTTCAGACGCGATCTCTACGATGAGCCCGAGGCGGTGGTGGAGATGGAGCAGGCGCTCTTTGGGCGCTGGCTGAGCGAGGAGCTGGGCAGCAACCGCAGCGAGGCGCTACGCATTCTGCAGCAGGCCGAACAGCGGCTGAGCGAGCGCCGGGGCCAGTTCGACTGGCACGGCCATGAGCTGAGCCTGCAGCTGGACAGCGAAAGCGCCCGGGTCTGGCCGCAGTCCGAGGGCAATACCGATGAACTGGAGGACGGTTATGGCCTGGCCGACGAGGCCTGCGAGGCAGGGCTGGAAGATTTCATTGGTTTGCTGCAGGGCTGGATCGACTATATTGGTTGAACACTCCGGGCCTGACACGATTGGCCGGGCACCCTTTTCAGTACCCGTATTTTTAGACCCGAATGGCTAGAACCTGTATTTTCAGAACCTGTATTTCTAACACCGGGTGCCGAGTGATAGGCAGGGCGGATAGTGCCCTGCTACAATCCCGAGTAGTTCAGTCAACTATAGCCAGTGGAGAATAAGCATGAGCATTCAGATCGGTGATTCCATTCCCAATGTAGAGCTGCGCGTCATGGGCGCTGAAGGCCCGGAAGCGGTCAATACGGCCGACCTCTTTGCCGGCAAGAAAGTAGTGCTGTTTGCCGTACCGGGTGCCTTCACGCCGGGCTGCTCCATGACCCACCTGCCGGGCTTCGTGGTCAAGGCCGACGAGATCAAGGCCAAGGGCGTGGACAGCATCATCTGCACGTCTGTGAACGATGTGTTCGTGATGGACGCTTGGGGCAAGGCGCAGAACGCCGAAGCGATCACCATGCTGGCGGACGGCATCGGTGAATTTGCCGCCGCCATGGGCCTGGATCAGGACCTGTCCGGCATCCAGTTCGGCAAGCGCAGCCAGCGTTATGCCATGATCGTCAACGACGGCAAGGTCGAACTGCTGAACATCGACGAAAAAGGCATCGACAAGAGCAGCGCCGAGACCATTCTGGCCGCGCTCTAAGCCTTCGCTTTCCGCAGACGAAAAACGCCGATCAGTGTGGTGCTGATCGGCGTTTTTTTGTGGCGGGCTTCAGGCCTTCAGCGCCCTGGCGTGATGGCGCAGGTGGTCTTCGATGAAGCTGGCGATGAAGAAGTAGCTGTGGTCGTACCCTGGCTGCAGGCGCAGTTCCAGCGGGTGACCCGCGGCGTCACAGGCGGCCTGCAGCGCTTCGGGCTTGAGCTGTTCGGCCAGAAAATCATCGGCCTCGCCCTGATCCACCAGAATCGGCAGCTTCTCTGTAGCGCTGGCGATCAGTTCGCAACTGTCCCATGCTTTCCAGCTGTCTCTATCCTCACCCAGATAACCGCTCAGGGCTTTTTCGCCCCAGGGGCAATGGCTCGGGTTGCTGATCGGTGCGAAGGCGGACACCGAGGCGTAACGGCCCGGATTCTTCAGCGCACACATCAATGCACCGTGACCACCCATGGAGTGACCGCTGATGGCACGCTTGTCGGTGACCGGGAAGTGCTGCTCGATCAGCGCGGGCAGTTCAGCCGTCACGTAGTCGTACATCTGGTAATGCGCGGCCCAGGGTGCCTGAGTGGCGTTGACGTAGAACCCGGCGCCGGAGCCGAAATCATAGCTGTCATGCTCGCCGGGCAGGTCGGTGCCGCGCGGGCTGGTATCCGGCGCGACGATGGCGATGCCCAGCTCGGCGGCGATGCGCTGGGCACCGGCCTTCTGCATGAAGTTCTCATCGGTGCAGGTCAGGCCGGACAGCCAGTAGAGTACCGGCACCGGTTGTGTTTGTGCCTGCGGCGGCAGGTAGATGGCAAAGATCATCTCCGTGCCGGTCGCCGTTGAGCGGTGCTTGTAGCGCTTGAGCCAGCCATCGAAGCACTTGTTGCTGGCGATCAGCTCGGGGGCTGTTTGAGACATGCTGTTCTCCTTGGGCTTTTTATGTGGCAGAGGCGGATGGAGCGGATGGGGGCCGTGCTTTGGAGATGACAGGGTAGCTCGACACGCCATAAACCCTTCCCTGGGGGCTCGATGGCGCCATCCATGGCGCCATACGGTCGATCAACCCTGTCATCTCCACGCTGGCACGTTTGGGTGCCAGACGTATAGCCGTTATTTCAACCTTGTACACACGATCTATCGCCGTGCAGTGGTTGTTTTCGCGGCGGCACAGACTGTCCATGGACGGGGTTGCCGCTTATGACTGACCCTCTGCCGCCAGGATCGATAAATGCTCCTGCATTATCGACACTCCCGCCATCCATGGCGGTCGGATAGCGGCAGGGAGCCCCCATGGATGGGTTCACGGCGCGTCAGGCGGAAGCGGCGACCACGGCCGAAGGCACCCTCAGAACCAACCTCGGATTACTGATCGAACAGAATCACCGAGCGGATGCTCTTGCCTTCGTGCATCAGGTCGAACGCCTTGTTGATATCCTCCAGACCCATGGTGTGGGTGATGAACGGATCGATCTCGATCTTGCCGTTCATGTAGTCCTCGACGTAGCCCGGCAGCTGGCTGCGGCCTTTTACGCCACCGAAGGCGGAGCCTTTCCAGACGCGTCCGGTCACCAGCTGGAACGGACGGGTGGAGATCTCTTCACCGGCACCGGCCACACCGATGATGATGGATTCGCCCCAGCCCTTGTGACAGCACTCCAGCGCCGAGCGCATCACCTGTACGTTGCCGATGCACTCGAAGGAGTAGTCCACGCCGCCGTCGGTCATGTCCACGATCACCTGCTGGATCGGATCGGAGTAGTCCTTCGGGTTGACGCAGTCGGTGGCACCGAACTGGCGCGCCATCTCGAACTTGTCTTCGTTGATGTCGATGGCGATGATGCGCTCGGCACCGGCCATGCGGGCACCCTGGATGCAGGACAGGCCGATGCCGCCCAGGCCGAAGATCGCCACAGTGGAGCCCGGCTCAACCTTGGCCGTGTTCAGCACCGCACCGATACCGGTGGTAATGCCGCAACCCAGCAGGCAGACTTTCTCCAGCGGCGCGTCGATCTGGATCTTGGCCAGAGAGATCTCCGGGACCACGGTGTACTCGGAGAAGGTGGACGTGCCCATGTAGTGGTACAGCGTTTTGCCGCCGATGGAGAAACGGCTGGTACCGTCCGGCATCAGGCCCTGGCCCTGGGTGGCGCGCACCGCCTGGCACAGGTTGGTCTTGCCGGACAGGCAGAACTTGCACTTGCCGCACTCGGCGGTGTACAGCGGAATGACGTGATCACCCGGCTTCAGCGTGGTGACGCCGGGGCCGACTTCCTCCACGACACCGGCACCTTCATGACCCAGGATCGACGGGAAGATGCCTTCAGGATCGGCACCGGACAGGGTGAAGGCATCGGTGTGGCAGACGCCGGTGGCGACGATGCGCACCAGCACCTCGCCCGCCTTCGGGCCCTGTACGTCCACTTCTTCAATGGTGAGGGGTTTGCCGGCTTCCCAGGCAACCGCAGCGCGAGATTTCATGGTGTTCTCCTGTTTCGTTGATGGCTGCAGTTTAGTCGCTGGTTGACCGGATGATAATGGCACCAATCGAAAAGTATTTTTGCTCAACAGCAATAATTCTGGCATACAGATTTCGACAGCCAGGGGAGTCGACAGCATGCGGAATTGGGAAGCGGTAGAAGCCTTCGTGGAAGTGGTGCAGCAGGGGAGCTTTTCAGCGGCGGCGCAGAAATTGGGTGTTTCACCCTCGCACGTCAGTCGTCTGGTGGCGCGGCTGGAGGCGGAGCTGAGCACGCCGCTGTTGTACCGTACTACGCGCAAGTTTCGCCTCAGCGAGGCGGGTGAGCATTATTTTCAGCACTGCCGCGACCTGCTGCAGGGCTTTGCCGCCGCCGAAGAGGAGCTGGCCGGTTTTCAGGCCGAACCTTCGGGCACCCTGCGCGTCACCTGTGCCACCACCTTCGGCGAGCGCTTTCTGGCACCGCAGCTGAACGACTTTCTGCTGCAATATCCGAAAATCAGCCTCGATCTGCACCTGACCAACCGCCAGACCGATCTGATCAGTGAGGGCTACGATCTGGCCGTGCGCATGGGCACGCTGAAGGACTCCTCGCTGCTGGCGCGGCGCTTGTGTGATCGGCGTGAATACCTCTGTGCCAGCCCCGACTATCTGCAGCGCCATCCCATGCCCCATACCCTCGCCGAGCTGAGTCGACACAACTGTCTGCTGGGCTCCAACCCCTACTGGCTGTTCAGTGACAACGGTCAGCGCCGGGAGCTCAAGGTGGGCGGCCATTGGCGCTCCAACTCCGGCCCGGCGCTGCTGGACGCCGTCAGCAAGGGGCTGGGGATCGCCCAGCTGCCGGATTACTACGTGGAGCCGGCGCTGGCGCGAGGCGAGCTGGTCGCCATGCTGGAGCAGTATCGCTACCCGTTCAGTGGTGTCTGGCTGGTTTATCCACAGACCCGCCAACGCTCGCCGCGGTTGCAGCTGTTGTGTGATTTTCTGATCGAGCGGTTCAAGACAGGGCTGCCTTGGCAAATGCAGGCCCGGTGAACGCGCACAAAAAAGCCGCCCCGGAGGGCGGCAAGGTCAGCTAGTCGCTGAAGAGAGATAGAGACGGCCTGATCAGTTACGGATCAGGTGGTCGAAGGCGCCCAAGGCGGCGGTGGCGCCGGAGCCCATGGAAATGATGATCTGCTTGTACGGGGTGTTGGTCACGTCACCCGCGGCAAACACACCCGGCATGGAGGTGGCGCCGTGGCCGTCGATGACGATCTCGCCGCGCTCGGTCAGTTCAAGCGTATCCTTCAGCCATTCGCTGTTCGGCACCAGACCGATCTGGACGAAGATACCGGCCACGTCTACCACGTGGGTTTCATCGGTGCGGCGGTCCTTGTATTTCAGACCGATCACCTTGTTGCCGTCACCCAGTACCTCGGTGGTCATCGCCTGCTTGATGATGGTGACGTTGGGCAGGGATTCCGCCTTCTTCACCAGCACATCATCGGCGCGCAGCGTGTCGGAGAACTCCAGTACGGTCACATCTTTGACGAGTCCGGCCAGGTCGATCGCCGCTTCGATGCCGGAGTTGCCGCCACCGATCACCGCCACGCTCTTGCCCTTGAACAGCGGGCCGTCGCAGTGCGGGCAGTAGGCCACGCCCTTGCCGCGGTATTCCTGTTCACCCGGCACGTTCATTTCACGCCAGCGGGCACCGGTCGCCAGAATCACGCTGCGGCTTTTCAGGGTCGCACCGCTGGCCAGTTCCACTTCGATCAGCTCGCCTTTTTTCAGCTTGGTCGCGGCCTGTTCAGTGACTACGTCAACCTCGTACTCCTTGACGTGCTGCTCCAGGCTGGCCACCAGTTTGGGGCCTTCGGTGTAGGGCACGGAAATGAAGTTCTCGATGCCGACGGTATCCATCACCTGGCCGCCGAAGCGCTCGGCCACGACACCGGTACGGATGCCCTTGCGCGCGGCGTAGATCGCGGCGGAGGCACCGGCCGGGCCACCGCCCACCACCAGCACTTCGTAGGGTTCGCGCTCGTTCAGCTCGGCGGCCTTCTTCTCGGCGGCGCCGGTATCAATCTTGTTGACGATCTCGGCCAGTGTCATGCGGCCCTGACCGAAGTGCTCGCCGTTCAGGTACACGGACGGCACGGCCATGATCTGACGCTCATCCACTTCCTGCTGGAACAGGGCACCATCGATCATGGTGTGGCTGATGTTCGGGTTCAGGATCGCCATCAGGTTCAGCGCCTGCACCACGTCCGGGCAGTTCTGGCACGACAGCGAGATGTAGGTTTCGAAGTGGAACTCGCCCTTCAGGTTGCGGATCTGTTCCTGCAGCTCGGCATCGGCCTTGGACGGGTGGCCACCGGCCTGCAACAGCGCCAGTACCAGCGAGGTAAACTCGTGACCCATGGGAATACCGGCAAAGTTGATGCGCGGTGCTTCACCGGCGGCGCCCACGGCCATGCTCGGGGCGCGGCGATCGTTGCCGTCCTTCACGCTGATCTTGGCGGACAGCTCGGCGATCTCGTGGGTCAGATCCGCCAGTTCCTTGGATTTGGCGCTGTCGTTGGTGGTCAGCGTCAGCTCGATCGGGCTGACAATGTTCTGCAGGTAAGCGTTGAGCTGCTGTTTCAGGTTTGCGTCCAACATGATGTGGTTTCCCTCAATGCCAAAAATCAGTCAATTGCTCGAATCACGCACCGCCCGTGGATCTCCTGTTGTGGCGGTCATGTTCATCTCGAATATGGGGCTATCTTAGCGAGGCACAACTAATTCGTGAAATTAATCGTAATTAATAGCCTCATAGTATTTTGCTATTTATTGCGAAGCCGACGACGTGCGGCTGCAGATACGGCTGGCCAGCCGCTGTACCCGTACGGCAAGTATAAAAATCAGGCTGAAGGCGATGGGCCAGGCAATGATAAAGGCCTTGCCCCAGCGGGCCAGAAAGCCATTATCCAGCCCAGTGTTGATCGCGGTAATGACCCCGGTCATCGCCGTGACCATACAGATCGACATCAGCAGCGTCGTCACCAGACGCGTGTAGCGTTGTGGCAGCACATCAGACTCCCGAATAGAAACAGACCATGAAATACGCGAGGCCAGGCCTCGAGCACCCTTTAATACCCGAAAACGGCATCAGTGGATTCCGATGGCGGCAGCCAAGGCAATAATCGGGAACGGGGGAAGCAGAGGGAACAACAAAGGGAGGTTACGCAGCCCCAACGTACAGGGCTGCGCAAATAATCCCGCTGGCCAGTGCCCGCCAGCGGGAAATCGGAACGGTTTAGATCTTGCCAACCAGATCCAGAGACGGTGCCAGAGTGGCTTCGCCTTCTTTCCACTTCGCCGGGCAAACTTCACCCGGGTGAGCCGCTACGTACTGAGCAGCCTTCACCTTGCGCAGCAGGTCGTCAGCGTCACGGCCGATGCCTTCAGCGGTGATTTCAACGGCCTGGATCACACCCTGCGGGTCGATCAGGAAGGTTGCACGGTCTGCCAGGCCCTGGCCTTCACGCATCACACCGAAGTTGTTGGTGATGTTGCCGGTCTGGTCGCCAACCATGTAGTACTTGATCTTAGCGATGGTTTCAGACGCATCGTGCCATGCCTTGTGAGTGAAGTGAGTGTCAGTAGACACGGAGAACACTTCAACGCCCAGCTGCTGCAGTTCTTCGTACTTGTCAGCCACGTCGCCCAGCTCGGTCGGGCATACGAAAGTGAAGTCAGCCGGGTAGAAGAAGAATACGGCCCACTTGCCCTTTACGGTTTCTTCGGTGATTTCAACGAACTCGCCGTTTTTGAACGCAGTTGCCTGGAACGGTTTGATCTCGGTGTTAACGATACCCATGTGTGGAATCTCCTGAAAGTTGGTGTCGTTGCTTGCGAATCTGTGAGCCATCATACACATGAAGGTTTCATGCGTTAAATTGATCATTGCGATTATGCCGATAGCCTTTGACTATTGAAAGCCCTGCCACCCCGTCGTCGCGCTCTGCACGGTACCGGTCTGCGGCCATGGACGCATGGGCATGGGCATGCACTCAGGTATACTCGATGCAGATTGACAGGATGTGACACCGGCAAGGATTGATATGCTGACGCAAACCATCGCACATTACCACCTTCATGCCGCGCGCTACTCGGATCAGTACGACTCGATTGCGGCCGCCTCCGTTCACGCCGGCTGGGCCGAATGGCTGGCTGAACATCCTGCGGGCCGAGCGCTGGACGTGGGGGCCGGCAGTGGCCGTGATGCCGCCTGGCTGGCGCAACAGGGCTGGCAGGTGACGGCGATAGAACCGGCCCGGGCGTTGCGTGAACATGGTCAGCGCATGACCGGCGATACCGTCCATTGGATCGAGGCGCAACTGCCGGCGCTGGACGGCGTGCTGGATCAGGAGACGCCCTTCGATCTCATTCTGTTGTCAGCCGTGTGGATGCACCTGCCTGCCGTCCAGCGCCCCCGCGCCATGCGATGCCTGGCTGAATATTTGGCCCCGAAGGGCCTGATGGTCATTACCCTTCGGTTCGGACCATCCGACCCCGAACGCCCCATATACCCGGTCAGTACCCTGGAACTGTCACAGCTGGCAGCCCAGCAGGGGTTGGTCGCAACCCTGGTGGACGACGCCGACACCGCAGACCAGTTGCAACGAACGGATATTCACTGGCAGACCGTCTGCATCCGGCACCGGAGTGCCGCTCGATGAGTGCCAGGCCTCACTTGCTCACCGGCGGTGACAACCGACAACTGTTACCGGCGCTGCGCCGGGCACTGACTCATGCCACCGAGATCGAGATTGCCGTCTCATTTATCCGCTCCACGGGGCTGGAGCTAATCTTCGGTGATCTGGAGGCGGCGCTGCTGTCCGACAGTCGGCAGGTGCGTCTGACGCTATTGACCAGTGACTACCTGTGCATCACCGACCCCCAGGCATTGAAAAAATTGATGCTGTTAGCCGAACGGGGCGCTGATATTCGCGTCTTCGAGACCGGGCCGGGCGACAGTTTTCATCTCAAGGCCTATATCTTCGTGCGTTCTCAGCAGGGCGAGATGATGAGCGCCGATGCTTTTGTCGGTTCCAGCAATATCAGCGCCAAGGCGCTCACCGATGGACTGGAGTGGAACTACCACCTCGACTATCCCAACGAAGCGGATTCTCTGGCGGGGCAACGGCTGGCCGAAGTGCGGCAACAGTTTCAGCAGTTGTTGCAGCAACCCCAGGTGCAACCGCTGTCGCATGATTGGATCGATGCCTACCAGCAGCGTTATCAACAGGCGCGCAAGGTCGTGTCCATTCACACCGCCCAAGTGGATGCTCAGGAACCGGAGCCGGAGATTCCCACACCCAAACCGCATCAGCAGGCAGCCTTGACGGCCCTGGCCAGCACCCGCGAACGAGGCTTTCGCAAGGGCGTTGTGGTGTTGGCCACCGGCATGGGCAAAACCTATCTGGCCGCCTTCGATGCGGCTCAGTGTGAGGCCTCGCGGGTGTTGTTCGTGGCGCACCGTGAAGAGATTCTGTTACAGGCCGAGGCCAGCTTTCTGGCCATTTTGCCGCACAAGCGGGTCGGGCGTTACACCGGCAAACAGAAGGATGACGCCTGTGACCTGCTGTTCGCTTCGGTGCAGACACTGGGACGCAGCGCACATCTGGAACGTTTCAACCGCGACAGTTTCGATTACATCGTGGTGGATGAATTTCATCATGCCGCCGCCGGCAGCTATCAACGTCTGCTGGAGTACTTTCAGCCCCGTTTCCTGCTCGGCCTGACGGCGACGCCCGACCGCACCGATGGCTCCGACATTCTGCGTCTGTGTGACCACAACCTGGTGTACCGCCGCGATCTGTTTGACGGTATCAATGATCAGCAGCTGTGTCCCTTCAGCTATTACGGCATCTTCGACAGCGAAGTGGATTACACCCATATCCCCTGGCGCAATGGCCGCTTTGACCCGGACAAGTTATCCACACAACTGGCTACCCGGGGCCGTGCCCGCCATGCGCTGAAAGAGTGGCAAGACAGGGCACAGACGCGCACTCTGGCCTTTTGTGCGTCCCGTAAGCACGCCGATTATATGGCAACCGCCTTCATCAAGGCCGGTGTCCGGGCTGCCAGTATTCACACCGAATCTGACCTGACTCGCTCCGAAGCACTGGAGCAGCTGGAACAAGGCCAGGTGCAGATCCTGTTCTCGGTCGACCTGTTCAATGAAGGCGTTGACCTGCCACACATCGATACCGTGATGATGCTGCGCCCCACCGAATCGAAAATTCTGTTCCTGCAGCAATTGGGCCGCGGCCTGCGCCTGAGTCCCGACAAGGAACGATTGGTGGTGCTGGATTTTGTCGGCAACCATCACAGCTTCCTGAATCGTCCCGAGATGCTGTTTGGCGCGGCCTTTGAGCACAAGCCCACACGCCAACAATTGATCGCCACCGCCAAGCAGCCTGACGACCTGCTGCCGGAGGGTTGCTATGTCAACTACGACCTGGGCTTTATCGACTTTCTGGATAGCCTGGTGGGGGATCAGCTGGATGCCCAGTACGCCAAGCTGAAACAAAGCCTCAAACGCCGACCTACGCTGACCGAGTTCTGGCACAGCGGCGCCAACCTGAACAAACTGCGCCGCAACTACGGCTGCTGGTGGGAGTTTGTTGACGAGCAGGGCGATGCGAGTGCCGATGAACTGCGGGTACTGGAACAACATGCCCAGTGGTTCCGTGACCTGAGCCTCACCAAAACCTCCAAATCCTACAAGCTGGTGCTGCTGCAGACCCTGCTGGAGCAACAGGCGATCAGCCGTTCCGTCACGTTGCAGCAGCTTTCCCGCTGGGCCAAAGACTGGTTCATGCAACATCCGCACTGGCAGGCTGATTTGCCACAGAGTCTGCAGCCGTTGGATCAGGTCAGTGACAATCAATGGCTGAGCCACTGGCGCAAAATGCCGATTCATCACTGGTGTACCCCGGAACAGGGCTCGAACATCAAGTGGTTTGCCCAAGACGACCTGAATTTCCACTACCGGCACATGCCTATTGCCGCTGACCTGCCCAGCTTCAATGCCATGACTGACGAGATACTGGCGTGGCGACTGGATCATTACGCACAGAGCAAACTGTCTGGCCAACAACCTGCAGTGCACGCTATCCCGCCAATCGCGGCAACCGAAGCGGTTACCCTGCTGCCGTTCTTTCCCAATATCAAAATTGCTTGTGGCCACTTCAAAACCGGCCACGCCGATGTGGAAGAACAATTGCCGGCACCCGCTGGCTTTGGCCAGCTATCCCCTGAGCGTCACTTTATCGCCCGTGCTTCCGGCAACTCGATGAACGGCGGCAAAACCCCGATTCACGATGGCGACTACCTGCTGCTGGAACAGGTCACACCCAATAGCGCCGGCAGCATCAGTGGCCAAACCATGGCGATCGAACGCCAGGACGCCGCCGGTGATAACCAGTATTTGCTGCGTAGGGTGCTAAAAAACAAAGATGGCAGCTACACACTGAGGGCCAACAACCCGGATTACGAAGACCTGATCGCTGACGAGAGCATGGTGACGTTTGCGCGGTTTAAGGGAAAAGTGGATCCGCTGGCGCTGATGGTGGGTCAGCATTTCATGCGTGAAGAGATTCCGCCGTTGTTTGGCGCTACGTTCAATCCTGGGAACTGGCAATCCGGCCATGTGGTATTAAAAGATCCACATGTGCAGATTTTGCTGGTGACCCTGAATAAACAGGGTAAAGCCAGTAACCAGCAGTACCATGACTATTTCATGGATGCCGAACATTTCCATTGGCAATCACAAAACAGTACCAGCCCCGACAGCAAACGCGGCCGTGAAATCATTCAACACCAACAGCTTGGCAGCCGCGTTTACCTATTTGTGCGCGAGCATAAATTGAGTAACGGCAAAGCGGCGCCGTTTCTATTTTACGGTGAGGTGAAGTATGTGTGTCATGAAAACAGCAAGCCGATGAGTGTGGTGTGGCAGTTGGATCGGCCTGTTGGGAAGTGAGTGACTAGGGCGGAGATTGGCCCAAAGCCGCTTTTCGTGCCCCACCATATTCAATCAACACACCTAGCCCAAAAACACCTTTTCCCTGTGTCGTTGCATCAGTAGTGGATCGGGGCGGAACTTTTCCGGCAATTCTATTGGGCGGCCTTCCACATTTTGAAAAAGGTGCTGCATCGCTTCCGAAGGCTGTTTCAGCGGTTGTGATAGCACCACGCGCCAGTCTTCATCCAGAGTGATCAGGCCCTGATCAAAGGCGCGGTCGTGGAGTGCTGAAAGGCAGAGACCATTGCTGGGATTGAGACGGTTGGCTGTGTCTTGGCTCCAGGGAACGATGTGGCTGGCGATCAGCAGTTTGGGTTCGGCTAGACCGGTGATGCAGCAGCGCTGTTGATAACTCGATAAAACGGCGCGGCGGAAAAAGGCTTGTTTGATCCGTTGCTGTACCACCTGGCTACGAGTATTGCCGCTGAAATCCCCTTCCGCTGGCTGGGTTGTGGGTGGTACCGGTGGCTGGCCGCCCAGCGTGGCGCGGATGCGTTCGCTTTCCAGCACCAGTCCTTCCCAGTCGGCATGAAATTCATCCCAAATTGCGCGATCCAGCTTGGAGGCGCCACTTAAGCCGGTCCGGCCTGAGGCGGTAATGGCCGGGTCGAGGCTGGCCAGATTGCATAGTTTCATGGCGACGGAGTTGGCGCTGCGCCCCATCAGTTGGGCCAGTGCAATGATGTCCGGGTTGTTCCGGTGCAGGCGACCGAAGGGGAGTTGGCAGTACAGATGAAATGCCAGTTTTACGTCTTCGGCGGTCCAGGGTGTGCGAGGTATGGGCTGGCTCATGGGCATGCGTCCTTATGCTATGGGTGTGACTCTAGCGGTTGGGGCGGGATCTGTCATGCGGTACGGTAGTTATGCACAGCTGCAATTTTAGCCAGAGCTGTGCATATCTTTTATATTGTCGCCAAGTTGAATTTTTTATAGATCCCCAGCCTGTGAAAAACTATCCCCAGAACCCTTGAATACTTCTGTGGAAAAGCTTCGGGCAACTCGTCCATAGGTATGCTTGGGGCCCTTGCAGGCTGGGGCTTTAAAAACTGGTTACTTATTGTTCGATCCCCTGAATAACGTCAGGCGCTGATGCTGTTTATATCTTTTATGCACAGGTTTAGAGTTGTGGGTATCCATGTGGCTACCTGTGTGAATTCCTGTGATTAATTTATCCACTGAGCAAATCCTGTACATGCTGATTACGGGCTTCGCTGATGCCGCGGCGGTGGCTTTCGCGGGCGGCGGCGGGCCAGTCGCCGTTGCGAATGTGTCGGTTGAAGCGGGGAAAGCCATGTTGCAGCTTGGGCAGGCCCAGGTTGAAAATCATGTCGAACAGGGCCAGCTGAACACGCTCCGGCATGGCGCTGAAATGGGCACGGCCATAGAGGCCGCCCAGTTCCTGATGAAAGCCGGCGATATGGCGTTGGGTCAGGTTGTCGATCTCGGGGTCGGGCAGGTCGAGGCGGGTGTGGGCGGCAAAACTGGAGGCGCCGTAGCGTTGGCCGTAGGGGCGGGTGGCGAGCTTGCGGTACTCCGCACGGATGGTGTCGGCGCTGGCAGGCAGGCCGCTGTCGCGGTGGACAAGGGGCAGTGCCAGGGCGTCGTGTTCGCTGGTCAGCAGGTGGCCGACGCCAATGGTGATAAAACCACGGGTATCGCGGTACATGTGGGCAATGCGGCCTTCCTGCTGTTCCAGCTGGAGCAGCAGTTGGTCAATGAAGGGCAGGGGCGGGTGCATGTGAAGGCTCCTTTTCAAGTGCGGCGGACGGATTCCGTGTCGGCCTTGATTGTTTAAATCAATCAGATTGAGTTAAAAGATAAATTTCAACAAACAATCTGTGCTGGTTAAGCTGATTCCATCGTTAACAGGACAGATAGTAAGGAAGATTCATCATGACACATGTTGCCCGTTATATCGTCGATTCAGCCGCCGCTTCCCGTCCGGTACAGACCGCCGCTGCCGACTGCCCGCAGTGCAACTACAGCAACAACTACTACGGCGATCAGGTGTGCTGTCCGCAACGGCGCTGAAACCCGTTCAGCGTGCCAGCTGCGTGAGCGTGTCGGTGAGGACCGGGCCGATGGGAGCGTCGAGCTTGAGGCTCAGCAGCTCGTCGGCGCGGGTCTTGCCCAGGGTCAGGGCGGCGATGGGCTTGTGCCATTCGTGGGCGCGGCGGCAGAAGCGAAAGCCCGAATACACCATTAATGACGAGCCGATCACCAGCAGGCCGTCGGCCTGTTGCAGGGCATCGAGGGCATTCAGTACCCGCTGTTTGGGGACGTTATCGCCAAAGAAGACGACATCCGGTTTCAGGATGCCACCACAGTGGGGGCAGTCGGGGATGTGAAAGCTGCTGAAGTCCACTTCCAGGTCGGCGTCGCCGTCCGGGGCGGTGGTGGCGCGATAACGGGTGAAGTCGGGGTTTAGTTCGGCGCTGCGCTGATGTACTTCATCGCGGCTGCAGTAAAAGTCGCAGTGCATGCAGATGACGCGGTCGGAGCGGCCGTGCAGGTCGATGACGCGGGTGTTGCCCGCACGCTGGTGCAGGCCATCCACGTTTTGTGTCACCAGCAGGTCGATGTGGCCCTGTGCTTCCAGCCGGGCCAGGGCTGCGTGGGCCGGGTTGGGACGGGCGTCGCGCATCACCGGCCAGCCCACCAGGCTGCGCCCCCAGTAACGCTTGCGGGTATGTTCGCAGCGCATGAAGTCGGGGTGCTGCACCGGCTGCTTGCGTTTCCAGTCACCATTGGCATCGCGGTAGTCGGGGATACCCGAATCGGTGCTGATACCGGCGCCGGTCAGCACCAGCAGGCGCGGGTGTTGGTGGATGAAGGCGTGCAAGGCGTGGGCGGGGTCAGTCGGCAGCATGGTGATCCGGTCGCGGTGTCAGGGTGTTGTGGGTACGGGCCAGCTCGACAAAGGCGTGCAGGTAATCCGTGTTGATATCGTCTTTACGCAGGCCGAGAAAAATCTGTTTATCGACCCCCTTGGGGCCGAGTCGCAACGGGTGCAGCGGCAAGCGTTGTTGGTACTCACTGACCAGCCAGCCCGGCAATGCCGCGACACCTCGGCCCGCGGCCACCATCTGCAGCATGATGTCGGTGGTCTCGATCTGCTTGTGACGACGCGGGCTGCAGCCGGCGGGGGTGAGGAAGCGGTTGAAGATATCCAGCCGGTCCGGTTCCACCGGATAGGTGATCAGGGTGTCCTGGCTGAGTTGATCCGGCTCGACCTGCAGCTGGCCCTGCAGGGGGTGTTCGGGGCCGACCACCAGCACCTGTTCATAGTCGAACACCGGCTCAAAGATCAGACCGCTGCGCAGCAGAGGGTCCGGGGTGACCAACAGGTCGATCTCGTGGCCGTAGAGCGCGCCCATGCCGCCGAACTGGAACTTCTGGCGCACGTCCACGTCCACATCTGGCCACTGCTGCAAGTAAGGGTTCACTACCTTCAGAAGCCACTGATAGCAGGGGTGGCACTCCATACCGATGCGCAGGGTACCGCGCTGACCGCTGGCAAACTGCTGCATCAGGGCCTCGGCATGCTCAAATTGGGGCAGCAGCCGTTCGGCCAGGCGCAGCAGGTACTCGCCGGCCTGCGTCAGGCGCAGACGGCGACCTTCCTTTTGCCATACCGGGGTGCCCAGTTGCTGCTCCAGTTTGCGGATGGAGTGGCTCAGGGCGGACTGGGTGAGGCAGAGGGTATCGGCGGCGGCGGTCAGTGAACCTTGCTGGTTCACGGCGCGCAGAATCATCAGGTGGTGGCGGTCGAGCATCGAAACAATCCGTCAAGCAGGGGGCGTGGCCTAATTCTGGCGCATTGCCCGCTGCTTTGACAGCGAGAAGGCCCCGTTGATGAGGGGCCTTGGAAGTAGTGTTTTAGCGACTGCGCCAGACCGGGGCCAGCAGCAGCCAGACATAAAGTGCCACGCCGATGCCGATACCGGCCAGTGCGGTCCAGTCGGTGGTCGTGACGACATAGGCCAGTTGCGAACCGGTGAGTACGGGAGCGGCCAGGGCGGCAGCGATACCGGCGATCAGGCTCAGTGGCAGGAGCAGAGAGGAGCGTTCGCCCCGGCGGCCCCGGCCGATCATCCAGGCTGCCGCCAGCAGGATCAGGGCCATGATGATCAGCATCAGGTAGGGCTTGAGGGTATAGAACATGACGACAAGAATCTGTTCGATGGACATGAGTCGGTCTCCTTATACCCGGCCGTTGAGCATGGCGTAGTACGCCGGTTGCAGCATTTTTTCCTTCATCACCCACACCGCCCATGACTCTTCCGTGGGGCTGATGAACGGGAAGGAGGGCATGAGCTTGCCTTCATAGCCGAACTCGGCCAGCACGGCGCGGCCGATGCTGGTGATCAACGGGCAGGAGGTATAGCCGTTGTAGCGCGCCTGCAGCGGCTGTCCGGCCAGGTAGGCGAGGATGTTCTCCTCCAGCACCGGCGCCTGCTTTTTCACGCTGGCGGCGGTTTTGCCGAAGGGCGTGCCGATCACATCGCCGATGCCGAACACCTCGGGGTAACGGCGATGTTGCAGGCTGTACTGATCGACCTCCAGCCACTGCTGCGCCATGCCGCCTTCCTGCCAGGCCAGCTCGCTGTGGCGCACCACATCCGGCGCGCTCATGGGCGGTACCACATGGATAAAGTCATAGTCTTCGCGTTCGGTTTCACCGCTGGCGTGGCTGAACAGCGCGGTGCGCGCTTCGGCATCGATACCCACCAGGCGGCGTTCGTCTTGCAGGCCGACCTGCTGTTCCTGCCAACGCTTGAGCACAAAGTCGTTGTAGACCGGCACCGAGAACACCTTGTTCTTGAACGGTGTGAAGAAGTCCACCTGGAAGCGATCGCGCTGCCTGCTGTTTTCCAGACGGCTCAGGGTAGTGAAGGTCATCTTCAGCGGGGCACCGGCGCACTTGAGCGGCGTGTGCGGCAGGGTAAACAGGGCTCGTCCTTCACCCTTGGCGATCAGCGCTTCGATGGCGGTGTTGGTGGCACGTGCGGCTTCCGGTCCGGCGTAGACGCTGCCAATCCCCTGTCGGCCGATCAGCTCCGGCGTCATGCCGTCGATCTCCTGATAGTTGAGCTGACAGCCGGTGGCGATCACCAGCAGGTCGTACTCCTGGGTGCTGCCATCGCTGAGACTGACCTTGCGGTTATCCGGGTCGAACGCGGTGGCATCTGCTTCGATCCAGCGGACATCGGACGGGATCCAGTCGGATGTGGGTGTGATCACCTGATCCATCGACCACAATCCGGACGCCACCAACGTCAGGCCCGGCTGATATAGATGCCGCGGACGCTGGCCTGCCAGAGTAATACGCGCCCCCTGCAGTGAATGCTGCAACCGACTGGCAATGGCCAGACCGGCCGCGCCACCGCCGATGATCAGAATGCGGGCGTTGGTGGATTGACGAGCCAGTGCCCGGCTTACGGGCAGCGCCGACAACATGCCGGCACCGGCACCCAGCTTGAGCAGACGGCGGCGTGACAGGCTGACGGAATCAGGGAAATGCGACATGGGGCGTCTCCGGTGCCTATATTAGAAATTTTTAATTAATTGTAGCCTAAAGTAACCGGGAGACAGGTGTGGCAGATTGACGCAGAGCAGTTGATGGGCGGGTTGCAGACGTTTGGTTAGCAGGGAGCAATTGGAGCCGCTGGGCGCGTCCACCGTCCAGGTGGACGCCCTGACTGAGTGTTCAGTGTTCCATAAAAATCAGCTCATCCACCGGATACCCGGCGTCACGGGCCTGGGCAATCAGTGTATCCAGCGTTTCCTGTTCCAGTTCAGGTGTGCGGGACAGGATCCACAGGTAGTCTCGGTCCGGGCCGCTGACCAGTGAGTACTGGTAGTCCTCGTGGTCCAGCGCCATGACCACGTAGGCGCCGTAGAAGGGACCGAAGAAGGACACCTTCAGGTAACCGGTATCACTCTCCTCAACGAAATACGCCTTGCCCTCAGCCTCGCGCCATTCGCCCTTGGCGGCGTCGTAGCCCCGGTTGATCACCTTCACCCCGCCATCCTCTCTCAGGCTGTACTGCGCCTGGACCTGGCTCAGGCCACGCTCGAAGGCGTGGTCCAGCCGGGCAATCTCGTACCAGGTGCCCAGGTAGCGGTCGAGTTCGAAGTTCTGCACCGGCTCCACCCGGTCGGGCAGGCTGGTACAGGCACTCAGGGTCAGCAGCATCAGACCAAGCAAAAGGGTGCGCATGGGGTATCTCCTTGAATCAGGCGGAAGGTTTTAGCATAGCAACGGATACGCACTGGCGGCGAAACGGAGCAGCGGCCCGGGCACATAGCAGAATTTCTGATCAAAAGGATCGTCCCGGCAGGATTGAAGCCGGGCACGGGCTGTATGAACATGGTTGAACGTTCACGACTGATTGCACCGGAGACCGCTGATGCCTGCCACTCAACCCACGCTGTTCATTCCCCACGGCGCTGGCCCCTGCTTCTTTATGGACTGGCCACCGGCTGGAACTTGGGATGCCATGGAGGCCTATCTGCGCGGCATTGCCGCGACCCTGCCCGAGCGCCCCAGGGCCCTGCTGGTGGTGACTTCGCACTGGCAGGATGCGGCCTTTCGCGTGTCCACGGCGGCGCAGCCGGAGCTGGTGTTCGACTACTACGGTTTCCCGGCCCATACCTATGAGCTGAGCTACCCCGCACCGGGCGAGCCGGTGCTGGCGCAACAGGTGGTGGAGCGGCTGCAGGCCGCGGGGCTGGACGCGGTGGCGGATGCCGAACGCGGTTTCGACCACGGTACCTTCATTCCGCTGATGCTGATGTTCCCCGACGCCGAGATTCCGGTGGTGCAGATGTCGCTGCGCCGGGATCTGGACCCGGCTGCCCATCTGCAGGCCGGTGCAGCGCTGGCGGCGCTGCGCGAGCAGGGCGTGCTGATCATCGGCAGCGGCATGAGCTTTCACAACATGCGGGCCGGGGGTGATCCGCGCTTTGTCCCGATCGCCGAAGACTTTGACAACTGGCTCAATGCAGCGGTGGGCGCCGAGCCGGAACAGTGCCGGGTGGCGCTGAAGACGTGGGAACAGGCCCCTCATGCGCGCCTGTGCCATCCGCCCCGCGCCGAGGAGCACCTGCTGCCATTGATGGTGGCTGCCGGCGCGGCCGGGCAGGATCGCGGACGCCAGACCTACCGGGAGCGGATCAACGGCATTACTCTGTCGGGGTATCAGTTCGGCTAAGCGTTCAGCCGGGGCGGTGATTCAGCCCAGCCACTCCTCGATCCATGCCAGTACCGGCGAGCCCGCGCTCAGCGCCTCCACCGCGCCCATGCGGACGTGCTCGGTGTAGGGTTTGAGGCCGCGGCCCAGCAGGCGCTCATAGGGGCAGGTATCGGAGGGGTCCACGTAGAGGATCCTGGCTTCACCTTCGCTGCCCTGATAGGCCTGCAGGCAGAACTGCACCACCGATTCGCTGCTGCCGATCACCAGCACCAGATCATGGCGGCTGAGCGAGTTCATCAGCTCGAACAGATCCTGATACACCGGCGCCACCTCGCCGAAGAACACCACGTTGGGTTTGAAATGGGGCGGGTGGGCGGCGTGGTCGAAGGCGTCGTAGCCGATGGGCTCGATGCGGTCCTCGGCCAGGTTGACCAGCTCCAGTAGGTTGCCGTGGATGTGCTCCACCGCCGGACTGCCGGCACGCTCGTGCAGATCATCCACGTTGGTGGTCATCAGCCGCACACGCTCGCCGTGGTGCCGCTGCAGCCGGGCAATGGCGCGGTGCGCGGCGTTGGGCTCCACCCCCTGCAGCGCTGTGCGGCGGGCATTGTAAAACTCATGCACCAGGTCGTAGTTCTGCTCGAAGGTGTCGATGTTGCACACATCCTCGATGCGATGGTTGTGCCAGAGGCCGTCCGGCCCGGTACGAAAGGTGGGGACACCGGACTCGGCCGAGATGCCGGCTCCGGTAAAGATAATCAGGCGCTTGTTCATGTGTCATCCAAGGGTATTCAATCACTGGCCACAGTGTAGCGGCGGCGACGCAGCGCGTCAGCTCGGGCTGGTATACTGTGGTGATGACTTGAGGAGGAGGGCATATGTTGTCACTGACCCCGGAGCCGTTGACCGCCGATAACCTGATCGATCAGCTGGAAATGCTGGGCGGCATGGCGGTGATGCAGCGGCAGGTGTTGCAGTATTCGCGTCTGGAGCATCACTTTGCCTTTTGTCGCCTGTCACCGGCGGCGTTGCAGCAGCGGCTGGATGAGGCCGGAGAGGTAAGCGGGGAGATGCGCACGCTGATGGTCGATGCCGGTGTCGCGGCGGACGAGGCCCGCCACTGGCATGTCCTGGCAACGGCACGAGGGCTCGAATACCGGGCGGTGTCTGATGCAGAGGCGGCCTTTGAAGCGCACCTGGCGGCCGTGCTGGGCGGTCGGTATCAGCGTGTCCTCATCGCCCTGCGCTTGAGCGACACCCGCGACCTGGTGTTCAGCGACTATCTCGTCTGACCCCGGAGCCGGTGGGCGGATACCCGCCCCGGGCGACGAACGGATTACATCTGCGACTGCAGATAGTTTTGCAATCCCACACGGTTGATCAGCCCCAGCTGCTTTTCCAGCCAGTAGGCATGATCTTCCTCGGTGTCTTCCAGCTGCTGGCGCAGCATGGCGCGGGTCTGGTAATCCTGCTCCTGTTCACACAGGGCGATCACCTGCTTGAGATTGTGCGCCACCTGGTACTCGGTGTTGAGATCGTTCTGCAGCATGTCCGGTACGTCCTTGCCCACATGAATGGGATCGCGTTGGGTCATGTCCGGGGTGCCGCCGAGAAACAGAATGCGCTCGATCATCAGCTTGGCATGCGCCTTTTCATCGTCAAATTCGTGGGCGATGCGCTCATGCAGCTTGTTCAGACCCCAGTCGGCGTACATCTCGGCGTGGATGAAGTACTGGTCCATGGCGGCCAGCTCACCGGCCAGCAGCTTGTTGAGGGCGTCGATGACTTTCGGGTTGCCGTGCATGGTTCAATCCTCTTCGATGGCTGACTGCAGGTAGTGCTGGATGCCGATTTCCTGAATCAGGTGCTGTTGGGTTTCGATCCAGTCCAGGTGTGCCTCTTCCTGTTCCAGAATGTCCACCAGCAGGGCGCGGCTGACATAGTCCTGGCCGGCTTCGCACTGGGCAATGACATCACGCAGCAGGCTGAGCTGTTCCAATTCCAGGCTCATGTCACCCTGCAGCATCTCTTCGGTATCTTCACCGATGCGCAGGCGGTCGAGCTGTTGCAGGTTGGGCAGGCCTTCCAGAAACAGGATGCGCTCGATCAGCCGGTCGGCCTGTTTCATGTCCAGGATCGATTTCTTGTAGGCCTTGTGATTGAGCTTTTCCAGTCCCCAGTTCTTGAAGATGCGGGCGTGCAGGAAATACTGGTTGATGGAGGTGAGTTCCAGGGTCAGCACCCTGTTCAGCTGCTGCACCAGTGCCTGATCGTGTTTCATCCGGGTCCCCCTTGGCAGGCGGTCGATGTGCCTGAGCGTATGCATGTTTAATCGTTCCCAGTGTAGTGGTTGCGGCATGGGCATGCACGTCGAGAAAAAATCGCAGCACGCTGTTGCAAATAAGAATGATTCGCTTTACAGTTAATCCCGTTCATTGACAGGTCTGACTCACTAAACGGCACGGCAAGCAGGTCTGACAGGCTGTTCTTGCCAGGTAGGCCCAAGGTGATTGGCGCCATCCTCCCCTCTCCCCGGGAGGGTGGCATTTTTTTATCAGCGTCGGTCAAGTTGACATGAACAGTCTCTGTTTGACCTCATCCCTGTGACTGCCTATTATCCGCGCCTGCTTCCGGTGTGCTGAACAGCTGTTCAGGACTTAATCGGGAAGTCGGTGCGTGTCGATGCCAACGAATCGATGCAATGCCGACGCTGCCCCCGCAACGGTAGAGGCGTGAGGCGACGACGAAAGGCCACTGTATCCGCGGATATGGGAAGGTGTCGTTCCTCCTGGCTGAACAGCCTGCCGCCTGAGCCCGGAGACCGGCCCGAAGCAAGCAGTCGGCATCGCGGTGGGCGATCAGCACTGACAGGGCCATCCTCCAGGGCCAGTGTCTGTCCGTGTGTTGTTGCTCCCCCGGCCGTTTACCCCCAACTGCGTGCGGGTGGGCGCGCACAGGAATTCTACAGACACGTTATGAAACAGTTTTCTATCCCGGCCGCACTGCTGCTGGGCAGCTCCGTGATGGCCGCTCAGGCCCAGACCAACCCCGATACCCTGCTGGTGACCGCGACCCGTACCGCGCAGACCGCCGACCAGGCGCTGGCGGCCGTGACCGTGATCGAACGTGAAGAGATCGAACGCAAGCAGGCGCAAACCGTCACCGAACTGCTGGCGCAGACGCCGGGCGTGACGGTGGTCAACAACGGCGGCCGCGGCAAATCCACGTCCCTGTCCCTGCGCGGCACCACCTCCAAGCATGTCCTGGTGTTGATCGACGGCATCAAGGCCGGCTCCGCTACGCTGGGCAGCATGTCATTCGAACACCTGGCGCTGGATCAGATCGAGCGCATCGAGGTGGTACGTGGCCCGCGCTCGTCGCTGTACGGCTCCGAGGCGATCGGCGGCGTGATCCAGATTTTCACCCGCAAGGGCATGGACGGTTTTGCGCCGCGCTTCAGCCTGGGCGCCGGCAGCGACGATGCCCGTGAAATCACTCTGGGCGCGTCCGGCGGCAATGGCCAGGGCTGGTACAACATCGACATCAGCGACTACCGCACCGACGGCTTCAATGCCAAGACCCCGGATGCCTATGGCTATCACCCGGATGATGACGGCTACGACAACCGCTCCTACGCCCTCAGCGGCGGCTACCGTTTCAGCGACCGGGTGGAAGCGCAGCTGAACTGGTCGCAGAACCGGGGCGACAATGAATACGACGGCGGCAATGCCTTCGACGACTACAGCAACGAAGCCCGCCTGCAGACCCTGGGGGCGGCGCTGAACCTCAAGCCGACCGACAGCTGGAACCTGAACCTGAAAATGGGCCAGAGCCGTGACAAGGCCACCGAGTACGGCGACGGCGCCTATCAGAGCCACATCGAGACTCAGCGTGACCTGGCCAGCCTGCAGAGCGAACATACCTTTGCCCGCAGCCAGCTGACCTGGGGTGTCGACTACCAGAACGACGAGGTCATCAGCAGCCAGGCCTACAGCATGAACGAGCGCGACAACGTCGGCGTGTTCGGCCTGTATCAGCTGTTTCTGGGGCAACACGACCTGGCGTTCAGCCTGCGCCGTGACGACAACGAGCAGTTTGGCGTCGAAACCACCGGCTCGGTTGCCTGGGGCGTGGAACTGCCGCGCAATTTCCGTCTGACCGCCAGCTACGGTACCGCCTTCAATGCGCCGACCTTCAACGACCTGTACTGGCCGGGCTCCGGCAACCCGGATCTGGAGCCGGAAGAATCCGACGCCTTTGAGCTGGGCCTGTCCGGTGATCATGCGGGCGTGCAGTGGTCCGCCAACCTGTACCAGAACGACATCGACAACCTGATCGCCTGGGCACCGAATGCCAGCGGCAACTGGACGCCGATGAATGTTGACGCCGCCCGTATCCGTGGCCTGGAACTGGCGGCGGCCACGCGTCTGGCCGACTGGGATCTGAGCACCAGCCTCGACCTGATGGACCCCAAGGATCGCAACACCGACGAGCTGCTCAACCGTCGTGCCCGCAAGGTGTTCAACCTCTCGGCCGACCGTGACTTCGGTGCCTACGCCCTGGGCGGCAGCCTGCAGGCGGTCGGCAAGCGCAACGACGGCCGCGAGCGCCTGTCCGGCTACACCACCGTCGATCTGCGCGGCAGCTATGCGCTGGGCAACGACTGGTCGCTGAAAGCCAAGGTCGAAAACCTGCTCGACGAGGACTACCAGACGGCGCGCGGCTACAACCAGCCGGACCGCACCTACTGGCTGTCGTTGCATTACGCGCCTTAACCGCCTGCCAAGATAAAGGATAACGATCATGATCAACCTGTCGTCACGCGCCCAGCTGATAAGCGGCCTCGGCCTGATTCTGCTGCTGGCGCTGACGCGGGGACATCACTTTGCCTCGGTTGAACACCTGCCCAGCGCGTCCTGGGCGGTGTTTTTCCTGGCCGGTGTGTTCCTGCGTCCGCTGTGGAGTTTTCCGCTGCTGTTTCTGGAAGCGGTACTGCTGGATGTGAGCTACTACGGCTGGAGCGCCGCCGCTGCACACTGCATCACCCCGGCCTACGCGCTGCTGGTGCCGGCCTACGCCACGCTCTGGTATGCCGGTCGTACCTACGCGCGCCTGCATCAGGATCGCCTGTCCACGCTGGCGCCGCTGCTGCTGACACTGCTGGTCGGTGCGTTTGTCAGCAACCTGTTCTCCAGCGGCGGCTACTATTTCTTCTCGGGCAACTTCGAGACCACCAGCCTGGCCGGCCTTTGGGGGCGCATCGAGCAGTACTTCCCGGGTAAACTGCCGGCTTTGCTGGGCTATACCGGCCTGGCGGCCATGCTGTATACCCTGTCCCGTCAGTACAAAACCTATCAGGAGTTGACCCGCACATGAGTGATGATCAGGCCCGCAACGACAGTCGCGACGCGCGCCACAAGGCGCGCATGGAACGCAAGAAGGAAGTGGTCGATCAGGCGATTGCCCGCGCCGACCGCGATCAGGGCGTGCTGCTGGTGCTGACCGGCAACGGCAAGGGCAAAAGCAGCTCCGCCTTCGGCATGCTGGCGCGGGCGCTGGGCCACGGCATGCAGGTGGGCGTGGTGCAGTTCATCAAGGGCAGCTTCAGCACCGGAGAAGAGGCCTTTTTCCGCCGCTTCCCCGAGGTGCGCTATCACGTCATGGGCGAGGGTTTCACCTGGGAAACCCAGGACCGTGAGCGCGACCTCAAGGCCGCGGCGGCCGCCTGGGAGCAGGCAAAAGCGCTGCTGGCCGACCCCGAGGTGTCGCTGGTGGTGCTGGACGAGCTCAATATTGCGCTCAAGTACCAGTATGTTGATCTGGACGAGCTGCTGGCGGCGCTGCGCGACCGTCCCGCGATGCAGCACGTCGTCGTGACCGGCCGTGGTGCGCCCCAGGCGCTGATCGAGGCCGCCGACACGGTGACCGAGATGCAGGTGGTCAAGCACGCCTTCAAGGATGGCATCCGCGCGCAAAAGGGCGTGGAACTGTGAACAATACCCTGTCGACAGCGTCCGCGACCCGCCACTGCCCGGCGCTGTTGATTTCCGCCCCGGCCTCGGGCCAGGGCAAGACCACGGTGACGGCGGCGCTGGCGCGGCTGCACCGTGATCAGGGTCGCCGGGTCCGCGTGTTCAAGACCGGCCCCGACTTCCTTGATCCGATGATCCTGAGCCAGGCCGCCGGTTGTGACGTGGAGCAGCTGGATCTGTTCATGGGTTCGCCGCAGCTGTGCAAGCAGCAGCTGTGGCAGGCCGCCGGTGACGCCGACCTGATCCTGATCGAAGGCGTCATGGGGCTGTTCGACGGCAACCCGTCCAGCGCCGATCTGGCCGAGCTGTTCGGCATTCCGGTGCTGGCGGTGATCGATGCCGGCGGCATGGCGCAGACCTTTGCCGCCCTGGCGCACGGGCTGGCCAGTTTCCGCCCCGGCCTGCCGTTCAGCGGCGTGCTGGGCAACCGGGTCGGCAGTGTCGGCCATGGCCAGATGCTGGCCGAAGCCCTGCCTGCTCATCTGCACTGGTACGGTGCCCTGCCGCGTGACGAGGCGGTCAGCCTGCCCAGTCGCCATCTGGGGCTGGTACAGGGCGACGAGATCGACGATCTGGAGCAACGCATCGACACCGCCGCCCGGGCGCTGGCGCAGAGCGCGGGTACCGAGCTGCCGTCGGCCATCGCCTTTGAACCCCAGGAGGTCGAGGCCATCACGCCGCTGCTGCAGGGCGTACGCATCGGTATCGCCCGTGATGCGGGCTTTTCGTTCATCTACCCGGCCAATTTGCGGACGCTGGAGCAGCTGGGGGCCCAGCTGCTGTTCTTCTCGCCCCTCGAGGATGCGCATCTGCCCGCGGTAGATGCCCTCTGGTTGCCCGGTGGTTACCCGGAACTGCACCTGGAAGCGCTGGCGGCCAACACGGCGCTGATGGCCGCGATCAAAGCGCATCATCAGGCCGGCAAGCCGATCCTGGCCGAGTGCGGCGGCATGCTCTGGCTGGGTGAGGAGCTGACAGCGCTGGACGGCGCTTCGGCCCGTCTCTGTGGCCTGCTGCCCGCCAAGGCACAGATGCAACAGCGCTTTGCCGCGCTGGGACTGCAGCGGCTGCAGCTGGATGGCGAGGTGCTGCGCGGCCACACCTTCCACCACTCGGTGACCGAGACCGCGTTGGAACCCATTGCCCGTGGCGAATGCCCCAACGGCCGTCGCGCGGCGGAGCCGGTGTATCGGCTCAAGCGCCTGACCGCGTCCTACATCCATCTTTATTTCCCTTCCAATCCGGCGGCTGTGGCCCAGCTGTTCCGGCCCTGAAGCGGCCATGCTGGCACTGCAACTGATCGCCGCCGTGCTGATCGACCGCTGGCTGGGCGAACCGGCCCGCTGGCACCCGCTGGTGGGGTTCGGCCGCTGTGCCAACTGGCTGGAAGCGCGCTGCAACCGCGGTGAGTCGCGCCGCCTGAAAGGCCTGCTGCTGGTCGTGCTGCTGGTGCTGCCGCCGGTGTTGCTGACCACGGTGCTGACCCGGATCCCGGTGTTTGGCGAGCTGATCGCCGTGCTGGTGCTCTGGTTTGCGCTGGGGCTGGAAAGCCTGAAGCGGCATATCCAGCCGATCCTGCAGGCGCTACTAAGAGGCGACATGAGCGAGGCCCGGCGGCGGACCTCCTGGATCTGCAGCCGCGATGCCGCCGAGCTGGAGGTAGAGCGCACCGCGGTGGAGTCGGTACTGGAGAACGGCAGTGATGCGGTCTTCGGCGCCATTTTCTGGTTTTGCATTGCCGGTGCGCCGGGCGCGCTGGCGTTTCGCCTGATCAATACGCTGGATGCCATGTGGGGCTATCGCAGCGAACGCTTTGTGTGCTTCGGCTGGGCGGCCGCGCGGCTGGATGATCTGGTCGGCCTGGTGCCGGCCCGGCTGACGGCGCTGAGCTACGCGCTCTGCGGTCATACCCGCCGGGCGCTGCACTGCTGGCGCACCCAGGCCCCCTTGCATGACAGCCCCAACGCCGGGCCGGTGATGGCCGCCGGGGCCGGTGCCCTGGGCGTGACGCTGGGCGGGCCGACCTGTTACCGCGGTGTCTGGGCCGACAAGCCGTTACTGGGGGCCGGGGCGAAGGCGCAGCCGCGTGACCTGCCCCGTGCCCTGCACCTGGTGGATCGGGCACTGGGGTTGTGGATAAGCGTGATTGTGTTGCTGTCGGTGGCAGGGGCGCTGTTATGAACAACTGGCCTCGAAAAGATATGCACAGCGGCGCACAGGGCACCGCTGTTGATAACATCGATCAGGGGGTGCCTGTGGATGCCGAAAACTTATCCCCAGCGCCGGTGCATGGTGGCCGCCTGAACGCGGCGGTGGCGCAGCACGGCATCCCGCGCGAGCAGTGGCTGGATCTGTCCACCGGCATCAACCCCGAGGGCTGGCCGGTGCCGCCGATCCCGGCAACGGTGTTCAATCGCCTGCCGGAAGAGGACGACGGCCTGCAATCCGTGGCCTGTGCATATTACGGCAGCCGGGAGCTGTTGCTGGTGCCGGGTTCCCAGGCGGCGATTCAGGCGTTGCCCGCGCTGCGCCTGTCCCGCTCGGGCCGGGCCGAGGTCGGGGTGCTCTATCCCGGCTATGCCGAGCACGCCTTTCGCTGGCAGCAGGCGGGGCATGCGGTCAGCCTGTTGCAGGCCGAGCAGATCGAGGCCCGGCTGGATAGCCTGGATGTGCTGGTGCTGATCAATCCCTGCAACCCCAGCGCTCAGGAGTTTTCGCAGCGGCAGCTGCAGGACTGGCAGGCGCGCCTGGCGCCGCGCGGTGGCTGGCTGCTGGTGGATGAAGCCTTCATCGATGCCACCCCCGAGCAGAGCCTGATTCGTGATCCCATGCCCGCCGGGTTGATTATCCTGCGCTCCCTGGGCAAGTTTTTCGGTCTGGCCGGGCTGCGCGTCGGTGCGGTCTGTGCCGAGGCCGAGGTGCGCGCTGCGCTGGCGCATCAAATAGGTCCCTGGGCGATCAGCCATCCGTCGCGCTGGCTGGCGCGGCAGGCGCTGGCGGATACGGCCTGGCAGCAGAGCATGCGGGCGCGACTGGCGCGGCAGCAGGCGCGATTGCAGACGCTGCTGAGCGCGATGCTGGGCGAGCGGGGTGTCGTGGTCAGCAGCACGGCGCTGTTTGCGACCGTCGTGACCGAACAGGCTGCCCGGATCGCGCAACGCTGTGCCCGGGCGGGTATCCTGGTCAGGCGGTTTGAACAGCCGGCGGCGCTGCGCTTCGGGTTACCCGAGGACGAGGATGCATGGCAGCGGCTGGAAAGAGTACTCAACGAGATTCGACATGACTGATCGACAGAAAACCCTGATGGTGCAGGGCACCACCTCCGATGCCGGCAAGAGCACCCTGGTGGCCGGGCTGTGCCGGGTGCTGCAGCGCCGTGGCATCGCGGTGGCGCCGTTCAAGCCGCAGAACATGGCGCTGAACAGTGCCGTCACCGCCGAGGGGGGCGAGATCGGTCGCGCCCAGGCGGTGCAGGCCCAGGCCTGTGGATTACGTCCCCATGTGGATATGAATCCGGTGCTGCTCAAGCCCTGCAGCGATACCGGCGCCCAGGTGATCATCCACGGCCGAGCGGTGGATAACATGGAAGCCAAGCGTTACCACGACTACAAGACCATCGCCTGGCAGGCGGTGGCCGAGTCGCACCAGCGTCTCTGCGACCAGTATGAAGCGGTGTTGGTGGAGGGAGCGGGCTCGCCCGCCGAGATCAACCTGCGCGACCGTGATATCGCCAACATGGGCTTTGCCGAGCGGGTGGACTGCCCGGTGATCCTGATCGCCGATATCGACAAGGGCGGGGTGTTCGCCCATCTGGTCGGCACCCTGGCGCTGCTCAGCGAGACCGAGCAGGCACGGATCAAGGGCTTCGTCATCAACCGTTTCCGTGGCGATATCGCCTTGCTGCAGTCGGGGCTGGACTGGCTGGAAGACTATATCGGCAAGCCGGTGCTGGGCGTGCTGCCCTATCTGCACGGTCTGCACCTGGAAGCCGAGGACGCCATCAGCGAAGAGCCGGATATCGAGCGCGCCGACCGGGTGCTGGATATCGTCGTGCCGGTGCTGCCGCATATCAGCAACCATACCGATTTCGATCCGCTGCGCCTGCACCCGCAGGTACGGCTGCACTTTGTCGGCCCGGATCAACCCAAGCCGCCTGCCGATCTGGTGATCCTGCCCGGCTCCAAGGCGGTCCGGCCGGACCTGGCCTGGCTCAGGTCGCAGGGCTGGGAAGGCTACCTGCAGCGCCACCTGCGCTACGGCGGCAAGCTGCTGGGCATCTGCGGCGGCTACCAGATGCTGGGTGAGCGCCTCGCGGATCCGCTGGGGCTGGAAGGCGAGGCGGGGGAGAGTGCGGGACTGGGCTATCTGCCCACCCGTACCCGGCTTGAAGGTGAAAAGGCGTTGCGCAACGTCACCGGCCGGCTGACGCTGGCGGGCGAGACGGTGCCGGTCAGCGGTTACGAGATTCACTCTGGGATTACCGAGGTGGCGGACGGCTGTCCCGCGCTGGTGCAGCTGGAACACGGCCATCACGTCATGCCGGATGGCGCCTGTTCGGACGACGAACAGATAGTAGGCACTTACTTGCACGGCCTGTTCGAAACCCTGGCGGTCACCCGGCTGGTGCTGCGCTGGGCCGGGTTGGAAGGCGCTGAAGCGCTGGATTATCACCGCTTGCGCGAGGACGGCATCGACCGCCTGGCCGATACCCTGGAGCAGCACCTGGACCTGGACGCGGTGCTGGCGCTGCTGGATCTGCCGCGGGAGCAGGCGGGCGCATGAGGTCCCGGCTGCGCCCTGGCATCCGGCTGCTGATCGGCCTGCTGGTGCTGTCGGCCTTGGCCCTGGCCGTGCAGGCCCCGTCTGCATTGGCCGCGTCCACATCGGCGCCGTCAGCTCAGCCTCCTTCGGTAAAGGCCCAGTCATCGCCGCAGCGCGTGGTGTCGCTGGATCTGTGCATGGACCGGATGCTGGCGCTGCATGCCGACCGCGCCCAGGTCGCGGCGCTGTCACCGATGCACCGGCGGTTTCCGCTGCCCTGGCCGCTGGAAGGCTGGCCGGACCATGACGGTTCGCTGGAGCAGGTGTTCAGCCTCAAGCCGGACCTGATCCTGGTCGGCCAGCACAATGCACTGATGCTGCGTAAGCGCTTGCAAACCCTGCAGCAGCCGGTGGAGCTGGTAACCTTGCCGCGTACCCTGAACGACATCGAAGCCTACGAGCGCCGGGTGCTGCGTCTGATCGGGCGCGATCCCGACGATGCCCATCCAGCGCCCGCGCCACGCACACCGGCCGCTGATGCACCGCGCCTGCTGCTGCTGGGGCCCAACGGCATCGGCACCGGCCCGAACACCTTTGAAGATGAGGTTATCCGCCAGGCGGGCTGGCGCAATTATCTCACCGGGGTGCGTTACGAGCGGCTGGACCTGGAGCGAGTGGTTACTGACCCGCCGGACGCCATTTTATGGCACAGCCCGGATGCCCAGGCGCTGGCCACCCGCTTTGCCGACCATCCGGCGCTGCGCCACAGCCTGACGCCGGAGCATTGGCTGCCCAAGGAGAACTGGCGCTGGCAATGCCCCGGCCCCTGGACCTGGGAGCTGATCGACCAGTTGCGCCAGCAGCGGCAGCGACATGTGCAGCCCCCCTTGGCGGGCCCTTCACACCCCTTGTCACACACTCTTTCACCCAACGTGAGGACACCATGACCCCCGCATTGACCCTGCTGATGCTGCTGACCGCGCTGGTGTCGCTGCATGTGGGCTCCACCGATATTGCCGTGTTCGACGGGCTCTGGCAGTGGCTCAACGGTACCGACAGCGCGGCGGCCATCGTCATTGGCGAGATCCGCCTGCCGCGCACGCTTTTGGCACTGACCGTGGGGGCCGCCCTGGGCCTCAGCGGTGCGGCGCTACAGGGCCTGTTGCGCAACCCGCTGGCGGACCCGGGTCTGACCGGGGCCAGCCAGGGCGCGGCGCTGGGCGCGGCCAGCGTGTTCTATTTCGGCCTCTTCCCGGCGGCGGGCGCGGCGGCACCAGCCTTGGCCGGACTGATCGGTGCCGGAATCGCCATGTCGCTGATGCTGCTGCTGGCCGGGCCTTCACGCCAGGCGATGGTGATCATGGCCGGGCTGGCGATCTCCACCCTGACCGGTTCGCTGCTGGCGGCGGTGCTCAACTTTGCCCCCAACCCCTTTGCGTTGTCGGAGCTGGTGTTCTGGCTGCTCGGTTCGGTGTCCGAACGGGGGCTGGACCATCTCGGTATTCTGCTGCCAGCGCTGCTGATCGGCGGTGGACTGATCTGGAGCCAGCGCCGGCTGCTGCTGGGTCTGAGCCTGGGCGAGCAGGTGGCGCAAAGCATGGGGCTGTCCTACACCCGGGGCAGTCGGCTGATCATTTTCGGTGCCGCGCTGCTGGTCGGTGCCTCGGTGGCGGTGGCTGGCGCCATCGGCTTCGTCGGTTTGCTGGTGCCCCATCTGGTGCGGCCGCTGGTGCGCAACCGCCCGGATCGGCTGCTGATCCCGGCGGCCCTGGCCGGGGCGATTCTGGTGTGCCTGGCGGATATCGTCGTGCGCGGGTTGCCGCCGGGGCGTGAACTCAAGCTGGGGGTGCTGACCTCGCTGATCGGCGCGCCCCTGTTCATCTGGCTGGTCTGGCAGGAGCGCAAGAAATGGCTCTGATCGCGATCGAACAGCTGCAGCTGGACAGCCGTCTGGCGGGCATCAATCTGACCCTGCAACCGGGCGAGCTGCTCGGCGTGATCGGTCCCAACGGCGCGGGCAAGTCGTCGCTGCTGGAGTGCCTCGCCGGGTTGCAGGCCTACGGCGGCCGCATTGCTCTGGACGGTGAGGATATCGCCCGACTGCAGGGCCTCAAGCGGGCACGGCGCATCGCGCTGTTGCCGCAGCGCTGCCAGAGTGCCTGGGCCTTGAAAGTCGCTGACGTGATCGCGTTGGGACGCCTGCCCTGGGGTGATGAGGACGCGGCGGTGATTGACCGGGCGGCGCGGCAGACCGGCGTGGCCGAATGGCTGGAGGCGCGCGTGGATCATCTTTCCGGTGGCGAACAGGCGCGGGTCTGGCTGGCGCGGGTGCTGGCCGGCGAGCCCGAGATCATCCTCGCGGATGAGCCCCTGGCCAGCCTTGATCTGCACTATCAGCAACGGGTGCTGGAGTTGCTGCGCCAGCATGCGCAGGGGCCGCGCAGTGTTATCCTGTCGATCCATGATCTGAACCTGGCCGCCGGCTGGTGCGACCGCCTGCTGCTGCTCGACAGCGGCCGCGTGCATGCCCTGGGCACGCCGCAGGAGGTGCTGACACCGGAGGCGATTCGTCAGGTCTATCAGGTTGAAGCCGAAGTCGATTTCAGTGGTGAGCGGCCGCTGATCCGGGTGTTAAGGTAGGCAGGGATCCGCCGCAGGGAATCGTGCCCGGACCGGTGCCAACAGGAGAATGCTTATGAGTCAAAACCCCTGGCAGTTCAGTGAATCCGACCGCGAGGCCGTCTACCGGGCCATCCGCGAACGCCGCGACATGCGCCATTTCAGTGGCGAGCCGCTGGATCCCGAGGTACTCAGGCGCCTGCTACAGGCCGCCCATCAGGCACCCAGCGTGGGCCTGATGCAGCCCTGGCGCTTTATCCGCATCACCGATGCCGATCTGCGCGACCGCATTCGCGGCCTGGTGGAACAGGAGCGTCAGGCCACCGCTGATGCCCTGAGCGAACGCGAAGCCGAGTTCCTGCGCCTCAAGGTGGAAGGCATGGACAAGTGTGCCGAGGTGCTGGTGGTGGCGCTGATGGACCAGCGCGAAAAGCACATCTTCGGCCGCCGTACCCTGCCGGAGATGGACCTGGCCTCGGTGTCCTGCGCTATCCAGAATCTCTGGCTCGCCGCCCGCGCCGAAGGCGTCGGCGTCGGCTGGGTCTCCCTGTTCGACCCCGAGGCGCTGGGCGACCTGCTGCAGATGCCCCAGGGCAGCAAGGCGATTGCCGTGCTCTGTATCGGCCCGGTGGACCGGTTTTACGCGCGCCCCATGCTGGAACAGGAAGGCTGGGCCGAGGCCCAGCCACTGGAAGCGCTGCTGGCGGAAAATTGCTGGCCGCAACAGGATAGCTGAGAGGAGTATCTGGATGAAAATCACCGTTTTCTGCGGTGCCCGCAACGGCGCCGATCCAATCTATCAACAGGCCGCCATCGAACTGGGGCGGTTTTTTGCCGAGCAGGAGATCGAGCTGGTGTTTGGCGGCGGGCATGTGGGCCTGATGGGCACCATCGCCGATGCGGTGCTGGAGGCCGGTGGCCGTGCCCATGGCGTGATCCCGGAGTACCTGCAGTTGAAGGAGCTGGCGCATTCGGGGCTGACGGCGCTGGAAGTGGTGCCGGACATGCATGCGCGCAAGGCGCGGATGGCCGAGCTGGCCGATGCCTTCGTCGCCCTGCCTGGCGGGATCGGCACCCTGGAAGAGCTGTTCGAGGTCTGGACCTGGGGCCAGCTGGGCCACCATGCCAAGCCAGTGGTTTTGTATAACGTCGATGGCTTCTACGATGCGCTGCTGACCTTTGTGCAGCAGATGAAAACCCAGGGCTTCCTCAAGCCGGAGCATGTCGAAATGCTGCAGGTGGTAACAACCCCTCAGGCCTTGCTGCAGGCGGTGCAGAACTACCGGGCACCCGCCCTGAAGTGGTCATCCTGATGCGGACAGGGGGAGCACCGATGCCGCTGTTCTAACCGACCGGCCCTTGATATTGGTCACTGGCATTTGTGCGCCCAATCCCGCACCCTCGTCGTTTGTCGTGAGAAGTATACGCAGACAGATGGGATGATGTTGGATGTACCGTATTGCTGTCGTTGAAGATGAACTGATACAGGCGCGCCTACTGGCGCATTGGCTGCAGGGGGCCGGGTATCAGCCGGTGTTGTATGTCAGCGCCGAGCACCTGCTTGAGGGCTGGCCGGAGGCCGGGTTCGATCTGCTGCTGATTGACTGGGAACTGCCCGGCATCAGCGGCATTGAACTGGTACAGCGGCTGTCCGGGCAGGAGGCGCCACTGGCCTGCATTCTGCTGACCTCCCATGATGAAGAGGCCTGTCAGGTCGATGCATTGAATGCCGGCGCCGACGACTACATCATCAAGCCGGCGCGCGAGGCGATCCTGCAGGCCCGCATCGAAGCCGTCATGCGACGCCGCAGTGCCCGCCACGAGCCCCTGCCCGAGCTGGTGTTCAGCTACCGGGACGGCATCCTTCGAGTGGCAGATCAGGTGGTCAGCCTGACGGCGGATGAAAGCCGCCTGCTGGGACTGCTGCTACAGAACCGCGGCGCGCTGTTGAGTCGGGCAGAACTGGCGGATAGCCTTTGGGGGGATGAAAGCCGCAGCGAAGGGCGGGCACTGGATCTAAAAATCAGCCGCCTGCGGCGCAAGTTCGAAGCCCTACAGCCCTTGCCCTTTCGTCTGTCCAGTCGCTACGGACAGGGCTATGTGCTGGAAAGTCTGGTGCGCATGCGCGAGCGCTTCAACTGGCACTGAAACCTGCTGTTCGTAAAATGATACAGTCCTGATACAGATTACATCTGCTCGCGTAACGCCCCGCCGTATAATCCCGGCCATACACATGTTTGCCGGTTGCTGCATACGGAGGGGGATCTAGATGCGCAAAAATCTGCCCGTAACCCAGGTGGAGGAGTCCTTCCCGGCCTCTGCCAATATCCTGTCGACCACCGACCTCAAGGGGTCCATTCGCTACATTAACCAGGATTTTATTCAGGTCAGTGGCTACAGCCGCGAGGAACTGCTGGGCCAGAATCACAACATGATTCGTCACCCGGACATGCCGGAAGAGGCCTTTGCCCAGCTGTGGGACACGCTCAAGGCCGGGCAGTCGTGGATGGGCATCGTCAAGAATCGCTGCAAGAACGGCAACCATTACTGGGTGGATGCCTATGCGACCCCGATCACCGAGGATGGAGCAACGCGTGAATACCAGTCGGTACGGCGAAAGCCGGAGCGGCGTACCGTGGACCGGGCCGAGCGGCTGTATGCCCGCATCCAGGCCGGCAAGTCGTTGCCCGAACTGAGAAATCGACTGCCGTTGAGCCTGCGTCTGCTGGTGTGTTGGCTGCTGCCGGTGTTGGCGCTGGTGGTTGGGCTGCAGCTGGCGTCGGGGCCGTTGCAGTGGGGACTGCTGCTGGCGGCTCTGGGGCTGGGGGCCGGTCTGCAATGGTGGTGGCTGCAGCCGCTGAAACTGCTGACAGGACGTGCCCGTGCGGTGGTGAACGACCCGCTGGCGCGGCACGTGTATACCGGGCGCCGCGACGAGGTGGGCGATGTGCTGCTGGCCTTCAAGGCGCTGGAAGCGGAGACCGCCGGCCTGATCGGGCGTGTTTCCGACTCGACTCATGCCATGACGGCCAGCAGCCACTCGCTGGGGGCGGCGGTCGAGCAGTCACGTAGCGGTGTCGAGCAGCAGTTTGCCGAAACCGACCAGGTGGCCGCCGCCGTGAACCAGATGTCGGCCAGCATTCAGGATGTGGCCGGTAACGCCATGAGCACCTCAGCGGCGGCTGAAGCCGGCAAGCGCGAGGTGGATCAGGGCAAGCAGATCGTCAGCGACACGGTTGCCACCATCGAGGCACTGGAGCAGGAGATCAGCCGGGCCGCCGCCGTGATCGGACAGGTCAACGCGAGCAGTGAACGCATCTCCGGCGTCCTGGACGTGATCAATGCCATTGCTGAGCAGACCAACCTGTTGGCCCTCAATGCCGCCATCGAAGCCGCCCGGGCCGGTGAGGCCGGGCGCGGTTTTGCCGTGGTGGCGGACGAAGTGCGTTCGCTGGCGACCCGTACGGCCGCGTCGACGGACGAGATTCGCAGCATGATCACCACGCTGCTGGACAGTTCAACCCAGGCCGTGGCGGCGATGCAGGCCGGTCAGGCGCAAACGGCCCGCTGCGTGGCGCAGGGCGACAGTGCCAGCACCTCACTGGAGCAGATCTGGCATGCGATCGAGCAGATCAACGACATGAGCGCGCAGATCGCCATGGCCGTCGATCAGCAAAGCGATGTGGCCGAAGAGATCAGCCGCAGCGTGGTGACCATCCGCGACATGTCCGAACAGAACCTGGCCGCCGCGACCATGACGGCCAACGACAGTGACCAGTTGCACCAGGTGGCAACCGGATTCAGTAGCCTGACGGCCCAGTTTTGGGCACGCCAGCGTATTGAGGCTTGAGGGCGCCGATGTCCCCCGTAAACACGACCAGCGATCGTATCGCCTATGAATGGGAGCGCCAGTTTACGGCGCTCAATCATCACGCCATCGTCAGCGTTGCCGACGCCGATGGCGACATCATTTACATTAATGACCGCTTCTGCGACATCAGCGGCTATAGCCGCGAGGAGCTGCTGGGTCAGAACCACCGCGTGGTGAAATCGGACCAGCACCCGCCCGCGTTCTTCCGTGACATGTGGCGCACGATCCTTGCCGGTGACGTCTGGAAGGGGGTGGTGTGCAACCGGCGCAAGGACGGCAGTCTGTACTGGGTGGAATCGACCATCACCCCCTTCATGGACCCCGATGGCCGGCCCTACCAGTTCGTGTCCATCCGCACGGACATCACCCACCTGCGGGCCGCACAGCAGTGGATCGAGCAGCAGTCGCGGCTGCAGGCCTGCCTGGCGGAGCAGGCCCGGGTACTGCTGGCGGTGCAGGAAGAAGGTATCTGGGGCGCGATCGAACAGGCCCTGGCCTGTATTGGTCCGGCATTCGAGGCGCAAAGCTGTGCGGTGATGGGGTTTGAACCTGTGAGCGGGCTTGAGTGTCATGCCCACTGGCAGCATGAGCCACCGGGCCTGATCAGACCCGGGTGCGACACCGAGGTGCTGCAGCACTGCAGTGCCCATACTCTGGCGTTGAGCCTGGAGCGGCTGCAGCATCACCTGGGCGAGCAGTGCCGTCTGCTGGCCTCCGAGGTGCAGCTGGAGGGCAATGCCCCGCTGAGCCTGGTGCTGGTGTTGCCCGCCGTCCAGGCGCGCTGGCAGGAGTTGCAGGGATTGCTGGACCTGTTTGCCGACATGCTGTCCAACGTGCTGCGCCGCTCGGCGGTGCATCGCGAGCTGGTGAGGTTCAAGGAGCGCCTGCGCTGTGGCCAGATGTACGCCAATATCGGCACCTGGGAGTGGAACCTGATGACCGACGAGGTGTACTGGTCGGAAAAGGTGGTCACCCTGTTCGGCTATCCGGAAGGGCAGGCCATCAGCGCCAGCTACCAGGCCTTTATCGACCGGGTACATCCCGAGGATGTGCCGCATGTCGAGGCTGCGATACGGGACAGCCTGACCACGGACGAACCCTATGAGATCGAGCACCGGGTGCTGCTGCCGGATGGCCGCGAGCGCTGGCTGCTGGAGCGGGGGGCCGTGGTGCGCAACGAACGCGGCATGGCACAGCGCATGATCGGGGTGGTCCAGGACATCGACGAAAAGAAGAAGGCGCGCATCCGCCTGGAGCAGAGCGAGCGGGAGCTGCGCCAGGCGCAGCAGCTGGCGCATATCGGCAACTGGAGCGTGGATTATCGCAGCGGCGCGCTGAACTGGTCGGCGGAGGTGTATCGCATCTTCGGGCACAGCCCGGACACCTTTGCGCCGTCGCTGGAGGCCTTTCGTGCCCAGGTGCACACGGAGGATCTGGAGGGTCTGCTGGCCCGTGAGCAGGCGTCAGCGGCGGTCGGGCGTTACGATCTGATTCACCGCATTCGGCGTCCGGACGGCAGCGTTCGCCATGTGCATGAACTGGGCGAGCCGGTGCTGGACGAGCAGGGGCAGCTGATCGGCATGGCCGGTACGGTGCAGGACATCACCGACCGCGTCGAGGCCTATGCGCGGCTGCGGGAAACCGAAGAGCGCTTTGCCTTTGCCGTCGAGGGCGCCGGTGATGGCGTCTGGGACTGGGACCTGCGCTCGGGCGAGGTCAGCTGTTCGCCGCTGTACATGGAGATGCTGGGCTTTCGTGCCGAGGATCGGGCCGCGTACATGGACCACTGGTCGGACAACATCCACCCGGATGACCTGCGCCCGGCCCGGGCCCGGGTGACCCGTTACCTTGAAGGCAAGACCGACCGTTACGAGGTACAGATGCGGCTGCGCTGTCGGGACAACAGCTGGAAGTGGGTGCTGTGCCGGGGACAGGTGGTGGAGCGTGACGACAGCGGTGCGCCGCTGCGCATGATCGGTATCAACAGCGATATCAGCCGCACCAAGGCGACGGAAGAGGCGTTGATCGGTGCCCGCAACGAGGCTGAACGTGCCAGCCGGGCCAAGTCGGAATTTCTGTCCGGCATGAGCCACGAGCTGCGCACGCCGATGAACGCCATTCTCGGCTTTGGCCAGCTGATGGAGTTCGACAGCCAGCTGCCGCGCGAGCACCAGGAAAGCGTGCATGAGATTCTCAAGGCCGGCCGTCACCTGCTGGATCTGATCAACGATGTACTTGATCTGGCACGGGTCGAATCGGGCAAGATGGAGCTGTCACTGGAACCGGTGGATCTGGGCAGTCTGATGGCCGAATGTGTCAGCCTGATCGCCCCCTTGGCTGCCAAGGTTCAGGTGAGCCTGCAGTATGACGACCTGGCCGGCATCAGCGCACGGGCCGATCGCACTCGCCTGAAGCAGGTCATCATCAACCTGATGTCGAACGGCGTGAAGTACAACCGGCCGCAGGGACGGCTGCACATCAGCTTGTCGGCGCCGCAGCCGGAGCGGATCCGGCTGGCCTTTGCCGATACCGGCGTGGGCATTTCGCCGGCGGGGCTGGAGCAGCTGTTCCAGCCGTTCAACCGTTTGGATGCGGATCAGACCTGCATCGAGGGTACCGGGATTGGTTTGACCCTGACGCAGAAGATGATCCACCTGATGGAGGGCGACATCGGTGTCCACAGCCAGCCGGGCGTGGGCAGCACCTTCTGGATCGAACTGCCGTCGGACACGCTGGATACCGGTGCGGTTGAGCCGTCGGCGCAGGCCGCAGCCTGGGACATGTCCGAACCGGAACAGGGCCACAAGCAGGTGCTGTATATCGACGACAACCCGGCCAATCTCAAGCTGGTGCGCAATCTGATTGCGCGGCTGCCCGGAGTGCGCCTGCTGGATGCCCATACCCCGGAACTCGGTCTGGAGCTGGCCAAGCGCCACCTGCCGGACCTGATCCTGCTGGATATCAACATGCCAGGGCTGAACGGCTACCAGGTACTGGAGATCATCCGCCGCAACCCGGCCTTTGCCGACACGCCGGTGGTGGCGCTGACCGCCAATGCCATGCCGCGTGATGTCGAGCACGGTCGTCGGGCCGGCTTCAGCGATTACCTGACCAAGCCGCTGGATATACCCGCCTTCATGACCATGCTGCAGCAGCGGCTGGCGCTCTAGCCCGACATGCCCCGGTGCCACGACCGGGGCATTCAATCCGGGTACAATGCGGTCATGATCCCCAATCCGCACACTCAAAGGTCGAGGTTCCCGTGATTCGATTGATACTCGGCGGTGCCCGTTCCGGCAAAAGCCGCCTGGCGGAACAGCTGGCGCGCGCGTCCGGGCGTGAGGTTACCTATATCGCCACTGCCCAGGCCCATGATGACGAAATGCAGGCCCGTATCCAGCGCCATCGCGACGAGCGACCGGCACACTGGCAGACCCTGGAAGAACCCCTGGCGCTGGCGGCCACGCTTCTGGCACGGCAGGCGCCCGAGCACTGCCTGCTGATCGATTGCCTGACGCTGTGGACCACCAATCAGCTGCTGGCGGGCGCCGATATGGCTGCCGAGCGCGAGGCGCTTTGTGCCGCGCTGCAGAATGCCCGGGGCGAAATCCTGCTGGTCAGCAATGAGACCGGCATGGGCGTGGTCCCCATGGGCGAACTGAGCCGTCGCTTCAGTGATGAAGCCGGCTGGCTCAATCAGGCCGTGGCGGCGCTGGCCGATCAGGTGGTGCTGACCGTGGCCGGCATCCCTCTGGTGATCAAGGGGCCGCCGCTGGAGCCGGGCGTATGAGCGGGTGGCAACAGGCGGTCAAGTCGCTGGATCTGGCGGCGGAAGCGGCGGCACGCGCGCGTCAGCAGCAGCTGACCAAACCGGCCGGGGCACTGGGGACGCTGGAATCCCTGGCCATTCGGCTGGCGGGCATGCAGGGACGTGAATGTCCGCGGCTGGAACGGGTGCGCATCGCCATCTTTGCCGCCGACCAGGGAGTGGCCGCTGAAGGTGTCTCCGCGTATCCGCAGGCCGTGACCGCCGAGATGATCCGCAACTTTGCCCGTGGCGGCGCGGCCATCAGCGTGGCGGCGCGCCAGCTGGATGCCGAGTTGAGCGTCTGGAATCTGGGCACCGTGGTGGCGTTGGAGCCCCTGCCGGGGGTACACAGCCGGATCATCGCCCCGCAGAGTGCCAATCTGGCGCGGCAGCCGGCGATGACCGCAGAACAGCTGCAGCAGGCGCTGGATACCGGCCGCGAGGCGGTGCTGCAGGCCCCGGCCGAGCTGTTCATCGGCGGTGAAATGGGCATCGGCAACACCACGCCGGCCACGGCGCTGGCCGCGGCCCTGCTGCAACAGCCGGTGTCGGCGCTGGTCGGCCCGGGCACCGGGCTGGATGCCGACGGCGTGGCGCACAAGTGTCGGGTGATCGAGCAGGCGCTGGCCCGGCACGGCGATGCGCGCGAGCCGCTGGCGCTGCTGGCGTCACTGGGCGGCTTCGAGATAGCCGCCCTGACCGGCGCCTACCTGAGCTGTGCCCAGCTGGGGATTCCGGCGCTGGTGGACGGCTTCATCTGTACCCTGGCGGCCCTGCTGGCCTGTCGTCTGCAGCCGGGAGTGGCCGATTGGCTGCTGTTCGCACACCACTCGGCCGAACCCGGCTATCGTCTGGTGCGTGCGGCGCTGCCGTCCGCGCCGCTGCTGGACCTGGGGCTGCGGCTGGGCGAAGGCAGCGGCGCGGCCGTGGCTGTGCCCCTGTTGCGCATGGCCTGCGCATTGCACGCCGAAATGGCGACCTTTGCCGAAGCCCGGGTCTCGGAGTCAAGCACATGACAACACTGACCATCGATCTCTTGCGGCACGGTATCACTGAGCGTGGCAGCTGCTTTTTGGGGCGCACCGATGCGGCGCTGACCGCTGAGGGCTGGCAGCAGATGCAGCAGGGGCTGGCCGGGCTGAAGCCCGAGGACTATGACGCCATCTACGCATCGCCGCTGCAGCGCTGTGCTGCCTTTGCCCGCCACTGGGCCGGCGCGGCCACCACTGTCCAGCTGGATGCGCGGTTGCGCGAATACGATTTCGGCGACTGGGACGGCCTGACGGCCGCCGACGTGCACGTCCAAGACCCGGAAGGCCTGGGGCGCTTCTGGCAGGACCCCTGGCATCACTGCCCGCCGGGTGGCGAAGCGCTGCCGGACTTCTTCGCCCGTCTGGAGGCCTGCATCGACAGCCTGCAGCAGCATCACCGGGGCAGGGTGCTGCTGATCTGTCACGGCGGTGTCATCCGGGCGCTGCACTGCATTCTGCACGGCCTGCCGGTGAGCGAAATGTTCAATTATGCGGCGACCCACGGCAGCCTGCACCACTTTCGGGACCAACGCTGATGCGCACGCACTGGCTGGCCTTTCTCGGCGCTCTGCAGTTTCTGACCCTGATTCCGGTGCGCCTGCCGGGCATGCTGGATGCCCCCACGCAGCAGCGGACGTTGCTGTACTACCCGCTGGTCGGGTTGTTGCTGGGTCTGGTGCTGCTGGTGCCGGTGCTGCTGACACCGGGACTGGCGGTTGCGGTGCAGGCGGCGCTGGTGTTGGTGCTCTGGTGTGCACTGACCGGCGGGCTACATCTGGACGGGCTGGCGGACAGCGCCGATGGCTGGATGGGCGGCTTGGGGGATCGTGAGCGTACGCTGGCGATCATGAAGGACCCGCATGTCGGCGCCAGCGGGGCGCTGGCGCTGATGCTGCAGCTGCTGCTCAAGTGGAGCCTGCTGCAGGCGCTGCTGGCGCTGGATGCGTTCTGGCCGCTGCTGCTGGCCCCCGTGGCGGGACGCTGTGCCGCACAGTATTTGCTGCTGCTGACGCCCTACGCGCGGCCGGGCGGCCTTGCCAGTGGCGTGGCCTCGCCGCCGGCGCTGCCGGTGCACCTGACGGCGGCCACACTGGCCCTGTTGCTGGCCTGGCAACAGCCGTTGCTGCCGCTGGTACTGGCGGCGGGGGGCTGGGCGCTGCGGTGGCTGATGCTGCGCCGCCTGCAGGGCTATACCGGTGATACCGCCGGGGCCTTGATAGAGCTGATCGAAAGCCTGTTTCTGCTGGCTGCCTTGATGGTGGTCATGTAAGGTTCGGCATATCATTAATATGATAAACAAATGTTGGGTCCGAATCAGGCAGGATGCCCATGAAAATTGACCTTTCGCCCCGCTGGGGGGGCGTGCTGTTCTGGTTGAGCGGTCTGCTGGTGTTGGCCCTGTTGCTGCTGTTGGCGGAACTGGGACTGGAGCGTTCCTGGCAGCAGGCCCGACAACTGCGTCTGCAGCAGCATGACTATTACCTGTCCCGGCTGGAGCAGCAGCTGCAGCACACGCTGGCAGCGGTACAGCTCGATGTCAGCCGCCTGGCGACCTCGCCCCTGCTGCAGCGGTACCTGCGTCGTCAGGACGCGGATACGCTGGAGCTGCTGGAACAGAGTTATCTGGCACTGGCACGCCTGCGGCCCTCCTATGACCAGATTCGCCTGCTGGATGCGCAGGGGCAAGAACGCATTCGTATCAATCAGCTGGCTTCCGGCACCAGTCATGTCGTGCCTGAGGCGCAGCTGCAGAATAAGGCCGATCGCTACTATGTCGTGGCCGGCCTGGCGTTGCCGGCTGGCACCCGCTATCTGTCACCGCTGGATCTGAACATCGAGCGGGGCCAAATTGAAACTCCCTATAAGCCAATGCTGCGCATGGTCATGCCGGTGTATCAGGCCGCGCAGCTGCGCGGCCTGATAGTGATCAATTATCGTGGGGCCGAGCTGCTGCAGAACCTGGCGCAGGCGCTGCCGGCCCCCTTCTCTCCGCTGCTGTTGAACGACCAGGGGCACTGGCTGCTGGGCGGGCAGGACCGGGACTGGCAGTTCATGTTTACCGACCGCACCGGTCTGGCGGTGGAACTGCCGCAGCAGTGGGCACAGATGCAGGCTACGGACAGCGGCAACCTGAGTGCCGGTACCGACTGTCTGGTGTATGCCTGGACCCGCTTCGGCGAGGGCCCGGTACAGGCACCGCGCTGGCTGCTGGGCCTGCGCGAACCCGGTCAAACCTGTGATGCTCTGGAGCGCGAATATCAGATGCGTACCGATCGGACCCTGCTGGCCGGTGGACTGGCGGGGCTGGCCCTGCTGGGGGCGCGTCATCTGGTGCGCCGACGGCAGCTTAAGTTGCACCGGCAGATTGCCGACAGTGAACAGCAGTTGCGTCTGATCACGCATGAAGCCGGTAACGGCCTGATCATGGTGGATGCCCATGGTCATACCCGCTGGCTAAACCCCGAGGCCGAACGCCTGCTGGGCTGGCGCGAAGCCGAGCTACTGGGTGAGAACCTGCACGAGATGATCCACATCGGCCCGGACGGCCAGGTACTGCACCCGGACGAATGCCCGACACACCGGGCACTGCGCACCGGCCAGCGCCAGCAGGGCCAGCGCGACTTCTTCCGCACCCGTGGTGGCCACATTCTGCCAGTGCATGCCACAGTGACCCCCATGCCCAAGGGGCCGTACACCGGCGGCGCCGTTATCAGTTTCGGTGATGACACAGACCACCTGGCGGCCGAAAATCATTTGCGACGTCAGGCTACCACGGATGAACTGACCGGCTGTCTCAATCGGCGTGCCACCCTGCAGCAGCTGGAGCGGTCGATCGACACCGGCACGGCCTTTGGCGTGATCATGATCGACCTGGATTACTTCAAGCAGATCAACGATGAATACGGCCATCCGGTGGGCGATCGGGTGCTGGCCTTCTACACCCAGGAAGTGCGTGAGCTGCTGCGCAGCCAGGATACCTTCGGCCGTATCGGCGGTGAGGAGTTTCTGGTGCTGGTCGAGCACCTGCAGGCGGATGACCTGCTGCAGCTGGCCGAGCGCATCCGCCACCGCTTTGATACCCGCTGCTGTCCGATCGATGGGCCAGAATCCACGCAACGGTTGCATGTAACCGCCAGTTTTGGGACGGCCATGCATCAGCCGGGCGAGTCGACCAGCGCGTTGCTGGCACGGGCCGACAGAGCGCTGTACTGGGCCAAGGACAGCGGCCGCAACCGGGTGGTCGCCGCCGACAACGCCCCGGCCCTGTCGGCCATCGACTGACGGCAGGCAAGGCTTCGGGGACGGACGGGGTCAGTCGGCCCGCACGGCGCTATGGTGGCGCGGTTCGGTCTGCAGCAGCGACTTCACCATCGAGACACACATCAGCACCATCACCAGCGAGAACGGCAGCGCGCCGATGATCATGGCGGTCTTGATGGCCCCCAGGCCACCGGCCATCAGCAGCGAGCCGACCACCAGCGTCAGAATGATGCCCCAGACCAGACGGTGACGACGCAGCGGTTCGCTGTTGCCACCGGCCATGATGGTGTTCAGCACCAGCACCCCGGAATCGGCCGAGGTCACCAGATAGGTGACGATCAGCACGATGGAGCCGATCTTCACGATTTCTGCCAGCAGACCGGTATCGATCAGATCGATGGTGACGAACAGCACCGAGGCGATATTGTCGCTGGCGGCCTGGGCGATGGCGCCGTTGGCGGCCCCGTTCAGCTCCAGATCCAGCCCGGTCCCGCCCATGAAGGTCATCCAGGCAAAGCAGATCAGGCTGGGCACCAGCATGCAGCCGACCACGAACTGGCGGATGGTGCGGCCGCGGGAAATGCGTGCCAGGAACAGCCCGACGAAGGGGGCAAAGGCGATCCACCAGGCCCAGTAGAAGATGGTCCATCCGGTCTGCCAGCCGCCGATCTCAGTGTTGGTTTCGGCCACGGCAAAGGACATCGGCATCAGGTTGGTGGCGTAATCCACCAGGCTGCTACCGAACAGCGCCAAACTGTACAGGCTGGACCCCAGCAGCATGAAGAACGCCAGCAGGCCGATGGACAGGTAGATGTTCACCTGGCTGAGCCATTTGACGCCACGGGTGACCCCGGTCAGGGCCGACACGGTGGACAGCAGCATGATCAGTACCAGCGTCACGATCAGGGCCAACAGGGTCGGTTCGCCCTGGGTATTGATCAGCAATCCGGTGCCGGTGATGAATTCAAGACCGGCCACCAGCTGGGTCACCCCGGTGCCCATGGTGGTGGCCACGCCCAGGCTGGTGGCCACCACGGCGAGCACATCGATGGCGTGCCCCAGCGGCCCGTTCAGCGCGTTGCCCAGCAGCGGATACAGGGTGGAACGGATGGTCAGTGGCAGCCCCTTACGGAAGGCAAAGTAAGCCATGCACAGGCCGGCCGACACATAGATGCCCCAGGCATGCAGGCCCCAGTGAAGGAAGCTGTAGCGCATGGCGCTGGGCACGGCGGCGCCGGTGCCGCCTTCGGCTGCACTTTGCATCAGCGCCGGGTTGGACTGGAAGTGATACAGCGGCTCGCCGATGGAGTAGAACATCAAGCCGATGCCCATGCCGGCGCTGAACATCATCGCAAACCAGGAGAATACGCCGAACTCGGGCTGCTCGTCTTCTCGACCCAGGCGAATGCGGCCGAAGCGACTCAGGGCCAGGGCGAGACAGAACAGCATGAACAGGCTGGCGGTGTAGATGTAGTAGCTGTTGAATGTTTTCAGCAGCAGCCCGTTGATGGCGCTGAGGGTGGTCACGGCCGCTTCTGGAAACACAACCGCATAGACCACGATCAGTGCAATGATCGCCTTGCTGAACAGCGTGACAAAGGGGTTGAGTCCGGCGTAGAAGCCGTTCTCGGACAGGTCAATCTGCATGCTGTTGGAATAGCTCATGCCCGGCCTCCGGATATGTGATAACTAACATGAATGCAGGTTGTAAAGAGGGGGTGAGGTTTTGTACCGAAACTAAAAATAACGGCCTCCTTTTTATCGGGTTAATCGGTTCGGATACCACGACATGACGAATAATTAGCGGGGCAGGCTCGCTAACGATCATGTTCGGCTGGCGCCTGTCGCTCATGCCACCGCAGGGGGCCGGTTTCGGGTCTGACTCCGGTCTTGCTCCCTTTAAAGCGGGGCGTTATCGACAAATGCCGGTATCCGTGTGAAATCTGGGCAGCACAGGTGCACGTGCGCAGGCCCTGTAGGTGAACTGCACTAATCAGCAGCTGATAAAAAATGAACAAAATTATATAGCGATGCGATATATTGCGACATGCATTGAATTTTCATCAGACTAGATAACTTAAAGTTATGAAGAGTTTACGCCACCGTCTGCCGACCCCCTACAGTCTGCTGGTGTTTGAAGCCGCCGGCCGCACGCTGAATTTCACTCAGGCGGCCCGTGAACTGCATGTCACCCAGGCGGCGGTCAGCAAGCAGATGAAGTACCTGGAAGACTACCTGCAGTGTGAGCTTTTTGAGCGTCACGGACGTCGGGTGGTGCTCAGTGCTGCCGGGCGGCAGTTACACCAGAAAGTCAGCGCATCGTTCAACTACCTGGCCGGTGCGGTGGAAGAGTTGAGCGACGCGCGGCAGCAGAATACGGTGACCATTGCCGCCAATACCGCCGTCTCGCACTACTGGCTGGGCCGGGTCTTGAGCCTGTACCGGCAGGCGCACCCGGCCCGCGAGCTCAATACCCGGGTGATTACTTCCGACACCACCGAAGATCTGTTCACGGATGATGTGCACATTGTCATTACCTATGAGCCGGGGCCGCGTGCCGGCTGGGAGATGGAGCAATTGTTTGCTGAGGAGCTAATTCCGGTGGCCAGCCCGGCCTATCTTGAGGCGCATCCGCAGGCCTGCGCGACGGTGGCGGATCTGAAAGCGCACAAGCTGCTCGATGTGGAGCGCATCGAGCCCAGCTGGATCGACTGGGACACCTGGCTGCAGGCACAGGGCGAGAATGGCGCCGGGCTCGAGGTCGCGGGGCTGTTCAACAACTACATCATGCTGATCGATGCGGCCAAGCGCGGGCAGGGCATCGCGCTGGGCGCGCGCAACCTGCTCGATGACAAGCTGGCCACGGGGGAACTGGTGCCGGTAGGCGATACTGTCATGGTGTCCGGACGCCACTACTGGATCGCCCTCAACCAGTCGCGGCCACTGACCCGTACCATGCTCGAACTCTATCAGTACCTGCGCCGCTTCACCTCGGCCTGAATCGACGCCGGGCGCCGCCCCCGGATTCCTCTTCTATACTGGGATCAGCAACGGGGGTATCTCATGCCATTCATAACCCGCTGGCTGGCGAGTCTGGTGCTGTGTCTGCTGCTGGCACCGGTTGCGGCAGCCGACAGCGCGCCACCGCCGGCCGACGCGGTCTGGATTCTGAACCTCAAGGGAGCTGTCGGGCCGGCCAGCAGCGACTATCTGGTCCGGGGACTGGAACAGGCGGCCCGGGCCAACGCCCGAGCGGTCGTTCTGCGCATCGACACACCCGGTGGGCTGGATCTGTCCATGCGCAGTATGATCTCGGCGGTGCTGGCCTCGCCGGTACCCGTGATCGGCTACGTTGCCCCCGGTGGCGCCCGTGCGGCCAGTGCCGGGACCTATCTGCTCTACAGCTGCCATGTAGCGGCCATGGCCCCGGCGACCAATCTGGGCGCGGCCACGCCGGTTTCACTGGGCGGCGGCACGCCCAGTTTTGACCCTGAACCCGATGACGATCCGGTCACGCCCCAACGCAGCGGCAGCGCCCTGGAGCGCAAGATTGTCAATGATGCCGTGGCCTACATTCGCAGCCTGGCCGAGTTGCGCGGCCGCAACGCCGACTGGGCCGAACAGGCGGTGCGCGAGGGCAGTAGCCTCAGTGCCGAGCAGGCGCTGGAGCAGCAGGTGATTGACCTGATCGCCCCCGACCTGGAGCAGCTGCTGGCGGCGCTGGAGGGCCGCGATGTTGAACTGGATGGCCGCACTCTGAGCCTGCAGCTGAGCAACGCCCCGCGGGTGGAATTCCAGCCCGACTGGCGCACCGATTTTCTGGCCGTGATCACCAACCCCAATGTGGCCTACCTGCTGATGCTGATCGGCATCTATGGCCTGATCTTCGAATTTTCCAACCCCGGTTTCGGCGTGCCCGGCGTGCTGGGCCTGATTAGCCTGATGGTGGCGCTGTACGCCTTCCAGGTGTTGCCGATCAGCTATGCCGGCCTGGGCCTGATGCTGCTGGGCATCGGTCTGATTATCGCCGAGGCTTATGCCCCCAGTTTCGGTATTCTCGGCGTGGGCGGCGCCATCGCTTTCATTGTCGGCTCGATCATGCTGATGGATACCGAGCTACCCGCGTATCAGCTGGCCTGGCCGGTGGTGGCCGCCGTTGGCCTGACCACGGTAATGGTGGTCTTCGGCGTGGTTTCCATGGCACTGCGGGCGCGCAGCCGACCGCAGAGCATCGGAGTCGATGCGGCCAGGGGACAGACGCTGGCCGTGGCCGCGTTGCAAGACGGCGAGGCGATGGTGCGCTTCGAGAGCGAACTCTGGCCGGTACGCTGCGCGCAGGCGCTGCAGCCCGGTGATCGGGTGCGGGTCACCGGCAGTGCCGGCCTGCATCTGCTGGTGGACAAAGAGGAGTCATAACATGTTCGGATTTCCCTACTTCATGACCACCGTCGTGATACTGGTGGTGCTGCTGCTGATCTCCATGTTCCGCATTCTGCGCGAATACGAGCGCGGCGTGGTGTTTCTGCTGGGGCGCTTTTACAAGGTGAAAGGGCCTGGCCTGATCATCATCGTACCGCTGATCCAGCAGATGGTGCGGGTGGATCTGCGTACCCTGGTGATGGACGTGCCGACCCAGGACGTGATCTCGCGCGACAACGTCTCGGTGCGGGTCAACGCGGTGATCTACTTCCGCGTGGTCGATCCCGAACGGGCGGTGATTCATGTGGAAAACTACCTGGAAGCCACCAGTCAGCTGTCGCAAACGACCCTGCGTTCGGTGCTGGGCCAGCACGAGCTGGACGAGATGCTGTCCGAGCGTGACCAGCTCAACGTGGATATCCAGAAAATCCTCGACAAGCAGACCGACGCCTGGGGCATCAAGGTGGCCAACGTGGAGATCAAGCACGTGGATCTGGACGAAAGCATGATCCGCGCCATCGCCCGCCAGGCCGAGGCCGAGCGTGCCCGCCGTGCCAAGGTGATTCATGCGCTGGGCGAGCAGGAAGCCTCAGAGCAGTTGCTGAAAGCGGCACAAACTCTGGCGCAGCAGCCGCAGGCGATCCAGCTGCGCTACATGCAGACCCTGACCGAGATCGCCGGTCAGCACAGCCATACCATCGTGTTCCCGCTGCCGGTGGACCTGCTCAGCCAGTTTCAGGACTGGGCGGCCAAGGCCAAAGCGCCGGTAACCGGAACGGGCGGCGAGAATACGGGCTGACACCGAGGCCTGATAATGTGTGGGCCTGGCCGGTTATCCACAGTCGGAGTCGGCAGCCCGGATAAAAAAATCGTTCAAAATACTGGACAGATCCTGTCGCTGGATCTTTAATTAGACGGTCGTCTAATTAATTGCGCCGTGTGATCGGTGCCCGTCTCTCGGCAGGAGGATTCATGTTCAAGGCTATCGTGCTCGACAAGGTGGAAGATCAGCAGAGCGTTGCGTTTCAGGAGCTGGACGAGGCCCAGCTGCCCGAGGGGGATGTCACCGTCCGCGTGGCGTACACCACGATGAACTACAAGGATGCGCTGGCATTGACCGGCAGTGCGCCCATCGCCAAATCCTACCCGATGGTGCCGGGTATCGACTTTGCCGGGGTGGTGGAAAGCTCCGACAACCCCGAGTTCAAGCCCGGTGATCAGGTGGTGCTGAACGGCTGGGGCGTGGGCGAGAAGCACTGGGGCGGGCTGGCCGAGAAGGCGCGTGTCCCCGCCGACTGGCTGGTACCGCTGCAGGCGCCGTTCACGCCGCGTCAGGCCATGGGTCTGGGCACCGCCGGTTATACCGCCATGCTGTGCGTACTGGCGTTGGAAAAGCAGGGCGTGAAGCCCGCCGACGGCCCGATTCTGGTCACCGGTGCGGCCGGGGGCGTGGGCAGCGTGGCCGTGGCCGTGCTGGCCAAGCTGGGCTACGAGGTGGCGGCCATGACCGGTCGTCCGCAGGAGGCGGAATTCCTCAAACGTCTTGGGGCGGCGCGTATTGTCGATCGTGCCGAGTACAGCGGCAAGGGCCGTCCGCTGGCGAAGGAGCAGTGGGCCGGGGCCATCGACGTGGCCGGTGGCCAGGTGCTGGCCAATGTCTGCGCGGCGATGCAATACCGCGGTGTGGTCGCGGCCTGTGGTCTGGCGGCGGGGATGAACTTCCCGGCCACGGTGGCCCCGTTCATTCTGCGTGGCGTGACCCTAGTCGGCGTGGACAGCGTGATGGCGCCCAAGGCAGAGCGTCTGCAGGCCTGGCAGCGTCTGGCACAGGATCTGGACATCGACACGCTGGAAAGCCTGATCAGCGAGGTGCCCTTCGACCAGGTGATCGAGCAGGCGCCGCTGATGATGCAGGGCCAGATCCGTGGCCGCATCGTGGTGCCGGTATCCGGCGAATAATTATCAGGGATGCGATTCCCGACTATTAAGTCCTGACAATTAAGTCCCTATAAGTGAGCCCTGACAATTAAGCCCCGACTATTGAGTCTCGACAATCAGGAGAGTCGAAATGAGTGAAGTAACGCAGCACGCCATCAGCCGTTTTCCGGTGCCTGAGCTGGCCGATATGCCGGAGGATATCCGTGATCGCATTCTGGCGGTGCAGGAAAAGGCCGGTTTTGTGCCCAATGTGTTTCTGGTGCTGGCGCATCGGCCGGAGGAATTTCGCGCCTTCTTTGCCTACCATGATGCCTTGATGGAAAAACCGGGCAACCTGAGCATTGCCGAGCGCGAGATGATCGTGGTGGCGACCAGCAACCTCAACCAGTGTCAGTACTGCGTGGTGGCCCACGGTGCTATTCTGCGCATCCGCGCCAAGAACCCGCTGATCGCCGACCAGGTGGCGGTCAACTATCGCAAGGCCGATATCACTCCGCGCCAGAAGGCGATGCTCGATTTTGCCGTCAAGGTGTCGATGCAGGCCTATGCGGTGGGGGACGAGGATATGGCGCTGCTGCAGGAGCATGGCTTTGATGAGGAGGATATCTGGGATATTGCGGCCATTGCCGCCTTTTTTGGCCTCTCCAACCGCATGGCGAACGTGACCAGCATGCGACCGAATGACGAGTTCTACAGCCTCGGTCGTCAGCCGCGCTGAGTCAGCCGATCAGGGGTGCCGTGGGGCGTCCCTTGTCGTTCATTGCTGCAGGCGCAGGAAAAACCCTTCCGCAAAAATCTCCAGAGGCTGTGTTGAGGCTTCCAGCTTGGCCCTGAGCACAGCACCTTCCCAGCCGATCCAGAACCAGGCCGCCAGCCGGTCGCAATCCAGTTCAGTGCCGATCTCGCCTGCAGCCTGAGCTTCGCGCAGACAGCGTGCGGTGCGCGTCTGCCAGTCCTCGAACACTTCTTTCAGCTGTTGACGGAAGGACTCCGGCAGCAGGCTCATCTCCTGTCCCAGATTGCCCACCAGACAGCCACGGCGAAAGGTGTAGCGACGCATCCCCTGTGCGGCATCATCAATAAAATTCCGCAGTCGCTGCAGCGGCGGATAGTCGGCGTTGAGCAGAAAACGATCCAGTTTGCGGGCGAAATAATCGGCATAGGCGTCAATCAGCACCTGGCCGAAGGCTTCCTTGCTCTTGAAGTAGTGATAGAAGGAGCCCTTGGGTACGCCCACGGTTTTCAAAATGGCGTCGATGCCCACCGAAGCGTAGCCTTTCTCGGTCAACTGGGCGAGCCCGGCGCGGATCAGTTCGGCGCGGGTTTCGCCATAGGAGCGCGCACTGTCTTTGGGCGGGCGGCCGCGGCGGCGGGGCGGAGTGGGTACGTCGGGCTGGCTGAATTTCATGGATGTGCGATCGACCTGGATAAAACGTTATCCACATTATTAAAACAATTAGACCGGGTGTCTAGTTTTGGTGCTGCCGACTGGCTGTGGGTAACCAGGGTTCAATCCGCCGCGTCGGCATCCGCCTCCCGGTGTCCGGCACCGGCTACCAATTGCTCCAGCTCGGCCTGCTGTTTCAGAGCGCAGACGCGCAGCTGATTCTGGCGCATTTGCCTGATCGCGGCCAGCGGGTCCTCGTGATCGGCCTCGCCGGGCCTGTCCTGTGGATGGTTTTGGCTGTTCAATTCAATGCGCTCTTTCACGGTCAGTGGCCCCTGGGTTTCATGAGTGTCGTAATAGCATAACTGCAGCCGTTCGATTCGCAATGGCGGCAGGGCCCGCGCCTGTGCCTGCAGGGGCGCCAAGCGTGCCATGACTTCGTCAACCCGACAGGTGCGACGGTAAAAGCCGAGTGTCACATGGGGCTGGTAACGCGCAGGAGGCGAGTCGTCGGGGCAGTTCTGCTGCAGTACCTGGCGTAGCGACTGCAACCGGTTATACACATCCTCGATTCCGAGCCAGGGCGCTGTGGCAAAAGTGGACAGCGAAGCGGCTGTTAATAACATTGGGGATAGACTGTATAACTCCAGTGACTGGATTTGTGCACAGCGCATGCCGGCGGCGTAGTGTTTTTTATCCACAAGTCCGGCCGCCTGCACGGTAATGTGCGGCTGGCGGGCATAGCCCGGGTGTAGCCAGGGTGCCAGCCGAGCCTGCGCCTGTTCGATAAAGGCCTGCCATTGCGGGTCTTCGATGGGCAGACACCAGACCGCGTAATGGCGAATGCCCCGGTGCCATTGCGGGCAGTCGTCGAGGCTGACGGTGAGGGTGTGGGTGGGCAGCGGCATGTCGATTCTCGGTTACGGGCTTTAGCCGTTGCCAGGCCCGAGCTGCCGCTGCGGGTACCTGCGCCGGTTGCTCCGGGGCTATGACGACGAATAGCGCGGGCGGCGCTAGTCGATCCGCTTCAGCTTGGTGGCGCAGGTGCGCGCCTTGCTGGCGTAGGAATCGGTGCCCGCCCGCATCGCCTTGAGCGCCTCTTCACTCAGTTCACGCACCACCCGCGCCGGGCTGCCCATGATCAGCGAGTTGTCGGGAAACTCCTTGCCTTCGGTGACCAGCGCGCCGGCCCCCACCAGACAGTTGTTGCCGATTTTGGCCCCGTTTAATACCACCGCCTGAATACCGATCAGGGCGCCGTCGCCGATGGTGCAGCCGTGCAGCATCACCTGATGGCCGATGGTGACGTTGGCGCCGACCTTGAGCGGGATGCCCGGATCGGTATGCAGCACGGCGCCGTCCTGCACATTGCTGTTGTGGCCGATGTGGATCAGATCGTTGTCCGCACGCAGCACCGCCTGGGGCCAGATACTGACGCCCGCTTCCAGTTTGACCTGACCGATCAGGGTCGCCTGTTCATGGACATAGGCCGTGTCGTCCACTTCGGGACGCCGACCGTCGTATTCGTAAATTGCCATAGTGCTCTCTTGTTATGGATGGTTGGCCTGCTCCTGATCAACCAGCCCGGGATGTGGGCGGCCACTGCCGCTTGGCGTGAAGCAAACGCAGAATGCGAACATTGTCACCCCTCAGATCGTAGACCAGCAAATAATGGGTGTGTACCACCAGTTCACGAGTCCCCGGGACGCGACCGATGCGTCCCAATTCAGGGTGGTCAACCAATCGTGCCGCTTTTTCAGAAACCAGCTCATCAAGCGCTAACGCAGCAGCAGGGTTTTCGTTGGCTACATGCTCACGGATCTGTTGGCGGTCAAATCGTGCCAGTCGTGTCCAAACCAACTTCATGAGGCGGGGTCATTGAGCTTACGCTCAATACGAGCACGCCACTGCGCAGCGTCAGCCTCGACCTCTTCTGCGGACAAAATGTCTCCCGCATCGGCCGCTTCAAGACCTGCCTGTACCTCACGGCGGAACCATGCGTCGTGTGCAGATGCTTCCTGCTGTTCACGTACATAATCACGCATAAAGTCGCGCAGCAGTTGCGCTCCTGTCCTGTCTTTTGACTTGGCTGCCTTGGAGAATTCAGCCTTCAGTGTGTCGTCAACCCGGAAGGTAAAGGTTGCATCGCTCATGATCGTGCCTTATGTGTTACATGATAAGTACAGAGTAGCACCGAGGGTTGGCCCAGTCACTTTCGCTCCTTAAATCAGGGCTTGATGCGATAGCCGCTGCGGAAGATCCACCAGACCGCCGCCATGCAGGTGAGCAGGAAGCCCAGCGTCATCCCCAGGCTCAGGCCCATGTGCACGTCGGCCACGCCGTAAAAGGCCCAGCGGAAGCCGTTGATCAGGTAGACCACCGGGTTGAACAGGGTCAGCGTCTGCCAGGGTTCGGGCAGCATGTTGATGGAGTAGAAGGCGCCGCCGAGGAAGGTCAGCGGTGTGATCACCATCAGCGGAATGATCTGCAGCTGCTGGAAGTCGTTGGCCCAGACGCCGATGATGAAGCCGAACAGGCTGAAGGTCAGCGCGGTGAGCAGCAGAAAGCCCAGCATCCACAGCGGATGGGCGATGCTGTAATCGACGAACACCCGCGCGGTGATCAGGATCAGCGCGCCGATGATCAGGGATTTGGTGGTGGCGGCGCCGACATAGCCGGCGACGATCTCGAACGGCGACACGGGGGCCGAAAGCACCTCGTAAATGGTGCCGGAAAACTTCGGAAAGAAGATGCCGAAGGCGGCATTGGAGATGCTCTCGCTGAGCAGCGACAGCATCAGCAGACCGGGAATGATGAAGGCGCCGTAGCTGATGCCGTCGATCTCGCCCATGCGCGAGCCGATGGCGGTGCCGAAAACGATGAAATAGAGCGAGGTCGACAGCACCGGCGAGATTACGCTCTGCATCAGCGTGCGCCGGGTGCGGTTCATTTCAAAACGGTAAATGGCGCGGATGCCATTGATATTCATCGCGTTTCCTCCGGGCTGTGGACCAGGCTGACGAAAATTTCTTCCAGTGAACTCTGCTTCGACTGCAGATCCTTGAGGTCGATGCCTTCCTGGCTGAGGCGGTTCAGCAGTGCGCCTATGCCGCTGGTATCCTGATGGGCATCGAAGGTGTAGGTGATGCAGCTGCCGTCCTCGTTCAGGCTGAGGCTGTACGGCTGCAGGCTGGCCGGCAGCGTCTCCAGCGGTGTTTGCGGATAGAGGTACAGCTGCTTCTGGCCCAGCTGCTGCATGAGCCTGGCCTTCTCTTCCACCAGAATCAACTCGCCGCGGCTGATGACGCCGATGCGGTCGGCCATCTCTTCCGCTTCCTCGATGTAATGGGTGGTCAGAATGATGGTCACGCCCTGGTCGCGCAGGCCGCGCACCACTTCCCACATGTCGCGGCGCAGCTCCACGTCCACCCCGGCGGTGGGCTCATCGAGAAACAGGATGCCGGGCTCATGGGACAGCGCCTTGGCGATCATGACGCGGCGCTTCATGCCGCCGGAGAGGGCACGCATCTTGGTATCGCGTTTGTCCCAGAGCGACAGCTGACGCAGCACCTTTTCGATATGTGCCGGGTTGTCGGGCTTGCCGAACAGGCCGCGACTGAAACTGACGGTATCCCAGACGGTTTCAAAGGCATCGGTGGTCAGCTCCTGGGGCACCAGCCCGATCAGGCTGCGCGCCCGGCGGTAGTCTTCGACGATATCAACGCCATCGGCCAGCACCCGTCCGGAGCTGGCATTGACCAAGCCGCAGATAATGCTGATCAGGGTGGTTTTGCCGGCACCGTTGGGGCCGAGCAGGGCGAAGATTTCGCCGCGTCGGATCTCAAGATCGACCGACTTGAGCGCGGTGAATCCAGACGCATAGGTCTTGCCGATGCCCTGGATTTGAATAATAGGTTGCACGGATACTCCTTGTTATCGGCAGACGTTACCACCTGAGTGTAGCGCGGGAGGGTGTTCAGTCGTACGCTTTAGACCGGAACACTTTATACCGGAGACAAACCGGACGGGTGTGCCTGCTTACGCAGCAATCGGGATTCTGGGCCACCCCGCCGAGCCACAAGGCCCGGGCGGAGTGGCGGGAGGGCAGGCTCAGGCCTGAAACAGGAAGTTGGCGATCAGTTCCTTGCCGCCTTCGGTGGCGAAGGATTCCGGGTGGAACTGGATGCCGTGGATCGGGTGCTCGCGGTGGCGCACGCCCATGATCTCGAAATCGCCGCCTTGGTGGATGCGGGCGTGATCGGTGAAGCTGGCCACCGGCAGGTCGCCGACCACGGCGGTCACGTCCAGGCACTCCGGCAGGCTTTGGGCCTCGGCCATCAGCGAGTGATAGCGCATGATCTCCAGCTGGTCCGGCGTATTGGCGAACACGCCCTCGGCCGTGTGGCGGATCGGGCTGATCTTGCCGTGCATCGGCAGCGGTGCCTTCACCACTTTGCCACCGAACACATGCACGATGCCCTGCATGCCCAGGCACACCCCCATCAGCGGGATCTGCGGGCCCAGCTCACGGATCACCTCGGCACAGACACCGAAGTAGGCGGGGTCTTCGGGGGAACCCGGCCCCGGCGAGATGATGATCCGATCCGGCGCAGCGGCCTGTACATCGGCCAGCGTCACCTCATTATTGCGTTTCACCACAATTTCGAAGCTCTCCAGACGGCCCCGGTGCTGCTCGGTGCTGAGGATCTCGCCGATGTATTGGTAGAGGTTGTAGGTGAAGGAGTCGTAATTGTCGATGATGTAGACCTTCATGCCTGGCCCTCCGCGCTGAACTGGTCCAGAACCTTCTTGGTACCGGCAAACTTGCGCCGGATCTCTTCGTATTCGTCCTCCGGGTTGGAGTCGTAGACGTTGCCGCCGCAGGTTTGCACGTAGGCGTTTTCGCCGTTGGCGAACACGGTGCGGATCGGGATGGCGAAGGTGCAGTCACCGTTGAACGAGAAGTGGCCTACGGCACCGCCGTAGGGGCCGCGACCGTCGGATTCCAGATCGTCGATGATCTTCATCGCCTCGATCTTGGGTGCGCCGGTCAGGGTGCCGGCGGGGAAGTTGCTCGCCAGAGCGGAGAACATGTCGTTATCTTCAGAGATAATGCCGACAATCTCGCTGGAGATGTGCTGTACGTGGCTGAACCGCTTGATATCCATCAGGCTACGCACCTTGACGGTGCCGAAGCGGGCCACGCGACCGATATCGTTGCGGTGCAGGTCGACGATCATGTTGTGCTCGGCGATCTCCTTGGGGTCGTTGAGCAGGGTGCGGGCGTGCTGGGTATCTTCCACCTCATTGGCGCCACGCTTGGTGGTACCGGCCAGCGGGAAGGTTTCCATCTCGCCCTGGCGCAGACGGAACAGCAGCTCGGGACTAGCGCCGATCAGCTTCTGCTCGCCGAACTTGACGTAGTACATTTGTGGCGAGGGGTTCACCTCGCGCAGCTGTTCGTACAGGTTGATGCTGTCGCCTTCCAGGCGGAAGCGCTTCTTGAAACCGACCTCGCACTGGAAAATCTTGCCCTCGATGATGTCCTGCTTCACTTTCATCACCGCGGCGGCGTGTTCTTCCTGGCTCATGGTTTCGCCCAGCGGCGTCACTGTCAGCGGGCCGCTTTGCACTGCCGGTTCGGCCAGAATTTGCTCGATCATCGCCATACGGCTGTCATCGTAATGGAAATAGATCACTTCGCCGGTCATCTTATCGAGGATCAGGCCATCCTTGAACACGCCGAAACGGAACACATCGAACATCTCGCTGTGCTGCAGGTTCAGGCTCGGCTCGAAGTAATTCATGCAGTCGTAGCCGATGTAGCCGGTCAGGCCACCGGCGTACTTCCGCGAGATGATGTTCTGGGGCACGATCTCGCGCAGCAGATAGTAGGGATTGTCGCTGGCATAGCTCTCTACCGCGCCGTCACGGCCCTGCACATGCAACTCGCCCTCGGTGGCCCAGAGGATCTGCTCCGGGTCGAAGCCGATGATGGAGTGGCGCGAGATGTGGCTCTCCTCGCCCAGCGACTCCAGCATGAAGCAGTTGTCGAAGCGTTGCTCGATCTTCTTGAACAGGCCGAAGAAGTCGATATCGGCCGCCAGCGTCACGTAATGTGGCTTGCGGGGCAGCTCGATGCGGGCCGGTTTCTGGCTCATGATAATCCCTGTCGTTGTTTGATCTTCAGGGCGCGCGCGCCCCGAGTGACGGTGGCAATGCCGACGCCAAGCTGCCGGGCAATCTCCCGCTGGGGCACGCCGGCCTCCAGCATGCGCAGAATCTGCAGCCGATTGCAGACCTCGGTCAGTTCCGCCGGGGTCAACAGATCGCGCAGGGCCTCTTCAAGCGCATCGCGCTCGCGCATGCTCAGCAGGTGGTCGAGCAGCTCATTTAGATGGTGTGTATTCATGTACTAGTACGGTATCAGAACGCAGGGTGGGGTCAACTGGTATTTGTGTGATATGTTCGGTTGGAGGGTGGTTGAGGCTCGACTTCGCAACCGAGCCTCAATGTCGATAGGCGGCTTGGATATGCCGGGCTTGCAAACCTATCAGGTGGAAAGATAGGTGTATTAGTCTGGTTTGGCTGAGGGTTCAACTGGTCATTGCAACACACTGGTTAAACCGTTCTGCCGGGGTCTCATAATCGAGCGTTTTTCTTGGCCGGGCATTTAGCTGTCTGGCTATTTCATCTAACTCACCTTGCGAGTGAACTGATAGATCAGTTCCTTTCGGTAAGTATTGCCTGAGCAGACGGTTGGTATTTTCGTTTGATCCCCTCTGCC
>NZ_JAHQZT010000090.1 GCF_019061305.1 Marinobacterium weihaiense
GTCAACCAGCTGCGCGCTGAGCGAGACGGCGTCACGCCCACTACAAAGGCACTCACTCCGGAGCAACAGAGGATCCAGGAGCTGGAAGCCAGAGTGAATCGGTTGGAACGGGAGAAGGCGATACTAAAAAAGGCCACCGCTCTCTTGATGTCGGACGAACTCGAACGTACGCGCTGATAGACCAGTTGAGTGAGCAGGAACCAGTAGAAATGGTCTGTAGCGCATTCGGTATTGCCCGTTCCAGTTACTACGAGCACCGCCGCAGCCGATCCCGAATTGACGCAAATCGGCTTGAGCAACGGGCCAAGGTGAATGAACTGTTCACGCAAAGCCGCAGTTCAGCTGGAAGCCGTACGATCATGACTCAGATGCAGGATGAGGG
>NZ_JAHQZT010000091.1 GCF_019061305.1 Marinobacterium weihaiense
ACGGCCAGCAGGTCATCCAGGGACAACAGAAGCTGCTTGCGCAAATACACCACAATAGCTTCTTGGGCAGGTGTCAGGTGCGTTTGCAGGCGGTGCGGTGTGTGCGAGCGGTCTTCGGTGCTGGAGCGGCTGCGCCACTTCCGCACTGTGGCCTCGCTGATACCATACTGCCGGGCAAGTTCGCGGACGGGCTTGGTACTCGTTGCCAGTTCTTCACGAATGGCGGGTGTGGTGCGCGCCCGTTTATGCAAAGATACTATCATGTCGATTGGCCTCCCTGTGCTTGCTGGATGAATTGCTCAATGGCGTGGTACATGATGTCGCGAGCGACGAACCAAGGATAACGCCTTTGG
>NZ_JAHQZT010000092.1 GCF_019061305.1 Marinobacterium weihaiense
CCAAAGGCGTTATCCTTGGTTCGTCGCTCGCGACATCATGTACCACGCCATTGAGCAATTCATCCAGCAAGCACAGGGAGGCCAATCGACATGATGGTATCTTTGCATAAACGGGCGCGCACCACACCCGCCATTCGTGAAGAACTGGCAACGAGTACCAAGCCCATCCGCGAACTTGCCCGGCAGTATGGCATCAGCGAGGCCACAGTGCGTAAGTGGCGCAGCCGCTCCAGCACCGAAGACCGTTCACATACGCCTCACCGCCTGCAAACGCACCTGACACCTGCCCAAGAAGCTATTGTGGTGTATTTGCGCAAGCAGCTTCTGTTGTCCCTGGATGACCTGCTGGCCGT
>NZ_JAHQZT010000093.1 GCF_019061305.1 Marinobacterium weihaiense
AACGCCAGAGCATTCAAAGCGGTTTTCTGCGTGTTGATTGCTACATTACTGTCGTTGGCCAAGGATGTCAGAAAGGCGCGGACTTCTTGTGCGCCCATCTGTGCCGGATGGGTGAGGCGGTGGAAGTAGATAAAGTGCTTGATCCAATGAAGGTAAGTTTTCTCCGTGCGCAAGCTATACCCGCGTAACCTGAGTTCTTGACGAATGTGGTTCAGAAACGGGCTCCGTCCCATGTCAGCACCTCCTGTGCATAACAGATCCTATAAAACTGTATTTATATACAGTATATTTGTCTATGTCGAGATCCCGTGCACGTATTGATGCAAGAGTGTGCTCATTTGCCACTGGAAT
>NZ_JAHQZT010000094.1 GCF_019061305.1 Marinobacterium weihaiense
AACAAGGATCGAAAAACAGTGCTGGGGAAACGCCTGCATACCCCCTTGCAGGCCCAGATCCAGCAGGCACTCGCGATCCAGGAAGAGGATAACCGCCAGGGTCATGGGCCTTCGCTGCCAAATGCCCTCGGCAAGAAATATCCAAATGCCTTTCGCCAGCCAGCCTGGATGTTCCTGTTTCCATCTAGCGGTCTCTGCAAACATCCCATTACTGGCGAACTATGTCGGCATCACTTACATGATTCGGTGCCCAGAAAAGCCTTGAAGGCTGCTATAGCAAAAACGAATATTCAACATAAAAGA
>NZ_JAHQZT010000009.1 GCF_019061305.1 Marinobacterium weihaiense
GTCATCACAAAAGCCAGTATCTGATCACAAATGCCTTGGTGGAGGAAAGCTCAAAGACTGAACTGATTACTTTTTGTTCACGCTCTCGCCCTGGGTTCCCTATTGTTCTAAAACCGAAAGAGCGGCTTGTTGAGCTGTATCGCAAGGATGAAAATGATGAACGAATGCGCTTAGAGTTACCAAGTGATCCTGAATCTGCATCATTTATAAAATACACTCAAGATACTCTATATGAATACAATGCTTTTATATCTAAACAGTGTATTTGTTTAGATTTAACAGATGATCATCTAAAGCAAACTGCTGAGGCCCTTAAACGCAACACTGTAAAAGACCCTGTATGCTTTTATTCAACACAGCTCAGACGCATATTTTCACGCGGAAGTATGCAACAGGGAGGTCGTTTCTATGGCGGCTGGTGGCAACAGTTACCGGAAAGGTTCAGAGCACATATTACGATCAATGGTGAAAAAACTGTAGAAGTGGATTTCTCATCTATTGCATACACTATTCTGTATGCTGAAAAAGGCTATTATATTGAGGCTGGTTCAGACCCTTATGACATTGGCTTACCGAACTGGCAGGGTAAGGATGACCAAAGGCGTAAGGTCATTAAGAAATTTATGAACGCCCTAATCAATGATTATAAGGGGAACTATAGCCTATCAAAAAGCCTAGAAGCAGAGATAGGTATGTCAAATAGTGATCTGAAAGCACAGGTATTGAAGCGGCACTCTGCCATTGCCGATGATCTTGAAGCAGGGAAAGGGCTATGGACACAATTTAAAGATAGCCAGATTGCATTCAGTGTTATGGAATCACTAACAAAACAAGATATACCTGTGCTACCTATACATGATAGTTTTATTGTCCGTTGTGAAGACTATAAAAGACTATTCACTGAAATGTTTATTGCTGCATCTATATATTGTAACTTTTTACTACAAACAGATGCTAATCCTCCAAGAAGGCTAAAGGATTTTGGATTAAAAGGTGTCGATTATGAATTTGATAAGAATACTTTATATCTGACAGAAGTTATCGGTGAGTCTTTCAATCATAACACAAGGATGAATCAGTTTTATTTAAGCTGGTTGAAGCAACAGCCAAAGACAGAAGAAACAGAGGATAAAACAGGGAATACTAAAAGAACAGGGTTAATATTCGGTAATGCTAAGTCTTAATAACCTATCTATAGGTATTTTATAATTTCTCTGTAGGGGCTACATCATTACAGATGTGTTTATAAAGGCAATATAGAATATTAACAATATGATTTATCAAGGGAAAAGTCCTCTATAGAGAATTAAGGGTTAGACATAACCACTGATAAAATATTCAGCCTTATACATCTCTATAGATTCTTTATATGATCTCTGTAAATACCAGATCATTACAGAGCAACCTATAAAGACACTATAGATTATTAACAGGGTAGTGTAATAACAGGAAGCATAGCTTCAATTACTTACATTCTGTTATTAAATATAACAGCCTCTATAAGGGAATCAATAGTAACGTAATAACACTTTTTATCTGGGGTCTCTTCTCTGACCCCTTTCTCTTATATTAATCTGTTATAGCGGCCTGTTAATGCCTTTAAAGACCCTTCTCATTACCCGGTACAAATTCATAAACCAGCACGAATGTTAGCCAACACCTCTCTCGAAAACATAAATTGTAACAACTCGCTTTCTGATCCTCAGAGGCTCTACAAGCTGCTTTAAGGTCCACCCACCTCTACCTACTGGTAATTCCTAAACGCAGCTTCTAACCTACTTCTCGTAACTCTCAGTGGTATATTCAAGTCTATCTACAACAGTGACCAAATCCCTCACTTCAAAGCCATGCGTATAGACATCAGTCTGTCCCAACGAAGTAACCTTGTGACCAACGATCTGCTGAATGGCTGATTCGTTAATACCACCCGTTCTTCTAAGCATAGTAACAACCGTATGACGGAAACTATGAAAGTCTCTCTTTAAACCCTGTTCATCATACCTTTCAACACCGACTTGCCTCTGAAGGCCATACAGCCATGAAGTCATTTTTTGACCATGGCAGTTTGGAAACAGCAAACCATCAGCGCAGCCTTTAACGTAGTCAATAAACCCATACTCAAGCAGCTGTTTATGAATCGGAACACTACGGTTACTGTTCTTGGTCTTTGTTGAACCAGCACTGTCAGAAATCACCATATAGTATCTTTCAGAAGCAGCATCTAACCGTATATCTTGCTTCCTGAGCTGAGTAATCTCCCCCGCCCTGCAGCCATGATAAAGCGCCAGCAATCCCACCCATTTGCGCTCAGTATGATCCATGGACAGAAACCCCTGCCCCATCAAAAGCGCTTCATGCTGGCGGTAGTAACCTCTGTTACTCTCCAGATCCAAATTCAGCTTCAACCCCCTTGCTGGTGAGTCTTTCAAGTGGTCTTCTGTCACTGCATAAGCAAACACGCCCTGAAGAAACTTTCTCAGGTTGTCAGCACTGCCCTGTGACTGGCGATCACTTTCAGGTATATCCACCTCATCGACATAGGCCACCAGCTCAGGCCAGCTCATCTGCTTGTAGGGGCTTGTGTTCAGACGGGGTAATCTCAGATAGTCCTGTACCACTGAACGGATCTGTTTGCGCTCTATGCAGTCGATAGCTGTACTGGTGAAATCAGGATGTATATGCCGGATATACGCCATGAAACGCTCATATTCCTGCTGCTGTTTAGGCTTCAATGGCTTTACGGGGTCATTCACTTTGCTGTGTAGAAACTGGTCATACAGATCTACAAACGATATAGCATCTGAAGCACCTTCATCCCTGAAATATTCAACAGCCTGATCGTACTCTGACAGCCTGTTGTCCATCAGAAGCTGGTTTGCATCTGCCCGCTTCTTCCACAGCTTATTGCGAAGTATGGCTAGTTCCTGAAGGGTTTCATCATCAACGGTGAAGCCCTTTTCTTCGAGCCACTCTGCCACATCAGCCTTGGCAGAACTCAAATCCAAGGTGCTCAAAGGGTTTAGAAACTGCCAATTCTCCATAACCGACAAGACAGCTTTAATGGAGCGAGGATCTTCACCGCCTGAAAGCTGCTCAGAGATGCTGGCTGGTCTGGATTTCAATGCTTGATAGTGGATTGCACGATGTTCCTGTTCGTACTCTTCAACAACTGATCGAGCCATTACCTTCAAGTCCTTTGCACATAGATTCCCTGCTCTGAACAATGCCACAGCACCAAGCAGCTTACCAACCAGTATTCTGGCTGTGCTGGCACTGTCAGTCTTGAGTGATACACGAATTGGTGGTTTTGCTGGCGCTCTGACTTGCAGGTAATAGATCCGGTTACGCTGAGTCAGATAGGAAGCTGCGTAGTCCACTCTGTAGTCCACCTTGTAGTCCAGTGGTACTGAGCGAACCTAAAACTGATACAAAACAACCAGTTGGAAGGAGTTGAGAGTCTGCCGATAAGCCGGGTTTTGTCGTGGACAATCATTCATCTAGGACCAGCGTCGCCACTGGTCTCAAGCGACCTACCCGGACCCGGCGCGGGCCACGCCTTAATGGGTCCCTATTTGGTCTTGCTCCGGGTGGGGTTTACCATCGCCGTGGAGTGTTGCCACCCACGCGGTGCGCTCTTACCGCACCATTTCAACCTTACCGTCATCCGAAGATGCTTAGGCGGTATACTTTCTGTTGCACTTTCCGTCGGCTCGCGCCGCCCAGACGTTATCTGGCACCTTGCCCAATGGAGCCCGGACTTTCCTCCCCTGCGCGAACGCAGCGACGATTGCCTGGCAGACTCTCGGCGCGAAGTATAACCGGCTGACGGCACGACGCAAGCAAATCCGGGACCAATCAGGCAATCAGCAGCTGATATAGCCGATTTTTCTTCTCGCCGGTAATCTCGGCGGCTACACCGGCTGCTTTTTTCGGTGGTAACTCCTTGGCCAGAATACGCAGAATGCGCTCGGCTTCGGGGTCGATGGCATCATCCGCCGTGGCCGTTTCAGCCCCCTGTACCAGCACCACGAATTCGCCCCGCTGCTGATTGCTGTCCGCTTCAATCCACTCCACCAGCCCTGACAGGGTATCGCCGTGGATCGTCTCGAAGGTTTTGGTCAGCTCGCGTGCCACCACGGCATAGCGCGCATCCCCGAACGCGGCCTGCATCGCCTTAAGGCTCTCCACGATACGGTGGGTCGACTCGTAGAACACCAGCGTTTCGGTATTGCTTGCCAGGGTTTCCAGTGCCTGGGCGCGCGCACCGCTTTTCGACGGCAGAAAACCGATGAACTGAAACCGGTCGGACGGCAGCCCCGACGCCGACAGCGCCGCCACAAAGGCACAGCAGCCCGGCACCGGTGCCACTCTGAAGCCGGCTTCACGCACGGCCCGCACCAAGTGAAAGCCGGGATCGGAGATCAACGGTGTACCGGCATCACTGATCAACGCCAGCGAATGGCCGGCTCCAAGCAGGTTGATGACATGCTCACACCGCTGCCGCTCGTTGTGATCATGCACTGATATCATCTGCCCTTTAATGTTAAAGTGTGACAGCAATCGGCCGCTGTGACGGGTATCCTCGGCGGCGATGTAATCAACGCTGGCCAGGACCTCGCGCGCGCGCTCCGACAGGTCTGCAAGGTTGCCGATCGGCGTGGCCACGATATAGAGAACGGGTTCTGACATTAGGACATCCATCTGTTGGCAAGGACTGGGATTATATGACGAATTTACACCGGCTGTCTTTCAGCCTGCTGCTGGCCACCGCCCTGCTGACCGGCTGTGCCAGCCAAACCACACCCCCCGAAGTGGTCGACAAGACAGCCGGCCCTGCTGCCGGTGTTGACAGCCTGCTGCGCCAGGCCGACACCCAACCGGCCACACCTGCTGCCGAGCTGCGCCTGCAGGCGGCACGCCAGCTGGCCCAGCGCGGTGAAAACGCACGTGCACTGGATGTATTGGACGCCATTGATGTCAGCCGCATCCCGCCCACACTGGCATTCGAGGTTGCCAAACTGACCGCTCAACTGAGCCAGAACGAACAGGACCCGGCCACCATACTGCGCCAACTGGACCCGAAACGATTTGACAACCTGTCCGCCCAGCAGCAAGCCACGCTGGGTCAGCTGCGTGCCGATGCCTGGCTGCAGCAGGACGACCCTATCGGTGCCGTCCGTGAACTGATCGTCAGCAGCCTGCTGACTCTGGACCCGCAGGAGCAGCAGCGCTATCACAACCAGATCTGGCAGCTGCTGCAAAACATCCCGTTCGATCAGATCAAGGCCGCAACACGCCAGGATAACGATTATCAGGAGCAGGGATGGTTCGAGCTGGCAGCAATGCTACAAGAACGTGCAGGCCTGGCCGAGCGAGAACAAGCGCTGCAGAAATGGGGCATGATGTGGCAGTCTCACCCCGCCCTGCTACTGCCCCCTGCCGGTCTGGTCGGTATCGACCGCGACGGCGAGCAGCTACGAGTACAACGCATCGGTGTCATTCTGCCACTAAGCGGCGAGCTTGCTAAACCAGCACAGACACTGCGTAAGGGCATGGAAGCGGCACTGGAGGTGGCCCGTCGCCAAGGCAAGTCAGTCCCCCGATTGGTCCTGCTCGATTCCACCGGGCTGAACGATGTTGCCCCCTTGCTGATGCAGGCGCGCCAACAGGGCGTGGAGCTGCTGATCGGTCCACTCAATCCGCAACTAATCAACCAGCTGGCGGCTCTGCAGAACCTGGAAATCCCAGTGCTGGCCCTGAACGCATCCGAGCCGGGACCTTCGCAACCCTGGCAACTAGAACTCTCTTCAGAACATGAGGCCCGCATGATTGTCCGTCGTGCCCTGTCCGAAGGGCATCGTCGCGTTCTACTGGTCACGCCTGGCGCCGAGTGGGGCGACCGTGTCGCCAGTGTTATGCGTGAGGAGCTGGAGAGTGCCGGCGGCCGCGTGGTGGGCACCCTGCGCTATGACACCAGCGGCAATTACAACGAGCAGATCGGTAACCTCATGCTGACCCCGCAAAGTGCAGCTCGTGAAAAGCAGCTGCGTGCCGTGGTTCGCCATCGACTGGAGTTTCAGGAACGCCGTCGCAAGGACGCAGATGCTATCCTGATGACCGCCCTGCCGGATGCCGCTCGCTTGATCAAGCCGATGCTGGACTACCATTTTGCCGGCGACCTGCCCGTTTACGCCACATCACATCTGTATGAAGGGCATCCCGATGCCACACGTGATGTCGACCTCAACGGTATCACCTTCTGTGACCTGCCCTGGCTGCTGCAAGCGCCGAGCGAAGCGCAGCGCCTGCTCAGCAGCAATGGTGAAAACACCCTGTCACGCTCGGGGCGACTCCTTGCCCTGGGCGTCGACAGCATCAATGTCTACCCTTGGCTACCTCAGCTGGAACGCAGCAGCGGTACCTTTCTGGTAGGGGAAACCGGCCAACTCAGCATGAGTGCCGGCAAGCGCCTTGAGCGCACCCTCAGCTGCACCCCGTTTGAGAACGGTATTCCGGCCAGCCTGGCCCAGGAGAGCAGCGACAACAACTGAAGGAGATAACGCGATGGACCGCAACCGAATCGGCATGGACGCCGAACGGCGGGCCAGCGAGTGGCTGTGCAGTCAGGGACTGTCACTGCTGCAACGCAATGCCCGTTGCCGTTTGGGTGAGATTGACCTGATCATGCAGGATGGTGACCAGATCGTATTTGTCGAAGTGCGTGCACGCGCCGGCAAGTACTTCGGTGGTGCCGCCGCCTCGGTGGATTGGCGCAAGCAGCAGAAGCTGATTCAGGCTGCACGCTTTCTGCTCAGCCGGAATCCGCACTGGAGCACGTACCCTTGCAGATTTGATGTTCTCGCCTTTGAAGGGGACTCGGAGACGACCCCACCAATATGGTATAAAGACGCCTTTCGCCCATGAAACATGCTCAAGAACACCGGAAACGCTTTTAATGGAACTTGAAGACCGTATCGTCAGTCAGTTTCACAACACCATGGAGATGCATGCGCTCACCATCGAGCAGCATACTCCTCTGATTGCTGAGGCCGGTGAACTCCTGCTGCAATGCCTGGTCAGTGAACAGAAGATTTTGTGTGTCGGCAATGGCGGATCCGCTGCGCTGGCACAACATTTTTCATCTCTGCTGCTGAATCGCTTTCGCCATGAACGCCCGGGCCTGCCAGCCATGACGTTGAATGATGCGGCAGCCATGAGCGGCATCAGCGAAGACACTGGCTTTGCCGATGTCTACTCGAAGCAGATACGCGCCCTGGGGCAGCCCGGTGATATCTTGCTGCTGATCTCGACGCACGGCCGCGCCAACAGCCTTGTACAAGCTATTCAGGCGGCGCATGACCGCGAAATGATGGTGATTGCACTCAGTGGTGGTGATGGCGGCAACATGGCTGCACTGCTGTTGCCGGACGAGATCGAGATTTGTGTACCTGAGGCCGAGGATGCTCTGATCCACGGCGCTCACCTGCTGGTGTTGCACTGCCTGTGCGACCTGATTGAATATCAACTGTTTGGAGGCTGATCGCTATGCTCAAACGCCCCCTGATCGCTGTCGTGCTGGCATCCACACTGCTGTCGGGCTGCTCCAGCCTGATCAGTGCCAGCCGTGAAGAACCCATCCAGGAAGACCAGGGCAGCCGCACCTGGGGCCGTTACCTGGAAGACGAGTCCATCGAAACCAAGACCCTGGTGAACATCAGTAAGGGCTCTCAGGCTCTGGCTCAGTCACACATCAATGTGGTCAGCTACAATGGTCAGGTACTGCTGATAGGCCAGGTCCCGGACGAGAACATCAAGCGTGAGGCCTCCGAGATTGCTCGCCAGGTGCGGCATGTTCGCAAGGTGCACAACGAGCTGGAGATTGCCGGCCCCACATCAACCATCGTGCGCAGCAACGATGTCTACCTGACCAGCCGCATCAAGGTGCAAATGCTGGCCGATAAGCGCGTTGAAGGCGGGCGCATCAAGGTGGTCACCGAAAATGGCGTGGTGTATCTGATGGGCCTGGTGACACCGGCCGAAGCGGATATTGCCGTTGACATTACCCGCTCGGTTGCCGGTGTGCGCAAGATCGTCAAGGTTTTCGAATATATCGGTGCCTGACAAGCAGCGCCTGCTGCCTGTCAGGCTGCAGACAGCTTACTTGACGACCCGCAGTGACGGTTTGCCCTTGCTTTTCGGGCGCGGCGCTTCTGCCGCCTCTTCCGGGTCCATATCCTGCGGGTCTACTGCTTCCAGCACCGGTGGCTGCTCTGCCTGCTCAGCCTGCTGCAACAGCTCCTCGACACCGGGCTCCATGCCAAAGCCCATGCCCATGCCATTCTCCCGCGTGAAGATAGCCAGTACCGCCACCATCGGCGCATAGACGTTCATCGGCACGCCGCCAAAGCGCGCGCTGAAACTGATACCCTGATCATCGATCAGCAGCCCCTGCACGGCGCCCGGGGCAATGTTGAGCGTGATTTGTCCGTCTTGTATAAACTGTTCCGGCACCTGCACACCCTGCAATGTGGCATCGACAGCGATGTGGGGCGTCATGTTGTTATCCAGCACCCACTCGTAGAGGGCGCGCAACAAATAGGGACGGCTGGGTTTGATTTCGCTCATGACAACTCCTGGTTGGTGCGAGTTCAGGCTTCCCTGCGACGCAGCATGTACATCCTGTATATAAAAAAGGGATGAAGTTGCCTCCATCCCCGGTCGTTCTGCATCATGCTACTGATGCTCAGTCGCGCAGCTCTCGCTCGTACTCGGACAGGCTGGCCTGGAAGGATTCACGCTCGAACAGGCGCTGCATGTACTCCTGCAACGGCTTGGTCTGCGCGTCCGGCAGCTCGATTTCCAGCTGCGGCAGACGCCACAGGATTGGAGCCAGACAGCAGTCTACCAGAGTAAATTCGTCACTCATGAAGAACGGCTTTTCGGCAAAGATTGGTGATACCGCTACCAGACTGTCGCTCAGCTCCTTACGGGCCTGATCCAGTTCGGCTTCGGTACCCTCATCCGCCAGAATGCGATCAACCAGCACACACCAATCACGCTGGATGCGGTGCATGTACAGACGGCTCTCAGCACGGGCAACCGGGTAGACCGGCAACAGGGGCGGATGCGGGAAACGCTCGTCGAGGTATTCCATCATCACATTCGGCTCGTACAACACCAAATCCCGATCCAGCAGGGTCGGAAGCGTGTTGTAGGGGTTCTGCGCTGCCACGTCCTCCGGCAGCTCGCTGGCTTTACACTCGACAATATCAACTGCCACGCCCTTTTCACAGAGCACGATGCGCACCCGGTGACTGTAATGGTCGGAACCATCCGAATAAAAGGTCATGGAAGAACGCTTGGCCACTACGCCCATCGAACTATCCCCATCAAAAATTTGCTGCTGAAAACAAAAAAACCTACGCGACCTTGCGGCCGCGTAGTCTCGGACTCATCACCCGATGGCTATCAGTGTACGTCTTTCCAGAACTCTTTCTTCAGAGCAAAGGCAAACACGAACAGGATGGCCAGGAAAATCAGAACCTTGGTACCCAGACGCTCAGACTCGAGACGTGAAGGCTCACCCATATAGGTCATGAAATTCACCAGATCGTAGATGGTCTGGTCAAACTCTTCCGGAGTCTGGCTGCCGGCTTCCTGCACCTTCAGGCAGCCGCCCATGGTCTTGCCGGTCAGCGGGTCGATCTCTTCGCTGCCACCGTGAGCCAGCTCTTCCGGTGTACAGTAATTGACCACCTTGCCCTGCAGATCTTCCAGCACATTAGGCATACCCACGTCCGGGAACACGGCGTTGTTCACGCCCCAGGGACGGTTTTCGTCCTTGTAGAAGCTGCGCAGGTAAGTATAGACCCAGTCAGAACCACGTAGACGCGACTCCAGAGTCAAGTCGGGCGGCGGCGCACCGAACCAGCCTGCAGCATCTTCCTTGGCCATAGCGCTCTTCATGTGATCGCCGATCTTGGTATTCGGATCGAAAATCAGGTATTGCTCGACCAGCTCATTCGGCATTTCCAAGTCCTGAGCGGCACGCTCAAAACGCTGGTAACCGGCTTCGTGACAGCCCATGCAGCGGTTGACGAATGTCTGCATGCCCCGCTGCAGTGAAGCCTTGTCAGTCAGATCGACATCAATCGAATCCAGCGGCACTCCAGCGCCGCCGGCGGCACTGGCTGTCATCGGAGCCAGCGCCATCATCAGTGTGATAAGGAACTTTTTCATTAGCCTGTAACCCTTTCCGGAACCGGTTTAGTGCGCTCCATGCGTGTGTAGAACGGCATCAGCAGGAAGAATGCGAAGTACAGCGCGGTACACAGCTGAGACAGCATGGTACGGCCTTCAGTTGCCGGCAGAACACCCAACACACCCAGAATCACGAAGCTTACAATGAAGATCAGCAGTGCGATCTTGCTCAGCCAGCCCTTGTAACGGATGGAGCGGACCGGGCTGCGATCCAGCCAAGGCAGTACGAACAGGATGGCAATGGCAGCACCCATGACGACAACACCCCAGAACTTCGCATCCAAACCGAACATCGGGAAAGTAATCGCACGCAGCATCGCGTAGAACGGCGTGAAGTACCAGACCGGTGCAATGTGGTCAGGTGTTTTCAGCGCGTTTGCCGGTTCGAAGTTAGGCTTCTCGAGGAAGTAGCCGCCGCCCTCAGGGAAGAAGAACACCACGGTGCAGAATACGAACAGGAAGACCACAACACCTACAATGTCTTTCACGGTGTAATACGGATGGAACGGAATGCCATCCAGCGGTACGCCGTTTTCGTCTTTCTTGTCCTTGATCTCGATACCATCCGGGTTGTTGGAACCCACTTCGTGCAGCGCGATGATGTGCAGGACAACCAGCGCCAGGATCACGATCGGCAACGCGATAACGTGCAGCGCAAAGAAGCGGTTCAGTGTAATGCCAGAGATCAGGAAGTCACCACGGATCCACTGCTGCAGATCGGGACCAATCACGGGGATTGCACCAAACAGGGAGATGATGACCTGGGCACCCCAGTAGGACATCTGGCCCCACGGCAGCAGGTAGCCCATGAAGGCTTCGGCCATCAGTGCCAGATAGATGGTCATGCCGAAGATCCATACCAGCTCGCGTGGCTTGCGGTAGGAACCGTACATGATGCCACGCAACATGTGCAGGTACACCACCACGAAGAAGGCAGAGGCACCGGTAGAGTGCAGATAGCGCAGTAACCAGCCATATTCCACATCACGCATGATGTATTCGATGGACGCGAACGCACCTTCGGCGCTCGGGTTGTAGCTCATGGTCAGCCAGATACCGGTCAGGATCTGGTTAACCAGCACCAACAGTGCCAGAGAGCCGAAGAAGTACCAGAAGTTGAAGTTCTTCGGTGCGTAGTATTTCGACAGATGGTCTTCCCACATGGCAGTTGCCGGGAAGCGGTCGTCAATCCAGCCCATCAGGCCCGGATTACCTTTATTGCGTGTACCAGCCATTATGCAGTCTCCGGATCAACACCGATAACCAGTGTGTTGTCATCTTCATACGAATGCGGCGGAATGACCAGGTTGGTCGGCGCCGGTACAGACTTGTACACGCGACCGGACAGGTCAAAGCGCGAGCCGTGACAAGGGCAGAAGAAGCCACCCAGCCATTCCGGACCCAGATCTTCTGGCGCCACTTCCGGGCGATAAGTCGGTGAGCAACCCAAATGAGTACAAATACCCACCATAACGGCGTATTCGGGGCGCACTGCACGCGCAGCGTTCTTCGGAATGTAATCCGGCTGCTGCGGCTTTTCAGACATCGGATCAGCCAGACGTTCGTTCAGCTTCTCCAGGTTGGCCAGTGCCTCTTCTCCACGACGGACAACCCACACCGGCTTGCCACGCCACTCAACGGTCATCTGCTGACCTGGCTCCAGCTTGCTGACATCCGCCTTTGCAGGTGCACCTGCGGCTTTCGCCTTGGCACTCGGATTCCAGGAAGCCACGAACGGGACGGCCGCTCCTACAGCACCCACTGCACCTACTGCAGATGTGGCACCGATCAGGAGACGACGTCGACCCTTATTCACGCCGTCATTGCTCATTAACTTCATCTCCCCTCAATCGATCTGCCGCCCCTTGTACGAGCACAATAAGCTGACAGGTCGCTCAGTCATGAAAAAACACAAAATCGGTTTGTTCAAATGCGCCGAATGTTAATGAAAATACCCTTTTTTTACAAGGTAAAAAGCCCCCGCCATTAGGCGAACACGCTTTTCATTGACATGGCGCTAAAACGAAAAAAGCCCACAACCACAAGGGTTGCAGGCTTTTCTGAATCGCCATGAGCGGCAATGCCGCCAGCAATTAACGCTTGGAGAACTGCGGACGCTTACGTGCTTTGCGCAGACCCACTTTCTTACGCTCAACCATACGAGCGTCACGGGTAACGTAACCCGCTTCACGCAGCGCACCACGCAGGGTTTCGTCGTATTCCATCAGGGCACGCGTGATGCCGTGACGAATCGCGCCAGCCTGGCCGAAGCCACCGCCACCCTTCACTGTGATGTGTGCATCGAACTTCTCAACATTGTCGGTCAGTTCCAGCGGCTGCATGACGATCATGCGCGCGGTAACGCGACCGAAGTACTCTTCGAGAGTACGGTTGTTGATGGTGATCTTACCAGTACCCGGGCGCAGGAACACACGAGCAGTAGAGGTTTTGCGACGGCCGGTACCGTAATACTGAGTAGTAGACATTTTCGCCTTCCCCTTAGATGTTCAGTTCTTTCGGCTGCTGAGCCTGGTGCGGATGTTCGGCACCAGCGTAGACCTTCAGCTTGGTGTACATGGCACGACCCAGCGGGCCTTTCGGCAGCATGCCCTTGACGGCCAGCTCGATGGTGCGCTCAGGGAAGGTCTGTACCATCTTGTTGAAGTTTGCTTCCTTCAGGCCACCCGGAAAACCGGAATGACGATAGTACATCTTGTCGTTGCGCTTGTTGCCGGTCACGTTTACTTTCTCGGCGTTTACAACAACGATGTAGTCACCGGTATCAACGTGCGGAGTGTATTCCGGCTTGTGCTTGCCACGCAGACGGCGGGCAATTTCAGTAGCCAGACGACCCAGAGTTTTACCTTCTGCGTCGACAACATACCAGTCGCGTTTTACTTCGGCCGGCTTGGCGGTAAAAGTAGTCATGGAGGTTTCACCTTACAATTTAAGTCTCGAATCGAAGATTCCGACTTACCTTATAGTTATTGGTTAGCGCATGGCACTAACGTACACTTTTTCGGCACCCTGCAATCAGGGAGCGCGCATTATACCTGCGCACCCGCCCTCTGAGAAGAGCTAAATGTATTTTCAGCCGGCGCGGTGCTCGCGTGCCAGATACTCGTGCGACTGCATCTCCAGCAAACGGCTCTGGGTGCGCTCGATCTCGAAGTTCAGGCGTCCTTCCGTGTAGATCTCGTGGATCGGCACTTCAGCAGAGATGATCAGCTTGACGCCGGAGTCGTAAAACTCGTCGACCAGGTTGATGAAGCGGCGCGCCGCATCGTCATTCTTCAACCCCATCTGCGGCACGTTACTCAACAACACGGCATGATAGATCTTGCCCAACTCGATATAGTCATTCTGAGAGCGTGCACCGAGGCAAAGATCATCAAAATTGAACCAGGCCACGTCCTCACAGATACGACGCGCCTGAATCGTGCGGTTATTGATTTCCACCTGGGCATTGACTTGCTCTTCTTCCAGATCCGGCGCCAGGCTTTCAAAGCTCTGCGCCAAACTCTGATCCGCCGCATCGTCCAGCGGCCAGTGATACAGCTCGGCCTGTTCCAGGGTGCGCAGACGGTAATCCACGCCACCGTCCACGTTGACCACTTCAGTGTATTGTTTCAGCATGTCGATCGCTGGCAGGAAGCGCTGACGTTGCAGGCCGTCTTTGTACAAACCATCAGGCACAATATTGGATGTGGCCACCAGCGAGACGCCGTTGCTGAACAGCTCCTGCATCAGGCCGCCAAGAATCATCGCATCGGTGATATCGGAGACGAAGAACTCATCGAAACAGATGATGCGCGCCTCTTCGGCGTACTTGCGACCGATCTCCACCAGCGGATTCTTGGTGCCATCCAGCACCTTGAGCTCGGCGTGAACACGCTGCATGAAACGGTGGAAGTGGGTCCGCATCTTGCGCTCGAACGGCAGACTGTCGTAGAAGGTATCCATTAGATAAGTCTTGCCACGCCCCACGCCTCCCCAGAAGTACAACCCTGTGACCGGCTCCTGCTTCTGGCGTTTGAGCTTGCCGCCCAGGCGCTGCATCAGGCCGGGCTTGGGTGCACGCTCCGCTGCGACCAAGTCATCATACAGGCGCTGCAAATGCCCTACCGCCATTTCCTGGGTCGGATCATATGAGAAGTCATCACGTTTCAGATCCTGCTGGTAACGTTCAAGCGGAGTCATTTTCAGTCTTTACCTCTGATCGGTTTATGCACACCACAACGGGGGCGAACTTTACTGCCGAAGCCCTCGTTGCGCAAATCCCGCCACACCGAAGCACCTCGACACAGGGTCAGATCAGGGCATCAAAGCCCCAACAGCCTGACCAACACAGGCACGATAAAGGCCGTCAGCAGCCCGGTCAGCCCCATCGCAAGGCCGGCAAACGCCCCGGCAAGGGTACTGAACTCAAATGCAAAGGCGGTGCCGAAGCCGTGAGCCGACAACCCAAGAGTAAAGCCCTTGACGGCGTCATCCTCGATTTTCAGCCAACGGAACAGCGGCGGTGCGACCAGGCAGCCAATGGCACCCGTAATCAACACCAAGCCCGCCGCCAGCGACGGGTATCCGCCGATTTTTTCGGCGATACCGATCGCAATAGGCGATGTGACCGACTTGGGCGCCAGCGACAGCAGGGTTGCTTCGGATGCGCCCAGCAACCAAGCCACGGCGATCACGGAGAGCGCAGCTGTTACGGCCCCGCAGCTGCAAGCGATCAACAGGGGCAGCAACATTTTCTTAACCCGCTCGAAGTGGTCATACAGCGGAACAGCCAAGGCTACTGTCGCCGGTCCGAGCAGGAAGTGGATGAACTGCGCCCCTTCGAAGTACGTGTTGTAGTCTGTGCCGGTCAGCTGCAACAACACGATTATCAAGGACAGCGCCACCAGCACCGGATGCAACAGCGGCGTACCGCCCACCCGCCGATTGAGCCAGCTCGTGAACAGAAAGGTGGCAATGGTCACGATGATCCACCACAGGGGTTTGGCAGCAAAGTAGACCCAGAAACTGCTCATGACTTGTCTCCCCGTGCACCCAGATCAAGATTGCGGGTCAGCCGCTTGAGTACCAGCGCCGTCACCAGCACTGTAACCACCGTGCTCACTACCAGTGACGTCAGGATCACCAGCCACTCCGCCGCAATCAGCTCAGCATGTACCATGAGGCCGACACCGGCCGGGACAAACAGCAGCGCCAAATGCCGGAGCAGCCCTTCGGCAGGGGTACGAATGGTCGCCGGAACCTTGCCGTGGGCAATCAAGCCCGCCAGCAATAACACCATTCCCATGACCGGACCGGGCACTGGCAGGCCGGCTGCCAGCACAATCCACTCTCCCAACAACTGACATACCAGCAGCAATAACAGCCCCGCCAACATGCTTGCCTCCTGTACTTATTGTTCTTGAAGCGGGCGAGTGTACTTATTTTCTTAACAATTTTCTCTTCGACTCTTGGCAAACGCCGCCAGCCTCTCTATAATGCGCTCCGTTCCTGATTGAGGGGCGTCATACGACAAACTCTTAATCAGAACAAATACTTAGCTTCAGCTTTGTCGGGGTGTAGCTCAGCCTGGTAGAGCACTGTCTTCGGGAGGCAGGGGTCGTAGGTTCAAATCCTGTCACCCCGACCACTGGCTGGAACTAAGTATCATTGCGTCGGGGTGTAGCTCAGCCTGGTAGAGCACTGTCTTCGGGAGGCAGGGGTCGTAGGTTCAAATCCTGTCACCCCGACCAATTCTTCTTTCCCGCCTTTCTGTTTCCTTCAGTATTTTTCAACTGATCAATCCATGCGACTAAGGTAGAATGCTGCCTTTAGTTTTTACTCGTGGATTTTTGTCATGCTGGACAAGCTCTTCAAGCTCTCCGAGCACCAAACAACCGTCAAAACCGAATTGATCGCAGGCCTGACCACCTTCCTGACCATGGCCTATGTCATCTTCGTCAATCCCACCGTCCTGTCGGATACCGGCATGGATCCGGGCGCCGTGTTCGTGGCCACCTGCCTGGCCGCCGCCATCGGCTGCTTCGTGATGGGATTCTTTGCCAACTACCCCATCGCCCTGGCTCCCGGTATGGGCCTGAATGCCTTTTTCAGCGTCACCGTCGTCGGCCAGATGGGCTACAGCTGGGAAACCGCACTCGGCGCCGTTTTCATTTCCGGGGTATGTTTTTTTCTACTGTCGATCTTTCGCATCCGCGAGTGGATCATCAACAGTATCCCCGCCTCGCTCAAGGGCGGCATCGGCGCCGGCATCGGCCTGTTTCTCGGCTTTATTGGACTGAAGAATGCCGGCATTGTCATCAATGAAGACACCACGCTGGTTACCATTGGCGACATGAGCCAATGGGGCGCCATCATGGCCTGTCTGGGCTTTATCATCATCGCCACCCTGTATTACCGCCGCATGACCGGCTCGGTCATGATCGGCATTCTGGCGATTACTCTGGTCAGCCTTGCGACCGGGCACGTCGAGTTCAACGGTATCCTGTCTGCCCCACCCTCTCTGGCACCAACCTTTGCCCAACTGGACATCCAGGGTGCCCTCAGCATCGGCCTGGCAAGTGTTGTATTCTCGTTCCTGTTTGTTGATCTGTTCGACACCTCGGGCACACTGATTGCCGTGGCCCAGAAAGGCAAACTGCTGGATCAGCAAGGACGATTGCCACGCCTGGGGCGGGCACTGATGGCCGACTCGACCGCCACCATGGCCGGCTCGGTCATGGGCACCTCCACCACCACCAGCTACATTGAATCCGGCGCTGGCATCGCGGCCGGTGGTCGTACCGGCCTGACGGCGGTCATCGTCGGCATGCTGTTTCTGGCCAGCCTTTTCCTGTCACCGCTGGCCGGTACCATTCCGCCCTACGCAACCGCTCCCGCCCTGCTGTTTGTGGCCGTATTGATGACCCACAGCCTGGTCAAAATCGACTGGGACGATATCACCGAAGCCGCACCGGTGGTCATTGCCACCGTCAGCATGCCGCTAACCTTTTCCATCACCACTGGCATCGCCTTTGGCATCATCTCCTACACCGCCATCAAGGCCCTGAGCGGTCGCTTTGATCAACTCAACCCGGCACTCTGGGTACTGTCGGCACTCTTCGTAATCAAGATGGCTCTGTACGGCTGATACGGCTTCAGGCGTCCTTCGGGGCGCTAACAACTGGTGCTGACCGACCTGCAGCACTTTCCGCTGAAGCCTGAGACCAAGCCCGCCGACACACAGAACAGAGAGCATGCGCCTACAGACAATAAAAAAGGGGTGAAGACTATGTCTTCACCCCTTTTTTTACCAATCGCCTGATCAGAGAATCAGACGACGGATATCACTCAGCAAGCCGTTCAGGTCGGTCAGGAAGCGACCGGCATCACCGCCATTGATGGCACGGTGGTCATAAGACAGGCACAGCGGCAGCATCATGCGCGGCTCGAACTCCTTGCCATTCCAGCGCGGCTTGATATCCGCTTTGGAGATCCCCAGGATCGCCACTTCCGGCGCGTTGACGATCGGCGTGAAGCCGGTGCCGCCAATGCCACCCAGGCTGGAAATGGTGAAGCAGGCACCCTGCATCTCATTCGGCTTCAACTTGCGATCTTTGGCCTTGCCAGCCAGTTCGGTCGCTTCACGCGCCAGCTCATAGACACTCTTCTTATCCGCATCCTTGATCACCGGCACCATCAGACCGTTCGGCGTATCCACTGCAATACCAATGTTGACGTACTTCTTGAGCACGAGGTGCTCGCCATCATGGTGCAGGGACGCATTAAACTTCTGATGACGCTTGAGCGCAATGGCGGCCGCCTTGATCATGAACGGCAGCGGAGTCAGCTTAACGCCCTCTTTCGCCGCCGCATCCTTCATGTCCTTGCGGAAGGCTTCAAGCTCGGTGATATCCGCATCATCAAACTGGGTCACGTGCGGAATGTTCAGCCAGCAACGCGACATGTTGTCACGGGTGATCTTGTCCACCTTGCTCAGCTTGACCATCTCGGTTTCACCGAATTTGCTGAAGTCCACCGGCGGAATCGGCGGAATACCACTGCCTGCCGTTACCGCTGCCGCCGACCCTTTCTCGGTCAGCTGCTTGAGCGCCGATTTGACGTAAGCCTGCACGTCTTCCTTCAGAATACGGTTTTTGCGGCCAGTGCCAGACACGTTGGCCAGCTCGACACCGAACTCACGCGCCAGCGCCCGCACGGCTGGACCGGCATGCACCTTGCGATTTTTCTGCTCCAGCGCATTCAGATCGACACTTTTATCTGCTGCCGGAGCAGCCTTGGCAGGTGCTGGTGCAGGAGCCGGTGCTGCCGCCTTGGGCGCTGCCGCAGCCGAGGCCGGGGCGGCTTCTGCCGGAGCACCCGCTACCTCAAGCTCAAGAATCAGGTCGCCTTCATTGACCTGAGCTCCTTCCTGAATCTTCACGGACACCACCTTGCCGCCTTTCGGCGCCGGCACTTCCATGGAGGCCTTATCGGTCTCTAACGTGATCAAGCTGTCGCCTTCGGCAATTTCGTCACCAGCCTTCACCAGCACTTCGATCACGTCCACATCGGTGGCACCGGACAGATCAGGTACCGTTACCGGCTCGACACCACCAGACTGTGCCGGTGCTGCCGCAGGGGCAGTCGAGGCAGCTGGTGCTTCTGCCGGAGCCGCTTCAGTTGCGGGCGCAGATGCAGCGGCAACATCACCGGCAACCTCAAGCTCCAGCAGCAGATCACCTTCATTGACCTGATCACCTTCCTTGATCTTCATGGAAACGACCTTACCCCCCTTGGGCGCTGGCACTTCCATGGAGGCTTTGTCGGTCTCCAGCGTGATCAGACTGTCACCTTCGGCAATCTCGTCACCGACCTTCACCAGCACTTCGATCACATCCACATTTTCAGCACCGGACAGATCCGGCACCAGCACCGACTCGACACTGGAAGCCGTTGATGCGGACGCTGCAGGTTGGGCCACGGACTCGGACGACACTTCAGGCTCAGCCTTGGCCGGCTCGGCGTCTGCAGGGGCTTCGGCTTGGGGTGCACCTTCAGCCTCTAGCTCCAGAATGGCGTCACCTTCGTTGCAGGTACCGCCTTCGGCCACGATGATGTTCTTAACCACACCGGCATGCGTGGACGGCACTTCCATGGAAGCCTTGTCCGTTTCCAGCACGATCAGGGAGTCACCTTCAGCAACGGTATCACCGACGCTGACGCACACTTCAATGATGTCGACGTTTTCGCTACCGCCGATATCGGGCACTGTAATGGTAGTCGTAGTCACAATAAGTCCTCTCGCAATAAACCAGTCAGATGTTCACTCGCCCGTCACTTACAGTGTCCAGGGCGCCGGCCTCTCCGGGTTGATGTTGAACGTCTGAATGGCCTTGGCGACAACCGAAGCCTCCAGCTTGCCTTCTTCCTGCAGCGCCTTAAGTGCCGCGACCACCACATAGTAGCGGTTGACTTCGAAGAACTCGCGCAGCTTGCCACGGGTGTCCGAACGACCGAAACCGTCGGTGCCCAGCACCTTGTAGCGGCGCGGGATGTATTCACGCAGCTGATCGGCGTACATGCGGATGTAATCAGTCGAAGCGACAACCGGACCTTCATGCCCTTCCAGGCACTCTTCCACATAGGACTTGCGCGCCTCTTCTTCCGGATGCAGCAGGTTCCAGCGGCTGACAGCCTGGGCATCACGGCGCAGCTCATTGATGGACGTGGTGCTCCAGACATCCGCCTCGACACCAAATTCATCACGCAGAATGGTCGCCGCTTCGCGTACTTCGCGCAGAATGGAACCACAGCCCATCAGCTGCACCTTGAGATCGGATGCCTTGCCCTCTTCCAGCAGGTACATGCCTTTGATGATGCCCTCTTCGGCCCCCTGCGGCATTTCCGGATGCTGGTAGTTCTCGTTCAGCGTGGTGATGTAGTAGAAGCGGTTTTCCTGCTCCTGGTACATGCGGCGCAGGCCGTCCTGCACGATCACCGCCAGCTCGTAGCCGTAAGTCGGGTCGTAGGAGACACAGTTCGGAATCATCTGAGCCATCAGGTGGCTGTGACCATCCTGGTGCTGCAGGCCCTCACCGTTCAGCGTGGTACGGCCGGAAGTGGCGCCGATCAGGAAGCCGCGCGCCTGGGAGTCACCGGCCGCCCAAGCCAGGTCCATGATGCGCTGGAAACCGAACATGGAATAGAAAATGTAGAACGGCACCATGGCGCAGCCATTGTTGGCGTAGGAGGTCGCCGCGGCAATCCAGGCCGACATGGCACCGGCTTCGTTGATACCTTCCTGCAGGATCTGGCCGTTTTTGGACTCCTTGTAATACATGATCTGATCAGAGTCGTGCGGCACATAGCGCTGACCTTCAGACGAGTAGATGCTCAGCTGACGGAACATGCCTTCCATACCGAAAGTACGCGCCTCATCCGGCACAATCGGCACCACGCGCTCACCCATCTGCTTGTCTTTCACCAGCGTGCTGAGCACACGGTTCAGCGCCATCTGGGTGGACAGGGTACGTTCGCCGCTGGACTTGAGCTGACCTTTGAAGGCTTCCAGCTCAGGGATCTGCAGCTGTTCGAACTCGGTACGGCGCGCCGGGTAGAAACCACCCAGCTGCTTGCGGCGCTCGAACATGTACTTCATCTCCGGAGAATCCGGCGACGGACGGTAGTACGGCACGCTCTTGAGCTGGTCATCGGACAGCGGGATGTTGAAGTTGTCGCGGAACGCCTTGAGGTCGTCCAGCGCCACTTTCTTCATCGAGTGGGTATCATTCTTGGCCTGGCCGGACTGACCGGTGCCGTAGCCCTTGACGGTCTGCGCCAGAATGACGGTCGGCTGCCCCTTGTGGTGGAACGCCTGGTGGTAAGCCGCATACACCTTGTACGGGTCGTGGCCGCCGCGGTTCAGGTTCATGATCTCGTCGTCGGACATATCCTTGACCATCTCGGCCAGCTCCGGATATTTGCCGAAGAAGTGCTCACGGGTGTAGGCACCACCATTGGCCTTGTAGTTCTGCAGCTCGCCATCGCAGACTTCATCCATGCGCTTGCGCAGCAGGCCCTTTTCGTCCTTCTCGAACAGCGGATCCCAGTGACGGCCCCAAAGAACCTTGATCACGTTCCAGCCAGCACCCTTGAAGACGCCTTCCAGCTCCTGCACGATCTTGCCGTTACCACGGACCGGGCCGTCCAGACGCTGCAGGTTACAGTTGATCACGAAGATCAGGTTTTCCAGCTGCTCGCGGCCGGCCAGAGAGATGGCACCCAGGGTTTCCGGCTCGTCACACTCGCCGTCGCCCAGGAAGGCCCAGACCTTGCGATCACCGCGCTTGACCAGATCACGCGCCGACAGGTAACGCATCACGTGCGCCTGGTAGATCGCCTGGATCGGTCCCAGACCCATGGATACGGTCGGGAACTGCCAGAAGTCCGGCATCAGCCAGGGGTGCGGGTAGGAGGACAAGCCATTGCCGTCCACTTCACGGCGGAAGTTATCCAGCTGCTCTTCGGTCAGACGGCCTTCCAGGTAGGCGCGGGCATAGATCCCCGGGGAGATGTGGCCCTGGAAGAACACCATGTCGGATTCGCGACCTTCGGGGCCATGGAAGAAGTAGTTGAAGCCGATATCGTACAGTGTTGCGGAGGAAGAAAAGCTGGAGATATGACCGCCAAGCGCATCTTCGTTATCGTTGGCGCGCATCACCATCGCCATGGCATTCCAGCGGATGAAAGAGCGGATACGACGCTCCATGAACAGGTCGCCCGGCATGCGAACTTCGTCACGTGGCGAAATGGTGTTCACATAGGATGTATTGATGGTGGCGCCCGCATCAACTCCCATTGTAGACGCCTTGGCGCCCAGCTCGCGCAGCAGGTAGCGCGCGCGCTCATCTCCATCGTTTTTGGCGACGGATTCAAGAGCATCCATCCATTCCTGGGTTTCGATTGGATCGATATCTTCAATCATGTCTCGCACTTTGCCTTCTCCGATCACTTGTAAGCGTGGATGTGCCAAGATCAGCCAGCGCCAGCGTGGATTGCACGCGAGAGCACATCGAGCCGTCCCGGTTATTGTGGTTTTATGTGTAGTAATACTACATTTGCATCATACTTTTGTCTATAAAGCCCCATGAGCTAGGGGTTTACCCACACAAAGACCCTGCCTTGTGTAGTATTATGACACTTGTCAAGCCTCCTCCTCTCGGCTCAGACTAGACCGTCTTAACGCTCTTTCCAAGCGGGTGCGCTCGCGCCCCTGTTCCAGCAGCACCTCCTCGACAAATGCCAGATGGTCATGCGCCGCCTGTCGGGCCGCCTCGGGCTTCGATTCCAGAATGGCCTGCAGCAGCAGCTGATGCTGCTCATGGATGCGCTCGCGCATGGCACCTTCGGGATAGATCTGCTGCAGGTTGTCCCAGATGTGCTGACGCAGCAGATTGAACAGGGCCCGCATCATGTGCAGTAGCACCACATTGTGGGTGGCCGCTGCGATGGCCAGGTGGAACTCGACGTCGGCGGCCACTTCCCGATCGAAGGACTTGTCGTCATGACAGGCCTGCAGACGGTCGAAGCAGGCCTGAATGGCCGCCTTGTCGGCCGGCGTCGAGCGCAGCGCCGCATAATAGGCGCTGACGCCCTCCAGCGCGTGACGAAACTCCAGCAGGTCATACTGCGACTCGGGGTGAGCCTTGAACAACTCCAGCAACGGATCCGACAGGCCAGCACCCAGATCTTCGGACACGAAAGTGCCGCCGCCCTGGCGGCTGATCAGCAGCCCACGCGCGGCCAGCTTTTGCATGGCTTCGCGCACCGAAGGACGCGAAACTTCAAACTGTGCCGCCAGCTCCCGCTCGGGCGGCAATCGCTGACCTGGCTGCAGCGTCCCCTCCAGAATCATTGTTTCCAGCTGCTGCATGATGACATCGGAAATACGCGGCTGCTTGACGCGTTTATAGACCATACTTGCTCATGTCCTGTCAGAGGTATCAATCTGCTTGAAAATAAATTGGTTTGACCAATATTTCAAGAAAGCGCATGCAAAATCACGTTGACAGGTCGATGCCGACACTCTTAAAGTCCATAAAACCAATCTGGTTAATTGGTCTTACCAATATCGGTGATTGTATGAAACCTGAGTTCCGCGCTTTCCACGAACAGCTGCAACGCTTCATCCCCTCCGAACGGCTGATAACCGACCCGCTGCGTACCTTGGCCTATGGCACCGACGCCAGCTTCTATCGTCTGATTCCACAGATCGTGGTGCGTATCGAAAGCGAAGACGAAGTCTCGCACTTGATCGGCCTGGCGCACGAGCACGCCATTTCGCTGACCTTCCGCGCCAGCGGCACCAGCCTGTCGGGACAGGCGATTACCGACTCGGTGCTGGTCCAGCTGGGCGACGGCTGGACCGACTATCACATCGGCGATAACGCCCATACCATCCGGTTGCAGCCGGGCATCATCGGCGCCCAGGCCAACCGCTATCTGGCCCCCTTCCAGCGCAAGATCGGCCCGGATCCGGCCTCCATCAATGCGGCTCGCATCGGCGGCATCGCCGCCAACAATGCCAGCGGCATGTGCTGCGGTACCGCTCAGAACAGTTACCGCACCCTGCACAGCATGCGCATGGTACTGCCGAACGGGGCCGTACTGGACACCGGCGATGCAAACTCGGTGGCACGCTTTCGCGAGCAGCACCCGGCTCTGCTCGATAGCCTTGCCGCCCTGGCCGAGCTGACGCGTGCCAACCCGGAACTGAGACAGCGCATCGAGCACAAGTACCGTCTCAAAAACACCACCGGCTACGCACTCAATGCCCTGATCGATTTCACCGACCCGATCGATATTCTTCAACACCTGATGATCGGCTCCGAAGGCACTCTCGGTTTCATCGCCTCCATTACCTACAACACCGTGCCCGACCACCCGCACAAGGCGTCGGCACTGATCTTTTTCGACAGCGTTCGCACCACCTGCGAAGCCGTGGCCAGGTTGAAGCCCACCCCGGTGGATGCCGTCGAACTGATGGATCGTGCCGGCCTGCGCTCCGTGGAAGACAAACCGGGCATGCCCGGCTTCATTCGCGAACTGCCGAACGATGCCGCCGCGCTGCTGGTAGAAACCCGTGCTGTCAGCGCGGAGGCTCTGCAGAACCAGATCGACGCCATCGAAGCGGTACTGGCACCACTGGATATCAGCCACCCCTACGCCTTCAGCACCGACCCGGAGGCGTGCGCCCGCTACTGGGCCATTCGCAAGGGACTGTTCCCGGCGGTCGGTGCAGTTCGTGACACGGGTACCACGGTGATCATTGAAGATGTCGCCTTCCCGGTGGAACGCCTCGCCGACGCCGTGACTGACCTGCACCGCCTGTTCGCGCGCTGGGATTACCCCGAAGCACTGATTTTTGGCCATGCTCTGGAGGGCAATCTGCACTTTGTCTTTACTCAGTCCTTTGAAAGTGACGACGCTCTGCGACGATATGAAGGCCTGATGGACGACGTGGCAGAACTGGTGGTCAACCGGTATGACGGTTCCCTCAAGGCCGAACACGGTACCGGGCGCAACATGGCCCCCTACGTCGAGCTGGAATGGGGGCCGGAAGGCTACCGCCTGATGCAACAGATCAAGCAACTACTGGATCCGGCCGGCATCCTCAACCCCGGCGTCATTCTCAACGACGATCCACAGGTCCACCTGAAAAATCTCAAACCCATGCCGGCCGCACACCCGCTGGTCGACAAATGCATTGAATGCGGCTTTTGCGAGCCGGTTTGCCCCTCCCGCGACCTGACCCTCACGCCACGCCAGCGCATTGTGGCCTGGCGCGAGATCAGCGCTCTGGAGCGCAGCGGCCAGGACCCGGACCGTCTGCAGCAGCTGCAACGTGATTACGCTTATCAGGGCGACGCCACCTGTGCCGCTTGCGGGCTCTGCTCCACCAACTGCCCGGTCGGCATCAACACCGGCGACCTGACCCGTCAGATACGCCACGATCGCAATATCTCGCGCACTCCGATGGCCAACTGGCTGGCCGAGCACTATGGCGGTGTCATGCACACCAGCCGCCTGTTGCTGGGCGCCGCCGACCGTACTCATCAGCTGCTGGGCACCGCACGCATGCGCCGCCTGACCGGGGGGGTTCGCACGCTCAGCGGCAACCGTGTGCAGCAGTGGACCCCGGCTATGCCCACGGCATCGCCCCGGGTTAAGATCGACGCGACTCCCGCGCCGACACCGGCCGGTCAGGTCGTGTATCTGCCCAGCTGCGCCAGCCGCACCATGGGCCCCATGCGCGGCAGCGTTGAAACCGCTTCACTGGCGGACACAACGGTGCAATTGCTGCACAAGGCAGGCTTTGAGGTCATCCTGCCCCTCCGGCTGGAAAGCCTGTGCTGCGGCATGCCCTTCCAGTCCAAGGGCATGTTCGAGGCCGCCGACCTCAAGCGTCAGGAACTCATGAAACAGCTGCTGGACGCCAGCGATGGCGGGCGGATTCCGATCTATTCCGACACCAGCCCCTGCAGCCTGCGCCTGCAGGAAGGGCTGCCGGCCTCGCTGCAGGTTTTCGACAGTATCGATTTTCTGGACCGTTTCGTCCTGACACGGCTCGACATTACCCCTGTCGAAGAGCCAATCGCACTGCATGTCACCTGCAGCAGCCAGCGCCAGGGGCTCGACACCGCACTCAAGCGCATCGCGTCGGCCTGCAGCCGGGATGTGGTGGTCCCGGAGCAGATCACCTGCTGCGGTTTCGCCGGCGACAAGGGCTTTTCGACGCCGGAACTCAATGCCAATGCACTGCGCTCCCTGAAGGCTCAGGTGCGTCACTGCAACGGCGGTTATTCCACCAGCCGCACCTGTGAAATCGGTCTGAGCCACCACAGCGGGATCGAGTATCGCTCGCTGGTATACCTGCTCAACCGCTGTTCACGTCCCAAGCCAGAAGAGGAGATTGCTCATGTCACTCCCTGAGATCAACACCATCCTGTATACCACGCCGCTGGACCAGTATTCGCGGCCGGTGTTTCGCCACGCCGTTCAGCTTGCCCGCATGACAGGCGCGCGCATTCACATGTTGCATGTCATCGAGCCCATTGGCGAAATGGGGCACGCTCTGATCAGCAACTATCTGCCGGAAGACCTGATCAGGCGCATGCACGATGAAGGCATCGACAAGGTTCTGGTGCAGATGCGCGAGCGCGTGCGGCAGTTCATCATCGATGAATGTGCGGCGCTGGCAGAAGACGACCTTCCGGTGATAGAGCCCAGGGTTGCGGAAGGTCCTCATGCCGATACCATTCTGGAACAGGCTGAAAAACTGGGGGCAGATGTTATCATCATGGGCGCCGAAAACCGGTTCGGCCACCACAGCAACACGGCAAACCAGGTCATACGCGCGGCCTGGATTCCCGTGTATGTGGTCCCCACCGGAAAACAATATCTCTGACCGGGCAGCCAGGCTGGCTCGTTCGGGCCAGCCCAAGGACTTTTCATGGACAGTACGCTTGCCCTGCTGGAGCGCATTTTTCTTACCGTTTTCCCCCTTGTCGCCATTGTCGGCACCGGCTTCTTCTACGCCCGGGCACGGCATACCGACATGTCGATTGCCAACCGCATCAACATCGATGTCTTCTGCCCGGCACTCATTTTCTCGGTGATGTCCGCCAAATCCTTTGATCTGCCGGCTTACTCCAGCCTGGCCATTGGAGCGCTTATCGTCGTGCTCGGCTCGGGCCTGCTGATCTGGCCGTTGTGTCGACTGCTGGGCGTCCAGCTGAAAACCTTCCTGCCGCCGATGATGTTCAACAACAGCGGCAACCTGGGCATCCCGCTGCTGGTGCTGGCTTTCGGCGAACAGGCACTGCCGGCCGCAGTGGTGCTGTTTCTAGTCGAGAACCTGCTGCATTTCACCGTCGGCATTTATATGCTCGACCACCGTACCAACCCGTTCAACGTGCTGCGCATGCCAATGATCATCGCTACCATTGCCGGCCTGATGTTCAGCACCCTGGACTGGACACTGCCCGATGCGGTACAAGTCCCCATTGACATGCTCGGTCAGATTGCCATCCCGCTGATGCTGTTCGCACTGGGCGTACGCATGACCAGTGTGGACTTCAGCAACTGGAAGATCGGACTCTGGGGCACGCTGCTGGCACCATTGAGCGGCATTCTCGTCGCCCTGTCATTGCAGCCCCTGCTGCAACTGGAACCGCTGCAGTTCAGCTATCTGCTGATTTTTGGCGCCCTGCCTCCGGCCGTGCTCAACTACATGATGGCCGAACGCTATCAGCAGGAGCCGCAACAGGTGGCATCCATTGTCCTGCTGGGCAATATCGGCAGCCTGGTGGTGATTCCACTGGTACTGGTGTTTGCACTACGGGCGGGATGACAAAAAAACGGGCAGCCGAGCGGCTGCCCGAAAGGTTACTGCGCTGGAGTGGGTGCAGGCGTCAGCAGAATGAATTCGCGATTCTTTTCCAGTGTGGCAGGACCGATGCCGCGCACATCCGTCAACTGCTCGGCAGCCACGAAGGGACCGTTCGTTTCACGGTAATCCACGATGGCCTGAGCCTTGGCCGGGCCAATGCCGTTCAACGAAGCCGCGATCTGTTCCGCAGTCGCCGTATTGATATCAACCGGCTCGGCCGCCAGCGAGAAAGGGGAAAACAGCAGGGAGGTGGACAGCAGAACGCTGCCAAGCAGACGCTTGATCATGATTGCTTCCTTTCGTTTGGAGTAAAGCCAGCCATCCTTGACCGGCTCTGTAAGCCTAGGGCAAAACGGTCTGCAAAACAGGCCCGCCTCGCCCTGAATTGATCTCGATCAGTTTCAGTGTCGTGAAAGTGCCTGTGCCACCTCGGCTTGTATGCGAGCGGCAACATCTGCCGGAGCCTCCGCCTGGGTAATCGGGCGTCCGATGACCAGGTAATCACTGCCGGTGGTAATAGCCTGCGCCGGGGTCATGATGCGGCGCTGATCACCCTGCTCGGCATCCGCCGGACGAATCCCCGGTGTTACCAGCGCAAACGGCTGCTCAATGGCCGCTCGAATCGCCGACACTTCCTGTGCCGAACAGACAACCCCGTCCAGCCCGGAGGCCTGCGTCAGCTTGGCCAGGCGTACCACCTGCTCCATCGGATCCACATCCAACCCCAGTTCGACCAGGTCCTCACGCTCCATGCTAGTCAGTACGGTGACACCGATCAGCAGCGTACGGTTGTCACGTACCTGCTCCAGCTGCTCGCGTGCGGCACTCATCATGCGGCGTCCGCCGGACGCATGCACGTTCACCATCCAGACGCCCATTTCGGCCGCCGCACGCACGGCACGGGCCGTGGTGTTGGGAATGTCATGAAACTTGAGATCCAAAAAGACATCGAATCCCAGGGCATGCAGCGCCTCCACGACAGACGGGCCACAGCGGGTAAACAGTTCCTTGCCGACCTTGACGCGGCAGACGGACGGGTCCAGTTGGCGTGCCATCTGCAAGGCCTGCACCTGATCCGGATAATCCAGGGCAACAATGATTCGGTTGGTATCGATGGTCATATCGGGTTCTCTTACTCGCCTTCCAGCCCTTGTATCGGGCCAGTCGTGCCCCACTGCTTGCAGGACGGACACTGCCAATGCAGTACCCGACCGGCAAAGCCACAGTGGCTGCACTGATAAATGGGTTTACTCTGTTCAAGCTGCCCGGTCAGCCCCCTGAGCACACTCAGGCTCTGTTTGGCGCTGCGGGAGCCATAGTCTATATGCATGTCGATCAAGCGGTTGAACCCTTTGATCGAGGGACGCTTTTTCAACTCTTCCGTGAGAAAGGTGCCGGCGGCATAGACATCCTTGCGCTGCCAGATGCGGTCGGCCAGTGCCATGATAACGCTGGCCGATGGCGCGCGAGACAACCAGTGCCGCAGCTGTTGTTCAAGTTCGTCGTTAGAACCGAGGGCATGGTGGCACTCCACCATGGGGACAACGGCTTCGGAAACAAACCGTGCATTCTGTAGCACCACCTGCTGCAATGACTTGATGGCCGGGCGCCAGCGTGCCTGCGCCATCAGCAGGCGTGCCCACAACAGGCTGGCGCGGCAGCAGCTGGCGTCATGAGACAGCGCCTGGCGCAGGCTGTGTTCGGCCGCCGCCACATTTCCATCACACCGGTACCGTTCAGCTAGCTCGCAACAATAGTGCGCCAGCTCGCGTTCGATCTCGGTCCGTTCCGTCACCGGTAATTCGAGCGCCGTATCCAGTGCCGCCTGCCACTCTTTTTCTTTCTCGTAGAGCTTTACCAACAACTTGACGGCGCGATGACGCACCGCACTTTCCGGTGCCTGACGAATGATATCATGTAGCAGGTTTTCGGCCCGATCCAGCAGACCCAGCGCCTCATAGTCGCGCGCCAGCGCCATCTGAATGCGCAAGGAATCGTCACGCGACAGATCCGGCCGAGCCAGCAGCGTCTGATGGATGCCGACTGCCCGATCAACCTCCCCCTTGCGGCGAAACAACTTTGCCAGAGCAAGATGGGCAGGAATGGTATCAGAATTGACTTCCAGCGCGCGAATGAAGCTTTCGATCGCTTCATCCGTATTATCATTGATCAGATGATCAAGCCCGATGAAATAGTCTCGACCAGGCTCCTGCCGTCCCGGCTCGCCACCGGAGTGTTGGGACGCCTGAAAGCGTCCCAGCCACCAGCCGATGCCCACGGCCAGAAACAGCGGGACGATCATCAAGACATCGGATGACATGCCAAAATCAGTCTTTCAGACCTGCCGTGCGCAATTGATCCAGTTCCTTGCGCAGCAGCTGCTCTTTGCGACGCCCTGAACGCAGCCGCGTTTTCAGCGCCAGCAGCGCAAAACTGCTCAGCACAAGCCCGCAGGCCGCTCCCAGGACAAAGACCGCAATCAGCCACAAGGACAGGCTAGCTTCAGGCAGGGTAAAGAACACCAGGTCGATGCTGACAGGCTGGGTGTTGTGGATGGTAAACAGAATGCCAATGCCGACAACGATCAGTGCCAGCAAGGTAAAAACAAGTTTTTTCAGCCAGTTCACGCGTTATTCCTCTGCAGTTGACCGGCACTATTATGACAGCGAATTCAGTAACCGGCTTTTAGCCCTTCGTTCACCTGGTCGCGCAGCTCCTTGCCCGGTTTGAAGTGGGGGACGTACTTGGCTGCCAGGGGAACCGCTTCTCCCGTTTTAGGGTTCCGCCCCATACGTGGGGCACGATAGTGTAACGAGAAGCTTCCGAAACCGCGAATTTCGATACGATCGCCCGTCGACAGGGCATCGGTCATATGGTCCAACATGGTCTTGACCGCCAGCTCCACGTCCTTCACCGATAGTTCGGGATGGGCATCAATCAAACGCTCGATCAACTCTGATTTGGTCATAACGCCTCCGGTTCAGACCGAAGGCCTCGCCATGCGAGGCCCCAGACTAGAGCGATGGTGGGTGAATCAGGAATCCTGCTTTTTCATTTGCTGCTTGATCAGATCACCAATAGTCGTCGGTCCCTGTTCCGGTTCAGCCTGGGCCTGCACAGTCTTCATTGCCTGCTTGGCCTGAGCCCGCTCCATCTGGCGCACGGACAGGTTGAGCACACGGTTGCGACGATCGATGCTCAATACGGCCGCTTCGACTTCCTGCCCCGTCTTGAGTTCGGTGGTCAGATCGTCCACATGCTCTTCCGACAGCTCAGACACCTTCAGCACCGCTTCCACGCCCTCGGCCACGGCAATGACCGCTTGGCGCGGCGTGACGGACTCAACCTGACCTTTCACCAGCGTGCCTTTGGGATGCCCGTCGGCAAACTGGCCGAAGGGGTCCGAGTTGAGCTGCTTGATGCCCAGCGCGATACGCTCACGTTCGGGGTCAACCGACAGGACCAGCGCTTCAACTTCATCACCCTTGTTGTAGGTCTTCATCGCCTCTTCACCTGTCTGGTCCCACGACAGGTCGGACAGGTGCACCAGGCCATCGATGCCGCCATCCAGCCCGATGAACACGCCGAAGTCGGTGATCGAGCGCACCCGCCCCTTGATCACGTCACCCTTGGCATACTGGCCGGCAAACTGCTCCCAGGGATTGGCCTGGCACTGCTTCATGCCCAGCGAGATGCGGCGACGCTGCTGATCGATGTCCAGAATCATGACCTCGACCTCATCCCCCAGCTGCACCACCTTGGAGGGATGAATGTTCTTGTTGGTCCAGTCCATTTCGGAAACATGCACCAGACCTTCGATACCCGGGGCGATTTCGGCAAAGCAGCCGTAGTCGGTCAGGTTGGTCACTTTCGCCGTGACCCGACTGCCCACCTTGTATTCGTCGACCAACTTGTTCCAGGGATCTTCCTGCAGCTGCTTGAGCCCCAGGGAAACACGCTTGCGCTCGGCGTCGTAGCGCAGCACCTTGACGTCGATTTCATCACCCACGGTCAGCACCTCACTCGGATGCTTGACGCGTTTCCAGGCGATATCGGTGATGTGCAGCAGGCCATCAATGCCGCCCAGGTCGATGAAGGCACCGTAATCGGTCAGGTTCTTGACGATACCCTTGATTACCAGACCTTCTTCCATTTTCTCCAGCAGCTTTTCACGCTCCTGGCTATAGGCTTCTTCCAGCACGGCACGGCGAGATACCACCAGATTGTTGCTGCGGGCATCCAGCTTGACGATACGGAGCTCCAGCTCCTGGCCATCCAGATGGGAGGTATCACGCAGCGGCCGCACATCCACCAAAGAACCGGGCAGGAAGGCATTGAGACCGTTGACACTGACGGTCAGACCGCCACGCACCCGACCCACAATGTGGCCTTGCACGTTGCTGCCGGCCTCGAACGCCTGCTCGAGCACGCCCCAGGCCTCGATGCGCTTGGCACGCTCGCGGGACAAAACGGTTGAGCCGAAACCGTCTTCAAGTGTTTCCAGTGCAACACGCACCTCGTCGCCCACCTGAATATTGCATTCGCCCTTGTCGTCACGGAACTGCGCCAGCGGGATAACCCCCTCCGACTTGAGTCCTGCATTGACGATCACCAAGTCGTTCTCGATCGCCACCACGGTACCGGTCACGATCGATCCAGGTACCATGTCCAGCTCTTTCAAACTCTCTTCAAACAGCTCCGCAAAACTTTCGCTCATTACCGTTCCTTCCCAAGTTTGGCTACATCAACGCAGCCCTCTGTGCCTGGCTTCATCCAGTACGGCTTGGAGCACCGCTTCAATACTCATGCGAGTGGTGTCGAGCCTCACTGCGTCCGGCGCCGGTTTCAGCGGCGCGACCACGCGATTCATGTCACGCGCGTCACGTGCCTTGATATCGTTCAATATATCATCAAGGCTAGCACCGGGTTCCTTGCTAATCAACTGCTTATAACGGCGCTGTGCACGCTCTTCCGCACTGGCATCCAGATAGATCTTCAGTTCGGCCGACGGGAACACCACCGTGCCCATGTCACGGCCGTCCGCGACCAGCCCAGGTGCCCGGGCGAAGTCGCGCTGGCGGTTCAAGAGGGCGGCACGCACCGGGCCCAGTGCCGCGATAACAGACGCATCTTCACCGACTCGCTCGTTGCGAATGGCATGTGTCACCTCTTCACCTTCCAGCACGATCTGCATCTCCTGCCCCTCGTCGGCCGGCCGGAACTGCACGTCCAGATGCGCGGCCAGTACTTCCAGTGCTTCCACATCCTCCAGTGCAACGCCGTGATGACGGGCCGCCAGCGCTGTCAACCGATACAGGGCACCACTATCCAGCAGCTCCCATCCCAGCTCGCGCGCCAGCAATTGACAGATCGTACCCTTGCCCGATCCACTGGGGCCATCGACGGTGATGACCGGCACCTGTTTCTCACGGATGGACATCAGTCCTCCTCCTTATGCACATTCAGACCCACGCGCTGTGCCTGCTCGACAAAATCGGCATAGGCCGCCAGCAGCACACCGCCTCGGGTCACTTTTACGGTTTCGGCACCACAGAGACCGGCAGCCACCGCCGCCATGGTCATCCGCAGACTGCCCTGCGCTTCGAAGCAGCCACCCGCAAGCGAGCCGCCCTGAACGCTAATACTGTCGTCATCCTGCTCAATCTCGGCGCCCAGCGCCTGTAGCATGCCGACCGTGCGATGCACGGGATCATCTTCCTTGTGCAGCAAAGCCTTGAGCCCGGTAAAACGGCTCTTTCCGGCCGCCACGGCCGCCGCCACCAGCAACAGCGGCAGCTCATCCAGCGCCGCGGCCAGGTCCAATGCCGTCAGCACCACAGCCTGCAGCGGTTGCGCGGCTGTAATGACCAGGTCCGCAACCGGTTCACCCAGCTGCTCGCCACGGTGCTGCACCTCGATTCCGGCCCCCATGCGCTGCAGCACGGCCAATGCGCCGGCGCGGCTGGGGTTGATTCCCACCGCCAGCAGGCGATATTGGCCGCGCGTGCGGGCCGCCCCGGCCACCAGCATGAACAGCGTGGCCCAGGACATGTCACCGGGCACCGCGATCCGGGTCGCACTCAGACGGCCCTGAAGCGGCTGCAGACACACCTGCCCTTCGCCCACAACCAGTCGGGCCCCCATCGCCGCCAGCATGCGCTCGGTATGATCCCGTGTCGCCACCGGCTCGTGAATGCGGGTTTCGCCTTGAGCCCAGAGCCCTGCCAGCAGCAGACAGGATTTGACCTGGGCACTGGCCACCGGCAGGGTGTAGTCGATGCCGACCAATGTCTGGCCACCACGAATGCGCAGGGGCGCACCACCCTGCGGCCCGGTTTCGATGCGTGCCCCCATGCGGCGCAACGGCTCGACCACACGGGTCATGTCACGCTGACACAGGGCTTCGTCACCGAACAACTCGGTATCAAACGGCTGTGCCGCCAGCACGCCTGCCAGCAGTCGCATTGCCGTGGCCGAGTGCCCCAGATACAGGGGACCAGGTGGCGGCTTGAGGCCCTGCAAGCCCACGCCGAATACCCGTACCTGGCCCTGATGCGGCCCTTCGATCACAACGCCCATGTCCCGCAGCGCCTGCAAAGTCGCCAGGCTGTCCTCGTTTTCTAGGAACCCGGTAATGTCGGTAACGCCTTCGGCAATCGCCGCCAAGATAATGGCGCGGTGCGAAATCGACTTGTCACCGGGCACGCGTACCTCGCCGCTCAACTCGCCACCGGACTGGGCTCGCAAGTGTACGGCCCGTGTATGATCATTCGATGAATAAGACGACTTGTTGAGCAGGCGCGTAAAGTGGTCGCGGGCCGCCTTGGCGCGGGTAAAAATGCCCAGCATGCCCTCACTGTCGCCCTGCTCGATGGCTTGGCGCAGGCGCGCCACGCCCGTGGTGTAGCGATCGATCTGGGCCAGAATGGCGCTGCGATTGGCGATACAGATATCGTGCCACATGGTCGGGTCACTGGCGGCAATGCGGGTAAAGTCGCGAAAGCCGCCGGCGGCATAGCGGAAGATATCCAGATTTTCCTCTTCCCGTGCCAGCGTATCGACCAGCGAGAATGCCAGCAGATGTGGCAGGTGACTGGTTGCGGCCAGTACCTCGTCGTGACGATCCACTTCCATCTGCAACACTTCCGCGCCCACCGCCTGCCACAACCGCGCCAGCTCAAGCGTGGCATTGGGGTCGGTATCCGCCAGAGGGGTCAGGATCACCTTGTGATGTTCGAACAGGTCGGCATCAGACGCACGCACACCGCTCTTTTCGGCACCGGCAATGGGATGTCCGGGGATGAAGGTGGGCGGCAGGTGGCCGAAAATGCGCCGCGCAGCCTGCACCAGGTTGCCCTTGGTACTGCCGACATCCGTCACCAGCGTCTGCAGTCTCAGGTGCGGCCGAATCTCTTCCAGCACCCTTTCCATCGCCTTAACCGGTACGGCCAGCACGATCAGGTCGGCCGCGGCCACTTCCTGCGGCAGGGCCTGCGCCACCCGGTCGATCACGCCGAGTTCGAGCCCGAGGCGGCATTCGTCGGCGTTGCGATCCGACCCGACCACCTCATCGACACAGGCACGCGTCTTCAGGGCTTTGGCGAGAGAGCCGCCGATCAGCCCCAAGCCGATGATCAGAACCCGGCGCAGCGGGTAATGTGAAGCCGATGAATAATTCAGCACGCGAGCACCTGCTTGAGTGCCCGCAGGAAGCGGTCATTCTCCTCCGGCAAACCAATGCTCACCCGCAGGTGATGCGGCATCCGGTAGCCGCCCAGCGGACGCACGATAACGCCTTCGCGTAGCAGCGCTGCAAATACCGGTTGCGCCTCTCGCGCCACATCCACGGTGATGAAGTTACCATGGGAGGGAATGAAGCCAAGCCCCTGCCGGATCAGCCCCTGCTCCAGCTGGTTCATGCCGGCACGGTTGACCTCGACGCTGCGTTGCAGGTAATCGGTATCGTCCAGCACGGCACAGGCAGCCGCCAGCGCGGGTTCAGAAACATTGAACGGCTGGCGTACCCGGTTGAGCAGGTCCGTGATGTCCGGACTCGCCGCAGCAAAGCCGACCCTGAGCCCGGCCAGGCCCCAGGCTTTGGAAAAGGTGCGTGTAACAACCAGGTTCGGGTAGTGCGGCAACAGTTCGAGACCGTCCGGTATGTCCTCCCCCTGCATGTACTCGGTATAGGCCTCATCCAGAACAACCACGATGTTGTCGGGCACCCCGTCCAGAAACGCGATCAACTGGTCGCGCGGCAGTGCGGTCCCGGTCGGGTTGTTGGGGTTGGCAATGAACACCAGGCGGGTACGCTCGCCAATGGCCTCGGCCATGGCCTGCAGGTTGTGGCCGTATTCATGCGCCGGGGCAATGACGGCACGTGCGCCGCAGGCCTGGGTCACGATCGGATACACGGCGAAGGCATATTCCGAGAATACGACCTCGTCACCCGGGTTGAGAAACACGCGCGCAATCAGCTCCAACACGTCATTGGAGCCGTTGCCCAACGTCAGCAGGTCGGCATCGAGTCCATAATGGTGGTGCAGGGCTCGCTTGAGTTCAAAGCCGTTGCTGTCGGGGTAACGCGTGGCTTCGGTCAGAGCGGCCCGTGCCGCGGCCAGTGCGCACGCGCTGGGGCCCAGGGGGTTTTCGTTGCTGGCCAGCTTGACGATATTGCTGATGCCCAGCTCACGTTCCAGCTCACTCACCGGCTTGCCGGCTTCATAGGGCATCAGCCCCTGCACGCCGAGTGTCGCCAGTGCCATAAAATCACATGACATGGGGTGACATCCTTCTGGTCGGTCGACTTTAGAGAACGGCTTTCGGGTAGGAGCCGAGGTGCTTGACCTCCACCTGCAGACCATTCAGCTCGGCCAGCAGCTCCTGAACACCCGCATCGGTGTTATGCCCTTCAAAGTCAATATAGAACAGCGTCTTCCAGTCGTGTTCACCGCTGCTGCGGGTTTCCAGCCGGGTCAGGCTGATACGGCGACGATGAAACGGTGCCAGCAGGTCATGCAGGGCTCCCGGCTCATCCTGACAGACCAGCAACAGGGAGGTCTTGTCATGGCCGCTGGGGCCAATGGCATCGCGTCCGACCACCAGAAAACGCGGACTGCGAGCGGTTGCGTCACTGGAGGCTTCCGGAGACAGCTCCACTTCACCGCAGATGAAGAGATCAAAACGGCGAAACAGGTCCAGCGTGTGGCGAATCAGGCCGGCGTCTTCAGTCTCGATCGGCACCACGGCGTAATGCGCCCGCCCCTGCTCGACGGCACGGAACACCTGCTCCAGACTGTCCATCGCATGGCACTGCGCCGCCTGGCCAAAGTGTTTCTGTGCCGCCTGCTGGGTGAAAGTGCCTTCGGGGCCGAGGAAGACCACATCCATCGGCTCTTCCAGCGCCAGGCACACCGACATGATTTCCCTGAACAGACGAGCGACCGTTGCATCCCCCAGCGGCCCCTCGTTGCGCGCCATCACGGCACGTAATACCTGGGCTTCCCGTTCGGGGCGATAGAACACTGGGATTTCATCCGCAGCACGATAGCGCTCCTTGACTTCTGCAACCTGCTGCGCCAGCCGGGCGCGATCGTTCAGCAGCTGGTGGACCTGACGGTCCACCCGATCGATCTGGTCACGCAGCACGCGCAGCTCGGCTTCTTGAGCATCCGCCGCCGGCGGTTGATTGCCACTCATGGTTCAGGCCTGCTCCTTCTCGAAGCGCTGCATGAAGTCGATCAGGGCATCAACGGCGGCCTCAGGCACGGCATTGTAGATGCTGGCACGCATGCCACCCACGGAGCGATGCCCCTTCAGGTTCAGCAGGCCTTCGGCGTCCGCCAGCTCCAGGAAACGCTTGTCCAGCGCCGCGTCCGCCAGGGTAAAGGGCACGTTCATGATCGAACGGTTGTTAATAGCCACCGGATTGGCGTAGAAATCGCTGCCGTCGATGGCAGCATACAGCTTGGCCGCCTTGCGACGGTTCAGTTCGGCCATCGCTTCGACACCGCCCTGGCGCTTGAGCCACTGGAATACCAGTCCGGCCAGATACCAGCCAAAGGTCGGCGGCGTGTTGTTCATGGAGTCCGCATCAGCATGGACCTTGTAGTCATACATGCTCGGCGTACCCGGAAGTACCTGACCGACCAGGTCGTCACGCACAATGACCACCGTCAAACCGGCCGGGCCGATGTTCTTCTGTGCACCGGCGTAAATCAGACCGAAACGGCTGACATCGATCGGAGCCGAGAGGATATCGGAAGACATATCCGCCACCAGGGGGACGTCACTGCTGTCGGGAATGTAGTCAAACTCGACCCCACCAATGGTTTCGTTGGTGGTGTAGTGCAGGTAGGCCGCATTCGGGTCCAGCTGTAGTTCAGACTGGGTCGGTGCGGATGTAAAACTGTTGGCCTCGGTGCTGGCCACTACGTTGACCTTGCCGTAACGCTGCGCTTCCTTGATCGCCTTCTTGGACCATACACCGGTATTGATATAGTCGGCCGATTCAGCGCCCCGCAGCAGGTTCATTGGCACCATGCCGAACTGTGCCGTGGCACCGCCCTGCAGGAACAGTACCTTGTAGTTGCCCGGAATGCCCATGAGATCACGCAGGTCCTGCTCAGCCTGCGCCGCCACGCCCACATACTCGGCGCTGCGGTGGCTCATTTCCATAATTGACAGGCCCTTATCGTGCCAGTCCAGCAACTCGGCCTGCGCCTGCAGCAGTACCTCTTCCGGCAGTGCCGCAGGGCCGGCACTGAAGTTGAATTTGCGCGTCATATCGTTGTTTACTTCCACGAGTATCAGAAATTAGTTGTCAGTTGCATCCGGTGCCGCTGCTTCAGCAGCTGCAGGTTCGGCAGTGATCGAGACACCCGCCGGGTCAGCCGCATCACCTGCATCGGTCACCGTATCATCGTCTTCCGGCTCCTCGATGCGTGCGATGCCGACCAGCGCCTCTTCTTCGGCCAGGCGGATCAGCATCACCCCCTGAGTGTTGCGGCTCAGGCTGGAAATTTCACTGCTGCGCGTCCGTACCAAGGTACCGCGGTTGCTGATCAGCATGACATCATCGCCGTCGAACACCTGCACCGCGCCGGCCAGCTGGCCGTTACGTTCGGTACACTGCATCGCGATGACCCCCTGGCCACCGCGCCCGCGTAACGGGAACTCATCAATGCGGGTTTTCTTGCCATAGCCGTGCTCGGATGCGGTCAGTACTTCGCCGCCTTCCTGAGGCACCATCAACGAAATCACGCGTACCTCATCGTCCATCTTCACACCACGCACGCCCCGTGCGGTTCGCCCCATGGCACGGACGTCACTTTCGTTGAAGCGAATCGCCTTGCCGGCACTGGTCACCAGCATGACATCATCCTGGCCGCTGGTCAGCGAAGCGCCGATCAGGCGGTCGCCCTCAACAATATCCAGCGCGATCAGGCCGGTGCTGCGCGGACGCGAGAAGGCATCCAGCGGAGTCTTTTTAACGGTGCCATTGGCCGTGGCCATGAAGACAAAGCGCTCGGGATCGAACTCTTTCACCGGCAGAATAGTGCTGATCCACTCGCCTTCGGACAACGGCAGGATATTGACCACCGGGCGCCCGCGCGAGGCTCGGCTGGCCGGCGGAATCTCGTACACTTTCAACCAGTAGACCTTGCCCATGTTGGTAAAGCAAAGCACGGTGTCGTGGGTATTGGCGATCAGCAGGTGTTCGATGAAGTCTTCATCCTTCATCGCTGTTGCCGACTTGCCCTTGCCGCCACGGCGCTGGGCCTGATAGTCGGTCAGCGGCTGGGTCTTGGCATAGCCGGCATGGGAAATGGTGACCACCATATCTTCTTCGGTGATCAGATCCGCCACGGTCAGATCCTGCATGGAGGCCTGAATTTCGGTGCGGCGCTCATCGGCATACTCGGCCACCAAGGTTTCCAGCTCTTCGCGGATCACCTCCATCAGCCGCTCGTAGGAGCCCAGGATGTGCAGCAGTTCGGCGATTTTTTCCAGCAGCTCACGGTACTCACCGATCAGCTTTTCGTGCTCCAGGCCGGTCAAGCGGTGCAGGCGCAAGTCAAGAATGGCTTGGGCCTGCACCGGCGACAGGAAGTACTGGCCATCACGCAGGCCATACTGCGGCTCCAAATCTTCCGGACGACAAGCGGTTTCACCGGCACGCTCCAGCATGTCGGTAACGTTGCCCGGCACCCAGGGGGTGGAGATCAGACGTTCTTTGGCTTCGGCCGGGGTCGGCGACTGGCGAATCAGCTCGATCACCGGATCGATATTGGCCAGTGCGATGGCCAGACCTTCCAGCACATGACCGCGCTCGCGCGCCTTGCGCAGCTGGTAGATGGTGCGACGGGTCACCACTTCACGGCGGTGGCGCACGAAGCATTCAAGGATGGTCTTGAGGTCCAGAATCTTCGGCTGGCCATCAACCAGCGCCACCATGTTGATGCCGAACACGCTTTGCAGCTGGGTCTGGGCGAAGAGATTGTTGATGATCACTTCGGGCACTTCACCACGGCGCAGCTCGATCACGATGCGCATGCCGTCCTTGTCGGACTCGTCACGCAGCTCGCTGATCCCCTCGATCTTTTTCTCCTTGACCAGGTCGGCGATCTTTTCGATCAGGCGGGCCTTGTTGAGCTGATACGGGATCTCGGTGATCACCAACATCGGGCGACCGTTCTTGGGATGATCTTCGATATGGTGACGGGCACGCACGTAGATACGGCCACGACCGGTGCGATAGGCCTGCAGAATGCCGGCACGGCCGTTGATGATGCCACCGGTGGGGAAATCCGGCCCCGGGATGGACTCCATCAGCTCGTCGATGCTGATATCCGGGTTGTCAATCAGCTCGATACAGCCCTTGACCACCTCGCCGAGGTTGTGTGGCGGGATATTGGTCGCCATGCCCACGGCAATACCGGCGGAACCATTGACCAGCAGGTTCGGCACCCGGGTCGGCAGTACGGCTGGAATTTTTTCGGTGCCATCGTAGTTGTCGACGAAATCAACCGTTTCCTTGTCCAGATCGGCCAGCAGCTCATGCGAGATCTTGGCCATGCGGATTTCGGTGTAACGCATGGCGGCCGCGGAATCACCGTCGACCGAGCCGAAGTTGCCCTGGCCGTCGACCAGCATGTAACGCATGGAGAAATCCTGCGCCATGCGCACGATGGTGTCATACACCGCACTATCGCCGTGCGGGTGGTATTTACCAATGACATCACCCACGACACGCGCGGATTTCTTGTACGGCTTGTTCCAGTCGTTGTTCAGTTCGTTCATGGCGAACAATACGCGCCGATGAACCGGTTTCAGGCCGTCACGCACATCCGGCAGAGCTCGGCCTACGATCACGCTCATGGCGTAGTCGAGGTAGGACTGTTTCAGCTCGTCTTCAATGTTGACTGGCAGAACTTCTTTGGCTAAATCACCCATTCGCACAGCTTTCCTTGATCCGGTACCCGAGCACGCCCTGATGGCGCGCTTGTAAACTGCGGAAGTATACCACAGCACGGATCAATTCACGCTAACCTGCCGCGCTCAACCGGCAGGTTATTGCCTTCAGACAATCCATGTCCGCAATGTAGCGGGCAGCGCATTGCGACGCTGGCGCAACAGCGGCACCAGCTGTTGCCACAGCTGCTCGAATGACTGTGACGACACTCCCAGCTGCTCCAGATACAGGTCGATGTACGGCGCATGCGTTGTGCGCGACTGCTGCCCATCCAGCAGCCACTGTGCAACATGCAACAAGGCCACGGCACTACACCACTGCCGCGGCAGCCGTGACGGCGGCACCCGGGCCGGATAGTGCTGCAGCGCTACCACCTGCCAGACCGGCTCCGGCAGCGACCAGGCCTGCAACAGCCCGGCCCCCGGAACGCCCACCGGCACCCGCCTAATCAGTTCTCGACAGGCTGGTTGCTGGCGCTGCATCAGTGCCAACACGACACGCCCGATATCCTGCAGCAGGGCAATGGTGGCCAGTTCCGCCGGTCGCCCGCGGCCGGTCAACTGGGCCAAGGCAAAGGCAATATAGGACAGCATCACCGAACGCTCGTGGCTGTGCCTGAAGGTATCGCTGTCTGGCAGGGATTTGCGCAGCGTTTCCGCCATGATGATCTGATACACTCCTTCAAACCCCAGCAGCGTGATGGCATGCGACAGGTCGGTGATATCACGCTCGAAGCCATACGCCGGGGAATTGATCACCTTGAGCAGAGTCGCAGTCATGGCCGGGTCCTCGCGCACCAGATCCACTACCTGGGCGCGCGTACTATCCTCATCCAGTAGGCGCTGCAACAGTTCAAGGCTGGAAACCGGCAGCCGCGGCATGCGCCCGATGACATTGAACATCAACTCGGTGCTTTCCAGACCCGCCGCCAGCAGACGCCCTTCTCGCCAGGCCAGGTCCGACAGTTGCTGACAGCGCTGCTGCAGACTCCGGTTGGCTTCCAGCAGCTGCGCAGATAGACGCGCGGCAAAGCTGTGCCCCCAGGCCAGCAAGGCCGCCTGGGTGGTCTCGTGCAACTGGTCAAATGCAGTACTGGACAGCACCAACAGCTGGCCGGGCGTAACCGCTCCCAGCGTCAGATCAGTTGCCGCCATCCCTTGCGCCGACAGCCGGTTCAGTACCGCACCGGCTTCCAGCGTCAGCGCCGGCGTGGTCAACCCGGACAACTTCAACGCTCCTCGTCGCACCAGTACCAGTTGATGCAACATATCCGGGTGCTGCTCCAGCAGGTTTTCCCCCGCTTCAAAGCGAATACTGTCAGCCCGATTGACCAGTTCCACCATGGCCGGGCCGGACAGCCCCATCCAGCCGGACTCCGCGTTGCCTTCGCGCTCGGGCTGACGCCGCGCACGCTTCCATAAATCGTTCATTGCCCCTCCATTACACTCCTTGTTCGACGCCAGATTTCACGCCACTGAGCATAGTGCTAGAATGCGCGGATCTGAAATTATGAGCAAGGGTAGCGATCATGAACGAGGACCGCGGGCTGAATCTGGACCCGGCTGAAATTGCCAAGTTTGAAGAACTGGCCAGTCGCTGGTGGGATCGCGACAGCGAATTCAAGCCCCTGCATGACATCAACCCGTTGCGTGTGGACTTCATCGACCGCATCGGCCAGCTGGCCGGCAAGCAGGTGTTGGATGTCGGCTGTGGCGGCGGCATTCTGTCCGAGGCCATGGCTCATCGCGGCGCTGACGTCACCGGCATAGACATGGGGGAAGCCCCGCTGAAGGTCGCCAAGTTGCACGGCCTTGAAAGCGGCGCCAAGGTCGTATACCGCCGCATCACGGTGGAGGACCTGGCCGATGAACAGCCCGAAAGCTTCGACCTTGTAACTTGCATGGAAATGCTTGAACACGTTCCCGACCCGGCGTCGGTTGTCCGCGCCTGCGCCCGCCTGGTACGCCCCGGCGGCACCGTATTCCTGTCGACGCTGAACCGCAATCCGAAGAGCTATCTGTTCGCCATCCTGGGCGCCGAACGTGTGCTCAAGCTGGTACCCGCCGGCACCCATGACTTCAACAAGTTTATCCGCCCGGCCGAACTGGGCGAAATGGTACGCCGCGCCGGCCTGGATATCGACGAAATGACCGGCCTGGTCTATAACCCGCTGACCAAGGTCTATCGCCTGGATGACAGCGACGTTGACGTCAATTACATGCTGGCCTGCCACAAGGGTACAGAAGCATGACGACCAGGGCAGGCGTTCTGTTCGACCTTGATGGCACTCTGCTGGACACGGCTCGCGACTTTCATCGCCTGGTCAACCACATGCTGGCCCAGGCGGACCGCCCTCCCATTGCCTTCGACAGCATCCGCACTCAAGTGTCCAACGGCGCGCGTGCCATGGTCTGCCATGCGTTCGAACTAAGCACCAACGATGCCGCGTTCCCCGCACTGCACCGCCAGCTGCTGGATGATTATGCTGAACAGCTGCTGATTGACAGCACCCTGTTTCCCGGCATGCCGGAGCTTCTGACCTGGCTGGATGACAACGATATCCCCTGGGGCATCGTCACCAACAAGCCGGCACGCTTTACCCTGCCGCTGCTTGCCGCACTGGGCTTGGATGCCAGCTGCGGCAGCACCGTTTGCCCCGAGGACGTCACACAACCCAAACCGGACCCGGAAGGGCTGCTACTAGCCTGCCAACAACTGGGGGTAACGCCGGAACACAGCTATTACGTCGGCGACCATATACGTGATATCGAGGCCGGGAAGGCCGCCGGCATGGCTACCATTGCCGCCGGCTGGGGGTACCTGAACCCAGGCGAGACACCGCAGCAGTGGCACAGCGATCACGTCAGCGAGCACTCTGCCGAACTGCAACCCCTGCTACACTCTCTACTGCAGGCCCGCTGAGCCGGTGCCTGCCGCCAGACTCTTGACCAAGGAGCTTAGGATGTTTCACTACAACGCCCCTGCCGACCTGCTGCGTGACCGCGTCATTCTCGTTACCGGAGCCGGCGAGGGTATCGGACGTGCCGCGGCCTGGCAGTATGCTGCTCATGGTGCCACGGTGGTGCTGCTGGGCCGCACGCTGGAAAAACTGGAATCATTGTACGATGAAATCGAAGCCGCCGGTTATCCACAGCCGGCCATCGTGCCGATGAATCTGGACTCTGCCGCCGAGCACGACTACATCGAACTGAGCAACCAGCTGTTTGATGAGTTCGGCCGCCTGGACGGCGTCTTGCACAACGCGGGCCTGCTGGGCATGCGCACCCCCATCGAGAATTATGACCCCATTACCTGGGAGCAGGTCATGCGCGTCAACGTGCACGCCCCCTTCCTGATGACCCAAACTCTGTTGCCGCTGCTGCACCGCTCGGATGATGCATCCGTCATTTTTACGTCATCCGGTGTGGGACGTACCGGGCGCGCCTACTGGGGGGCCTATGCCGTTTCCAAGTTTGCCACCGAAGGCATGATGCAGGTGCTGGCGGATGAGCTGGAGAATGATCCGAGCATTCGCATCAACGCCATCAACCCCGGTGCCACACGCACCCAGATGCGCGCCTATGCCTACCCGGCCGAACCGCCGGAGAACAACCCGACACCCGCCGAGATCATGCCGATATACCTGTATCTGATGGGACCGGATAGTCGCCAGATCAATGGGCAGTCTCTGGATGCCCAGGGCGAAGGCCGCGCCTGACGCCACGGCCTCGCAAGGAAGGAAGCCCCGAACAGGGCTTCCGCATCATGCCTTACACGCGGCGACCGCGCTTGTTGCCGGAATTGCGTTTGCCGACCGAGCGCGCCTTGGTGCGACTCTTGCCTGGCGTGCGCGGCTTGTCTTCTTCGGACTGGCCCTTGATCACCGCCTGCCGCACGCGTTGACGCTTATACAAGCGCTGCTCCCGTTCCGATTCCAGCGGTGTCGGGCGGTGCGTCCGCGCAGAGTCCAGTTCCAGCTCACGCGCCAGCAGTTCAACTTCCTTCGGCGCCAGTTCACGCCACGTCCCCACTTTGATATCACTGGGCAGAAATACCGGGCCGAAGCGCACCCGCTTGAGGCGGTTGACCTGCGCCCCCTGGGATTCCCACAGACGGCGCACCTCACGGTTGCGCCCTTCCATCACCACGCAGTGATACCACTTGTTGGCCCCTTCACCATCGAAATAGCGCACATCGGTAAAGCGCGCCATACCATCTTCCAGCAGCACTCCCTGCTGCAGACGCTCCAGCATGGCATCATCCACATCACCCAATACACGCACCGCGTACTCGCGATCAATCTGCATCGACGGATGCATCATCCGGTTGGCCAACTCGCCATCGGTGGTGAAGATCAGCAGACCGCTGGTGTTGATATCCAGGCGACCGATCGCTACCCAGCGCCCCTGCTTCAGCGGCGGCAGGTTGTCAAAAACCGTCGGACGCCCTTCGGGATCGTGGCGGGTACACACCTCGCCCAGCGGCTTGTTGTATACCAGTACACGACGCTCGGCTGTTGCCGCGAAGGTCAACGCAACCTCCTTGCCATCCACACAGACACGGTCCTGGGCACTGACCCGGTCGCCGAGCGTCGCTGGCTGGTCGTTCAGCATGATACGACCACTCTCTATCCAACGCTCCATCTCACGACGTGAGCCAAAGCCGGAACGCGCCAAAACCTTTTGCAATTTTTCATCCTGCATTTTGACGTCTCCTGCGGAAACCCGACGGGCTTCCCGACTTGGTAAGCTTCAATGAAAAAAGCCCCTTCGGGTATCCCGAAGAGGCTTTCTGTATCAGCATGATGCCCGATCAGTCGACGGTCGGCAACTGATCTTTGGTCAGATTATTCTGTTCCATGTATTCACGGAAGGGAATTGGCGTACGGCCACGCCCAGACCAGTGGTGCTCTTTGCCTTCGCTGTCCTTGATCACGTATTTGGCCTTTACGGACTTGCGCGCAGTCGGCTCGACACCCTGCTTGAGTTCTTCAAGGTCAATATCCGCTTCTTTCATCAGACGCTGAATTTCTTCAAGCTTCTGTTTCTTGGCCTGTTCGATTTCAGCCTCACGTTTGGCCTCTTCTTCGATTTCGGCACGGATCTCGTTAAGGTCGGTGATTACCTTGTCGATATCAGCCAGTTTCATACCCTGGCACTGCTTACGCAGAGAATTCTTGCGCGTCAGTGTCTTGATGAAGTCAGTCATTTTAAAGCGCCACTTTTGATAAGTTGATATTTCCAATTATCGCTATAAAAGACCATATTTCAATATGAGTGATGCAATTTATTTAAAATGTTCTGTATTCCCTGCCCCTTCACGAACAATCACGGGAACCTCATCTATCATATTAACAACACTGGTGGCCTCCATGCCGCAATAACCGCCATCAATCACCAGATCAACCTGGTGCTGTAACAGATCACGCATCTCATAAGGATCGGTTAAGGGTAATTCCTCATCCGGCATTATCAGCGAGGTGCTCATGATAGGTTCACCCAGCTCGGATAATAATGCTGCCACAATGGCATTATCGGGCACGCGAATCCCGATGGTACGACGCTTCGGGTGCAGCAGTCGACGCGGCACTTCCGTTGTGGCCGGTAAAATAAAGGTATAGGCGCCCGGCGTATGCGCCTTTAACAGACGAAAGGTCTGGTTATCCACCTTGGCATAGGTGCCGATTGCTGAGAGGTCGTCACATACCAGCGTAAAGTTATGCTTGTCATCCAGGCGCCGTATCTGTTTTATGCGATCAACGGCCTTTTTGTCGCCCAGATGACAACCAAGGGCATATGCACAATCGGTGGGATAAATGATGATACCGCCATTGCGCAGTATGTCGACCGCCTGTTTAATCAAGCGCGGCTGGGGATTTTCCGGGTGGATCTGAAAAAACTGGCTCATAAAGCCTCCTGCATATTGGTCCTGGGCGCGTGGTCCTCACGCACCCGCGTGAATCCGATGAATGATATGGCGTGGCGTTTCAACGCGCGGAAAACGCCCCAGCCCCGTCCAGTGATGTTTGGGGTCATGAAAGTCACTGCCCGAGGAGACGAGCAAGTCCAGCGTGTTCGCCACCCGCATCAGCAAACCGATCTGATCAGGACTGATACCGGGGTAGGCCACTTCAAACCCGTCAATACCCTTCTGTTGCAAATCGGCCAGCAATAGCCGCAGACGCGAGAATGTCAGCTTGTACTTGGTCGGATGCGCAAGTATGGCCTTACCTCCGCTGGCTTGCACGATGCCCATGGCTTCCTCAATACTCGGCCACTCCGCCTTTACATCGCCGACCTTGCCCTGCCCGAGATACCGGTCAAATGCCTCGTTCTCGCTGCTGACCACACCGGCCTGCAACAGAGCCCGCGCGAAATGGGGTCGACCAATCTGCCCGGCTCCGGCCTGCAGGCGTGCGCGCTCAAGAATATCAGCCGGTGCCCGCTTGCCAACCAGCCGTGTCGCTATCTTGGCCGCCCGCGCTTCACGCAACTCGACCAACCGCGCTTCGTATGCCTGCCAGCCCGGGTACGCCGGATCGATTCCCAGCCCCAGCAGGTGCAGGCTGCGCCGCCCCCATAGACAGGTCAGCTCAATGCCGGGAATGAAATGAATATCCCGAGCGGCTGCCGCTACCGCCGCCTCCTGCAGGCCGGCTAGAGTATCGTGGTCGGTCAACGCAAGGTAGTGAATGGACGCGTTGGCAGCACGCTCCACCAGCTCGGTCGGGGACAGGGCACCGTCAGATGCGGTACTATGCATGTGTAGATCGAACCTGGGTTCATCTGCACGGTTCTGGTCAGTCACGATAAAGGACACACCTCCGGACTCAATTTACTTCAAGAATAGTAGGCCGATGAAACTATTACTCGATTTTCTCCCAGTCATTATATTCTTTGCCGTCTACAAATTCAGTGGCGATTTCATTCTGGCAACTGCCGTCCTGATACCGGCCACATTGTTACAGATGGCTTACACATGGTTCAAAACGCATACCATCGAGAAAATGCAACTGGTGACCCTGGGCCTTGTCGTCGTACTGGGGGGGGCGACCATTCTGCTGGATAACAAGGCGTTCCTGCAATGGAAACCGACTGTTGTTAACTGGCTATTTGCCGCCGCCTTTTTGGGCAGTCATTTCATCGGCAGTAAAACCATTGTAGAGCGCATGATGGGCGCAAGCCTGGAGCTGCCTGCACGAATATGGCGACAGTTGAATACTGGTTGGGTTCTGTTTTTCACTCTGATGGGCATTTTGAACCTGGCCGTGATGTACACCCTAAGCGAAGAGGCCTGGGTGAACTTCAAACTCTTTGGCATGCTGGGCTGTACACTAGTATTCGTACTCGCGCAAGGGGTATATATCTCACGCCACATGCCACAGGACCATCAAGAAGGAGAAAAATAATGTATTACGCCATCATGGCTGAAGATCATGCCGACGTGCTCGACAAGCGCATGGCGGCACGGCCCGATCACCTGGCCCGTCTGGAGCTGCTCAAGCAGCAGGGGCGCCTGCTGGTCGCGGGTCCGCATCCGGCACTGGATACTGAAGACCCGGGGCCTGCCGGCTTTACCGGCAGCCTGGTGATCGCCGAGTTTGACTCCCTTGAAGACGCCCGACTCTGGGCCGATGCAGACCCTTACGTGACAGCGGGCGTATATAATAAAGTCACCGTAAAACCATATAAAAAAGTATTGCCCTGAGATAGTATACCTGTCAGCTGACACAGCTCTCGGATGTCATCAGCATGGCGTGCGGGCAGAACCAAGGTTCGGCTGCTGTTAAGGCGATATTTGTTGTAATTTGTACTAAACTTTTTTGCAAATACAAACATCCACCTGGCACAAGGATATGATGATGAAAAAGATTGCAATTGCTGCTGGATTGGCGATGGCCATGGGCGCGTCTGCCGCTCAGGCTGCAGTTCCGGGTTACGCCGTCAACTCCAGCGACACCATCTGGCGCACCAGCTTCGGCGAATGCTGGCACACCGGTTTCTGGACTCAGGAACAGGCTGTCGAAGGCTGCGACAATGTAATGGCCAAGGCGGAAGAGCCGGCCCCGACTCCGGCTCCGGCACCTGCCCCAACAGCTACCATGGCTGACGTTGAGAAGAAGTTCGCTGTTTACTTCGACTTCGACAGCACCAAGGTTGACGATGTCAGCAACGTCGTGAACTACATCGGCTCCCTGTCCAGCCTCCAGAGCGTCAAGCTGGTTGGTTACGCTGACTTCATCGGCTCCGCTGCCTACAACCAGAAGCTGTCCGAGCGTCGCGCACGCTCTGTTGCAGCCAAGCTGGAACAGGCCGGCGTTGATGCCAGCAAGATGTCCATTGGCTTCATGGGCGAGTCAGCTCCGGTTGCAAACTGCACTGGTCGCGGCGCCGAGCTGATCGCTTGTCTGCGTCCGGACCGTCGTGTAGACGTTGAAATCATGGGTCAGAAGCGCGTTCAGAAGTAACCTGAAACTCAGCTGAGACCTCGAAAAAGCCGGCCTGAGTGCCGGCTTTTTTGTAGCTTCATTCACACGGCCATGGATTTCTCGCATGCTGAAAGCCTTCTGCCTGGCCTGGGCACTGTGCTTGTGCACCCTGACCGCCCACGCCGCTTCGACCTATCCTGACCAAAAAGTGGTGTACCATATCAATTACAATGACAGCACACGGCTGTCGGCTACCCTCACCAATATCCGCAACCATATTGATACCCTGGGCGAAGACCATCTCGACCTACGCGTCGTGGTGCATGGTTCTGCCATTGAGTATTTCATGGAGGCGACCACCGACAGCAACAAGCAGATCACGCTGGATACCCTGCGCCTAAGCGGTGCCCGCTTCATCATTTGCGGCAATACTCTGGATGGCTACGGCATCGACCGCAAGGCGCTGTATGACGTTACTCCCGAAGACGTGGTCCAGGCCGGACTGCCGGAAATCGTCCGCCTGCAACAGCAGGGCTTCAGTTACGTCAGCCCCTGATTACACCTGGGCAATAAAAAACGGCAGCCAATGGCTGCCGTTTTCGGTTAACGCATCGAACTGGCAATATCAGCCAACCCAGACACGCGCGTTGCGGAACATGCGCATCCAGGCACCGTCCTCAGACCAGTCATCCGGCGCCCAGGAGTTCTGTACGCCACGGAAGACTCGCTCCGGGTGTGGCATCATGATGGTGACACGGCCATCCGGCGTGGTCAGACCGGTGATGCCCAGCGGAGAACCATTGGGGTTGGCCGGGTAAACCGTGGTGGCATCACCGCGGTTATCCACATAACGCACCGATACGGTACCGGATTCATTGAGCATGCGCAGATGTGCGTCGTCTTCAAACTCGGCACGACCTTCGCCATGCGCAATCGCAATCGGCATACGCGAGCCGGCCATGCCCTGCAGGAAGATAGACGGGCTGTCCTGCACTTCCACCATTGCCACACGCGCCTCGAACTGCTCGGACTGGTTGCGCACGAAGTGCGGCCAGAGGTCCGCGCCCGGGATCAGCTCGTGCAGGTTGGACAGCATCTGGCAGCCATTGCACACGCCCAGCGCGAAGGTGCCTTCACGCTCGAAGAAAGCAGAGAACTGCTCGCGCGCCACCGCGTTGAACAGAATCGACTTGGCCCAACCTTCACCGGCACCCAGAACATCACCGTAGGAGAAGCCGCCACAAGCGACAAGACCACGGAACTGATCCAGGGTGATGCGACCGGACAGGATGTCGCTCATGTGCACGTCGATCGCTTCGAAGCCGGCACGGTCAAACGCCGCCGCCATTTCCACCTGACCATTGACGCCCTGCTCGCGCAGGATCGCTACTTTCGGGCGTACACCGGATGCAATCAACTCGGCCGCCACGTCATCGTTCTGGTCGAAACTCAGGCTGACATTCAGCCCCGGGTCTTCACGATCCAGCAGACGGTCGAACTCCTGCTGTGCACACTCGGAGTTGTCACGCAGTGCCTGAATGCGGAAGGAGGTTTCGCTCCACCAGCGCTGCAGCTGGATCAGATCAGCACTGTACACTTCCTCGTCATCGAAGAAGCAGTTCAGCTGCAAATCCGGGTTCAGCGTACCCACCACCTTGGCCACGTCAGCCAGGCCCGCCGCGTTCAGTTCGTTGAGCACGGTCTCCATATCGTCGCGACGCACCTGGATAACGGCGCCCAGCTCTTCGTTGAACAGCGCCGCCGCCAGCTCGGAGGTATCTTCCGCCAACAGATCCAGATTCAGGTCAATACCGGTACGGCCGGCAAAGCCCATTTCGGCAATGGTCGCCAGCAGGCCACCGTCAGCCCGGTCATGGTAGGCCAGCAGCAGGCCCTGCTCGTTCAGTTCCTGAATGGCGGTAAAGAAGTTGGCCAACAACTCGGCGTTGTCCACGTCGGGCACGCTTTTGCCCACTTCGTTGTACACCTGAGCCAGTGCCGAAAGCCCCATACGGTTCTGGCCATTGCCCAGATCCAACAGAATCAGGTCGGTCTCGCCCTTGTCGGTCCGCAGCTGCGGCGTCAGTGTCTTACGTGCATCCAGTACCGGTGCAAAACCGGAGATGATCAGCGACATCGGCGCAGTCACGCTCTTCTGCTCGCCATTGTCATCCCAGACGGTGCGCATGGACATGGAATCCTTGCCCACCGGAATGGTGAGGCCCAGTTCCGGACACAGCTCCATGCCCACCGCTTTCACAGTGTCGTACAGCTTTTCGTCCTCACCGGCATGACCGGCGGCACACATCCAGTTGGCGGACAGTTTGATGTCGGCCAGTTCACCGATGCGGGCCGCCGCCAGGTTGGTGATGGTCTCGCCCACCGCCATGCGACCGGACGCCGGAGAATCGACCAGTGCCAGCGGAGTACGCTCACCCATCGCCATGGCTTCACCGGCGTAAGTATCGTAGGACGCAGTGGTCACGGCACAGTCGGCCACTGGCACCTGCCAGGGACCCACCATCTGATCACGGGCCACGGTGCCGGTGATGGAGCGGTCACCGATGGTGATCAAGAAGGACTTGGACGCTACCGCCGGCAGTTTGAGCACGCGCTCGACCGCATCGGCCAGCTCGATTTTACTGCTATCGAATTCCGGCACTTCGTAGGTCTTGCGCTCAACGCTGCGGTGCATCTTCGGCGGCTTGCCGAACAGCACGCTCATCGGCAAGTCGACCGGCTTGTTGTCGAAGTGGGTGTCACCGAGTGTCAGGTGGTGATCTTCGGTGGCTTCACCGACCACAGCAAACGGACAACGCTCGCGTTCACAGATCGCTTCGAAACGAGCCAGATCTTCCGGCTTGACCGCCATCACGTAGCGCTCCTGGGCTTCGTTGCACCAGATTTCCAGCGGCGACATGCCCGGCTCGTCGTTGTTGACGTTGCGCAACGCGAAGTTGCCGCCACGACCACCGTCCTTCACCAGCTCAGGGAAGGCGTTGGACAGACCACCGGCACCCACGTCGTGAATGAAGGCAATCGGGTTGTCGTCGCCCAGCTGCCAGCAGCGGTCGATCACTTCCTGACAGCGACGCTCGATCTCCGGGTTGCCACGCTGTACGGAGGCAAAGTCCAGATCAGCCGAAGAGCTGCCGGAGGACATGGAAGAGGCCGCACCGCCACCCAGGCCGATCAACATCGCCGGGCCGCCTAGGCAGATCAGCTTGGCACCGACGGTGATTTCGCCCTTCTCGACATGGTCTTCACGGATGTTGCCCAAGCCACCGGCGATCATGATCGGCTTGTGGTAGCCGCGCACTTCGTCACCGTTGGCACCCGGCACCTGCTGTTCGAAGGTACGGAAGTAACCGGTCAGGTTGGGACGACCGAATTCGTTGTTGAACGCAGCACCGCCGATGGGGCCTTCGATCATGATATCCAGCGCGGAAACGATACGCTCAGGCTTGCCGTAACCGGATTCCCAGGGCTGCTCAAAGCCCGGAATGCGCAGATCGGATACGGTGAAGCCGGTCAAGCCCGCTTTCGGCTTGGAACCACGACCGGTAGCACCTTCGTCACGGATCTCGCCGCCGGAACCGGTGGCCGCACCGGAGAACGGCGCGATGGCGGTCGGGTGGTTGTGCGTTTCCACCTTCATCAGAATGTGGATCGCTTCCTGGTTGTAACCGTACTGGCCGGTAGCCGGGTTCGGATAGAAACGGCCCGCTTCGCTGCCCACGATCACGGAGGCGTTATCCTTGTATGCGGACAGGACATTCTGGCCACCCAGGTTATAGGTGTTGCGAATCATCGCAAACAGGGAGTGCTCCTGACGCACGCCATCGATATCCCAGCTGGCATTGAAGATCTTGTGGCGGCAATGCTCGGAATTCGCCTGGGCGAACATCATCAGCTCGACATCGTTGGGATTGCGCCCCAGTCCCTTGAAACTTTCGACCAGATAATCGATCTCATCATCCGCCAGCGCCAGACCCAGGTCGACATTTGCCTTGACCAGCGCCTCGCGGCCACCGTCCAGAATATCGACCTGTGTCATCGGCCGTGGCTGCTCGTGGCGGAACAGAGCCTGCGCCTGATCCAGCTCGTCCATGACGGCCTCGACCATGCGGTCGTGCAGCAGAGCACTGACCTGTTCCTGCTGTTCGGCCGTCAGTGCCTGTTCGCTCTGAACATAGTAAGCCAGGCCGCGCTCAAGGCGCTCGATGGCGTCCAGGCCGCAGTTGTGGGCGATGTCGGTTGCCTTGCTGGACCAGGGCGAAATGGTACCCGGACGCGGTACAATCAAAAACAGTTGACCAACCGGTGCACCAGTGCTGGCCCGGGGACCGTAACGCAGGATACGATCAAGAACCTGGGACTCCTGGTCTTCCAGATCACGCTTCAGATCTGCAAAATGGACAAATTCTGCGTATAGTCCGCTGACGGCCGGTACGATGGACTGGACCTGTGACAGCAGCTTGGCATGACGAAAAGACGAAAGAGCGGGAGCTCCACGCAGTACGAGCATGTTGATATCGAGCCTCTTGGTTCTACCTGCGAATCAGGCGTTGGAGAGCATTAATTAAGTGGTGATTTTACCCGATCAGGGCATCGAGATACAGAATAGCAGAGCCTATGTTTAAACTGCGGCAAGCCCCCTACCTGCGCGCGCTCATCTATGTCATTGTCCTGGCCACCATCGCGGCGGGCCTGACACTGATGGGGTTGAACACGCCAACCCAACTCGAAGCCATCAAGGCCAAGGGCAGCGTTCGCTTTGCCACGACCAATACGCCGCTCACCTACTACATCCGCAAGGGCAAACCCGCCGGCTTTGAGTACGAGCTGGCCCGCGCCTTTGCCGACCATTTGGGCGTTAAGCTGGAGCTAGCCTTGCCTGGCAACTTTGCCGGCCTGTTCGATGTGCTCCAGCAGCGCAACGCCCATATTGCCGCCGCCAGCCTGACAGCCACACCGGCACGACGTGCCCATTTCGATTTTTCGCCGGCGTACCGTCAGAGTGCACCTGTCGTCATTTACCGAGTACGCCGGGGTAACCCGGCACCGGATGACATCAGGGATCTCCAAGGGCGCAGCATTGAAGTCCTGCCCGGCTCCAGTCATATCGAATTGCTGCACCGACTGCGCAAACAGCACCCCGAGTTGAACTGGCGCAGCCGTCCGGATGACACGGTCACCGATCTGCTGGACCGTGTCCATGCCGGCGAGCTGGACTACACCATTCTCGACTCGACTGTTTTCGAAGCCCAGAAATCCTTTCACCCGGGACTCAAGGCAGCCTTTGCGCTGCAGCCACCACAACCTGTTGCCTGGATGCTGAACCAGCACCATGACGGTACGCTCAAGGCCGAGCTGGATCGATGGTTCAACCTCGATAGCACTCAAAAGCTGATCAAGACACTGGAAGAGCGCTATTTCGCCCGAACCAACCCGCTGAATTTCTTTGACACCGTCACCTTTCGGCGCGACCTCGAGGAACGTTTCCTGCCACTGCTGCCCTGGTTCCAACAGGCGGCAGAGGAGACCGGCATCAACTGGCTGCTGCTGGCCGCCATCGCCTATCAGGAGTCTCACTGGAAAGCCGATGCGGTATCACCCACCGGCGTGCGCGGCATCATGATGCTGACCAATGCCGCCGCCCGGGAGGTGGACGTAAGGGATCGTACCGATGCCCGCCAGAGCATCATGGGCGGGGCGCGCTATCTGACTATCGTCAAAAAGAAGATCCCTGACCGTATTCCCGAGCCCGACCATACCTGGTTTGCTCTGGCCGGTTATAATGTGGGGTTCGGGCACTTGGAAGACGCCCGCATTCTGACTCAGAAAGCCGGCAAGAACCCGGACAAGTGGCAGCACGTGCGCGAGTTTCTCCCCAAGCTGAGCCACCCCAAGTACTATGCACAAACCCGTTACGGCTACGCCCGCGGTCATGAACCGGTGCAGTACGTCAGCAATATTCGCAAGTACATGGAGCTGCTGCGCTGGGAAGTAGACAGCGGCAACACGCTGGAACTCCCCACGACGGGCAAGCCGCCGGTAACGGAAACCCCTGTTACACCGGAAAATCCCGCACCGGACCCGCTGCGCCTCAACAACCTGCCCACGACCCTCTAGTCGGTTGCCTGGTGACGCAATTGCTTGAGCCGCTTCTTTTCGGCACGCCGCTGCCTGAAAAACGTACTGATCACGGCGGCACACTCCTCTGCCATGACGCCGCCCTGGTAGAGCGGGTGATGATTGAGCCAGGGCTGATCGAACAGCTGCTGGTTGCTCACCAGCGCCCCGGCCTTGGGCTCGGTGGTGCCGAACACCACCCGCTCGATGCGCGCATGCACAATCGCACCGGCACACATAGTGCAGGGCTCGATGGTCACGTAGAGGGTTGCACCCACCAGGCGGTAGTTGCCCACCCGGGCAGCCGCCTCGCGCAGCGCCATGATTTCAGCATGTGCCGTGGGATCATGACCACTGATGGGACGATTCCAACCCTCGCCAACCACTTCGCCATCCAGCACCAGCAGCGCGCCCACCGGCACTTCGCCCAAGCCGGCCGCCTTTTCGGCCAGCTGCAGCGCCTGCTGCATGTAAAACTGATCCTGCTGCTCCATACTCATATCGCCACACTTATCCACAGCCCGCTGCAACGCAGACAGAAAAAAGCCCGCATACGCGGGCCTTTTCAACTGATCATATCAGGACGCTGATCATTCCCACTCGATCGTGGCCGGCGGCTTGCTGGACACGTCGTAGGTCACACGTGAAACCTGAGCAATCTCGTTGATGATACGGCCAGACACCTTCTCCAGCAGCTCGTACGGCAGGTGTGCCCAGCGAGCGGTCATGAAGTCGATGGTTTCCACCGCGCGCAGCGCGATTACGTATTCGTAGCGACGGCCGTCGCCAACCACGCCCACGGACTTCACCGGCAGGAAGACCGCAAAGGCCTGGCTGGTCTTGTGGTACCAGTCAGCATTGTGCAGCTCTTCAATGAAGATGGCATCGGCCTCACGCAGAATGTCAGCGTATTCCTTCTTTACCTCACCCAGGATACGCACGCCCAGACCCGGTCCCGGGAACGGATGACGGTAGACCATGTCATACGGTAGACCCAGCTCAAGGCCGATCTTGCGCACTTCGTCTTTGAACAGTTCTCGCAGCGGCTCAACCAACTCGAACTTCATGTCTTCCGGCAGACCGCCCACATTGTGGTGCGACTTGATCACATGCGCCTTGCCGGTCTTGGAGGCGGCCGACTCGATCACGTCCGGGTAGATGGTGCCCTGCGCCAAGAAACGGCAATCTTTGAGCTTTTCGGACTCATCATCGAACACTTCGATGAAGGTGTTGCCAATGATCTTGCGCTTGGCTTCGGGGTCATCCACACCATGCAGACGACTCAGGAATTGCTCTTCAGCATTGGCACGAATCACGTTCACACCCATGTTGCGGGCAAACATGTCCATGACCTGCTCGCCTTCTCCCTTGCGCAGCAGACCATTGTCCACGAACACGCAGGTCAGCTTGTCGCCAATCGCCTTGTGCAGCAACGCTGCGACGACGGATGAATCAACACCGCCGGACAGCCCCAGCAGTACCTTTTCGTCACCGACCTGCTGCTGCACCTTCTCAACCAAATCCTGGATAATATTAGCGGCGGTCCACAGCGCTTCGGTATCGCAGATTTCGCGCACGAAACGCTCCAGGATACGCAGGCCCTGCTTGGTATGCGTCACTTCCGGGTGGAACTGAACCCCGAAGAGGTTGCGCTGCGGGTCACACATGGCGGCAACCGGTGCCGAGTCTGTGGCGGCAATGACATGGAAGCCTTCCGGCATCTCGGTCACCTTGTCACCGTGGCTCATCCAGACATCCAGCGACAGGCTGCCGTTGTTGGCAATATGGTCCTCGATGCCTTCCAGCAGACGACTGGGGCTGTCCGCCAGACGTACACGGGCATAACCGAACTCACGCTTATCAGAGCTGCTGACCTTGCCGCCGAGCTGCTCCGCCATGGTCTGCATGCCGTAGCAGATGCCCAGCACCGGCAGCCCCATGCTGAAGACACACTCCGGTGCACGCGGAGAGTCCAGTTCGGTGACGGACTCAGGGCCGCCGGCCAGAATGATACCCTTGGGGGCAAATTCACGAATCGCTGCTTCATCCATGTCGAAGGCATGAATCTCGCAGTACACGCCGATTTCGCGCACACGGCGTGCAATCAGCTGGGTGTACTGGGACCCGAAGTCCAGAATCAGGATGCGTTGCGCGTGAATGTCTTTGCTCATACTCAGTGACTCCACCGAATGCTGGCCGCCAGGCGGCACAAACAAAAAGTGGGGCAGTCTGACGCCCCACTTACAGGTTAGTGATTAATCAGTTCAGCCCACACGGTAGTTGGGCGCTTCCTTGGTGATGCTGACATCATGCACGTGGCTCTCGGTGATACCAGCATTGGTGATGCGAACAAACTTGGGCTTGTTGCGCATTTCTTCAACGGTGGCACAACCGGTGTAGCCCATGGAGGCACGCAGGCCACCCATCAGCTGGTGCACCACGCCACCCATCGGACCCTTACAGGGTACACGACCTTCAATGCCTTCCGGTACCAGCTTCTCGGCGCCATCTTTGGCATCCTGGAAATAGCGGTCGGATGAGCCGGTCAGGCCTGACATGGCACCCAGTGAGCCCATGCCACGGTAGGACTTGAAGGCTCGCCCCTGGAACAGTTCAACTTCACCCGGCGCTTCATCAGTACCGGCCAGCATAGAGCCGACCATGACAGCAGAGGCACCGGCAGCAATCGCCTTGGAGAAGTCACCGGAGAAGCGCACACCGCCGTCCGCGATAAGGGGCACGCCGTGCTCACGCAGCGCAGCCGCCACGTTGGCAATCGCAGAGATCTGCGGCACCCCGACACCGGCCACGATGCGTGTGGTGCAGATGGAGCCCGGACCGATACCGACCTTGACGCCGTCAGCACCGGCTTCAGCCAGTGCCACTGCAGCTTCAGCCGTGGCGATGTTACCACCGACCACCTGTACCTGCGGGAAGTGCTCTTTCACCCAGGCGACACGCTCAATCACGCCACGGGAATGGCCATGCGCGGTGTCCACAACCACCAAATCAACACCGGCCGCAACCAGTGCCTTGACGCGATCCGGCGTTTCCGGGCCGGTACCGACGGCAGCGCCAACAATCAGGCGACCCTGACTGTCCTTGGCGGCGTTCGGGAAAGCCTGCGCCTTGTTGATATCTTTCACGGTCATCATGCCGCGCAGCGCAAAGTTGTCGTCCACCAGCAGGATCTTCTCGATGCGATGCAGACGCAACAGTTCGCGAATCACTTCTGGATCTTCACCTTCTTTGGCCGTTACCAGACGATCTTTCGGCGTCATGATGGTGGAGACCTTGGCATCCATGTCGTGCTCGAAACGCACGTCACGGCTGGTCACGATGCCAACCAGCTCACCGTTGTCTACAACCGGAAAACCGGAAAAGCTCAGTTCACGTGACAGCTCGATGATTTCACGAACGGTCGTGTCAGAACTGCAGGTAACAGGGTCGGTCACCACACCGGACTCGAACTTCTTAACACGGCGCACTTCTTCAGCCTGCTGTTCGATGGTGAGGTTCTTGTGGATGATGCCGATACCGCCTTCCTGGGCCATCGCAATCGCCAGACGGGATTCGGTAACCGTATCCATTGCCGCCGAGACCAGCGGAATATTCAGTTCGATACCCTTGGTCAGGCGGGTTTTCAGTGAGACGTCTTTCGGGAGTACCTCAGAGTACCCCGGAACCAGCAAAACATCATCAAAGGTTAGCGCTTCTTCAACGATTCGCAACATACTGAACCAGCCTGTATTTCTATGAAAAATTAAACCGGAAATTATACACAAAATCTGTCTCAGCGGCAAACCAAAATAACGGCGGATGTCAAGTTTGACGGGGTGGTTTAAGATAGGCACATGAACCGACTTACTCCTACGCCCAACCGCACCGCCATCAGCGTCAGTGAGCTCAATCGGCAGGTCAAATCCCTGCTCGAACACTCCTTCATGACCCTGATGATCGAAGGCGAAATCAGCAACCTGGCCCGACCCTCGTCCGGGCACTGGTACTTTACCCTCAAGGATGACCGCGCCCAGGTACGCTGCGCCATGTTCCGTAGCCGCAACCAGCAGGTTCGCTTTCGCCCCAAGGAGGGCGACCAGGTCACTGTCCGAGCCAAGGTCAGCCTGTACGAAGGCCGCGGCGACTTCCAACTGATCTGCGAACAGATGCAGGAAAGCGGTCAGGGGCGGCTGCAACAGGCTTTTGAACAGCTCAAGCATCGCCTGGAGCAGGAAGGCCTCTTTACCCAAGCCCGCAAGCGCCTCCTGCCCCGACCACCTCGTCATATTGGGGTCATCACCTCACCGACCGGCGCCGCCATTCATGACATTCTGCAGGTCTTGGCCCGGCGCTGTCCGGCGATGCCAGTCGCACTCTACCCCACGGCCGTGCAGGGCGCCGAAGCCGCCGCTCAGATCGTCCGCGCCATTGAACTGGCCAACCGGGACGGTCGTTGTGATGTCCTGATCCTGGGACGCGGCGGCGGCTCCCTCGAGGATCTCTGGCCGTTCAATGAAGAAGCCGTGGCCCGGGCCGTGGCCGCATCCGTCATTCCTGTGGTCTCGGCCGTGGGGCACGAGGTGGATATCTCAATCAGTGACCTAGTCGCCGACCTGCGCGCCCCCACTCCGTCTGCCGCTGCCGAATTGCTCAGCCCGGACCAGAGCCTGCAGCAGCAACAGCTGCGTCAGCTACGCCAGCGCCTGGCCCGGCGCACGCGCCAGCTGCTGGAGCGCGAGCAGCGACGCCTGGATCACCTGCGTGCCCGGCTGCGCCACCCCGGCGAGCGCCTGCGCGAGCAGTCCCAGCGCTTGGATCAACTCGAACTCCGGCTGCAGCGCGCCCTGCAGCAGCGCCTGCAATGGCGCCACACCCGCCTTTCCGTGCTGGAACAGCGCCTTCAGCGCAGTTCGCCACAACGCCTGCTGGCACACAAGCAGGAACAGTTGCAGCCGCTGCATCAGCGCCTGCACCAGAGCATGCGTCAATTGCTGCAGCAGCGACGCCAGCAGCTGCAGTTCCAGGCACGCCAGCTGCACAGCGTCAGCCCCCTGGCCACGCTGGAGCGCGGTTACGCCATCGTGCAGACCGAACAGGGCCAGGCAGTCACGCGCCAGGATCAGGTCAAGCCAGGCGACCGGGTCAGGGTGCGCCTGCATCAGGGACAGCTGGCCTGCACCGTTGACCGGTGTTCGGACTGATCAGCCGCGCAAGCTGTGGTAGCATCTGCTCCCTTGTGAACAACTCGATACAGGCGATACATATGTCAGAACAGGCTTTGGAAACAACCGAACAGCACGCCAGCTACGGCATTGGCCGTCAGATGGGTGACCAGCTGGCCCAGGGCAGCTTCGACGGCGTGGACGTTGAAGCCGTAATCACCGGTCTGCGCGACTCCTTCCATGGTGAAGCACTGCGCGTGCCGGCAGAACAGATCCAGGCGGCCTTCCAGGAAATCACCCAGCGTCTGCGCGCCGAGCAGGAAGCCAAGGCCAAGGAAGCCGCTGCTGAAGGCGAACAGTTCCTGGCTGAAAACGCCAAGCGCGATGGCGTGATCACCCTGGAGTCCGGCCTGCAGTACGAAGTAATCAACGCTGGTGAAGAGGGCGGCGACAAGCCGACAGCCCAGAGCAAGGTCCGCACGCACTATCACGGCACGTTCATCGACGGCAAGGTATTCGACAGCTCCTACGAACGCGGCCAGCCGGCCGAGTTCCCGGTCGGCGGCGTGATCGCAGGCTGGACCGAAGCCCTGCAGCTGATGACCAAGGGGGCCAAGTGGCGCCTGTATGTTCCCTTTGAGCTGGCCTACGGTGCCCAGGGTTCTCCGGGCGGCATCCCGCCCTACTCCACTCTGGTATTCGATGTCGAGCTGATCGACATCCTGTAAGGCCCGAGGGCACCCTGGCGGTGCCCTTTTTATTGCGCATTGCGCACATGCAGTTGAACGGGGGACACCATGCTGCTGCATTTTCAACGCCACGGCCAGGGCGAGCCACTGGTCATCCTGCACGGCCTGTTCGGTACCCTGGAAAACTGGGGCGCACAGATCAAGGCTCTGAGCGAGCAGTTCGACGTGATTGCGGTTGACGCCCGCAACCACGGCCGCTCGCCCCACAGTGACGACATGAACTACGCGGCCATGAGCGCCGATCTGCTGGCGCTGCTGGAGCACCTGCAACTGGGGTGCATCAACCTGATGGGACACTCCATGGGCGGCAAGGCCGCGATGCAGTTTGCCCTCGACCACCCGGAGCGGGTGTCACGACTGATCGTGGTGGATATCGCCCCGGTACGTTATGAAGCCCGCCACAACGCGGTGATTGAAGGGCTCAAGCAGATCGACCTGGCGAGCCTGAAAAGCCGTGGTGATGCCGACCGCCTGCTGGCCGAGTACGTGGATTCGGCACCCACCCGCGCCTTTCTGTTGAAAAACCTCTACCGCAACGAGGCCCGGCAGTTTGCTTGGCGCATGAACCTGCCGGTACTGGAGCAGCAGTATGCCAACATCGGTGCCGCCCCCGAGGGCGCGCCCTATACCGGCCCGGTACTGTTTATCAAAGGCGGGGACTCGGACTACCTGCTGGCCGAGCACCAGCAGCCGATTCAGCAGCTGTTCCCCAATGCCGGTTTCAAGATCATTGCCGGTGCGGGACACCTGCCGCATGTGGAAAAGCCGGCTGCCTTCACGCGCCTGGTGGAAAAATTTCTGCGGGATTGAAAGCGTCAGGCCTGAAGGCTGAACAGGGAACCCGGTGGATACAAGGGGCTGTAGGCGCCGCTCTTGATCAGTTGCTGTTGCACGCTGTTAAGGCCGTTGGCACCGCTGTCGTTGGCGGCAGTGGCGCTCGCTGTGCCCGGGGCGGTATCGGTGGCCGGACGCGTGCCTGTATTGTCACCGCCGGGACCGGCCGACTCGGAACCACTGACAGCCTCGTTCTCGGTGTCAGACTCATCCACCGCCGACGCTTCTTCCTGCAGGCGGGTCAGCTCCGCACGAGCATCCGCTGCCATGGCGCGGGCACTGGCGGCCACGCGGTAGTCCTGTGAAGAAGGCTCTGCCGGAGCCATGGCGGCACGAATGATGGCTTCCGCCTTCTCTAGGGTCGCGCGCGGATTACCGCTGACCGCCGAGGTATCAATGCTGACCTCGCCACCAACGGCATACATGCGCCCGTCCGGTCCGCGCTGATAATCGTAGGACACGGCACCGGTATGACCACCACCGGCGGCCTGGTGCGCCATTTCGTGCTGCCGTACTTCCAGATCCCGCGCACTCAACTCACGCAGTATCTTCTGTTCCTGCAGTTGCTGCGCCGCATTCTCATCACCGGCGCGCAGGCTCGCCTGCCCCTTGTCGGTGGCCTCAACCTGGTCACGCGGCTCTGCCGAACGCCCACTGGCAGGTTCGACCGTACCATCAGCGACCGTCGTGCGCGCAGCAGGTGCACCACCACTCCCTTGGGCGGGCGCGTAGCCAGTCGTGACTGGACTGGATGAAATACTGGACAGCAGAGGCATGGCGTCCGTCTTCCCGTGTGCTCAGGCGCGCGTATCGATCAGGTTGCCCAGCACCTCATCGGTCTGGTTGACCACCTTGGTCGCGGCCGCTTCGGTGGCCTGATCGACACTGCTTTGCGCCACGGCCGGGTTAACGTCTCGACCGGATGCCAGCTCGGCATTTTCCGCACGCCCCACCCCCTGAGCATCGCCCGATGCCTTGGGTGTGTTATCCAGCGTACGGTTGACATTGAACATGCCACTATTCTGAGCGGAGGTGATATTCATGGTGAAACCTCTGTTGATCCTTGGGGCCGAAAGCACAACCGAAGGCTCGAGTCAGATTGACCTGCTCAAGCTTCAATGCCCACTACACTATGTACTCGAGTATAGATCAAGCCGGATCCTTGGTCACTTTTTAATCACTCAGCAATGGCTGCAAATCAAGATGATCGGCCACGGCTCCTGCCGATGGCTGATTCAGCCAGGGTACCCGCCCCAGCAACGGCGCCCGAAACAGTGTTTCCAATGTTGCCAGGTTTTCATCTGGACAACTCATTTCAGGATCCACATGATTGGCGACCCAACCCGCCAGGCGCAAGCCATCGCGGGCGATCGCTTCGGCCGTCAGGATGGCGTGATTGATGCAGCCCAACTTCATACCCACCACCAGGATTACATCCAGTTCCAGCAACTGTGGCAGTCGCGCCAGGCTTTCACGCATGCTTAACGGCACCCGCCAACCACCGGCGCCTTCCACCAGAATCAGGTCTGCAGGCTGCATCATGGCGCCACGGCAATAAGCGGCCAGACGGTCAGCGCTGAGGTTACGTCCTTCCTGCTGGGCTGCGATATGCGGCGCGATGGGGGGTTCGAATGCAATCGGGTTGACCTGCTCATAACTCAGTTTAACGCTGGCGGCCTGCTGCAGTTGCAACGCATCGGAATTGCGCAGGCCGTCTTCCGTTTGCTCACAACCCGCAGCCACCGGCTTCAACCCAATGGTTTTCAGGTTCTGGCGATTCGCAGCAGTTAGCAAACCAGCGGTCACCAGGGTCTTGCCGGCATCCGTATCGGTACCGGCGATAAAGAAACGCTTTTTCACTGGGGCTCCTTGAGCAGTTCCAGATAGTAGACTTCGTAGGTGGCAGGCAGCATGCCATCAGCCTGGCGCTGCTGCTCATAGGCCTCCAACAGACAGGTCAGGCGTTGACGACTGCTCAGCCCCCGCTCACGCCGGCTGTTGACGTTGTGTGCGCCCAGTGCCTTGAGTTCATGCATCAGCCCCTGCAGGCGACTGTAGCGAAGAACCTTGTATTCAGTCTCGCAACGGACCAGCTGCAAGCTGACATTGTGCGCCAACAACTGCGTCAGAGGGATGAAGTTGTTCACATGCACATCGTCGTCTACGACTGCCCAGGCCTGCTTGAGCTCGTGAAGGGTATCCGGCCCCAAAGTGGCCAGCAGGCAGCGCCCACCAGGCTTGAGTACACGCGCCAGTTCGGCTAGCAGACGCTCTGGCTGCTCACACCACTGCACGGCCAGGCTGGACCAGATCAAATCGACACTGGCATCCGCCAGCGGCAGCTGCTCGGCATCGCCACACAAGTAGTAAGCATCGGGCACAGGGCGCTGCTCACGTGCAAAACTGAGCATGCCGTGAGCAAGATCCAGGTGCAGCAGCGGGGTCTGTGGGTAACGCTCGCGCAGATAAGGTGCCGCATAACCGGTACCACAGCCCAGATCAAGTACATGGCCCTCTGCCTGTTGCGGCAGCCAATCCAGTAGCTGGTCGGCGATATCGCGCTGCAACTGAGCAACAGAATCGTAACTCTCGGCGGCGCGGCTGAACGCCTGGGCGACCTTGCGTTTATCGCGCTGCATCAATACCGTCCATCTGTCGTTGAATAGATGCCAATACCGCATCGGCATGACTGATAAATGGCAGGTGGGCGCTGTGCTCCAGCAACTGAACATTCAGGGTGTTATTCAGTACTTTAGCCGCTTCAGCCAGTGCCTGGGGCACCAACTGATCCTCGCTCCCCAGTATCAGCTGGGCCGGGCAGCTCAAGCCGGACAGCGCCGGACGCAGGTCAGACTCCAGCAGCCTCAGGGCCGGTGCCAGCGCCTGGGGCTCGGCATTCGCCATCACGGCTTTCAGGTGTTTGAGCGCGTCACGCGCCCTGACGGATCCCCGGGTTTGCAGAGCCGCAAAGCGCTGCAGCGTCTTGGTCTCGTTGTCGGCCAGTGACTCGACGAAGGCGCCGAACACCTCAGGTGCCATGGCACAGGAACAGTCGTCACGCGCCACAAAACAGGGGTTGGCGGCGATCAGGCTCAGGCTTTTGACCCGCTCCGGTGCCTGTTCAGCCACCGCCAGTGCCAGCTGACCACCCAGAGACCAGCCCAGCCAGTGAGCACTCTCAGGAGCAGTGGCCAGCAGGGACGCCACCACCGCGTCCAGCGACATATCGCCAGCGGGAGCAGAACGCCCCAGCCCCGGTAGATCGATCAGCGTCACCCGGTAACGCTCGGCGAGACGGTCGGCAAAGTCGCCCCAGATATTGGAGCTCAGCCCCCAGCCATGCAGCAGCACCAGGTCCGGACCACTGCCTCGCGTCTCAGTCCACAGGCTCACGCAGCACCTCCTGCACGAACGGCATCCAATGCATCCAGCAGACGGTCGACCTGTTCCTCAGTGTGAGCGGCACTAAGAGTGACGCGCAAGCGCGAGCTGCCCGCCGGTACGGTCGGCGGACGGATGGCACTGATGAAGATGCCGCGCGCTTCCAGTTCAGCACTGATGCGCATCGCTTCACCGGCATCGCCGATCAGGATCGGCTGGATCGGTGTCGGCGAGTCCATCAGTTCATAGCCCAGCTGTTCGCAGCCGCTGCGGAAGCGCTTGATCAGCTGCGCCAGCTTGTCTCGACGCCAGCCCTCGGTCTGAACCAGCTTGAGACTGGCACGGGTGGCCTGGGCCACGGCCGGCGACATGCTGGTGGTATAGATATAAGTGCGAGCAAACTGGATCAGGGTTTCGATCAGCACTTCGGAGCCGGCGACAAAGGCACCGGAGGTGCCGAAGCCCTTGCCCAGGGTGCCGATCAGTACCGGCACGTCCTCGTCGCTCAGACCCAAGTGCTCGACACAGCCGCCACCGGTCGCCCCCAGACAGCCAAAGCCATGGGCGTCATCGACCATCAGCCAGCCGTCGTGCTCGCGGGTGACACGGCTCAATTCGTGCAGATCGGCAATATCGCCATCCATGCTGAACACGCCATCGGTGACCACCAGCTTGCGCCGGGCCTCGGAGCGGCTCAGGCGCTGGGCCAGGCTGGCGGGATCGTTGTGCAGGTAACGCTGGAAACGAGCACCGCTGAGCAGGCCCGCATCCAGTAAGGAAGCGTGGTTGAGGCGATCCTGAAACACCGCGTCCTGCTTGTCGATCAGGGCATTGATGGCACCGATATTGGCCATGTAACCGGTGGAAAACAGCAACACTCGCTCACGGCCGGTGAATGCAGCCAGCTCTTCTTCCAGCGCATGATGCGCTTGTGAGTGACCATTGACTAGGTGAGAGGCACCGCCACCCACACCATAGGTATCGGCGCCCTGCTTGAGCGCCGCGATCACTTCGGGATGGTTGGCCAATCCCAGATAGTCGTTGGAGCAGAACGCCAGGTAACGCTTGCCATCGACGCTGACCTCCGGCCCCTGGGCCGACTCCAGCACCCGACGCTGGCGGTAGAGGTTCTCCTGCCGCCGCGCCTCAAGCGCGGCCGCCAGATCGTTGAAGGACATGGATCGGCCTCAGTGCGTGGCGCTGGCGTCGATGAACAGCTCGGCGTCCTGCTGCGCCTGAATCTCGGCCGCCAGTTTCTGCTCCTGGTCGGCATCGGAGTCTTCGATACGCTGCTCCGGACGGATACCCAGGCGCTTGAACAGCTGCAGGTCGCGGTGGGTTTCCGGGTTCGGCGTGGTCAGCAGGCACTCGCCATAGAAAATGGAGTTGGCACCGGCAAAGAACGCCATGGACTGAAGTTCGTCCGACATCTGCTCACGACCGGCGGACAGACGCACATGGGATTTCGGCATCATGATGCGCGCCACGGCGATGGTGCGGATGAACTCCAGCGGGTCCAGGTCTTCCACGTTTTCCAGCGGCGTACCCTGTACCTTGACCAGCATGTTGATCGGCACCGATTCCGGCTGCTGCGGCAGATTGGCCAGCTGCATCAGCAGGCCGTAACGGTCCTTGGCGGTTTCACCCATACCCAGGATACCGCCACTGCAGATCTTCATGCCGGAATCGCGCACGTGCTGCAGGGTATTCAGGCGATCCTCGTAGGTACGGGTGGTGATGATCTTGTCGTAGAACTCCGGCGAGGTGTCCAGATTATGGTTGTAGTAGTCAAGGCCCGCCTCGGACAGCTGCTCGGCCTGGGACTCCTTCAGCATCCCCAGCGTCATGCAGGTTTCCAGCCCCATCGCCTTCACGCCCTTGATCATCTCGATCACGTAGGGCATGTCGCGGTCGGTCGGGTGCTTCCAGGCCGCGCCCATACAGAAGCGGGTGGAGCCGGATGCTTTCGCCTGCTTCGCCTTGTTCAGCACCGCTTCCACTTCCATCAGGCGCTGTTTTTCCAGGCCGGTGTTGTAGTGGGCGCTCTGCGGGCAGTACTTGCAGTCTTCCGGGCAGGAGCCGGTCTTGATCGACAGCAGAGTGCTGACCTGTACTTCATTGGGATTGAAGTGCTGGCGGTGTACGGTTTGTGCCTGGAACAGCAGATCATTCATCGGCAGTTCGAACAGTGCACGGACCTCCTGTTCGGTCCAGTCGTGACGCACTTCAGCCTGGTTTTGCATGACTCCAATCCCCTTGTGACATAATCTTGATCCGGACACCCAAGGAGTGGGTGTCGACAATTTTTATGGTTCCGATCATAAAGCGGCAGAGGAAACTGTCAACCTATGTCTTCACAACAAATAAACAGCTGGATAAAAAACAAACAAATCTGTGCATTATGCTCGATTCGAGGGGCCGACCATCACGGACTCTGCGCCGGCTGCCATGCCGACCTGCCCTGGCTACTGCATTACTGCCGTTCCTGCGCCTTGCCGTTGCCGCTATCAGCATCGCCCGGCAGCCTATGTGGCCATTGCATCCGGCAGCCGCCGGCGTTTGATCGCACTCTGGCCGCCTTCGAGTACGACTTCCCCCTCAGCCAGCTGCTGCCGACCATCAAGTACCATCGCCAGCCCGCTCAGCTAGGCTGGCTGGGCCGCGTGCTCGCGGACTACATTCGTGACCGGCAGGACGGGGACTGGCCCGAGGTACTGGTCCCAGTACCCATGCACACACTGAGTGAGTTCAAGCGCGGCTTTAACCAGGCACGTCTGCTGACACAAGTACTGGGACGGTCACTGCACTTGCCGCTGGCAGAACCGGTCCGCAAGGTCCGGCGCACGCCGCACCAGATGGCCCTGAGCCTGGAAGATCGCTGCCAGAACCTGCAACAGGCGTTTGCAGTCCATGCCCGACCGCCCCGTCACTTGGCGCTGGTCGATGATGTCATGACCACCGGCACCACTGTAAACACGCTGGCCCAGGCACTGAAGGCTGCCGGGGCGGAGCGTGTCGATGTTTGGGTGCTGGCCAGAACGGCAGAGGTCCGTTAAATTGAAGCTATCACTTATCAACATCGACCGGAACAGGGATGCCCATGCGCCTTCGCCTGCTTGGCCTCGTGGCCGCACTCATGCCCATGACAGCAGCCACGGCCGAGCTGAATCTGGCCGTGGCCGCCAATTTCAGGGCTCCGCTGGAGCAGCTGGTACGCCAGTTTGACCCTCGGCAACAGCACACAATTGCCATTAGCAGTGCCTCTACCGGCGTGCTCTATACCCAGATTCGCCAGGGGGCGCCGTTCGACATTTTCTTGGCCGCCGACCGCGCGCGCCCCGAACGCCTGGCCAGGGAAGGGGCGGGGTTGGCTCATACCCGCATGACCTACGCCATAGGCCGCCTGGCCCTCTGGCAGCCAGGCCGTCAGCCTGACTCGCTGAACGACCTGCTGCCGGCACCGCTGGCCCTGGCCAATCCGAAAACCGCCCCCTATGGACTGGCGGCACAGCAGGCACTGGGCGCCTCGGGCCGCGATCAGGGCATCCGCCGTATTCAGGGCAGCAACATCGCCCAGGCGTTCCAGTTCGTCCACAGCGGCAACGCTCCTCAGGGACTGGTCGCCCACGCGCAATTGGTACAGCTGCAGATTCCGACCCGCGAATGGACGCTCGTGGCCGCCGAACTGCATGCCCCAATCGAGCAGCAGTTGATTCAGCTGCAGCGCAGCGCCGACAACCCACTGGCCGAGCGCTTCCTGCAGTTCATGCAGTCCGATACGGCACGCCGCATGATACAGGCCGGCGGTTATCAGGTGCCCCATGCTGCCGACTGAGCAGGACCTGGCGGCCCTCTGGTTGACCCTACAGCTGGCCGGACTGACCACCCTGATCCTGCTGCTGCTGGGTACGCCCTTTGCCTGGTGGCTGGCGCATACCCGCTGCCGCTGGAAAGTCATCCCGGAAGCGTTAGTGGCCCTGCCGCTGATCCTGCCGCCGACGGTGCTGGGCTTTTATCTGTTGCTGGCCTTTGCCCCCGATGGCCTGCTGGGCGCCCCCTGGCACTGGCTGACCGGCAGCGGTCTGGCTTTCAGTTTCAGCGGTTTGCTGATCGGCTCGGTGCTCTATTCACTGCCGTTTGTGGTGCAGCCGCTGCAGGGCGGTTTTGAACAGCTGGACCTGCGCCTGCTGCAAGCGGCCGAAACGCTGGGCGCCGGGCGCTGGTCACTGTTTCGTCGTCTGGTGCTGCCGCTGTGCAAGCGCAGCTTTCTGACCGCGACCACCCTGGGCTTTGCCCACACCGTCGGCGAGTTCGGCGTGGTACTGATGATCGGCGGCAATATTCCCGGCAGCACCCAGGTGCTGTCCATCGCCCTGTATGACCATGTGGAAACCCTCGACTACACCCGTGCGCACTGGCTGGCTGGCGGCCTCCTGCTGTTCTCGGTCACCCTGCTGCTGGTGCTGTACAGCCTCAATCGGCGCCCCTCGATGGAGCCGGCACGATGAGTCTGGAACTGGCCCTGTACCATGATTACCGACGCTTCGAACTGGATGTCAGCCTGACCCTGCCGGGCTCGGGAGTCACGGCGCTGTTCGGCCCCTCCGGCTGTGGCAAGTCGACCCTGCTGCGACTGCTGGCCGGTATCGAACCGGCCCGCAGGGGGCGGGTCTTCTTTGAGGGCGAATGCTGGCAGGACAGCGAAGCCGCGCTCTGGGTAGCGCCACGACAGCGGGACATCGGCATGGTGTTTCAGGATGCGCGCCTGTTCCCGCACCTGAGCGTACAGGACAACCTGCGCTTTGCCGGACGCTATGCACGCCGGGGCGTGGCGCTGGATGAGCAGCACCTGATCGAACGACTGCAACTGGAGCCTCTGCTGTCACAGCTGCCGGCCACGCTGTCCGGTGGCCAGCAACAGCGGGTCGCACTGGCCCGCGCCCTGCTCAGCCGCCCCCGACTGCTGTTGATGGATGAACCGCTGAGCGCCCTGGATCAGGCCTCTCGCCAGTTGCTGCTGGCCCTGATCGTCGACCTTCAACAGCACCACCGGCTGCCGATACTCTACGTAACCCATGCCGTGGACGAAGTGCTGCGCCTGGCCAATCACATGGTGCAGCTGGAAGCGGGCCGCGTGGTTGCCGAGGGCGCACCCACGGAGCTGTTTGGCCGCCCGGATACCGCGCCGGCACTGGAAGACTGCGCGCTGCTCAAGGGAGAGGTGATCGAGCAGGACCTGACCGACACCATGAGTGCGGTACGCTGTGCGCCCGACCTGCCCCCGATCTGGATTGCCGGCACGGCACATCCTGTGGGCAGCACCGTCATGCTCAGCCTGCAGGCGCGGGACGTTGCCCTGTCGCTGCATCCCCTGGCGGGGACCAGCCTGCAGAACCAGCTGCCGGTTCAGGTTGAAGCCATCACCATGGATCACCACGGGGGACCCCGGATTGCACTGCGCTTCGGCGAACATCGCCTGCCGGCCATGATCAGCCACCGCGCCCTGGCGCAGCTGCAGCTGCATACCGGGATGCCGCTCTGGGCCCTGATCAAGTCGGTGGCCGTGGAACATCAATAATCAGCCCCACCCCGGCGCTCGACCCTGCAGCTCCGCTTTGCTAGGTTGGTGGCCTCGGTATTTAAGGAGAGACACCGCACATGACATTGGAAATGCTGGGCCAATTGTTTGGCGGCATTGGCCTGTTTTTGCTGGGCATGCAGCTACTGACCAACGGTCTCAAACAGGCTGCCGGACGCTCGCTCAAGGCAACCCTGGAAAACGCCACCGGCTCACTCCTTCGAGGTGTACTGTCCGGCGCCCTGATCACCGCACTGGTGCAGTCCTCCAGTGCGGTGACCGTCGCCACCTTGGGCTTTGTCAATGCAGGTCTGCTGTCGCTGGCCCAGTCGGTCTCGATCATTTACGGCAGCAATATCGGCACCACCATGGTGGGCTGGCTGGTCGCACTGATTGGCTTCAAGTTCAAGATCAGCGCTTTTGCCCTGCCTCTGATCGGCATGGGCATGGTGCTGCGCGTCAGCGGCGGTAACAGCCGGCGCGCCTATATCGGCACGGCGCTGGCCGGCTTCGGCATCTTCTTTATCGGCCTGGATTTTTTACGCACCGGTTTTGACGGCCTCAGCGCTTCGATCCCCTTGGCCGAGCTGGGCGCGGGGCCGCTGGCACTGGCGCTGTTCGTGCTGGCCGGGATTGTACTGACCTTTCTGATGCAAGCCTCGGCGGCAGTCATCGCCATTGCCCTGTCGCTGGTGCACACCGACAGCATTTCCCTCGCCGCCGCCGCCGCACTGGTGATCGGGGCCAATGTCGGCACCACTACCACGGCGCTGCTGGCCTCCATCGGCGCAACGCCCAATGCCCGCCGCATCTCGGCCGCGCACGTGCTGTTCAACCTGCTCACCGGCCTGGTCGGCCTACTGCTGCTGATGGCACTGGCCGGCACCCTTGACCGGCTGGACCCGGCCCGGTTTGATCTGGTTACCATGCTGGCGCTGTTTCATACCCTGTTCAATATCGTTGGCGTGCTGTTGATGTGGCCCTTGACCGATCGCATGGTCAACTTCCTGAAAAAGCGTTTTCGCACTCAGGAGGAACGGGAATCCAGCCCGCGCTACCTGGATAACAATATCATCACCACCCCCTCGCTGGCGGTGGAAGCGATCAACATGGAGCTGGCCCGGGTCAGTCGCATCTGCAGCCGCATGTCCCGGGAAGCGATCAGTGCCGAGCGCGGCGCCTCCGAACGCCTGCAGCAACAGTATGAAAGTACCGGCCAGCTGATCAGTCGCATCGTGGCCTTCAACCAGGAGCTGGCACGGCAGAACCTGAACGTGGAAATCAGTGAAACGCTGCCTGTTTCATTGCGCGTGGCCCGTTACCTGAGTGAAATGGCACGACTAGCCGCCCGCCTGCCGGAGTATTATCCGGTGTTCGAGCAGCTGGAGGATTCCGGTATTCGCTCCAGCGTACACGACTATCAACAGGCCGTGATTCACCTGATCGACGCCTGCGAGGTCAGCGAAGACCGGGCGATCCAGGGCTACGAGGCCCATCAGATGAAGCGGGAAATGGAGCGCGAATACCAGCATCTCAAGAGCAATCTGCTCAACCAAACCCTGTCCAGCCAGCTGACTCCGGCCGACTCAGTCACCCTGCTGGACGCGCTCAGCCACATCCACCGCCTGGCGGAACAGGCCGAAAAGGCGTCCCGCTACTGGAGCAGCACCACCCCGGTGCAGCATCGTGCTGCACTGCTGGAGCCGGAGTGATGCGATATACTGCGACTTCCACGCCACAGCGGAGCCGCCGATGAACCAGCCCCATGACTACCCGATGCAGGCCATCGGGTTTATCCACAGCCCTTTTGACGAGAAATTCGGCATCCCGCGCCAGCCCGGTCTGGCGTCCATTCGCGCCAGCATCGAGCTGGTGCCGCCCTTTGCCAGCGCCGATGCCGTGCGCGGTCTGGAGCAGTGCAGTCACATCTGGCTGGTGTTCATCTTCAGCGCCACGGCCGACAAAGGCTGGAGCCCGACCGTACGACCGCCACGCCTGGGCGGCAACCAGCGCCTGGGCGTGTTTGCCACCCGCTCGCCCTTCCGCCCCAATCCCGTCGGCCTGTCCTGCGTACGCCTGACCGGCATCCGCTCGGAAGGGGAACGAGTCTGGCTCGATGTGGAAGGCGCCGATCTGCTCGACGGTACGCCCATTGTGGATATCAAGCCCTACCTGCCCTACTCCGATAGCCTGCCGGAGGCCGAATTTGGCCTGGCGTCCCGCATCGAGCGCCTTGAGCTGCCGGTCCTTTTCAGCGAGGAGGCCGAAACCGCCTGCCGGACCGCCGCCGTGCGGCTGAACCAGCCACTGGAGCGGCAGATCCGCGAGATACTGCTGTGCGACCCGCGCCCAGCCTACAAGAAAGGCGACGGCGAGCGGGTGTACGGCATCAGCCTCTACGGCCTCAATATCCGCTTTCGCATCGACAGCCAAAAAATCGACGTTCTGAGCATTACCCCCAACTCGGAGATCTGATTCATGCGCACTCGCCCCCCTTTTGTCCCCGCCCTGCTCATGGTGTGGCTGGTCATGCTGCTGGGGGGCTGCGATGCCGCGCAGGAAACCCCGCCCAAGGCCGAGCGCTCGCGCCCCGCCCAGCTGTTCACGGTGCGCAATGCCGATGCCGCCATGCAGCGCGAGTTTCCCGCCACGGTTCAGGCCTGGCGCAGCGCCAGCCTGGCGTTCCGTGTGCCCGGCACACTGGAAGCTCTGCCGGCACAGGCCGGCCAGGAAGTCAGCCAAGGACAGCTGCTGGCGCGCCTGGACAGCACCGACTACCGCCGCGTGCTGGACGAGCGCGAAGCCCGCTTCGAGCTGGCCCGGATCCGCTACCGCCAGCAGGAGTCATTGCTGGCCCGCAACTACACCTCGGAGGTCAGCTTGGACGAGGCCCGTGCCGAGCTGAAAGCCGCCCAGGCCGCACTGAACATTGCCCGCGACAACCTGGGCTATACCCGTCTGGAGGCGCCTTTCAGCGGGGTCATTTCGCGTCTGCAAACCGAAAACTTCCAGCAGGTTCAGGCACAGCAGCCGGTGCTGCTGTTGCAGGACGAGAGTCGGCTCGATATCCGTTTCGGCGTGCCCGAATCAATCATCAGCCGGCTGCGACCGGACTTGGAACCCAATGACGACATCTGTGGACAAGTCCGCTTTACCGCTCACCCGGCCCATGAATTCACCGCCTGTTATGCCGAACACGAAGTGGTGTCGGACAACCGCACCCGCAGCTATGAAGTCGTGTTCCGCATGGAACGCCCCGAAGCTTTTCCAGCGCACAGCGGCATGAGTGTCGAGATGAAAGTCAACCTGGCGCCCCTGCTGCAGCCGGTCAGTCAGCCGGGATTACCGGTCCCGGTGGGCGCCGTGTTCATGCGTGATGGCTATCACTGGGTCTGGCGCCTGGACGCGGACAGCCGCGCCCGGGCCCTGGCGGTCACGCCGCTGCAGGTGCGCGGCAGCCTGATGCTGATTGAGGCGGAGCTGAGCCCCGGTGATCAACTGGTGGCCGCTGGGGTCAGCCGGGTGCGCGAGGGCATGCGCCTGCATGCCATTCCCCGCGAGCGCGGACTCTGACCGGAGGCAGCATGAACCTGACCGAATACGCCATCCGCCAGCGGGTCATCAGCTGGATGTGTGTACTGCTGCTGTTGACCGGCGGCGTGCTTGCCTTTTTTGACCTGGGACAGTTGGAAGACCCCGAATTTACCGTCAAGGAAGCGATCATCGCCGTGTCCTATCCCGGAGCAACGGCGCTGGAAGTCGAGGAAGAGGTCACCCTGCCAGTCGAGATGGCCCTGCAGCAGCTGACGCAGGTGAAAACCATCGAATCGATCTCGTCGGCAGGGCTGGCCCAGATCACGGTGGAGATGAAAAGCACCTACCGGGAGCAGGAACTGCGCCAGATTTGGGATGAGATGCGCCGCAAACTCACTGATCTGGCGCCCGGCTTGCCGCCGGGCGTGGGCCCCATGCAGATCAACGATGACTTCGGTGACGTGTTCGGCATTTTCCTGGCCCTGACCGGCGACGGCTTCGATTACCGTGCGCTGGAAGACTACGCCGACTTCCTGCGCCGAGAGCTGGTACTGGTGGAGGGTGTCAGCAAGGTCAGCATCGGCGGCCAGCGCCAGCAGCAGATCATTGTCGAGGTGGACCGCAACCGCCTAGCCGCCATGCAGGTTTCGCCGCAGATGATCCAGCAGGCGATCAACTCACGCAGCCTGATCAGCAATGCCGGCAGCCTGCGCATCAATGGCCAGCGGCTGCAGATCCGCCCCGAGGGCAGCGCCACCTCGGCCGAGCAGCTCAACAACCTCCTGCTGGGCCAAACCGGTGGCCAACTGGTCTACCTCAGTGATGTCGCCGAGGTCTACCTCGACTACGTCGAGCCGCCCACCCACCTGTACCGCTTCAACGGCCAACAGGCGCTGACCCTGGGCGTATCCTTTACCTCGGGCGTCAATGTGGTGGAAGTCGGCCAGCGTGTGCGCGACCGTCTGGAAGCACTGGATTACCGGCGTCCGGTCGGCATGTCACTGGACACCGTGTACGATCAGCCGCGCGAAGTCGACACCTCGGTCAACGACTTCCTGATCAGCCTGGCACAGGCCATCGCCATCGTGGTGCTGGTCCTGCTGCTGACCATGGGCGCCCGTTCGGGGCTGCTGATGAGCCTGGTGCTGCTGCTGACCATTCTGGGTACTTTCATCATCATGAACCTGGCCTCAATCAACCTACACCGGGTGTCGCTGGGGGCCCTGATCATTGCACTGGGGATGTTGGTCGACAACGCCATCGTCATTACCGAGGGCATCCTGATCAACCTGCAGCGCGGCTACAGCCGCCTGGAAGCGGCCGTCCGCATCGTCAGCCACACCCGCTGGCCCCTGCTCGGCGCCACCCTGATCTCAATCACCGCCTTTGCACCCATCGGGCTGTCGCCCGACGCCACCGGCGAATTCACCGGCAGCCTGTTCTGGGTGCTGTTCATCTCCCTGCTGCTGAGCTGGCTGCTGGCCATTACCCTGACGCCCTTTCTGGCCTCGGTGCTCTTTCGCGAGCAGCCCGGCGACCAGCCTGCCATCGAGCCCTACCAGAGTCTGTTCTACCGGCTATTTGGCCGCCTGCTGGGGGGCGCCCTGCGCTGGCGCTGGCTGACCCTGAGCCTGGCGTTGGGACTGCTGATCGCGTCAGTTGCCGGTTTCAAATACGTCAAACAGGGCTTTTTTCCGGATGCCACCCTGCCGCTGGTACAGGTCGATTACTGGCTACCGCAGGGTAGCGATATCCGCACCACCGAGGCCGACATCGCCCGCATCGAGCAGGCCTTCCTGCAGCTGGACGGTGTCACCCGCGTCACCAGCACTTTGGGGCGCGGTGCCGAGCGCTTCATGCTTACCTATGCCCCCGAACGCCAGTACGCCAGCTACGCCCAGCTGCTGGTGCAGACCGATACCAGCGCACGGTTGGAAGCGGTCATGCCGACCATCCGCCGCTACCTGCAGCAGCATTACCCCCAGGCCCACAACAAGCTGACCCGCATCTCCATCGGGCCGACCGTCAAGTCGAAGGTGGAAGCCCGCATCAGCGGTCCCGATGCCGAGGTCCTGCGCCAGCTGGGCCAACAGATGATCACTGAGGTCTTCGATGCCACGCCGGGGGCGGTCAACATCCGCCATGACTGGCGTGAACGCACGGCCGTCATCGTACCCCGGTTTGACGAGGCCGAAGGCCGGCGTTTAGGCATCACCCAGGCGGACCTGGCCAGCGCCATTGCCCGCAACGCCCAGGGACAACAGGCCGGGCTGATCCGTGACGGCAGCCGCCTGTTGCCGGTGCTGCTGCGCCCGCCACAGGCTCAGCGCCAGGCGCCGGAGCAGCTGGAGTCCATCCCCATTTTCAGCCAGACACTGCAACGCTGGGTCGATGCCGGTCAGGTCATTACCGCCATCGACGTCGGCTGGGAAGACCCACTGATCATGCGCCGCGATCGCAAGCGTACGCTGACGGTCATGGCCGATCCCTCCGCCGCCAGCGGGCTGACGGCTGCCGAGCTGTTCAGTCGCATTCGTCCGGCCGCCGAGGCGCTGCCCCTGCCGGAGGGCTACAGTCTCGACTGGGGCGGCGAGTACGAGGTGCAGCAGGAAGCCAATCAGGCGCTGTTTGCCTTTGTGCCCTTCGGTCTGCTGGTAATGGTTATCATCACCGTCCTGCTGTTCGGGTCGGTACGCCAGACACTGGTCATCTGGCTGACCGTGCCCATGGCCGTCATCGGGGTCACGATAGGCCTGCTGACCATGCACACCGCATTCGCGTTTACCGCCCTACTGGGCATGCTCAGCCTGAGTGGCATGCTGATCAAGAACAGCATCGTGCTGGTGGAGGAGATCAAGCGTCTGCATGACGAGGAGGACTGCAGCTGGCATGATGCCATCGAAACTGCGGCGGTCAGCCGTCTGCGTCCGGTCACCATGGCAGCCCTGACCACGATTCTGGGCATGCTGCCACTGCTGCCGGACGCGTTCTTCCGACCGCTGGCCGTTACCATCATGTTCGGGCTGGGCTTTGCCACCCTGCTGACGCTGGTGGTCGTGCCAGTGCTGTTTGCACTGCTGTACCGCATCAAATACTAGTTGTCAGCCCGGGCGGGAAAGCATCATAATATAAGAAAATTCTGATATAAGGTGCTTATCATGCCGGATGCACACCCTGACCCGACCCGACGCCAACCCTGGCTGGCCCTGTTTCCCGTGGCCTTCTTTGCCAGTGTCATGGGACTGACCGGCCTTACCCTGAGCTGGCAGAAGGCCGTGTACAGCCTCGGGCTGGCACCGCTGGTCAGTCAAGTGCTGCTGGTTCTGACCGCCTGTGTACTGCTCGGCCTGACCTGCACCTATCTGCTCAAGGCACTCAAACACAGCGATCAGGTGGTAGCGGAGTTCCAACACCCGATCCAGATCAGCTTTTTCGCCGCTTTTTCCATCAGCCTGCTGCTGCTGGCCGTGGCCACCCTGGAAGTGTCCATGGCTCTGTCACATTATCTGTGGATCTGCGGTGCCGGACTGCACCTGATGCTGACCCTGCACGTGATGACCCAGTGGATTCATCATGCACGCTTCAAGGTGCAGCACAGCACGCCGGCCTGGTTCATTCCGGTTGTCGGCAACATCATTGCCCCAATTGCCGGGGTACAGCACGGCTATGTGGAAGCCAGCTGGTTCTTTTTCGCCATTGGCCTGCTCTATTGGCTGGTGCTGAAGACACTCATTTTCAACCGCATCCTGTTTCACGACCCGCTGCCAGAGAAGCTGCTGCCCACCCTGTTCATCATGATTGCCCCGCCCGCGGTTGGCTTTGTCGCCTATCTGCAGCTGAACAACGGCCAGGTCGATAACTTTGCGCGCCTGCTCTACTACGCCGCCTTGTTCATCACCCTGCTGCTGTTCACCCAACTGCCGCGCTTTTCACGCATCCGTTTCTATCTGTCCTGGTGGGCCTACAGCTTCCCGCTGGCGGCCTTTGCCATTGCCACCCAGAGCATGTGGTTGCATACCCGAAGTGATTTTTTCCTGGTATTGAGCTGGGCCACACTGGTGGGCGTCACCTTTGTCGTCATGCTGCTGCTGGTCAAGACGACTCGGGCCCTGGTCACGGGCCAGCTGTTTCAGCCCGATTGAAGCCGATACCCGCACTCTGGCAGCTCGGCGCACATGTGTTAAGCTGAGTTCAGTCCTATTGATGACGAGACCACAACCGCATGCGCAGAATCAGCTATATTCTGGTACTGGTGGGTCTGTATGCGGGCGTGGCACTTTTTCTGCACCATATACGCCAGGACAAGGAGCAGCAGTACCTTGATCATGCGGCCACCCTGTTGTCGACCACCTATACGGCAAGCCTGGAACGCTACGCCCTGGCCATGGATACCTTTCACTCCAGCATGAGCCAGCAACCCGGGCTGATGGCACTGCTGAATGCCGGGCTGAATGAACGCCCACCGAACGCCTTCATGCGCGACCAAATTCATGCCCGCCTGCTGCCGCGGTATCGCTATCTGCAGTCCCGTGGCATCGAGCAGTGGCAGCTGCACCGCCGTGACGGCAGCAGCTACCTGCGCTTCCACGCTCCGGGCACCCATGATGACGACCTGCTGCCGGTTCGACCATCGCTGCGCCAGCTACACGAAAACCCACGCCCCAGTTATGGCTTTGAAGTCGGCCGCCTGTTCATCGGCTTTCGCTTCATCTACCCTCTGATCGAGCAGGGTGAACTGGTCGGCAGTATGGAGACCGGCGTTTCTTTCGACCATATCCGACGCACACTGGACGATCTGGCCCCCGGCCAGGTATTCATGTTCCTACTGCACCGCGAAACCGTGGAAAGCATCGGCTTTGATCACCTGCGAGATCACCTGTCGGCATCGCAACTGAGCCACAATTTTCTGATAGACCATCTGCACCAGGCCTCCCCCGAACAACAGGGCCTGCCATTGCCGGCCCTGCTCGAACAGCTGGCCTCCTACCCCCTCGACACCCGTTTTAAACAGGGCCAGCCCTTTTCCCTGCCGCTCTATCATCAAAGTTTGGGGTACAGCGCTGCCTTCATGCCGGTGTACAGCTTTGACCAGCACCTGAGCGGCTACATTCTCGCCCTGCATCCCGAGCCGCCGCTCACCGGCATACAGTGGGAATACTACACCGGTCTGGTCATCAGCCTGGTGGTGATTCTGCTGCTGGGCTGGCTGGTGCTGAGCCTGCACCACCAGCGCCAGCGCTTCTGGTCACAGCAGCAACGCCTAGATGCCATCGGACGTGCCGTGGGCGAGGGCATCTACGTCACCGATCTGAACGGCCACACCCTGTTCGTCAATGAGGCCGCCTGTCGCATGACCGGTTACAACGCCGACCGCCTCTATGCCAGCAACCTGCACACGCTACTGCACATCCATTCCCCCTCCACCACGGCCGCACCCTGTCCGATGCTGCAAGCCGCCCGGACGGGCACGGCCTACGAGGGGGACGAGCTGTTCAGAACCCGCACCGGCCAGGAACTGCCGGTGGTGGTCACCAGCCTGCCGCTGATCGAACAGGACGAGATTACCGGTACGGTCAGCGTGTTCCGTGACATCTCTGAACGCAAGGAGAATGAGCGCAAGCTGGAAGAGCTCGCTACTACCGATCCTCTGACAGGCCTGCCCAACCGCCGCGCCTTTCTGCAATACCTGCAGGAAGAGATCCGGCTGAGCAAGCGTCTGGGGCATGAAAGCGCCTTGATGATGGTGGATTTCGACCACTTCAAGGCGATCAACGACCGCTATGGCCACCAGGCAGGGGATGACGTGCTGCAGCATTTTGCCCGCGAAGCTACGGCCTGCCTGCGTGAAACCGACCGCCTCGGGCGTCTGGGGGGCGAAGAGTTTGCCATCCTGCTGCCCGGTACCGACCCACAGGGGGCGCATCACCTGGCCGAGCGCGTGCGCCAGCGGCTGGAACAGCATCCGACTCACAGCGGCCAGACTCAGATTCCCATGACGCTATCCATCGGGCTCACGCCGCTTCAGGCCCAGGACGAGGATGCCTCGACGGCGCTCAACCGGGCTGACAAGGCACTGTACCGGGCCAAATCCACCGGCCGCAACCGGGTTGAAATCGGCTGAGGCAGGGTTGCACCCTGCTGCAAAGACCGCTCTAATGAGGCCCCTCACCCCTTCAGGAGGAGTTTCGCGCTCATGATGAACGGCCCCAATGCAGAACAGCTGGCCTTCGATGCCCGACACATCTGGCACCCCTATTCGTCAATGATCAACCCGCCGGCCATGTTTCCGGTGGCCTCGGCATCCGGGGTGCGGATCAAACTCAGTGACGGTCGCGAACTCATCGACGGCATGGCCTCTTGGTGGTCGGCCGTTCACGGCTACAACCACCCGCGCCTGAATGCCGCCGCCAAGGATCAGATCGACCGCATGGCCCATGTCATGTTCGGCGGCCTGACGCACACGCCCGCCATCGAACTGTCGCGCAAGCTGGTCGCGATGACCCCCGAACCGCTGCAGCGAGTATTCATCGCCGATTCGGGCTCCGTGGCCGTGGAAGTGGCCCTGAAAATGGCGATTCAGTATTGGCATGCCCGTGGCAGGCCCGGCAAGCACCGCATGCTCAGTATCCGCAACGGCTATCACGGCGACACCTTTGGCGCCATGTCGGTGTGCGATCCGGTCAACGGCATGCACGAGCTGTTCAGCGGTGTACTGGCGCAGCAGCTGTTCGCGCCGCGCCCGGAGGTGCCCTTCGATGGTACACTGACGCCGGCCGATACGGCGGAACTGGAGCAGCTGCTGGCCACTCACCAGAACGAGCTGGCCGCCCTGATTCTGGAGCCGGTGGTGCAGGGAGCCGGCGGTATGCGCTTCTATTCCCCTGCGTGGCTGCGCCGGGCCCGCGAACTTTGTGATCAATATGACGTTCTACTGATCGCGGACGAAATCGCCACTGGCTTCGGCCGCAGTGGTGAGCTGTTTGCCTGCAATCACGCCGGCATCAGCCCGGACATTCTCTGTGTTGGCAAGGCGCTCACTGGCGGCTACATGACCCTGGCCGCGACGCTGGCCACGGCCGAGATCGCCGAAACCATCTCCTCCGGCGGTGCTGGCTGCTTCATGCACGGCCCCACCTTCATGGCCAACCCACTGGCCTGCGCCGTGGCGCTGGAAAGCCTGACGCTGCTGGAAGAAATGGACTGGCAAGCCCAGGTCAAACGACTGGAAGCCGGCCTGAAACGGGGGTTGGAACCGGCCCGGGCGCTGGATTCGGTTGCCGACGTCCGCGTGCTCGGTGCCATCGGCGTCATCGAACGCAAGGCGCCGATCAGTCTGGCCGAGGTACAACCAATGTTCGTCGAGCGCGGCATCTGGGTACGCCCCTTCGGCAAGCTTGTCTATGTGATGCCACCGTATATCATGAGCGATGAGGACCTGGCGACCCTGACCGGCGCCATGGTCGACGTCATAACGGCATTGGACTGATTGGGAAGGAGTGTGCGGATATGGCACGTATCAAACTGGAAATGCCCGACAACTATCTGTTCAGCACCGAATTGGCCGTGCGCATCAGTGACATCAACTACGGCGGCCACCTGGGCAATGATGCGGTGCTGTCGATGGTGCACGAGGCCCGCCTGCGCTTTCTCAAGCACTACCACTACACTGAAATGGATGTGGAAGGCGCCAGCATCATCATGACCGACTCGGCGGTGGTGTATAAAGCGGAAGGGTTTCACGGCGACCGGGTGCAGGTAGACGTCACCGTGACCGACTTCAACAAGTACGGTTGCGACCTTTATTACCTGCTCAGCAACAAAGAAACGGCAGTGGAGATTGCCCACGCCAAGACCGGTATCGTGTTCTTCGACTACGATGCGCGCAAAGTACTCGGCGTGCCTGAGGGCTTTCGCAACAAGATGCTCAGGGAATCCTGAGCATCAGCCGGCCTTACTCATCCGGCCCATAGTCGTAGGCACCGTGGGCCAAATTCTCGAAACGGGTGTACTTGCCGATGAATGCCAGGCGTACCGAGCCGATGGGGCCGTTACGCTGCTTGCCGATAATGATTTCGGCCACCCCCTTGTCCGGGCTGTCCTCGTTGTAGACCTCGTCACGGTAGATGAACATGATGACGTCAGCGTCCTGCTCGATGGCGCCCGACTCACGCAGGTCGGAGTTGACCGGACGCTTGTTGGGCCGCTGCTCCAGGCTTCGGTTCAGCTGCGACAGCGCCACCACCGGGCAGTTCATCTCCTTGGCCAGTGCCTTCAGTGAGCGCGATATTTCGGAAATTTCCTGGGTGCGCCCTTCGCTCTTGCCGGTTTTCAGCGTCATCAACTGCAGGTAGTCCACCATGATCATGGCCAGGTCGCCATGCTCACGCACGATGCGGCGGGCACGGGTGCGCATCTCGTTAGGACTGATGCCCGGCTGGTCATCGATGAACAGCGGCTTGTTCTTAAGCATGTTGACCGCTGTCGTCAGCTTGGGCCAGTCATCCTCTTCCAGCTGACCGTTGCGCACCTTGGTCTGGTTGATCCGCCCCAGGGACGACAGCATACGCGTCACCAGCTGATCGGCGGGCATCTCCAGCGAGAACACCAGCACCGGCCGCTCGGTGGCCATCAGCGCGTTTTCCACCAGGTTCATGGCGAAGGTGGTCTTACCCATGGACGGACGCGCCGCCACGATCACCAGATCCGATTTCTGCAGTCCACCGGTACGATCATCCAGGTCATCAAAACCGGTGGTCACCCCCGTCAACGCATCAGCGTTGTTGAACAGCTCGTCAATGCGATCCACCGCTCTTTTCAGCAGCGGATTGACCGGCTCCGGGCCGCCCTGATTGGGCCGGTTCTCGGCGATCTGGAAGATCTTCTGTTCGGCTTCATTGAGGATTTCGTCCGAGGCACGGCCACCGGGGTGAAAGGCACTGTCGGCGATTTCATTGGCGACACCGATCATCTGTCGCAGCAGCGAGCGGTCGCGCACGATTTCGGCATAGGCCCGGATGTTGGACGTGCTCGGCGTATTGCGCGCCAGCGAAACCAGGCTTTCCAGCCCCCCGGCCTGCTCCAGTTCGGCCGTGCGGTCCAGCTCTTCCGACAGGGTGACGACGTCGATCGGCCGGCCATCATCGATCAGCTTTTGCATGGTGCGGAAGATCATGCGATGGGTCGGGCGATAGAAGTGTTCTTCCAGCAACACTTCGGACACGGCATCCCAAGTGTTGTTGTCCAGCATCAGGCCGCCCAGCACCGACTGTTCCGCCTCGACCGAGTGCGGCGGCTGCTTGATCGATTCCAGAAGGTCATCGTTCAGGTCGGTCATATCCACGCGGGGCTACCTCTTGCTGACGGGAAGGAAATGAGTGGCGTCCATTCCAGCGGGCAGTACGCGTTTGCGCCTGACCGGTACGAAGCGCAGCAGCGCTGCATCGCAAATAAAAAGGCACCGCGCAGTATATACCACGCAGTGCCTTTTTTAACCGATTGTCGGGCGGGATTATTCGCCAGCGATAACCAGTTTGATGGTCGCGGTAACTTCCGGGTGAACCTGGATGTCAACGTCGAATTCGCCGATGTGGCGGATAGCGCCTTCCGGCAAACGAACTTCGCTCTTGTCCGCTTCAACGCCGGCAGACGTCAGTGCTTCAGCGATGTCGCGAGTACCGATAGAACCGAACAGCTTGCCTTCATCACCGGCTTTGGTGACCAAAGACAGTTCCAGTTCGTTCAGCTGTTCAGCACGTGCCTGGGCGTTAGCCAGCTTGTCAGCTGCGGCTTTTTCCAGTTCAGCACGACGCTCTTCGAATTGCGCTACGTTGGCAGCAGTAGCCGGTACGGCTTTACCCTGAGGGATCAGGTAGTTACGACCAAAGCCTGACTTTACAGTCACTTTGTCGCCCAGCTGACCCAGCTTACCGATATTTTCGAGCAGGATAACTTCCATCTCGTAAAACCTCTTGTTCTGCAAAGGCTGCAGTTTGAATCCTGGCCATGGATATCAACCGTAAAACGGGAACCCATAGCATTAAACTTGATCGGGCCGTGCAAACAGTTCTACACGGCCTCCGGCTGTATCAGCCGACGCTTATACGTCGTGGCTGTCGGTGTACGGCAGCAGAGCCAGGTAGCGTGCGCGCTTGATAGCGGTCGCCAGCTGACGCTGGTAGCGTGCCTTGGTACCGGTGATACGGCTCGGAACGATTTTGCCGGTTTCAGTAACGTAGCCTTTCAGGGTGTCGAGATCCTTGTAATCGATCTGCTTGACGCCTTCAGCGGTGAAACGGCAGAACTTGCGACGACGGAAAAAACGTGCCATCTGAATTTCTCCAAAAATAGGTTAGTGATTACTCTGCAGCTTCAGACTTCGCTTCAGCAGGCTTGTCCTGCTTCTGCTCTGAGCGCTCTTCGCGACGCGGCTTGCGCTCTTCGCGAGATTCTGCAGCCTTGATCGGAGAATCTTCAGTGATCGCTTCGTTGCAACGGATCACCATGTTACGCAGAACAGCGTCGTTGTAGCGGAACATGCTGGACAGTTCGTCCATCACTTCCTGAGTCGCTTCAACGTTCATCAGCACGTAGTGTGCCTTGTGTGCGTTGTTGATCGGGTAAGCCAGCTGACGACGGCCCCAATCTTCCAGACGGTGGATAGTGCCTTCCGCACCTTCGATCAGCGCCTTGTAACGCTCGATCATCGCCGGAACCTGCTCGCTCTGGTTCGGGTGAACCAGGAATACGATTTCGTAATGACGCATTTTTGCTCCTTACGGTTTCACAGCCTCCAAGTCACTCACCGCATGCGAGTGGTTGAAAGCAAGGAGTTGAACAAATAAAAGGACGCAACATTTTACGGCCGCGCCCCAGTAATTACAAGCAAAAGCCCGTTAAAAAGACGGCTCTCACTCGACTTCAATGATTTCGAAACTGTGGGTGATCTTGACGCCCCCGCGCTCCAGCATCAGCGAAGCCGAACAGTACTGTTCTGCCGACAGACGCACAGCACGCTCCACGGCGGCTTCGCGCAGCTTGCGACCGCTGACGATGAACTTGACGTGGATATCGGTGAAGACCGATGGGACCTCGTCGGAACGCTCGGCGCTGATTTCGGCCACACAATTGACCACGTCCTGACGCGCCTTACGCAGAATGCCGACCACATCCACGCTGGTGCAGCCGCCCAGGCCCGCCAGCATCAGCTCCATCGGGCGCGGGCCCTGTTCCAGGTCCTTGTCGATCAGGACATCGAAACCGGAGCCGGTGGTGGCCTTGAAACGGTCATCGCCTTCCCAGTTAACACTGACACTCATACTCATGATGTTTTTTCTCTAATCCGGTTATGTTGCCGTTTGGGCGGCCGCAAAGAAATCGGCCAGGGTTTTCCCCGGCGAAGGGGCACGCATGAACGCTTCGCCGATCAGGAAGGCGTTCACCTCGCGTGCCTGCATGGCCACCACGTCACCAGGCTCAAGGATACCACTTTCCGTCACCACGATGCGGTCGGCGGGAATCTGGTCCAGCAGTTTGAAGGTGTTGTCCAAGCTGACCTCGAAGGTATGCAGGTCTCGGTTGTTGATGCCGATCAGGCGGGTGTTGAGCGGCAGAATGCGCTGCAGCTCCGCCTCGTTGTGGACTTCGATCAACACGTCCATGCCCAGTTCATGGGTCAGGGCAGTCAGCTCCGCGAGCTGCTGATCATTCAGCGCCGCCACGATCAGCAGGATGCAATCAGCCCCCAGCGCACGGGCTTCATACACTTGATAGGGGTCGACGATGAAGTCCTTGCGGATCACCGGCAGCGAACAGGCCGCGCGAGCCTGCTGCAAATAGGCATCACTGCCCTGAAAGAAATCCACATCGGTCAACACCGACAGGCAGCTGGCACCGCCGGCCTCGTAGTCCGGTGCGATCTCGGCCGGCACGAAAGGGTCTCGAATCACGCCCTTGGAAGGGCTCGCCTTCTTGATCTCGGCAATCACCGCGCAGCGGCCTTCGGTCAGCGCACGCTCCATGCTGGCCACAAAGCCGCGTGGGTCGGTGGCACGGCCCTGCTGGCGCGCGATCCGTGCCTTGAGATCGTCCAGAGACGTCTGTGCACTGCGCTCGGCCACTTCTTCGTGCTTGCGAGCAATGATCTTTTTCAGAATAGTCGGGGTGTCCGTCATCACGTGTTCTGCTCCAGCTGCTGGCTGAATGCCGCCAGTTGTTCCATTTTTGCCAGTGCCGCACCGGACCGGATCGCGTCAAGTGCACGGGCAACACCCGCCTTGTGGCTATCGGCCTGACCACTCAGATACACGGCCGCACCAGCATTGAGGGCCACCATGGCCGCGGCCTTGCGCGCCGCCGGCGCGTCGCTGTTGCCCAGTGCTGCACGGATCAGGGCCAGGGACTCATCAGCGCTGTCCACCACCAGCCCGATCAGGCTTTGACTGTCGATGCCCAGCGCTTCCGGCGTGATGCGATACTCGCGAATCTCGCCACCCTTGAGCTCGGCCACATGGGTGTGGGTGGCCAGACTGATCTCATCCAGGCCGTCATCAGCATGCACCACCATGATGTGCTCGGCACCCAACTGCTGCATCACCTCCGCCATGGGGCGGCACAGCTTGGGGGTAAATACGCCGATCACCTCACGCTTGGCACCGGCCGGGTTGGTCATCGGGCCCAGGATATTGAACAGAGTACGCATGCCCAGGGCACGGCGCGCGCCGATGGCGTGCTTCATGGCGCCATGGTAGCCCGGTGCGAACATGAAGCCGACGCCAACATCATCGATGCAACGGGCAACCTCGTCCGCGCTCAGATCCAGGTTGATGCCGGCCTTTTCCAGCAGATCGGCACTGCCGCTGCTGGATGAAACGCCCCGGTTGCCGTGCTTGGCAACATGCACGCCGCAGGCCGCCGCCACAAAGGCACTGGCAGACGAAACATTGAACAGGTTGGCGCCGTCGCCACCGGTGCCGACAATGTCCACCAGCGGTCCCTTGTGCGGACGCACCGGCGTTGCCAGCTCGCGCATGACCTGGGCGGCACCGGTAATCTCTTCAATCGACTCGCTCTTCATCCGCAGGGCAACCAGAAACCCCGCCACCTGGGACTCGCTGCACTGGCCGGTCATCACCTGACGCATGACATCGACCATCTCGTCGCGGCTGAGGTCAATATGGTCGACCACGCGGGCCAACGCTTGCTGAATGTTCATTCCCTCTCTCCTTTGATAACGGGTTACGTCTGGCGCAGAAAGTTGTCCAACAAGGCATGGCCCTGACGGGTCAATACCGATTCGGGATGGAACTGAACCCCCTGAATGGCCAGCTCACGGTGACGTACCGCCATGATCTCGTCCGGCTCGCCCTGGTCCGTTTCGGTCCAGGCCGTGACTTCCAGACAATCAGGCAGCGTCTCCGGGCGCAATACCAGCGAGTGATAACGCGTCACCTCAAGCGGCTGCTCCAGCCCGGCAAACACGCCGCTGCCGCCGTGTGCCACCTGCGAGGTCTTGCCATGCATGACCTGCCGGGCCCGCACCACTTCGGCGCCGAACGCCTGGCCGATGCTCTGATGGCCCAGGCACACGCCCAGAATGGGCAATTGTCCGGCAAACTGCCGGATCGCCGGAATCGAGATCCCGGCCTCGTTGGGCGTACAGGGGCCCGGCGAAATCACCAGATGGGACGGTTTGAGCGCCTCGATCTGTTCCAGACTGATGGCGTTGTTGCGAAACACGCGCACCTCGGTGCCCAACTCCTCGAAGTAACGCACCAGGTTCCAGGTAAAACTGTCAAAGTTGTCGATCATCAGCAGCATTGGACTGCAACCTTCTCACTCTTTTGAACACGCTGCCGAGGCATGTAGCTGATGATACAGGATGTAAGTGTAATAGCGAACTGATACATGCACTCGCGCGCAGCATAACGAAGCAGAGCCTCTCAGCCGACCGGCAACTCGGCCCGCACCGCCAGCCCGCCAAGCTTTGAGGCCGCGAAGACCAGGCGGCCATCGTAGCTTTGCACCACGGCCTGGCAGATCGACAACCCCAGACCGCTGCCCTCGCTCTGCTCGTCCAGCCGCAGCCCCCGTGCCGACAGCTGCTGCAGCGCAGCCGCGTCGACACCGGCGCCATCATCATCGACCTGTATGCGCCAGCAGGCCCGCTCGGGGGTCGGCGCCAGAATCTGCAGCCGCACCCGGCGCTCGGCATGACGCCAAGCGTTATCGAGCAGGTTGCCGATCAGTTCCAGCATGTCGTCGCGGTCAAAGGGGATGCTGCCGTCCGGCAGCCGGGTGTCCAGGCGGATGTCATCGCGCCCGATGCGCAGCAGCAGCTGCTCCAGATGGGGAATCTCGTCTTGGGGCTGAAAGTGGCGCCCGGGGCCGGGTGAACCGGCAATGCGTGCCCGTCGCAGCTCGCGCTCGATGCGCTCGAACAGCTGATGGTACAGGCGCTGCAGCTGCTCCTGCACGGCCGGGTCCTGCTGTTGCTGTGCCAGCCATTGCAGTTCCTGCAGCGGGCGCTTGAGCTCATGGGCCAGGTTGCCCAGTGCGGTGCGCGAGCGGCTGATCTGCTCACCGGAGCGGTGCAGCAGCTGCGACAGGGTTTGCACCAGCGGCATGACTTCCTGCGGCAGCGCATCGGGAAAGCGCGGGTCGTCACCGGCCTGCTGACGCTCAAGCGCCTGGCGCAAGGGCTCAAGGCGCGCGAAGCCCGCCCGCAACACGCCTCGCTGCAGCACCAGCATCAGAGGCACGCTCAGGGCCAGCAACAGCAGCAGCCAGAGTTCGAAACGACGCTGTTCCTGTTGCAGTTCGGCGATGTCCTCCGCGACCCACAGGGTGAAAGCTTGCCCCCCACGGCTGAAGCCCTGCTCCAGCACCAGCCACCGCTGCTCGCCTACGCCGTCACGCAGCTCATGACGCTGCTGCCCCACGGGCAGCGGTTGCAGATCGGGCTCCAGATCCCAGAGCGACCGGGAGCGCTGTTGAAACTCCGCTGACAACAGCTGGTAATAATACCCCGAGTGGACGCGCTGGTAGACCTGCGGCAGGGTCGCCGTAGCCAGTGTCCAGCGCCCGCTCATGTCCGGCTCCAGCGCCGCAATCAAGCTTTCGGCATCGTGCTCCAGTCGACTGAGCACCACCGCCTGTGTCAGCTGACTGACGCTGAAATGGATCAATGTCAGCAGACCGGTCATCACGACCAGCAGGACCAGCAGCAGCTGGCGGCGGATACGGGACTCCAGCGAAGGGGCCGCGGCTGGTTGCAGGCTCAAGCGTCACCCTCGCACCGACTGGGCAGCACATAGCCCTGACCGCGCCGGGTTTGAATGCACTGGCGCCCCAGGCGCTGGCGCAAACGGTTGACGTAGACCTCGATCACGTTGCTGTCGCGCAGGTCGTCCTCTTCATAGACATGCTCGCTCAGCTCGGTTTTCGACAGTACCCGGTCTGCATTCAGCATCATGTAGCGCAGCAGGCGAAACTCGCGCCCGGTCAGCCGGTGCACCTGCCCCTGGCCATCGCAGACCTGGCGCTGATCCAGATCCAGCGTCAGTCCAGCCACCTGCAGACGGCTGCTGGCATGGCCATGGTGACGGCGAATCACCACTTCCAGACGCGCCAGCAGTTCTTCGACATGAAACGGCTTGCCCAGATAGTCATCAGCACCGGCCTTGAGCCCATCCACCCGCTCGTGCCAGGCATCCCGGGCCGTCAGAATCAGGACGGGCATCTCCAGCCCGGACGCTCGCCAGTGATTAAGCACCTCCAGCCCCGGTCGCCCCGGTAGGCCCAGGTCGAGCACCACCGCATCGAAGGCCTCCTCCCGGCCCAGAAACTCGCCGTCGATCCCGTCTTTGGCATGTTCCACGGCATACCCGGCCCGCTGCAGTTGCGGTTTCAGCCGTGCCACCAGCTGCAGATCGTCTTCCACCAGCAGTATGCGCATGTTCAGTCCTCGATTTCTTCCTTCACGACCTGGCCGGTGGCCGCATCCAGATAGAATTCGCGCACCACGCCATCGGCACCCAGCACCTCGATTTCATATACCAGCAGCCCGTCTTCCAGCTCCAGCTCGACATCCAGCAGGTGTCCTTCCAGCCTCACCGGGTGCCGTGCCATCAGTTCGGACAGGGGACGAATCCGACCGTCCAGCATCAACTGCCGGGCCTCATCCTGGTCCAGGTCGCGACCGGCTTCCGCCTGTTCGGCCAACAGCGGCACGGCCAGGGCCAGGGCCACCAGTACCAGCAGTAGTGCGATTCCGCCCGTTTTCATATCCAGCTCCTCACCAAGGCGCCGCCACCGAAACAGGGTTCGGTGGCGGTTGTTTCACATCCGGTTTCAGCATACATCAGACTGGCCGGGACTGCGCTTGCGCCCTGTCAGCATCGCCCGCGGCAGATTCTCGCGATGACGCCAGCTGGCCAGCGCCACACCGGCCAGATGCAGGCCCACCAGCACCAGCAGCGCATTGGCCAGCCATTCATGTGCAGCTTCGACCCAGGCCTCGCCCCACAGCCAGTCGGTATACAGCCACCCGGTGGTGGCCAGTAACGCCAGGCCGGTCAGCAGCAGAACCACCATCATGCCCCCGGCGGGGTTGTGGCCCAGATACCGCGCCTCACGGCCCGTGCGCATCCGCTGCAGATAAGCCAGTACCTGACGCGGCGGACGCACGAACTGGCAAAAGCGTGCATAACGGGGGCCGCACAGCCCCCAGACCAGCCGGAAGAGCAACAGCCCGGCCAGGGTATACCCCGTGATCTCGTGCAGATCCTGCCACCGGTCGGCACTGATCCATGACAGGGCAAAGCACAGTGCCAGCGCCCCGTGAAACAGACGCACTCCGGGGTCCCAGACCTTTACGCCGGCATCCATGGCGGACCTCCTCAGTCGTCCAGTTCCATTTTGACCATGTCAAAGGTTTTGGGGTTGAAATAGGCTTCGACACGACGCTGTTTCTCGTCATAGCCATAGATTTCGTAGCAGCCGTCGTCGATTTTGAAGCGCTTGATTTCCCAGCCCTTGGCGGCGATGGCGTCACGGAAGGCCTGTTCACTCTGCCATTCGTTTACCGGTACCTTGCAGTCGTCATCCGCCAGTGCCAACGGGGAAACAACGGCGCCAGACAGCATCAGGGTTGCGATCAGTTTTTTCATGGGATGTGCTCCTGTTGATAAGTGACAGGAGCCAGTGTAAAGGTCAGGGCTGAAACCAAACTTAAAAGCGCGACCGATAGCGATGACGATCATTGGTGTTGTGGGCAGTGATCAATCCGGCAACCGCATCAGCTCGCCACGGGTCTGGGTCGTCAGCTGCTGCAGGCAGGCCTCCAGCGGCTGTGCCTCGCCACTCAGGCACGCCTGCACCTGCTGCGCATATTCGACCTCCAGCTGCAGCCCGGCCTGCTCGGCCAGGTGACGTACCAGGGCCTCGTGGGCATAGTCGAACTGCACCCGGGCAACACTTTGCGGCCGGACTTCCATGAACTCGGCTTGCTGCAGCGGCTCACTGACGGCCTGACTGTAGGCGCGCACCAGGCCGCCGGCCCCCAGCTTGATACCACCGAAGTAGCGCACGACCGTGGCCAGTACATGGTCCAGCCCCTTATGCTGCAACACGTTCAGCATCGGTTTGGCGGCCGTGCCCGAAGGCTCGCCGTCATCCGATTGACGCACCTGCCCGTCCACCAGCATGACATAGCAAACATGGCGGGCATCCGGGTGCTGGCGCCAGAGTTCGGCCACCCGCTCCAGCCCGGCCTGGTGAGAATGGATCGGCTCGATGCAGCCGAGGAAGCGTGACTTCTTGATCTCCAGTTCACTGTGCAGTGGGGCGGCAAGGGTCTTGTAATGGGCCATGGGGTCCTCGTGATCGGGTGCAGCCGCTGATGATAGTACAATTCACCCTCGACTGTCGGCCCGCGCTCGGCACCCCGGCCCCGATATTGGTACACTGCAGCCCTGTTTCATTCTGTTAAGCGTCACCTTGTTGAGCGGACCCCGAATGCCCGACCAGTCTCCCCTCCCCATCGACCCGCTGCTGCCCCGGATCTGCCAGACCCTGTGCGATCATGACGAACTGATTCTGCAGGCCGAGCCCGGCGCCGGCAAAACCACCCGCGTGCCCCTGGCCCTGCTGGATCAGTCCTGGCTGGGTCGGCAGAAGATTCTGCTGCTGGAGCCTCGGCGCCTGGCCGCCAAGGCCGCCGCCGCCCGCCTGGCACAGCAGCTGGGTGAAGCGGTGGGCGAGCGGGTCGGCTATCGCATCCGCCTGGAAAGCCGGATCAGTGCACGCACGGTCATTGAAGTGGTCACCGAGGGAGTGCTGACGCGCATGCTGCAGGAAGACCCCGGTCTCGAAGGAATCGGGCTGGTCATTTTCGATGAGTTTCACGAGCGCAGCCTGGACGCCGATACCGGCCTGGCGCTGGCCCTGCAGGGGCGCGAACTGCTGCGCGAAGGGCCGCCGCTCAAGCTGCTGCTGATGTCGGCTACCCTCGACAGCGATGCCCTCTCCACACTACTGAACCAGGCTCCTGTGCTGTGCAGCGAGGGGCGCAGCTACCCGGTGAGCCTGCATTACGGCAGCCCCGTACGTATCGACGAGCCGGTAGCGCCCAGAGTCGTGCGCTGCATTCAGCAAGCCCTGAGCGCACATGCGGGCAGCCTGTTGGTGTTTCTGCCCGGCCAGGGCGAGATTCGGCAGGTGCAACAGCAACTGGGCGACGCCGTGAATGACCCCGCGCTGCTCATTGCTCCTCTGTATGGCGACCTGCCCCTGAATGAACAGCAGCGCGCCATCGCGCCTGCACCGGACGGTCAGCGCAAGGTGGTACTGGCTACCGCCATTGCCGAAACCAGCCTGACCATTGACGGTATCGAAGTGGTGATCGATGCCGGGCTCAGCCGCCAGGCCCGCTTCGATCCGGCCAGCGGCATGACCCGGCTGCACACCACGCGGGTCTCGGCCGCTGCCGCGACTCAGCGCGCTGGCCGGGCTGGTCGTCTGGGTCCGGGCAGCTGCTACCGGCTCTGGTCGGAACAGCAGCAGGCCCAGCTGGAGGCCCATGCCCCCGCCGAGATCCTGCAGGCGGACCTGGCGCCGCTGGCTCTGCAACTGCTGCGCTGGGGTGTCAATGACCCAAACGAACTGGCCTGGCTGGATCCGCCCCCGGCAGCAGCCTACGCCCAGGCACTGGACCTGTTGCAGCGCCTTGAGGCCGTCGACTCGCCCGCGCCCGGACAGTATCGCCTCACTGCCCGGGGGGAACAGATGGCCGAACTGCCGGCGCATCCGCGCCTGGCCCACCTGCTGCTGTGCGGTCAGGCGCACGGCATGGCCGACCTGGCGGCTGACCTGGCGGCACTGCTGTCGGAACGTGACCCGCTCAACACCCGACAGGCGGATCTGCAGCAGCGCCTGGACTGGCTGAAGCACCCTGACGGCGGGCGCCATCGCATCCACCGCCTGGCCCGGCAGTTTCGGCACCTCTGCCCGCCCGCCGCCAGCACGGCCACTGCCAAGCTTACCGGGGAGCAGGCCCCGGGGTATTTGCTGGCCTGCGCCTACCCGGACCGCATTGCCCTTGGGCGCGACCAGCAGGCCGGCCAGTACCGACTCAGCGGCGGCCGCGGCGCCCGACTGGATTCCCAGGACCGACTGAGCCGCCACCCCTGGCTGGCAGTGGCCTCGTTGAGCAGCCGCCAGGGCCAGGCCACCGACCAGATCCGCCTCGCGGCGCCGCTGGACCCGGCCCTGTTTGACGGCCCACTGGCCTCGTTGAAGCAGCAGCGCCAGGTGGTCGACTGGGACACACGGGCGGACCGATTGATCGCCGAGCGGCAAGCCTGCATCGGAGCACTGGTCCTGTCACGCACGCCCGATACAAGCCTCGATCCGGCCCGCCGCACCGAGGCCATTCTGGCCCTGATTCGCCGTGAGGGCCTCGGGCTACTGAACCTGGATGAAAACTGCACCCGCCTGTGCCAGCGCATCGCCTTTGTCCGCCGCCATGATCCCGCCCCCGAGTGCTGGCCGGACCTGTCCGAGACCGGCCTGCTGGCCACCCTGGAAGACTGGCTGGCCCCCTGGCTGGACCGAGTCACCAAGCGCAGTGATCTGCAGGCACTGGAGCTGCTGCCGCTACTGCGCAACCAGCTGGACTGGCCACAACAACAGGCACTGGACAGTCTGGCACCGGAGCGCATGGAGGTCCCGTCCGGCTCACGCATTCGCATCGATTACAGTCAGGACGCACCGGTGCTGGCGGTCAAGCTGCAGGAGATGTTCGGCTGTGCCCGCACCCCCGAGCTGGGTTTTGGCGTGCCCCTGACCCTGCACCTGCTGTCACCGGCACAGCGGCCACTACAAGTCACACGGGATCTGGCGGGGTTCTGGCAGGGCAGCTATGCCGACGTACGCAAGGAGATGAAGGGCCGCTACCCCAAGCACCCCTGGCCGGAAGATCCGGCCAGGGCCGAGCCCACTGCTCGAACCAAACGTGCCCAGGCCCGTCAGTCGTCCTGACCGGCCTGCGCCAGCTCGATCCAGAACCGGCTGCCGTGCCCCGGCTGGCTGTCGCAGCCGATCCGCCCCTCCATCAGTTCCACCAGGTGTTTGCTGATGTTAAGGCCGATACCGGTACCGGGGATGGTGCCGGTTTCATGCCCCAACCGACTGAACGGCAGAAACAGTTCGGGCTGGCGCTCCGGTGCAATCCCGGCGCCGGTATCACTGACACTGATGCGCACTCGTCCGGCGGCGGCACTGGCTTCGACCTGCACTACACCACCGGCACGGTTGTACTTGACCGCATTGGACAGCAGGTTCAGCAACACCTGGTTGAGCCGCCCGGCATCAGCCTGCACGATTAGCTCCCGGCCCTGTTCGAACCGGCACAGCGCAACCTGCTGCGCCTGCGCCTGAGGTTCGATCATGCGCAGGCAGCTATCCACGGCATCGCTCAGCGGCACCGCCACCCGCTGCAGGTGCACCCGGTCCGACTGCACCTGTGCCAGATCGAGCACATCGTTGATCAAATGCAGCAAGTGCTGGGACGCCTGCAGGATCTCGTCGATACAGGCCTGTTCATCCTCGCCCAGCGACGGGCTGGCGCGCACCAGTTCGGCAAAGCCGATGATGGATGACAGCGGCGTACGCAGCTCGTGGCTGATGCTGGACAAAAAACGGTTCTTGGCGCGGTTGGCCCGCCCCAGGTCGCGTCCCATGCGAATCACCGCATCGGCACTGCGCTGTAGCTCCTGCAGGCGAAAGCGCGGCCGCGGCTGGTCATAATACTCGTGCCCGATCTCAATCAGGATGTGGTTCAGCGTTTCCAGCGGCGCCGAGATCGAGCGGCTCAGCCAGACCGAGCGGCGCCAGGTATAGGCAAAGAACAACAGGTAGAACAGCAACAGCCCGGCAATCAGCAGATAGCCGATATTGCGAAAGTGGTCCGCCAGCCGCTCCGTCGAGCCATACACCGCCTCCTCGTCCACCAGGGTCAGCAGCTGCCAGCCGGTGGCATCAATCTCGCGCCAGGCGACCCGCTTGCGACCGCCGTTCAGGACCAGTACGCCACCGCCGTCGGCAGCAGCGCGCATCATCCGGGCCAGCTCGGCCGTATCGGCACGCCGGGCGATATTGAACCGTTCCGGCTTGAAGCTTTCCTGCTCGATCGCCTCGCGGTAGCTGAAACGGGTCAGCTCCTGCAGGCCAAAGTCCGCTTCGGCTCGGGGCGGCAAGGCCATCAGGGTGCCCTGCCGATTGACCAGCACCGCATACCCTTGCCAGGGAATTTCCAGCTGCAGGATCTGCTCGACAATACTGGCCACGGTAATATCCAGCCCGACGACCCCTTCCAGAACATCTCCTCGGTAAACCGGGGCCACCGCCGAGGTCATCCACCCCAGACCGGCCGGATCGACATACACATCGGTCCAGACCACGTCACGGGACGGGTTGTGCTCGGCGTCCGCCGCGTAATAGAAACTGTATTCGGGAATGTTCATGCGCGGCGGATACTGCGAGGGCGTATCGAACCAGGGATAGATGCGGTTGTAGGAATCCCGGCTGTTGAAGTAGACCGCATTGACCAGGGGGTTGGCCCGCAGCAGGCTCTGCATCAGCGGGTCCAGGGACTCCAGGCGGCGCACCTTGTCCAGATCCTGCTGCTCGGGCGGCGTAATCGCCGAGTAGAAGGACGCTGCCCGGCCGTCATTACGCGGGCTGTAGAGCACCCCGGCAGCATTGCGGGCATATTCCTGGCCGGGCTGCATGGGCAAGGGGGCCTCAAGGGCTCGCCAGGTCGCTTGCCGATAGATGTCGGCCAGCGCACTCACCGCATGCAGCTGTTCATCGATGACATTGACTTCGAGCCGCGCCGTGTTGGCCAGCTGCTCATCCGCCTGCCGGCGCAGCAGCTCCACGTTGGCATCACGGATGTGCTGACTGGAAAACAGATAGACCGCCACCAGCAGGGTTTCCACCAGCAGTAGCGGAATCAGGGCACTGCGCACCAGTGCCCGCCATACCCAGCGCTGGGTGCTGAGCAGCTCGAAGGGGCGCAGCGGCCGGAATGGCATCAGTCGATTCCGGCAAAGATCTCCACTTCATGCATTTCAAGACCGCCACCGCTGCCGAAGGCTTCCTTGGGCAGCGACTGCTCGCGGTGCGCGGCCTTGAAGTCCTCGGAAGCCACCCAGGCTTCGAAGGCGCCCTTGTCACGCCAGTGGGTCATGACCACCCAGGGGCAGCCGTCATTGGCCGGACGCATGACTTCCAGACGTACGAAACCCGGCTGCTGCTCCACCTGCCCAGCACGCTGACGAAAGCGTTCGGCAAAGGCTTCTTCGTATCCGGGGTTAACCATAATGCGATTGGCAACAACAAACATGACGCTCTCCTGCACAGGGGAATTGTTTGCAGTCTAACAGACTATCGAAGCGAGGAAACGAACCGGCACCGCGGGGATAAAGGCACGGGACTAAAAAGGCACGACAGGAAAAGATAGGAGTGACGCGGGAAGAAAATGCGGCCCCGAAGGGCCGCCGATGTGGCACGATCAGCTGCGAACGATGGACACGTCTTCAGCCTGCAAGCCCTTTTCGCTTTCGCGCACGCTGAAGCGCACCTGCTGGCCTTCATTCAAAGAGCGGTGGCCACGGCCGCGGATGTTGCGAAAGTGAACAAAGACATCATCACCGTTATCGCGGGTAATAAAGCCAAACCCCTTGGATACATTGAACCACTTGACCACGCCCAGCTCTCGGGCGTCGTTGGCATCATCGGCTTCGTCATCAGCATTGGCCGCCACCGGCTGAGCAGCAGGCGCGACGGCCGCACTGTTGCCCGGCTGCCAGACCGCTGCCAGCGTGACCACAAATACCACAGCCGCCACAACCGCCAGCACCGGCAGGGTAAAACCGATTTCGATGGTCGCAACGCGCTGCAGCAGGAAAGGAATACTAAACGCGGCCACAATACTGGCCAGTACACTCTTGATTAACTGGTTACCACTCATTGATTTTCTCTATTATTGACAAGGTGTTAGATGAAGGTGCGCTACAGTCGGGAAAACCGCGCACTAACTGATCAGATATACTGTATCCTTCATTTTTTTTCAATGGCTTGAACATGGCTTGCTGTTCCCAACCGCCCGAATCGTCTATGCTTCGGGCGACTTGAACCACAATCGGAAGGAGGTCGGCATGACTGATCAAACACGCCTGGCAGAACTGGAATCCCGCATCGCCTTCCAGGAAGATGCCATCGACAAGCTCAGCGATGTGGTCGCGCGTCAGGAGATGGATCTGGAACGCCTGACCCGAATGATCAAGCTGCTCAACGCCCAGCTGCGCGAGCTGGGCCCCGATGGTGAAGCCCCGGCCGCCAATGAGGTGCCGCCCCACTATTGAGCGGCAACACCGCAGGTTGGCAATCTAATCGCTGCCCAAGGCCTTGAGTGCGTAGATGTCGTAACGGCTTGATTTGCCATCGACCGTAAAGGTAGGTGCCGGCCCTTCGATGGCCGGTGCCTTGCGCGCCCGCTTGACGACCACGCGACAGCGCGCGGCTTGCAGCGCCGCCGCCAGCAGCTCGCGATCATCGCTGTCGTAGCCCACCAGCTCACGGAACGCCAACATCTCCTTCTTCACCTGCGCCTTCTTGTCGGTATGCGGAAACATGGGGTCCAGATACACCAGATCCGGCGCCTGCTCGGAGCTGCACTGCTCCAGCCACTGGCGTCCATCGGCATGCTCCAGGCTCATCCGTGCCAGGATGTCGGCCAGCTCCGGCGACTGCTCCGCCTCGACCAGCCCCGATTCCAGCAGGGCATGGACCACGGGAGAGCGCTCCAGCATGTGTACCCGGCATCCCAGCGTGGCCAGTACGAAGGCATCGCGCCCCAGCCCGGCCGTGGCGTCAACAATACTGGGGCGTATTCCTCCCTTGAGCCCACAGGCCTTGGCTATCAACTGCCCGGCGCCGCCCCCGAACTGGCGCCGATGCGCCACCGCACCGGAAACAAAGTCGGCCTTCACCGGGCCCGGCCGCTTGCGCCCCGTTGCGCACAGCGACAGAGCCTCGCCCTCCAGCAGCAACACCTGCTCCCAGGGGGTCTCAAGGGCCAGATCAGGCTGCGCTACCAGCGGCAGCTGCAGGCGCTGAGCCAGCACTTCGGCATGTGCCTGATCCGCCTCAGCCACAAATCCGACCGCCAGACTCATGCCGCACCTCCCGGCCATGCAAAATAGGTCACCAGCAACAGCATGCCCAGCAGCAAACGATAGATCACGAAGGGTTTCATGCCCACGCGATCCAGCCACTTCAAGAACAGATGGATACAGGCCAGGGCACTAAGCCCTGCAATCAGGGCACCGGCGCCCACCTGCAGCCAGTGGGTGCTACTGCCTTCCTGATACAGCTCCAGCCCCTTGAGCGTGCCGGCGCCGAGAATGACGGGGATCGACAGCAGGAAAGAGAAACGCGCGGCCGACTGGCGATCAAACCCCAGCATGAGTGCTGCGGTAATGGTGATGCCTGAGCGTGAAGTGCCCGGGATCAATGCCAACGCCTGCGCCAGCCCAATCAGTCCGGCATCCTTGACGCTCATCTCCGTGGTGGTGCGCTGTTCACGACGGCGGGCATCGGCCCAGCCCAGGAGCACACCGAAGATCAGCGTGGTGCCCGCAATCACCAGCACCGAACGACCATAGACACCGATGATCTCGCTGCCGACAAAACCAGCCACCAGCGCCGGCAGGGTCGCCAGGACCACCAGCCAGGCCAGCCGCCCCTCGGCATCCGTGTGCCCACCCAGCGACCGGAACCAGGCCCGCGTCATCAGCAGGACCTCTCGGCGAAAATAGAACATCACCGCCAGCAGCGTGCCGACATGCACACCGACATCAAAGGCCAGTCCCTGGTCATCCCAGCCCCACAGCTGGGACGGCAGGATCAGGTGTGCGGAACTGGAGATGGGCAGGAACTCGGTCAGTCCCTGAAGGATGGCCAGCAGGGCCGTCTGGATCCACTCGCTGACGTTCACTGCTGGTCCTTCTTCTTCCAGGCAACCTGGTCACGCAGGTAAACAGGTCGCGCCTCGTCGGGCGCCACGGCCTCGCCCCGGGCCAGTGCTCCCTGCGCCAAGCGCGCCATGGCTTCCGCCTGTGGATAGACATCCGGCTGGCACTGTTCAACCTGTGCGACCAACGCTGCGTTCATCTGCTCCGCATAGCACCAGCCACTGCCCAGCGCCTGCAGCGGTTGTCCCTGCAGTTCGGCCGGCAGCACCATGGCGGCCGGGGCACACACCTGCTCTTCCACCTTCAACACGGGCAGACCGTCACGGCACTGCCAGGCACTCCAGTAGACTTCATCCATGCGCGCATCCAGCGCCGTCACCAGGTACTGTCCTTCCTGCGCAGCGGCGGCAAAGGCCATCGCTTCAAGGGTGGATACCGGTACCACTGGCAGGTCAGCAGCCAGTGCCAGGCCCTGCGCCGCCCCCGTGGCGATGCGAATGCCGGCAAAGGAACCCGGACCACGGCCGAAGGCAATGGCATCCAGCGCGCGCAGCGGCACATCCGCTTCGGCCAGCAGCTCCTCGACCATGGGCAGCAATAGATGGGTGTGACGTCGCGGCTCGACCTTGAAGCGCTGTAGAAGCTGACCATCCAGCAGCAACGCGGCCGAGCAGGCATCGGTGGAAGTATCCAGGGCAAGTATTTTGGACATGGGGAACTCGGGGTCTGTGGATAAACGCGGTTATTGTAAAGGCAGGACCGGAACAATGCATCCGACCATGCAAGAGCCACTCAACGGGGGGACTGCGAGTCGGATATTCGCGCACAACGTACGCCCCCACGAGACGCCCCAAAAGACTCCCAAAGAAGATACTCAAGGAGAATGTCATTCGCTTCTCCTTGAGCCCCCGCGACCGCCGGACGCTGCCGGAACACGGGAACATGCCGTGCATGTGTGGGACTAGAGCATGTTTTCGCCCCAGCGGGGCAGCAGTGTCTGTTCAAACCCCAGCTGTGACAGCAGGCGCGCCACAATGAAATCGACCATCTCTTCCACGCTCTGCGGACGCTGGTAGAAACCCGGACTGGCCGGGACCACCACGGCGCCCATGCGGGTCAGCTTGAGCATATGCTCCAAATGGATCTCGGAATAAGGCGCTTCACGCGGTACCAGCAGCAGCTGACGCCGCTCCTTGAGCGCCACGTCGGCCGCGCGCTCGATCAGGTTGTTGCTGGCACCACAGGCAATGGCGGACAGGGTGCCAGTGCTGCACGGGCACACCACCATGGCGCTGGGCGCGCCGGAGCCGGACGCCACCGGTGCCATCCACTGCTCTCGGCCATAGACCTTGATCTGGTGCTCGCGCGCAGCAAAGTGCTCGTGCAGAAACCGCTCCATGGCGTCGGGGGCACCCGGCAGCTTGAGGTCGGTTTCGGTCGCGATCACCACCTGGGCAGCCTTGGACACCATCAACAATACCTGGACATCCAGTTGTACCAGGCATTGCAGCAGGCGCAGTCCGTACTGGACGCCGGAGGCGCCGGTGATCGCCAGGGTTACCCGGCGGCTGAACGTTTCCTCAGAGGACATGTATCGATTCTCGCTGTTCCAGCGCCTTGAGCAGTTTCTGGTGAATGCCGCCAAAGCCGCCATTACTCATGATTACAACCTGGGCGCCGCGCGGCAACTCGCTGACCAGGCGGCCAACCAGCGCATCGATCTGGCGCTCCAGGCGTGCGGGTACCGGGCTCTGTTCAACCACCTCGTCCAGTGACCAGTCCAGCCCTTCCGGCTGATACCAGTAAACACGATCGGCCGCCGCCGTCGCCTGGGCCAGTTCAGCCTTGTGCGCCCCCAGCCGCATGGTGTTGGAGCGCGGTTCGATGACAGCCACCACCTCGGCATGCCCTGCACTGCGAGCCTTGATCCCTTCCAGCGTGGTCTGGATCGCGGTCGGGTGATGGGCAAAGTCGTCATATACGGTGATACCGGCCACTTCGCCCAGCTTTTCCATGCGCCGTTTGACGCCGGCAAAGCGACTCAGGGCCTCGATCGCATGCTCCGGCGTGACGCCCACATGACGTGCAGCCACCAGGGCATTGATGGCATTGCTGACATTATGCAACCCCGTCAGGCTCCAACACACCTCGCCCAGCGTCCCGCCTTCATGCTGAACAGCAAAGTGACTGCCGTCTTCACTCAGCAGCTGCGCCGACCACTGGGCACGGCGGTCAAACCCGGTGAGCACTTGTTCGCTCCAGCAGCCCATTTCGATCACTTCATCCAGCGCAGGAACATCGGCCGGCATGATGATCTGGCCGTTGTCGGGCACCAGACGAACCAGGTGATGGAATTGACGCTGGATCGCCGCCAGATCCGGGAAAATATCAGCGTGATCAAACTCTAGATTGTTCATGATCAGCGTACGCGGGTTGTAGTGCACGAACTTGGAACGCTTGTCAAAGAACGCCGTGTCATACTCATCGGCCTCGATCACGAAAAACGGCGTTTCGCCCAGGCGCGCCGAGGTCTCGAAGCCCAGCGGAATGCCGCCGATGAGGAAGCCCGGCGCCATGCCGGCCTGTTCCAGAATCCAGGCCAGCATGGTGGCCGTGGTGGTCTTGCCGTGCGTACCGGCCACGGCCAGCACCCAGCGGTCAGCCAGCAAATGATCGTGCAGCCACTGCGGACCGGAGGTATAACGCATATTGTGCTGCAGCATATACTCGACACAGGGGTTGCCGCGGGACATGGCATTGCCGACCACGATCAGGTCAGGCCGCGGCTCCAGCTGGGCCGGATCATAGCCCTCGATCAGCTCGATACCCTGCTGCTCCAGCTGGGTACTCATCGGCGGATAGACATTGGCATCCGAGCCGGTGACCCGGTGCCCGAGCTGCTTGGCCAGCACGGCCAGCGAGCCCATGAAGGTTCCGCAGATTCCGAGAATATGAATGTGCACCCCGGTACTCCTTTCTGTTTGGGAATGCGACTCATCATAGCAGGTCGGGATGATGAAAACCGCCCTGCCGAAACCATGCAAAACGCCTGCCGATAGCGTACAATTCAGGGGTCTTTCAAATCGGATCAAACCCAAAGGCCGACACCACCCATGCAGCTGCTCAGCAACTACCTGAAACACCACGAAACCGACCTCGAACTCGTTGAACTGATCGACACCCTGATGATCGCCTGCAAGGAAATTGCCCTGCAGCTGCGCGAAGGCGCACTGGCCGGCATCCTGGGCACCACCGAAGACACCAACGTGCAGGGCGAAACCCAGAAAAAACTGGATGTGATCTCCAACGATGTACTGAAAAAGGTATTGCTGGACAACCCACTGGTGCGCGGCATCGCCTCAGAAGAGGAAGATGACCCGGTCTTCGGCAACCCGGAAGGTCGTTTCCTGGTGACCTTTGATCCGCTAGACGGTTCGTCCAACATCGACATCAATGTTTCCGTCGGCACCATCTTCTCCATTCTGGAAGTGCCCGAGGGTGGCGGTGAAGACTCCGTTGAACTGTTCCTGCAAGCCGGGCGCAAGCAGGTGGCGGCGGGCTACGTACTTTACGGCCCGTCTGCCGTACTGTCGCTGACCACCGGCCAGGGCGTCAATATGTTCACCCTGGCCCATACCGGTGACTTCCTGCTGACGCGCGAAAACGTGCAGATCCCGACCCAGACCAAGGAGTTCGCCATCAACATGTCGAACCATCGCTTCTGGGAAGAGCCGATGCGTAACTACATCGACGACCTGCTCAAGGGCGCTGATGGCCCGCGTGGCAAGAACTACAACATGCGCTGGATCGCGTCCATGGTGGCCGAAGTGCATCGTGTGCTGACCCGTGGTGGCCTGTTCACCTACCCCTGGGATTCCCGCGATCCGTCCAAGCCGGGCAAGTTGCGCCTGATGTATGAAGGCAACCCGATGAGTCTGCTGATCGAGCAGGCCGGCGGTATCTCCAGCACTTGCTATGGTGACATCCTGGATGTGCAGCCGGACCATATCCACCAGCGCGTATCCGTGGCGTTGGGCTCCAAAGAGGAAGTGGAAGCCCTGCTCGAGTACCACTGCGAGTGCTGAATTTTCACCGGTAAGTCGTATTCCCGCGGGCTGCAGAGCTGTTTATACTCTGGCCCGCTATCCGTTCTGTCCTTGTAACCGATAACAGGAAAACAGCTCATGAGCTTCGAGAAAGTCCCTGCCGGCAAAGATCTGCCGAATGACCTCTACGTGATCATCGAAATTCCGGCGGAAAGCTCCCCGGTGAAGTACGAAATCGACAAGGATGCTGATGCCATCTTCGTTGACCGCTTCATGGCTGCGCCGATGTTCTACCCGGCCAACTACGGCTACATCAACAACACGCTGGCAGACGATGGCGACCCCCTGGACGTGCTGGTCCTGACCCCGAACCCGGTGATGACCGGTTCCGTGATCCGCTGCCGCCCGGTCGGCGTGCTGAACATGACCGACGAAGCCGGTGGCGATGCCAAGCTGGTGGCGGTTCCGCACGAGAAGCTGAGCCAGGCGTACAACGACATCCAGGACGTTGAAGATATTCCTCAGCTGACCCGCGATCAGATCTCTCACTTCTTCGAGAACTACAAAACACTCGAAAAAGGCAAGTGGGTCAAGGTCGAAGGCTGGGCGAACGCTGACGCGGCCCGTGCCGAGATCGTCAAGTCCGCCGCTGCATACGAAGCTGCCAAGTAAGGCCGCTTTGACCGGGGCGTAGCCACTGCGCCCCGGTTTTCAACCCCCATCCTGCTCTTTTCCACCCTCCCCGTTCTGCTACACTGGCCGCTGTCTCATTCAACCCGACAGAGAAGCCGATGAAGTTTTCAGGTACTGACCGCTACGTTGCCACCGACGATCTGCAGATGGCCGTGAATGCCGCCATTACCCTGCAGCGCCCGCTGCTGGTGAAAGGTGAACCCGGCACCGGCAAGACCATGCTGGCCGAGGAGCTGGCCGACGCCCTGGGCAAACCGCTGCTGCGCTGGCACGTCAAATCCACTACCAAGGCCCAGCAAGGTCTGTACGAGTACGATGCCGTTTCGCGTCTGCGCGACTCTCAGCTCGGTGACGACCGTGTGCACGATATCGCCAACTACATCCGCAAGGGCATGCTCTGGCAGGCGTTCGAGGCCGACGAACAGGTGGTGCTGCTGATCGACGAGATCGACAAGGCCGACATCGAGTTTCCCAACGACCTGCTCACCGAGCTCGACAAGATGGAGTTCGACGTTTACGAGACTGGTGAGCGTATCAGCGCCAAGAAACGCCCCATCGTGATCATCACCAGCAACAACGAGAAGGAATTGCCGGACGCCTTCCTGCGCCGTTGCTTCTTCCACTACATCGCCTTCCCGGACAAGGCCACGCTGGAATCCATCGTCGATGTGCACTTCCCGCAGATCGAACAGACACTGGTACGTGAAGCGCTGGAGATCTTCTTCCGCCTGCGTGAGGTACCCGGCCTGAAGAAGAAGCCCTCGACCTCGGAGCTGATCGACTGGCTCAAGCTACTGCTGGCCGACCGTATTCCGTCCGAGGTACTGGCGGATCAGGACCCGTCCAGCGCCATGCCGCCGCTGTATGGTGCCCTGCTGAAAAACGAGCAGGACGTACACATGCTGCAGCGCCTGGCCTTCATGACCCGCCGCGGAGCGCGCTGATGCTGATCGACCTGTTCAGCCACCTGCGCCAGGGCCAGGTGCCAGTGTCGGTGCGTGAACTGCTCGACCTGATCGCTGCACTGGAGCAGCGCGTTGCCAGTCTGGACGTGAACGACTTCTACCTGCTGGCCCGTGCCTGCATGGTGAAAGACGAGAAATACTACGACCGCTTCGACCGCGCCTTTGGCCAGTACTTTGCGGGCCTTCAGGCACAGGGCGATATCACCGATGCACTGATCCCCTCACACTGGCTCGACAGCGACTTCCTCAAGCAACTCAGCGACGAGGAAAAGGCCCAGATAGAAGCACTGGGCGGGCTGGACAAGCTGCTGGATACGCTCAAGCAGCGTCTGGAAGAACAGCAGGAACGTCATTCCGGCGGCAACAAGTGGGTCGGCACCGGCGGGACTTCGCCTTTCGGTCACAGCGGCTACAGCCCGGAAGGCATTCGTATCGGCGGCGAGAGCAAACACAAGCGCGCGGTGAAAGTCTGGGAAAAACGCGCGTTCCGCAATCTGGACGACAGCGTGGAGCTGGGCACCCGCAACATCAAGGTGGCGCTGCGCAAGCTGCGCAAGTTCGCCCGCACCGGCGCCGCGGATCAGCTCGACCTGGACGACACTATTCGCTCTACCGCCCGCAACGCCGGGCTGCTGGATCTGAAGATGGTGCCCGAACGCCACAATGCTGCCAAGGTGCTGCTGTTTCTTGATGTCGGCGGTTCCATGGATCCGTTCATCCGCACCTGTGAAGAGCTGTTCTCGGCGGCCCGCACCGAGTTCAAGCACCTGGAGTATTTCTACTTCCACAACTGCGTGTATGAAAAAGTGTGGCGCGACAACCGCCGCCGCTACGACGAAGCGATCCCGACGCTGGATGTGTTACACACCTACGGCCGGGATTATCGGGTGATCTTTGTCGGCGATGCCGCCATGTCGCCCTATGAACTGATCGACCGCTACGGCAGCGTCGAGCACATGAACGAAGAGCCGGGACAGCTCTGGCTGCAGCGGATCCTGGATACCTGGGACAAGGTGATCTGGCTGAACCCTTCTGCCGAACGTTACTGGCACTATACCCACAGCACCCAGATGATCCGTCAGCAGCTGGACGATCACATGTACCCGCTGACGCTGGCAGGGATCGAAGCCGGCATCCGCCACCTGTCGCGCTGATACCCTGCCCAGGACACTGCCCTGGACAGGGGTCAGGTGGCGGCTCAGGTCAGCTGAAAGGCTATCAGCGTCCGGCCTGTTCCCGCGCCGCCTCTTCCAGCCGCTGGACATAGGTCAGGTTTTCCCGGGCCTTGGGATAAAAGGTGGGCGACAGCGTCAGTGCCTGCTCGAAATACTGCTTCGCCAACGCATAGCGGCCGTCCAGCATGCAGATGTAGCCTATATCATTGTGCGCCCGGGCAGTATCCATCACCCGTTCCAGTGCATTCAACGCGGCCAGATAGCGTTCCTGGCGAGCATAGACCAGCCCCAGGTTACGCCAGGCCTGATCATATTCGGGCTCGACCTCCAGTGCCTTGCGAAACTGCTGCTCGGCCTCGCGCCAGCGAGATTCCAGGTAATAGGAATACCCCAGGTTGTTCAGGGTCGCCGCCGATTCCGGGCGGATAGCCAGTGCGGTCTGATACAGCTGTTGCGCCTGGGCCGTCTCGCCATCCAGATCCGCCAGCACCCCCAGGCCGTTATAGGCCCGGCCGGGCGAGCGGGCATCGTAGGCACCGGCACTGCCCTCGTCAAAACGCTTGCGGTCCAGTGCCACCGACTGGTGCAGATACTGCTGTGCCTTGGCATAGCGGTTCTGTTTCAGGTTCAGTACGCCCAGCGATTCCAGCACACCAATGTGCTCGGGCTCCGCGGCCAGGGCGCTGCGCAGTGCCAGCGAGGCCAGCTCGTTATTGCCGCGGTTCATGTGTACCTGCCCGATGCGCAAATAGGCACTGGCGTTGTCGTTATCCAGCTCCAACACCTGAACATAATAGAACAGAGCTTCGTCGCTATCGCCCCGCGCCAGTGCCTGATCCCCCATGCTGATACCCTGACGCACGGTTGCAGGCTGCGGCAGGCCGTTGTACGCCAGTGTTGGCTTGCCTTCATAGAAGGCGGCATTACCCTGACTGTCTGGCGGCGAGGTTTGAGAGCTGGCAGCGCACCCGCCCAGTAGCAGCACCACGGTCAGCATGCCGCTCGTTTTCAGGACACCCCTTGTACTCAACATCATGTTGAATCTCCCCTGTTCAGGTCGGTGCGGCACTGATATCAGCGCCCGAATACTTCCAGTACTTTCAGAATAGCCGGTCCTACCGCGACGACGAAAAATCCGGGCCAAATACAGAAGGTCAGCGGAAAGATCATCTTGGTGCCGATCTTGGCCGCCTGTTCCTCCGCCGCCTGCATGCGCTTGTCACGAAACTCTTCCGAGTACACGCGCAGAGTGTCGGCTATGCTGCTGCCGAAGCGCACGCTTTGATCCAGCAGCGCTACCAGGCTACGAATGTCCTCGACCCCGGTCCGTTGCGCCATACCACGCAAGGCCTCGATACGGTTTACCCCGGCACGAATCTCCACGTTAACCAGATGCAGCTCTTCAGACAGTTCCGGATGGCTGACCTCCAGCTCCTGGCCGACACGCTGCAGGGCGGCGGTCAGCCCCAGGCCCGACTCGACACAGACCACCAGCAGATCCAGCGCATCCGGGAAGCCATTGCGAATGGCGCGCATGCGGCGCTTGGCCAAGTGGTCCAATACCATGTTGGGTAGAATAAAACCGAGATAGGCCGCCCCGACACAGATCATCAGCACCTTGTCAAAGCTGAGCGTGGGGTTGAACGTCGTTCCTAACCAGACGCACAACAACAGACCCAGCGCCAGTAACACCTTCAAGGCATAGAGTGAATTGATGGCGCCGGGGTTGCGAAAACCGGCATGGACCAGCTGCGCCTGCAGCTTACTCTTGTCCCAATCCTTGCCTGGCAGCAAATGCCGGGTCACCGGATCCATGGATGACAGCACCTTACTGCGCTGGTCGCTGGATGTAGCTTTGGCTTCGGGATGACCGGTCAACACCCGTACGCGGTGCCTAAAGGGGGCTGCCAAGCCGTTCACCAACACCGTTAGGCTCAAGCCAAACGCCAGGGCTGCTGCCGTCACCAGGCCAATGACAATATAGCGGGCATAGACTTCACTCCCGACCTGCTGGGTGATCAGTTCCAATAAGGCATCCATAGGTCACACCTCGATTCTCAGCAAACGACGGATCCAAAAGGCGCCCAAGACCATCAACACGAAACTGATCATGATCAGCTGGTGCCCACGCTCGGATCTCACCAGCACTTCCATGTATCCTGGCGTTGTCAGGTAAATCAGAATGAACAGGCCAAAGGGGACCAGCATCAAGATCCAGGCTGATAACCGCCCCTCTGCCGACAGGGTTTTCACCCGGCGCTGGAAGCGGAAACGCCCCCGAATCACCTTGCCAATGTTCTCCAGAATTTCAGCCAGGTTACCGCCGGTTTCCTTTTGCACCAGAATGGCGGTGACAAAGGCCATCAATGTGACACTGGGCACACGCTCCAGCAGGCCCAGCATCGCTCGGCGCAGGTCGGAGCCGTAGCTCAGATCCGAATAGGTGATACCGAACTCTACCGAGACCGGCCCTTCCAGCCCCTCAGCCACCAAATTGAGCGACTCGCTGAAGGGGTGACCGGTCAGCAACGCGCGCTTGATAATATCAATCGCTTCCGGTAGCTGAGCCTCGAACTCGTGCAGCCGTTTACCGCGTAAAAACATCAGGCGCAGGTAAGGTGCCAACAGCAACACTCCCCCCACCACCAGCGCCACCGGCCAGAAACGCAACACCAGAAGGGCCAGTACAAACCCGCTGAGCCCCAACAACAATGACAGCAGCACAACCTTGTAGGCCATGATCTGACCACCGGACTGTTCGATCAGCCGTGCCAGGTATTCCATCCCGGGCAGCGATTCCAACTGGCGTTCCATGGGGTTGAGTTTTTTCAGATAACGAGATCGCAACAGGTTGCTGATGGAAGGTTGATCCGACTCCGTGGAAATTTCGCCCAGACGCTGCTGCAGACGCCGCTTGACCTTGCGCTGCTCACCGAATACCGGGATCGAAAGACTGGCCAGCAGGATAAAGACCGACACGAATACCATGGACAGTATTACGATGGTTTCATTGGACTCCAGTGCAAAGTTCATCGTTATGCCCTCCCCTATTCGGGCTCAAACAGCGCGGTGGGAATGTCGATACCGCGCTGGGCCAGTCGCTTGTGGAAGCCCGGCACGATGCCTGTGGCCTTGAACCTGCCCAGCACATTGCCCTTGGCATCCAGCCCCTGACGCTCGAAAGTGAACAGCTCGGACATGGTGATAATGTCGCCTTCCATGCCATTGATTTCCTGGATACTGACCAGCTTGCGGCGCCCGTCCTCCAGCCGCGTCACCTGCAGCACCACATCAATGGCCGAGGCGATCTGTGCCCGTAGCGCCTTGGTGGGAAAGCTGATGCCGGTCATGGCGACCATGTTCTCGATACGCCCCAGGGCATCGCGGGCACTGTTGGCGTGAATGGTGGTCAGGGAGCCATCATGGCCGGTGTTCATCGCCTGCAGCATGTCCAGGGTTTCACCGCCACGCACCTCACCCAGTACGATGCGGTCCGGCCGCATCCTCAGGCTGTTTTTCACCAAGTCACGCTGGGTCACCTCGCCCCGCCCCTCGATGTTGGGCGGGCGGGTTTCCAGCCGTACCACGTGAGGCTGCTGCAGCTGCAGCTCCGCCGAGTCCTCAATGGTGACGATGCGCTCGTCATGAGGGATGTAACCGGACAGAATATTGAGCAGGGTGGTCTTGCCCGAGCCGGTCCCGCCGGAGATAAGGATATTCAGGCGCGCCTTGACGATCCCTTCCAGCACCGGAGCAACGCGTGCATCAACAGAGCCTTTCTCGATCAGGTTCTCCATCGACAACAGTTCCACCATGAAACGGCGAATGGAGATCTGCGGCCCGTCCAGCGCCAGCGGCGGGATGATCACATTGACACGGGATCCGTCCTTGAGCCGGGCATCTACCATCGGCGACGACTCATCGATATGGCGCCCGACACTGGAGACGATGCGGTCGATGGTGTTCATCAGGTGGCCGGCGCTGCTGAAGCTCACCGGGCAGTGTTCCAGCTTGCCGAAACGCTCCACAAAAATGGAGTCCGGCCCGTTGACCAGAATATCGGAGATGGTGCTATCCTCCAGCAACGGCTCCAGCGGTCCCAATCCCATGATCTCGTCTTCGATCAGCTTGACGATTTTCTGCCGCGACTGGGAGCTGAACGGCACCGCGTGTTCATCCATCAGTTGGCGACACAGATCACTGATCTGGCGCCGCGCCTCTGCTTCCTCCAGGCTATCGATCAGGGACAGGTCCATCCGCTTGAGTAGCTCACGGTGCAGCTGCTGCTTGCATTCGATTTCTGCTGCGGACAGGGTTTCGATCATTAATGGCGGACGCTCCTGCACCGCTGCCTCTTCGATCTCGACCTCTTCCACCTGCGCCAGTTCAGTCACTTCTGCGACACGCAAACGGTTCAGTCGGTTACTCAATAACGACATGGCTCAATCCCCCTTGACCAGATGCAACAGCTTGCTCAGCAGCCCCGGCGATGTGGTGTCCTTATTGCCGGCCACCTCCTGACTGAGCCCCTGCAGTGCCCGCGTGATCGGCGCCCGTCGCGCCACGTTCAGCAGCGGCATGCCGTTGTTAAGCGACTCGCTGACATGCCGAAAATCATTGGGCACCGTCATAATCGGTTGATGTTTCAACGCCTTGGCCACCTCGGCCAAGGTGATCGGCGACGCCTTGTCATAGCGGTTAACCACCACCAGAATGCGATGATCAGGAATATCCAGATCCCGGCGCATCACATCAATCAGGCGTGAGGCATCCCGAAGGTAGGTGATGCCCTGCTGCAGGGTCAGCACGATCTGGTCCGCCTGCTCCAGCACCGTGGTCGTCACCAGATCAATCTGCCTGGGCAGGTCCACCACCAGATGCTGGTGGTCTTTGGCCAGCAAGCGGAACAGCTGCAGCAGCTGCTCGCAGGACACCTCATCGCTGAGCAACAGCCGATCCGACTCGGAACTGAGCACCTTCAGGCCGCTGACGTGGCGCGCCAGATAACCGTCCAGCGCCAGGCTGTCCAGATCCTCAACGTTTTCCAGCGCCTGCTTGATGCCGCGCTGAGGGTTGAGATCCAGGTAGTGCGACAGCGAGCCGAACTGCAGGTCCAGATCGACCAGCACTACCTTGCGCTGGCCATCACTGGCCAGCTGGTGCGCCAGATTGGTCGCGATCAGGCTGGCACCTGAGCCGCCCTTGGCATTCATGACCACCGTCAGGTGGGTATGCAGTGCACTCTGCTGGTCACGGGTCTCACGGTAGAGCTGATCCACGATGCGCAACAGCTCGCCGTCTTCCAGCGGCTCAGGGAAAAAGTCACGCGCCCCTGCCTTCATCGACAACCGCATCGCTTGCGCCGGTGCCTCGGCGCTGACCACTAGCATGGGAACGCGTGTCTCTACCGGACGAGCACAGAGGGATTCCAACTCGGCCTGCCAGCACTCGCCGACCCGGAAAATCAGCAGGTCCGGCAGCTGCTCCAACCCATGCAAGGGATCAGAGTGGCCATTGCTGATCAGTCGGCAGTTGATTTTCACCCCCACCGGCATCAGGCTCAGCGCCGCTTTCAGTTGCGTCAACGCATCCGCCGAACGGCTGGCGATCAGGATCGAGAACGCCTTGGCATTTTTAACGCCCGGCGGCGTTTTTACTTCGTAAAGATGGTTTTGCTTCATCATGGCGGTTCTCCTCTCCACTGCCATCAGCGGTTGAGAATTTATTTAAGTTCGCAAAGGTCTTGATCTGGATCTGCGGCTACGGGGTGTACTCCAAGACTTTCGGCAGGCAAGGTGGTTGAGAAATCCAGCGCGGCAATTGGATCAATATCAACAAGGGGAATAATCATCTGGTGTGAATAGTTAACAACCCGTGCTCTAACGTAGTAGGTATCCTCAGTGGCTATCGGCGGGCCAAGAACCGTCCCCGTTTGCGAGAGGTATTCAATTGCAATGTTGTCTTTGGAAAAGTTTAAAAGCATATCCCCACCGAAAGCCCCTTTATCTCTCGCAAACTGAGACCCACCGGACTCATCACTAACTGGGCAAACCGCCGCCAACCGCGCTGCCCGACGCGTCGCTTCATCCAGCACATTCCAGGTAAACATCAGCCGGCCAAACTCGATCAAGCCGAACAGCACCATGAACAGCACAATTCCCACCAAGGAGAATTCAACCGTGGTCAGGCCCTGCTGGCGGAAACGGCTATTGATGGGCTTCATCTTCAACCTCCTGCCAACACTTTCATATTGATGGCGCTGGTCAACGGGAAGTTGATCGAAACGGGGTCACCCAAACCAAAACTGGGCAACTCGTCAAACAACATGGGAGTGAAGGCATACTGAACCTGAATCTGCACCTCTTGGGTGCCGGTAACGCGACAGAAGCCGACATCGGCAGTGGTCAGGCCCGGCAGCAAGGGCTCGGCATCGGCGGACACACCTTCTGTACCGTATACCACCAAGTTCGCAGCACGCGTCATCAGGTTATTGGGTAACGTACCCCCCGTTTCGCCACATTCGCTCAAACCGGCCTGCTGGTTATATTTAAGACTCGCGGCAATCAGGCGCACACCATCACGCTGGGCCTTGGTCAGCGTGTTGTACTGGTACAGCATCCGACCGATTTCAGCGGTGGCCAGAAAGAGGAACAGCAATAGTGGCAATACCAGTGTCATCTCCACTGCTGCAAGGCCTTGTTGAGATTTACGCCACTTGGCAGTTCCGATATTCATCAGGAATCCTCGCTGCCAAAGTCGCGAAAGAGGACTATCTTGGTGGGTAAAGGCCCTGCAGGATCTGAGTCATCGGAAAAGCGACCATTGGAACTGCACCCGGGGGCTTCACCTCCTACAAATTGACCATATATCTCAGATTCATTGCCGTTTTTAAGTACTTTTTGCGTCAGGAAGAAACAACCAACCCCGTAAATTGGCACATCGTGAGCACCAGATGTTGCTGTTGAACACTGACCTATTGGCAGGGCGACTACACGACGCCAACAACCTGCATCGGGATTTTCGCTATTACAGCTTTCATTTTTTTCAGCTTCAGCATAGGTTGCAAAATCCACAATATCGTCATACCGATCAGGCTCCGGTGAGCCTTCTCGTTTGATCGAGCGGCTTCCGTCATCATTTTCTTCTACATACAAAGGGTAGGGGTTGTTTTCTTTCAGAGCGGGGCTATCAACATTCTGGCAGCTATTCTCACACCAGGTTTCTGTGACCGGGTCAGCTGGTACATCATACTTTTTAGAAGCATCACCAAAACGAGTATTGATGCCTTCTTCGACAGGGCCTGTTGAGTTACCTGGCTTTGTCGATTCCATCTCACCCACTGTCACACTATGTGTAGCAGCGCCAGCAAGCGCCGCCTGTATTTCGGGAAGTGTCATTTCCTTCCCGCCTTCATCTTCAAATCGCAGCAAGTGAAAATTGCCTGGTCCTGGATCACCACTGGTTTGAGATGAGGCCTTAAGCACCATAAGGTCATCTAATGATTCAATATGTTCTTCCGAATCCCTGTACGGTAAACCATGGTAGTAATGCACATCGCCATCTCCTGGCAGCTCATCATCATGGTTACAGCTCGGATCCGATTTATCACAACCACAAATCAGAATTGGCAACACATTATCAAATGTCTTATCCAATTTAATTGTCCCTGCCACAGCACTGGCCGATACCGGCAAATTATCCACCCCCACCACTCTTACCAACCAACTTGCCAAGCTCAGGTCATCAGCAATGACACGGACATAACCGGGTTCAGCCGAGCCGGGGTCAAAGGGGTTCAATGTTTTGGAAAACTCAACGGTAAAGGCGCCGCCATCCGCATAGGCATCACTCAATTCATTGTTTTCCGACAACTCCAGGTTGCTTATAAAGGTGGCCAGTGCTGCCGCTCTGGCAGCGGACTCAGCACCAGGAGCGTCCGGGCTATAGTCGGCAAAAGTACGAGCCCCACTCAACGCGGCAGCATCGACGGCATTCTGCAGTCGGGTCTTGTTCAGCAACAGATGGCCGCCATCCAGGGCCAGCCCGGCTATGGCGATCAGGGCAATCATGGCCACGGTGACCAATACCAGTACCGCCCCCTGTTGCGACTTCCGCAGTTTTGCTTCGATTGGGCGCTGCATGATGTTCGCCTCCTCTCGGCAGGGGCCGCGTGGCGGCTCCCACCCTGGTTACGGCTGGGCCGGTGTGGGGGTCAGTCCCCAATATTGATTTCGATATCACCGGCAACCCCGGTGGCACTTTCACTCTGGCCGCGATAGTCCGTGATAACCTGATGCGCCTTGACACCGTCCAGGCGTAGCGGACCATGTTGATCGGCCGCGTCCGGGTTGTGGGTCTGGCTCTGCCGCATCGTATCGACCGCCAGGCCCAGGGGCTCATGCGGCGGATTGGTGCTGCAGCCTGCCAGCAGCAGCGTCGCGGCGGTGATCAGGGCCGGTGTCCAACAGTGGCTTTTCATGACATCTCTCCTGTTGCGTCCGATTACTCGATACTGTGGCCAAAAGTGGATTCGGTGCCTTCCGTCATCGGGAAGACCCGTGTGCCGTCACCGCCCATGGCGTCCTGCATGCCATGTGTAGCCGCAACTTGGGCACCGCCAGACGAGGCACTGCCCCGGGTGCGGCCCAGCAGATAGAATTCGGCATCGGTCGGCTCGACGAAACCATCCCCCGGCAGGCGGATGCCCTCGTTCTTGAACGGCTGCGCCAGGGTCGGCGTGACCAGAATCACCAGCTCGGTCTCGCCGCTTTCAAACTGGGAACTGCGGAACAGGTGCCCCAGCACCGGCACATCGCCCAGGCCGGGAAACTTGTTGACGGCTTCACGGCTGCTTTCGCTGATCAGGCCGGCGATACCGATGGTCTGGCCATCACCCAGCTCCACGGTCGAGCGGGCGCTGCGCTTGGTCAGGGCCGGGATCAGGTAGGTACCGCTGTCGCCCACGCTGCTCTGCACCGAGCCGGTCGAAGCAAAATCGGTTACGGCCACATTCAGGCTGAGGTTGATCGTGCCCGAATCCAGCACCACCGGCAGGAACTTGAGGCCGACACCGAACTCCTTGAATTCGATAGTGATGCCATCGTCATCCGGCACTGGCACCGGGAACTCGCCCCCGGAAAGGAATTCGGCTTCCTGTCCGGTCAGGGTGGTCAGGGTCGGCTCCGCCAGGATACGGGCGCTGCCGTTCTGCTTGGCGGCATCGAAGGCCACGCTGAACAGTAGGTTACTGTCGAGATACTTGGCCAATATGCCCTGCTGGCTTAGGCCGGGGACGGCATTGCTGAAGTCGATCGCATCGAAATCCGTGCCACTACCGATGTTGCCGCCGATGCTGCTGGCACCCACGCTCCAGAAATCATCGCGCACATCGAGCATGTTGAAATTGATGCCCATGCGCTTGGTGAGATCGCGTGACATTTCCGCCACGGTGACTTTCAGCATCACCTGCTGGGAACCGCCCACCTTGAGCAGATTGACCACCTCCCCGGCCTGGGTGGCCCCTTCGCCGGACGGTTTTTGCAGGAAGCTGTCCGCCAGGCGTACGGCCATGTCCATGGTGCCCAGGTTGGAGACTTCGCCACTGAGCAGAATGGAGCCCTGTGATGAGTTCACCTTGATGTTTTCACTGGGTGCCATTTCGAACAACTTGGCCTTGAGGCTGTTCACATCCGGGGTGACTTCCACGTCGATGGACGCGGTAAGCCGGTTACGCTTGTCCCAGAGCAGCACGTTGGTGGTGCCGATGCCCTTGCCCAGCACGTAGATCTGCTGGGAGCGCATCACCAGAATATCGGCCACTTCCTCGTTGCCGATCGATACCTTGTGTACCGGCCCGTTGAGCTGTACCACCTTGGACTTGTACAAGGGGACGGTCAGACGTTCGACCGTGGAGTCTGCGTTAATTTCGGCGGCCCGGGCGTCGATTGCCAGCAGTGCCAGCAGCAGTACCAGCAGGCAGGCGGGCAGTGCCCCTTCCAGCCAGCGGTCAGTGCCTGCGGGGGTATTCGTGTGATGTGCTCGATAGTTGGCCATCATCCTGTCTCCTCAATGCCTGTACCTGGCCCGCGACTACATGGGCACTCGTTTGCGTTCCCAATCCACGCCCTTGATCACGATGACGGAGGGCGGCGCGGAGTAGCGGCGTGTCGGCTGTGGCTTGGCCACAGGCGCGGGTGCAGGCTCTCCCACCACCGGGGCTTCCGCCACCACTGGTGTCGGTGGCTCTTCGGTCTGCGGGTTACGCAGCGTCAGCTGGATGCGCCCTTCTTCACGGGCCTTGGCCAGCTCTTCGGACTCCTTCGGCGACAGCTCCAGGGTCACGGCACGCACCACGATGGGGTCGTTCTTGTCGGTGCGCGCCTTCTGATCCACCGCCAGCACCTTGATACCCTTGAGCACCGTACGCGCCTTGACGTTCTTGCCCTCGTTCTTGGTGGCGATGATATCGACGTGATTGCCCGGCAGCAGGAACCCGGCCACGCCCACCACATCGTTGACGCGCACGGTAAAGGCCCGCTTGTCAGGGTCGATCAGCGCCGCCAGTGTGGCGCCCTCCTGGTGATCACTGAGCCGCTCGCGACGCAGGGCATCACCGGCCAGAATATCCGCCAGCGGCACCATGCCCTCGACCTCGGCCGGGTCGCTGATGCTGTTGGCGGGCACCAGGTCATCCGGCATCGACTTGATCGTCAGATGACGTCGTTCAATGGCCTGGCCGTAAGGAATATCCATGGCGGCATAGACCACCGGAGTGCCCTGTGCCGCCGTGGCGGTGTTGCCCGGCAACTGCTGCTGCAGCCAGGCGTTGGTGTAAATCGCTGCACCGGCGGCCAACAGCACCGACAGGGTCAGCAACAGCAAGCTTCTGCCCTTAAACATGGTCATTCCTCCTGTTCAGGGTGGTCGAAGACATCTCTGTTTCCGCGTCCAGGCGAACAAAATAGCTGTCCCAGGCCCAGTGCAGAGATTCGGTATCCAGCGTGGCGCCGTCCTGGCCCAGGTAGCGCACACGGTCCTGTGCCATGCCCAGCAGGTCACGGGGGTGGCAGGGGCGCAACCCGACCTGGTGCCGGGCATGCAGATCCGTCAGTGCACACTGCAGCAGCGCCGGATCAAAGGTGATGCCTTTTTCCGCACACACCTGCTGCCAGATGCGGCTGTATTCGTCCGGCTGCAAAAAGCCGAAATAGATCTTGTAGCCGATGCGGCGCAGAAAGGCCTCGTCGGCCAGGTCCAGCGGATTGATGTTGGACGAGAACACCAGAATCTGGTCGAAGGGGGTCTGGAAATGACGCCCTGCCCCCAGGGTCAGGTAGTCCTGCTTCTCTTCCATGGGCACGATCCAACGGTTGAAGATCTCCATCGGCGTGGCGCGTTGGCGCCCCATGTCATCGATGATGAAAATGCCGTTGTTAGCCTTCAGCTGCAGCGGTGCCTGGTACTCCTTGGTCACCGGATTGAAATGCACTTCCAGCATATCCATACCCAACTCGCCGCCGGTGATCACTTCCGGGCGCCGGCAGTGAACAAAGCGCGGATCGTGGCCCTGGTTCAGCATCAGACTGGGTGACTGCTCGGCCGACTCAACCGGCTGGTGCAGCAGCGGATCGAACAGGGACACCACCTGCTCGTTGACCGATATGGCGTAGGGAATCAGGCAGGTGTCGGCAAACAGGCCGGTCAGCTTCTGGGTGATGTAGGTTTTGCCGGTACCGGCCGGGCCATAGATGAAAATGGCGCGGCCCGAGTTCATGGCCGGGCCGAGCTGCTGCTTGAGCGAATCCTTCAGCACCACATCGGCAAACAGGGCATTCAGCGACTCGGCGGTGACATGGGCGTTGTGGACGGTTTGAGCCGCAACCACCTCACGGTAGCGCTGAATCGGCACCGGTGCCGGTCCCAGGTAACCGCTGCGGGCGTAGGCATCGATGGCTGACTCACGGCCGCGCTGGGTCAGGCCATAGCTGAGTTCACGCTTGTCGAACCCCTTGCCGTGCACCTCGATCATCACTTCCTGGCGCAGGAATTCGATCAGCTCTTCCAGCACCGGCCCGGCCAGCGCCAGACGCTGCATCAGCTGTTTGGAACTCAGCAGACCGGCATCGTAAAGGTGCTTGATCATCAGTTCGGTGAGAAAGTGACGGCTCAGGCCGGTCTCGGCCAGCGCCAGCGGGCGCGGAGCCAGCTGCTGCAGCACATTTGACTGCACCGGCGCAGCCTCGGCCGTCATGCTCATGGCATCATTCATTGCATCACCCCCAGTGCCTGCAGCTGATAGCCGATTTGGGTGGTCAGATGGTAGAACTCCAGCTTGCCGGTCAGCCCCAGCTGTATCAGGGTGCCCAGTACAATGGAGAGCGAAAAGGGAAAGCGGCGGCGCGCTACCGAGCCGACCTCGGCCGGAATCAGGGTACGCGTTGTCACCATCACCAAGTAGCGGCGATACAGGCTCACCAGCTCGCCGCTGCGCAGAATCATGTAGACGGCGACACAGCCGCCGATCACCAGAGAAAAGGCGGCCGCCATCAGGACGGCCGAGGGCCCGATAAAGCTGCCGATGGCTGCCATCAGCTTGACATCACCGGCGCCCATACCGCCGGTGAGGTAAAAAGGTAAGAGAAATAACAGGCCAATCCCAACACCTTGTAAGCCAAAGTGAACAGCTGAGGTTGGTAGAAGCAAATAGTTCAAGGCCAAGCCAATGCCCAGAAGGCAGAGGGTTAACCAATTAGGTATTTTGTTGAAACGCCAGTCCAGAATCACAGCAAGCATCAACACCAGTATTAGCAAAGCTGTTGATATATCGTATGTATATAATGCGAGCATAAGATTCACCTGTATTTACTGGACTGGCATCAATTATCCAACCCCTTAAGCGATCTCATGCATCTCCGCATGCACCGCGCACTGCATCTTCACCATCTGAAATCACATCAGCTAGATACTGTACTGTTGCAGCTACTTCACAACCAAGATCAGTAAATGCTGCGACAACAATTGCAGCAACTAATGCCCCCGCAATCGCATACTCAACCGTAGTCAGCCCTTCTTCGTCCTTGATGAAGTCCATAATTTTCCGAGTCATCATGTTCATGGTTCCGCCCTCTGTCTTGAGTGCCCCGCGGGGCCGAAAGCCGATGCGGTTGCCTGGCTGGCGGTCTGCACCGGGTACGTGAGTGACTATAGAAAGATGAGAGAAGGGCGGCTGGGACTATTTTGTACAAAAACTAGGACTATTTTGCGCCGGGCTGTTTCAGGCCTGAAACAACAATCGGTTATAACGCAGTCGATACACCCAACAACCGTTTTGTATAAAAAAAAAACAGATATTCACCCACTTTTACTCAGGTTGTTCACTATACTGAACACTACCGGCAACAATGGACTGGCCGACTGCCCCCACACGACAACAATAAAACGCTCATTCCCGTGGGAGACCCATTGTCATGTCGCAACCTGTCACGTCGCCCGGCGCCCCTGTACTGCTGTGGCTGGACCTGCGCAGCTCGGACGATTCCAGCACCCTGCTAGACCTGTTTGCACAGCGATTTCAGATTGAAATGCTGGATATCCACAACCCGCGTTGCCCACGCGGCCTTGATCCTGCAGCCCTGTGTATCGACTTTGACTACCCCGACATGCATGGCCTGGCACTGGTACGCGAGCTGCAGGCCCAGTATCGATTGCCGGTGATCATGATGACCGAGCAGCACTCCGAGTCACTGCTATTGTGGGCGCTGCGGGCCCGTATCTGGGAGATCATGCTCAAACCCCTGCAGCGGTCGGCCGCCGACTATCAGGTCAATGCACTGCGCAACACACTGGGCGATACCGAAATAAAGCCCGACCCGTTCAGTGCCCCCAGCCCTATGCTGCGCCTGCCGGAGGAGTCACGCTTTCACGGCAGCGCACACGAATCGCGCAGCGTACACCCGGCGCTGTCATACATGCAGCTGCACTTGGGCGAGCGCATCAACGAAGAGCAGTTGGCCGGGTTCTGCAACCTGCGCCCACTGCAGTTCAGCCGTCAGTTCAAAAAAGCATACGGGGTCACGTTTCAAGAGATGCTGCAGCAGTTGCGGATACAGGAGGCTACGCGCCTGTTGGCCAATCCGGAGCTGCAGATTCTGGATGTGGCGCTGACCGTGGGGTATCGCGACCATTCCTACTTCTGTCGCGTGTTCAAAAAGTACCTGGGCGTCACGCCCAAGACCTATCAGGAACAGCAGGCCGCCGCTGGGCAGGAGGTATCAGCACGCCTGATCGAGGTCAAATTGCAGGCGGTTGCCGGCCTGGTACCGTCACGCCCGCTTGAGCAAAGGGAGAAGTGGAGCCACCGGCCGTCCTGCCAGGGCTCCATGGGGTAGGTCGTATATCAGCGGCCGTGGTCGACCAGGTCGTTGATCACATCCTGCTCTTCATGCAGGTCGTTATCCACAGGCTCACTGTTAGGCAAGATCAGGTTGAGGATAATGGCTACGGCCCCGCACAAGCTGACGCCCTGCAGGCTCAGATCGCCCTGCCCCAGCGCCATGCCGCCGATACCGAACACCAGCGTGGTGGCCACGATTACAAGGTTGCGCTGCTCGGCCAGGTCTACATGCGCCTTGATCAGTGTGTTCATGCCCACCGCTGCGATGGAACCGAACAGCAGGATCAGAATACCCCCCATTACCGGTGACGGAATGGTCTGCAGAGCCACACCGAACTTGGCGATGAACGCCAGGGCAATCGCCACAATGGCCGCCCACACCATCACCACCGGGTTGAAGGACTTGGTCAGCATCACTGCACCGGTCACTTCCGAATAGGTGGTGTTGGGCGGGCCGCCGAAACAGGCGGCGGCGGCCGTTGCCACGCCGTCACCCAGCAGGGTACGGTGCAGGCCCGGTCGACGCATGTAATCCTTGCCGGTCACGTTGGAGATTGCCAGGATATCGCCCACGTGTTCGATGGCCGGCGCCAGCGCCACCGGGATCATGAACAGAATCGCCTGCCAGTGGAAGCTCGGGGCCACGAATTCCGGCATCGCCACCCAGCGGGCCGCATTGATCGGCGCAAAATCGACCATATTCGTGAAGTACGCCGCAATATAACCGACGATGACCCCGGACAGGATTGGCAACAACCGGAAGATCCCGCGCGCGAACACCGCCACCACCAGCGTGGTCACCAGTGCACTCATTGACACCAGCATGGCCTGATCATAGGCAAACAGTACCTCGGAGCCGTCGCCGGTCTTGCCCATGGCCATGTTGACCGCCAGCGGTGCCATACCCAGGCCGATGATCATGATCACCGGCCCGGTCACCACCGGCGGCATCAGGCGATGCAGGAAACCGACGCCCTTGAGGCGCACGCCCAGCGACAGCAGCATGTATACGCCACCGGCCGCCATCAGGCCCCCCATGGTGGCAGAGACGCCCCAGTTGCTCACCGAGTAGGTGATCGGTGCAATGAACACGAACGATGACGCCAGAAAGATCGGTACACTCAGCCCCGTGACCAGGTGGAACATCAGCGTGCCCACCCCGGCGGTAAACAGCGCCACACTCGGGTTCAGTCCGGTCAGCAGCGGCATCAGTACCAGTGCGCCGAAGGCGACAAATAGCATCTGCGAACCGGCCAGCGCCGTACGCCAGTGGAACGCCCCTTGTTGTACGTTCTGCATCCGCCAGTCCTCAGTTATTTGGTGCCGAAGATCTTGTCGCCGGCATCACCCAGGCCCGGCATGATATATCCCTGTTCGTTCAGTCCCTCGTCCACTGATGCGGTAAAGATATCCACATCCGGGTGCGCCGCCTGCACCTTGGCAATGCCTTCCGGCGCCGCCACCAGGACCAGTGCACGGATGCTGGTGCAGCCCGCCTTTTTCAGCAGGTCGATGGTGGCGATCATGGAACCGCCGGTGGCCAGCATGGGGTCCACGACCAGCGCCATACGCGACTCGATATCGCTGGCCAGCTTTTCAAAATAGGTCACCGGCTCCAGGGTTTCCTCGTCACGGTACAGGCCGACCACGGAAATCTTGGCACTGGGCACCAGCTCCAGCACACCGTCAAGCATGCCCAGACCGGCACGCAGGATGGGCACCGCGGTGATTTTCTTGCCCTTGATGCGTTCAGCCTGGATCTTGCCGCACCAGCCATCCAGGGTATAGGGTTCGAGCTCCAGATCCTTGGTTGCCTCGTAGGTCAGCAGACAGCCGACTTCAGCCGCCAGCTGGCGGAAACTGCGGGTACTCTTGTTGCTTGAACGCATCAGGCCCAGCTTGTGCTGAACCAGGGGGTGCTTGATTTCGTGGACACTCATGTGCGGGCAGCCTCTTGGTGCAAGGACATATAGGACGTATGTCCGGCTTGACAAAATTTTCCCGGCAAGCCTAACGAATGATCCGCCGTCTGTCATCCGGGAAAACCTCAAGTTGCCCCACAACGAAAACCTGAGTAACCTTGCTCACTTTTTTTACAATCAAACCGCCCCTGGCGGTCATCAGGAAATTGCGGAGCCTGTCCCATGAGCACCATCAGTGCCGACGAAATCAAAAAGGTCTACGTCGAAGCCGATCTTCTTCACAGCCAGGCGGAAGTTGAAGCCGCCATCAACAAGATGGCCGCCGAGATCACGGCCGAACTCCAGGACAAGGATCCCGTCGTTTTTGCCATCATGAACGGTGGCCTGGTCATCACCGGGCAGCTGCTGACCAAGCTCAACTTCCCGCTGACCTCCAGCTACTTGCACGCCACTCGTTATCGCAACAGCACCTCCGGCCACGAGCTTGAGTGGAAGGTGCCGCCGATGGTGGATTTCAAGGATCGCCCGGTGCTGGTGGTGGATGACATTCTGGATGAAGGCCACACCCTGGCGGAAGTAATGGATTATCTGAAGGCCGAAGGCGCGGCGTCCGTGCAGTGTGCGGTACTGGTTGACAAGAAGCATGACCGCAAGGCGCGCCCGGACTTAAAGGCCGATTTTGTCGGGATCGAAATCATCGATCGCTATATTTTCGGCTACGGTATGGATTACAAGGGTTACTGGCGCAACGCCCCGGGCATCTTTGCCGTCAAGGGCATGTAATACGCGCTTGTCATCCGTGACCGTCCGGTTACAATGCAGGGGTCCCAAGAAATTTTGACAGGGTTTGCATGACGGAACTGGTCATTCTCGCGCTGTCGGCCACGGCCCTTGCCATCTGGCTGATGCGCTTGAGACGCAAATCGCTCGCCGCACGGGAAAGTGCCGCTCAGCGCGACTGCGTATTCATGAGTGATGGTCGGGTAATCGCGCCAGACAAGTAGTCGCCGGCAACGGCGGTTCTGGCACTTTACCAACGGCGATACAAAAACGGAGCCTCGCGGCTCCGTTTTTTTGTGCGTGCTTTATGATCAACAGGCGGGCATGGAGCACTGAGCATGCAGACAGCGAACGGTCAGACATTTGCCCGGCCGCTGCAACCGTACGCTATCGCCCATACCGGCCCGAGAAGCCAGGTCAGCTCCCGGCTTCCAGCTCCTCGAACAGCCGCACGAATTCCTGCGTCAGCTTGTGGCCGGGCGCCAGGTGAATCAGCGGACGGGCATCATTGTGGGATTCCTTCATCTTCACCGACGACGATAGCCGTGTCGCCAGTACCGGCAGCGCCTCCGCTTCCAAACCGGCAACAATCTTCTGTGGCAGCGAGGCACGCGGCTGATACTGGTTCACCACGATCCCTTCCACCTGCAAGTGTTCGTTGTGATCAGCTTGGGTTTCACGCACGTTATTCAGCAGATTGTAGAGCGCCTGACGGGCAAACTCGTCGCAGTCGAAGGGGATCAGGCAGCGCTCGGCCGCCACCAGCGCCGACAGGGTAAAAAAGTTGAATGCGGGCGGGGTGTCGATGTAGATCGCATCGTAGACCTGTGCCAGCTGCTCGATCGCATCCCTGAGCTTGTAGATCTTGTGCTTGCTTTCAAGCTTGGACTGCAGATCACCCAGCTCAGGGTGGGACGGCAAGATCGCCAGGTTCTCAAACGGCGTGTCGTGTACGAAGGCATCGGCCGTACGCGGCTTGAGCTGAAAACTGAGTGCCTGCTCGAAAAAGCCATAGGCGTCGGTTTCCGGCTGGTTGGAAGCGTCCCCCAATAAGTAATGGGTGGAGTTGCACTGGGGGTCCAGATCCACCACCAAAGTACGGATGCCCCGGCTGGCACTGATCGCCGCCAGGTTGACAGCGATGCTGGACTTGCCGACACCGCCTTTCTGATTGAACACCACTCGGCGCATGGCGCTGACTCCCCTCTTATCCCTGAGACAAAAGATCACGCAGGTCGATGATGGCGGCGTTGGCGCGCGAGATATAGGACGCCATCACCAGTGAATGGTTGGACAGGAAGCCAAACTCGGAGCCGTTCAGAATCATGGGGCTCCAGATGGTGCTTTGGGTGGCTTCCAGCTCGCGGATGATCTGACGCACGCTGGCACGGGCATTCTTTTTCTCCAGCGCATCACCGAAATCGTGCTCGATGGCCTCCAACATATGAATCAATGCCCAGGCCGTACCGCGCGCTTCGTAGAAGACATTATCGATCTCCAACCAAGGGGTTTTCACTTCCAACTCGTCACCGGCCTCGGTGGCCTGACGTCCGGCACTGTCACCGGCCAGGTCGGTGTTGATGCGACGCTGACCCACACTGGCACTCAAACGCTGGGACAGACTGCCCAAACGGGTGGACACATCACCCAGCCAGTCACGCAGGTTATCGGCACGGGCATAGAACTGGGCATTCGGCTGCGTGGTATCCGCCAAACGCTGGCGGTAATCGCGCAACTGCTTGAGGGCCTTGCGGTATTCGCCTTCGCTGGACGGCAGAATCCAGTTGCGATGGTCAAAGTGCAGTAGCGGTTCCGCCTTGGCCAGTGCCGGGTCTTCCGTGGACTGGGACTGGGAACGGCTGAGACTCTTGCGCAGGGCACGTCCCATGTCGCGCACCTGAACCAGCACGCCAAATTCCCAGGCCGGCATGTTATCCAGCCAGATACCAGGCGGCATGATGTCGTTGCTGACATAACCGCCTGGCTTGTCGAGCAGGGTTTCGGTCAGGTGGATCAGTGTGGCCGTGGTGTAGGCACCGGTCACGGGCGTCTCAGACTGGATCTGCGCACGCGCTTGGGCGCCCACATCAAAGCGGTCTGGCGCCACGCTCCAGTAGATGCCGATGACCACCGCCGCCAACAGCCACAGACAGATAAGGGCCAACACCAGCTTGAGCTTGCGGGCCGAGTTGACGTTGTCCCACAGGGTTAACCAGATCCGTTCTATTCGCTCCACCCGGATACTCCTTGATCGTTGCGAGGCCCGCAGACATTGCGGGCCTGATTGCTGCATTGCACTATGGCGAATTTCTGTAAAACGGTCAATTCGGCGCCGCCCGGCAAGTGTCACTGCTTATCAACAGGATACCGGCTTATATCAAGGCATCTTCGGCAAACAGGCCGCTAACAGCCGAAAATTGATGGCGCGGCGTAGACAGGGTTTTCAGTTTCATGCACACTAGTCGACCTTTGTTTTACCCCTTGGCAATTACGATCGTCGCGGAGCATCTGCATGGCTCATATCCTGGTTTTGAACGGTCCCAACCTGAACCTGCTCGGAACCCGTGAGCCCGGCATTTATGGTGCCACCACGCTCGCCGAAATCGAGCAGCAGATCCTGGCCCATGCCAAGTCACTGGGGCATTCGGCCGAATGTTTCCAGAGCAACGCCGAGTTTGAATTGATCGAGCGGATCCATCAGGCCCCCGCTCGCGGCACCGAGTTCATCATCATTAACCCGGCTGCTTTCACCCATACCAGTGTTGCCATACGCGACGCCCTTCTGGGGGTCGGTATACCTTTTATTGAAGTGCATCTATCGAATGTGCATGCCCGTGAACCTTTCCGCCAGCATTCCTATCTGTCGGACAAGGCCGTGGGTGTCATCTGCGGTCTCGGCCCAGCCGGGTACCGGTTCGCACTGGAAGCCGCTCACCAGCGCCTGGCGCCGGTGGACGCTTAATTCGATAGCGTCATCCTTAAACACATTAGAATCAGAGAAGCCGTCTTAGCATGGATATTCGCAAAGTTAAAAAACTGATCGAGTTGCTGGAAGAATCCAACATCAATGAAATCGAGATCAAGGAAGGCGAAGAGTCTGTCCGCATCAGCCGTGGCGGCAGTCAGGTAATCGCTGCACCGGCCCAGTATGCGGCACCGGCAGCTCCGATGGCGGCACCGGCTGCAGCACCGGCCGCTCCGGCGGCAGAAGCACCGGCAGAAGCGGCGGCGCCGGCCGGCCACGCTGTCTGCTCACCGATGGTTGGTACCTTCTACCGTGCCCCCTCGCCCACCTCTGCAGCTTTCGTTGAGGTCGGTCAGAGCGTCAAGGCCGGCGATGTCATCTGCATCGTTGAAGCCATGAAAATGATGAACCAGATTGAAGCGGACAAATCCGGTGTAATCGAAAGCATTCTGGTCGAAGATGGCCAGCCGGTCGAATTCGACCAGCCCATGATCACCATCGCCTGATTGCTGAGCAAGGATTTTCACTATGCTGGATAAAGTGCTGATTGCAAACCGTGGTGAGATCGCCCTGCGTATCCTCCGCGCGTGCAAGGAGCTGGGCATCAAGACCGTGGCGGTCCACTCTCAGGCCGACCGCGACCTGATGCACGTCCGCCTGGCCGACGAAGCCGTGTGCATCGGTCCGGCGCCGTCACCGCAGAGCTACCTCAACATCCCGGCGATCATCAGTGCCGCCGAAGTCACCGACTCCGTAGGCATTCACCCGGGCTATGGCTTCCTGGCTGAAAACGCCGATTTCGCAGAGCAGGTCGAGCGCTCCGGCTTCACCTTCATCGGTCCCCGCGCCGACACCATCCGCCTGATGGGCGACAAGGTGTCCGCGATCGAGGCGATGAAAAAGGCCGGCGTTCCCACTGTACCGGGCTCCGATGGCCCGCTGCCGGAAGACAACGAGTCCGTTTACAAGATCGCGCGTCGCATCGGCTACCCGGTGATCATCAAGGCGGCAGCCGGCGGCGGCGGTCGCGGCATGCGTGTGGTGCACACCGAGGCACACCTGGCCAATGCGGTACAGGTCACCAAGTCCGAGGCGGGTGCCGCCTTTGGTGATTCCACCGTGTACATGGAGAAGTTCCTCGAGAAACCGCGTCACGTAGAAGTACAGGTGCTGGCCGATGGCCAGGGCAATGCCATCCACCTGTATGACCGTGACTGCTCCATGCAGCGTCGCCACCAGAAGGTGGTTGAGGAAGCACCGGCACCGATGATCGATGAAGCGGCACGCGCCAAGGTTCTCAAAGCCTGTGTCGATGCCTGCATCGAGATCGGCTACCGCGGCGCCGGCACCTTCGAGTTCCTGTACGAAGACGGTGAGTTTTTCTTCATCGAGATGAACACCCGCGTACAGGTCGAACACCCGGTAACCGAGATGGTGACCGGCGTGGATATCGTCAAGGAACAGCTACGCATCGCCTCCGGCCTGCCGCTGTCCTACACTCAGGACGACATCAAGCTGCGCGGTCACTCCATCGAGTGCCGACTCAACGCGGAAGATCCGAAAACCTTTATGCCGAGCCCCGGCAAGGTCACGCATTTCCATGCGGCAGGCGGTAACGGCGTTCGCGTCGACTCCCACCTGTACAGCGGTTACAGCGTGCCGCCGCACTACGACTCCCTGATCGCCAAGCTGATCACCTTTGCGGATGACCGTGAAACGGCCTTGGCACGTATGGAAAGTGCGCTGGACGAAACACTGATCGAAGGGATCAAGACTAATATCCCGCTGCACCAGGATATTGTCCGTGATACCAACTTCGCCCAGGGTGGCGTCAACATTCACTACCTGGAAAAGAAACTGGGTCTGTGATCACCTGCGGCGGCCCGTGCTTCGGGCTGCCGTCCTCTCATTGCCTGCCCCACGAAACCGCATGACCTCCTCTGACCTGCCTTTGCGCTGTATCATGAAACCCGGGGTGTCACCGTCGCGTTTTTAGGACATAATTAAACCCTTGTTTGACAGGAGTGTTGCCATGCCCTGGCTACAGATCAAAGTTTCCATTCCGCCCGAGCAGGCCGAGACCTACGAAGACCTGCTGCTGGCTGCCGGCTGCGCCGCGGTAACCTATCAGGATGCCGCCGACCAGCCCATTTTCGAACCGGATCTGGGGACCACTCCACTGTGGAACGCCACCGTCGTGACCGGCCTGTTTGCCGCCGAGCATGACCTGAAGGAAACCCTGCAACTGCTGCAGACCGCGCAGCAACAGATGGCGGCCGAGCTGCCGTCGCTGCCGGAGTTCAAGGCCGAAATTCTGGAAGACAAGGACTGGGAACGCGAGTGGATGGACAGCTACCACCCGATGCGCTTCGGCACCCGGCTCTGGGTCTGCCCCAGCTGGCGTGAAGCGCCGGAACCCGAGGCGGTCAACATGATGCTGGATCCGGGCCTGGCCTTCGGCACCGGCACGCACCCGACAACGGCGCTGTGTCTGGAGTGGCTGGACGGCCAGGCGCTGGAAGATCAGCAGGTGGTGGATTATGGTTGTGGCAGTGGAATCCTCGGCATTGCAGCCCTGCTGCTAGGCGCACGCCATGTGCAGGCGGTGGATATCGATCCCCAGGCACTGACCGCCACACGGGATAACCTGTCTCGCAACCGCTTGCCGGACAGCGCCCTGGATACCTATCTGCCGCTGCAGGCGCCGGTCGTTGAGGCCGACCTTCTAGTGGCCAACATTCTTGCCGGTCCGCTGTGTGAACTGGCCCCCACACTGGCCAGCCGGGTCCGCCCCGGCGGCCGTATTCTGCTGTCTGGCTTGCTGTCACAACAGGCAGATGAGATTACGTCTACCTATAGCCAGTGGTTTGATATGGACGTGCCGGGTGAACGCGATGGCTGGATACGCATCAGCGGCACCCGCCTGCAGGAGAGCTGATCAGTGGTTGTAACGCGCTGCCCGGACTGTCACGCCCGCTTCAGGGTAACCGATGGCCAGCTCAAGCTGGCCCGGGGACAAGTGCGTTGCGGCGCCTGCCTGAGTGTGTTTGACGCGCGCGCGCATGCGATTGAAGACACGCCCCCCCTGGCAGCCACCACTCCGACCAAGCCGGATCCGGCACCGGTCGCCCCCAAACAATCTGCGCCAGCCCTCCGGGCCCGTCCTGCATCGACGGATACCCCACACCAGGAGCCCGAGCCGGTGCAAGCAGCTGCAGCCACGACCGCTGGACAGATTCCCTTCCGGGCCGAGCCGCTTGCCTTCTCCCGAAGCGACAGCGATAACAACCCGGTCGTGACTACCGGTTGGCTGCTGATCGGCCTGGCGGCTTTGCTGGGACTCTTTGCCCAGCTGCTCTGGTTCGAACGGGCCGACATGGCGCGCTATGTCGAACTGCGCAGCATCTACGCACTGCTCTGCCATCGGGTCGACTGCAGCCTTGACTACAGTTACCCGAGCCTGGTGAGCAACCAGGGGCTACACCTTCAACAGCACCCGCAGTTCAGCGATGCGCTGAAGGCAACCATTCTGCTGGAAAACCGGGCCGCATTCAGCCAGCCCTGGCCTGGATTACACCTAGTCTTCACCGATCTGAAAGGCCGCCTCGTCGCTCAGCGCACCTTCCAGCCAAGCGAATACCTTGACACCGATGCCATGGACGTACGTCGTATGCCCAGCGGCCAGCCGATGCAGGTCGAGCTGGAACTGGCCGACCCCGGTCGACGCGGCGTCAATTACGAGCTGCGCCTGGTTCCGGCACTGCCACCCTCGGCAAAATAGATCAAATTTTCATCAGAAACGGTTGGCCCTTGGAAGCCGAAAGAGTATCATTGCCCACCTTCCGAAAGTTGACCCCAAATTTGTTGCAGTAATGCGGCGAATGGAGTTTCTTTTACCTTTTTGACAGGATGTGGCATGTTCAGGATCGGCCCATACAGCATTGACAGTCGGGTGATTCTGGCCCCCATGGCCGGGGTAACCGACCGCCCCTTCCGGCAGCTGTGCCGCCGTATGGGGGCCGGGCTGGTGGTGTCCGAAATGGTCACCTCTGACAGCCGCCTCTGGCACACCCGCAAGTCCAGCTTTCGACTGGACCACACCGGCGAAGCCGAACCGCGCTCCATCCAGATTGCCGGGGGTGACCCTGAGATGATGGCCGAAGCCGCCCGTCTCAACGTGGCCAACGGCGCCCAGATTATCGACATCAACATGGGCTGCCCCGCCAAAAAGGTATGCAATAAGGCCGCCGGATCGGCACTTCTGCGCGACGAACCCCTGGTTCAGGACATTCTGCATGCCGTTGTCGGTGCAGTGGATGTCCCGGTCACGCTCAAGATCCGCACCGGCTGGTGCCCCGAAACCCGCAATGGCGTGCGTATCGCCAGCATGGCTGAAGCGGCCGGTATCGCCGCACTGGCCGTACATGGACGTACCCGTGCCGACCGCTATCAGGGGCATGCCGAATACGACACCCTCGCGCGTATTCGTGATGCCATCAACATTCCGCTGTTCGCCAATGGCGATATCGACTCGCCGGAGAAGGCCGCTCAGGTGCTGGCTCACACCGGTGCCGATGCCGTCATGATCGGCCGCGCCGCTCAGGGACGCCCCTGGCTGCTGGGGCAAATCGATCATTACCTGCGCACGGGAGAGCATCAGCCCGAGCCAGACCTGACGGCACAGCACCAGATCCTGCGCGAGCACCTGCACGCCCTGCATGCCTTCTACGGTGATTACCTGGGTGTGCGCATTGCGCGCAAGCATGTCGGCTGGTACCTGCAGAACGACGGCAACAATCGGGACTTTCGGCAACGATTTAATCAACTTGAAACAGCATCAGATCAGGTGAACGCCGTGGACGCATTCTTTGCGGACCGGTGTGCAGCCGCCTGATCCCTGGATTGGGTACAGAAGTACAGTGGATACCAACGACGTGAAACAGACAAACAACAGCGCACAGACACAGATTCCGCAACAGACCCTGCGTGATACCGTGCACCAGTCACTGACCAGCTACTTCAAACAGCTGGACGGTCAGCCTGTTACCGATGTCTATCAGATGGTTCTGTCCGAAATCGAGGCCCCGCTGTTCGAGAGCGTGATGGCCTATACCAAGGACAACCAGACCAAGGCGTCCGAGGTACTGGGTCTGAACCGCGGTACGCTGCGCAAGAAACTGAAGCAGTACGGCCTGCTGTAACGAATTCATCTTGAACGGGAACGCATACCATGTCTGAACAGAACACCACCCCAGTCCGCCGCGCGCTGATCAGCGTGTCGGACAAAACCGGCATTGTCGAATTCGCCCAGGCCCTGAGTGCACAAGGCGTCGAAATCCTGTCCACCGGCGGCACCTACAAGCTGCTGTGCGACAACAGCATCCCGGCGGTTGAAGTCTCCGACTACACCGGTTTCCCGGAGATGATGGATGGCCGCGTCAAAACGCTGCACCCGAAGGTTCACGGCGGTATCCTAGGCCGTCGCGGCACCGACGATGCCATCATGGGCGAGCACGACATCCAGCCGATCGACATGGTGGTGGTCAACCTGTACCCGTTCGCCGCCACTATCGCACGTCCGGACTGCGATCTGCCGATGGCGATCGAGAACATCGATATCGGCGGTCCGACCATGGTGCGTTCTGCCGCGAAAAACCACAAAGACGTGGCCATCGTGGTCAACGCCTCCGACTACGACAGCATCATCGCTGAACTCAAGGACAACGGCGGCCTGGGCATGAAGACCCGCTTCGATCTGGCTGTGAAGGCGTTCGAACACACCGCCGCCTATGACGGCATGATCGCCAACTACTTGGGCGCCATCGTCGAAGGCGACGAAGAGGTTCCGGCCGACTTCCCGCGCACCTTCAACACCCAGTTCATCAAGGCGCAGGACATGCGTTACGGCGAGAACCCGCACCAGCGTGCGGCCTTCTACGTTGAAGCCAACCCGTCCGAAGCCAGCGTTGCAACCGCACGCCAGCTGCAGGGCAAGGCACTGTCCTACAACAACGTGGCCGACACCGACGCCGCGCTGGAATGCGTCAAGCCGTTCCAGGAACCGGCCTGTGTCATCGTCAAGCATGCCAACCCATGCGGCGTTGCCATCGGCAATGATATTCTGGAAGCCTACAACCGTGCTTTCCAGACCGATCCGACCTCCGCATTTGGCGGCATCATCGCCTTCAACCGCGAGCTGGACGGCAAGACCGCTCAGGCGATCGTTGACCGTCAGTTTGTGGAAGTGATCATCGCGCCGACCGTGTCTCAGGAAGCCTCCGACATCGTCGCGGCCAAGCCCAACGTGCGCCTGCTGGAATGCGGCGAGTGGGGCAAGGAACGTATTCACGGTTTCGATTACAAGCGCGTCAACGGCGGCCTGCTGGTGCAGGATCAAGACCTTGGCATGATCGACGCATCCCAGTTGAAGATCGTCACCCAGCGTCAGCCCAACGAACAGGAGATCCGCGACCTGCTGTTCTGCTGGGAAGTGGCCAAGTACGTCAAATCCAACGCCATCGTCTACGCCAAGAACGGCCAGACCATCGGTATCGGCGCCGGTCAGATGAGCCGCGTGTACTCGGCCAAGATCGCCGGTATCAAGGCCGCTGACGAAGGTCTGGAAGTACCGGGTTCCGTGATGGCTTCCGACGCCTTCTTCCCCTTCCGTGACGGCATCGACGCCGCGGCCGAAGCCGGTATCACCGCGGTGATCCAGCCGGGCGGCTCCATGCGCGATCAGGAAGTGATCGACGCCGCCGACGAGCACGGTCTGGCGATGGTCTTCACCGGCATGCGCCACTTCCGTCACTAAGACTGCCACTTTAAGAAGGACACTGAACATGAATATTCTGGTTATCGGTTCTGGCGGTCGTGAGCACGCTCTGGCCTGGACTGCCGCCAAGGATGCTGCAGTAGAACGCGTTTTTGTCGCACCGGGTAACGCCGGCACTGCCACCGAACCCAAGCTGGAAAACGTCGCTATTGACGTGATGGACATTGATGCACTGGTTGCCTTTGCCCGTGACAACAGCGTTGCGCTGACCATTGTTGGTCCTGAAGCACCGCTGGTTGCAGGCGTGGTGGATCGCTTCCGTGAAGCCGGTCTGGCCATCTTCGGCCCGACTGCGGGCGCGGCTCAGCTGGAAGGCTCCAAGGCGTTTACCAAGGACTTCCTGGCGCGCCAGCAGATCCCGACCGCTGAATATCAGAACTTCACCGAGATCGAGCCGGCTCTTGCGTATGTACGTGAGAAAGGTGCGCCGATCGTGGTCAAGGCTGATGGCTTGGCTGCCGGTAAGGGCGTGATCGTTGCGATGACACTGGAAGAAGCCGAAGACGCCATCCGCGACATGCTGGCCGGCAACGCTTTTGGCGAGGCGGGCAGCCGTGTGGTCGTTGAAGAGTTCCTCGACGGCGAAGAAGCGTCCTACATCGTGATGGTTGACGGCGACAATGTGCTGCCGATGGCCACCAGTCAGGATCACAAGCGTGTTGGCAACGGCGACACCGGCCTGAACACCGGCGGCATGGGCGCTTACTCCCCTGCTCCCGTTGTGACCGCCGAAATCGATCAACGCGTCATGGACGAAGTGATCATGCCGACCGTCAACGGCATGAAAGCGGAAGGCAACGAGTACACCGGCTTCCTGTACGCCGGTCTGATGATCATGGCCGACGGTACACCGAAAGTGATCGAGTACAACTGCCGCTTTGGTGATCCGGAAACCCAGCCGATCATGCTGCGCCTGAAGTCTTCTCTGGTTGAGCTGTGTCAGGCCGCACTGGACAAGAAGCTGGATCAGACCACCGCCGAGTGGGATGCGCGCAAGTCGGTTGGCGTTGTCATGGCTGCGGGTGGTTATCCCGGCGACTACGCCAAAGGCGACGTGATCAGCCTGCCGGCAACCTGCCCGGAAGGTAGCAAGATCTTCCATGCCGGCACCCAGCTGGATGACAACGGTAACGTAGTCACCGCCGGTGGTCGTGTGCTCTGCGTCACCGCACTGGGTGACAGTGTGACCGAAGCTCAGCAGCGCGCCTACGAGCTGCTGAAGGAGGTCAGCTGGAAAGATGCCTACTTCCGTACCGATATCGCTTACCGCGCCATCGCACGCGAAAACGGTTAAGCCTTTTGAGTGTTAAAACAGCCGCCCTCGGGCGGCTGTTTGCGTTCCTGAGGAAAACAGGATGAATGTGGAAATCTGGCTGGCCCTGCTGGGCACCGCCGTGCTGATCAGCCTCTCCCCCGGTGCAGGGGCCGCCACCGCCATGAGCGCCGGCCTGACCTATGGCATCCGTGGATCAGGCTGGACCACCTGTGGCCTGATGGCCGGTTACGCGATTCAGATTCTGATCGTGTCCGTCGGACTGGGCAGCCTGATCGCCACCTCGCCCGAGCTGTTTAAGGTCATCAAATGGGTCGGCGTCAGCTATCTGGTCTGGCTGGGGTTGCAGTTTTGGCGCCAGCGTCAGAGTGCCGATATCGAGTCGCAGACGGCAGCCCCCGGACCCATGCGCTTCTGGCAAGCCATGCTGATCAATATCACCAACCCCAAGGGCATCGTCTTTCTGGTGGCGCTGATTCCCCAGTTCATCGACCCCCTGCATCCCCAGCAGGCCCAGCTGCTGTTGATCAGTGCTACACTGCTGGTGATTGATATGTGTGTCATGACCGGCTATAGCGGCCTGGCCGCCACCCTGCGCCACCGTTTTGTCGATCCGGCCGCCGTACTCTGGCAGCAGCGCCTGACCGGCAGCGCACTGATTCTGGCCGCCATGGCACTCTCTCTCGCGGCCCTCTAATGATCCGGAGGCAGGATGCCAGCATTCGTTCGGCCCGCAGCAGTCGTGACCTGTCTGCTGCTGGCCGGCTGCAGCAGTCAGCAGCCCAGACTTGTCGACACCGGTCCATCCGGCTATTGCCTGCGTGCCGGTGATCGTCAACAGTATGACTGCAGCGCGCCTCCCCTGCCGCCTGACGCCCTGCGCGACCCACTAGCCCCCCGGGCAGACATCAGCGATGAGCACCTGATGACACTGCTGGCCGAAATCAAGCGTTGGCTGGCCCGGCAACGACAACAGCTGTCGCCCGACGCGTCCCTCGCCACGGAAGCCTCAACCCGACCGATAACACCGGCCCTCCACTCACATACACTCCCGGACAACGCTGAGAACAACGCTGCAGCTCCCCCCCTGCACCGGCCCTGGGCGCTGATTCTGCACGACTTCGCACCATCATCATCGCAGCGCACCAATTCGAACCTGGCTCCCTGACAGTACCGCCATCCTGACCGCCTTGCCCGTATTCCGCACCTGCACACAATCGGCCCGACCACGATAAATCTTTGATCGATAAACTGTACTTTGTTCAGGCCTGTGCTATTCCAAAGGTAACGGCGCGGCGATCCACAAGATTCGACACGCCGCTTTTTATACCTGTTTTCCGGCTTGGCTTAACCCGCGGAGGACCCCGTCATGTTGAAGCAGATGGAAAACGCCGGCCTGTCCGATCTTCACTTCGGCCTGGATCCGGCCTCTGGCATGAAAGCCATCATCGCCATTCACTCGACTGCCCGTGGCGCCGCCATCGGCGGTTGTCGCTTCATTCACTATGCCCGTGAACAGGACGCCATCACCGATGCGTTGCGCCTGGCACGCGGCATGAGCTACAAGGCCGCTCTAGCCGGGCTGCCGCACGGCGGCGGCAAGGCCGTCATGATACAACCCGAGGGCGACTATGATCGTGCCGCCCTGATGCGGGCCTTTGGCCGTTTTGTCGATCAGCTCGGGGGGCGCTACATCACCGCCATGGACAGCGGCACCGAAGTCAGCGACATGGATGTCATTGAAACCGCCACGCCCTTTGTCAGCTGCACCAGCGCCAGCGGCGATCCGGCCCCCCATACGGCACTGGGGGTATTCGAAGGCATTCGCGCCGCGGTTCGTCATCGCCTGGGGCGGGACGACAAGATCCGTGAAATCGGCGCGACCCTGACCCACCTGTTCGAGGAAGCCGAACGCAGCCACCAGTCGGTACATCATGTCGCCGACCTGCATGCCGAAGCCCTGCTCAACCAGGCCAACATCGATGCTGCACAGGAGTGATGCCATGCATACGATCAGCTATCAGGGCGAGATCCGCCTGACCCGTTACCTGAATGACAGGGGGACACCACTGGGCGAGATGCCGGACTGGGCCCTGGGGGAACAGCCCTGGGTCGGCTACTACCAGCAGATGGTGCTGGCCCGTCAGTTCGACACCAAGGCGATCAGCCTGCAGCGTACCGGTCAGATGGGCACCTACGCCTCGCTGCTGGGCGGCGAGGCGATCGATGTGGTCTGTGCCTCATTAATGCAGACCGAAGATGTGCTGGTACCTTATTACCGTAACCACGCCATGCAGATGATTCGTGGCATGCCGATCTCTCAACTGTTTCTGTACTGGGGCGGTGACGAGCGCGGCAGTGCAACCCCGGAGATGAAACGCGACCTGCCCAACGCCGTCCCCATCGCCACTCAATGCCTGCACGCCTGTGGTGTGGCCACCGCGCTGAAGCTGCGTGGCGAACACCAGGCGGTGCTGACCATGATCGGTGACGGCGGCACCTCCAAGGGCGATTTCATGGAGGCGATCAACGTGGCCGGGGCCTGGCAACTGCCCGTGGTATTCATCATCAACAACAACCAGTGGGCGATCTCGGTACCGCGCAGCAAGCAGTGCATCGCGCCGACCCTGGCGCAGAAAGCCCTGGGCGCCGGTATTCGTGGCGAGCAGGTAGACGGCAACGATGCCATCGCCCTGCATGAAGTGGTTGGCCAGGCGCTTGAGCGGGCACGCGCCGGCAAGGGGCCGACCGTAATCGAGGCACTGAGCTATCGCCTCTCCGACCACACCACCGCCGACGATGCCACTCGCTACCGTCCGGCCGATGAACTCAAGGCCGCCTGGGTACGGGAGCCGGTCGCCCGGCTGCGCAACTGGCTGCACCATCAGGGGCTCTGGGACGAGGCTCGCGAGCAAGCCTGGCAGGCAGAAACCAAGCAACTGATCGAAGCCGCCGTGGCCGACTGGCAAGCCATACCCGAGCAAACCGTTGATGAACTCTACGACGATCTCTATGCCGAGTGCCCGCCGGGACTGGCCGAGCAGCGCGAACAGGCCCGCGCCCGTCAGCAGCGCCGCGTGCAGAAGGGAGGAAAGCATCATGAGTGATAACGCCATCACCCTGCTGGATGCGGTCAATCTGGCCATGGCCCGCGCCCTGGACGAAGACCCCAATGTGGTCCTACTGGGCGAGGATATCGGCGCTAATGGTGGTGTTTTTCGCGCCACCGATGGACTCCAGGCCCGCTTTGGCGAGCGTCGCGTCATCGACACCCCGTTGGCGGAAACCATGATCGCCGGACTCAGTGTCGGCATGGCCACCCAGGGCATCCGACCGGTGGCCGAAATCCAGTTTATGGGCTTTATCTTCCCCGCCTTCGAGCATCTGGTGGCCCATGCCGCCCGTATGCGCCACCGCACCCGCGGCCGCTTGAGCTGCCCGATGGTGCTGCGGGCGCCTTTCGGCGGCGGGATTCATGCCCCCGAGCATCATTCCGAGAGCACCGAAACCCTGCTGGCGCATATTCCCGGCCTGCGCGTGGTGATCCCTTCGTCCCCCGCCCGTGCTTATGGTCTTTTGCTGGCGGCAATCCGCTGTGATGACCCGGTGGTATTCCTCGAACCCAAGCGGATCTACCGCGCCAGCAAAACGCTGGTGGAAGACAACGGCGAGGCCCTGCCGCTGGATACTTGCTTTACCCTGCGCGAGGGCAACGACATCACGCTGATCAGCTGGGGCGCCATGGTGCAGGAAACACTGATGGCCGCCGATCGTCTGGCGGATGAGGGTGTCAGCTGCGAGGTGATCGACGTGGCCACGCTGAACCCCATCGACCACGCTACCCTGATTGCCTCGGTTCACAAGACCGGCCGCTGCGTGATTATCCATGAAGCCCCGCACCACGGCGGCATGGGTGCCGAAATATCGGCCACCCTGAGTGAGCAGATGCTTACTTCACTGCAAGCCCCAGTGCGCCGAGTCACCGGTGATGACACCGTGATGCCCTATTATCGTAACGAGCAGCTGTATCTGCCCGATGTGGATGACATCCTCATCGCGGTCAGAGAGACCATGGAGTATTCAGGATGAAATATTTCAAACTGCCCGATCTGGGTGAAGGCCTGCCCGAGGCCGAAATCGTCGAGTGGCATGTGCAGGAAGGAGATCAGGTCGAGGTGGACCAGACCCTGGTCTCGGTGGAAACCGCCAAGGCCATTGTCGAAGTCCCCTCGCCGCAGACCGGAGTGATTGCTCACTTGTTTGGCGTTGCCGGGGATACCATCCATACCGGTGAGCCGCTGGTGGAATTTGCCGGAGGCGAGGATGCCGACAGCGGTACCGTGGTGGGCCAGCTGAGCCAGGCCCGCAACACCGACAGTCAGCGCGAAAGCTTCATCATCGGCGCCGCTCCCAGCAGCCGCGAAGCCGCCCAGCAGCGCACCACGCCGGCCGTGCGCTCACTGGCCCAGCGCCTGGGTGTCAGTCTCGATACCCTGCGCGGCAGCGGCCCCGAGGGCCGGGTCACCGCCGGTGATGTGGAACGCGCGGCCGATATGGACCAGTCCTTCGGCGCACCTGAGCCCCTTAGAGGCGTGCGCAAACAGATGGCCAAGGCGATGGCCCAATCCCATGCCGAAGTGGTGCCAGTGACCCTGTGCGAGGATGCCGATATTGACCACTGGCCCGAAGGCACGGATATCACCATGCGCCTGGTCCAGGCCGTGGCGGCGGCCTGCGCCGCGGTGCCGGATCTGAACGTTTGGTTCGATGGCCAGCAGCTGGCCCGTCGGACGCATGGCAAAATCGACCTGGGGGTGGCCGTGGATACCGAGCAAGGGCTATTCGTGCCGGTGCTGCGCGATATCGGCAACCGCAGTTCGGATGACCTGCGTGACGGCCTCAACCGCCTGCGCGCCGATGTCAAGGCCCGCTCCATTCCGCCCGCCGAGATGCAGGGTGCCACCATCACCTTGAGCAACTTCGGCACCTTGGCCGGACGCTATGCCAGCCCGATCATTGTGCCGCCACAGGTAGCCATCGTCGGTGCCGGGGTGATCCGTCGCCAGCCGGTGGCGGCGGGTGACGCGGTGTGCGTGCACCGTGTCATGCCCCTGTCGCTGACGTTCGACCATCGCGCCGCCACTGGCGGCGAAGCCGCACGTTTCATGCAGGCGCTGATTCAAGCCCTGTCCGCCTGAGACCTTCCACCTGATGACTGAACGCTTCCGGGGTACCGAACGTACCCCGGAAAAGAGGGTCATACGCAGTATGGGCGAACAGGCCGGTATTTTACTCCTGCATCGCTTGACTCCCGCCAAACTGGACTACACTGAAATCAGCGAAGAACGCAGACCACTGGTCCCTAAGCGTTTGAATTAACAGTGGCTAGCGCACATAACAGGAAGGTGAGCATGAGTATCTTTGACCACTATAAAGCCCGTTATTCAGCGATCCAGCAGGAAGAGATGAGCCTGCAGGAATACCTCAACCTGTGCAAGGAGAAGCCGGACGTATACGCCAATGCCGCCGAGCGCATGCTCGAGGCAATTGGTGAGCCCGAGGTGGTCGATACCGGCCGAGACCCTCGCCTGAGCCGCATTTTTTCCAACAAGGTGATCAAACGCTACCCCGCTTTCAGCGAGTTTTACGGTATGGAGGAAGCAATCGAGAATATCGTCTCCTACTTCCGTCATGCCGCTCAGGGGCTGGAAGAGAAGAAACAGATCCTCTACCTGCTTGGCCCGGTGGGCGGGGGTAAGTCCTCACTGGCCGAACGCCTCAAGCACCTGATGGAGCATATTCCCTTTTATGCCATCAAGGGCTCACCGGTGTTCGAATCGCCGCTGGGGCTGTTCAAGCCCGAAGAGGACGCCGAGATCCTGGAGCAGGAGTACGGCATCCCGCGCCGCTACCTCAACGGCATCATGTCACCCTGGGCCGTCAAACGCCTGCATGAATACGGCGGTGACATCACCCGTTTCCGGGTCGTCAAGCTCTACCCCTCCATTCTCGACCAGATCGGCATTGCCAAGACCGAGCCCGGTGACGAGAACAACCAGGATATCTCCAGCCTGGTGGGCAAGGTGGATATCCGCAAGCTGGAAGAGTACCCCCAGCACGACCCCGATGCCTACAGCTTCTCGGGTGCGCTCTGCCGTGCCAACCAAGGCATCATGGAGTTCGTGGAGATGTTCAAGGCACCGATCAAGGTGCTGCACCCGCTGCTGACCGCCACTCAGGAAGGCAACTACAACAGTACCGAGGGCATGGGTGCCATCCCCTATGACGGCATCCTGCTGGCTCACTCCAACGAATCCGAGTGGCAAAGTTTCAAGAATAACAAGACCAACGAAGCCTTCATCGACCGTGTCTACATCGTCAAGGTGCCTTACTGCACCCGTCTGACAGAAGAAGTGCATATCTATGAAAAGCTGTTGGAAAACAGTTCCTTGAACGAGGCCCCCTGCGCCCCGGATACTCTGCATATGCTGGCCCAGTTCACGGTGCTGTCACGGATCAAGGAGCCGGAAAACTCCAGCATCTATTCGAAGATGCGCATCTATGACGGGGAAAACCTCAAGGATACCGACCCGCGCGCCAAGTCGATGCAGGAATACAAGGATGCGGCCGGGGTCAACGAGGGTATGGACGGTCTGTCGACCCGCTTTGCCTTCAAGATTCTGTCCAAGGTGTTCAACTTCGACCCCACCGAGGTGGCCGCCAACCCGGTGCACCTGATGTACGTGCTGGAACGTGAGATCAGCCAGCAGCAGTTCCCCAACGAAATTCAGGAACGCTATCTGGGCCACCTGAAAGAGTACATCGCGCCGAAATACATCGATTTCCTCGGCAAGGAAATCCAGACCGCTTACCTGGAGTCCTACTCCGAGTATGGTCAGAACATCTTTGATCGCTATGTCACCTATGCCGACTTCTGGATTCAGGATCAGGAGTATCGCGACCCTGAAACCGGCGACATCCTGGACCGTCAGGCAATCAATGAGGAGCTGGAAAAGATCGAAAAACCAGCCGGCATCAGCAACCCGAAGGATTTCCGCCACGAAATCGTCAACTTTGTGCTGCGTGCCCGCGCCAGCAACAACGGTAAGAACCCGGCCTGGAACAGCTACGAGAAGATGCGTTCCGTGATCGAGAAGAAGATGTTTGCCAACACCGAAGATCTGTTGCCGGTCATCTCCTTCAACCCGAAGGCCTCGTCCGACGATCAGAAAAAGCATGGCGAGTTCGTCAAGCGCATGATCGAGCGCGGCTACACCGAGAAACAGGTACGCCTGCTGTCCGAGTGGTACATCCGCGTCCGCAAGTCGCAATAACACCACAACAGGGAGCCGTACACTGAAGGAACTGAACCGCGCAGCCCCACCCTGCCAACGGCGTGAGGCTGCCGCTCTCGGGAGCCCGATATATGAGCTATATCATCGACCGCCGCGAGAATGCGAAGAAGAAAAGCACGGTCAACCGACAGCGCTTTCTGCGTCGCTACAAGCAGCACATCAAAAAGGCCGTGGAAGAAGCGATCCATGACCGTTCGATCCGGGACATCGATCAGGGCGGTCAGGTCACTATTCCCAAGCGGGATATCTCCGAGCCGGTCTTCCATCACGGCGAAGGCGGCCTGCGCCACAAAATCTTTCCCGGCAACAAGGAATTCGTTGAAGGGGACGAATTCCGCCGTCCCGAAAGCGGTGGCGGCGGCGGTGCCGGTGAAGGCAAGGCCAGCAACCAGGGTGAAGGCGAAGACGACTTCACCTTCAACATCAGTCAGGAAGAGTTCCTCGACTTCATGTTTGAAGACTTGGAACTGCCTTGGATGGTGCGCAAGCAGTTGAAGGATGCCACCTCATTCGAGACTCGGCGTGCCGGTTTCACCAGCAGCGGCTCACCGGAAAAACTGCACATTGTCCGGTCTCTGCGCGCGGCACATGCCCGCCGCATTGCGCTGACCGACAAGGAGACCCGGCAACAGATTCGCGCCCTGCGCAAGGAGCTTTGGGCCCTGGAAGGAGCACCGGCCTCCGATGAACGCAATGACAAGGTCGAGGCTCTGCGGGAGCAGATTCGGGCACTGGAGAAGGGGTCGCGCAAGCTGCCGTTTCTGGATGACTTTGACCTGCGCTACACCAACATGGTGCGTGTCCCCCTGCCCTCCAGCAAGGCGGTGATGTTCTGCGTGATGGACGTGTCCGGCTCCATGACACAAAGCATCAAGGATATCGCCAAGCGCTTTTTCATTCTGCTGTACCTGTTTCTGAATCGAAACTACAAGCAGATCGAGGTGGTGTTTGTCCGTCACCATACCCACGCCAAAGAAGTCGATGAGCAGGAGTTCTTCTACTCCCGCGAAACCGGCGGCACCATTGTCTCCAGCGCCCTGGCGCTGAGTGCCGACATCATCGACGCGCGCTATCCGCCGGCAGACTGGAACATCTACATTGCCCAGGCCTCCGACGGTGACAACTGGGACGGTGACTCGGCCACCTGCAGCAAAATTCTGACCGAGCGCATTCTGCCCAAGACCCAGTACTACGCTTATGTCGAGATCACCACTGGCCCGCACCAGAACCTCTGGCACGAGTACGAACACGTGCATGAAGCGTTTCAGGAGCAGTTCGCCATGCAGCAGATAACCGATGCCGGCGAGATCTATCCGGTGTTCCGCCGCCTGTTTGAAAAACGCACGGAGGGTGCCCATGAGCCGTCCTGATACCAAGACCCGCCAGCCGATCTCCACCGGGTCCGACTGGACCTTTGAACTCATCGAGGCCTACGACCGTGAAATCGGCCGTATTGCCGCCGAGTTCGGTCTGGACACCTATCCCAACCAGATCGAAATCATCACCTCCGAGCAGATGATGGATGCCTACTCGTCGGTGGGCATGCCGTTGAACTACAACCACTGGTCCTTCGGCAAGCAGTTCGTTGAAACCGAACAGAACTACAGCCGTGGCCGCATGGGACTGGCCTATGAAATCGTCATCAACTCCAATCCCTGCATCGCCTACCTGATGGAGGAAAACACCATCACCATGCAGGCACTGGTCATTGCCCATGCCTGTTACGGCCACAACTCCTTCTTCAAGGGCAACTACCTGTTTCGCACCTGGACCGATGCCAGTTCCATCATCGACTACCTGCTGTTCGCCAAGAACTACATCCGCCAGTGCGAGGAAAAACACGGTGTGGAAGAGGTGGAAAAGCTGCTCGACTCCTGTCATGCGCTGATGAATTACGGCGTCAATCGCTACAAGCGCCCGCGGCCGCTCACCGCCGAACAGGAGCGCGAGCGCCAGCGATCCCGGGAAGAGTATATCCAGCGTCACCTGAATGACTTGTGGAATACCACCATTCCCCGACACGACGACCCAAGTGCCGACCAGCAACCGCACTTTCCGCCGGAGCCGGAAGAGAACATCCTCTACTTCATTGAAAAGAACGCCCCACTGCTGGAGCCTTGGCAGCGCGAGGTCGTGCGCATCGTGCGTCGCGTGGCGCAGTACTTCTATCCACAGAAACAGACCCAGGTGATGAATGAGGGCTGGGCCTGCTTCTGGCATTACACCCTGCTGCACCAGCTGTTCGACGAGGGCCTGGTGACCGAAGGCTTCATGATGGAGTTCCTGCACTCGCACTCCAGCGTGGTGTATCAACCGCCGTTCGACAGTCCCTATTTCAGTGGCATCAACCCCTACACCCTGGGGTACAACATGATGCAGGACATCCGTCGCATCTGCGAGCAGCCCACAGACGAAGACCGGGAATGGTTTCCCGACATCGCCGGCAGCGACTGGCAACAAACGCTGGACAACGCCATGCGCAACTACAAGGATGAAAGCTTCATCCTGCAGTTTCTGTCGCCCCGCCTGATGCGCGAGCTCAAGCTGTTCTCGATCATGGACGACAGCAACCGGCCAACCCTGCGCGTGGATGCCATTCACAACGAAAGCGGCTACCGCGCCCTGCGCGAGTCCTTGTCCGCCCAGTACAACCTGGGCAACCGAGAACCCAATATCCAAGTCTACAACGTCAACATTCGAGGCGACCGTTCCCTGACCTTGCGCCACTACATGCACAACGGCCAACCGCTGGACGACTCCGCCGACGAGGTGCTCAAGCACCTGCACCGACTGTGGGGCTTCGATGTCTATCTGGAGTCGGTCACACCGGATGGCGAAACGGTGAAAACACGCGCCTGTCCGCCCCGCGAGCTACAGGTTGAGACCAGCGCCTAGGGCTGGCTATACTGGCGGGCATCATTCGAAGGACAACAAGGGCTCGTTATGGACTGTCTGTTTTGCAAGATCCTCGCCGGAGAGATTCCAGCCGAGGTGGTATACGAAGATGATCAGGTACTGGCCTTCCGGGATATCAATCCGCAGGCACCCTTTCACTGCCTGATTATCCCGCGCAAGCATATCGCCACCCTGAACGATATTGCCGATGAAGATCAGGCACTGGTCGGTCACATGATCCAGGCGGCCGGCACCATCGCGCGCCAGCAGGGCTTTGAACAGGATGGTTACCGCACCGTCTTCAACTGCAACACCCACGGTGGCCAGACGGTCTACCACATCCACCTGCACCTGCTCGGTGGCAAGCCCATGGGATGGCCACCCTATCAGGACACGCTGAAAACACCGGTTGCATAACTGTACGCGCGCCGGGCCAGACCGGCGCGCTTGCCCCTGATCAATACCTGACCACCTCGCGGCAATTTTATGTTGCACTGCGTCATAAAGCCTTCATTATGGATCTCTAACCTTGGTGATCAGATAAGCAGAGGGACCGTTCATGTCGATCAAACCCGCTTCTCCCGTTACGTCCGAGACGCCACCCGTCCATGACCAGCTCGAATTCTTCATTGAGCAGGCCCGCCTTGCCGGCCCCATCCGCACTGCCGTGGTGCATCCGGTGGACCACAACAGTCTGCTGGGCGCCATCGAAGCGGCCGAACAGGGCTTGATCGAACCGCTGCTGGTGGGCCCCGAGCACAAGATCCGTGCGGCCGCCGAGGCCGAGGGCATCGACCTGACGCCCTACCGCATCATCGCGACCGAGCACAGCCACCAGGCCGCCGAATGTGCCTGTGACCTGGTACGGGAAGCCAAAGCCGATGCCTTGATGAAAGGCAGCCTTGGTACCTCCGAGCTGCTCAGCGCCGTGGTGCACAAGACCAAGGGCATTCGCACCGAGCGTCGACTCAGCCACGTGTTCGTGTTTGATGTGCCCAACTACCATAAGCCGCTGGTTATTACCGATGCTGCCATCAACGTGACACCCGACCTGAGCGTCAAGCGCGACATCGTACAGAACGCCATCGATTTCTGTCAGTCACTGGGCAACCGGGCACCCAAAGTCGCCATTCTGGCGGCCGTCGAAAAGGTTAAGCCGACCATGCAGAGCACCCTGGATGCCGCGGCCCTGTGCAAGATGGCCGACCGCGAGCAGATTACCGGCGGCATTCTGGACGGTCCGCTGGCATTCGATAATGCCATTTCCCTGCAGGCCGCCATCGACAAGCATATCAATTCCCCGGTCTCCGGCGACGCCGACATTTTACTGGCGCCCGACCTGGAAGCCGCCAACATGATCGCCAAGCAGCTGATCTACTTGGCGGATGCCAAATCGGCGGGGCTGGCGGTCGGCGCCAAGGTGCCGATCATTCTCACCAGCCGTGCCGAGGGTACGCTGGGACGCCTGGCTTCCTGTGCCCTGGCTTCCTATATGGTCAAGCACGCACAGGGAGGCAACTGATGGATACCATCCTGACCGTGAACGGTGGCTCCTCCAGTCTCAAGTGCGGCCTATATGCTGTGCAGGATGGCCAGGCCGGCAGCCAACTGCACTGCCTGATCCATCTCAAGGTGGAAAACCTGCTGGGCAACCCGACCCTGTTCAAGGTCCGTGACGAGCAGAATCAGGTACTGGACGCCCATGAGCTGGACTGCAGCGGTATTCCCCAAGAGGAACGCCATCAATTTGCACTGCAGGAGGTACTGCAGTGGGTGGACACCCACCTGCCGGAATCGCACCTGATCGCCACCGGCCATCGCGTAGTCCACGGCGGTGACCTGTTCAGCGCACCGACCCTGCTGGACGACGCCAGCCTGGCACAGCTGCAGCGTTTCATTCCCCTGGCACCGCTGCATCAGCCCTACAACCTCAAGCTGGTGGAAGCCTGTCGTGCACTGGCCCCCGCTCTGCCCATCGTGGCTTGCTTCGATACCATGTTCCATGCCGCCCAGCCGCGCCTGGAACGGCTCTATGCCCTGCCCCGGCGACTGGTGGACAAGGGCGTACACCGCTATGGTTTTCACGGCCTGTCCTATGAGTACATTCAGCGCCAGCTGACCCTCGCCGGCGCCGGCGCATTGAAAACCGTGGCCTGCCACTTGGGGGCCGGTGCCAGCATGTGCGCTATCGCCAACGGCCAGTCCATCGCCTCCAGCATGGGCTTTACCGCCGTGGAAGGCCTGCCGATGGGCAGCCGCACCGGCAACCTGGACCCTGGGGTGCTGCTGTACCTGATGCGGGAAGAAAACATGGATGTGGATGCGCTGGAGAAGCTTCTATACAAGGAAAGCGGCTGGCTGGGCATTTCCGGCATCAGCTCGGACATGAAAACCCTGCACCAGGCGGACGACGCCCGAGCCGAAGAGGCCATCGACCTGTTCTGCTACCGCATTGCCCTTGAAATGGGTCGCCTGACGGCTGCGCTGGAAGGGGTGGAACAGGTGGTGTTTTCAGGCGGCGTAGGCGAAAACGACACCGATGTCCGGGCACGCGTACTGCAACGCTGCGGCTGGCTGGGCATTCGATTCGACGCCGAGGCCAACCGCCGCAATGCCGGCATCATCAGTACACCCGACTCAACTGTCACGGTGCGGGTGATTCCGACCAATGAAGAAGCGATGATCGCCACCCACGTCACTGAGTTGTTGCACTAACCAAGGGTGGACGCCTGCTATCCAGCGGCGCCTGACTACCCCGCTCGCCCCTTGTCGATGACAGTCGTTACGCCCTGTCCGGAAGTTTATCGGGCAGGGCGTAACGCCTTACCCCAGTGCCGCCTGGCGCTGACGCACGATCTCGAACAGACAGACCCCTGTCGCCACGGAAACGTTCAAACTGCTGACCTCGCCGGCCATGGGAATATTGATCAGCTGATCGCAGTTCTCGCGGGTCAGGCGACGCATGCCCTTGCCCTCTGCGCCCATCACCAGTGCGCAAGGACCGGTCAGGTCGGTTTCGTAAACGCTGGCGTCCGCCTCACCGGCGGTGCCGGTGATCCAGATACCGCGCTGCTGTAGGGACTGCAGGGTGCGTGCCAGGTTAGTAACCTGAATGTAGGGCACGACCTCGGCGGCACCACAGGCGACCTTGGCCACGGTGGCGTTCAGCGGTGCCGACTTATCCTTCGGTGCAATCACCACGGCGACACCGGCAGCATCGGCGGTACGCAGGCAGGCCCCCAGGTTGTGCGGGTCGGTGACACCGTCCAATACCAGCACCAGCGGTGCGGCCCCGGCGTTATCCAGCAGCACGTCCAGTGCCTTTTCCGACAACGCCTTGATCGGCTCGCACTCGGCGATCACGCCCTGATGGCGGCCACCCTCCGCACGCTGCTCCAGTTCGGCCTTGGCCAATTCGATCACCTTGATCCGATGCGCCTCCGCCTTGTCCAGCAGCGTTTGCAGGCGCTCATCACGACGCCCCTGCTGGACCAGCAGACGGCGCACACGGCCAGGGTTGCGATTGAGCAGGCTGGTAACGGCATGCAGGCCGAAAATATCGGTTTGGCTCATGGGACTCCCGAAGTGCAATCAAGGGTGTAATCAGAAATGTCATCAATGAAATGTCAGGCCGCTATTATGCGCCAAACCGGAACAAAATGCCGCAGCCCCCTCCCCCTCCTGCGGATAAAAAAACGCGGTCCCGAGGGACCGCGCTTGAGGTTTGAACCGATTGCCGCAACAGCTAGGACAGCAACGTCCTGGCAGCCGGTGCCTGTTGAGCAAAATCAGTCGCCATGGCGATGCTCAGGGCGGTAATGGTGACAATGGAGAACATGAACACCTGCCGTGCCCAGCCATCATCGTCCACTTCCATGGCCCAGCCCCACAGTGCCATACCCAACCACCAGAGGCTGGTGGCACAGGCCACAACCAAGAAACCGTCTCCGGCATAGCCCAGCAGCGTCAACAGAACCGTGACCAACCCGAAGGCCAGTATATAGAGCACGATGTGCAGCTTGGCCCTGGCAATGCCCTCCACCACCGGCAACACCGGAATCCCGGCAGCGGCATAATCCTGGTAACGGAAAATGGCAATAGCGTAGGAGTGCGGCATCTGCCAGAGGCAGAACATCAACAGCAGGACGGCGGCGCCGGTATCGAAGGTTCCGGTGACGGCGCAGTAGCCCACCACCGGCGGCACCGCACCGGACAGGCTACCGACCAAGGTGCCGTACACCGAGTGCCGCTTCATCCACAGGCTGTAGATGCCGACGTACACGCCATAACCCAGGGCGGCAAAAGCCAGGGCGGCCGCACTGGTAAAAGCCAGCAGGGCAAAGCCCGAAAAACCCAGCAATACCCCATGGGTCAATGCGGCCTTCACCCCGAGCTCACCGGTGACGGTGACCCGGTTGCGGGTCCGTTGCATGCGGCTGTCGATATCCCGATCGATACAGTTGTTGAGGGCACAGCCGGACGCCACCACCAGCGACAGGCCGGCCAGCGTTTGCAACAACAGCAGGTAATCGGCATCCCCCCGGGCGGCGAGGAAGAATCCCCCCGCCACCGAGATCAGGTTGCCCATGATGATGCCAGGCTTGGTGACCAGCAGGTAACGTTTGATATTCACCGGTTCACCCGCCCGTCAGTGCATCATCATGGCGTTGGAGGCGTAGATGATCCAGATCGACAAGCCCACCACCAGCAGGATGATCAGCGCCGAGAACAGGAAGGTCAGGGTGTTCACCTTGCCTTCCTCCGTGGTCTGCGTCAGGTGCAGGAAGTACTTCAGGTGCACCAGGATCTGGATGACGGCAAACGCCAGGATGGCGATGATCGTGGTCCACTTGTCCAGGGCACCGGACATCACCAGCCAGAACGGGATTACGGTCAGTACCACCGACAGCAGAAAGCCAATGCCGTAGGATTTCACGCTGCCGTGGGCAGCGTCATGATGATTGCTCATTAAACGGTCCCCATCAGATAGACAACGGTGAATACGCAGATCCAGACGATATCGAGGAAGTGCCAGAACAGGCTCAGGCAGTTCAGGCGTATCCGGGTCTTATTACCCAGGCCGCGCTTGCTGACTTCCAGCATCAGCACCAGCATCCAGATCAGGCCGGCGGTCACATGCAGGCCGTGCATGCCGACCAGCGAGAAAAACGCCGTCAGGAAGGCACTGCGCTGAGGCCCGAAACCTTCCACGATCAGGTGATGGAACTCGTTCACTTCCATGCCGATAAAGACGGCCCCCAGCGCGAAGGTCACCGCCAGCCACGTCAGGGTGGCGGAGCGGTTCTGGCGCTGGGCCGCCAGCATGGCAAAGCCATAGGTGATACTGGAGAACAGCAGGGCGAATGTTTCGACCAGCACATAGTCCAGCTCAAAGATATCCTGCCCGGACGGCCCGCCTGCCGTGTTCATGAAGAGCACGGCATAGGTGGCAAAGGCCGACGCAAACAGCAGGCAGTCGGTCATCAGGTAGAGCCAGAAACCGAACAGCGTATTCCCGCCGGTATCATGGTGCTCATGTTCATGCGCATGCGCGACGGCATGGGCGGGGGCGCTATGCCTCTGCGCCTGATGTGCAGGCACTTGAGGATTGAGTACAGTGGTCGACATGATCAAGCCTTCATTGCATTAGCCAATTGAACGTTGGTGCGGTGAGCATCTTCGATCCGCTCGATCTCATCCGGCTGCACGTAGTAATCCACGTCGTTGTCATAACAACGCACCAGGAATGCCACCAGCGTGCCGGCCAGAGCCGCAATTACCAGCCACCAGATATGCCAGACAGCACCAAAGCCTGCGACGGTCAGCAGCATGCCCATGACAAACCCGACGCCGGTATTTTTTGGCATGTGGATCGGGGCGTAGGTTTCCGGTCGCTGATAGGCGTGTCCCTTTTCCTTCATATCGGTGAAGGCATCGATGTCCTCGACCCGGGGATCAATCGCAAAGTTGTAGAACTGCGGCGGTGACGCGCTGGCCCACTCCAGGGTATGGCCGTTCCAGGGATCGCCGCTCAGGTCGCGGTTTTCTTCACGCTTGCGATAGCTGACGACGAGCTGGATCAGCTGGCAGGCGATACCCAGCGCAATGATGAAGGCACCGACACAGGCGATATACAGCCAGATATTCCAGTCCGGATTGTCGCTGTGGTTGAGACGACGGGTCATGCCGAGGAAGCCGAGCACGTACAGCGGCAGGAAGGCGCAGTAGAAGCCGATCTGCCAGCACCAGAAGGCGCGCTTGCCCCACTTTTCATCCAGCGTGTAGCCCATTGCTTTCGGGAACCAGTAGGCAAAGCCGGCCAGGTAGCCGAACACGGCACCACCGATGATGGTGTTGTGGAAATGCGCGATCAGGAACAGGCTGTTGTGCAGCACATAGTCGGCACCGGGTATCGATAGCAGCACACCGGTCATGCCACCGATGGTGAAGGTCACCATGAAGCCCAGGGTCCAGAGCACCGGCGTAGTGAAACGCAGTCGGCCGCGGTACATGGTGAACAGCCAGTTGAACAGCTTCACCCCGGTGGGCACGGCGATGATCATGGTGGTGACGCCGAAGAAGGCGTTCACATTGGCGCTGGAACCCATGGTGAAGAAGTGGTGCAGCCAGACGATAAAGCCCAGGATGGAGATGGCTCCGCTGGCCAGAACCATGGACTTGTAGCCGAACAGGCGCTTGCCGGTAAAGGTGGAAATAACTTCGGAGAAGATACCGAAGGCCGGCAGCACCAGGATGTACACCTCGGGATGACCCCAGGCCCAGAACAGGTTGATGTACATCATCGGGTTGCCGCCGAGATCATTGGTGAAGAAGTGGAAATCCAGATAACGGTCCAGCGTCAGCATCGCCAAGGCGCCGGTCAGAATCGGGAAGGACGCCACGATCAGGATGTTGGCCCAGGTGCAGGTCCAAGTGAAGATCGGCATCTGCATCAGCTTCATGCCCGGTGCACGCATTTTCAGTACCGTGACGAGGAAGTTCACGCCGGTCAGCGTGGTGCCGATGCCCGATATCTGCAGTGCCCAGATGTAGTAGTCCATGCCGACACCGGGGCTGTAATTGATCCCGGACAGCGGCGGATAGGCAACCCAGCCGGTCTTGGCAAATTCACCCACACCCAGCGAGATGTTCACCAGCAGAGCACCGGAAACGGCCAGCCAAAAACTCAGGTTGTTGAGGAAGGGAAAGGCCACGTCGCGAGCGCCGATCTGCATCGGCACCACGATATTCATCAAACCGATCATGAACGGCATTGCCATGAAGATGATCATGATGACGCCGTGGGCGGTAAAGATCTGGTCGTAATGCTCCGGCGGCAGATAGCCCTCGGCCCCATTGGTTGCCAGCGCCAGCTGGGTGCGCATCATGATGGCATCGGCGAAACCGCGCAGCAGCATCACCAGGGCCAGGATGATATACATCACGCCCAGGCGCTTGTGGTCCACCGAGGTGATCCACTCGCGCCAGAGATAGCCCCACTTGTTGTACTTGGTCAGCGCCACTGCCAGCAGCAGCCCCACCAGCCCGACAACGGCCAGGGTGCCGACGATGATCGGTTCATGGTAGGGAATGGCATCAAGCGTTAGTTTTCCGAACATCTTTACTCCCCGTCCGCCGCAGCGGCTTCAACCTGTTCCATCGCTTCATGCGCGGCCTGAGACGAACCGCCCCCATGCGCATCACGTGTGTGCGACATCGCCTGCTCATCCATCACCAGCGGTGTACGGCCGTGATGCTGCATGAATTTCATCAGGATCTAGTCGAACAGCCCGGACGTGACGCGGCCGTAATAGGTCACCGGATGATCCTCGGTCGGCTGGGCCAGAGCGGCATAAGCGGCGCTGTCCAGCGTCTGCTCCGAGGCCCTGACCTCCTCGACCCAGGACTGGAAATCAGCCTTGGTCGCCGTGGCGACGGTATCGAACGTCATGCCGGTAAAACCGGCGCCGCTGTAGTTGGCGGAGATGCCGTCATAGCTCCCCGGCTCATCGGCCACCAGGTGCAGTTGCGTTGCCATCGCGGCCATGGTGTAAATCTGGCTGCCCAGCTGGGGGATGAAGAAGGAGTTCATGGTGGACTCGGAGGTCAGCCGGAAGGACACCGGCACGCCAGTCGGAATCACCAGCTCGTTCACCGTGGCGATACCCTGCTCCGGGTAGATGAACAGCCACTTCCAGTTCAGAGACACCACCTCGACCTTGAGCGCTTCCTTGTCATGCTCCAGCGGCTTGTACGGGTCCAGCCGGTGGGTTGAGATCCAGGTGATGGTGCCCAACACGATGATAATGATGCAGGGAATCAGCCAGACCACCAGCTCGATCCTGGTCGAATGCGACCACTTGGGCATATAGGTGGCCTTGTGGTTACTCGCCCGGTACTTCCAGGCGAAGAACAGGGTCATGAAGATGACCGGAATGACGACGATCAGCATCAGCAGGGTGGCGATGATGATCAGGTTCTTCTCGTCGACACCGACCTGCCCCTTGGGATCGAGGACACCGCCCTCGCACCCCGTCAGGAAAAGAGCGGCGCCCAGCAAGAGCCCGCCTGACAGCCAGGGGACCTTTCTCTCTCTCATTGCGTGAGCCTTTAACAGATGAACACAGGACCGCTTGCCGCCATGGCGACAGGCGATGAAGGGATGACTCCCGGGGGCCTCGGGTCAGGGCATGACCAGAGGCAAATGACGAAACGCGTTCAGCCGCACGCACGCCTGGACACACAGGTATCCATACGAGTCAAAGCCGTGGCGGTAGAGCGTTTCAGCAGAACAGGGGCGGTGCGCGACTGCCGTGATCGAACAGGTTTTCTTTGCGCGGCAGCGCCAGCAGGCAACGAACAAACGGTCGGCTGACACGTCGCAGGAGGCTGCTGATAAAGCAGATGAGAAAGCAGACAAGCAGGGTTACGAATAGCACATCCAGTGCCGATACAAAGGTCAGGTCATCCAGCAAGGGCCACTCGAAACCGGCCCAGGGCTCCAGATACAGCTCGCCGGATATGCCGAGCACCGAGACCAAGAGGCTCAGTACAAAGCAGATCAATGTTAACCAGCGGGTGGCGGCTGAATAGTTCAAGGCATTTCCTGACAACTTCGTTGCCGATGCACGCTGATCGGCACACGCCGGAACGAAGCTCCGGCGCCCCCATACACGGGGCACAACAGGCGGCACTGATATCCATCAATGCACGTGAATAAAGGTGCGGCGGATTCTACCACAAAAGTCCGGCTTGGCCAGCGCCGCTACATACTGCCCGAATCGACCGACATGAAAAACCCGGACGCTGCTATGCAACGTCCGGGTAAAGGCCCTGCCCGTACGGGGAGCAGAACCTTGAATGCGCGTTCGCGATCCTGCCGGGGCTTAGCCCGCCAGACCGGCAAACACCTTGTCGCGAATATCGTCAACGCTGCCAACACCTTCCACGTATACGTAGGCCGGTGCCTTGGCTTCGCCGCGTTCGTTCCAGCCACGGTAGTAGCTGATCAGCGGTTCGGTCTGCTCGTGGTACACGTTCAGACGCTGACGCACGGTGTCTTCCTGGTCGTCTTCACGCTGCACCAGCTCATCACCGGTCACATCGTCCTTGCCTTCTTCTTTCGGCGGGTTGAAGACAACATGGTAGGTACGACCGGAGGCCGGGTGCACGCGGCGACCGCTCATGCGCTTGATGATCTCCTCATCGGCCACGTCGATCTCAACCACGGCATCGATGTCAACGCCGGCATCCTTCAGCGCATCCGCCTGCGGAATGGTGCGCGGGAAACCGTCGAACAGGAAGCCGTTGGCGCAGTCCGCTTCAGCGATGCGCTCTTTCACAAGGCCAATGATGATATCGTCGGATACCAAACCACCGGCATCCATCACTTCCTTGGCCTGTTTGCCCAGCGGCGTGCCCGCTTTCACCGCCGCACGCAGCATGTCGCCGGTGGAGATCTGCGGGATGCCGTACTTCTCAGTAATGAACTGGGCCTGAGTGCCCTTGCCCGCACCGGGTGCTCCAAGCAGAATAATGCGCATCTATCTTGTCTCCTGAATGTTGTTGTAATCGGTAAAGCTGACGTGCACCGGCAGAGGGCCGGTCCACGGAAATTCGTGCCATGGGGTTTCTTGAGGCTATATGGCCAGGCCCCGTGCATACAATTCGACATTAGCCCTAACGGCTGATGGACTGTTGACAAAGGCAATCGAGATTACGCAAAGCCCCATGGCGATTCAACCCCCTTTTGCAGGTCGCCGTCCCTAGCCGGTATTGCGCATGCCGGCCGATATGCCGGCCATGGTCACCATCAGAGCCTGCTCAAGTCGCTGGTCGGGCTGATTGCGGTCACGGAACAGCAGTTCGGCCTGGAGCACATGCAGGGGATCGATATAGGGGTTGCGCACGTCGATGGACTGACGAATGACACTGTTGCCTTCCAGCAGCCGCGCCTCCTGCTTGATCGCCTTGACCTGCTCCACCGCCTGCTGCAAACGGGCTCTCAGGCTGGAACCCAACGCGTGCAGTTCCGCCGAGACCAGACGCTGCTCGTAATAGGCACAGATGTTGACATCGCTCTTGGCCAACACCATTTCCAGCATGTCGATCCAGGACTGGAAGAACGGCCAGTCCCGATACATCTCGTGCAACAACGGCAGCTGGCCTTCATCGATGGCCATTTTCAGGGCCGCACCGGACCCCAGCCAGGCCGGCAACATGAGGCGGGTCTGGGTCCAGGCGAAGATCCAGGGAATGGCCCTGAGGCTTTCCACTCCGCCATCCGCACGGCGCTTGGCCGGTCGAGACCCCAGTGGCAGCTTGGCCAGTTCCTGCTCCGGCGTCAGGGCGCGGAAATAGGGCACGAACTGTGGATCTTCCCGCACCAGAGAGCGGTAAATGCTCATGCCGCACTGTGCCATGCGCCCCATCAGCTCGCGCCAGGCAGCCTCCGGCGCCGGGCCCGGGCTCAGAGTCGCTTTGAGCACGGCGGCGGTATACAGGGTCAGGTGACGGACCGCGATTTCGGGAATACCGAACTTGAAGCGAATCATTTCACCCTGCTCGGTTACCCGCAGACTGCCACCCACCGAACCGGGCGGTTGCGCCAGAATGGCAGTATGGCTGGGGCCGCCGCCGCGCCCGACGGTACCGCCACGGCCATGAAACAGGGTCAGGCGAATGCCCGCCTGCCGACACAGTTCGGTCAGTGCTTCCTGTGCCCGGTACTGGCCCCAGGCCGCCGCCACCTGCCCCGCGTCCTTGGAGGAGTCGGAGTAGCCGATCATCACCTCCTGATGGCCGTCGATGTAGTCCCGGTACCAGTCGATGGCAAACAGGTCACGCATGCAGTCCGGTGCGTGGTCGAGGTCATCCAGGGTTTCGAATAACGGCACAACCCGCATGTTGTGTTCCACACCGACTTCCTGCAGCAACAGGTTGACGGCGAGCACATCGGACGGCTGGCCGGCCATGGAGATGACATAGGAGCCCAGGCTGTAGGCCGGGTTGGCCGCGATCACGCGACAAGTGTTGATCACTTCCAGCACCGCCTCTCCGGGCTGCCAATGATGCGGCAACAGAGGACGGCGCGAGGCCAGTTCCTGCAGCAGAAAGGCCTGCTTGCGGGCTTCATCCCACTCCGAGTAGCGCCCCAGTTGATAGAACTCGGTCAGGGCATCGAAAACCTCGGCATGTCGATCCGCATTCTGGCGGATATCGACGCGGACCAGGGTCAGGCCGAAGCAGGCAATCCGGCGCAGCAGGTCTTCCAGGCCGCCGGCGGCAATGCAGGCCATGCCCGATTCCTGCAATGAGCGATGACAACACTGCAGCGGCTGGCGCAGCTCGTCCAGGTCACTGATCCAGCGTTCGGGGTTGCTGGGCTGGCCCTTGAGGTAAGCTTCGATACCATCGCGGGTTTCCACCAACCGCTGGCGCAGTCGGCCCAGCAGCTCCCGGTAGGGTTCTGGATGGCTATCGGTCAGGTGGCGCAGTTCCGCATTGGCGGCGTGCATCGACAGTTCGGCACGCAGCTGGTCCACGTCCCGAGCATACAGGTCGGCCGCCATCCAGCGCGCCAGCAGCAATACTTCCGAGGTCACGGCCGCCGTCACGTTGGGGTTGCCATCCCGGTCACCGCCCATCCAAGAGGAAAAGTGCACCGGGCTGCATTCCAGCGGCAGGTTGACGCCCAACTGGGCTTGCAAACGCCGGTCAAGCAGGCGCAGAAATTCGGGGATCGCGGTCCACAGGGAGTTTTCGATGACAGCAAAGCCCCACTTCGCTTCTTCCACCGGGGTCGGGCGATTTTGTCGAATCTCGTTGGTATGCCAGATCTGGCTGACCAGCCGATCCAGACGTGTCTGTACCGGCTCGCCGCGGTCGCGCTGTTTCAGCGTGTCGGCAATGGCGTCGTATTTCTGAATCAGGGTGCGTCGATTGACTTCGGTGGGGTGTGCGGTCAGGACCAGGTCGATACTGAGTTCGCCCAAGCGTTGCAGCAGGGTCTCGGCATCCAGCCCTGTGGCGGTCAGCTCATGCAGCAGTCCATCCAGCACGCCGGCATCCTCGTCACCCGCACTTTCCAGGTGGCGACGTACACGGTGATGCTCTTCGGCGATATTGGCGAGGTTGAGAAACTGGGTAAAGGCGCGTGCAATCGGCAGCACCTCGTCTTCATTGAGGTCATCCAGCGCCTGGCGCAGGGCATCCTGACTGGCATTTTCATCCAGCCGCGCGGACTTGGCCAGCTGGCGGATATGCTCGACCCGCTGCAGAAACGGCGAGCCCAAGTGGGCTTCCATGGTACGTCCCAGGCTTTCGCCCAAAACACGAACATCATCACGCAGTGCTTCGTGCAGATCACTCATGCCATCCCCTCCGTTCAGGTTCCATAGCCTTCGATGCTAACCGATCCGACCGGTGGACCGATAGCGCCCTTGGGATGAATTTGTGACCGGAAAGAACAACACCCGGCGGGAGGATACGCCGGGTGGAAAGGATCAGAGGCCGCGCGCCTTGGCGTCGTCCCACCAGCGGTCGAGCTGATCGAGACTCAGCTGTTCCCAGTTCTGGCCACTGGCTTCGACTTGCTGCTCGACGTGTCCGAAACGACGTTCGAACTTGGCATTGGTGTTGCGCAAGGCCTGCTCAGGGTCCATCTGCAGGTGGCGTGCCAGATTGACCTGGGCAAACAGCAGATCACCGATCTCTTCACGGGCATTATCCATATCCCCCTGCTCCAGAGCCTGACGTAATTCTCCGATCTCTTCCTCGATCTTGTCCAGTACCCCCGTGATCTCAGGCCAGTCGAAGCCGACACGGGCGGCCCGACGCTGCAGCTTGGCAGCCCGGCTCAAGGCCGGCAGGTTGAGCGGAATGTCCGCCAGCACGCCGGTACGTGCCTTGGCATCACGCTCCTGCTGCTTGATCGCTTCCCAGGTCTGGCTGACCTGGGCCGTATCCACGGCCAGGGCCTCGCCACCGGCCAGCGTACCGGCCGGGAACACATGTGGGTGACGTCGAATCAGCTTGCCCACCAACTGATCGATGATCGCATGCAGATCGAACCAATCGCGTTCGTTGGCCAGGCGGGCATAGAACACCACCTGGAACAGCAGATCGCCCAGCTCATCGCGCAGATGCGGCCAATCTTCACGCTCGATGCAATCAGCCACTTCATAGGCTTCTTCCAGCGTGTGAGGAACGATGCTGGCGAAAGTCTGCTGCAGGTCCCAAGGGCAGCCACTATCCGGATCCCGCAGCGCGTCCATCAACTGAATCAGATCATCGAGGGTATAACGCATCACTGGCCTCCCCGGCGCTCACGGTGCACATCCAGCACGTTGGGCACCTGGTGAATCTTGTCCATCAACCGCCCCAAGCGCTCCAGGCGCGGAATTTCCACGGTCATCGTCAGCTTGGCCATGTTGTTCTTGCGATCGGTCAGCGTGTTGGCGGCCAGAATGTTGAGTTTTTCATTGCTCAGCACCAACATCACGTCCCGCAGCAACCCGGGGCGGTCAAAGGCCTCGATAGTAATATCCACCGGATAGGTCTGCTCGTTTTCATCGCCCCAGTCCACGCTGATGACCCGGTCAGGATCACTTTCGCGCAACCCCATCAGATTCAGGCAATCCTCGTGGTGAATGGAAATGCCGCGCCCCTGGGTGATATAGCCCATGATCGGGTCGCCCGGTACCGGCTTGCAGCAAGTCGCCAGCGTGGTCAGCAGGTTGCCGATACCGGCAATATTGATACCGCTACCGCCCTTGCGCGGTTCTTGCGCACCGCCCTTGTTGGGCAGAGTCAGGTCCAGTTGCGGTTCGGGACGTTCCGGCTCCAGCTGGCGCTGGGCCTCATGGATGATCTGCGACAGACGCAGATCACCGGCTCCCAGGGCCGCGCACAGGTCTTCTGCGGTCTTGTAGTTGACCGCTTGGGCTATCTTGCCCAGGTCGATCGCCTGAGGATCGAGCGCCAGCCGACGCAGCTCGCGCAGAATGATGTCGCGACCAGCATCGGCATTCTGCTCCTTGGCTTGCAGCTTGAACCAGTGCGCCACCTTGGCCCGCGCACGTGAAGTGGTCACGAAACCGTAGTTAGTATTGAGCCAGTCTCGCCGCGGCGCCTCTTCCTTCGAGGTCATGATCTCGACCTGATCACCAGTCTTGAGTGGACGGTTCAGTGGGATGATACGGCCATTGACCTTGGCGCCCCGGCAGCGGTGGCCCACTTCGGTGTGCACGCGATAGGCGAAGTCGACCGCGGTTGCCCCCTTGGGCAGGTCGATGACGTGACCGTCCGGCGTGAATACGTAGACACGGTCCTGCACCACATCCCCGCGCAGCATGTCGCCCAGCGCTTCGCTGTCGCCCAGGTCATCATGCCACTCCAGTACTTGACGCAGCCAGGCGATTTTCTCTTCATAGCCGTCCCCGCTCGAACGGGTATCTGTGCCCTTATACAAATGGTGGGCACAGACCCCCAGTTCGGCCTCTTCGTGCATGGCGAAGGTACGAATCTGTACCTCCAATACCTTGCCTTCCGGGCCGAAGACGGCGGTATGCAGGGAGCGGTAGCCGTTGGGCTTGGGCGAGGCAATATAGTCATCGAACTCATGCGGAATGTTGCGCCATAGGCCATGCACGATGCCCAGCACGGTGTAGCAGTCACGGATTTCCGGTACCAGGATGCGCACAGCACGCACGTCATAGACCTGGCTGAAGTCGATGTTCTTGCGCTGCATTTTGCGCCAGATGCTGTAGATATGCTTGGCGCGCCCCATTACATCGCCATCGATACCGGCGTCACTCAGGCGACTGCGCAACAGCTCGACCACCTGATTGATGAACATCTGGCGATCCAGACGCTTTTCATCCAGCAGACGCGCAATGTGCTTGTAATCGTTGGGCTTGAGGTAGCGGAAGGACAGGTCTTCCAGTTCCCACTTGATATGACCGATGCCCAACCGGTGCGCCAACGGCGCATAGATATCGAAGACTTCGCGCGCCACCAGGTAACGCTTCTTGCGGTCGCCGTTTTTAACACCGCGAATGGCGCAAGTGCGTTCGGCGATCTTGATCAGCGCAACGCGCACATCGTCGATCATCGCCACCAGCATCTTGCGCACGTTGTCGACCTGGGCGATGCTCGTGCCAAGCACGGCATCATCGGAGCGCGGATTCTTGCGGCTGCCGATGGCGGCCATCTGCAACACGCCATCGATCAGGCCGGCGATGGTAGCGCCGAAACGCTCGCGGACAATGTCCAGCTTGAGTTTGTGCTCGCGGACGGAGCGGTAGAGGATGGCAGCCACCAGGGTTTCCTGGTCTTGCTGCAGCTCCGCCAGGATCTGAGCCATCTCGAGCCCGGTGCGGAAACTGCCAACGGTATTCTGTGCCCAGTCGTCATCCGACTCGGCAACGGCGGCACGTGCCTGCTTGGCCAGCAGACACGCTTGCCGGATCTGTTCAACGTCTTCAACGTCTACCTGCTGCTGCAAGCGCAGCAGCCAGAGATCCAGATCAACGGTGCCATCTTCTCGTATCGGGTGGTCTTCTCGAACCTTCACCATGGCCTAAGCCACTCCTGTGTTGCCTCCGGCGACGATTGCCGAACACCCGGGTCGGCCGGTTGATACAGCCCCGGTGTTCGTGATGGGCCCATATTCTAGTCCCTTAGCCGGTCCAGTGCGAGCACTGGCCGGTCGGGCCCCGGGTTGATCAGGCGTTGAAAACACCGGTCGAGAGATAGCGATCACCGCGGTCGCAGATGATGCAGACAATGGTCGCATTCCTGACTCGCTGTGCCAACTGCAGGGCACCGGCGACCGATCCGCCGGAAGAAACACCACAGAAGATACCCTCTTCGCGCGCCAGCGCTCGCATGGTATTTTCCGCATCCTGCTGGCTGATATCGATCACTTCATCCACCCGGCTGCGTTCAAAAATCTGTGGCAAGTAGGCTTCGGGCCAGCGGCGGATACCCGGAATCTGTGAGCCTTCCTGCGGCTGCAGGCCGACGATGCAGACCTCGGGGTTCTGCTCTTTCAGATAACGGGACACGCCCATGATGGTCCCGGTGGTCCCCATGGAGCTGACAAAATGGGTGACGGTACCCTGTGTCTGCTGCCAGATCTCGGGGCCGGTGCCGGTGTAATGCGCTTCGGGATTGTCCAGATTGGAGAACTGATCCAGTACCTTGCCCTCACCGGCAGCCTGCATCTCAAGGGCCAAGTCCCGCGCACGCTCCATGCCTTCTTGCTGAGTCACTTCGATCAGTTCGGCGCCGTAGGCGGTCATGGCCGCCTTGCGCTCGGCACTCATGTTGGCGGGCATAATCAGTTTCATGCGGTAACCCTTGATGGCGGCAGCCATGGCCAGTGCGATCCCGGTGTTGCCCGAGGTCGCTTCGATCAGGCAGTCGCCCGGCTGAATATCACCGCGCGCTTCTGCCAGACTGATCATGCTGAGGGCGGGCCGGTCTTTCACCGATCCGGCCGGGTTATTGCCTTCCAGCTTGCACAGGATGGTATTGCCGTTGGGCACCGGCAGGCGCTGCAGGCGGACCAGAGGCGTATGGCCGACATAATCAGCAATCGTAGGATATTCGATGGACATGATGACTCCGCAATACTTCCGCGATGGAGCTATGAGGCTATAAGAAAAGGGTTATTTATTCCCGACTGTTATGGTCGGAATAATATCAGTCTGATTGCGAGCACACAATCTCAACGCCCTTCGGCAATCACGAAGGCCGACACATAGGCACGCTCATCCGTATAGCTCAAATGCCAGTCCGTTATCCCCAGCGCTTGCGCATGCTCCGCGGCAGCCCCCTGCACCTGCAGCAACGGACGCCCCAGGGGGTCATGGTTGACGGCAAAATGCTGCCAGCTGATGCCGCGCCCAATGCCGGTGCCTAGCGCCTTGACGGCCGCTTCCTTGGCGGCAAAGCGCTTGGCCAGAAACAATACCGGGCGGGGATGCCGGGCATAAGCGCCAAGCTCAGTCGGCGTGAGGATGCGCGCGGGCAGACGCGGCGTGCGTGCCAGCGCCTGCTCGATGCGCGCGATTTCCAGCAGGTCGGTGCCAATGCCAACGATCATGAGCGAATAGCATCTCGCTGTGACTGCACCCGCTGCTGCACCTGCATCATCAAGTCACGCATTTCCTGTACCGCCGGCTTCAGGCCAACCAGTACGGCCCGTGCAATGATGCCATGACCGATATTGAGTTCGTTCATCTCCGGGATCTCGGCCACCGGCTCCACATTATGGTAGTGCAGACCATGGCCGGCGTTGACCACCAGCCCCTGCTGCCAGGCATGACGTGACGCCAGCTTCAGCCGCTCCAGCTCTTCACTGCAAGCCACCGGCGTATCGGCATCAGCATAGTTGCCGGTATGCAACTCGATCACCGGAGCGCCACAGCGAACGGCAGCATCGATCTGGGCCGGTTCAGGGTCAATGAACAGGGAGACTTCACAGCCGATTGCCGCCAGACGCTCGCAGGCGGCACGGATCTGCGCTTCCTGCCCGATTACGTCCAGACCGCCTTCGGTGGTCAGTTCCTCACGCTTTTCCGGCACCAGGCAAACATGGGGCGGACGAATACGCTCGGCCAACGCCAACATCTCTTCCGTAACCGCCATTTCCAGGTTCATGCGGGTCTGCAAGGTCTGCGCCAGCAGCTCGATGTCACGGTCCTGAATGTGGCGGCGGTCTTCACGCAGGTGCACGGTGATACCGTCCGCCCCCGCGTCTTCCGCCAGCGCAGCCGCCTGGACCGGGTCAGGGTAACGGGTGCCGCGTGCCTGTCGCAGCGTCGCGATGTGGTCAATATTGACGCCTAACAGCAGACGGTTGGGATGAGTCATCCTTACGCTCCTTTGCGTTTCAAGAAAAGTTCACGGCTGCGCAGGGGGCGTTCGCCCAGCAGCTCGGCCAGACGCAGGCGCATCAGGTACTTGGCGCTGCGCCGCACGGCAAGATCATCATAGCAGTCCTGCTCGATCGCCAGCAGGTGAGTACCGGGGATGCCCCGCGCCCCGCGGCTCGCTACCAGACCACTGCCGGCGTGCCAGTCGTATACGTGTTCCGGTTGCACGGCAGAGCAGTCGAGTGCAAATCCGAGCTGTTCCAGCAGCTGACGTTCAAAGGTGCGCAGGGCGCCTTCCACATCGGCGCCCTGTCTGAGTTCGTTCAGGGCATAACGGAACAGCACGAACAGGCGGGGATGGGGATCCAGGGGTTCCAGCAGACGCTGCACCAGCTCATTCAGATACAGACCGCACAGCAGCGACCGTCCCTGCAGCATGGCGCCGACCTCAGTGGCCTCGGCCGAGCGCAGGTTTTTCAGTTCGCTGCGCCCCTGCCAGCCAACCTGCAGCAGCTGAAAGGGCTGCAGGGTCGAGCGCAGCCGCGCACCGGGACGACGAGCGCCACGTGCCACCACACTAACCAGGCCATGCTCCAGGGTGAGCAGGTCAACCAGCAGACTGGTCTCGCGGTACGGGCGCGCATGCAGGACATAGGCGGCAGCCGCATCGACGCGTTGCGTCATCACTCGTGCCGGTAGCCCAGGCTCTGCAGTGCACGCTCATTGTCGGACCAGCCGCGCTTGACCTTGACCCAGAGGTTGAGCATCACCTTGGTGTCGAACATCTTTTCCATGTCCAGACGGGCATCGCGGCCAATGGTCTTGATGACAGCCCCCGCATCGCCGATAACAATGCGCTTCTGCCCTTCACGTTCCACCAGGATCAGCGCACTGATATTGAGAATGCGGCCATTGTGGCTGAATTCTTCGATTTCCACGGTGGTACCGTAGGGCACTTCGTCCCCCAGGTTGCGCATCAGTTTCTCGCGGACCAGTTCGGCCGCCACGAAACGCGAACTGCGGTCGGTGATCTGATCTTCCGGGAACAGGTGCACGCCTTCGGGGATGCGCTGCTCCACCTCACGCTGGAGGCGCTCGACGTTATGGCCCTTCTGGGCTGAAATCGGGATGATGGCATCGAAGTGACGCTTGCCGGCCAGCAGGTCCAGCTGCGGCAGCAATGCATCCTTGTCCTTGAGCTGATCCACTTTGTTGACGGCCAGAATCACCGGACAACGCACGTGTTCCAGCTTGTCGAGCACGATCTGGTCTTCTTCGGTCCAAGCTGTTCGGTCGACGATGAAAACCACCAGGTCGACATGGCGCAAGGCTTCTGAGGCGGTTCGGTTCATGAACCGGTTCAGTGCCTTGCCCTTGTCATCCTTGTGCAGCCCCGGCGTATCCACGTACACCACTTGCAGGTCACCTTCGGTGTGGATACCGAGAATCTGGTGGCGCGTGGTCTGCGGCTTGCGCGAGGTAATGCTCAGCTTTTGCCCCAGAATATGGTTGAGCAGGGTCGATTTACCCACGTTGGGGCGGCCCACTATCGCTACGTAGCCGCAGCGCTGGATAGGTTCGCTCATGCGCCTGTCTCCTGTCCAAGGGTTGTCAGCGCCTTGCGAGCCGCTTCCTGTTCGGCCTGGCGTCGGCTGCTGCCATGCCCTTCCGTCGGTTCATCCAGCAGTGCGATCTGACAGCGGATGTGGAACGTCTGGTCGTGCGGATCACCTTCGACCGAAATCAGTTCATAATGCGGCAACTCGGCACGGCGGGACTGCAGAAATTCCTGCAGGCGGGTCTTGGCATCCTTGAGCGAGACATTCAGATCCAGCTGATCCAGGTGGCCAGCAAACCAATGCAGGATGAATGCGCGGGCCGCCTCCACACCCTGATCCAGATAGACGGCACCGATGATCGCTTCCACGCTGTCCGCCAAAATGGAGTCACGGCGGTAGCCACCGCTTTTGAGCTCGCCCGAGCCCAGGCGCAAATAATCGCCCAGCTGCATTTCACGCGCGATCTTGGCCAGTGTTTCACCTTTTACAACCCGCGAACGCAGGCGGCTCATCTGCCCCTCACGGGCAGCCGGAAAGCGGGTATACAGATCGTCGGCGATGACAAAGCTCAGGATGGCATCACCCAGAAATTCGAGCCTTTCGTTGTTGCGCTTGCCGCAGCTGCGGTGAGTCAGCGCCAGCTCGAAAAGCTCGGAGTCGGTACAGGGGTTGCCCAGTTTACGGGCCAGTTCAGCAGCAGGTTTAATCAAGGTTTTATAGCTTCGTAGTGTTCTTCAAACATGACCAGTGCATCGACGTTGTAGAACATCGGCACGCGAACTTCATAGACCAGGTCAAAATACATCACGCCTTCTTCAAGACGGATCTTGAGCGAGTCCTTTTCGGGCAGCTCGACCTGGTTGATGTAAAACTTCTTGTCCATGTCTCGGCGCAGCTCACGCAGAGACTTGGACAGTTCATCCGGATCCTCACTGGCCGCCTTGACGATCGAGTTGATCGTGGCGTGATCCCAGTAGGGCGAAAACAGCTTGAAACCGACGGCGAAGAAGATACCCGCCACGATCAGACCGATCAGGGTCGAGGTAAATGAAGCGCCTCGTTGAAAGTGTGCAACGCCTTTATCCATGCAATCCATCCTCTAGTTTATGCGACGAACATCACTGAAGTCGGGCAGGCTGAACAGCCCCTCCCAATGCATCCATACTGCGGTGGCTTTGCCAACCAGCAACTCTTCCGGCACAAAGCCCCAGTAACGGCTGTCCTTGCTGTTATCACGGTTATCGCCCAGCACGAAATAGTGCCCTGGCGGTACTTCCCAGCTGCCATCGATCACCGGACCGTGGACATCACGGTAGATCCGGTGTGGCTCTCCGGCCAGCGCCTCGTTCAGCAACAGTTGCTGCGGCCGTGCCGGCGGCAGCTTGGCCAGCAGCGTTTGCTGCTGGGGCACGCCATTCACGTAGAGAATCTTGTCACGGTAGGTGATGGTATCCCCCGGCACGCCGACCACTCGCTTGATAAAGTTGATGCTGGTGTCTTCAGGATAGCGGAAGACGATGACATCTCCATGCTGCGGATCATGGTTGGCAAGGATTCGGGTATTCACCACCGGCAGGCGCAGGCCGTAGTGATACTTGTTGACCAGGATGAAATCACCGATTTTCAGGGTCGGCAGCATGGACCCAGACGGAATCTGGAACGGCTCATAGAGGAAGGAGCGCAACACCAGCACCGCCAGCAGCACCGGAAACATTGAACGCGAGGTGTCCGCCCAGCCCGGCTGCCGCAGCAGCGCCTTGCGCTGTGGCTCCGGTAGCGCGTGCTCAGCCTGCTCCTCGGCAGCCTGCAATGCCAGACGACGCTTGGGCGCGAACACCAAATGGTCCAGTAGCCAAAGTACGCCGGTGAGCGCGGTCACCAGTACCAGTATCAGTGAAAAATCCAGGTTCATGTTTGCTACGCCTTAACTGTCGACCTTAAGCACGGCCAGGAAAGCGTCCTGCGGAATTTCCACACGGCCCACCTGCTTCATGCGCTTTTTGCCTTCCTTCTGTTTCGCCAACAGTTTCTTCTTGCGGCTAACGTCACCGCCGTAACACTTGGCGGTTACATTCTTGCGCAGCGCCTTGACGGTGGTACGGGCGATAACCTTACCGCCCAGTGCCGCCTGAATGGCCACATCGAACATCTGTCGCGGAATCAGCTCTTTCATCTTTTCACACAACTGACGACCGCGGTATTCGGCATTGTCACGGTGCAGTATCACCGCCAGCGCATCCACGCGTTCACCGTTGATAAGAATATCCATGCGCACCAGCTTGGCGGCTTCAAAGCGCTGGAAGTTGTACTCCAGCGAGGCGTAGCCGCGACTGACCGACTTGAGGCGGTCGAAGAAATCCAGTACGACTTCCGCCATCGGCAGCTCGTAGGTGACCTGTACCTGCTTGCCGACAAAGTGCATGTTTTTCTGCACACCACGCTTTTCCACACACAGGCCGATGACCTGACCCAAATACTCTTCCGGTACCAGAATATTGGCCAGCACGATCGGCTCGCGCATTTCGCGGATGGATCCAGGGTCCGGTAGCTTGGAGGGGCTATCGATGTAGACGACATCACCGTTGTTAAGCTCGATCTCGTACACCACGGTTGGCGCGGTGGTTACCAGATCCATGTCGTATTCGCGCTCCAGACGCTCCTGGATGATCTCCATATGCAGCATACCCAGGAAGCCACAGCGGAAACCGAACCCGAGTGCGTCGGAACTTTCCGGTTCATAGAACAGGGATGCGTCGTTCAGGGTCAGCTTTTCCAATGCATCACGGAAATCTTCGTAATCATCGGCACTGACCGGGAACAGGCCGGCATAGACCTGCGGCTGAACCTTCTGGAAGCCCGGCAGGCTTTCCACATCCGGTTGTTTGGCGGGCACCAGGGTGTCACCTACGGGAGCACCGTGGATATCCTTGATACCTGCAACCACAAAGCCGACTTCACCAGCACGCAGTACGCCGGTTTCCTTGCGCTTGGGCGTAAAAATGCCAACCGAATCGACCTGGTGTGCTTGACCGGTAGACTTCATGATGATTTTGTCTTTCTTGTTCAACGTGCCCTGTTTGACACGCACCAACGATACCACGCCCAGGTAGTTGTCAAACCAGGAGTCGATGATCAGCGCCTGCAACGGTGCATCCACATCACCTTCCGGCGGCGGTATAACACGCACCAGCGCTTCCAGCACATCCTCAATTCCCATGCCGGTTTTAGCTGAGCAGGCGATGGCTTCGGTCGCATCTATGCCGATCACTTCCTCGATTTCCTGGCGCACGCGATCGGGGTCTGCCTGCGGCAGATCCATTTTGTTCAGCACTGGCAGTACTTCCAGCTCCTGCTCGATGGCGGTGTAGCAGTTGGCGACCGACTGGGCTTCAACCCCCTGAGCGGCGTCAACGACCAATAGCGCACCTTCACAGGCAAACAGCGAGCGAGACACTTCGTAGGAGAAGTCCACATGCCCCGGGGTGTCGATGAAGTTCAGCTGGTAAGTGTTGCCGTCTTTGGCATGGTAATCCAGCGTGACACTCTGAGCCTTGATGGTAATGCCGCGCTCACGCTCCAGCTCCATAGAGTCGAGTACCTGAGCCGCCATCTCACGGTCCGACAGCCCGCCGCAGGTTTGGATAATGCGATCCGACAGGGTGGATTTGCCATGGTCGATATGGGCGATGATCGAGAAATTACGAATATGATTCAGGTTACTCACGATAGGGCTACCCGACTCCAGCTGAAAACAGGTTAATAAGAAGCACGCAGTTTAACGCAAGAAGGGGTAGCAGGTCATCAGAACCGGCTCCCCTTCCCCCACAATAAACAAGGGGGCCAAAGCCCCCTTGATACAATACTCAGTTTGGTTTCAGCGCAATGAACAGCGGACTGCCCCGGCGCACGATGCGCACCGGCACCGATCGCTTGTCCGGCAAATCGGCCACAATGCGCTTGAATTGCTCCAGGGTTTCCACTCGCTCGCCGTTGAGCATGGTAATGACATCGCCACGGCTCAGGCCGGCGCGTGCACCCGCGCCTTCCTCAACCCGCTCGACAATAACGCCGGAGCGCAAGTTCCACTTTTCCTGCAGTTCTTCCGGCAGCGGTGCCACGACCAGCCCCAGACGACTGGTCTCCACCGGCTCCTCTGCCGGCACGGCAGCCTGGACATTCTCGTCCGGCAAGCGCCCGATGGTGACATCAATGGTTTGGCGACGGCCCTGACGAATAACTTCCACCTCAGCCGTCTCGCCCGGCTTGACGCGCCCGACCAGCGGCGGCAGGTCAGATGACAAGGTGACCGCATGATCATTGAAGGACAGGATGATATCACCTTCCTGCAAACCGGCCGCACCGGCCGGGCTATCCGGCAATACCTTGGCAATCAGGGCACCGGCAGGCTTGCGCAGACCGAAGGATTCGGCCAGATCACGATTCACTTCCTGAATGATCACGCCCAGCCAGCCACGCTCGACAAAGCCCTGCCCTTTGAGCTGTTCGGAGACCTCCAGGGCCACATCGATCGGGATGGCAAATGAAAGCCCCATGAAGCCGCCAGAGCGGGTGTAAATCTGCGAGTTGATGCCAACCACTTCCCCTTCCAGATTGAACAAGGGGCCACCAGAATTGCCGGGGTTGATGGCAACATCGGTCTGAATGAAGGGGACATAGTTTTCATTGGCCAGGGCGCGCTCGGTGGCACTGACGATACCGGCAGTGACACTGTGATCGAATCCAAAGGGAGAACCGATGGCCAGCACCCATTCGCCCACCTTGAGCTCATCAGATTGTCCCAGACGAACCACCGGCAGGTTGTCGGCATCGATCTTCAGCAACGCCACATCGGTTCGCTGGTCGGACCCTACCACCTGCGCTTCCAGTTCTCGCCGATCGTTCAAGCGCACCATGATCTGGTCGGCGTCCTTAATGACATGGTGATTGGTCAGAATGAAGCCGTCACGCGAGATGATGAAGCCAGAACCCAGTGATTGAGGCGCCTTGTGTGGGCGCTCACGAAACTGGGGCATATCACGGAAGAAATGACGGAAAATCTCGGGAATGTCCTCGCCGTTGGGGCCATGAAACTGACCGAATGGCGTGGAAATGCGTCCGCCATCCTGCTTCTGCACCGTGCTGATGTTAACGACTGCTGGCGAGGCTTCCTCAACCAGTTCGGTGAAATCCGGCAACGCTGCTGCGTGGGCCAAAGGCGCCAGCAGGCAGGCAAACACAAGAACAAGACTGAATTTAATGCGCTTCATTAAAGTCACCTTTCTGTTCACAGAGTTCTGAGCAATACCGGCTGATAGCGTTTGCCTGTCATGCGTCCGCTACTCCAGCGCCGAGCCATTATAAAACCGATCATCATCAGTCCCAGTGACAACAGCACCTGCTGCCACTCGGGCCAGGCAAACCCGCTGCCAACCAGGGCACCCAAAATCAGCAGAGCCAGCGGCAGCAGATACAACAGCAGTGATGCGCGCATCAGACTGCCCTCTTCAAGCCCGATCATCACCTGCTGTCCGGGGGAAACGAGAATGGCATCCGGGTTGTCGACATCAATCTCAACCGTTTTGCCTTCTCTCCACTCGGACAGCACGCCAGTGGCACAGTTCGATTTGCTGGCACACTGGGCACAGGCGCTGTTGCGCGCCGCTATGACGCGCACGCCGTCGTGCCCAATGGCACTGACGACGGCAAGCTCTTCAATCATGGATTAGCGCTCGGGCTGCACGGCACTGGCGATACGATCGGCAATCATCAGAGGGACATCACCGACCACGGTGACGAAGTGCTCGCCACGCTGCTTGCCAACCGCAATGTAGCCATCCGCCTGGGCGACACCTTCAGGAAGGCTCTGGTGCCCCAACTCTTCCACGCTAACCGAAAAGGCGTCACGGCCATTGGCAAATACCATAACCTCGCCGTGCGGGAGCAACTCATGGCGCACGATAGAGTAGCCTTCCGGCATCCAGCGCGTGCTCCACTGAGGGGCGCGCTGGGCACTGATCAAATGCTGGTGCTGATCAATATATTTCTTCAGTCCATCAGATAGCCGTATCACATCCGCAGACTCATATTGCGGCAAAACCGGTGCACTGCCGCCCAGTCGGGTGCGCAGGAGATCTTGGGATGCATCGCCGGCCGGCAGGGCAAAGCCCGGCGCCGGCGAGGGCGCATCGGAGAAGTTACCGGCCCCGAGAATAACCACGGCCGTGACCGAAGCCGCCACCGCCATACTGCTGACCGAGCGCCACCAGCGGCTGACAGCACTGCGGCGGGCGGGCGTGGCCGGGGCATCATAGGCCGATACGTGATAGCTGGGCTCCTGTTCCAAGGCCGACATAACCGCACCGCTGATGTCGATGCTTACCTGAGACTGGGCTTCGCCTTTGAGGCTGCTACGAGCCACCTGATAGCGACGCCACTGCTGTCTAAGTTCAGGGGTGTGTTGAATCTGCTCCAGTGTACGGCGCAATTCAAATTCGCCAACCTCACCGTCCATAAGTGCGGAGATGGATTCGTTAGCTTTATGCATGGCTATTCCTCGAGTGCCATAAGGGCAAACATCTTTCAACTCGATTAATTGGCGAGCAGAGGGGCGATCTCCTTGTCGATCGCCTCTCGTGCTCGGAAGATCCTCGACCTGACGGTACCGACGGGACACTCCATCACATTGGCAATGTCCTCATAGCTCATTCCCTCGAACTCGCGCAAAGTGAGCGCCACTCTCAGGTCTTCTGGCAGACGATCCAGTGTCGTCTTAACCACCCGCTCGAGCTCATCTCGATACAGTGAACGCTCTGGCGTATCCAGATCTCGCAACTCTGACTCATTGCCGATGTACTGCGCATCGTCCACATCAACGTCAACATCCGGTGGCCGCCGACTGCGCGATACCAGATGGTTTTTGGCCGTATTGATCGCAATGCGATACAGCCAGGTATAAAAGGCACTGTCACCACGAAAGCCCGGCAGCGCCCGGTAGGCCTTTATAAATGCCTCCTGGGCAACATCCATCGCTTCGTGCTGGTCGTATACATAGCGGCCGATCAGCCCGATGATCTTGTGTTGGTACTGCTTGACCAGAAGATCGAAGGCGTGTTTATCGCCCGCCTGTACACGCTTGACCAGTACCTGATCACTGGCTGCCTGACTCTCGTTAGACACTCGGTATCCTTAATTAAGTCACTGCGACTATCATCCCCTGCAGGAACCACAAGGGGCTTATTCAAATCGATGCAGTATGTAACGCCGACCTAATCCATTGCAACCTCATGTCTACAGCAGGCACGCAATGGTAAGAACCTGTACCCTGACTTAAGTTCCCGAAAAATTAGTTGGTTGTCAGGCTTACACTCATCGGTTTGAGCCCCCATAATAGATCGCAGCAAACGTACGGAATGTGAATATGAGCTCTAGCCAAGGCACCCCTCTGGATTACGATGTACTGGTCATCGGTAGCGGCGCAGCCGGTCTGACGCTAGCCCTGCAGCTGCCTTCCTCTACCCGTGTTGCCGTTCTAAGCAAGGCCTCCTTTGAAAGTGGATCGACCTGGATGGCACAAGGCGGCATTGCGGCCGTCCTGGATCCGTCAGACAGCTGTCAGGATCATATCCACGATACGCTGGTTGCAGGCGCTCACCTGAGCAGACCCGGTGCCGTAGAGCATATCGTTGAACAGGGAGCCGCCGGCATACAGTGGCTGATCGACCAGGGCGTACCCTTTACACGTGAAGGCGACCACTATCACTTGACGCAGGAAGGCGGCCACTCAAGCCGTCGTATCATCCACGCCGCGGACGCAACCGGCCGGGCGGTTCATGAAATTCTGCTGCAACGGGCACGGTCCGCTAGCAACATCACGCTACTGGACCAGCACGTTGCCATTGACCTGATCACCCGGCGCAAACTGCGCCTGCCAAACAACCGCTGCATGGGTGCTTATGTCCTGAACAAGCATACCGGTCACGTACAGGCCTTCCGAGCCGGGCAGATCGTATTGGCCACTGGCGGTGCAGCCAAGGCTTACCTGTATACCAGCAACAGTGACGGCTCTACCGGCGATGGCATCGCCATGGCCTGGCGTGCCGGCTGCCGTGTAGCCAACATGGAATTCAACCAGTTCCATCCAACCTGCCTGTATCACCCGCAGGCTAAATCATTCCTGATCAGTGAAGCGGTGCGTGGCGAGGGAGGACGGCTGCTGCTGCCGGACGGTACCCGTTTCATGCCCGACTTTGACGAGCGCGCCGAACTCGCTCCCCGGGATATCGTGGCACGCGCCATCGACCATGAAATGAAGCGCCTGGGATGTGACTGCGTTTATCTGGATATTTCACACCGGCCAGCAGGTTTTATCCGCGAGCACTTCCCCACCATCCATCAGCGCTGCCTGGAGTATGGCATCGACATCACCCGTGATCCGATTCCGGTCGTGCCTGCGGCTCACTACACCTGTGGCGGCGTGATGACAGATGAACATGGCAGAACGGACCTGGATGGCCTGTATGCCATTGGTGAAACGGCTTTTACCGGTTTACATGGCGCCAACCGTCTAGCCTCCAACTCACTACTGGAGTGCATCGTGCTCGGTATGGCCGCAGCGGATGCCATCACCCGGGAAACCGGTGCCAACGCACGGGAGCAGGTCGAAATTCCCCAGTGGGATGAATCGCTGGTCACCAATTCAGACGAGGACGTTATCATTTCACACAACTGGGATGAGCTGCGACGCTTCATGTGGGACTATGTCGGCATCGTGCGCACAACCAAGCGCCTGCAGCGGGCACAGCATCGTATCGAACTTCTGTTGCAGGAAATTGCTGAGTATTACAGCAATTACCGTATCGGTGCCGACCTGATCGAGCTGCGCAACCTGGCCACCGTTGCTGAATTGATTATTCGCAGCGCTATCGGCCGCAAGGAAAGCCGTGGCCTTCACTACACGCTGGATTACCCGGCCGCATCACAGGAGCGCCGGGACACAATCTTGGCACCGGTCAATTTTCAGTGGCCGGGGGCGGTGCGAGAGGAGCAGCCAAAGTGATGGCCACGTGCAGACGCCGGGCAGAGTCTGGTGAGAGGCAATAAGGAGTCAGCCAGAGCCAGCAGGGAAGTCCTCTGTCCCGACGCTGCACAACAAGCAATTGCACAATGCCAGGAATGGAAAGAGATCGACAAATTTCATCAACGGGTACCCACTGACCGGAGCCCGTCAGCACCGACATCATTCTGTGCTCCACATCCCAATTCAGGCTCATGATGCGGTCCTCCCGGCACTTTCTCAACTGCAGCCGGCAAATCAAACCTCCTGTCATCACATAGCTGATCAAGGACAGCCATTTGCGATCACTTTCCATCGGCATACCAGCCAGAGCCAGTATGCCGATGGAAAACGTCAACAGGTATAGAATGCGCAACGGCCTGTCGCCACTGCGCACATGCACCTCAATCGGGCTGAACGCGTTCAAGGATCAGGTCCACAATCCGCTTATGGTCAGGATCGGCCGGTTCTTCACGCTGCATGAACCATACAAACAGATCTTGATCTTCACAGTCCAACAGCTTTACAAAGCGCTCCTGATCTTCCAGTGGCAGATCACGGAAAGCTTCCTGCATGAAAGGCACAAACAATACATCCAACTCCAGCATGCCACGACGGCACTGCCAAGTCAGACGACGGACATCATCTTCTGTATACATCTGCATTTCCCGGTGCATTTAACAACAAAGACATGGTCTGCATCTTACCCTTAGACACACGGTAGGACCATCCCCAGACCTTCTGACAGGTAGGCGCGTGTGACAAGCGACAAGACCCTGGTTGTTACGCACCGTGGCAGTAGCCGGAGCAGAAGCCCAAACGCAAAAACCCCGATCTCAACGAGACCGGGGTTTTCACTGAATAAATGCTTGGCGATGACCTACTCTCACATGGGGAAGCCCCACACTA